>NZ_BONV01000013.1 GCF_016862895.1 Planotetraspora kaengkrachanensis | reverse complement strand
GCACACTAGATGAGGCGGGCGAAATGGTTCTGCGGCTTACGGATGACCATGCAGACCTCGTCGTTCGTGCCGGACAGGCGGTCGCCGGACAGCGCGGAGACGGCCCCGCAGACCAGCTTGACGAGCCCGGCGTGCGGCCCGCGCAGGGCCGGCCCGGTCGCGCCGGAGTAGTCCTCCGCGATCATCAGGCCGCGCATCAGGCAGTACGCCCGGATGCCCTCGCGGGAGGCGATCGGCTCGTAGATCGCCGGGAGCGGGCCCACCGAGCCTGGGGGCATGAAGTGCTTCCACAACGCCAGGCGCAGCCAGGAGGGCGTGACCCGGTCGCAGAAGCCGTACGCCGAACCGCGGTCCCTGAGCTTGACCAGCAGGAGGCCGCCTGGCCGGAGCCCTCCGGCCAGGCGGTCGAGCACCAGCTCGGCGTTGCGGATGCGCTCCAGCAGGAACGACACGTAGACCACGTCGTAGGAGCGCGGCGGAACGGGCACCGTGCGCATGTCGTCGAGGTAACAGGCGTCCAGGTCCTGGCGTGAGCTCGCGTGGGCCCGCAGCGGCGGCAGGTCCTCGT
Source organism: Planotetraspora kaengkrachanensis (assembly GCF_016862895.1). Taxonomy (GTDB): domain Bacteria; phylum Actinomycetota; class Actinomycetes; order Streptosporangiales; family Streptosporangiaceae; genus Planotetraspora; species Planotetraspora kaengkrachanensis. The sequence goes on along the minus strand of NZ_BONV01000013.1, from coordinate 251,232 downwards.
CCACGCCCGTGACCTGTGGATCGGATCGGCCGGCGTCCAGCGTGCCGCCCCGCCCGCATCCGGCGATGAGGATGTCGAGGCGCCGTCCCAGCTGCTCGGTCCACTGCTCGCGGACTCGCTGGCTGAAAACGTCATCCTCGCCCACGGGCGACCACTGAACCTCAGACATGCAACAGAGCGTAACCACGCCAGTGCGATGAGTAGAGCATTTGCGGGGCCGGATTTCGGCGGCTGCGGGGCTCCTGCCCGGCGCGGGCCCGTACGGGCGTAGCCTGGGTACCCCCGGTCCATATCTGGCTCGGGCCATTTCGCTTGCCGTCGTGGGGCTCAGAAGGCACAAATGTCTCTTTCCGGACTGCTCGACCTTGTCGCCGCCGAACCGAAGCTGGCCGCCGTTCTCGAAGGCGCCGAAAACTCCGCCGATCCCGGCGCCGACCTGATCGCGCCGTCCGCGCTCCGGCCGCTGGCCGTCGCCGCCCTGTCCCGCGTCCGTCCCGTGCTGGCGGTGACCGCCACCGGCAGGGAGGCGGAGGACCTGGCGGCGGCCCTCACCGGCCTGGTCGACGAGAGCGCGGTCGCGGTCTTCCCCGCGTGGGAGACCCTTCCGCACGAACGGCTCTCACCCCGCAGTGACACCGTCGGGCAGCGCCTCGCCGTACTGCGCAGGCTGGCCCACCCGGTCGACGGCGACCCGAACGCCGGACCGCTCAGGGTCGTCGTCGCCCCCGTCCGCTCGCTGCTGCAGCCGATCGTGTCCGGCCTCGGCGACCTCGAGCCCGTCCGGCTGCGCGCGGGTGACGACGCCGACCTCGACGCCGTGGTGGCGCAGTTGGTCGGCAACGGCTACCACCGCGTCGACATGGTCGAAAAGCGCGGCGAGGTCGCCGTGCGCGGCGGCCTGCTCGACGTCTTCCCGCCGACCGAGGAGCACCCGCTCCGGCTGGAGTTCTGGGGCGACACGGTCGAGGAGATCCGCTGGTTCAAGGTTGCCGACCAGCGCTCGCTGGAGATCGCCCAGGACGGCCTGTTCGCCGCGCCCTGCCGTGAACTGCTGCTCACCGACGACGTACGGCAGCGCGCCCGCGAGCTGGGAGACGAGCACCCCGCGCTGAAGGAGGTGCTCGACCAGCTCGCAGAGGGCGTGCCCATGGAAGGCATGGAGGCGTTCGCCCCGGTGCTGGCCGGCTCGATGGACCTGCTGCTCGACCACCTGCCCATCCGCTCGGCCGTGTTCGTCTGCGATCCCGAGCGCATCCGGGGCCGGGCCGTCGAGCTGGTGCGGACCAGCCAGGAGTTCATGGAGGCGTCCTGGATCACCGCCGCCGCCGGAGGAGAGGCGCCGATCGACCTCGAGGCGGCCGCGTTCCGGACCCTCGAGGACGTTCAGGGCCACGCCCGCGAGCTGGGCCAGGCGTGGTGGAGCATCGCGCCCTTCGGCGACGGCGTCGAACTGGACGCGCACGACGTCGAGTCCTACCGCGGCGACACCCAGCGCGCGCTGGCCGACATCAAGGGCTGGCTGGGCGCGGGCAGGTCGGTCGTGCTGCTCAGCGAGGGCCACGGCCCGGCCGAGCGCATGGTCGAGCTGCTCAAGGGCGTCGACGTGGCGGCCAGGCTCGCCCCCGCGATCGACACCGCGCCGCCGCACGACGTCGTCCAGGTCACCACCGGCCGCCTCGACCACGGCTTCGTCGTCCCCGGCCTGGCTGTCCTGACCCATCTCGACCTGGTGGGGCAGAAGGCGTCGACCAAGGACATGCGGCGGCTGCCGTCGCGGCGCCGGAACATGGTGGACCCGCTCCAGCTGAAGGTCGGCGACCACGTCGTCCACGAGCAGCACGGTGTGGGGCGCTACATCGAGATGGTCCAGCGCACGGTCCAGGGGGCGACCCGGGAGTACCTCGTCATCGAGTACGCCAAGGGCGACCGCCTCTATGTGCCGACCGACCAGCTCGACGAGGTCACGCGCTACGTCGGCGGCGAGGCCCCGACCCTCAACCGCATGGGCGGCGCCGACTGGGCCAAGGCCAAGACCAAGGCGAGGAAGGCCGTCAGGGAGATCGCGGGCGAGCTGATCCGGCTCTACTCGGCCCGGATGGCGTCCCCCGGCCACGCCTTCGCGGCCGACAGTCCCTGGCAGCGCGAGATGGAGGACGCCTTCCCCTACGCCGAGACCGGCGACCAGCTTGAGGCGATCGACGAGGTCAAGCGGGACATGGAGCGGCCCGTCCCGATGGACCGCCTGATCTGCGGCGACGTGGGCTACGGGAAGACCGAGATCGCGGTGCGCGCCGCGTTCAAGGCGGTTCAGGACGGCAAGCAGGTCGCGGTGCTCGTGCCGACCACGCTGCTCGTCCAGCAGCACCTGTCGACGTTCGGCGAGCGGTTCGCCAGCTTCCCCGTCACGATCAAGCCGATGTCCCGCTTCCAGACCGACGGCGAGGTCAAGGAGACGATGGAGGGGGTCAGGAACGGCGCCGTCGACGTCGTGATCGGCACCCACCGGCTGCTGTCGCCCGAGGTCAGGTTCAAGGACCTCGGCCTGATCATCGTGGACGAGGAGCAGCGGTTCGGCGTGGAGCACAAGGAGGCCATGAAGCACCTGCGCACCCAGGTCGACGTGCTCGCCATGTCGGCCACGCCGATCCCGCGCACGCTGGAGATGGGCCTGACCGGCATCCGCGAGATGTCCACGATCCTCACCCCGCCGGAGGAGCGCCACCCGATCCTCACGTTCGTCGGACCGTACGACGAGAAGCAGATCGCGGCGGCGATCAGGCGCGAGCTGATGCGCGACGGCCAGACGTTCTTCGTGCACAACCGGGTGCGCAGCATCGACAGGGTGGCCGCGCGGCTCCACGAGCTGGTTCCCGAGGCGCGGATCGCCGTCGCCCACGGTCAGATGAACGAGCACCAGCTCGAGAAGATCATGGTGGACTTCTGGGAGCGCAACTTCGACGTGCTCGTGTGCACCACGATCGTCGAGTCGGGCCTCGACGTGCCCAACGCCAACACGCTCATCGTGGACCGAGCGGACAACTACGGCCTGTCGCAGCTGCACCAGCTCCGCGGCCGCGTCGGCCGGGGGCGTGAGCGCGGCTACGCCTACTTCCTGTATCCGCCGGAGTCCCCGCTGACCGAGACCGCCCACGAGCGGCTGGCCACGATCGCGCAGCACACCGAGATGGGCGCGGGCATGTACGTCGCGATGAAGGACCTGGAGATCCGCGGCGCCGGCAACATCCTCGGCGCCGAGCAGTCGGGCTTCATCGCCGGCGTCGGCTTCGACCTGTACGTGCGGATGATGGCCGAGGCCGTACAGGAGCAGAAGTCGAAGCTCTCCGGTGAGGCCGAGCCCGAGGAGCGGGGGGACGTCAAGGTCGAGTTGCCGATCAACGGCCACGTGCCGCACGGATACGTGACGTCGGAGCGGCTGCGGCTCGAGGCGTACAAGCGCATCGCCGCGATCGCCTCCGAGGACGACATCGCCGCCGTCCGCGACGAGCTGACCGACCGGTACGGCAAGCCGCCGCAGGAGGTGGACAACCTCCTGGAGGTGGCGCGGTTCAGGATCAAGGCCCGCAAGGCCGGGCTGACGGACGTCACCCTGCAGGGCCAGCAGATCAGGTTCGCCCCCGTGGTCCTGCGGGACTCCCAGCAGGTGCGGCTGCAGCGGCTGTACCCGCGGTCGATCGTCAAGCAGGCCACCGAGGTCCTGCTGGTGCCGGTGCCGAAGACCAGGCCCATCGGCGGTCAGCCGCTGCGGGACCTGGAGCTGCTGAAATGGTGCGGAGACCTGGTCGACGCCATGTTCCTCGAACCGGTGCGGGTACAGTGACCGCGGATCGGCGGTCTCACGGCGCTGGCGCGAGATCGCGCAAAAGACAGAGAACCGGCACAATTGCCTGGCCGGTGTCCTCAGGAGGATCGTTCGTGAAGTCATTTCAAGTGCGCGTCGCCGTGGCCGTCGCGGCGGCGGGTGTGGCGTTGAGCGCGTGTGGCCCCGTCCAGGCCGGCGCCGCGGCCATCGTGGGCAAGGAACGCATCTCCACCAGCGACTTGGACACCAAGATCCAGGAGTTCCGCAAGGACCTGGCCGCCAACAAGATGACCGAGGACCAGCTCGGCCTCAGGATCCCGCTGTCGCAGCTGATCCTGCTCAGGCTGGCCAACGGCAAGCAGTACGTGCAGCTCGGTCAGGAGAAGGGCGTCTCCGTCTCCCAGCGGGACATCGACGACATCGTCGCGGCGCAGGGCGGCCAGTCGCAGATCGACAAGGCGCTGTTGCAGAGCGGGGTGCCGCTGTCCGTCGGCCGCGAGTTCATCAGCTCGCTGATCATCCAGCAGAAGATGATCGACAGCATGGGCGCGGGTCAGGACGAGCAGAGCCAGCAGATCGCCGTGCAGAAGCTGACTCAGGAGGTCGACTCCAAGGTCCCGGTGCGCTTCAACCCGCGGTACGGCAAGTTCGACCCCCAGCAGGGGTTCGTGCCGGACGAGCGGTTCGGCAGGGTGCCCGCTCCCGAGCAGGCCGCCGCCGGCGACCCCGCCGCCCCTCCCGCAGGCTGACCCCTCTTGGTGTGATCATGCACAAGTTCGAGGAGGGCGGCCCCCGCCTGCCCCGACGTGTTTGGTGATCATGCACAGGTTCGGGAGCGGACCTCTCGACCTCCCGAGACGCACCTCGTGATCATGCACAGGTTCGTGAAGACGTGCCCTGACCTGCGGGAAGTACCTTCGTGATCATGCATAGGTTCGTGAAGGCGTGCCCTGGCCTGCGGGAAGTCCTTTCGTGATCATGTAATTGCATGATCACGAAAGGTGTTTCTCCAGCTCAAGCGGTGCGTCGCCGAACCTGCGCATGATCATGCGCGAGGACGTGGCTGGTCAGAGGCGGATCCGCGAACCTGTGCATGATCACGCGGGAGGACGTGGCTGGTCAGAGGTGGATCCGCGAACCTGTGCATGATCACGCCAAAGGGGAATGAGAGGGAGGTTGAGGGTATGGCGCTGGTCGTCGTCACCACTTCTCCGCGGGTGGCCCCGGGGCTGCTGACGGGGCGGGCCTGGACGGCACTGCGTTCGGATCGCGTGCTCACCGGCTCCGCCGGTCATCCCGTCCTTCCCTATCTGGCGGACGAGGGGATCCACGTCGAGGTCGTGACCCCCGATCCGGTCGCGCTCGCGGCCGAGGGCCGTACGGGCACGGTCGTCTGGCTGGCCGCGCAGGACGGCGACGAGAACCTGATGCGCGCCGTCGGCCACGCCGCCGTCGCCATGGAGGACCCGCCCGTCATCGAGGTGATCCCCGGCTCGTACGACCTTCCGGGTGCCAGGTTGCTCGACCTCGTCCAGGTCATGGACCGGCTCCGCCGCGAATGCCCCTGGGACCGCAAGCAGACCCACGAGTCGCTCGTGCCCTATCTCGTCGAGGAGGCCTACGAGGTCCTGGAGACGATCGACCAGGGCGACTTCACGGCGCTCCGGGAAGAGCTCGGCGACCTGCTCCTCCAAGTCATGTTCCATTCCCGCCTGGCCCAGGAGAGGGGGCAGGAGGGCGGCTTCGACATCGACGACGTCGCGACGGGGATCGTCGAGAAGCTGGTCCGCCGCCACCCGCACGTCTTCGCCGGCACCGCGGTCTCCGGCGCCGGTGAGGTGAGCGACAACTGGGAGACGATCAAGGCGGCCGAACGCGCGGCCAAGGGCGAGACCGACTCCGTGCTCAGTGGTGTGCCCATGGGGCAGCCCGCGCTCTCCCTCGCCGCCCAGATGCTCCGCCGTGCCGGGAGGGCCGGTGTCCCCGCCTCCCTCGCCGGCGACCTGCCCGACACCGTGGGCGCGCGCCTGTTCGAGCTCGTACGGCTCGCGCAGGACGAGGGGCTCGACCCCGAGGCCGAGTTGAGGGCCGTGACGCGCGAGTACCGCCGGCGGATCGAGGAGTGGGAGAGCGAATCCTGACAGATGAGACACGCCGGAAGAACGGCCTGCCCCCGGGCCATGCGGGCCGGCGGGGACCGGTAGGCTCAGCAGGCAAACTGCCCGCGACTTTGCTAGGAGCTGTTCGTGGCTGCCATCGAGGCCGTTACCGCCCGCGAGATCCTCGACTCCCGGGGGAACCCCACGGTCGAGGTCGAGGTATTGCTGGACGACTACAGCACCGGCCGCGCCGCCGTTCCGAGCGGTGCGTCCACCGGCCAGTTCGAGGCTGTGGAGCTTCGTGACGGGGACAAGAAGCGCTACCTCGGCAAGGGCGTCGAGAAGGCCGTCCTCGGTGTCACCGACGAGATCGCCGACGAGATCATCGGCTTCGACGCCGAAGAGCAGCGGCTGATCGACCAGACCATGCTCGACCTGGACGGCACGCCCAACAAGGGCAGGCTCGGCGCCAACGCGCTGCTCGGCGTCTCGCTCGCCGTTGCCAAGGCCGCCGCCGACAGCTCTGACCTGCCGCTGTTCCGTTACATCGGCGGCCCGAACGCGTACGTCCTGCCCGTGCCGATGATGAACATCCTGAACGGCGGAGCGCACGCCGACTCCAACGTGGACATCCAGGAGTTCATGATCGCCCCGATCGGCGCGGAGACGTTCTCCGAGGCCGTCCGGATGGGCGCGGAGACCTACCACACGCTGAAGTCCGTGCTCAAGGAGAAGGGCTACGCCACGGGCCTGGGCGACGAGGGCGGCTTCGCGCCGAGCCTGCCGTCCAACCGCGACGCGCTCGACCTGATCATGGTGGCGATCGAGAAGGCCGGCTACACCCCGGGCGAGGACATCGCGCTCGCGCTCGACGTCGCGGCCACCGAGTTCCACTCCGGCGGCGTGTACACGATCGACGGCAAGGGCGTCTCGGCGGACGAGCTGATCTCGTTCTACGAGGACCTGGTCCGCTCCTACCCCCTGGTCTCCATCGAGGACCCGCTGGACGAGGAGGACTGGGCCGGCTGGAAGGCCATCACCGCCTCGCTCGGCGGCAAGGTCCAGATCGTGGGCGACGACCTGTTCGTCACCAACCCCGAGCGTCTGGAGCGCGGCATCCGCGAGGGGGCCGCCAACGCGCTGCTCGTCAAGGTCAACCAGATCGGCACCTTGTCGGAGACCCTCGACGCGGTCGACCTGGCCCACCGCAGCGGCTACCGCTGCATGATGAGCCACCGTTCGGGCGAGACCGAGGACACCACGATCGCCGACCTGGCCGTCGCCACCAACTGCGGCCAGATCAAGACCGGCGCGCCCGCACGGTCCGACCGGGTCGCCAAGTACAACCAGCTGCTCCGCATCGAGGAGCTCCTCGATGACGCCGCCCGTTACGCGGGTCGTGGGGCGTTCCCGCGCTTCCAGAGGTAGTCCGCGGGAGGCGCAGCAAGCCGAACGGAACCGGAGACGGAAACCGGAAGGGGTGTCGCGTTGGCCAAGCGACCGCAGCTCACCGGGCGCGCGGCGATCCTCGCCGTGGTCGTGTGCGCGATCTCGATGAGCCTCGCCTACCCCATCCGGGAGTACGTCGCGCAGCGGCGGCAGATCGCGCAGCTCGAACAGCAGCAGACCCAGGCGCTCAAGAACCTGCAGAGGCTCGAGGAGCGCCGCAGGCAGCTGGAGGACCCGGAGTACATCAAGCGCCAGGCCAAGGAGCGGCTCCATTACTGCGAGCCCGGCGCCAAGTGCTTCGTGGTCCTCGACGCGGGCGACGGCAAGGCGGCCGCGAAGGCGGGGGCCAAGCCCAAGGAGAAGCCCCCCTGGTATCTCACCCTGTGGCAGTCGGTCGAAGTCGCCGACAGCGGCCGCGACGCCGTGCAGGCGAATGTGGAGGCGGGCCAGGAGTGACGGCGAGGAGTTCGACAGTGGTGGATCAGGCCGACCTGGCCGCGGTGGAGGCCCAGCTCGGGCGTGCACCGCGCGGAGTCCGGGCCGTCGCGCACAGGTGCCCCTGCGGCCTGCCCGACGTGCTGGAGACGGCCCCGCGCCTGCCCGACGGATCGCCGTTCCCCACGCTGTTCTACCTGACCTGCCCCAAGGCGGCGTCGGCCATCGGCACGCTGGAGTCGTCGGGCCTGATGAAGCTCATGCAGGCCAGGCTGGCGGACGATCCCGAGCTGGCCGCGGCCTATCTTGCGGCCCACGAGGACTACCTCGCCCGGCGCGACCAGGCTGCGAGCGAGGACGGCCTGGAGCCGCTTCCCCGTGACATGCAGACCGCCGGCGGAATGCCCGGCCGGGTCAAGTGCCTGCACGCGCTGGTCGCCCACGAACTGGCCGTACCGGGAGCCAACCCGTTGGGCGGGGAGGCTCTCGACGCCCTGCCCGAATGGTGGGCCGAGGGGCCCTGCGTCGAAGCCGGAGGAGAGCCGTCATGAGGGTCGCGGCCGTCGACTGCGGAACGAACTCGGTCCGGCTCCTCATCGCCGGCATCTCGCCGGAGACCGGCGAGCCTGCCGACGTCGAACGCCGGATGGAGATCGTCCGCCTGGGTCAGGGCGTCGACCGCACCGGACGGCTCGCGCCCGAGGCCCTGGAGCGCACGTTCACGGCGATGCGCGGCTACGCCAAGCTCATCGCCGAGCACGCCGGGCCGTCCGGATGGATGCCGGTCCGGGTCGTGGCGACGTCCGCGACCAGGGACGCGTCGAACCGGAGCGAGTTCGTGGCCGGGGTCGGTGAGATCTTCGGCGTCGAACCCGAGGTGGTGACGGGCGAGGAGGAGGCGCGGCTGTCCTTCACCGGCGCCACGAGGGGCCAGGACACCGGCGAGCCTCCGTACCTCGTGGTGGACATCGGCGGCGGGTCGACCGAGTTCGTCGTCGGGTCCGGCGCCGTCGAGGGTGCGCTGTCGGTCGACATCGGCTGCGTACGGCTGACCGAACGGCACCTCAAGGGAGATCCGCCGCAGCCGGACACGGTGGCGGCGGCGATCGCGGACATCGAGGCGGCCATGGACCGGGTCGAGGCCGCCGTGCCGGTCAGGGACGCGCGAACGCTGGTCGGGCTCGCGGGCTCGGTCACCACGGTCGCGGGGATCGCCCTCGGCCTGCCCGCCTACGACCCCGCGAGGATCCACCACTCCCGCATCCCCGCCGCCCAGGTCCACGAGGTCTCCGCCCGGCTGCTGGAGATGACCAGGGACGAGCGCGCGGCCATCCCGGTCATGCACCCGGGCAGGGTGGACGTCATCGGCGCGGGCGCGCTCATCCTCGACCGCATCGTCCGGCGGTACGGCTTCGCCGATGTCGTCGTCAGCGAGCACGACATCCTCGACGGGATCGCCTGGTCCCTGGTCTGACCAGGGTTTCCTTCCACGCGCCATGGAGATCTTGCCGCTATTACGCAATGCGTAGTACTGTGCGTCGCGTGGACAGCAGCCAGCTCCTCAAGGGAGTCCTCGATGTCGCCGTCCTCGCGGTGCTCGCCAAGCGGGACAGCTACGGCTATGACGTCGTGCGCAGTCTGCGCGAGGCCGGCCTGGAGGACGTGGGCGACGCCTCGGTGTACGGCACGCTGCGCCGGCTCTTCAAGGCCGGGGCGCTCAATTCCTACGTGGTCGCCTCCGACGAGGGCCCGCACCGCAAGTACTACGGCCTGAACGACGTGGGCAGATCGCTGCTCACCTCGTCGTCCGCGGCGTGGACCTCGTTCGCCGCCACCATGAACGGCCTTCTCAAGGAGGTTGCCCCATGACCGTCCCCCCGCTGACGCCGGGCGCTTACGCCCAGGCGGTACGCGAGGCGCTCGCAGATCTTCCCCCCGCCGACCGGGAGGAGATGCTCGAGGACCTCGACGACCACCTCGCGGAGGTGGCCGCCGAGCCCGGCATGTCCCTGGAGGACCGCCTCGGCTCCCCCCAGGCGTACGCCGCGGAGTTGCGGGCCGCCTACGGGGGCAGGCCCGCCCGACCGCGACGGCGTCTCGGCACCCAGGTGCGCACCAGGGCCACCGGCCTCCTCGGCACGGCCCACGCCCGCCTGCTGCAGCTGCCGCCGTATCGGCAGGCGGCGGCATTCGCGCCCGAATTACGCCCTGCCTGGTGGGTTCTGCGCGGTTACGCGGTCGCGCTGCTCATTCTGTCCGGGATCGGGCCGAGCCGGCTGGTTCCCGGGGACGTCGTGGCGTGGGTGTTCACCCTTGCTCTGGTCTGGGCGTCCGTCTGGGCCGGACGACGGACCGTGCCCGGCGTCGCCGGATGGGGGAGGGCCGCGCTGATCGCGGCCAACGCCGTCGCCGTGATCGTGGTGCTGGCCGGCCTGGCCGATCCGCCGATGCACACCTCGGGGGAGGTCGCCTTCGACTACGGCGTGCCTCGTCCGTACGACGTGCGGGTCCAGGACGTCGCCACTCTCGGCGGCGACATCTACAACATCATCCCGTACGACGAGAAGGGGGCGCCGCTCCACGGCGTCCGGCTGTACGACCAGGACGGCAGGCCGATCACGACCGACCCGGAGGCGTACGGCAGGGCGATCGCGGTCCCCTGCGCGGGTGAGCCGCCCATGCGCAACGCCTATCCGCTGCCGCTCATGCCCGAGGGGTCCCAGGTCGGCCTGCCGCCGGGAGACCCTTCCGCGTGCGTGATGCCGAGCCCGACGGCGTCTCCGGCGGTCACGCCGACGCCGGACGGATCTCCGTCGGCGGACGCGACGCCGTCCCCGGGCGCGACACCGTCTCAGGGAGCCACGCCGTCTCAGGGAGCCACGCCGTCGCCCTCCGCGTCGCCCTCTGCGTCACCCTCGAAGGCGGACGGGAAGTGAGAACAGGCCCCGCATGATGGTGCTCGGCCACCAGGTCAGCTCTTCCAGGTCGACCGCGGGGGCGAGATCGGGGAAACGGCGCAGCACGGTGCCGATGGCCACCTCCGCCTCGACCTTCGCGAGGGCCGCGCCGACGCAGTAGTGCGGTCCGCGCCCGAACGCGAGATGCGGCTCGCCGATCCTGCCGGGGGAGAAGGCATCGGGGTCGGGGAACACGGACGGGTCCCGGTTGGCTGCGAGCAGGGACACCAGGATCGGCTCTCCGGGGAGCATCTCCTGCCCGCCGATGACGACGGGTTCGGTGGGGAAGCGCCAGGTGGCGTTGCGCACCGGCCCGTCGTAACGCAGCATCTCGTCGACGACGTCGGGGAGCAGGGAGGGGTCGGCGCGGAGCGCGGCGAGCTGGTCCGGGTGGCGTAAGAGCGCGAGAAGCCCGTTGCCGATCAGTGCGACCGTCGTCTCGTGGCCCGCGATGAGCAGCAGGAACGCCGTCGACGTCAACTCGTCGGCATCGATCGCACCCCGGTTGGAGCGCCGGACGAGCTCCGTGAGCAGGTCGTCGCCCGGCCGGGTGCGCTTGAGTGTGACGAGGTCGCTCAGGAACTTCTCCAGCCCGTCGGTGGCACGGGAGATCTCTTCGACCTCGGACGCCGCCGCCGAGTCGATCACCGACGCGAGCCGATGGAAGGCCTCACGGTCCTCCTCGGGGACGCCGAGCAGGTCGCAGATGATCGTGATCGGCAGCGGATAGGCGAGGTCGGCGACCAGGTCGGCCTCCTCCCCGTCCAGGCGGTCGAGCAGTCCGTCGGTCACCTCCTGGGCGCGGGACCGCAGGCCCTCCATGCGCCGGGGGGTGAAGGTGGCGCCGACCAGCCGGCGAAGCCGGGAGTGGTCCTCTCCGTCCGCGTTGATCATGTGCCGGGCGAGGGAGGGGCGGTGGTCGAGCGGCAGCCCGAGGCTCGCCGCGCGCCATTCCGGCGAGCCCGACGCCGGGTCCTTGGACAGGGACGGGTGGGCGAGCGCGGCGACGGCGTCCTCGTACCGGGTGACCAGCCAGGCCTCGCATCCCGGCAGCGGGACCCTGGTGACGGGCGAGTTGCTCCGCAGCCAGGCGAACGCGGGATAAGGGTCGGCGTCGAACGCGGGGCCGAACAGCGGGGGGAACGAGTCGGTAGACACGGCCGAGTACGTACCCATCTGGCGTACCGGGAAAGTCAGGGAGAAAAGGTGATTCCCGGTGATCGGCGAGACCGCGGCGACGTCGCAGGCACGCGGCTGGCACGATCGGACTCATGAGTCGCGTACCTCCCGGAACCGGTTGGCCGGACGACCCCGCCCGGCCCGACACCCCTGTCGCGCACGACCCCCTGGAGGTCGCCGCGCTGGCGGCGGGTAGCGAGACACTGGCCGAGCTGACCGCCAGGCAGTCGGTGTGCCGGGCCTGCCCGCGACTGGTCGAGTGGCGGGAGTCCGTCGCCGACGTCAAGCGGCGGGCCTTCGCGGAGGAGACCTACTGGGGCCGTCCCATCGCCGGGTGGGGAGACGACCGGCCGCACACCCTCATCGTGGGACTCGCGCCCGCCGCGCACGGAGGGAACCGCACCGGCCGGATCTTCACGGGCGACCGCAGCGGTGACTGGCTCTTCGCCTCGCTGTACCGCACCGGCCTCGCCGTACAGGAGACCAGCGTCCGCGCGGGCGACGGCCAGCGGCTGGTCGGCGCGAGGATGATGGCCGCGGTCCGGTGCGCGCCGCCCGCCAACAAGCCGACGCCCGAGGAGCGCGACTCCTGCTTCCCGTGGCTCACCCGTGAACTCGCCCTGGTGGCCGAGTCCACCCGGGTCGTCGTGGCGCTCGGGGGCTTCGCCTGGCAGGCGGTGTGGCCGGCGTTGCGCGCGGCCGGGTACGCGCTGCCTCCTCGGCGCCCGCCCTTCGGCCACGGGGTGGAGGTCCCCCTGTCGTACGGCAAGGCGCCCGTGACGCTGCTCGGCTGCTACCACCCGAGCCAGCAGAACACGTTCACGGGGCGGGTCACCGCACCGATGCTCGACGCGGTGTTCGCCCGTGCGGTCGAGTTGGCGACGGCCGCCGGTCAGGACGTCCCTGCTCACACCGCCGACGATCGCTTGTGAATCCTTTCACGAGTGTGAAGTCGGTCACCAAGGAAAATTCACTTGATCTTCGCGAGGAAAGAAGCAGCTCATCGGGCTGTTTCGGAAATAGGTGGAGAAATTTCGCCCTGGGCGGATTGGTGTGATGCCATCTCGTGACGTAACCTTGTGAATGCTTTCACAAGCAATCGAGGCACGAAGGGCGATCCCTGGTGAACGGCAAGTCGAAGCACATTGTCATCGTCGGCGGTGGATACGTGGGCCTCTACACCAGCCTGCGCCTCCAGCGCACGCTCCGTCGTGAGCTGCGGGACGGGAGCGTGCGGATCACGCTCATCGATCCGCAGTCCTACATGACCTACCAGCCGTTCCTCCCGGAGGCCGCGGCCGGCAACATCTCGCCGCGCCACGTCGTGGCCCCGCTGCGCCGGGTGCTGCCCAAGGTCCGGATCCTCAACGGCAAGGTCTCCAAGGTCCACCACGAGGCCAGGACCGTGACCTTCGAGCCCGCCGTCGGCCAGTCGCGGGAGATCGAGTACGACGTCGTCGTCATGGCCGCCGGCTCCATCTCGCGGACGCTGCCGATCCCCGGCCTGGCGGACGCCGCGATCGGCTTCAAGACCGTCGGCGAGGCCATCGCGCTGCGCAACCGCGTACTGGCCCTGCTCGACCGGGCCGAGTCGAGCGAGGACGAGGAGGTGCGCCGCCGCGCGCTGACCTTCGTCGTGGTCGGCGGCGGCTTCGCGGGCATCGAGGCGCTGGCCGAGCTCGAGGACATGACCGAGGACGCGATCAAGTACTACCCGAGCATCGAGAAGAAGGACCTGCGCTGGGTCCTCATCGAGGCGAGCGACCGCATCCTGCCCGAGGTCGGCCCCGAGATGGGCGAATGGACGGCGGAGGAACTCCGCGCCCGCGGCATCGAGCTCAAGATGAAGACCCTGCTCCAGTCGTGCGAGGGCGGCCTGGTCAAGACCTCGGACGGGGACGTCTTCGAGTCGGCCACGATCGTCTGGACGGCCGGCGTCAAGCCGAGCCCGGTCGTCAACTCCGGCGACCTGCCGCTCGACGAGCGCGGCCGGATCATGACCACGACCCGCCTGACGGTGGCCGGAGTCAAGGACGCCTTCGCGGCCGGCGACGTCGCCGGCGTGCCCGACATGACCAACCCGGGCAAGTACTGCGCGCCCAACGCCCAGCACGCCGTCCGTCAGTCCAAGGTCCTGGGCGACAACGTCACGGCCCACCTGCGCGGGAAGCAGCTGAGGGATTACCGGCACAAGTACGCCGGATCGGTCGCCGGTCTGGGGCTCCACAAGGGCGTCGCGAACGTCTACGGGGTCAAGCTCCGCGGGATCCCGGCGTGGTTCATGCACAGGACGTATCATCTGTCGCGGGTGCCTACGGTGAACCGCAAGGTCCGCGTGGTGGCCGACTGGACGCTTTCCCTGTTCTTCAAGAGGGAGACCGTCTCGCTCGGTGAGCTCGAGAACCCCCGCGACGTGTTCAGGGCCGCCGCCAAGAGCGGTCCCGCACGCTAGATGCGTCACCGTACGGCACGTGTTCCGTCACTGGGCACGTGCCGTCCGGCACCCGGAGCACGATGCCGGCCACCCCTTCCGTCGGCGGTGCGGTCAGACGTGACTGCGACGGAGGGTGGGACGAAGGTGGGGCTCTACGCCGTAACGGTGATCGGGAGGGACGGCCCGGGCGCGGTCGCCGAGATCACGCGAGCGGTGTCCGGTGGCGGGGTCGTCGGCGACTCGTCGATGAGCCTGCTCTCCGGCCATCTCGCGATGACGCTCGTCGTCTCGGCCGGCCAGTCAGGCGATCTCCTCAGCGAGAGCCTGACCCGCGGCATCCCCGGCCTGGCCGTCACTGTGACGGATCTCACTCCGCCGCCGGTGATCTCACCCGCCGCGGCAGGCACACGGGACGCGGCACCCTCATCTTCACCCGCCTCCGCGGAGATCACGGACACCGACCCCACCGGGATCAGCTACGCGCTCACCCTGCACGGCCCCTCAGGGTCCGACGCCCTTCCTGCGACGACAGGTCTGCTCGCCGAGGCGGGCTGCGCGGTCACCTCGATGACCACCCGGGTGGCCGGAAACCTGTTCGTCCTGGTCGCCGACGTCGAACTGCCTGCTCAAGCCGATGTGGCCTCGCTGATGCGCGCCATGGCCGCCGCCCTCGACGGATACCGGATCGCCTTCCGGCCGGCCGACCCGGCGGTGATGTGATGGAAGTCGACAGCCGTACCTGCCTGATCGAGGGGGTGGTCACCGCGCCGCACAGCCTGCTCGTGACACCGGCGGCCTCGGTTGACCCGGCCGACGCCGTCGTGCCCGCCGTCGTGCGCCACCTCGTGGGGGCCATGCGGAGCATGCCGGGGTGCCGGGGCCTGACGGCTCCCCAGCTCGGCGTCGGATGGCGGCTGATGTGCCTCGACGTCTCCGGCCACCCCTCGACCCGGTCGTGTTCGGGGGAACTGGTCATCGCCAACCCGGAGATCGTGGAGGCGGCCGACTGGGACGTGGCCCGCGAGGGCTGCGTGTCGGTGCCGGGCCTGGCCGCGGATGTCGCCCGGGCCACCCAGATCACGGTCCATGGCGTACGGCCGGGCACGGGTGAGCCGATGACGTTCCAGGCCGACGCCTTCGAGGCCCGCTGCGTCCAGCATCAGATCGACCATCTGGACGGCCTGCTCTTCCTGGATCGGGTCGCCGGGACCAGGGCCGTTCATGCTGTCCGGAAAGGGGGACAAGCGGCGTAAGGGCTAACCGGTTACAGATGAGAGATCCGTGGCATATGATCGCGGCGCCCCCGTAGCCCAACGGCAGAGGCAAGCCCCTTAAAAGGGCTGCGTTGTGGGTTCGAGTCCCACCGGGGGCACAGACCCTGCCAAGCATGAGCAAGCCCGTGGCCAATGGCGGTCACGGGCTGATTCATGCAGGCCGGTTCACAGGGGGCCGGGGCTCGCGCTCAGGCGAAGTCCCCGGCGTGGTCGCGGACCCAGTCGCCGAACGTGCGGGCCGGTCTGCCGGTGACCTTCTCCGCGGTGGGCGCCGGGCCCGACGGCGCGGGGGCGGCCTTCCCGGCCCGTGCACGGTCGGCTTGATCACGTGCGTACTCCTCGAAGCCGGTGAGGAAACCGGCATTGGCCGCGGCGAAGCCGCCCTGGGCCAGGTACATCTCGCGGGCCCGGGCCGGGGTCACGACCTCGAGCCGGATGTCCTCGCCGACGGCCTCGGCGATGGCGCGGACCTGGTCGCGCCGGCTGATGAACTCGGGGCCGTTCACGGTGTAGGCGACGCCCTGGTGCCCGTCCTCGAGGAGGGCGGCCGTGGCCACGTCGGCGATGTCCCGCTCGTGCACCGGGTGCCAGGCCAGGTCGGGGAACGGATCGCGGACCACTCGCTCCTCCCGGATGGACGGTCCCCACAACCACAGCTTGTTCAGCATGAACTCGCCGGGCCGCACGTGGGTCCACTCCATGCCGGAGGCCTCCGCGGCCCGTTCCACGGGCAGATGGGCGCCGGTGTCGCGACCGGCGGTCACCGCGCCCGACGACATGACGACCACGCGGCGGACTCCCGCCTCCTCGGCCAGGTCCACCACGTCGGATGCGGTGGCGGCGAAAGGGAAAAGATGCATTCTTTCCACGCCCTCCAACGCGGGACGCAGGCTTTCCGGCCGCGACAGGTCTCCCTCGACCACCTCGATGTTTCCGGGAAGGGCGGCCTGGCGGGGGTTCCTGCAAAGCGCCCGTACGGTCGCTCCCGCCTCCAGGAGTCGCTCCACGACGATCCGGCCCACGTTTCCGGTCGCGCCGGTCACCAGAATTCGCATTCCTTCATGATCGGCCGCCAGTCGGGCTGGCCATATAACCCTCTAGGGGTTATACAAGGGGTATGCCGAAAATCAACGTGTACCTGC
Source organism: Planotetraspora kaengkrachanensis (assembly GCF_016862895.1). Classification (GTDB taxonomy): domain Bacteria; phylum Actinomycetota; class Actinomycetes; order Streptosporangiales; family Streptosporangiaceae; genus Planotetraspora; species Planotetraspora kaengkrachanensis. The sequence goes on along the minus strand of NZ_BONV01000013.1, from coordinate 234,443 downwards.
CCGACGAACTGGCGGAGGCGGTGAAGGAGGCGGGCCTGCCGGTCTCCGCCGTCTGCCAGCGGGCCCTGGAACAGGCCGTACGCCGCGTGACGGCCATCAGGGAGGCCGTCGTGGGAGAACTGGAGCTCGACGATCCCGCGGGCAGGCTGGCGCACTTCACCGCGCGCACCCGGGCCGTCTTCAAGCTCGCGCTGGACAAGGCGCGAGAGCGGGGAGCCGCCGCCATCGGAACGGAGGACCTGCTCGCCGCCATGCTGGCCGAGGGGACCAACCTGGCCCTCCATGTTCTCCGCGCCATGGAGATCGAGCCGGAGACGGTCGCGCGCGACCTCGCCCGGCAGCTTCACGAAGGAGACGAGGCGACCGGAGACGGCGTCCGCCGGTTCAGCGGCCCGGCGGCCAACGCCCTCGAGTTCGCCGTCACGGAGGCGCAGACGCTCGGTCACAACTACATCGGCTGTGAGCACCTGCTGCTCGGGTTCGTCGCCGAACCCGACGGCACCGCCGGGCAGGTCCTCCGTGCCGCCGGCGCCGAGCTCCGGCTCACGCGCCGCGCCGTCGTCGCCGCCCTCGCCGGGTACGTCCACCTCCGGGCCCAGACGCAGGGGCAGGAGACGCCGGCGGGACAGCAGGCCCCGGCGGCGGGCACGCTGTCGCAGGAGGCCGTGGTCGCGCGGATCGGCGAGCTCGTCCGTCACGAGCTGAGGCCGCTGGCCGAGCGCATCGAACGGCTCGAGCGGCACGCGGGCATCGCCGGCCCGGCCGCCTGACATGGCACGTGTGCTGCTGATCGCGACTGGCGACACGATCGCCTACATGTCGGGCCCGGGCCGTCCGGGTGTGGCGTCAGGAGCGGATCTGCTGCGGACCGTGCCCGCCCGCATGCTGCCCGCGCAGGTCGAGGTCGAGGACTTCATGGCTCCGCCGAGCTGGGACATGTCGCCCTCGGTGATGCTGGCTCTGGCCCGGCGGGCCCGGTCGGCCATCCTGGACGAGGAGTTCGACGGCGTCGTGATCACACACGGCCTCGACGCGATGGAGGACACCGCCTACCTCACCGATGTCCTCGCGGGTCCCGCCGCGCACCGGGGCGCGATCGTGCTGACCGGAGCCGTGCGCCCGCTGGACGACCCGTCCCCCGACGGGCCGGGCAATCTCGCGGCCTCTTTGACCGCCGCCGCCCACCCGGCGCTGCGCGGGGTGGGAGCGGTCGTCTGCCTGGACGATCGGTTGCACGCGGCCCGATGGGTCACCATGATCGACGCCGGCGGACGGCCGGCGTTCACCTCCGCGCCGTACTCTCCCGTGTTCCGCGTGGAGGAAGGCCGGATCCGCCCGCTCGCCGCGGCGCCGCCGCGGCCGCCCGACCCGGTGGGGGAGCCCGAATCGCATGTCCCCTTGATCAAGACTTATCCGGACATCGAGCCGGCGTTGCTCACGACCGTCGTCGACGCAGGTGCGCGCGGGATCGTGCTGGAGGGCACGGGCGCGGGAAACGTCCCGGTCACGTTGTTCACCGCGATCGCCGAACTGTCGGACTGGGACATTCCGGTGGTCGTCGCGTCACGGTGTCACACGTCCGGCGTTCCGCTCGACACGCTGCCGCTCGGACTGGGGCTGGCCGCGAAAGCGGGTGCGATCGGCGCCCGTGGACTCGCCCCCGTCAAGGCGCGTGCCGCTTTGATGGTGGCTCTGGGATCGGGCGGCAGGGACGCCGTGCGCGAGTGGTTCGCCCGGATGTGATCCGTCAGGCCCGGAGCCGCCTGCGGAGATCATCGTGTGGATCGGCTCGCCGGTCGGCGCGTGCGGCTTCGCCGGTGGCAACCGCAGGACGAACCGCGCGCCGCCTTCCGGCGAGTCCGCCACCTGCAGCGTGCCCCCGTGCGCTGTCGCGATCTCATGGGCGATGGCGAGCCCGAGGCCGGAGCCTCCGTGATGGCGGCTGCGGGCGCTGTCCAGCCGGGTGAAGCGCTCGAAGATCCGCTCTCGTTCGGTGGGCGGGATCCCGGTGCCGTCGTCGCTGACGGACAGCTCGGCGCCGTTGCCGACCCGACGCACCTCCACCTGTACGGCGTGCACGGCGTGCCGTTGCGCGTTGTCGAGCAGGTTGGCGACCAATCGGCTGAGCTGGATCGGCACGCCGTCGACCGTCACGCCCGGTTCGAGCCGCAGCCCCAAGGCGACGCGCCGGCCACGCTGGGACACCTCGTCCTCGACGAGTGCGCCCAGGTCGACGGGTCGCTGCTCCTCCGGCGCGCCCGCCCCCAGCTTCGCCAGCAGCAGGAGATCGGAAATGATCGTCTGGAGCCGGTCGACGTCGGTCAGCGTCCGCTGGAGCACGTCGGGCAGATCGGTCTGGTCCGGATGCAGCTGAGCCTCCTCGAGTTCCGCCCGCAGTCCCGCCAGCGGGGTGCGCAACTCGTGCGCCGCGTCCGCCGCGAACTGCCGCTGCCTCAGCAGAGCGTTCTCCGTCGCGCGGTTGGCCTCCTCGATCCGCGCCAGCGTGTTGTTCACCGTCTTGGCCAGACGGCCGATCTCGTCGTACACCGAGGGTTCGGCGACCCGGCTGCCGACATGCCTGACGTTGATCGAGGCCAGCTGGGCGCGGATGTTCTCGACCGGCCGGAGGGTGCGACCGGCGATCTTCCAGGTGCCCCAGCCGGTGAGCATGACGAGGCCGAGCACCTCGACCGCGAAGAGCCAGTCGAACGGCCCGCCTGCCAGCAGCCCCTCCGCCGGCCTGCCCGCGTAGACCACGGGCGAGTCGTCCGCCTGGGTCACGCGGAGCGCGGAGAGCCGGACGCATTCTCCGTCCCCGTGGGCCGGGCAGGACCGAACGTCCATCTGCGGGCGGTTCGGATGCGGCCGGACTCCGCTCATCGGAGGAAGGCCGCGGGCCTCCTGTGACGCCGCGATGATCTGCTGGTCCGGCGCGACGACCTGGACCAGCGTGATGCCGGGGACGTGCGGGACGATCGGGTTGCCCAGGCGTCCGGCTCGGAGCGCCGCCGCCGTCGAGGAGGACTGCTGGCGCGCGTCGAGCCAGACGGTGTCCTTGAACGCGTGCCGCGCCAGCGAACCTGCCAGCAATCCCGTGGGCACCAGCAGCACCAGCGCCAGGAAGGTGACCAGAACGGTTAGCCGGCCGCGGATCGACCGGGGGCGCAGCCGCGCCAGAGGCGACCGTTCAGCTTCGCGTAAAGATACAGAGCCGTGCACCGCGTCCTCCTCACACGTTTTCGCGTCCCCTCGAGACGTCCGGGGGTCGCTGAGGTGGTGAGGTTGTGGGCCGCGGGCCCGACTCGGCCGATCGCGCGGGCGATCGGATCGCGCTCCGTGGCCGTGGATCCGTTTCGGGACGAGCCCGATGCCCAACACGCTAGCACTAAACTTGAACTACTCCGTTAAAAGAACTATCCCAGTTTATTGGCGTGCTCGTGCCCGGCGAGTTTCTCCCGATCCGCGGTGATGCATATGACGCGATAGTCGGACCTGTGATGATTCGCCGGGGGCGATGAAGAAAGTCGCGCCGATTCGCCCGGCGTGGCCGGGAACTCGGACCGGGCGCTGATCGTTGCAGACGTTGGCGGAGCGTCGAGTCCCTTGTGGGCACGGCGCTTCGTGGGCACCATCCCGAATAAGCCGCGCAAGAGGCTGAGCAGCGAGTCGCGTCCCGGAGGCAGCGATGGAGAGCAGAAACCCGATATTCAGCCGGCGTGGGTCGACCGGTCAGCAGCAGTGGACCACGGCGACCCCGAGCGTGCAGCAGCTCGACGCCATGTACGGCGCGCCGTCATACGCTCCGCCGACGTCGCGTCCGATGACCATCGACGACGTCGTGGTGCGCGGCTTCATGACACTCGGCGCGCTGGTCGTCGCGGCGGCGGTGTCGTGGTACATGGACTTCGGCGCCGGGATCGCCATCCCGGCGATGCTGGTCGGCCTGGTCCTCGGTCTGATCGTCTCGTTCAAGCAGAGCACGAACCCCGCGCTCATCCTCGGCTACGCGGTCTGCTACGGCATCGCGATCGGCTACATCAGCCACGCCTACGAGACGCGTTTCAACGGCATCGTCCTTCAGGCCGTGCTCGGCACCATGGTGGCCTTCGGCGGCACGCTGGCCGTCTACGCCCTGAAGATCTTCCGGCCCACGCCCAAGTTCACCAAGTACGTGATCGCGGCCGGTTTCGCGTTCGTCGGCCTCGCCCTGCTGAACATGGTCGCGGGCTTCTTCGTGGACGGCGGCCTGGGCCTGCGCACGGACAGCCCGATCGGCTGGCTCTTCAGCGTCGTCGCGATCCTGCTCGGCTGCTTCTTCCTGCTCCTCGACTTCGACCAGATCGAGAGCGGCGTCCGGGCCGGCGTTCCTGAGCGGTACTCCTGGCTGATGGCCTTCGGCCTCACGCTGAGCCTCGTCTGGCTCTACCTGGAGATTCTTCGCTTCATCAGCTATTTCACGAACAACGACTAGCCTGGCATGAGAAAAGGGCGCTCTTCTTTCCCGAAGAGCGCCTTTTCCTTGTCCAATATCAGCGTGCGCCCTCGCGAGGCAAAACTTTCGATCAACAATCTGTAACAAGTTGATGTCTGCGAGGGGCTTGTCAAGCACGGGCTGGTGATGCACTGTGACACAAAGCAGCCCGATCCGTGGAGGTGCACATGTCGTTGAACCACTCACCGGAGACACAGACAAAGCTGATCGCACGCGTCCCCTCGATCACCGGACGCGAACTCCCCGAGTGGTTCCAAGCCATCGACAACGGTCCGTCGTTCCTGAGATGTGATGAGCGAGCCGCCTGGCTCGCCTCCGAACACGGGCTGAGCCACGGCTACGCCGCAGCGATCGTCCTGGAGCACGAGCGTCGGCGTCGCTTCTAGGAAGCAACCGATCCGATACCTGCGCCCGCACCCGTCCGGTGTGGGCGCATCATTGTCCTCATGGATCTCGATGAGGCACGCGCGTTCGTGAAGGACAACCACCGTGCGGTCATGCTCACCTGGCACGCCGACGGCCGCCCCCAGACCTCACCGATCACGGTGGGGCTCGACGAGGACGGGTACCTCGTCGTCAGCAGCAGGGAAACCGCGGTGAAGACCCGCAACTCCCGGAAGAACCCGCAGGTCTTCCTCACGGTGATGACTGACGCCTTCTACGGCCCCTGGGTTCAGATCGAGGGAACCGCGACGGTCGTGCCGCTGCCGGAGGCGATGGACGGCCTGGTCGCCTACTACCGGGACATCAGCGGCGAGCATCCGGACTGGGACGACTACCGTGCCGCGATGGTGCGGGATCGGCGGGTCCTCATCCGGATCGAGCCCATCAAGGCCGGCCCCGACCACCACGGCTGAGCCCGCGAGGGGGATCCCGGACGGCTCCGGGATCCCCCTCAGCGGCTCTGCTTCAGCGGCTCTCTGCTTGTCAGGCCAGGCGCTCCAGGACCATCGCCATGCCCTGGCCGCCGCCGACGCACATCGTCTCGAGGCCGAGCGACTTGTCGTGGAAGCGCAGGCTGTTGATGAGCGTCGAGGTGATGCGCGCCCCGGTCATGCCGAAGGGGTGGCCCACCGCGATCGCGCCGCCGTTGACGTTGAGACGGTCGAGGTCGATGCCGAGCTCCTGGTACGAGGGGATCACCTGGGCGGCGAAGGCCTCGTTGATCTCCACGAGGTCGATGTCGCCGATGGCCATCCCCGCACGGCCGAGGGCCTGCCGGGAGGCCTCGACCGGCCCGAGCCCCATGATCTCCGGCGACAGTCCGGTCACGCCGGTCGAGACGATCCGCGCCAGCGGCGTGATCCCCAGCTCGGCCGCCTTGGTGTCGCTCATGACGATCACCGCGGCCGCGCCGTCGTTGAGGGGGCAGCAGTTGCCCGCCGTCACCGTGCCGTCGGGCCGGAAGACCGGCTTGAGCTGCGAGACGGCCTCATAGGTCGTGCCCGCCCGCGGGCCGTCGTCCTTGCTCACCACGGTGCCGTCGGGCATGGTGACCGGGGTGATGTCGCTCTCCCAGAACCCGTTGGCGATGGCCTTCTCCGCCAGGTTCTGCGACCGCACGCCGAACTCGTCCTGCTCGCGGCGGGAGACGCCCCGCAGCCCCGCGACGTTCTCCGCGGTCTGGCCCATCGCGATGTAGACGTCGGGGATCTCGCCGTCCTCGCGCGGGTCGTGCCAGACCGGCCCCGCGCCCTCGGCGGCCTTGTCGGTCCGGCCCTTGCCGTCAAGGAAGAGGGGGTTCGTGGTGCCGGGGAGGGAGTCCGAGCTGCCCGAGGCGAACCGGGAGACCGTCTCGACGCCCGCGGAGATGAAGACGTCGCCCTCGCCGGCCTTGATGGCGTGGAACGCCATCCGGGTGGTCTGCAGCGACGACGAGCAGTAGCGGGTGACCGTGGTGCCGGGGACGCCGTCGAGGCCGAGGAGCACCGAGACCACCCGGCCCATGTTGAAGCCCTGCTCGCCGCCGGGCAGGCCGCAGCCCAGCATGAGGTCGTCCACGTCGTTCGGGTCGAGCTGCGGCACCTTGGCGAGGGCGGCCTGGACGATCTGAACCGTCAGGTCGTCGGGCCGGATGTCCTTCAAAGATCCCTTGAAGGCGCGGCCGATGGGTGACCGCGCGGTTGCCACGATGACTGCCTCAGGCATGTGACTCTCCCTGTTTCTCCGGCCACCGCGCTCAGCGTTCGGGCGGCCCTCCTCCGCAGGAGGTTACCTCCCGGTACGGCTTCCGCCACGCCCTGGGGCCACATGAACAGAACTTTGTACCGGAGGAGCGAGGCGGGTGCCGGACGCTGGTCATCCGTACATGCCGGGAGTGGTCGCGGTGCCGTCGTTGACCGCGTGCAGGCCGCCCTTCTCGTCGCGCCACAGGCGCCAGCCGTCCTGACCGCCGGTGAACCACGCGGGCGGCGCCGAGGACGCGGAGGTCCGCTTGCCGGTGGCCAGGTCGAACTCACAGAGCGCGGCGATCGCGTAGAACCCCGGAGTCACGCCGGGAAGGGCCAGCGGGCGCGGGTCGGTGGCGCAGAACGACCAGCCGGTCGTGCCCTTCACCGCGCTCGGCTCACCCGACTTCAGATCGAAGGCCGAGCCGGCCGCGTCGTGCTTGAGGAAACCGAGCGTGTCCATGGACGGAGGGAACGCGAGCCACCAGCCGGAGCCGGGCACCTGCGTCGGCGTGATCTGCCCCAGCACGCGTCCCGTCTCCCCGTCGAGCCGGGCGAAGCCGCCGTACTGTCCCTGCTCGTCGACCGGCCTGACGACGGGCGCGAACGCCGGATTGCCGCTGGGGTAGACACGGACCACCGAGGGCCGCATCCAGTCGACGACGCCGTCGTCCAGACGCACGGAGAACAGGCCGAACGTCGAGGTCTGCTTGGTGTCGGGGTTGGTGTACGGCGCGACGTAGCCCACGAGCTTGTCGCCGGTCGCCCCGAACGACCAGCCGCCGGACAGGTCGACGCCCTCGCCGAGGGCCTGCTCGATCGGGAGCTGCCAGACGACCTTGCCGGTCTTCAGCGAGTGGGACTCCAGCACGGGGTGTGAGGCGAGCCGCAGCAGCACGACGTTGGCCGGGTCCGACCACTCGACCTCGGCGATGCCGGGGAGCTGCCACTGGATCTTTCCGGTCTGCGGATCCAGGACCACGAGCCGGGCCGTCTTCAACGAGGTGTTCTCCGACAGGCAGACGTACGGCCCGCAGCGCTGTGGGCCGAAGGTCGACTCGATGGGGCGGGCCCACTTCTGCTTGCCGGTCCTGGCGTCCCTGGCCACCACGGTGGCCTTGATCCGGGTGGTCTTGGGCGCGGTGCCCGCCGGGTCGACGGCCACGACGACGCCCTGGCCGCGGCCGGTCTCCACCATCGCCGGCGCCTGTACGCCCATGCCGGGCAGGCGGCCCGCCATGGTCGCCGGCGCGGCCCACAACTTCTTGCCCGTGGCCAGGTCGAGGGCGACGGTCTCGAGGGCCCCGTTGGTCCGCATCGAGGTGGTCGCCGCCACGCCCGCTCCCGTGGTGGCGCGGCTGACGGCGTTGATCTGGACGTTGGACCAGGACTTCGCCGGGCCTTCGGCGGTGTCGCTGCTGGAACAGGAGGTCAGTGCCCCGCCGGCCAGGAGGGTGGCTGCGGCGAGTGCGAGAGGAGGTTTCACGTGAGGCCGGGTCATGTCACTCCTACAGGGGGTGATGGCCTGGCCGCGTGGGGTAACCGACTCTAGCCGCTCGTCATCGGCCCAGGTTTCCGGCGAAGCAGTGCAGCCCATCGTCCGTGGGGGCCGACCGCCCGGCCGGCCACATGGGTCGCGGTGACCTCGGTGCCGGGTTCCTCCACGGCCATTGCCGCCAGAAGGTATTGCGATCCTTCGACGCGCACGGGTTCTGGCCCGGGCCACAACCCCAACGCGGCGCATACAGACGGTAGCACTGCGTACGCGGCTTGTGAGTAACCTCGGGCAGATGGATGGAAACGATCTGGTCCGAACATCTCTGCCGGGTTGGTCTCGAATTCGGGTCCGAGCAGGTCGGCGAAGGCCACCGTCCTGCCGCCGGCCTCGACGACGGCGACCGTCTGGGCGGCCGCGAGCTGCCGCGACCACCGGCGGGTGACCCACCGGAGCGGTTGCGCGATGGGGCGGACGGTCCCCAGGTCGGGGCACGTGCCCACGACGACCTCCACGCCCGCGTCCCTGAGCCGGCGCACCGCCTTCTGCAGGTGCCCTACGGCACGGGCGGGGAGGGTGGCGGTGGTGACGTCGTTGGCGCCGACGAAGATGATCGCGATCTCGGGCCGGGCCTCGAGCGCCCGGTCCACCTGGACACCCAGATCGGCCGACGCCGCGCCCGACAGCCCGACGACGCTCAGCCGCACCGGCCGCTCGGCGACGGCGGCCACGCCGTGCGCGATGATGACGGCGGGGGTGTCGGCGGGATCGGTAAGGCCGAGACCGACCGACGTCGAGTCGCCGAGGACGGCCATTCGGATGGGCTCGCCGGGATAGGTGTCGCCGTACAGACCGTCGGAATCGGGCCCGTTGAGGCCGTGCGGCTGGCCGACGATGCGGCGGGCCACCGCGGCCTCGGCGATGAGCAGGCCATAGGTGATCGCTCCGAGCGCCGTCAGGCCGCCTCCGCCCAGTGCGGCGGCCGTGGCGATGCGTCGCGCGGTTCGCGCCGCGCCGGTCGTCCAGATCACCCGCTCACCCCACGTCACGGTACGGTTTGGAATTGAAAACTAGCCGAATCCCGGCCACCCCCTCGGGACCCCGGCTCCTGGCAAGCTGACAAAGCTTCGGCAAAACCAAGGCGGTCTTAGCGGTGCGGGTACACGACTCACTGGTCGAGCTGATGGGGAACACCCCTCTCGTCCGGTTGCGCAAGGTGACGGCGGGAGCGCCGGCACAGGTGCTGGCCAAAGTGGAGTATTTCAACCCCGGTGGATCGGTGAAGGACCGGATCGCCGTTCGGATGATCGAGGCCGCCGAACGCAGCGGCGCGCTCAAGCCCGGCGGGACGATCGTCGAGCCGACCTCGGGCAACACCGGCGTCGGGCTGGCCATCGTGGCCCAGGAGAAGGGATACCGCTGCCTGTTCGTCTGCCCGGACAAGGTGGCCCAGGACAAGATCGCCGTGCTCAGGGCGTACGGCGCGGAGGTCGTGGTGTGCCCGACCGCCGTCTCTCCCGACCACCCGGACTCCTACTACTCGGTGTCCGACCGGCTGGCCCGTGAGACGCCGAACGCGTGGAAGCCCGACCAGTACTCGAACCCGGAGAACCCGGCGAGTCACTATCACTCGACCGGCCCGGAGATCTGGGAGCAGACCGAGGGCAGGATCACCCACTTCGTCGCAGGAGTGGGCACCGGCGGGACGATCAGCGGGACCGGGAGGTACCTCAAGGAGGTCTCCGGCGGCCGCGTCAAGATCATCGGCGCCGACCCCGAGGGCTCGGTGTACTCCGGCGGCAGCGGCCGTCCGTACCTGGTCGAGGGCGTCGGCGAGGACATCTGGCCGATCACCTACGACACCACGATCTGCGACGAGGTCATCGCGATCTCGGACAAGGACTCGTTCAACATGACCCGCCGGCTGGCCCGCGAGGAGGCCCTGCTCGTCGGGGGCTCGTGCGGCATGGCCGTGGTGGCGGCCGTCAAGGTGGCCCAGTCGGCGGGGCCGGACGACGTGATCGTCGTGCTGCTGCCCGACGGCGGCCGCGGCTACCTGTCGAAGATCTTCAATGACGAGTGGATGGCCGACTACGGGTTCCTCACGACGCCGAGCGAGGAGGGCCTGGTGGCCGACGTCCTCGGCAGGAAGGCGGCGGGCCTGCCCGAGTTCGTGCACGTCCACCCGCACGAGACGGTCGGCACGGCGATCTCCATCATGCGTGAGTACAACGTGTCGCAGCTTCCGGTCATGAAGGAGGAGCCGCCGGTCATGGCGGCCGAGGTGGTGGGCTCGATCGTCGAGCGCGACCTCCTTGAGGGCCTGTACCGCGGCAAGATGCGCTCCGAGGACCCGATCGACGGGCACATGTCGGCGGCCCTGCCCATGATCGGTTCGGGTGAGCCGGTGGCCCGCGCGGTCGAGGCGCTGGAGAAGGCCGACGCCGCGGTGGTCCTCGGCGACGGCAAGCCCGTCGGGCTGCTCACCCGTCAGGATCTCCTGGCGTTCCTGGCCGGGCGGTAGCCGGGCAGCGACTACGCTCGACGGCATGAACGAAGGCTTCGAGACTCTCGCCGTCCACGCAGGCCAGGAGGCTGATCCGCATACGGGTGCGGTCGTGCCGCCGATCTACGCCGTGTCGACGTACAAGCAGGACGGCGTCGGCGGGCTGCGGGCCGGCTACGAGTACAGCCGGTCCGCGAACCCGACCAGGACCGCCCTTGAGGAGGCCCTGGCCGCCGTCGAGGGAGGCGCGCGGGGTCTGGCGTTCGCCTCCGGCCTGGCCGCCGAGGACACGCTGATCCGCACGATCTGCGAGCCCGGTGATCACGTGCTGATCCCCGACGACGCGTACGGCGGCACCTACCGGCTCTTCGCCAAGGTCCTTTCGCGGTGGGGGCTGAGCTTCGACCCGGTGCCGCTGGGCGACCTGGACGCCGTCCGCGCCGCCGTGCGGCCGCACACCAAGGCGATCTGGGTGGAGACGCCCACCAACCCCCTGCTCGGCATCGCCGACATCGCGGCGCTGGCGCAGATCGCCCACGAGGCGGGCGCGGTGCTGTTGGTGGACAACACCTTCGCCTCGCCGTACCTGCAGCAGCCGCTGGCGCTGGGCGCCGACGTGGTGGTCCACTCGACCACCAAGTACGTCGGGGGCCACTCGGACGTCGTCGGCGGGGCCCTCGTCGCCCGTTCGGCGGAGGTCGGGGAGCGGCTCGCCTTCCACCAGAACGCGATCGGAGGGGTGGCCGGGCCGTTCGACGCGTGGCTGACCCTGCGGGGCCTCAAGACGCTCGGCGTGCGGATGGACCGGCACTGCGACAACGCCGAGCGCGTCGTCGACCTGCTGCTTTCGCACCGCAGGGTCACCGAGGTGCTCTACCCCGGGCTTCCCGGTCACCCGGGGCACGAGATCGCGGCCAAGCAGATGCGGCGCTTCGGCGGGATGGTCTCCTTCCGCGTGGCCGGCGGCGAGGAGGAGGCCGTCGCGATCTGCGGCCGCACCCGGCTGTTCACCCTCGGCGAGTCGCTCGGCGGCGTCGAGTCGCTGATCGAGCACCCCGGCCGGATGACGCACGCCTCGGCGGCCGGGTCGCCGCTCGAGGTTCCCAGCGATCTGATCCGCCTGTCGGTCGGCATCGAGACGGTCGACGACCTGCTCGCCGACCTGACGGAGGCGCTTTCCTGACGAGTGCGGCGGTCCGGTCCGCGGTCAGCACGCCACCGCCGTCTCGGCGTCGGCGGGCCTCGCGGGCCGGGCCAGCCACCTCTCGCTGATCAGCGCCGCGAGCGCCACGGACGTCAGGATGCCGCCGGTGAGCGCCACGCTGCGCGTTCCCAGTCCGTCGATCAGCACGCCCCCGAGCAGCGAGCCTGAGGCGATGCCGACGTTGAAGGCCGAGCTGATGCCCGCCGAGGCGAGGTCGGTGCTGCCAGGGGCCACCTGAAGCGTGCGGTTCTGGATGGCCGTCGCCAGCGCGGCGAACGACAGACCGGTCAGGCACAGGGCCACGGCGGCGGGAGGCCCGGCGGTGCCCAGGGCGTACAGGCCGAGCAGGGCGCCGGTGATCACTATGAGCGGCACGATCAGCGCGGTGCGCGGGCGCCGATCGAGATGTCTCCCGACCACGACCGTGCCGACGACCCCCGCCACGCCGGAGGCGAACAGCAGCGAGCCCAGCGCCTGCGGGGCGAATCCGCTGACCTCCTCGAGGAACGGCGTGATGTAGGTGTACGCCGTCAGGAATCCGGTGACGCCGATCACCGTGGCGGTGACGAGGAGCGCGTACCTGCGGGCGTCCGGAGCCGTGCCGCGGGCCGGCTCGGCGTTCGCGGCGGTGACGGCGGGCAGCAGCGCGATCAGCGCGGCGCAGGTGGCGAGGGCCAGGACCGCCGTGACGACGAACGAGACCCGCCAGCCCGCCTGCTGGCCGAGCCAGGTCCCGGCGGGGACGCCGAGGACGGGGGCGATGGAGTTGCCGATCGCGAGGCGGGCGACCACCCGTCCCTGCTCTCGCGGGGGGAACAGGGCGATCGCGGTCGTGGCGACGACCGACCAGAAGAGCGCCTGCGTGAGGGCGGTCAGCAGCCGGGCCGCCAGCAGGACCGGATAGCTCGGCGCGACGGCGGTGAGGAGCGTGCCGACGGTGAGCGTGCCGAGGGTCACCGCGAGGAGCGTCCGCCGCGGCACCCACAACGCGAGCCGCGTCAGCGGGATCGAGGCCAGCACGACGACGGCGGCGTAGCCCGTGACGATCAGGCCCATCTCCGACGGGGTCCGGTGGAGGTCGGCCGCCATCACCGTGAGCAGGCCGATCGGGAGGAGTTCGACGGTGATGTAGGTGAAGGTGGCGACTCCCAGGGCCACCAGCGCCCAGAGCGCCCGTTTCCGGGTCGCCGGCGCGCGGTCCGAGGCCACGGTCGCCGCCTTTCTGCCGTGCACGTGAGCGGACGTCCGTCAGGGGTTGAAGAAGACCATCAGGAAGAGGATCACGAGCCAGATCAGGGCGGTGAGGCCGGAGAGGGCGGCGATCCTTCCGGTCTGCACCTTGGCGTCGTCCGCCGTGCTCTCCGTGGACAGCGCCTGCATGGCCGACCGCTGGTCGCGGTCGATGATCACCAGCAGCACCGCGGCGACGATGAACAACGTCATCGAGACCGACAGGTACGGCTTGGCCAGGGCGCTGCGGCCCAGCGCGAGTCCGAAGACGAACACGCCGAGCGTCAGGAGCCCGAAGAGCCGGGTGGACCGGTTCAGGTACTTCAGGACGTTGACGTCGCGAGCCCTGATGTAGCGGGGCGTCACGCTCGTCACCGCCGTCAGCGGGCCGATGGCGAAGACGGCGAAGCCTATGTGCAGCCACAGGAGCAGCTTGTCGGGGAACGACATGCCGTCGAGGTTATCGCCTGGATGATCGGATGGGGAGGACGGTTCGGCACGAGAGCGCCGTGTTCGGAGTCGATCGTCGCGTCGCTTGCGTGGTCGGTGAACCCGCGTGGTCAGTGAACCCGCGGATAGCTGTACGCGCGCCGGCAGGTCGGGCACGCGTGTTGCGGGTCGTTCACGTACCGGCAGGCGGAGTGGTCCACGGACAGGCCGAGGATCCATCGGGTGCCCTTCGCCATGGGACCGGGAGGTCGGTCCGTGATCGACCCGAGGGAGTCCTCCCTGCGGATGCCGATCACGAGGACCACGAACACCCCGGTGACCACTGCCGCGAGGGCCACCACCACCATGACGACTGCTTCCAACATCGCGGCTCCTTTCTCGGTCCGTTTCGATGAGGCGGGGCGGTTATGGCTGGTAACGTTTTCGTTCTTGCTGCTCATAAGAGTCATACCAACGAGTGGTCTGGGTCTAACCTGGGTAATCAATGGCATAACTAATGAGATAGCCCTCAATGGGGAGGGAAGTGATCCGACGTGCCTGAACCCCTGTACCGCACGGTCGCGGCGGAACTCCGGAACGAGATCGCCAAGGGCACGCTGGCGCCCGGTGACCAGCTTCCGTCCGAGCCGGAGCTCGAGGACAGGTTCGGCGTCTCACGCAACACGGTGCGCCTCGCTCTCGCGGCGCTGGCCAACGAAGGACTCGTCGAGCCGCGTCAGGGACGGGGCACGTACGTGCGGGAGTGGGTGACCTTCACGGTGCCGGCGCCGGCGCCCGGCGTGCCCGACAGGAGCGAGCGGGACGAGTTCGTCTCATCGGCGGAGGCGGAGAGCCGGGCCCCTGAGCAGCGCAACTTCCGTGTGGAGGTGCGTACGGCGTCGTCGGAGGTGGCCGCCAGGCTCGAGGTCGACGAGGGCTCGCGGGTCGTGGTCCGGAGCATGGAGCGGCTCCTGGACGGGCGGCCGTGGTCGATCCAGGAGTCGCACTACCCCATGGAGATCGCCGAGGGCACCCCCCTGATCGACCCGGAGGACATCCCGCACGGCACGGTTCGCGAGCTCGCCGGGCACGGATACGTCCAGGTCGGATACCGCGACGAGATCGTCACCCGGATGCCGGGTCAGCGAGAGGCGGCCACGCTGGGGGTCGGCCCCGGCGTTCCCGTTCTGGAGATTTTCCGGACGGCCTATTCCTCGGAACGGCCCATCCGTTTAACGATCACCGTGTATACCGGTGACAGCACGCGGCTCGCCTACGAGATGGGCGATGTTTCCGCGCGCGGCGGCGAGGCCTGATCCGTTCCGCAATCCGGAGTCATTCGTGTCTTTTCGCGTTCCCGCGATCGATTTCCATACTCTCGGCGACCTGCAGATGCGATCGGCCGTGAGGGAAGACCTCGACGTGATCCTCGGACTGCGCGCGCACCTGTCCGAGTGGTTGAAGGACAAGGGCCTGGATCAGTGGCAGGAGGCCTGGCCTGACGAGGGGGAGCAGGCCAGGCGGATCGGGGAGGCCATCGAGGCGGGCGCGACCTGGATGGTGTGCGACGCCGGCGAACCGGTGGGCACCATGACCCTGCACACCGAGGATCGCGGCAGTCTGTGGTCGGACGTGGACGACGGCCACGACCGCGCCCTCTACGTCTCGCGGATGATGGTGCACCGGTCGCATTCGGGGCGGGACCTCGGCGCGGAACTGCTGAACTGGGCAGAAAGGCGCGCGAGCGACATGGGGCTCGTCTGGATCCGCCTGGACGCCTGGACGACGAACGACAAACTCCACGCGTACTACCAGCAGCGGCGGTTCGAGCACGCGGGCTGGGCTCCGACGCGTCCCGATCTCGAGGGATACCCGTCGGCCATGCTGTTCCAGCGCCGGGTGGCAGTCGCCACAGACTAGTCGTCTTCTCGTCATTTCGACGTAAACGTTTCACCTGGGTCAAGAGCGGATAAAGGAGTCCTAGGACGACGAGGTCCTAGCACAGTCCCATGTGGCAGATCGGGAGCCTGTCATGACCCTTCGGCCCGAGCCGTACAGCGAAGCGTGGCTGCGGCTTCCCCTTCCCTACGTCCGGCAGGTCGCCGACGTTCTCGGAGACCGCGTCGCCTCGTGGTGGGACGACCCGTTCGACCCGCGCGACGCCACGATCAGGCTGACGGACGGCACCGCGCTCGTCTGGGACGAGGAGAGCGGGTGGCGTCACGGCGGGTTCGGCTCCGGCCGCCAGGGTGTCCGCACCGTCCTCGGCGGAGTCCGTCATCTCGGCGGCGGGGTGCTGCCCGAGCCCGCCCGGGTCGTGGCCCTGCTCGACGACCCGGCGTACGGCGGCGCGACGCGACCCGTGTACCGGTCGTACACCGATGTGCATGACGGGTTCGACGCGGCGCTGGCGGGCTACGCGCCGGTGCTCCGCTGAGGGACGGCGTTCACTTGCGGCTACGGGGGCGACCGTGGACGCACATCTCGTACATCACGCCTGTGACGACCATCAGGACGACCAGGCCTATGGCGGCGAACATCTGGGCACTCCCTCCACGAGACGTGGAACGGTCAGTACCGATATGGGGGAAGTCCTGACTATCGTCCGGCGATCGCAGCCTGATAGGCAATCGATTATCGGGTCAGCGTGACCGCCTGACCTTGAGGAAGTCGCTCACCACGTATTCGCCGAGCCGGTCGGCGCTGGGAGAGAACACCCGCCCGCCGTTGCGCCGGGCGACCTCGTTGACGAAGTCCTTCAGCCGCTCGTCGGCGGCGAGCATGAACACGTTGAGGGTCGCCCGCCGACGGGTCATCTTGTCGACCTCGGCGAGGGTCAGCTCCAGTGTCTCCGCCGAGGGCGGCCACTCGAAACGCGGAACGCCGCTGCGCATCAGATGAGCGGTCGGCTCGCCGTCCGTGACCACCAGGACCACGGGCTCGAAGTCCGGGTGCCGGTCGAGATGGCGGCCGGCGATGAGCAGCGCGTGGTGCAGGTTGGTGCCCTGGACCATGTCCCATTCCAGCCCGGCCAGTTCGTCGGGCTGCAGCACGCGCGCGTAATTCGAGAACCCGATGATCTGGACGGCGTCCTGGGGGAACTTCGAGGTCACCAGGGCCTGGAGGGCCAGCGCCGTCTGCTTGGCCACCGCCCACGTGCCGCGCAGGGCCATGGAGTACGACAGGTCGACCAGCAGGCACACGGCGGCGGCGCTGCGCCGTTCGGTCTCCGAGACCTCGAAGTCGTCGACGGTGAGCGAGACCCTGCCGGACGGAGACGGGGTGCGGCGCACGCCGTTGACGACGGTGCGCACGACGTCGATGGGCTGCTCGTCCCCGAAGCGCCAGGGGCGGCTCGAGCCGGTGAGCTCGCCCGCCTTGCCGGCGTCCTGCTGGTCGTGGTCGCCCCGCCGGCCGGACTCGAGCGAGGAGAAGACGCGCCGCAGTGCGGTCTCACCGAGACGGCGGACGGCCTTGGGGGTGAGCTCCAGCTTGCCGCGATGGCGTCGCAGGTAGCCCTGCTCCTCCAGTTCGCGCTCGACCTGGCGGAGGGCTTCGAGGTCGTCGACGGCGGAGCGGCCGAGGGCACGCCTGATCGCGTCCTCGTCGATGTCGTCGAGCCGCGCGCCCGGATAGTCCTGGCGCAGCGCCGTCTCCAGGTCGCTCAGGTCGGCGAGGTCCTGGAGCGCGGTCACGGCGTCGCCCATCCCCAT
Organism: Planotetraspora kaengkrachanensis; assembly: GCF_016862895.1. Taxonomy (GTDB): domain Bacteria; phylum Actinomycetota; class Actinomycetes; order Streptosporangiales; family Streptosporangiaceae; genus Planotetraspora; species Planotetraspora kaengkrachanensis. Next base: position 217,206 of record NZ_BONV01000013.1, on the reverse strand, counting down.
GGGCTCGTCCCCTGAGACCCGCTCGGGCGAGTTCCAGGCGAGGTCGGGACGGCGGGAGTACAGGGCGTTGCCCAGCCGGCGCATCTGCTCCGACAGGCCCGCCTGTTCCAGGGTCTGCTCGATGAGCCCGGCGAGCTCCTCGCGCTGTGTGGGCGTCAGCGAGGCGAGCAGCCGCTGAGTGGCTGCGGCACGGCGGGCCAGAAGGTCGACCAGTTCCTCCAGGTTCCGCGGATTCTCCGGGAACATGTCCCGGTACTCCTCCATGAACCGGTCGAAGTCTTCCTGGGTGTGCTCGCCGCGCGCGTCGCGGTCCAGCATGTCGTTGAGATCCGACATCATCTGCCGGACCCGCTCCATCGCGGCGGGATCGGGGTTGGCCAGCGCGTCCCGCATGCCGCGGAACTGGCTGTCCAGCACCTCGCGGCGCAGCAGGTCGCGGAGCTCCTCGAACGTCTGGCGGGCCGCGGCCGACCGCCAGTCGTACGAGCCGAGCTCCTGGATGGCCCGCGAGGTGTCGGACGGCAGCGCGTCGAGGGAGGCCTCCCGGAACCGCGCGTCGTCCGAAGGGTCGGGGAACAGCTCGGCGCGCTCCTGGCCGATGGCCTTGTCGAGCAGCGCGCGGGCCCGTTCGAGGGTGCCGTCGAGCCGCGCGTTCTCCCTCAGCTCGCGGCGGCGCTGCCGTACCTGGCGGAGCAGGTCGTCGAGCCCCCGCCGGTCGGACGCGCCCGGCAGGCCGCGCTTGAGCAGGTCGCGCAGGGCGTCGAGCGGCGTCGAACCCGACAGGATCGCGTCGCCCATCTCGTCGAGCGCCCCGCGGACGTCGTACGGCGGAGCCAGTGGATCGGGCCCGTCGTGATACTCCCCGTACCGGTATGCCACGAGATCACGCTAACCCGGCCGGAGCCTGCGCGCACATGCGCCGGCCGTCGCTCATGTGCGGTACACCGACCCGCCTGCCACGTCGTCCTTGGACAGGCGCCGCATCAGGTAGAGCCCCTCGAGGGCGAACTCCAGCGCCGCGGCCGCGTGACCGGGGGACTCGTCGCCCTCGCCCAGGCCCAGTCGCGTCATGATCTTCGCGAGGCCGTCGACCCTGCCGATCCGCCGCAGCAGCTCGGTGGCCGGGACCAGCTCGCCCGACTCGATCTGGACTCCTTCGGAGAACTTGTCGAGCAGGGGGGCGAGGTCCGTCCCGCCCAGGGTGCCGCGGAACGTCTCGGCCGTCGCCCGCCGCAGCAGGTGGGCGAGCACCTCGACCTCGCGGCCCTCCTCGCTGACCTCGAACTCGACCTTGCCGCGCAGGGTGGGCACCACTGCGGGCAGGTCGCAGATCCGGGTGACCGGCCGCTCCTCACCGGTCAGGGCGGCCCGCCGTACGGCGGACGCGGCGGCGGTCTCGGCGGCGGCGATGGAGAAGCGCGCGGAAACGCCGGAGCGGGCGTCGACGGCGGTCGACTCCCTGACCAGCCGGGTGAATCGAGCGATGACCTCGAGCAGGTGGCCGGGCAGGTCGGCGCCGAGCTCCTCGATGGCCGCCTCCTGGCGGATCAGGACCAGCTCGTCGTCGACGGACAGGGGGTAGTGGGTGCGGATCTCCGCGCCGAACCGGTCCTTGAGCGGGGTGATGATCCGGCCCCGGTTCGTGTAGTCCTCGGGGTTGGCGCTGGCGATGAGCAGGATGTCCAGCGGGAGGCGGAGGTTGTAGCCGCGGACCTGGACGTCGCGCTCCTCCAGCACGTTCAGCAGCGAGACCTGGATGCGCTCGGCGAGGTCGGGCAGCTCGTTGACGGAGAAGACGCCGCGGTTGGTGCGGGGGACCAGGCCGTAGTGGACGGTCTCCGGGTCGCCGAGCGTACGCCCTTCGGCGATCTTGATCGGGTCGATGTCGCCGATGAGGTCGCCGACCGAGGTGTCCGGCGTGGCCAGCTTCTCGCCGTAGCGGTCGTCGCGGTGCCGCCAGGCCACCGGCAGGTCGTCGCCCAGCTCGGCGGCGAGCCGCAGGCAGCGGACGCAGGCCGGCGCGTACGGATGATCGTTGATCTCGCATCCGGCGACGACGGGCGACCACTCGTCGAGCAGCTCGGTGATGGTGCGGATGAGGCGGGTCTTGCCCTGGCCGCGCTCGCCGAGGAGCACCAGATCGTGCCCGGCGATCAGGGCCCTCTCCAGGTGCGGGAGGACGGACTCGTCGAAGCCGACGATCCCGGGGAAGCGGGGCTCCCCGGCCCGGAGCCTGGCCAGGAGGTTCTCGCGGACCTCGGCCTTGACCGTCCGGTGGATGTGTCCACTCTCGCGCAGTTCACGCAGAGTGCTGCTGGCAGGCGCGGGCGATTTGTGCACGCTGCCGAGACTACGTCCCCATCAGGGGATCCGGCATCCCCGTTCGGCGGATCCAAATCCCGGATCTTGACCATCGCGTGACGCGTTATGTGCGTTGTCCTCGCCTCAGTGGGGACAATCGGGCAAGGGAACCGCTAGCGAACAGGGGGCGGGGCTATGGCGGTATTGACAAGCCGCTTCGCCGATGGTCTCGCCGTGGGCGCCGATCTGGTGGAGGCCGCGGAGACCGCGATCCACCGGGCTCTCGCCGGCCTGTCGGGTCCGCCCGATCTGGTGTGCTTCTTCATCTGCGGAGAGGATCCCGAGGAGGTCGGCAGGGCCGGGCGACGGGCGATGAGCATGGCGCCGGAGGCGCATGTCATCGGGTGCAGCGCGACCGGAGTGATCGGTGATGCCAGAGGGGTCGAACTGACGCCGGCCGTGAGCGCGTGGGCCGCGTCCCTCGGCGAGGCCAAGGTCACCACGTTCGCCCTGGAGACCCTCCGGACGAGCGACAGGTTCGTGGTCGTGGGGTTGCCGGAGCGAGGCCTCGACGACCGGGTCGCCATCCTGCTCGCCGATCCGTACAGCTTCCCGACCGACGCGTTCATCGAACACTCGAGTGAGGCGCTCGGCGCGCTGCCCATCATCGGCGGGCTCGCCAACGGCATGCAGGGCCGCGGATCCGTACGGTTGTTCGCCGACGGGGAGGTCTACGAGGAAGGCGCGATCGGTGTGCTGCTCAGCGGCGCCGTGAGCGTGGGAACCGTGGTCAGCCAGGGGTGCCGCCCGATCGGCCCGAGCATGGCCGTCACCCACGCAGAGGACAACGTGCTGCTGGAGCTCGCCGGCCAGCCCGCGCTCGCACGGCTGGAGGACATCGTCACCGATCTCGACGAGGAGGACCGCGAGCTCGTCGCCTCGGGATTACAGATCGGCGTCGCGATGGACGAGTACGCGGAACGGCACGAGCGGGGCGACTTCCTCATCCGTGGGGTGCTCGGCATCGATCCGGAACGCGAGGCGGTGGCCGTCGGCGACGTGCTGGAGATCGGCAGGACCGTCCGCTTTCAGGTCAGGGATGCGGAGACCGCGGACGAGGACCTCTACGAACTGCTCGACGCCCACCTGGAGCAGGTCGGCAGGGTCGACGGCGCGCTGCTGTTCTCCTGCAACGGGCGCGGCTCCGCGATGTTCGGCACGCCCGATCATGACGCTCTCGCCGTGCGGGATACGCTCGGTCCGATCGGCGTGGCGGGATTCTTCGCCGCGGGCGAGGTGGGCCCCGTCAGCGGGCAGAACCACGTCCACGGCTTCACCGCCTCGATCCTCGTGTTCTCCTCCTCTCCCCCCGTAGGAGCCTGACCGTGGCAGACCTGGTGCTGGCCGTCGACATCGGCGGGACGAAGTTCGCCGCGGGACTGGTCGGGCCGGACGGGGCGCTGATCTCCTCCGAGCGTGTCGCGACACCTCCGGGAGGCGACGCCGAGACCCTGTGGGACGCGCTCGTCGACCTCCTCGACGGCGTCGGCTCGCCGGAGGACGTCGCCGGCGTCGGCATCGGCTCGGGCGGTCCGATGGCCTGGCCGTCCGGTGAGGTCTCGCCGCTGAACATGCCCGGCTGGCGGGGCTTCCCGCTCCGGGAGCGGCTCGCCGGGCGCTTTCCCGGCGTTCCGGTCCGCATCCACAACGACGCGGTCTGCGTGGCCATAGCCGAGCACTGGCAGGGCGCCGGCCGGGGCTCGGACAACATGCTGGGGATGGTGGTCTCCACCGGCGTCGGCGGCGGGCTCATCCTCGGCGGCCGCCTGATCGACGGAGGCACGGGGAACGCCGGTCACATCGGGCACGTGGTCGTGGACCCGGATGGGCCGCCGTGCCGGTGCGGCGGCAGAGGGTGCCTGGAGGCCGTCGCCCGCGGGCCGGGGCTCGTCGAGTGGGCCCTCGCCCGGGGGTGGACGCCGGGATCGTCCCCGCAGAGTGAGGGGCTCTACGAGGAGGCCGCCGTGGCGAACGGCCGCCGCCTGGCTCTGGACGCGGCCGCGGGGGACCCGGTCGCCTCCGCGGCGATGGTCAGGGCCGGACGCGCCGTCGGCATCGCGATCGCCTCGGCCACCCATCTGTGCGACCTCGACGTCGTGACCATCGGCGGCGGGCTCTCCCAGGCCGGGCCGCTCCTGTTCGATCCCCTTGAGCAGGCCCTTCGCGAGCACGTGCGCCTGGAGTTCTCCTCGAGGGTCCGTGTGGTGCCCGCGACGCTCGGCCAGGACGCCGGGCTCATCGGCGCCGCCGGGCTGATCCTCGCCGCCGATCGTTACTGGGCGCCCCGCTAACCTGTGTGACGGCGGTTCGACGGGTGAAGGGTGACTCGCATGAGTCTCGGGGCGTTGGCGGGGATCACTCTCGTGGCGTTGGGCATGGTCCTGACGCCCGGGCCGAACATGGTCTATCTGGTGTCCCGTTCGATCACCCAGGGACGCCGGGCGGGGCTGGTGTCCCTGAGCGGCGTCGCCGTGGGATTCCTCGCCTACCTGGCGGCCACCTGCCTGGGGTTGACCGCGGTGTTCGCCCTGGTGCCCGAGGCGTACGTCGCGATCAAGCTCGCCGGTGCGGGCTACCTGCTCTACCTCGCGTGGAAGACCCTCAAGCCGGGCGGCACGTCGATCTTCGAACCGAAGGCCCTCAAGCCGGACCCGCCCAGGAAGCTGTTCCTGATGGGGCTGGTCACCAACCTGCTCAACCCGAAGGCCGCGATCATGTACATGTCCCTGCTGCCGCAGTTCATCGACCCCTCCGCGGGTCACGTGATGGCGCAGAGCTTCCTGCTGGGCAGCGTGCAGATCGTGATCAGCATGGTGGTCAACACCCTCATCGTGCTGAGCGCGGGAGGTCTCGCGGTGTTCTTCGGTACGCGGCCCACCTGGCTGCGGTTCCAGCGTTACGTCATGGGCACCGTGTTGGGCGCGTTCGCGGTCAAGCTGGCCGCCGACCGCTCGCGTGCCGTGGTCGCCACGCCGTAAGCGGCGCCGTACGAGAGGATGGGCGGCATGGCTGTCCCACAGATGACGTTCGAGGACGTCGTCTCCGCGCGTGACCTCCTTGACGACGTGATCGCGCACACTCCGGTGGTCCACTCCCGCGTGCTGTCGGAGACGGTCGGCGGACCGGTGTATCTCAAGTGCGAGAACCTCCAGCGGGCCGGGTCGTTCAAGGTCCGCGGCGCCTACGTGCGCATCGCGCGGCTGACCGACGAGGAGCGGGCGCGCGGGGTCGTGGCCGCGAGCGCCGGCAACCACGCCCAGGGCGTGGCGCTCGGATCCGGGCTGCTCGGCGCCAAGGCGACGGTCTACATGCCGGAGGGTGCGCCGCTGCCCAAGGTCGAGGCCACCCGGGCGTACGGCGCTGATGTCGTCTTCGCCGGGCACTCGGTCGACGTGGCGCTCGAGGCGGCCAAGGAGCACGCCGAGAAGACGGGCGCCCTGTTCATCCATCCGTTCGACCATCCGGACATCGTCGCCGGGCAGGGCACGGTCGGCCTGGAGATCCTTGAGCAGTTGCCGGAGGCGGCCACCATCGTGCTGCCGATCGGCGGCGGCGGCCTGGCCGCCGGTGTGGCGCTGGCCGTGAAGTCGCAGCGGCCGGGGATCAGGGTGGTCGGGGTCCAGGCTGAGCGGGCGGCCGCCTATCCGGAGTCGCTCGCCGCCGGGCACCCGGTGATGGTCGAGCCCTCGTTCACGATGGCCGACGGGATCGCGGTGGGACGCCCGGGCGAGCTGCCGTTCGAACTGATCCACTACCTGGTCGACAGCGTGGTGACGGTCTCTGAGGAGTCCCTGTCACGTGCCCTGCTGGTGTGCCTCGAGCGCTCGAAGCTGGTCGTCGAGCCCGCCGGCGTCGCCGGGGTGGCGGCGCTGCTCGACCAGCCGCACGCGTTCGAGCCGCCCGTGGTCGTGGTGCTGTCCGGCGGGAACATCGATCCGCTGCTGCTCGCCCGCGTGCTCAGGCACGGTCTGGCGGCGGCCGGGCGTTATCTCGCGTTCCGCATCCGGTTGACCGACCGTCCCGGCGCCCTCGCGGCGCTGCTCGGCAGGCTGGCCGACCTGGGCGTCAACGTGCTCGACGTGGTCCACGAACGGATGGGCGCCCGCCTGCACCTGGACGAGGTCGAGGTCCTGCTGCAACTGGAGACCCGGGGTCCCGCGCACTGCGACGAGGTGCTGAGCGCCCTGCGGCGCGACGGGCACAAGCTGATCTTCTCCTGACCCCTCAGGCGACGGCCGCGGGGCGCCGCGGCTGGAACAGCCACGCGTCGAACAGCCCCGACAGGTCCTTGCCTGAGGTCTGCTCGGCCATGCTGACGAACTGCTCGGTGGTGGCGTTGCCGTACTGGTGGGAGGCGGTCCACTTCTTGATCAGCGTGAAGAACGTCGGGTCGCCGATCTGCCTGCGCAGCGCGTGCAGCGTCATGGCTCCCCGGGTGTACACCGAGCCGTTGAACAGGTCGGCGCGCTGGGCCCGCCCCGGCGGGTAGCCCCACATGGGGTCGGCCGTCTTCGCGTAGTAGTTGCGGAAGACCGTGTCGGCCGTCGAGCCGCCCTCGTGCTCCGACCACAGCCACTCGGCGTACGTGGCGAACCCCTCGTTCAGCCACAGATCCTTCCAGCGGGTGATGCTCACGCTGTCGCCGAACCACTGATGGGCCAGCTCGTGGGCCATGACCCCGGAATCCGGGGTGAACCCCCCGTAGATCGGCTTGGTCTGGTTCTCCAGCGCGTACCCGGCGGCGTAGTCGTCGACCACGGCGCCGGTCGAGGAGAACGGGTAGGGGCCGAAGACGGTCGACCAGTAGTCGGTGATCTCCCCGGTCTTCGTGTACAGCGTGTCCAGCGAACCGTGGAAGGCGGGGTCGACGGCCGCGTAGATCGGGATGCCGGCGGTGCTCTTCCCGGTGCGCGTCTCGAACCTGCCCGTCGTCATCGTCGCGAGGTAGGAGGCCATGGGATGCCTCTCCCGCCACACGAACGTGGTCCTGCCGTCGCTCGTCGACGGCGGGGAGGCGAGCTCGCCGTTCGCTATCGCGGTGACTCCCGCGGGCACCGTGATCGTGAAGCCGTACGACGCCTTGTCCGAAGGGTGGTCGTTCGAGGGGAACCAGGTCTTGGCCCCGTTGGGCTCGCAGGTGACGAACGACCCGTCCGGCGTCGCGATGAACCCGTAGGTCCCCAGGTTGGCGTAGTTGCGGATCGGATCCGGCACCCCGGCGTAGGCGACCGTGACCTCGAACTTCGTGTTCTTGGCGATCCGCGTCGCCGGGGAGATCGTCAGCTCGTCGTCGCGCCTGCCGAACCGGGCGGCGGCCCCGTCGACGGTGACCTGGCTCACCGTGAGTCCGTGCAGGTCGAGGTCGAAGGCCGTCAGATCCTGTACGGCAGTCGCCCGCAGGGTCGCGGTGCCGGACAGGCGCCGGGAGGCGGGGTCGTACGAGAGGGCCAGATCGTAGTGTTCGGCGTCGTAGCCGCCGTTGCCGTCCTCGGGGAAGTCGGGGTCACCGATTCCGGCGGCCCCCTGGGTGTTGCCTCCCGGCCCCCTGCCGCTCACGGCGCCCTCCGACGCGGAGCACGCGGCGGAGACGCCTGCGAGCGGCAGGGCCAGGGACAGCGCGACCCCCAGCGACAGCGGTCGCAGGAGTCGTCGGAGGTGGCGCGGCGGGGGCGCCGGGTGATGAGCAGCCATATGTCGAGCCACCTTACGTGAGGTGGGTTGCCAGGTCAGGCACCGACGATCCGGCTGTTTCCCCCGCCGCCCGCTACCGCGTGATCGTTACAGGGTGCCTCGCAGGGCCTGCTCGCGCTCGATGGCCTCGAACAGCGCCTTGAAGTTGCCCTTGCCGAATCCGAGCGACCCATGGCGTTCGATCAGCTCGAAGAACACCGTGGGACGGTCCACCACCGGCTTGGTGAAGATCTGCAGCAGGTAGCCGTCCTCGTCGCGGTCGACCAGGACGCTGCGCTTCTTGAGCTCCTCCACGGGCACCCGCACCGTGCCGATCCGCTCACGGAGCTCGGGGTCGTCGTAGTAGGAGTCGGGCGTGGCCAGGAACTCGACGCCGGCCTCCCGCATGTGGTCGACGGTCGCCAGGATGTCGTTGGTGGCGAGCGCGATGTGCTGGACGCCCGCACCGCCGTAGAACTCGAGGTACTCCTCGATCTGCGACTTCTTCTTGCCCTCCGCGGGCTCGTTCAGCGGGAACTTGACCTTGCGGGTGCCGTCGGCCACGACCTTCGACATCAGCGCCGAGTACTCGGTCGCGATGTCGTCGCCGATGAACTCCGCCATCTTGGTGAAGCCCATGATGCGCTCGTAGAAGTCGACCCACTCGTCCATCTGCTCGACGTTGCCGACGCAGTGGTCGACGGCCTGGAAGATCCGGCCGTTCTTCACGTCGGGAGCGGCCACGATCGGCTGGGCGGGGACGTAACCGGGCAGGTAGACGCCCGCGTAGTTGGACCTGTCCACGAAGGTGTGCCGGGTCTCGCCGTAGGTGGCGATCGCCGAGAGCACGACCTTGCCGTGGTCGTCCTCCATGACGTGCGGCTCCACGAGGCCCGTTGCACCCCGCTCGACGGCCTGACGATAGGCCGCCTCGGCGTCGGGGACCTCGATCGCGAGGTCGATGACGCCGTCACCGTGGTCCGCCACATGCCTGGCGAGATCCGTGCCTGGCCGTACGGACCCGCGCAGCTCGAAACGCGCGGAACCCGAGACCAGGACGTACGCGACCTCGTCGGGGCTGCCTGTTTCTGGGCCCCGGTAGGCCACAAGCCGCATGCCGAAGGCGGTCGAGTAGTAGTGCGCGGCCTGCTTCGCGTTGCCCACAGCGAAGACCACCGCGTCCATGCCGTTTACCGGAAAGACATCGTTCATGAGTCCACTGTCCGATGAGGTGGCCAAATTGTGCAAGAGTGAGATGTATTGGTGGACAATTTGCCCAATCGCTAATCCCCAACGGAGGTAAACGTTGTGACGATTGATCAGCTCGACGTCATGCTCATCACGTTGCTGACCGAAGAGCCGCGGATCGGCGTGCTGGAGTGCTCCCGCCGGCTGAACGTGGCGAGGGGCACGGTGCAGGCGCGACTCGACCGGCTGGCGGCCAGGGGCGTCATCGTCGGCCACGGCCCGCAGATCGAGCCCGCCGCGCTGGGCTACGACGTCACCGCCTTCGTGACGCTGCAGATCCGTCAGGTCAGCGGGCACGTGCCGGTCGCCGACCGGCTCGCCCTGGTTCCCGAGGTGCTCGAGGTCCACACGATCACCGGGGGCGGCGACATGCTGTGCCGGGTGGTCGCGCGCAGCAACGCCGATCTTCAGCGGGTCATCGATCTCATCGTCGACGTCGAGGGCGTCGTACGGACCTCGTCGGTGATCGCTCTCGACACACCTGTCCCTTATCGAACCCTTCCATTGGTCGCCGCCGCGCGCACATAGAGCGGAACGCGGGCGGGAAAACCGCGCCGTACGCCAGTATGGGTTTGGGTCGAGCATTGTTATCCATCGTTTACCGTGGATCCATCCGCCCAGCTCACGGGTGTAAGGGGACGTTTTGGGGGTAACGCGTGCACGGCGGCGAAGGCGGTCGGGGGGACCGTGACAGCCGGAATTGGACCAAGCCGGTCGAAAGTGGTGAAGGGCCAAAACCGCCTGAATTGATGACCATTCAGGCGGTCGTAAAGCGGCCGCGGAAGCGGCTGCTGCGCGTGCTTCTCATCGCGGCGGGGGCGTCGGTCGCGGCGCTGATCATCGCTGTCGGCGTGGTGTGGGCACTGACCCCGATTCCGGACACCACGCAGGAACTGGCCACGGCTCAGGGTTCGGTGATCTACTACCGCGACGGCAAGTCCGTCCTCGCCAACGAGGGCGTCAACCGCAAGAACGTGCCGCTCAGCCAGGTCCCCACAGTCGTGCGGAACGCGGTCATCGCCGCGGAGAACCGGACGTTCTACCAGGACAAGGGAGTCTCGCTCTCCGGCACCGCGCGCGCCATGTGGTCGACGCTCACCGGCCACCAGCTCCAGGGCGGTTCCACGATCACCCAGCAGATGGTCCGCAACTACTACAGCGGCCTCGGCCAGGAACGCTCCATCGGGCGCAAGCTCAAGGAGATCATGATCGCCCTGAAGGTCGATCGTTCGAAGTCCAAGGACTGGGTGCTCGAGCAGTACCTCAACACGATCTACTTCGGCCGCGGCGCCTACGGCATCCAGGCGGCCTCGCTGGCGTACTTCAACAAGGACGTGCAGAGCCTCACCCCGGCCGAGGGGGCGTACCTGGCGGCGGTGATCCAGCAGCCCAGCAGGTTCGCCGACCCCGAGGGCGCCGACCTTGACGCGGCGCGCGCCCGCTGGCGCGCGGTCGTCGACGGCATGGTCGCCACGCGGGCGCTGACCTCCGCCGACGGGGCCGCACAGGAGTTCCCCAAGCTGGCGGCCCAGAAGGCGCCGCTGTCCCTCGGCGGGCAGAACGGGTACATGCTCGCCCAGGTGCGGGCGGAGCTGAACCGGCTCGGCTACACCGACGAGGACATCAACCAGGGCGGTCTCAAGATCACCACGACCTTCGACAAGAAGCTCATGGCCCTCGCGCAGGCCTCGGTGAAGGCGGTGATCCCCAGTGGCACGCCCAAGGCCGTACGCACCGGCCTCGCCGCCGTCGACCCGTCGACCGGCGAGGTGGTCGCCTTCTACGGGGGCCGCTACGAGACCAACCAGTACGACAACGCCTTCTCCGCCAAGGTCCAGGCGGGCTCGACGTTCAAGCCCTACGCGCTCGCCGCGGCCCTGCAGGCCGGCTACGGTCTCGGCACCCGGGTGTACGGCAACTCGCCTCTGCGGATCGACACGGCCGAGATCCCCAACTCCGACAACAGGTCGTACGGCTCGGCCATCACGCTCGTGCAGGCCGCCCGCTACTCCGTGAACACCGCGTTCGTCGACCTCGGGCAGCTCGTCGGCCTGGACAAGGTCGCGGCGGCCGCGGAGGCCGCGGGGATCCCGGCCGACCAGCTCGTCAAGCAGAAGGACTTCCCCACCTTCCCGCTCGGCACGGCGTCGGTGAGCGCCGTGCAGCAGGCCTCCGGGTTCGCCACGTTCGCCGCGAAGGGCATGCACCGCCCGGCGCACGTGATCCGCTCGATCACCGACGCGAACGGGGTGACCAAGAAGCCGACCGTCACCGGTGTGCGGGCCTTCAGCGAGGCCACGGCCGCGGACACGACATACGCGCTGGAGCAGGTCGTGACCGGCGGCACCGGCACCGCCGCCCGTCTCTACGACCGTCCCGTGGCGGGGAAGACGGGAACGACCGACGAGTCGGCCGCCGTGTGGTTCTCCGGATACGTCCCCCAGTTGGCCGTCGCCGTCGACATGTTCCGCGACGACAACAAGCCGGTGACCGTGCCGGGCTACGGGGAGCTGTACGGCGGGACGTTGCCAGCCCAGGTCTGGAAGTACTTCATGAGCGCCGCGATGGAGGGCAAGCCGGTCAAGGAGTTCCCCGACCCCGTCTCCTGGGATCCCTATTACTACTGGGACGGATACGGCTCCAGCGCGTCGCCCTCGCCGTCCACGAGCCAGAGCGTCACGCCGACGCCCACGGCATCGGACGCCGGAGTGGTCACACCGGACCCCGGCGTCTCCACCGGTTCCAGCAACCCGCCCGGCAACGGTGACGTCGGCGGAGGCGCGGGAGACGGAGGCGTAGGCGTGCCCGGTGACGGAGTTCCTCCCGGCGTCGGAACGCCGGGTCAGCCGCCTCCGGTGGTGCCGACAGGGCCGCCGGGCACCGGATGACGCCTGCTCACGCCGACAACTGGGCGCGCAGCTCCGCAGGCGTGGTGACCGGGGCGCGGCAGGCGAATCCGCGGCACACGTAGGCCGCCGGCTCGCCGCCGACCAGGCCGCGGCCCTCCAGGAGCGGTACGTCCGCCGTCCCCCCGGGCCCGAGGGCGACGACCAGTCCCGGCACGCCCGACATCAGGGCGGCCCGATGGAGCGCCCTGGTACGAGGATCGTCGGCGGCGCCGACGACGGCCACCTCGACCGGCCCGTTCAGCGTGCCCTCCGTCACCGCGAGACCCCAGCCGGCGAACCTGGCGTACTCGGCCGCCAGCACAGAGACCGCGCCGAGAGCCGCCTCGGCCGCCTCCCTGTGCCGCGCCGATCCGGTGAGCGCGGCGTAGGACAGCAACGCTCCGGCGGCGGCGAACTGACCTGACGGCGTGGCGTTGTCGGTCGGGTCCTGCGGCCGCTGGAACAGCCGCTCGCCGTCGTCGGGGGAGTCGTAGAAGCCGCCCGACCCGTCGGGGAACCGCGCGAGCAGTGTCTCCAGGAGGCCTCCCGCTCGGCGGAACCACCGTGTCTCCCCCGTCACGCCGTAGAGCACGAGGAAGCTCTCCGCCACGTTCGCGTAGTCCTCGAGCACGCCCGCGTTGTCGCCGCCCCGCCCGTCGCGTGACGTGCGGCGCAGCCGTACCTGACCGGCGTCCGCCGCGTAGTTCGCCGTGTCGTTCGCGGGGGAGTCCACGGTGTCGTTCGCGGGGGTCTCGGCCGCGGCGTGCAGCTCGTCGAGGAGCACGGCGGCGGCCCGGGCGGCCTCCACCAGGTCGGGACGGTCGAACAGGGCGCCGGCCTCCGCGAGGGCGGACACGGCCAGGCCGTTCCAGGATGCGACGACCTTGTCGTCCCGCCCCGGCCGCGGCCGCTCCTCGCGGGCCGCGAGCAGTGCCGTACGGACCCGGTCGAACCGGGCGTCGTCGTCGGGCTCGGGGTCGGCGAGAAGCTGGAGGACGGACGTGCCGTGCTCGAACGTGCCGGTCACCTCGAAGAGCGAGGCCGCCCAGGCGCCGTCGTCGTCACCGAGCAAGGCTCGGAGCTGCTCGGGGGTCCAGACGTAGAACAGGCCCTCTCCGTGCGTGCCGTCCTGGCCCTCGCTGTCGGCGTCCAGAGCGGAGGCGAAGCCGCCCTCGGGCGTGCGCATCTCGCGCAGCAGCCAGTCGGCGGTCTCCAGAGCGATCCGCCTGGCGAGCACCGACCCGGTGGAACGCCACCAGTGCGTGTAGACCCGCAGCAGCAGGGCGTTGTCGTAGAGCATCTTCTCGAAGTGCGGTACGACCCAGCCGGCGTCCACCGAGTAGCGCGCGAAGCCTCCGGCGAGCTGGTCGTAGATGCCGCCTCTGGCCATGGCGTCCATCGTCTTCTCCGCCATGGCGAGGGCGTCGGGGGTGCCGTGCCTGAGGAGGAACTCCAGGACCATGGACGGCGGGAACTTGGGCGCGCCGCCGAAGCCGCCCCTGCGCGGATCGAAGCTCTGGGCGAGGTTGCGGACCGCGGCCTCCAGCATCGGCGCGGCGGGCGGCGCCCCCTGGGGAAGCCCCGCGCGCTCGTTGAGCGCCGCGACCACCGTCGCCCCCTGCGCGACGACGGCCTTCCTGTCCTCGCGCCAGGCCTGGGAGACGCCCTGGAGAAGCTGCTGGAAGCGCGCCCGGGGGAAATAGGTGCCCGCGTAGAACGGAGCCCCGTCCGGCGTGGCGAAGACGGTCATGGGCCAGCCGCCCTGCCCGGTCATCGCCTGGGTGGCCCCCATGTAGACGGCGTCGACGTCCGGGCGTTCCTCGCGGTCGACCTTGATGCTGACGAACAGCTCGTTCATCATCTGAGCCGTCGCGGGGTCCTCGAAGGACTCGTGCGCCATGACGTGGCACCAGTGGCAGGCGGAGTAACCGACGCTGATCAGCAGCGGCACGTCGCGCTTGCGGGCCTCGTCGAACGCCTCGTCGCCCCAGGGGAACCAGTCGACCGGGTTGTCGGCGTGCTGCAGCAGGTAAGGCGAGGTCGCGCCACCAAGCCGGTTCATGGATCCAGCCTCTCACACGGAAACGGGTGAGGATTCCTGGTCACGGGGAGGTCAGGTCGTCGACAGGGCCTCCGTCGGGGTGAGCCGGGCGCCCTGTCCCAGGTCGCGCCCGGCGGCCGGGTCGGCGCCCGCGCGAGCAGGGAAAACAGCGAGCAGATCATTCCGTTACTAGGGCAAGGAACCGCCACGAACGCGGCGGGGATGTGTTCCGGCCTCGTCCAGCGTAGGCTCACGGGGCGTGAGCTTGGATCTGGACTTCGCTGTCAGGCATTCGGGACGGCAGGCGGCGGCGCTGACGCGGCGCGACGTGGCGCGCGTCCTGCTGGCCGTACCCTCGGGGCAGGCCCTGGTCTCCCTGTCTGACCTGCGCAAGGAACTGCTGGCCGCGGGCAATCCGCTGTCCGCCGTGTTCTGGGACTCGGCCAGGGCGATCCTGTCCCGCATCGAGTCGGGATCGGCCACGGTGGGAGACGTCCAGCGCTGGCTCGAGTCCAGCGGGACCGAGCCGATCCTGCTCACTCGCAGTTACTTCGTGTGGCCGGAGGAGAGCGAGCGCGGCCCCGTCGCCACCGAGATGTACGGGCGCATGGTCGAGTTCCTCGAGGGGCTCGTACAGGCCGGCGAGATCGACCCCGACGCGCTGGCCGCCGGTGACCAGGACGCCCGCCACGCCTTCGAGGAGTTGCAGGAGCACTGGCTCACCACGGCTCTGCCCGACGGGCGGGTTCCGAACGTCGTCGTCAGCGACGAGCAGGACCGGGAGTTGTTCGCCGCCTGGGACGAGGAGGAGGCCTTCGCGCTCAGCGAGCTTCGCCGTGTGCTCGGCGACCTGCCTGAACCGCCTCTCCCGTCCCAGGACCTGCGGTCCGCCGCCGGACGGCTGCGCGTCACGCTGACCCAGCAGGGCTATCCCGGCAACATCCTGCGGGCGTGCGCCGGGCTCGAGGACGGGATCCTGCCCGAGCGGGACGAGGACCTGTGGCTCGCCGTCGCCGCCGGGATCGCCGCCCCGATCTCCGACCTTCCCGACGAGGAGGACGCGGCCCGCTTCTTCGACATGGAGGGGGAGCTGAGCCACGAGGACTCGATCCTCGCCTCCCTCTGCGCGATTCACCACGCCGACTGGCTGGCGGTGGTGATCACCCTGGCCCGCTACGGCCCGGGAGTGCTCGCCTCGCCGGAGCGGATCGCCCGGTTCATCGCCGACTCCGAGGACATCGACGTCGAGCCGGACGACCCGGAGGACCTCGAGGCGACCGAGATGCTCTTCACGGCCGTCACCCCGCTGTGGGCGCACCTCGGCATCGTGGACAAGGCGGAGGTGCTCACGCCGCTGGGCTGGTGGGGACTGCCCAAGGCGCTCGAGCGGGCCTGGTCGGTGGACTGATCCGCGGGCGGACCCGCCGGAGGCGGACCGGCCGTCCGGCCGGTCCGCGGGCGCGACGTGTCAGTCCGCGGACTCGACGGACTTGACGGTCTCGCGGTGGCCGTCGTCGACAAGGTCGCGATACTCGGGGTGGTGCTCGATGTAGGCCGCCACGAACGGGCACAGGGGCACGACCTTGAGGCCTGCCTCCCGCGACCGGTCGAGCGCCGTGGAGACGAGCTTGCTGCCCAGTCCCTTGCCCTCGAACTCGTCGCGGATCACCGTGTGCGTAAAGACGATCTTTCCGGGTCGTAGCCGGTACTCCGCGAAGCCGGCGACCTGGCCGTCGACCAGGATCTCGTAGCGCGCCTTCTCCGCGTCGTCCACGACCTCGGTCACGCGTCGTCTCCGTTCTTGCGGTCCTCGGGCCTGTCGTCCGGCCCCTGGATCTTGGCGAACTTCCTGTTCATCGACTTGATGAGGAAGAACAGGGCGACGCCGATCGCGGCGACGACCATGAATGCGAGGATCCCGGGGCCGACGTGGGTGTAGTCGGGTGTCACGTTCACGGGTCCAGCTTACGAGCAGGCAGGGGAGACCCCCGCGTGGATCCCCGTGAACAGGTCGTCCTCGGGCAGCGAGGTGTCGACCAGCGAGCGCGCGAGGTGGTAGTCCTCGGTCGGCCACGCCTCCTGCTGGATCTCGATCGGGCACACGAACCAGAACCCGTCCGGGTCGACCTGCGTGGCGTGCGCCAGCAGGGCCCGATCCCGAGTCTCGAAGTAGTCGGCGCACGGCACCCGGGTGGTGACCTCCCACTTCTGCGGGCGGTCCTCCCAGCGCGAGATCCAGTCGGCGTACGGCGAGCCCATCCCGCGCTCGTTCATGATCGCGTGCAGGGCCTCGAACCGCTCCCTGGTGAAGCCCATGTGGTAGTAGAGCTTCAGCGGCTGCCAGGGCTCCCCGGTGCCCGGGTAGCGGTCCGGGTCGCCGGCCGCCTCGAAGGCCTCCACCGACACGCGGTTGGTCATGATGTGGTCGGGGTGCGGGTAGCCGCCGTTGTCGTCGTAGGTCAAGATCACGTGCGGCCGGAACTCGCGGATGGCCGCCACGAGGGGCTTGGAGGCCACGTCGAGCGGCTGAAGGGCGAAGCATCCCTCCGGAAGCGGCTCGTTCTCGTCCTCGGGGAGGCCCGAGTCGACGAACCCGAGGAACCTCTGCTCGACGCCGAGGATCTCGCGGGCCGCGGCCATCTCCAGGCGGCGCACCTCGCCGATGTTCTCAAGGATCTCCGGGCGGTCCATCTTCGGATTGAGGATCGAGCCCCGTTCACCGCCCGTGCACGTGATCACGAGGACCTCCACGCCCTCGGCGACGTAACGAGCCATAGTGGCCGCGCCCTTGCTCGACTCGTCGTCTGGGTGCGCGTGAACGGCCATCAGCCTCAGCGGTGCACTCACGGCTCTCCTCAAGTTTCCTGGTAGCTCCCAGGAGAGGTTAGCTTCTATTCGGCCGGGTGCTTCGGATTAGCCGCCCGACCGAGACCCCGGACGACCCTCCGGGGACAATTGACTTCCACAACGCCGACAGACCACAGGGAGATTCCGCCATGTCGAGCGACGAGGCCGCGAGCGGCCCCGAGGGTCAGGTGCCCGGACCCATCCTCGGCACGCCGGACCAGTTCCAGCCCCGCCCGGCCACGCCCCGGCGGTTCCTGGCATATGCCGTGATCGGCGTCTTCGTGGCCCTGATGGCCGGAGGCTGGGGTTACGTGATGGTGGCGTTCAAGGGCAACCCCTCGGTGAGCGGCGAGGTGATCACCTTCGACGCGAGCGCCCCCTCGTCGGCGCGGATCACCTTCTCCGTGCACAAGCCGGCGGACCGTGCGGCGACCTGCCGGTTGCGCGCGGTCGACACCAAGCACATCGAGGTCGGCAGCCGCGAGATCGACATCCCGCGCGGCGAATCGGACGTCGCTTTCACGGAGACATTGAAGACCACTGCCCAGGCCACAGCGGTCCACGTCCAGTACTGCAATCTCGTATAGTGGATTCTTTGGGGAAGCGTTCGAAGGCGTTAACTTCCTAGCCTTCCGAGTCACTTACAGGAACAAGGAGAACCCGTGGCCGTCTCCCAGAACGAAAACGTCACCTGGCTGACGCAGGAGGCGTATGACCGCCTCAAGGAGGAGTACGAGTACCTTTCTGGCCCGGGTCGCACCGACATCGCCAAGAAGATCGAGGCCGCCCGGGAAGAGGGCGACCTCAAGGAGAACGGCGGCTACCACGCCGCCAAGGACGAGCAGGGCAAGATGGAGGCCCGAATCTTCCACCTCCGTCAGATCCTCGACAGCGCGAAGGTCGGCGAGGCTCCCCGCGCCGAAGGCGTCGTCGGTCCCGGGATGACCGTGACGGTGCGGTTCGGCGGCGACGACGAGGAGGTCACCTTCCTCCTGGCCTCCCGCGAGGAGAGCGGCGCACCCATCGACGTGTACTCGCCGAAGTCCCCCCTCGGTGCCGCCATCAACGGCAAGAAGATCGGCGAGAAGGCCACGTACACCCTGCCCAACGGCCGGCAGAACACCGTGGAGATCCTCGAGGCCGTGCCGTACATCGGCAACTAGGCCGACCGGAGCCGCGGGAACGCGTCTCACCCCGAAGCCGGGAGTCTCAAGGTAAAGGATTGCGAGATTCCCGGCTGTAAGGCAGGCTCGGGGATGGTCCGGGCCATTGATGCCGAAAGGGGTGAGATCGTGCTCGACGCCCGAGCGCGGCTCACCAGGGTCGTATCCGAGGTCCGCCAGGACCTCGCCTTCATTCCCCGGATGCCCAGGCGGGACCCTCACCGCCGGATCCGCAGTCTCCGCAGAACGCTGCCGTTGATCGGCGCGCTGCTGGCCTCCGTACTGATCCTGGACGTCGTGGTCCTGGCCGAACTGACCGGCAGAGAGCCGGACAAGGCGGCCTTCCGCGAGCAGGCGCCCCAGCCGGTGCGGGATCCGGGCGGTTTCGTCGCCGCCACCGCACCCGCCGTCGCCCCGACGCCAGCGGTCGCCCCGCTCAAGAAGCTGATCCAGCCACACCTGCTCGTGGTCGCCGCCCATCCCCTCCCGCCGGAGGACGTGGCCGAGGTTCGCGACCAGAAGGGCGTGACCGGGGCCGAGGTCGTCGACGCCGCCGAGGTGCGGATGGACGGCAAGCGGGTCCAGACACTGGGCGTCGAGCCGTCGACGTTCCGCCCGTACGCGCCGAAGTCGACCGCCAAGTCGGACGCCCTGTGGGCGAACATCGCCGCCGGCGACATGGCCGTGTCGTTCGATCTCGGCAAGGACGGCGGCCTCACGCTCGGCTCCACGGTGGACGGAGGCGGCAGGCAGTTACGGGTCGGGGCCTACGCCACCGTGGGGATGGGATCCATCTCCGCGGTCGTCTCCCGCCAGACCGCCAGGTCGCTGGGCATTCCCACGGGAAACGCCCTCGTCGTCAGCGCGCCGAAGGCCGACTCGGGGGACCTGCGGGCCAAGCTACTGAAGCTCCTGCCGAAGGGCAGCCAGGTGGCGACCATCAACCCGGTGGTCGTCGAGCGGCGCGGCCGTACGGCATGGCCTACTACGGCGTTCATGTCCACGGACCAGATCCAGGTAGCCCTCCAGGCCGCCCAGGCCAAGCTCGGCAGGCCGTACGTGTGGGGGGCGGAGGGACCGGACAGCTTCGACTGCTCGGGACTTGTGCAGTGGGCCTTCGCCCAGGCCGGGGTGCGGATGCCGAGGGTCGCGGCGCAGCAGTGGGCGGCCGGGCCGCAGATCCCGCTCTCGCAGGCGAGGCCGGGAGACCTGATCTTCTGGCGCAACGACCCCACGAACCCCGGTTACATCTCGCATGTGGCGATCTACTGGGGCGACGGCAAGATGCTGGTCGCGCCCCACACAGGGGACGTCGTGAAGTTCCAGGCGGTCTACACGAAGAACCTCGCCGGGGTCGTCAGAGTGAGCCCGGCGGTCGCCAGGGGCGTGCGCTGAGGGCTCAGATCGGGAGCCCCGCCTCGAGGTAGCCGATGGCCTCGTCGACGAGGTCGGGCAACGGCTGGGCGCCGTCCTGCTCGACCCACGAGAAGATCGCGGGCAACATCGCCCCCATCACGGCCCCCGCGAAGGTCCGTACGGCGGGGCTGTCCTGATCGGCGCCGGACCGCTCGGCGATGGCCTGTGCGAGAGCGTCGACCGTGGTGAACAGGCCCTCCGCTGTCCGCACGCGCACCGCGGGGACACTGAGGGACAACTTCGCCCGGAAGAGGGTCTGCTCCAGTTCCTCCGGCGAGAGCTCGTCGAAGGCCGCCCGGAACGCGGCCCGGACCGCCGGCAGTGGGGACAGGCCCGCCGGTTGCCGGACGATCTCGGCGATGAGCAGGGGGTCGTAGTCGTCCTGGACGACGACGTCCTCCTTGGTGGGGAAATAACGGAAGAACGTGCTCGGAGAGATCTCGGACGCCTCCGCGATCTGCTCGACCGTCGTGGCCTCGTAGCCGCGCTCGGCGAACAGCCGCAGGGCCTGCTCCTGGATCGTCCGCCGAGTCTTGGCCTTCTTCCGCTCACGAAGGCTCGTGGCCACGCTTTCCGAAGAGTCCGGATTGCGATCAGCGCGCGACGGTGAGCTCATGCTCCGATTCTGCCGTCTCGCCGGACCTCGGCGTACGGCCCGGCAGGAAGATCGCCATGAGGACCGCGGCCACCAGTGCCGTCAGCCCGCAGACGAGCAGGACCTGGTCCATCCCGGTGACGAACGCGTCCCTGGCGGCCCGCAGGAGAGCGCCGTCGCCGACGGCCAGGGCGCCGGTGATCGAGTCCTTCGCCGCCTCGGGGGCTCCGGCCGGGAGGCCGCCCACGTAGGTCGCGGAAAGCAGGCTGCCGAGGACGGCCACACCCATGGTGCCGCCGACCTGGCGCATGGTCTGCAACGTGGCGGATCCCGACCCGGAGCGCTCTTCGGGCAGTGTGGCCAGCACGCCGTCCATGGCGGGCACCATCGCGAGCCCCACGCCCGCGCCGATGACGGACAGCCAGAGGGCGACGAACCCGTAGCCCGTCGTCGCCGTGGTCGTCGCTCCGACGCCGAAGCCGCAGGCCAGCACCACCAGGCCGGCGGCCGTTACGGCGCGGAGTCCGAACCGCCGCATCAGCCGCTCTCCCACGAGGCCGCCCGCCATGAGGCCGCCCACCATGGGAAGCACGCGGATCCCGGTGCCGAAGGCGTCGTGCCCGAGCACGGCCTGCAGGTGCTGCGGGACGACGAACAGCACGCCCGTCATGCCCAGGCTGATGAAGGTCGCGCCGATCGCACCCCAGACGAACACCCGGTCGCCGAACAGTCCCAGGCCGATCATGGGCTGCCGGGTGCGGGTCTCCACCAGGACGAAGGCACCGAGAAGGACCACCCCCGCCACGAGTGCGGTGATCACCTGCGCGTCGCCCCAGCCGTCCGCGGGCGCCTGGATGATCCCGTACACGAGCGCGCCGAGACCGGTCACCGACAGCAGGCTGCCCGGGACGTCCAGCCGCGGGGACGCGGGGTCGCGCGACTCGGGGAGCAGCACGGCCGCGGCCAGGAAGGCGACGACCACCACCGGGATGTTGATCAGGAAGATCGAGCTCCACCGGAAATGGTCGAGCAGGTAGCCGCCCACGATCGGCCCGAGAGGCAGGCCGAGGGCCATTGCGGCGGTGAAGGCCGCGATGGCCCGGCCGCGCTCCGCGGGCGGGAAGATCACCGGCAGGATCGACGTGGACAGCGGCATGATCACCGCGGCTCCGGCTCCCATGAGCGCCCGCGCGGCGATCAGTGTGCCGATTCCGCCGGCCGTCGTCGCGATGACCGAGGCGACGCCGAAGACGGCGAGACCTCCCAGGAGCAGTCGCTTGCGGCCGAACCGGTCGCCGAAGGCGCCCGCCGGGAGCATGAGGGCCGCGAACAACACCATGTACGCGTCGACGATCCACTGCAGATCGCCGGTGCTCGCGCCGAGGTCGGCGGCGAGGGTGGGGAGGGCCACGTTGAGGACGGTCGCGTCCAGCCCGATGACCAGCACGCTGAGCACGAGGGCGCCGAGCGCCCACCAGCGAGAATTGAGAGTCGACATGATTTGAGAGTAACTATCAAAAAGTAGTGACTGTCAATGCTTGGCCGATGGGGAGGCGAGTTGTAATCTTCATTACATGGATGCAGAAGAACAGCTCCGCGGCTGGTTCGCGGGGCGGCTCCCCGAGGGCTGGTTCGCCGAACGGCCCGCGATCGTGCTCGACCGTGAGGAGATCACGGTCATCGGCACGCTTCCGCCGCTCACCGTGGCGGAGGGCCTGCCCGATGCGGAACGGGCCGCGGCCGCCGAAGGGTACGTCGAGCGGTTCCGCGAGGAGACCCGTGAGCGCCGCATGGAGATCGCGCGCGAGGCGGAGCACCGCTTCCGCAAGAAGGTCTCCTGGGGTGTGACGGTCGACGGTGAGACAGTGATGTTCACCACTCTCTCCGTGCCGGTCATGACCCGCCTGCGCCAGCCCGAACGGCAGGTGCTCGACACGCTGGTCGCCGCGGGAGTGGCGCGCAGTCGCAGCGACGCGCTCGCCTGGTGCGTCAGGCTCGTCGGCAGGCACACCGACTCCTGGCTCGCTGACCTGCGCGATGCCCTCCAGCACGTGGACCGCGTCCGTTCTGAGGGCCCCGGCCTGGTGGACTGAACCAATTGGCCGATAGGCCTAGACCATTCCTATTGGCCTATACCAATGTGTAAGCCGCGAGGGGTGGGTAAGGAAAACGGGACGTTTCTTAGAGAGTGGCCCGCATGGGTGTGTTCCCATGCAGCATCACCTCCTCTACCTGGTACGACGTCGAGTCAGACCGGGGGAGAAGGCGAATATCGCGAATTTAACGGCGTGGAAACGTGATGGTCTACGCCAATTGGCTTCGCTCGGTATTCGTCGTTGATGATGATTTGGCCCCGCGACAAGAGGAGCCATCCCGTGTCAGTTTCAGTAGAGGTATCGAATCCGACCACCCACGCGGAGCTCGCCGCGTGGGTCGCCGAGATCGCCGAGTTGACCCGGCCGGACCGGATCGAATGGTGCGACGGTTCCGAGGCCGAATGGACCCGGCTCACCAACCTGCTCGTCGAGCAGGGCACCTTCACCCGGCTCACCCAGCGGATCAACAGCTTCTACGCCGCCTCCGACCCCAGCGACGTGGCCCGGGTCGAGGACCGCACGTTCATCTGCTCGGAGCGTGCCGAGGACGCGGGGCCGACCAACAACTGGATCGCGCCCGACGAGATGCGGCGGACGTTCGCCGGCCTCTTCCAGGGCAGCATGCGCGGCCGGACCATGTACGTCGTGCCGTTCTGCATGGGCCCCCTGGGCGGGAACATCTCGCAGCTGGGCGTCGAGATCACCGACTCGCCGTACGTCGTCGTGTCGATGCGGATCATGACGCGGATGGGTGAGGACGCGCTGCGCCTCATCGAGGAACGGGCGGACTACGTCAAGGCCGTCCACTCGGTGGGTGCGCCGCTGTCGCCGGGGCAGCAGGACGTCCCGTGGCCGTGCAGCCAGACCAAGTACATCAGCCACTTCCCCGAGACCCGTGAGATCTGGTCGTACGGGTCCGGATACGGCGGCAACGCGCTGCTCGGCAAGAAGTGCTACGCGCTGCGCATCGCCAGCGTGATGGCCAGGGACGAGGGCTGGCTGGCCGAGCACATGCTCATCCTCAAGCTCACCCCGCCCGAGGGAGAGGCCCGCTATGTGGCCGCGGCGTTCCCCTCGGCGTGCGGCAAGACCAACCTCGCCATGCTCCGGCCGACGATCCCCGGCTGGAAGGTCGAGACGATCGGCGACGACATCGCCTGGATGCGCTTCGGCCCCGACGGGCGGCTGTACGCGATCAATCCCGAAGCCGGTTTCTTCGGCGTCGCCCCCGGCACGGGGGAGAGCACGAACGCCAACGCGGTCGAGACCCTGTGGGGCAACAGCATCTTCACCAACGTCGCGCTCACCGACGACGGCGACATCTGGTGGGAGGGCCTCACCGACGAGCCGCCCGCCCATCTCACCGACTGGAAGGGCCGCTCCTGGACGCCGGACTCCGCCGAGCCCGCCGCGCACCCGAACGCGCGCTTCACCACTCCGGCCGGGCAGTGCCCGACGATCGCGCCCGAATGGCAGGACCCGGCGGGCGTGCCGATCTCGGCGATCCTCTTCGGCGGGCGCAGGGCCACCGCGGTCCCTCTCGTCACCGAGTCGCTGAGCTGGCAGCACGGGGTCTTCCTCGGCGCCAACGTGGCCTCGGAGAAGACCGCCGCCGCCGAGGGCAAGGTCGGCGAGCTGCGCCGCGACCCCTTCGCCATGTTGCCGTTCTGCGGCTACAACATGGGCGACTACTTCGCCCACTGGCTCAAGATCGGCGAGTCCGCCGACACGGCGAAGCTGCCGCGGATCTACTACGTCAACTGGTTCCGCAAGGACGCCGAGGGCCGGTTCGTCTGGCCGGGCTTCGGTGAGAACAGCCGCGTGCTCAAGTGGATCGTGGAACGCCTGAACGGCCAGGCGGAGGCCGTGCCGTCCCCGATCGGAAACCTCCCTGCCGAGCTCGACACCGAGGGGCTCGACATCTCGGAGGAGCACCTGCGGCTCCTGCTCACCGTCGACCCCGAGGTCTGGCGTGAGGAGGCGTCGCTCATCCCGGCGCACTTCGAGACCTTCGGCGACCACATGCCCGCGCAGCTGTGGGCCGAGTACGACGCCCTGGTGAAACGACTCGGCTGATCCTGTACGGCTTGCGCCACGGATGCGAAGATTCTTGGGAATCGAGCGTCCAATCAGTAGACGAGGCGCAAGCCGTACTACAGCCGCCGTGGCGTGACGCTCCTCCTCCTCCCCCAGGAGGTCGACATGGAGTACGTGCTCCTCGTCGTCGCCGTCGTGATCGCCGGATTCACCACGTTCGTCGTGGGGACCATGCCGGCGGCCGGCGGTAATGGGGACGGCGCCGGGCCGGCCGGCCGGGATGAACTCGATCTGTACGAGCTGGCCTACCTCGCCGACGGCCCCCACCGTGTGGTCGACACGGCGATCGTCGCGCTCATGGACAGGGAGTTGGTCCGGATCTCGCGGGGAGGCCGCGTCCACTTCGTGTCCAGGGCGGCCCGGGTCTCGGACGACGCCGTCGAGCAGGCCGTCCTCGCGTCGGTCTCCGCTCGCCCCGGGGTGAGGTCGGCCCAGCTCCGCCGGGATCTCCCGGTGAGCCCCGCGATGACCGGCCTCAAGTCGCGCCTGGTCGCCAAGGGTCTGCTGATCTCCGACGGGACCGCGGACAGGCGCCGGCTGGAGGCCGGTGTGCTGACCGGGTTCATCGTGTTCGAGTGCCTTGTCGTCGCGCTCGCACTCCTGGTGCAGGTCGTCGGCCTCGTTTCCTGGAGCGTGCCGTCCGTCGCGGCGGTGCTCGTGAACGTCCTGGCGGCCCTGTACGGCCTCCGCGTCCGCCGGCGCCACACGCTCCAGATGACGAGCGTGCTCACCCCGGAAGGGCAGCGAGCCGTGCAGGACGCCCAGGCCCGTACGGCGGCCTCGGCGGCGGCACGCGAGCCGTCGCATCGGACGGCGAAACGGCGGGCCCGAACCGGCGTGGCGAGACGCCCCGTCGGCGCCGCCCTGGCCGTCGGCGTGGCGGTCTACGGGCTGGGGGCGCTGCCGGATCGGGGGATCGCGCAGCAGATCGCCACCGAGGTCGATCGCAAGGACGCGCGGGAGAAGGAGCAGGACACCGGCTCCGCGGCCGGAGGCGGCTGCGGTGGGGGCGGTTGCGGGGGCGGAGGCTGCGGAGGCTGTGGCGGGTGCGGAGGCTGAGATCCTCCACAGGCCGGTGCGCCGCCGATCCCGTACGGCATGGGCCCCTGTGGGGGAAACTTCCGGCGATTCCCGTGCGTCTAACCGGGTAGACGGGGCGCCGACCGTATGGCCCGCGGGGCGGTGGTTACGCGCTTCCTCCTCTCCCCCAAAGGAGGTCGACATGGAGTTCGCACTTCTCGTCGTCGCGGTCGTCGTCGCGGTTCTCGCCTGGAACGCGGCGTCGGCTTTCACCCGGGAGCACCGCAGGATCCGGTCGATCTCCGGCTTCAGCCGGGACGATCTCACCCACTACGAGCTCGCCTATCTCGCCGGCGGCCCGCGTCGTGTGATCAACACGGCGATCGCGCTGCTCGTGGAGCGGGAACTCGTCCGCGTCGCCCGGGGAGGCCGCGTCACCGTCGTCGCCGGAGCCGTTCCGCCCACAGAGGGAGTCGAGCGGGCCGTACTCGACCTGGCGGCCGCACCGGGCGGTCGCTCGACGTCGGAGATCCGCCACGAGGTCGCGGCCGGCCCGGCGATGACCGACCTCAAGTTGCGCCTGATCGCCAAAGGGCTCCTGCTGCCGGACGGCGCACTCAACGGCCCACGTGCGATCAACACCAGATTGGGGTTCCTGGTCGCCCTCGCCTTCGTGGTCACGGCCGTCAACCTCATGTTCCTTCTCACGGGTCGTCTCCCGTGGAGTCCGGCGTTCGTCGCGGCCATGCTCGTGGCAGGCGTCACCGCCGTGGCCGGCCTGCGGGCCCGCCGCCGTTACTCGAGATCGCTTCCTGGCCTTCTCACGATGAGCGGGCGCGAGGCCCTCGAGACCGCGCAGGCCAGGAACGCGCGTACACGGGCCGAGCCGGCCTCCGTCATGGCGGACGGCGCGCTCTACACCGGTGTGGCAGGCGGCGTCGCCCTCTACGGGCTGGGTGCGATGCCCGATCAGACCGTCGCGACCGAAATCGACCGGGAACGGGATCACAGCCTGAACGGCCCGAGCGGCTCGTCCGGCTGTGCGTCGGGGTCCTGCGGAGGCGGAGTCTCGGGTTGGGGGACCGAATCCGCCGGATCCGACGGCGGTCATTCGTGCGGTGGCCATTCCGGCTGCGGAGGCGGTTCGAGTTGTGGTGGAGGAGGGTGCGGTGGCGGTTGTGGAGGGGGCAGCTGAGCGGGCCGAGCTGGGAGTCGGCATCGGATGGCGCTCGGAGATCGACCTGACGGTCGAGCGGCTCGACGTCGACTTCGTCGAGGTGATCGCGGAGAACGTCGACCCCGCCCGGCTGCCGGAGTCGCTCGCCCTGCTGCGCGCACGGGGCGTCCCGGTCATCCCGCACGGCGTGGCCCTCGGCATCGGCGGAGCGGACGAACCCGACCCGGCACGCCTCGCACATCTGGCCGCCTGCGCTGAGGCGCTCCAGGCGCCGCTCGTGAGCGAGCACCTGGCGTTCGTCCGCGAGGGAGACCTGGAGGCGGGGCACCTGCTGCCCGTTCCCCGGACTCGTGAGGCCCTTTCCGTCATCGCGGAGAACGTACGGCTCGCGCAGGCCGCCCTCCCCGTGCCGCTCGCGCTGGAGAACGTGGCGGCGCTGTTCGGCTGGCCGGGGGACGAGCTGACCGAAGCGCAGTTCCTCAATGAGCTCGTCGAGCGGACCGGGGTGAAGCTGCTGGTCGATGTGGCGAACCTGTACACCAACCAGGTCAACCTCGGGCTGGACGCGAGCGACGCCCTCAACGGGCTTCCGCTCGGCGAGCTCGCCTACGTGCACGTGGCCGGCGGTCACCTCCACGGCGACGTCTGGCACGACACCCACACCGCCGCCGCCCCGGAGGCGGTGCTCGACATCCTGGCGGAGTTGTGCGGCCGCGTACGGCCCCCCGGGGTCCTGCTCGAATGGGACGACGCCTATCCGAGCGACCGGGCGATGGCGGCCGAGCTTGACCGCATCCGCGCCGCCATGGCACGTGGCCGGGCCGCGCGTGGCTGAGCGGGCGGCCGTGCCGTACGGGGAGGGCTGGCGCGACCACGGGCCGGCGGAGGCGGCGCGCGAGTCGCTGCGGGCCGCCCAGGCGGCTCTGCTCGCGGCCCTGGTGGCCGGGGGCGCGGTGCCCGACGGTTTCGACCGTGTACGCGTCAGGATTCAGGCGCACAGCCTCGTCGCGAAGCGGCGGGGAATCGTCGCCCACAGGCGGCCCGACCTGGTCGTCTCACTCGGCTCTGATTTCGCCGCGACGTTCGCCGCCTACGCCGACGGCCGTCCCAAGCCCGCCGGAGGCTCGCAGGCGGACGCGAGGAACTTCGCCGACTGGCTGGGCCAACAGGGACGGTTCCCCTCAGAGGGGGACGGGCGTGGCGCGTCTACTCCATGAGTCCCGCGATAATTGCCTCACCGAGGCTCCCAGGTCGCGAAGGAAGAGGACTTCATGGGCGTGCGCGATCTCGTGTACAAGCTGTACGAGCGCAGGCTCGAGCGCAAGCTCTCCTCGAATCAGATTCCCCGCCACGTCGGCGTCATCGTCGACGGCAACCGGCGCTGGGCACGGGCCATGGGGTTGCGCGACGTCAGCCACGGCCACCAGAAGGGCGCCGACAAGATCTCGGAGTTGTTGGTCTGGTGCCGGGAGGCCGGTGTCGAATACGTGACACTGTGGTTGCTCTCCACCGACAACCTTTCCAGGGACAAGGCCGAGTTGGGGCCGCTGCTCCAGGTCATCGAGGGGCTCGTGCAGGACCTCGTCGACCAGGGCTGGCACGTGTCCCCGATGGGGTCGCTCGACCTGCTGCCCGATCACACGGCTCGTGTCCTCAAAGATGCAAAAGAAACCACATCGCATCGTCCCGGGCTGATTGTGAACGTTGCGGTTGGGTATGGAGGAAGACGTGAGATCGCTGATGCGGTGCGCTCCCTCCTCCAGGAGCACGCAAGCAAGGGCGCGAGCATCGAAGACCTCGTCGAGGTCCTCGATGTCGAGCACATCGCGGAGCATCTCTACACGCGCGGCCTCCCCGATCCGGACCTCGTCATCCGGACGTCGGGCGAGCAGCGACTGTCCGGATTCCTGCTCTGGCAGAGCGCCCACTCCGAGTTCTATTTCTGCGAGGCCTACTGGCCTGATTTCCGCAGAGTCGACTTCCTGCGGGCGCTCCGCTCCTACGCCGCGCGTAACCGGCGGTACGGCTCCTAGGCCGCCGAGATCATTCCAAACGGTACATGAACTGCCTCTTTCGGACAGCGCCCAACTATTGGGTCGGGAGGCTTCATTACGTACCGTGGTAGGTGAGTCGCCATCGACCTGGTCGATGGCTCTTACCTGGGGAGAGGGCCCGTCCTTGCGTCACGACCTTGCGAGGCGGGCCGGAGTCCCGACCCGCTTCCGCAGGTCACGGGCCCGGTCCGTTCACCACCAGTCAAGGCAGGGCGCCGTCTTCGGTGCCCGGGGGAGAACGCGTGGCAGTGTCCTCGAACAACCCGTCCGCATCCCGCACCTACGTTCTGGACACCTCGGTCCTGCTCGCTGACCCGGCGGCGATGAGCCGCTTCGACGAGCACGAGGTCGTCCTCCCGATCGTCGTCGTCACGGAACTCGAGGCCAAGCGGCATCACCCCGAACTGGGGTACTTCGCCCGCGAGGCCCTTCGCTTCCTCGACGACCTCCGGGTGCGGCACGGGCGGCTGGATGAGCCGATGCCGATCGGCGTCGGAACCATCCGGGTCGAGCTCAACCATAGTGATCCATCCGTCCTTCCCGCCGGCTTCCGCCTCGGGGACAACGACACCCGCATCCTCACGGTCGCGCAGAACCTCGCGGCCGAGGGCCGCGACGTCGTCCTCGTGTCGAAGGACCTTCCGATGCGCGTGAAGGCCGCCTCCATCGGCCTGGCCGCTGAGGAGTACCGCGCGGGGATGGTGGTCGAGTCGGGCTGGACCGGCATGGCCGAACTCCAGGTCACGACCGAGGAGATCGAGACTCTCTTCGAGAACGGCACCGCGGACCTGGAGGAGGCCCGCGAGATGCCCTGCCACACCGGACTGCGCCTGCTGTCGAGCCGCGGCTCCGCGCTCGGCCGGGTTCTGCCGGACAAGTCCGTACGGCTGGTCAGGGGAGACCGGGAGGTCTTCGGCCTGCACGGCCGGTCGGCCGAACAGCGGATCGCGCTCGACCTGCTCATGGATCCCGAGGTCGGCATCGTCTCCCTGGGCGGTCGGGCGGGCACCGGCAAGTCGGCGCTCGCCCTGTGCGCCGGTCTGGAGGCCGTGCTCGAACGGCGTCAGCACCGCAAGGTCATCGTCTTCCGCCCGCTCTACGCCGTCGGCGGCCAGGAGCTCGGCTACCTGCCCGGTTCTGAGAACGAGAAGATGGGCCCGTGGGCGCAGGCCGTCTTCGACACCCTCGGCGCGGTGACGTCGCCCGAGGTCATCGAGGAGGTCTTGGACCGCGGCATGCTCGAGGTGCTGCCCCTGACCCACATCCGCGGCCGCTCGCTCCATGACGCGTTCGTCATCGTGGACGAGGCGCAGTCGCTGGAGCGCGGCGTGCTGCTGACCGTGCTGTCGCGGATCGGCGCCAACTCCCGCGTGGTGCTCACCCACGACATCGCCCAGCGCGACAACCTGCGCGTGGGCCGGCACGACGGCGTCGTGGCGGTCGTGGAGAAGCTCAAGGGACACCCGCTGTTCGCGCACATCACGCTCACCAGGTCGGAACGGTCTCCGATCGCCGCGCTGGTGACCGAGATGCTGGAGAACATCGCCGTCTGACGGCCGACGTCACGGGGGGAGATGGCCGTCCCTGGGGGCCAGATCCCAGTACTCCCGGCACGTGTGGACCTTCAGGGGTCCCGTGTCGCCGGGAGTGCCGTGCGCGATCTCCACGGCCCAGACCTCTGAGCGCAGCCGTGCCGTACAGGTGATCTGGGCCATGGCGATCCTGGATATCCGCGGGCCGCTGACGAACACGCGCATGCGCAGGGTGACGGTGTTGTCCGGATCGTTGCGGCTGCTCGCGTCGGGCACGTACCGGACCAGCTGCACCTCCGCCAGGTGCAGTCCGTCCAGCGCCGTGTTCAGCCGTTCCGTGGGCTCGGCGTCCGCCCTGAACAGGGTGGCCATCAAGTCGCTGACATGCGGAGAGCCCACGGCGACGCTCGTCAGCTGGAGCCGTCCGTCCCGGACGAGATAGATCCTGGTGAGGCTCGCCGCCCCGCGCGCGATGGGCGCGGGGCCGGTGTCGACGACGCCCGTGGGCGGCACGCCGCACCCCGCGGCGGCGAGCAACGCGACCAGGAGCGCGAGGCCGCTCCGCAGGACCCGTCTCATGATCGGGGGATCCTGAGACGGAACAGGGTGCCGGGCTCGCAGCGCTCCGCCGTGATGGTGCCGTTGTGCAACTCCGCGTTGGCCTTGGCGATCGCCAGCCCCAGCCCGCTGCCCACGCTTCTCGCCCGGTCGGACCCGGCCTTGAAGAACCTGTCGAACACGTGCGGCAGCGCCTCCTCGGAGATGCCTCTCCCGTGGTCGCGCACGGTCACCTCCAGTCCCTGCCTGTCGACGCGGGCGCGGACCAGCACGGGCGGCGAGCCGTGCTGAAGCGCGTTGCCCACGAGGTTGGCCACGATGACGTCGAACCGGCGCGGGTCCAGGGAGAACATCAGGCCGACGGGCATGGTGAGCTTCACCTGGTCGGCCCAGCCGCGCATCTCGAGGGAGTCGGCCAGGCAGTCGCCCACGTCGACGCGTTCCTGCCGCAACACGGCCGCGCCGGAGTCGAAGCGGCTGATCTCGATCAGATGCTCGACCAGCACCCGGAGTCTGTCGATCTCGCGGACCACGATGCGCATCGCCTCGCCCGCGTCGTCGGGCAGCCGCGCGGCGTCCTCGGTGAGCATGTCGGTCACCGCCGTCATGGCGGTCAGCGGAGTCCGCAGTTCGTGGGAGACGTCGGCGACGAAGCGGCGGGACAACGACTCCAGCGTGCGCAGCTCCGAGACCGTGTGCTCCAGGGCCGCCGCCGTCTCGTTGAACGTCGCGGTGAGCTCGGCGAGCTCGTCCTTGCCCCGGACGGGGAGCCTGACGTGCAGGTCCCCGGATCCCAGCGCCCGGGCGGCCACGCCGAGCCTCCGTACGGGCAGCAGGACGCGCCGGGCCGACACCAGCGCGACCGTCAGCGCGATCGTCAGCGTGATGCCTCCCGCCTGCGCCAGGGCGGTGCGGAGGCGGAACAGGACGCCCTCCTCCTCGGCCAGGGAGACGAAGACGTACGCCGTGAGTCCCGTGGCGCGCTGGGCGCCGCTCTGGTTGATCCGCTGGATCTGGGTGGCCACGAGCAGCCACGGCTGGTTCCCGATGCGCAGGCGCTGGTAGACGAGCCTCCTGCCGGACTGCCACCTCAGCTGGTCGGGGACGTCGCTCAACGTGAAGCGGCCGTCGGGGCTCGTGTGCTGGAGGTCTCCGTACGTCATGATCACCGAGCGGCCGGGGGCGTTCAGCGCGTTGACCAGGCCGGCCAGGTCGTCGTCGGTGACGGTGCTGTCGCTCGGCCACACGACGTCGCTGGCGCCGATGGGCAGGGTGATCGTGGAGAGCGTCTCGCGAACGTCGGCGACTGCGGCGCGCTCGGCCCGGTCCAGCAGTTCCCGCCGGACGAGCTGGTAGCCGAGTCCCGCGACCATCGCGGACGCCGTCACCGCCACCAGGAGGAAGGTGATCACCAGCCTGGCGCGCAGCCCGGTCGGCAGCCAGGTCATGGCGGGCTGAAGCGGTACCCGAATCCGCGGACCGTGTGGATGAAGACCGGGTCGGCGGGCACCGGTTCGATCTTGGCCCGGATCCGCTGCACGCACGCGTCGACCAGCCGCGAGTCCGCGACGTGGGTGTGGTCCCAGACGGCCCGCAGCAGGTAGCGGCGGTTGAGCACCTGGCCGGGATGGCGGACGAGCTCGAGCAGCAGGCGCAGTTCTGTGGGGGTGAGGTGGATCTCGCGGCCGTCCAGACTGATCTTGAGCGCGCCCCGGTCGATCACCAGGTCGCCGAAGCTGACGCGGTCGGAGGACGCGGACTCGAGCCGCCGGAGGATCGCCCGGATGCGCGCGTCGAGAACGCGCGGTTCGACGGGCTTGACCACGTAGTCGTCGGCGCCCGCCTCCAGCCCCACGACCACGTCGAGGTCGTCGCCGCGCGCGGTCAGCAGGATGATGGGCAGCGAGTCGAGCTTGCGGATGCGGCGGCAGACCTCAACGCCGTCGATGCCGGGCAGCATCACGTCGAGGATGACGATCTCGGGCCTGCGCGCCCGCACGTGGTCGAGGGCCTCCTCACCCGACGCGTACGTCGTCACCGAGTGCCCCTGGCGGGTGAGCGCCAGTTCGAGCCCGGTGCGGACGGAGGGGTCGTCTTCGACGAGGAGGATGCCTGCCACGCGGTCATTATGGTTCTGTCCGGACGTTCTCCCATCTTCGACATGAAACTGTGACATCGGGCGCACATGATCCACATGTAAAGAGGGGAGAGTGGCAAGGACTTCCCGTTGGGCATGCAGTGGCATGATTTACGGGTGATGTGACCAAAATCACATTTCTATGGAAAGTCCATGTAGCAGGCGGGTTAGGTCAAGAGAACACCAAGTGTGTTTCTCGATTAGGTGCGCAACACCTCCCAAGACAGGGCAAGCTCAGGTGCCGTGAGCTCTGGTCAGCAGCTGAGGGATCGTCCGCCCGCGCCCCGTTCTCGATCGAAGCGTCCCGGCGTCAAGTCCAAGCCTGGCTGGGTGACCCCCAAGCGGGTCGCCATCATCGGGGTCACGATCGCGGTCCTCGCCGGCGGCACGGCCTACGTGGTCCGCACGGCCATGGAGAACGCCAAGGCGCCGAGGGACGTGCTCACCCTCCAGGACATCGCCAACAGCGATCCCTACGCGCCCAACCCGGAGAACGACGCGCTCAAGGCGCACGCCGTCCAGGCGCTCAAGCAGGACAGGCTCAAAGAGGTCACCGACAGCCGCAAGGCGAACCTCGACCCGGTGAAGATCGTTCCGAAGGCCCCGGGCGGTGGCGGCTTCCCTGTGGCCAACTTCCCGCCCGGCTCCACCCCGGACCCCGGCAGCAACAAGGCGCTCGGCAAGCAGATGGCCGACGCCCGCGGCTGGAGCAGCGAGTGGGGATGCCTCGAGAAGTTGTGGGACAAGGAGAGCCACTGGAACGAGCGGGCGATGAACCGCTACAGCGGCGCGTACGGAATCCCCCAGTCTCTGCCGGGCAGCAAGATGGCCAGCGCGGGATCGGACTGGCAGACCAACCCCGCGACCCAGATCAAGTGGGGGCTCGGGTACATCGCCGGCCGCTACAAGTCGCCCTGCGGCGCCTGGGCGCACTCCCAGTCGGTCGGCTGGTACTAGGCCGTATCGGCCCAGCCTCCGGCGAGCGGGAGCACGCCGGATCGGTGCGCGTCGCGTTGCTCCGCGATCCACGCCTCGACCTGGTCGACGGAACGCGCAAGCGGCCGGCCCGTGGTGTCGAGCACATGGGTCCGCCAGCGCGGGTCGGTCGCGGCCCATCCGGTCCAGCGGTTCCAGACCATCTCGGGCGCGCCGCCGTTCGTGACGGCCTCAGGCAGATGACGGGGGTCGCGGGCATGCCCGCGGTGCCACGCGGCCCAGCCGAGGAACGCGGCGACGGCGGAGGCGTCCCATCGGCCGGGATCACGTCCGACGAGCCTGTCGCGCCGCTCGTCGCCGGCGACGTCGACCAGGCACACGGCGATCGCGTCCAGCAGAGGAGCTGAGGGGACGGCCAGGACCTCCCCCAGCGGAGACTGGCCGGTGAGCAGGAGGTCCACCCCACGCTCCTGGTAGTCCAAGGCTCTGCGCACCCACAGTTCGGTCGTCCGCTGGCGCCAGGTGCGGTCCGCGCCCTCCGGCACACCGGCTTCGTCGAAGTCGTGCACCGCCACTCCTCGGAGCCTGCCGGCCACGGAGAAGGCGAGTGTCGACTTGCCCGAGCAGCTGGATCCCGTCAGCTTGAGCAGCATCTCGCCAGCCTGGCCGATCGGCGGCGATCGCGTCCAACGGGATTTCGCGCCGGTCCGGCCGTGGATCGCCGCCCTGCACGCCGGCCGCCGGCGGCCGGTCCGGTCCACACCGGTGAGGCGTCCATTCTCTGGTCAGATTTGGTCGACCATTCGGCAAGCCTGAGGGACACCACCGGTCCGCAATGCACCCTTGCCCTCATGGGTGTGAAGGTCAGCGTGGTTGTGCCCGTGTTCAACCCCGGGCTGGCGGATGACGCCTTCGGCGCGTGCGTGCGTTCGCTCCTCGAGCAGTCGCTCCCGCCGGAAGAATACGAAGTGATCTTCGTAGACGACGGGTCGACGGACGGCGCCCGCGACAGGCTCGACGCGATGGCGGCCAACCGGCCCAACGTCCGCGTGCTGCATCTGGACCACAGCGGCTCCCTCGCCCGGGTGCGCAACATGGGCCTGTCCGCGGCCCGCGGCGACTACGTCTACCTGATGAACCAGCGAGACCGGCTGGAGTCCGCCGCGCTGGAGCACATGTACGGCATGGCGGTCGAGGCCGACGCGGACGTGCTGGTCGGCCGCGTGGTGGACGGCGGGCCGCCGCTGTCGGCCTTCGCCGGGAACCAGCCGCGCGCGGACGTCCTGCGCGACCACCTGCTGGCGCTGCCGACGGCGCACAAGCTGTTCAACCGCGAGTTCGTCGAGGCCCTCCAGTTGCGCTTCCCCGACCGCCCGCTGTCCGAGCCGTCATTCGTGACCAGGGCGTACCTGGCGGCGAAGGTGGTCGCGATCCTCGCCGAGGAGATCTGCTGCCACCTCGGTCCCAGCGAGGACGATTCGCCCGATCCCGAGGCCCTGTTCGACGGCCTGCACGCGATCCTCGACGTCGTCGACGCCCACACCGGGCCAGGCAGGCAGCGCGACCGCGTCTACGCCCACTGGTACCGGGCGCTGGGGCTGCGGCGCCTCGGCGGCAGCCGGTTCCTGGCGGCCTCCGAGGACGAGCGCACGATCCTGTTCTCGCTGATGTACCGCCTCACCGTCGAGCGGTTCCCGCCCGCCCTCGACGCCTACCTCCCCGTTCACCTGAGGGCGCGGGTGGCGTTGCTCCGGCACGGCAGGCTGCAGACGCTCGTCGAGCTCGCCGCCGCTTCCCAGGGAACGAGGCTGCGCGCCGAGCTGCGCGACGTGCGCTGGGAGCAGAGCGTGCTGGCCCTCGACCTCGGCGTCGAGATCGTGCGCGCCGACGGCAGCCCGCTGTGGTTCCGCGAAGAGGGAGGGCGGCTGTTCTGGACGCCCACCGTGCCCATGGACGGGCTGCTGGACCAGGAGACCGCCGACGTCACCGACGCCGCGGACAAGGCCCGTATGGAGGTCTACATCCGCGACGCGGAGACCGGAGTCATGTACTTCCTCCCGGTGACGAGCACGGTCGACCGGGACACGGTGGGGGACCAGGTGCGCGTCCGGGCGAGCGGCGAGGCCCGGCTCGACGTGGGGTCGGCCGCCCTCGGCAGGCCCCTGCGCCCCGGCGTGTGGGAGGTCCATGTGCGGATGCGCGGCGTGCACCCCTGCCGCACCCGCGTCGCCCGGCCCGACGCGCCCATGAACTGCGCGGGCATCCTCGCGGAGGATCCCCGCCGGCTGGTCGTGCCGTGCTGGTCGGAGCGCGGCGAGCTCGGCGTCTGCGTCGAACCCAAGTCGTTCCCCGATTCCATCGCGCTGGTGTCGTCGAAGGCGTCGGTCGCCCGCCAGGAGGGGCACGTCTTCGTCGTCGTGCCCGTGCCGTACGTGCCGCCGAGCGGAGGGCCGCCGGCCGAGCTGGTGCTGCGCCAGGGGGACGGACGCGGGCGGAGCACGACGGTCCCTGCGTTCGTCGAGCCGGGGATCCCCGGGCGCCTGGCCGGCCAGCTCATCGCCAAGGTGCCGGTGAGCAGGACGCGCGGGGACGACAGCATCGGGCCGGGATCCTGGCGGCCGAGCCTGCGGATCGACGAGAAGGACGTCGACCTGCTGTTCGGCCTGGCCGTCGGCCGCGGCGGGCAGGTGAGGGTCCTGCCCGCCGGGACGCGTCCCGCACCGTCGTTCCTCAGAAGGATCGCGCGGCGGGTGCTTCGCTACCGTCCGAGCAGGTGAGCCAGCAGCGCCTCGCGGAACTCCGCGGGCCGGTCGATCTGGGGGCCGTGGCCCGCGCCCTCGATGACCACCTCGCGGTAGTCGCCGTAGAGCTCGAGGGCGGCGCGGGTCTGGGCGATCATCGGCTGGGCCGGCGTGCCGTCCCAGCCGGGGACCGCGCCGATGGCGCCCAGGTGGGCGAGGTCGAACAGTGACGTGTCCGAGACGATCACGTCCTGCTCACCCCTGATCCACAGGATCGGCGGCTTGGGCTCGATCGTGTGCAGGTCGTCGATGCGGAAGTTCGTGGGGGCGAGGGTGTTGAGCACGCCCCGCTTGCCCGGCGCGATGCCCGGCCACGCCTCTGCCGCGGACATGTCGCCCGGGTAGTGGTCGTCCCCGATGCGGGTGGACAACATGGACTCGACGAACGCGTCCTCCTCCTCGCCCAGGTCCGTGCCGGGCGCCACGTAGGCCGCCCGCAGCACCGCGCGGGGCGACACGGGAGAGTCGGCCGTGAGGTCGCGTGCCTTGATCGCCGCCACGAAGTCGGCGTTCGCGGCGCCGCCGCCCGAGCCCGTGCCGTCGGGGTGGTTGAGCGTCCCCTCGGGGCCCCGCGTCCCGCCGAAGCCGTACGGCGAGCAGGGGTTGACCAGGGTGAGGCTCCTGACGGCCTCAGGCCGGTCCCGCAGCGCCTGCATGACGACGGCGCCGCCCAGGCTCCAGCCGACGAGGTGGGCGGGCCCGATGACGTCGAGGTAGGACAGGACGTCGTCGGAGTAGTCCCGCACACCACGTGAGGCGTCCACCGGCTCGGGGTCGGACTCGCCGAACCCGCGCAGGTCGAGTGCGAGCGGCCGGACGTCGCCGGCGATCGCCTTCATCGTGGAGTGCCAGAACGTGCTGGACGAGACGTTGCCGTGGACGAAGAGGACGGGCTCGCCCGCCGACTCCGGCACTGAGACGACGTTGAGGTTCAGGCGCGAGGTGGTGACGCGCTCGGATGTGAGGGATGGACTCATTGCGTGGCTCCGAGAGAGCAGGTGTTTTCCAGGTCGCCCGTCGCCGGGCGGGGGAGGGTGCTGCTTGCGGGGGGTTGCGTGCCGTTGCCGATCCACTTCTCGAGAGCGGTGAACGCGCTGCGGAAGCAGGGCAGCAGCGGGCGCAGCTGGTCCGGGGCGGTCGGGTACAGCACGTCGACGTGGTTGCCGCCCTCGACCCGGTAGTACCGGAACAGGCCGCCGCGGTGCTGGTCGCCGACCATGGTGGCGTAGACGTCCGAATCCTGGCTGATCGGGAGCAGGGTGTCCAGAGTGCCGTGCACCGTGATCAGCGGCCGCTTGATCTTCCCGGTGAGGGAGACCTTCTCCACGGCCTTGTGCACGCTCCTCGGCCTGGACGCGTAGTCGTAGTCGGCGTCGCACGCGGGCGTGCCTGAGGCGCAGAACGGCGTGCCCGCCTGGGTGGCGCCGTCGAAGTCCGGGTCGAACTCCTCGCGGTAGATCCGCTGGGTGAGGTCCCAGTAGATCTGGTAATGGAACGGCCACAGGAACGACGAGCCGGGCGCGAAGCCGGCGGCGGTCACGCCCGCGGTGTCGCCCGCCGGGTAGGCCCGCAGGGCGGGCGGCAGGAACGTCATCAGGTTGGGGCCGTCGGCCGTCCAGAGGACGCCCTCCCAGTCGACGCCGCCGTCCCACAGGTCGGGACGGTTCTCCAACTGCCAGCGCACCAGGTAGCCGCCGTTGGACTGGCCGGCGACGACCGTGGTCTTCGGGGCCTTGCCGTACCGCTTCTTGACGACCTTCTTGGCGGCGACGGCCAGCTGGCTGACCCGGTCGTTCCACTCGGCGACGGCGTCGCCGGGGCGCTTGCCGTCGAGGTAGAAGGTGGTGCCGGTGTTGCCCTTGTCGGTCGCGGCGTAGGCGTAGCCCTTGGCGAGCACCCAGTCGGAGATGGTGAAGTCGTTGGCGTAGGTCTCCCTGTTGCCCGGTGACCCGGCGACCACCAGGCCGCCGTTCCAGTGCTCGGGAAGCCGGATGACGAACTGCGCGTCGTGGTTCCAGCCGTGGTTGGTGTCTCCGGTCGAGGTGTCGGGGAAGTACCCGTCGATCTGCGTGCCGGGCACGCCGGACGGGTTCACCGCCCCCGCCGAGTTGAGACCCGTCCAGTCGGCCACGTCGGTGTGGCCGGAGGCCACCGTGCCCGCCGTTGTGAGGTCGTCGAGGCATGCGCTGATCTGGTGCTCGGCCCCGGGCACGGCGATGCTGCGGCAGGTGGACGCGGACGCGGGTGCCGCGGACAGGCCGGCGGCGGCGACCACCGCGGCGACGAGCAGTCCCTTGACGCGACGGAACATCAGGCCTCCTTGACGGCGTGGACGGGCTGCGGGCCGGGGTTCGACGACGCCTCGACGGCGGCCAGATCGCGGTCCCGGGTCTCCTTGGTCACGAAGACGGCGACGAGGGTGAGCACGGCCGCGACCGCCACGTAGACGGAGACGGGAAGGCCGGAGCCGTAGGAGTCGAGCAGCTTGACCGCGATGATCGGGGCGAGCGCGCCGGCCACGATCGAGGCGAGCTGGTAGCCGATCGAGACGCCCGAGTAGCGCATGCGGGTCCCGAACATCTCGGAGAAGAACGCCGCCTGCGGGCCGTACATCGCGCCGTGGAACAGCAGTCCGACGGTCACGGCCAGCGTGACCAGGAAGAACGACTTGGTGTCGATCAGCGGGAAGAAGGCGAACGCCCACAGGCCCATCGCGGCGGCGCCGAACAGGTAGACGGGACGGCGGCCGACCCGGTCGGAGAGCGCGCCCCACATCGGGATCGTGATGAAGTGGATCGCCGAGGCGATGAGCACCGCGTTGAGCGCGGTCTGCTTGGCCAGCCCCGCCGCCTCGACCGCGTACACCAGGATGAAGGCGGTGATCACGTAGTAGGAGATGTTCTCGACGAGCCGGGCGCCGATCGCGAGGATGACGTCGCGCCAGTGATAGCGCAGCACGTCGAGGATGGGCACCGACGGAGCCTTCTCCTGCTTGGCGAGCGCCTCTTGGAAGACCGGCGACTCGCTGACCGTCAGCCGGATCCACAGGCCGATCAGGACGAGCACGCCGGACAGCAGGAACGGGATCCGCCAGCCCCAGGAGAGGAAGGCGTCGTCGGACTGCACGGCCGTGAGCAGCGCGAGCACGCCGGTGGCGATCAGGTTGCCGCCCGGGGCGCCTGCCTGCGGCCACGATGCCCAGAACCCGCGGTTACGCGGCTCTCCGTGCTCGGAGACGATCAGCACCGCGCCGCCCCATTCGCCGCCGAGTGCGAATCCCTGGACCAGCCGGAGCAGGGTCAGCAGGACCGCGGCTCCGGTGCCGAGCGTGGCGTAGGTGGGGAGCAGGCCGATCAGGAACGTCGCGCCGCCCATCATGAGGAGGCTGATGACGAGCAGCCGCTTGCGGCCGAGCCGGTCGCCGTAGTGCCCGAAGACCAGCCCACCGAGCGGACGGGCGGCGAAGCCCACAGCGTAGGTGAGGAATGAGAGCAGCGTGCCGGTGAGCGCGTCCTGCGTCGGGAAGAACAGCTTGTTGAAGACCAAAGCCGCGGCGGAGCCGTACAGGAAGAAGTCGTACCACTCGATCGTGGTGCCGATCAGGCTGGCTCCGACGATCTTGCCGATTCTGGTGCGGGGTTGGGGGGTGCTGACCATGTCGAACTCCTCGCATGGGGGGTTCCGGCCAACGTACGCAGTGACCCGGGTCACTCCTATGGGGCTCCCACACACACCTCAGGCGTCGGACATGTGGGTGCGCAGGCGGTGCAGCCTCAGGGCGAGCTGGATCTCCAGTGCCCGCTCGGGCTCCTGCCAGTCGGCGCCGAGGAGCTGTCCGACCCGGTCGAGCCGCTGGGTCACCGTGTTGACGTGGATGTGCAGCGCGTCCGCCGTGCGGGACAACGAGCCGCCGACCCCGAAGTAGGCCGTCAACGTCTTGGTGAGGGCGGTCCCGCGCCGCGTGTCGTAGTCGAGGACCGGGCCGAGGGCCGAGGTGAGGAAGCCGGCGACGTCACGGCCCTCGCCGATCAGCAGGCCGACGAAGCCGAGCTCCTCCGCGCTCGCTCCGTCGCCCGCGCGCCCGAGTGAGATCAGCGCGTCGGCGCAGCGCTGGGCCTCGCGGTACGCGTCCGCGACCGACGCGGTGCTGCCCGACGCCGCTCCGGCCGTCGCCGGACGTCCCAGCGAGGCGCTCAGGTCGGCCGCGGCACGGCGCGCCATGAGACCCGGCTTGTCGCCGGGGAGCAGCAGGACGACCTCGTCGCCGCGTGCGGCGGCCAGGCCGTGCGCGATGGACGCCTGCGACGACGCCCAGAACGCGGCCCGCTCCCGCTGCCCGTCGTGCCGGGCGACGATCAGCACGTGCGGCGCGTCGAGGTCGACGCCGAGCCTGCGCGCGCGGTCGCGCAGACCGCCGAGGTCGGGCCGGGAGATGAGGTCGTCGAGCAGTTCGCCGCGCACCCTGCCCTCGGCCTCGGACACGCTGCGCCTGAACAGCAGCAACAGCGCGGTCACCAGGGCGGCCCGCTCAAGGATGCGCTGGTCGGCGTCGGAGACCGGGTTGTCGGTCCGCAACACCAGCGTGCACAACGGCGCCGCGCCGACGTCGACCGAGGCCACGAACGCGTCGCCTCTCTTGACCGTGCGGCCGAGCGCGCGCGACGACTGGGCGGCGTCGAAGACCCCCGCGTCCAGGTCGCCGGCCTGCCCGACGAGCGGACGGCCCTCGTCGTCGAGGACGGTCAGGCTGCCGCCGAGCACCTCGGTCACGACGGCCGCCACGTCCTCCACGCCCCCTCCGCGCAGGACGAGGCCGGTCATCCGGTCGTGGGCGTCCGCCGCCCGCTCGATGGCCTCGCTGTGCGCGCGGATGAGACCGTTCGCCTGGCTCAGCTCCGCCAGGGCGGCCCTGGTCTCCTGCAGCAGCCGGGCGTTGTCGATCGCGACGGCGGCGTGCGCGGCCAGCGAGACCAGCAGCGCCACCTCTTCCTGCAGGAACGGCCGGGCGCTGCGGTTGGCGGCGAACAGCACGCCGATCACCTGGGCGCCGATGCGGAGCGGAACGCCGAGGATGGCCACCAGGCCCTCCTCCTGCACCGCCTCGTCGATCGTGTTCGTGTGCCGGAACCGGGGGTCGTCGAAGTAGTCCGCCGTGTTGTACGGCATGCCCGTCTGCGCGACCAGGCCGCCGAGGCCCGCGCCCATGCCCAGCCGTACCCGCCGGAAGTGCGCGGAGATGGACCCGTCCGTGACCCGCATGTACGTGTCGCCGCGTTCGGGGTCGTTCAGCGTCATGTACGCGATGTCGGTGCCGAGCAGGAGCCGGGCACGGTGGACGATCGCCTCGAGCACGGCGTCGAGGTCGGTCAGCCCGGCGAGGTCGCTCGCCGTGTCGAACAGCGCGGAAAGCTCGGCCTCCCGCTTGGCCCTCCTGCGCAACATCGCACGGACCTTAAGCGCGGCGAACTTGGCCTGTTCGAGTTCGTCGATCGTCGCGGGGTCCGCGCCGGCCGCGCGCGCCTGCAGGACCGGCCCCTCGAACTCCACGGCCGAAGCCTCCCTGACCAGGAGTTCGAGGTAGACGTTCACGTCAGCGCGCGCTCCATCCTCCGTCGAGCGGGATCGACACCCCGGTGACGAACGACCCCTGCGGGCCGCAGAGGTAGGCCGCCATCTCGGCGACCTCGTCCGGCTCGATCAGCCGCTTGATCGCCGCGGGGGCGAGCATGACCTGCTCCACGACCTCGTCCTCGCTGATGCCGTGGGTCCGCGCCTGGTCGGCGATCTGGTTCTCCACGAGCGGCGTGCGGACGTAGGCGGGGTTGATGCAGTTGGACGTGACGCCGTGGGCCGCCCCCTCGAGCGCGATCACCTTCGAGAGGCCCTCCAGCGCGTGCTTGGCCGTCACGTAGGCCGACTTGTACGGCGAGGCCCGCAGGCCGTGGACGGAGGAGATGTTGACGATCCGTCCCCAGCCCCGCTGGTACATGCCGGGCAGTATGGCCCTGGCCAGCAGGAAGGGCGCCTCGACCATCACCTGGAGGATCTTCGAGAAGATCTCGGGAGGGAACTCCTCGATTGGCGCGACGTGCTGGAAACCCGCGTTGTTGACGACGATGTCGGCGGAGACCTCTCCGCCGAGCTGGTCCTCCCAGGTGGTGAGGAAGGCCGGATCGGACAGGTCGGCGACGAAGGGGACGCCGCCCACCTCCGCCGCGACCTGTTTCGCGGCGTCGCGGTTCACGTCCGCGACGATCACGTGCGCGCCGTCGCCGGCCAGCCGGCGGGCGCAGGCCCGGCCGATGCCGCTGCCCGCACCCGTCACCAGAGCGGTACGCCCATCAAGGCTCATGACGACTCACCCTAGGAATCGCGGCCGGTCCGGCCCATGGGGTCGGCAGACATAGATCGTCGCCTCCCTATGTGGGCCGGGTCATGGAGAGCACGTCGAGGATCTCGTCGAGTTGCGCCTCCGTCACCGTGCCGTCGGCGACGTGGCCGCGCTCGACGACGACCTGCCTGATCGTCTTGCGCTCCGCGAGCGCCTGCTTGGCGATCTTCGCGGCCTCCTCGTAGCCGAGGTACCGGTTCAAGGGGGTGACGATGGACGGGGACGACTCGGCGTACTCCCTGAGCCGGTCGGCGTTGGCGGTGATCCCGTTGACGCATCTGTCGGCCAGGAGGCGCGAGACGTTCGCCAGCAGCCGGATGGACTCCAGCACGTTGCGCGCCATGACCGGGAGCATCACGTTGAGCTCGAACGCCCCGGAGGCGCCCGCCATCGCGATGGTCGCGTCGTTGCCGACGACCTGCGCGGCCACCATCGTGACCGCCTCGGGGATGACCGGGTTCACCTTGCCCGGCATGATCGAGGAACCGGGCTGGAGGTCGGGGAGGTTGATCTCGCCCAGGCCGGCGCGCGGGCCGGAGCCCATCCACCGGAGATCGTTGGCGATCTTGTTGAGGGAGACCGCGATCACCCGCAGCACGCCCGAGAGCTCCACCAGCCCGTCACGGGCGCCCTGCGCCTCGAAGTGGTTCCTGGCCTCGGTGAACGGCAGGCCGGTGATGCGGCTCAGCTCCGCGATGACGGTGGCCGCCCAGTCCGGGGCGGGGACGTTGATGCCGGTGCCGACCGCCGTGCCGCCGAGGGGGAGTTCGGCGAGGCGCGGGATCACGCCCTGCAACCGCTCGATCCCCAGCTCGATCTGGGTGGCGTAGCCGCCGAACTCCTGGCCCAGCGTGACGGGCGTCGCGTCCATGAGGTGCGTGCGGCCCGACTTGACCACATCGGCGAACTCCGACTCCTTCTGCTCCAGCGCCGAGGCGAGGTGCTCGAGCGCGGGGGTCAGGTCGTGTGCGACCGCCGTGGTGGCGGCCACGTGGATCGAGGAGGGGAACACGTCGTTGGACGACTGGGCCGCGTTGACGTGGTCGTTCGGATGGACGGGCCGTCCCAGCCGCTCCTCGGCGAGCGTGGCGACGACCTCGTTGGCGTTCATGTTGGAGGAGGTGCCCGAGCCCGTCTGGAAGACGTCGACGGGGAACTGGTCGTTCCAGCGTCCCGCTGCGACCTCGTCCGCGGCGTCCTTGATGGCCGCGGCCAGGTCCTTGTCGATGACTCCGTACTCGGCGTTGACCGCGGCGCAGGCCGCCTTGATCCGTCCGAGTGCGGAGATGTGCGCGGGCTCGAGCCCGCGGCCCGAGATGGGGAAGTTCTCCACGGCCCGCTGGGTCTGCGCCCGCCATTTCGCGTGGGAGGGGACCCGCA
Organism: Planotetraspora kaengkrachanensis; assembly: GCF_016862895.1. Classification (GTDB taxonomy): domain Bacteria; phylum Actinomycetota; class Actinomycetes; order Streptosporangiales; family Streptosporangiaceae; genus Planotetraspora; species Planotetraspora kaengkrachanensis. The sequence continues at coordinate 172,798 of NZ_BONV01000013.1, read as the reverse complement.
CCTCGCCCATGGAGTCGTGCTCGATCCGGAAATCGTCCATGCGTCCAGTCCTATCAAGTGCCGCCGGGACCGGCGGCGAAGGCCGCCACCGCCACGGCGGCGAGCACGATGAAGGCGACGAGCGCGATCGCGAGCACCGTGAGGACGCGTGTCCTGCCGTCCGTCCGCGGTTCGGTGGGCTCGCCTCTCATCGCGAACAGGTCGGTGCCGAGCCCGCGGTCATCCGGCGAGGCCGGCGGCACGGGTACGGGCGGCGGGCCGGGGACCTGCGGCGGCCTCGGCGCGACGGGGCCCCCACCCGGTCCGGGTACGGCGGGCCCGGACCTGACGGGGCCCGGCACGGCGGATCCGGGTGCTCCGGCACCCGGCATGGGGCCCGCGGCCGGGCCGGGCACGGGGGGTCGCCGTGCGGCCGGCGGAGGGGCGTGGCGCGGCTCCGGAGGCCGGGCGGCGGGCCGGCCCTGGGGGAGGCCCGAGTCCTCCCGCGGCAGGGGACGGCCGGGCACCCTTCCTGGGACCGTCGTCTCGTGTTCGGGCGGACCCGCCGAGCCGCCTCGGGCGGGCGCGGGTCCCGGCGGCGGGGAGGACGCCGGTGGAGCGGGCGGCGGTGAGGCCGGGGAGGCGGACGACGGAGCCGACGGAGCCGCCGGCGGCGGAGAGGCGGGCCTGGATCCGGGAGCACCGATCGGAGGCCGCTTGATCACCATCGTCCCCTCGTCGTCCGCGCGCCGCGGCGCGGGACGCTGGGCGGAGGGCGACGGGGAGGGCGGAGCCGTGCGGGGAGCCCCTGAGGGCGCCGCAGAGGGCTGGGCCCGGCCCGAAGGGGTCTCGGCCACCGCCCGTAACATCGAGGCCGCCCTGTCGGGCGTCAGCCGCGTGGTGTGGTCCTTGTCGAGTAGCCCGTCGAGCACGGAACGCAGCGGGCCGGCCTGCGTGGGCGGATCGGCGGTCTCCGTCATGAGCGCCGCGAGCGTCTCCTGGACCGTCCCCCGTTCGTAGGCGGGCCGTCCCTCGACGGCGAAGTACAACGTCGCGCCGAGTGACCACATGTCCGACTCGGGGCCGGTGTAGTCGCCTCTGGCCCTCTCCGGCGCGGTGTATCCCGGTGACCCGATGACCATGCCGGTCCGGGTCAGCGGGCTGTCGCCCGGCGCCTTGGCGATGCCGAAGTCGGTCAGGACGACCCGGCCCGCGTCGGTCAGCAACACGTTGCCGGGCTTCACGTCGCGGTGGAGGATGTTCTGGGCGTGCGCGGCCCGCAACGCGCCCAGCAGGTCGTAGCCGATCTGGGCGACGAGCCGGGGCGGCAGCGGGCCCTCCTCGTCGATCACCTGCTCGAGCGAGCGCCCCTCGATCAGCTCCATGACGATCCAGGGACTGCCGTCCACCTCGATGGCGTCGTGGATCGTGGCGACGGACGGGTGGCGCACCCGGGCCGCGATGCGGCCCTCGCGGATCATGCGTTCCCGCAGCTCCTCGCGCTGGGTGCGGTTGAGCGTCGAGTCCTGGCGGATCTGCTTGACCGCCACGATCCGTGCGAGCGAGTGGTCGTAGGCGCGCCAGACGGTGCCCATCGTGCCCCGGCCGATCGGCGTGATCAGCTCGTACCGACCGGCGATCAGCCGCTGTTGCTGTTCCGGCATATTAAGAAAGATAGCGATTCTCGGTTGAGCGGCGCTTTCCGGTCACTTGAGTTTCTTCGGCCGGTAGCGGCGCGGCAGCACCATGACGATGACCTGGACCAGCCGCTGGATCACCGGAACGCCGACGCCATGGTGCCTGGCGGGCCCGCTGGGCTTGCGGTGGACTCCCTCGGACGGGCGGCGCGGACTCTGCGGGTGGCTCCTGGTCTGGTGCGGACCCGAGTCCTGCGGGTCCCGCGGGTAGCTCCGCGGGGCCACGCGCGGCGCGGGCCGGGGCTCGGCCCGGTGCTGTCCCCGGTGCTGGGGCTTGCGCGAGGCGCCGGGAAGCGCGGCCGGAGCCGGAGCCGGGCCCGCGGGGCGGACCGGCCGGTGCTGCTGCGGCAGGTTCAGCTCGTCGCCTCTCCCGCCGGCGGCGATCCTGGCGAGCAGCACCGCGGCGCGTACGGCGTCGAGCCGGGCGGCCGGGTCGATCTGGAGCAGTCCGCGAAGGACCGGAGCGAGCGGTCCCGCCCGCTCCATGGGGATCGGCGCACCGCTGGTGAGGGCCGCGAGGGCGGCGGCGGCCGAACGGCGGCCGTGCAGGCCGCGACCCTCGACCGCGGTGTAGAGCGTCGCCCCGAGCGACCACAGGTCGGCCGCGGGGCTGGCCTTGTCGCCCAGGACCCGCTCGGGCGCGATGTAACCGGCCGAGCCGAGCACGATGCCCGCCTGCGTGAGGGAGACGTCACCCTCAAGCGCGGCCAGCCCGAAGTCGGTCAGCACGGCCCGGTCCTCGGTCACGAGCACGTTGCTGGGCTTCACGTCACGGTGGAGGATGCCCTTGGCGTGGACGGCGCGCAGCGCGCCTAGCACCTGCCTGCCGATCTCCGCCACCCGGCGCGGGTCGAGCGGGCCCTCCTGCTTGATGATCTCCTCGAGGGACTGGGCCTTGAGCAGCTCCATGACGATCCACGGGCGCTCGTCCTCGGTGACGACGTCGAACACCGTGATGACGGAGGGATGGGCCACCTTGGCGGTGGCCCGGCCCTCACGTTCGGTGCGCGCGCACAACTCGGCGCGCAGGTCCTCGTCGAGGACCATGGGCAGCCGGACTTCCTTGACAGCCACGTCGCGGTCGAGAAGCTCGTCGCGCGCACGCCAAACCGTGCCCATGCCGCCGCGGCCGACCGGCTCCACGAGCCGGTAGCGCGCGGCTAACTGGTATCCGGACGGCGCACGCATGGGTGGCAGCTTACCGATTCGTGCCACATGACCTGTAGAGACCATGCCGGGAAATTGTTGAGATCTTCTGTCAAATGTTCTGACTTGCCGATCGCAGGTCAGCGCCGGCCGATGGTAAGGACGGGACCGGTGGTGTCGGCGAAGAAGTCGCCACCCTTGTCGTCTACGACGACGAACGCGGGGAAGTCGACCACTTCGATCTTCCAGACCGCCTCCATGCCGAGCTCCGGGTATTCCAGGACCTCCACCTTCGTGATGCAGTCCTGCGCCAGCCGGGCCGCGGGGCCGCCGATCGAGCCGAGGTAGAAGCCGCCGTGCGTCCGGCACGCGTCGGTGACCTGCTTGGACCTGTTGCCCTTGGCCAGCATCACCATGGACCCGCCCGCGGCCTGGAACCGCTCGACGTAGGAGTCCATGCGCCCGGCCGTGGTCGGCCCGAACGACCCGGAGGCGTATCCCTCGGGCGTCTTGGCCGGTCCCGCGTAGTAGACGGCGTGGTCCTTGAGGTACTGCGGCATCTCGCCGCCCTGGTCGAGCAGTTCGGCGATCTTCGCGTGGGCGATGTCGCGCGCCACGACGAGCGGACCGGTCAGGGACAGCCGCGTCTTCACCGGATACTTCGTGAGCTCGGCGAGGATCTCGGACATCGGCCGGTTGAGGTCGACCCGCACCACGTCGTCGGACAGGTGCTCGTCGGTCGTGTCGGGGAGGAACCGCGCCGGGTCGGTCTCCAACTGCTCGAGGAAGACGCCCTCAGGAGTGATCTTGGCGAGGGCCTGCCGGTCGGCGCTGCAGCTGACCGCGATCGCGACGGGGCAGGACGCGCCGTGCCTGGGCAGCCGGATCACCCGGACGTCGTGGCAGAAGTACTTGCCGCCGAACTGGGCGCCGATGCCGAGCTTCTGGGTGAGCTCGAAGACCTTCTTCTCCATCTCGAGGTCGCGGAAGCCGTGGCCGCTCGGGGAGCCCTCCGTCGGGATGGAGTCCAGATACCGCGCGGAGGCGTACTTGGCGGTCTTGAGCGCGAACTCGGCGCTGGTCCCGCCCACCACGATCGCCAGATGGTACGGCGGGCAGGCGGCGGTGCCGAGGGACCGGATCTTCTCCTCGAGGAACTGGAGCATCCGCTTCTCGTTCAGGACGGCCTTGGTCTCCTGGTAGAGGAACGACTTGTTGGCCGAGCCGCCGCCCTTGGCCATGAACAGCAGCTTGTACTCGTCCGGATGCCCCGCCGGGTCCTCGGCGTACAGCTCGATCTGGGCGGGCAGGTTGTCGCCCGTGTTCTTCTCGTCCCACATGGTCAGCGGGGCCATCTGGGAGTAACGCAGGTTCAGCCTGGTGTAGGCGTCGTAGACGCCGCGGCTGATGTGCTCGGCGTCCTGCCCGTCGGTGAGGACGTGCCTGCCGCGCTTGCCCATCACGATCGCCGTGCCGGTGTCCTGGCACATCGGCAGGACGCCGCCGGCCGAGATGCTCGCGTTCTTCAGCAGGTCGAGCGCCACGAAGCGGTCGTTCCCGCTCGACTCGGGGTCGTCGACGATCTTCCGCAGCTGGGCGAGGTGGGACGAGCGGAGATAGTGCGAGATGTCGTGGACCGCGGTCTCGGTGAGCAGGCGCAGCGCCTCGGGATCGACCTCCAGGAACCTCCGTCCCGCGGCCTCGGTGACGCGCACCCCCTCGGTCGTGATCAGGCGGTATTCGGTCTCGTCGGGGCCCAGCGGCAGCAGGTCGGTGTAGTCGAACTCGGGCATCCTCGGTCCCTTGCGTCATCGCGTTTTCCCCACAGCGTACGGCGCTGCCGACGCGGGTCCGCTTCGCCCTGGTTTTGATCCAATTTATAGGTCAATAGAGGCATAAAACGAGATAATTGGTACAGAGGGCCACGAGGAGGAGGCCATGGGGACCGCAGTCCTGATAATGATCTTCTTCAGCGCGGGGATCATGGTCGCGCTGGCGTTCTCGCTGCTCGCGATCGTGCTGCACGAGATCCGCGACGAGCGTTCGAACCGGTCGTCCGAAGTCCGAGCGAGATCCCGGCGATGACGACGGCCGCGCCGGCGAGGTCCGCCCCCGACGGCAGGCCGAGGCCGAGGATCATCGAGGTGCTGATCGCGCCGACCGGGATCATCCCGGCGAACAGTCCGGCGCGGTCGGCGCCGAGCCGGGGGAGCGCGTCGTACCAGAGGAAGAACGCCACCGTCGTCACGATGAGCGACAGGTAGCCCAGTCCCAGCGCCTCGGGGACCGTCGGGGTCCTGATCATGGCATGCCCGTCCACGGCGAACCCGATGACCAGCAGGAACGGGACGGCGAGCGCCGTCGAGTAGGCCGACACCCGGATAGGGCCCAGCGAGGGCAGCAGCGGCAGAGCCAGGAGCGAGAAGCACACCTCGCAGGCGAGCGCGCCCAGCGACCACATCAGGCCGGCCAGGTTGCCGCTGCCGAACCCCGTCGCGAGCAGGGCTCCGCCGACCACGATCAGGGCCGCGAGCATCACTCGGGGCGAGGGGCGCGACGGCCCCGGCCCGCTGACCCATGGGCCGAGGAGCGCGAGTGCCAGCGGCACCGTCGCGAGGACGGTCCCCGCGAGCGCGGGACTCGACGCCCTGGTCGCCTCGATCACGCACACGTTGAAGATCACCAGCCCGGTCAGGGACAGGCCGCAGAGCAGTCCCCAGGCGGACGGCCCCAGCCTGGCCTGCCGTACGGGGCCGCGGGCCCGGGCGACGGCGAGCAGGATCACGGCGGCGAGCGCGTAGCGCAGGGCCTGGCCGCCGTAGAGGGGGTAGCCGGCGATGAGCCCGGAGACGCCGGCCAGCGTGCCCACCATGAACATCGCCGTCGCCGCGCCCGCCGCCGCGGGCATGGTCGCGCGACGGGGATTGGTCTCGATGAGGGAAGTCACGTGTGGAGATGTTAGGAAGCCAATGGTTCACTGAACGGGTCCAATCGGGCCGTGGAATCGAGTACCAATGGCCGATCTGCATCTCGCCCTCGACCGGAGCGCGGGCGGGCTCGCCGGACAGGTCGCCCGCGAGCTGAGAGAGTCGATCCGCTCGGGGCGCCTGGCCCAGGGCACCCGCCTCCCCGCCAGCAGGGACCTCGCACGGGATCTCGGGCTGTCGCGCGGCGTCGTGGTCGAGGCGTACGAGCAACTGGTCGCTGAGGGCTTCCTCGAGGCGAGGGTCGGCGCGGGCACCCGGGTGGCGGCCGCGCCCAGTCAGCCCTCCGGAGCCGCCGGAGACGGCCCCGAGCCCGCCGCGCCGTACTACGGGCACCGGCCGACCTCTCCCGACCTGGCGGCGTTCCCGCGGCAGGCGTGGCTCGCGGCGATCAGGCACGTGCTGACCACGATGCCCAACGACGCGTTCGACTACGGCGACCCCGGCGGCGTCCCCGCGCTGCGCGAGCAGTTGGCGCCCTATCTGCGCCGCGTGCGCGCCGCGGACGCGACTCCGGAGAACCTGGTGATCGTCACCGGCATGGCGCAGGGGCTCAGCCTGGTCGTCCGCGTCCTGGCGGAGAGGGCGGGCCGCAGGGTGGCCCTCGCCGTCGAGGACCCGACGAGCCCGCGACAGCTTCCGCTGCTGGCACGCGCGGGGGCCGACCTGATCCCGGTGCCCGTCGACGAGGAGGGCATGGTGGCCGAGGAACTGGCGAGGACGGGCGCCGAGGCCGTCCTCCTCACGCCCGCGCACCAGTACCCGACGGGAGTCGTCCTGTCGCCCCGCCGCAGGGCCGAGCTGATCGCATGGGCGTCGCGGACCGGGGCGCTGATCCTGGAGGACGACTACGACGCCGACTTCCGGTTCGACCGGGAGCCCGTGGGCTGCCTGCAGGGGCTCGCCCCCGACCGGGTCGTCCTGGCGGGCAGCGTCAGCAAGTCGCTCGCCCCCGGGCTGCGGCTCGGCTGGCTGGCTGCGCCGCCGCACATCGCCGGTTCCGTACGGCGGGCCAGGGGCGAACTCGACCTCGGCTCGCCCGTCATCGACCAGCACGTGCTCGCCCACCTCGTCGCGTCGGGCGGCTACGACAGGCACCTGCGCCGCATGCGCAGGGAGTACCGGGTGCGCAGGGACGCACTGGTGGACGCCCTCGCCGAGCATCTCCCGGAGATCACGGTGCACGGCATATCCGCCGGGCTCCACCTCTACGCCGAACTGCCGGACGGCCGGCAGGAGGCCGTCGCCGAGGCGGCGAGGACCGCCGGCCTGAGCGTGGAGCCGGTGACCTGGGAGGGGGCGCGCAGGAGGCCCCCGGCGCTCGTCATCGGGTTCGCGCGGTTGCCCGCCCACCGCATCCTGCGGGCGGTCGAGGAGGCCGCCGAGCGCGTCGGATGACCCGTGAGGCGGAAGGCGCGCCCGGGGCGGATCGGCCGCCCCGAACGCGGGCCCGTCTCGGGCCCGTCTCGGGCCCGTCTCAGGGCCAGTCTCAGGGGGCCGCGGGCGCCGCCTCGGCGGGAGCCGTACGAGGCTGGAATCCCCGGGCGAGCAGGATGATGACGGCGGCGAGCACCAGCGGCGCGGTGAACGCGATCCGGTAGTCGGAGGCGTCCGCGATGCCGCCGACCAGGGCCGCGCCGACGATGAAGCCCACGTAGTTGAACATGTTGACCCTCGCGATCGCCACGCCCGTCCCCGCCGGGTCCAGGCGGCCGGCGGCCGAGAACGACTGGGGCGCGACGACCGACAGGCCGATCCCGGTGAGCGCGAAACCGGCGATGGCCAGCGGCTCCGACGGTGCGAGCACGATCGCGACGAAGCCGAGCGTGGCCACAGCGCCGCCGAGCCGGACGATCATGGCGGGCCCCCACTTGCGGACGGCGAGGTCGCCGCCGATCCGCACGACGAACGTGGTGGCCTGGTAGGCGCCTAGCGCCAAAGGCACCACCGCCGCCGACGCGTGCATGATCTTGTCCATGAAGACGGAGCCGAAGTTGGAGATCGACGCGTCGCCCACGTAGAGGAAGGCCATCGCGAGGCAGAGCGGGATGATCGCCTTCCACGGGACGCCCGGCCCCGCCTCTGTGGCCGCCACCTCCACGTGCTCCTCCTCCGGCGTGCAGAGCCAGGTGGAGGCGATCAGGGAGATGACCACGGCGGGGGCCAGGGCGATCGCGAACGTCACGGGCAGGCTGAGATCCATGCCGCCGGCGGCCGATGCCCACAGGGCGCCGATGACCGCCGCCGCGCTCCACAGGGCGTGGAAGCCCGTCAGGATGGGCCGGCCGTACCGGCGCTCGACGGTGACGCCCTGCATGTTCATCCCGGCGTCGACCCCGCCGAGGCTGAGCCCGAACAGGACGTTGGCCGCCACGAGCGACGGGACGTTGGGGGCGGCGCCGGCCAGGACGACCGCCACGCACGCGAGCGGCTGGACGAACCTGAGGATCCAGCGGCTGCCGAACCGGGTCGCGAGACTCCCCGCGACCACGCTGCCGATTCCCGCGATGACCGGGACCACGAGCAGCAGGATCGACAGTTCGCCGTCAGTCAGTCCATGTCTGTTCTGAAGTGCGGAGACCTGGGTGAGCAGGGTGGCGAACGTGAGGCCCTGGACGAAGAAGACGGCGAAAGTGGCGAGGCGTGCCTGCCGGTCGCGAGGTTGGGGCACCGAGGCCTCCGCGAACATGAGGGGGGTTCAAGTTCCGTCAGATTAGGAGTCGTGGACCATGTGGTCAATGGTCGGGTGATCGACCCGACGAATCGGTTTAGTCTCGAAGATGTGAGCAGCGAGTCACGCGAGTCCCGGCTGAACAACCTCCTGTCCGCCCTCATCGCCGCGCGGAGCCCGCAGACGGCTCCCACGGAGGACCTGCGGGCCTCCGACGCGGACCGGGAGCGGGTGATCGCCGTCCTGACGGACGCGGTGACCGACGGCAGGCTGAGCCATCCCGAGCACGAGGAGCGGGTCGCGCAGGCCTACGCCGCCCGGACGCTCGGCGACCTCGCCGCGCTGACCGTGGATCTCCTGCCTCCGGACGACCAGCCGCTGCGCATGGACGGCCGCCCGTTGACGGCCTTCTTCCGCAGCGAAACCCGTGGCGGCCGCTGGGTCGTCCCCTCACACGTCCCCGTGACGTCCCTGGGCGGCCGGGTCACCATGGACCTGTGCGAGGCCCTGCTCCAGTCACGCCGGGTCGTGGTCCAGCTCGCGGTCATGGCCGGCACGGTCACGCTGATCGTCCCCGAGGGGGTGCGCATCGTGACCGCTCCGTCGGCACGGGTGGGCTCCGTTCGCGACGAGGTACGGCTGCCGCCCGGCGCGACCGGACACGCGCCGGACGCGCCCGTCATCGAACTGGCGGGATTCGTGCTGGGCGGCAAGGTCGTCGCCAAGTCGCCGCGGCGCCCCAAAAAGGGCCTCTTCCGCCGGACCTGACGCCCGCCCTCCGCCCCCGGACCGCGGCGTTCCTTCTTGGGCCGCCGCGATCGTCAGACCGGCGCGTCCTCAGACGGCCGTGTCGAAGTTGATCGCGCTGTAGGCCCCGAGCTTCCACAGCCGGTGCTCGCTCTCGATCTTGCGGATGGTGCCGGACCGGCCCCGCATGACCAGCGAGTTCGTCACGGCGGCCCCGCCCTTGAACCGCACGCCGTACATCAGCTCGCCGTCGGTGATCCCGCTCGCCGCGAAGAACACGTCGTCGGAGCGGACCAGGTCGTCGGTCGTCAGCACCTGGTTGAGGTCGAGCCCGGCGTCGAGGGCCTTGGCGCGCTCCTGGTCGTCACGGGGCCACAGCTTGCCCTGGATGACCCCGCCCAGGCACTTCAGGGCGCAGGCCGCCACGATGCCCTCCGGGGTGCCGCCGACGCCGAGCATCAGGTCGACGCCGGTCCCGGCGCGGGCCGCCATGATCGCGCCCGCCACGTCGCCGTCGGTGATGAACCGGATCCGCGCCCCGGTCTCCCTGATCTCCTTGACGATGCCCTCGTGCCGGGGCCGGTCGAGGATGACGACCGTCACGTCGGACGGCTTGCCGCCCTTGGCCTTGGCCACCGCCTTGACGTTGGCCGCGACGGGCGCCTCGATGTCGACCTTGTCGGCGGCCTCCGGGCCCGTGACCAGCTTCTCCATGTAGAAGACCGCGGACGGGTCGTACATCGAGCCGCGCTCTCCCACGGCGATGACGGAGATCGCGTTGTTCATGCCGAGGGCGCACAGCCGGGTGCCGTCGATGGGGTCGACCGCCACGTCGCATTCGGGTCCGGTGCCGTCGCCCACCTCCTCGCCGTTGAACAACATGGGCGCGTTGTCCTTCTCGCCCTCGCCGATCACCACCACGCCTCGCATGGAGACCGTGTTGATCAGTTGGCGCATCGCGTTGACGGCGGCGCCGTCGGCCCCGTTCTTGTCCCCGCGGCCCACCCAGCGGGCGGCGGCCATCGCGGCGGCCTCGGTCACCCGTACAAGTTCGAGTGCCAGGTTTCGGTCGGGTGCGTGCTCGCCCGTCGCCAGGGCGGCCGGTACGTGGTCGGACATCGATCCCCTTCCCGTCTACGAGAGATCGTAGTTCCCCCGACCCCGCTTTGTCCGATTGGTCTGGACCTGTCGTCGCAGGTGAAGGGCCATTTGGTCCGGGAGTGCCCCAGGGGAGGCGGGGCGGGATATCGTCGCCGTCATGAGCAGCGACACCGAGCGAACGGTAACAGTGCGCACGTCAGAGCGTGGAGCCGCCACGCGGGGTGCGCTTCTCGACGCCGCCAGGGAGATTTTCGTCACAAGCGGCTTCGCCGAGGCCGGTGTGACCGAGGTGGTGGCGCGTGCCGGAGCGAGCGTGGGCAGCCTCTACCACCATTTCTCGGGCAAGGCCGACCTCTATCTGACGCTCTTCGAGGAGTTCCAGCACCGTCAGACCCAGCGGACCCGGCAGGCGGTCCAGGACGCCCGGGCGGCCGGGGAGAACGGGCCGATGCCCCTGTTCCTCGCCGGAGCGCGGGCCTACCTCGACGGCTGCCTCGCGGAGCGCGACCTCGCCGCCCTCTTCCTGCGGGGTGACGCCCCACCCGGGTTCGAGGTCATCATGCGTGATCGGCTCCGCCAGTGGGCCCGGCGGACGGCGGCGCTGTTCGAACACGAGGACACCCTGGTCATCGTGGTCACCGGCGCCCTTTCCGCCGTCGTCCAGGAGGTCACTCTCTCCGAGGATCCCGAGGCCGCCCGCAAGCTGGCCGAGGACGCTCTGCTCATCATCGCCCGCACGACCGGGTAATCTGCCGTCACGTGGGACGATTCACTCAGGGTTTCTACGGCTACGCGTTCGCCCTGTTCGTTTGCCTCGCCGCGGTCGGGCTGTTCCTGCTCGTCACGCCGCAGAGCGGGACGCAGCACGTGCCGAGGGTCGACTACTCGATCGACCAGGCCAACGCCGTCCGCGCCGCGTCGTATCCCGTCGAGGCGCCCCGGCAGGTCCCGCAGAACTGGGTGCCCAACAGCTCTACGCTCACCCAGGACGGGTCCACCGTCACCTGGCGGCTGGGCTTCGCCACCGGCAAGCAGATGCACGCCCTGGTCGCCCAGAGCAACGAGCAGCCCCCGGTCGATTTCGCCAACCGGATGGCCAACACCGACAAGGTCACGGGAAGCCGTCAGATCAACGGCACGGCCTGGCAGGAGCGGTTCCGCTCCGACAAGAACCAGCGATCTCTCGTGCAGATCCAGCCGACCCACGCGGTGGTCGTCACCGGCTCGGCCGACTGGCAGGAGCTGACGGATCTGGCCGCCTCGCTCACGCCCCAGACCCGGCCCGCCGCGGCCGGCTGAGCCGCCGCACGCCTCGCTCCCCGGCCTGGCCTGGCTGAGGCACCGCACGCCTGGCTCGCTCCCTGGCCCGCCGCGCCGAGGCGCCGCCCGTCAGAAGGGCGCCTCGTCGGATCCGTTCGCCTGGGGCTCCTGGCGCTGCGCCATCGCGGCGGCGAGCTTCACTCGGGCGCCCTGCAGCCACTCCTCGCAGAGCGCGGCCAGCTTCTCGCCGCGCTCCCAGAGCTCGATGGACTGCTCCAGCGTGAGCCCGCCCGTTTCCAGCCGGCGCACGACCTCGGTCAGCTCTTCCCGGGCCTGCTCGTACGACGGCGTCTGCTTGTCCTCAGCCACGTCCCCCACCCTAGAGGCCATCGCGCTTCGGAATGTTGAGTGTCCGATATGGGCATAAAACTGCATATTTGAACGTTTTTCAGTTAGCACGGCTAACCACTACGACGAAGTCGGGGGACTCGACGATGTGTGGAATCAGCGGCTGGGTCGACTATGAGCGAGATCTCCAGCAGGCACGGGGGACGGCGCAGGCCATGGTGGACACGATGGCCTGCCGAGGGCCGGACGCCGAAGGGCTGTGGCTCTCTCCGAACGCCGCCCTCGGTCACCGGCGTCTCGCGATCATCGACATCGAGGGCGGCCGCCAACCCATGATCGCCGAGCAGGACGGCCGGCCGATCGCCGTCCTGACCTACAGCGGCGAGGCGTACAACTTCCACGAGCTGCGCGACGAGCTCAAGCAGCGGGGCCACCGTTTCCGCACCGCCAGCGACACCGAGGTCGTCCTCGAGGCGTACCTGGAATGGGGCGAGGACTTCGTCACCCGACTCAACGGCATGTACGCCTTCGCCATCTGGGACACCCGGCGCGAGGAACTGCTGCTGGTCCGCGACCGGATGGGCATCAAGCCCCTGTACTACTACCCGACCCCCACCGGTGTGCTCTTCGGGTCGGAGCCCAAGGCGATCCTGGCCAACCCGCTGGTGCGGCCGGTGGTCGACGCCGACGGGCTGCGTGAGCTGCTCGCCTTCGTCAAGACGCCGGAGAACGCCGTCTTCCGCGGCATGTACGAGGTGCGCCCGGGCCAGATCGTCCGGATCCGCCGCGGGGGACTGAGCAAGCGGCGCTACTGGCAGCTGGAGGCGCGTGAACACACCGACGACCTGGAGACCACGGTCAGGACCGTCCGCGAGCTCCTGGACGACATCATCACCCGCCAGCTCATCTCCGACGTCCCGCTGTGCACGCTCCTGTCCGGCGGGCTCGACTCCAGCGCCGTGACCGCGCTCGCCGCGCGGGCGCTGGAAGGCGACGGCAAGGTCCGGTCCTTCTCTGTCGACTTCACCGGATACGCCGAGAACTTCAAGCCCGACGAGATGCGTGACACGCCGGACACCCCCTACGTGCACGACCTCGTGCGGCACGTCGGCTCACAACACGCGGACATCATCCTCGACTCGGCCGATCTCATGGACCCGGCCGTGCGGGACGCCGTACTGCGGGCGCGTGACCTGCCCATCGGCATCGGCGACATGGACACCTCGCTCTACCTGCTCTTCAAGGCGATCAGGGGCCACTCGACCGTCGCCCTGTCCGGAGAGTCTGCCGACGAGGTGTTCGGCGGGTACAGGTGGTTCCACGACCCCGAGGCCGTCAACGCCGGCACGTTCCCGTGGCTGGCGGGCGTGGGCCTCGCCGGGCACACCAGCAGGGGGCACTTCCTCGAGGAGCAGCTGCTGCGCAAGCTCGACATCCCCGCCTACCGCGCCGACAGCTACCAGCAGGCGATGGCCGAGGTGCCGGTGCTTCCCGGCGAGACGGGCCTGGAACGGCGCATGCGGGAGATCAGCTACCTGCACCTCACCCGGTTCGTCCAGATCCTGCTCGACCGCAAGGACCGCATGAGCATGGCCGTCGGGCTCGAGGTCAGGGTGCCGTTCTGCGATCACCGGCTGGTCGACTACGTCTTCAACGCTCCGTGGAGCATGAAGACCTTCGACGGCCGGGAGAAGAGCCTTCTGCGGGCGGCCACGGGGGACGTCCTGCCGGTGTCGGTGCGCGACCGCGTCAAGAGCCCCTACCCGTCGACGCAGGATCCCAGCTACGAGCTGGCCCTGCGAGCGGAGACCGCACGGCTGCTCGACGGCGGAGGGTTCGCCGCCGAGCCTCTGGTCGACACCGCCAGGGTGCGGGCCATCCTCGCCGAGCCGGTGGCCGCCACCAGCCTCCAGGGCCCCAGGGCCGCGCTGGAGGGGCTGCTCCAGTTCAACTCCTGGCTGGAGGACTACGGGACGCGGATCGTCGTCTGAGGCGTCAGTCCCTGGCGACGACGGTCACCCGGTCGTCGGAGAAGCGGACCGTCAGCTCGTCGCCGGGCTTCACGTCGCGGGCCAGCCGTACCACCTCGCCGGAGGCGCGCTGCGCGATCGCGTAGCCGCGCTCCAGCGTGGCGGCCGGCGACAGCGCGACGAGCCGGGCGCGCAGGTGCTCGAGCGAGTCGGACGAGCGGTCGAGGGACGAGGTGAGGCAGCGCCTGGACCGCTCGCGCAGCGCGTCCACCTGCTCGGCCCGGCGGTCCAGCTCCCGGACCGGATCGGCCAGCGAGGGCCGGGAGCGGACCGAGGCCAGCCACGACAGCTCCCGCTCGACCCAGCCGCCGACGACGCGGCGGCCGCGATCCCTGAGCTGGCGGACCAGCGTCAGCTGCTCGCCGACGTCGGGGACGACCTTCTTCGCCGCGTCGGTCGGGGTCGAGGCCCGCACATCGGCCACGAGGTCCAGCAGGGGGCTGTCCTGCTCGTGGCCGATGGCGCTGACGACGGGCGTACGGCATGCGGCGACCGCGCGCACCAGCGACTCGTCGGAGAAGGGCAACAGGTCCTCGAGCGAGCCGCCGCCGCGGGCGACGATGATGACGTCGACCTCCCGGTCGGAGTCGAGCCTGCTCAGCGCGTCCGTGACCTCGCCGACGGCGTACGGCCCCTGGACGGCCACCGCCTCTACCTTGAACCGGACGGCCGGCCAGCGGCGGCGGGCGTTCTCCAGGACGTCGCGCTCCGCGGCGGAGTCCCGCCCGCAGATCAGGCCGATCGTGGACGGCAGGAACGGCAGCCGTCTCTTGCGGTCCACGTTGAACAGGCCCTCACCGGCGAGGACCTGGCGGAGCCGTTCCAGCCTGGCCAGCAGCTCCCCGATGCCGACCGGCCGTATCTCCGTCGCGGTGAACGAGAACGAGCCCTTGTTGACCCAGAAGTCCGGCTTGACGTGCATGACCACTCGTGCGCCGTCCACCGGCCGGGGCACGCTCGCCTCGTAGACCGTCCGTGTGCATGTGACCCGCGCGGAGACGTTGGCCACCGGGTCGCGCAGGGTCAGGAACACCGTGCCGCCGCGGGCGGTCAGTTCGGTGATCTGTCCCTCGACCCAGATGGTGCCCAGCTTGCCGATCCACTGGGCGACCATCTGCAGCACCGACCTGATCGGGAGCGGTGCCTCCGGTGACGTCTTCGCGGTCACATGTGCTCCTAGGGCTGGGCTTCGAGCTTGGCCAGGCGGTTCTCGTACAGGCGGACGACCTCGGCGCGGGCCGCGTTGGCCTGCTCGTAGGCGAGCAGGTTCCGGACCTGGTCGATCGACTGGCCCCGGAGCCTCGCGCGAAGTGACGCGATCGTCAGCTCACCGTAGCCGGGCAGCGGTTCCCCCGTGGTGTCGACTCCGCCGCCCGTCGCGGTCTCGTCCGCCGTCTTCGCAGCGCTCTTCGCCGTGGTCTTGGCCGCGGTCCCGGTCTTGGCCGCGGTCTTGGGCGTGGTCTTGGCGGCGGGTTTGGCGGTGGTCTTCGTGGCCGGCTTCGCGGTGGTCCTGGTCCCCGCCGCCGCGCCGCTCCTGGGGGCGCGCTTGGCCGCCGTCTTGGGGGCGGCCTCGGCCGTCACCGGTGTCTCGGCCTTCACCGGAGCCTCAGCAGCGGTCTCGGCCGCCTCGGCCACGACCGGCTCGGTCTCGGCTGCGACCGGCTCGGCCTCGGCCACGGGGGCCTCGGCCGTGGCCGCCGCCTTCTCGGTCTCGGCGGACGGAGCCTTGGGGCTCTCCTGCCGCGGCGCGTAGATCACCGGCTCGCGGCGAGCGGGCTTGGCCTCCTCGGACGGGGCGGCGGACTCCTCGCGCGCGGCCGAGGGCTCGGCGGTCGCGGAGCTCGGGGTCTCTGCCGTCTCCTTCTCCTCGGACGTCGTCATCCTCTTGAGCGTCGACCGGACGCGGTCACTGAGGAGCAGCGCGTGTCCGACGCTGCTCAGAGCGCTCTGGAGAACGTTGACGGGCAGGTCCTTGGCCTTGTCGCGGAGCTGGTCGCGGCGATGCAGAGCGTCGCGCAGTGGTTTGGTGATGGTTCTAAGGACGGACATCGCTGCTCCTGGGGAGATATTTCAGTGGACGTCCAGTCTTGCAAGACCGGAGTCAATAGGTGGCTGGCCTTCCACATAGCATAGGAACATGGATTCAGAGACCCCTCGGGCCCGCCGTGTCCTGCTCGCCAAGCCTCGTGGCTACTGCGCTGGAGTGGACCGTGCCGTCGAGGCGGTCGAAAGGGCGCTCGACCAGTACGGGGCGCCCATCTACGTGCGCAAGCAGATCGTCCACAACACCCATGTGGTGAAGCGCCTGGAGGGCAGGGGCGCGGTGTTCGTCGAGGACACCGAGCAGGTCCCCGAAGGTGCGATCGTGGTGTTCTCGGCCCACGGCGTGGCTCCGAGCGTCCACCAGGAGGCCGCTGACCGGCGTCTCAAGACCATCGACGCCACCTGCCCGCTGGTGACCAAGGTCCACAACGAGGCGAAGCGCTTCGCGGCGAAGGACTACGACATCCTGCTCATCGGCCACGAGGGCCACGAGGAGGTCGAGGGGACCGCGGGAGAGGCGCCGCAGCACATCCAGCTCGTCGACGGGCTCGACGGCGTGGAGGGCGTCGAGATCCGCGACCCCGAGAAGGTGGTCTGGCTCTCCCAGACGACCTTGTCGGTCGACGAGACCACGGAGACCGTCAACCGGCTGCGCGGGCGCTTCCCCAACCTGATCGACCCGCCGAGCGACGACATCTGCTACGCCACGTCGAACCGGCAGACGGCCGTGAAGGAGATCGCCGCGGAGTCCGACCTGGTCATCGTGGTCGGCTCCACCAACTCCTCCAACTCCAAGCGGCTGGTCGAGGTGGCCAAGGACTACGGCGCCGGAGCCTCCTACCTCGTCGACGATGCCTCGTTCGTCCAGGAGGAGTGGCTCGACGGCGTGACCACCGTCGGCGTCACGAGCGGTGCGTCCGTCCCCGAGGAACTGGTGGACGGCGTGCTCGCGCGGCTCGCGGAGTCCGGCTTCGGCGACGTGCAGGAGGTCGAGTCCGTCAAGGAGAGCATGCGGTTCGCCCTGCCCCACGAGCTGAGGCGCGATCTGCGCTCCGCCTGATCCCGAGTTCCAGCGGCTCTGACCGGCCCGGTCCGGGGCCCTGCCCGGGGTCGTTCGGTGGCGGGCTCAGTCGTCGCCGGTCTTGCCGTACACCCGGGGTTCGAAGTAGCCCTCCGGCTCGGGCGCGTAGGCCTGCTCGCTGCTCTCCCGCTGCTTGGGGATGCCCGGGGTCCTGGCGGCGAGGTCCTGCCGGAGATCGCGCACGTTGTCGGGCAGGCCCCGGGGCCATGCGATGCCCAGCGCCAGGGCCGAGCCGCCGAACAGCCAGGGCGCTCCCGACGAGAACGCGGTGAACAGGCCGAGGCCGAGCGTCTGCAGCATCGAGTCGGCCCCGATCGACCGGATGAGTTCGACGAACGTCGTGGCCGCGAAGAAGACCAGCGGCGGGGTGACGACCATCGGCAGCAGGTCACGGGGCTGCACGAGAAGGGCGGCAGCCACGCAACCGGCGACGAACGCCGGTCCGGGGAAGGAGACGACCTGCCCCAGGAACGTGACGATGAAGAGCAGTGCGACGGCGCCACGGGCCGTCAGCTTGAGCCTTGCCTGATCGGTGCCTGTCATGAGCCCCCCTTACGACAAGTCTCGCGTCAATTTACCGTTCTGGCGCGGGAATGGAGGGTGGCTTACCTGCTCTTCACCATCCACTTCCGGTATCCCGACGAGGCGGGGGACCTCCTCGACGAGTTCGGGCGGATTGAGCGTGGTGCTCACGAGACCGAGGTCGTTCATCTTGCGCGCGCTGACGAACACTCGGTTCTCCAGCGACCCCACCGTCTGGTTGTAGGCGACGACCGCCCTCGACAGCGCCTTGCCCATGCCGTCGACGTGCCTGCCGAGGTTGCCCAGCCGCTCGTACAGCTCCTTGCCGAGGTCGAAGACCGCCCGGGCGTTCTCGCTCAGGGCCGCCTGCTGCCAGGCGTACTGGGCGGTGCGGAGCATCGTGATCAGTGTGGTCGGGGTCGCTATGTGCACGCGCCGTTTCATCGCGTACTCGAGCAGCGCGGGATCGCGCTCGAGCGCGGGCGCGAGGAAGGCCTCGCCGGGGATGAACAGCACCATGAACTCGGGTGACGGGCTGAACGCCTGCCAGTAGGTCTTGGCGGCCAGCCGGTCCACGTGGTCGCGGAGGTGGCGGGCGTGCGCGTCGAGCCGTGCCGAGGCCAGATCGGGGTCGGTGGCCTCCGCGGCCTCCAGATAGGCCGCCAGGGACACCTTGGAGTCGACGATGATGTTCTTGCCGCCGCTGAGCCGTACGACCATGTCGGGACGGACGAGCCCGTCCCTTGTCGCGGCGCTCACCTGCTCGTCGAAGTCGCAGAACCTGGCCATGCCGGCGATCTCGGCGACGCGGCGCAGCTGGAGCTCTCCCCACCGGCCGCGCGCCTCGGGCCGCTGAAGGGCCCGAACGAGGGCCGTGGTCTGCGTCTTGAGCTGCTCGGAGCTCGACCTGACGAACTCCATCTGCTTGCTCAGCTCGGCGCGGGCGGCCCGGGATCCCGACTCGGTCTCCCTGAGCTGTTCCTCGACCCTCGCCAGCGTCTCCCTGAGCGGCGCGACCAGTCCCTCGACGGCCTGGCGTCGCTGGTCGAGGTCGCCGGCGGCCTCGGCCCGCGTGGTGTTGAGCCGGTTCTCCGCGAGTTCGAGGAAGCGGAGGTTGGCGACGTCGAGCGCCCGCGCGGACAGGGCCTGGAACTTCTCGGGAAGCTGGGAGTCGACGTAGGCCATCCGCTCCTCTGCCGCCTGCGCCCGGGCCTGGGCCTGGGCCAGCTTGACGGCGGAATCGGCGGCCTCACGCGCCGTACGGCTCCGCCCGAGCGTGAAGCCGACCACGAGCCCGGTGAGGAGCCCCACGGCCAGCCAGAGTGCGAGAGCCATGACATCCACGGTGTGGATGATCCCAGGTTGTCCCTTCCATGACGTGGAGGCGCGCGCATCCGGGCGCGCCCGCGGGCACGCTGGAGCGCTGATGTGCTGCTCACTGGCGCAGCCCCGTAAACTCGGCCAACGTGAGCCTGAGCATCGGCATCGTCGGCCTGCCCAACGTCGGCAAGTCCACGCTTTTCAACGCCCTGACCAAGAGCGGCAACGCCCTGGCGGCCAACTATCCGTTCGCTACCATCGAGCCCAACGTGGGCATCGTGGGCGTGCCCGACTCACGGCTGGCCGGGCTGGCGGAGATCTACGACTCCGCGCGGATCCTGCCCGCCAAGGTCGAGTTCGTCGACATCGCCGGCCTGGTCAAGGGCGCCTCCGAGGGGCAGGGCAGGGGCAACCAGTTCCTCGCCAACATCCGTGAGACCGATGCGATCTGCCAGGTCATCCGGGTCTTCAGCGACCCCGATGTCACGCACGTCGACGGCGACGTCTCGCCCGCGCGCGACATCGAGACGATCAACACCGAACTGATCCTCGCCGACCTTCAGACGATCGAGAAGGCGGTCCCGCGGCTCCAGAAGGAGGCGCGCAACAACAAGGACCGCAAGATCCTGCTGGAGGCCGCCGAGGCCGCGGCGAAGCTGCTCGACACCGGGACGACGCTGTACGCCGGTGGGAAGGCTGCCGGGATCGACCTCGCCGACCTGCGCGAACTGCACCTGCTGACGGCCAAGCCGTTCCTGTACGTGTTCAACCTCGACGCGGACGAACTGACGGACGACGACCTGCGGGCGAAGCTCTCGGCGATCGTCGCGCCCGCGGAGGCGGTCTTCCTCGACGCCAAGATCGAGTCCGAGCTCGTCGAGCTGCCCGACGACGAGGCGCTGGAGCTGCTGCAGTCCGTCGGCCAGGCGGAGTCCGGCCTGTCCCAGCTGGCCAGGGTCGGCTTCGAGACGCTCGGCCTGCAGACCTACCTGACCGCGGGGCCCAAGGAGGCCAGGGCCTGGACGATCCGCAAGGGCGCGTCGGCGCCCGAGGCGGCGGGCGTCATCCACACCGACTTCCAGCGCGGCTTCATCAAGGCCGAGGTCATCTCGTTCGACGACCTGATCGAAGCCGGTTCGATGACCGCGGCCAGGGCGGCGGGCAAGGCCAGGATCGAGGGCAAGGACTACATCATGCGCGACGGCGACGTGGTGGAGTTCCGCTTCAACGTCTGAAACGACCCCGTTCCCCCAGGTCAGGCGTTTGAGTTGTCGTCTGGGGGCACGTCCGGATCACTCCCTGAAGAAGGCCGCCTGAGCGCGGGAGGGGCCTTCTTCCGTCTCTGTTCCGCCAGAGCGTGAGTGATCTCCGAAACTGTTGGCAACTGCTGGAACATGAAATCCCAGGCCGGGCCTCGTCTCGGAGATTACTCGCAGGTCAGAGAAACGCTGCGATCAGAACCCCGGCCTACAGGCCGACTCATCTGCTGTTACGGGTTGCCCTGGACCGGCTGTCATGCAGGACGGTCAGCACAAGCGCCGCGACTAGCAGTAGCGCCCAAATGCCGAGCTCGAGCGAACCCATCCCGCTGGCAAGGGCCATGAAGACCAGAACGAAACCGATGAAAACGAGCAGGAGCTTGCCTACGAGTTTTAGTAGGTCCGACACCAGCACGACGGCTCCAGACAGTACTGTCACGTGGCCCGGAGCCCGTGAGTGTGGCAGGAGTCTCCACCACTGGAAGGTAGCGCCCGGTTAAGAAGGCAGGAGGGCTCCGGCCGTACGGTCGCTGGCCCAGATGGCACAACCAGGGCGCATGCGATCAGCGTCCAGTTCCGTTCCAGATCCGTCCGAGGCTGTAGACCGTCAGAAGTCGACGGGAGACCTCCGTAAGCTCCACTCGTTCCCTCGGTCAAGGAGCACGCGGTGACCAGACGCCAGACGATCACTTTCGTGGTCCTGCTCCTCGGCACGATCGCAGGAATGCCGATCGTTTTCGGGTGGGCGTTCTTCGGCGGTGTCTGGTGGAGTTCCGCTGCGCTTGTCTATGCCGCGTGGTTCGTCACGTTCATCTGCTGGGATAAGCGGCGCCAAAAGCTCCAAGCTGCTCCGCCTGGCGTCAAAGGCCGCTGATCGTCCCCTGCTGCCGCGGTCCCACGCAATATGGCGGCTCCGTCGCGGCGTGGGAAGGCGAAACCGTCGCCCGGCGGGCCACCATCAGCCTCCCATGACCCTTAAGGCGAGTTCGGCCACCATCGGACTGACGCGTCCCACCTAGAAATCTGTGAGGCATGGCCATGCCCACTCCCGCTGTGGCACGTACGGGGCACGAGACGCTGCAGGCCGACAGACGGCTCCTAGGCGGCGAGTGGGAGGCGGAGGACGAAGCGGGCGCCGGTCGGGTTGTCGGCGGCGTACAGGCGGCCGCCGTAGCGCTGGGCGATCTCGCGGGCGATGGGCAGGCCGAGCCCCGAACCGCCGGGGTCCTGGCGATGGGCGTCGTCCAGGCGGCAGAGTCGCTCGAAGACTCGTTCGCGGTCGGCCGGGGCGATGCCGGGTCCGTCGTCGATGACTTCCAGGACCGCGTCGGGCGGGTCGGCGGAGACGATGATGTCGATCGCGGTCCTGGTGTGCCGTTCTGCGTTGGAAAGCAGATTGTTCAGCAGCCGGACCAGCCGGATCCGGGAGGCGCACACCACCACCTGCTCATCGAGCTGGGTGGCGACGGTGGTGGTCAGGGTCCGGCGTTCCAGTTCGTCCATCACGAAGTCGGCCAGGTTGAGCGGCTCGGTGGTGCCGGGCGTCGCGGTGTCCAGGCGGGCGAGTTCCAGCAGATCGGAGACGATGTCGCTGAGTCTCTCCGCATCCAGCAGCAACTTGCGAAGGATCTTGTCCAGGTTGGTGTCCGGTTCTGAGATCGCGACCTCGATTTCGGTCAACAGCCCGGTGATCGGGTTGCGAAGATCGTGGGAGGCGTCGAAGACGAACCGCCGCTGCCGTTCGATGGCCGCCTGCAGGCCCGACATGGTCTGGCGCTGTTGCCGGTGTGTCTGCCTGAGCCGCTCGTTCAGGTCATGGAGCTCGCGGGCGCGGACGTACACGTCGGTTCTCATCGCCTCCAGCTCCGCCTCCGTCCCCGTGGCGCCGTCGCCTTCCCCGAACCCCCTCAGTTGCTGGAGGAAATCAGTGACGTCCTCAGTACGGAGAACGAGGAATTCCACCTCACCGTCCGGGCCCAGGACAGGCACGTTGATCGTGCTCCAGTACCGCTCCTCGAACACGCCCGGTCGGCCGGCGACCTCGATGCCGTAGCACTGAAGCGGCATGGTGTCCCTTTGCCCCGTGGACAGCACCCGGGTCAGCGAGGCACGCAGAGCCTCCGCCCCCTCCTCGTTGGGGTCGTCGGGAGCCTTGGGACTGCTGGGGAAGACGTCGAAGAAGGGGCGGCCGAGCAGGTCGGCCTCGGTCGCGCCGGTCAGCTTCAGGAAGGAGTCATTGGCCGACACCATGACGAAGTCCGGCGTGAGTACCAGCAACGGGGCCGCGAGCGCCTTGAACACCGCCCCGAAGTCGACCTCTTGATCCATGGCCCTTCGCCTCGCCTCAAGCCATATATGTCCAAGGTAAATGAAGGGGACGGCGCCCAGACCACCGGCCCAAGCCGGTGACCAGGCGTTGAGAGTTTCATATCAAACGTACGTTTGAACGGGGCAGCGCTCCGCGGGGCGACGGAGCCGCCCGTGAGGCGATCGTTCAGGGCCGGTGCCAGACCAGTGTGTAGCGCCAGAACAGCCGTCGGCGCAGCCGTACGCCGGGCAGCACGCGGCGGGCCTCGCGAACGATGTCGGGGAAGCTCATGGTCGCCGGTCGGGTCGGGGCGGTCATCGCGTCCGGCCGCGGTGCGGTGCGGCCTCTGTTCTTGATCCAGGCCATGCCGACGTTGGCAGGAACGGCGGCGGCGCCGAGCAGATGGTCGCCGGGAGTCTCTGCGCGGGCGAGGCCGACGACGACCAGGGTCCCGCCGGGCGCCAGGTGCTGACGGAACCCGGCGAGAGCGTCGCCGAACGGCATGTGGTGGATGGCGGCGACGCAGGTGACGACGTCGTGGGGGCCGGGCGGCAGGTCATGCGGCGCGTCCGCGACGGTGAAGGTCACCGGTACGGCCGGCGGTGTGAGCTCCCGCGCCCGGGTGACGATCGCGGGGTCCGCGTCCACACCGTCCACCGCCCTTGCCCGCGAGGCGAGGAGCCTGGCCAGGTCGCCGGTGCCGCATCCGACGTCCAGGGCGCTGCCGAAGCTCCTGGGGAGCTGCCGCAGGATCCACGGGTGGTAGTGGGCGTTGTGGTCCCACGGGTGGGCGGCGTGGAACCGGTCGAGCGCCTGAATGATTCGGGACGGGGGCGTCATGGAGCGAGTCCACCAGGTCTGCGGTCGTCTGCGATACCCGATGCGACCGGGGTGGTCGTCGCCGTCGACCCGCCGCTCGGGCACGCGGGGGCGCAAGACCGTGAACTTTCGGCAACGAACGATCAGCGGGTGGGGGACGGCCGCCTGCCCGGTGGGTGCGGGTTCACGCCCAGACCGGCCGGACGGCGGCCGGGATCCGGATGCAACGTCCGCGTCGATACGTCTCTGAGCTGCGGAGACAGCAATACGTGGCGGTTAGGTAATCGATGTCCGCGCTGGCCAGGCGTAACGTGCTTTCCCGCGGAGCGGTCAGGCGTGGGGTCGTCTCATCGGAATGTAGACCTGGTTTGCTCGGTCACGGCGATGCTTGCACCATGGGCGTGGCTTTCCTGGAAGAATTGGCGAGACCGCTAGGGTGAATACTTCAATGCGGCTAACCGGATCGAGAGTAAGACGACACCGCGCCAGCCGGGGGGATCGGCGCGAGCGGAGGCGTGATGGCTCGCAGGTCAACCGTCCAGCAGGATCCGCGGATCGCTGGCGACCCCGAGTCATACCCTCTGGAGGGCCCTGATCGGGTGACGGCATCGCGTGGGAGGTCCTCCCGCCGCGGAGGCTGGGGCGGCGGCGGGGGCCGCTGGCTCGTGTGGTCGGGGCGCGTCGTTCTCTGGGCGCTCATCATCGTGATCGTCGTCAACGGCGTACGCGCGCCTTTCGAGCGGTTCACTCAGAACGGCGTCGCGACGCAATCGCAGACGACCTCGTCTTCGAATGATTTCAATTTCCCCGTGACCCAGGCGGCCGCATTCGCCAATCAGTTCGCCGCCGTCTATTTGAATTACGACGCCACCAACGCGCAACAAAGAGCCGAACGGCTGAAGGCTTTTCTGCCCGAAGGCGCGGACGAGCAGTTCGGCTGGAACGGTTATGGGCGCATGACGGCCGGCGCGTTCCAGTTCTCCGGCATTCAGGTGCGCGACGAGCACGACGCCGTCGTCTCGGTCGCCTATCAGACCGGCGGATACCGCGGGCTGTTGTCGGTTCCGATCTACGCAGAGGACGGTCGTTTCGTCGTGTCGGGCCAGCCCGGACTGTTGCCGGCTCCCGCCCTGCCGGGGTTTCCCCAGGTTTCCGGCCTCTCGCGGGACTCGGCCGCGGAAGCGGAACTCCGTCCGCAGGTCGAGGGCTTCTTCAAGGCGTTCGCGGCGGGCAACCAGGTTGATCTGCAGCGATACGTCGCGAGTGGCAGGACGATCGAGGGCTTCAACGGGGAGTTCACCCTGGCTCAACTGAAGGACCTCGTCGTGCCGGAGGGTGAGGCGGACACCAGGGAGGTCACCGCGGTGGTCGTTTGGGCGGTCTCGTCGAACGGCACGGACGCCGTCTCGACCTCCGAGCAGAACGACCCGGCCGTCCAGCCCGGCGGCCTCGAGCAGGCCTACCGACTGACCATGGAGAAGCAGGGCGGCAAGTGGTTCGTCCAGCAGGTCCAGGGTGCGGGCCGGTCCGTGGGGTAGCGCATGCCCGGCCGTGACATCGCTGATCCATACCCCCGGGAGGGCGAGAATTGATTCTGAAGACCATCGTGGACAGTTCGTTGGAACTGGCCGCGCCCGCGCAGCCCCCGACGGGGGGAATCAACACCGAAGGCCTGGCGGACTTCCTCCGTACCTTCTTCGCGCCGCTCTTCCTCGTGGTCGTCTCCATCGTGGCGCTTTTCTTCCTCTTCACCCGTGAGATCACCAGGTTCGTGCAGTTCATCATTCTGGCGATCGCGATCGGTGTGATCTTCTATGTGCCCAACATCATCGAGGTGACGGCGAAGGCGATCGCGGGCGCGCTCGGGATCAAGTGATCCGGCGGAGAGGAGGATCGGGTGGATCTCCCCACATACACCAATATCTGGCGAATTGAGAAGCGGCTTTACAAGCTGTACGACCTGCGGCTGCCCATGCCTCTTCCGATCGTCTGGATCGGTGTGTTCGTGGGAGTCCTGGTCCCCTGGTGGCTGTTCCTCCTCCTCGTCGGAGTGCCGTTCGCGGCGCCCTGGCATGTGGTCTATCTGGTGCCGCCGGGAGTTGTCACCTGGTTGTCCACCCGTCCCGTCATCGAGGGCAAGCGCCTCACCGAGGTGCTGCAGTCGCAACTTCGCTACCTGGCGGAGCCGCGTACCTGGTGCCGGATGGCACCGGCCGCGGAGCCGGAGACGGTCACCCTGACCGCTCGTGTCTGGCGGATCGCTCCGTCGAGCGCGCCGGTCCGCGTCAAGGCGGCGCGCAAGGCCGTGGCGACGGAGACCGCGGGCCAGGGCGAGACGACCGAGGCGCTGGGCGCGGCGGTGAAGAGCAGAGGCGCCGATACGAAGTCGCGCGGCACGGATAAGGGACGGGGCACGGACAAGACACGCGGCACGGACAAGGGACGCGGCGCCGGGCCCAGGACGAGGACGCCGGAGACCGCCGCGAGAGCCAGGGCCGGAGGGAACAGGGGCAGAGGCAAGGCCGTCGAGCCGTGGACCCCCGACCGGGTCATTCCGGCCCGTGCGTTGCCGCCTGCCCCCGGCGGGCAATCCGCGTCTCCCGGACGGCCCGCCACCGTGCATCCGGCGGTGGCGGCCGCCGCGGCCGCCGCGTCGCCGGTCACGGACTCGCCGTCCGACGCGTGGACCAGGCCCGCCGCGAAGCCGGCCACGACGGGTGAGCCCGTGAAGGCCGTCGCAGCCGACGAGCCGGTCTTCTACATGCCCAAGCCGCCCGCCTCCACGGGCGGCAAGCAGCCGCCGCCGATCCGCGTGGCACTGCCGGAACGGGCCACGCCGCCCGCGCTGCCTCCGGCGTCACCTGCGACGCCGCCCGCGCTGCCTCCCGCGTCATCCGCGGCGTCATCCGCGCCAGCGATGTCACCTGCGACGTCGCCCGACCCCGGTGCCGAGGAGCCCGCCGCTCCCGTGCCGCCCATCGGAACCGAGGCGCTGCGGCGGCTGCGCAGGCTCGCCGCCAGCGCCGAGTCCGCACCGGAATCGGTGCGTGAACCCGCTTCCCGGCAGACGCGACACGCGAGTTCGGAGCCGGCGCGGGAGCTCGGTCCGGACGAGGTCGCCGGCCCGCCGCGCCATGCGGCCCCGAGGCCTGACTCCGTACTGGACGCTTCTCCTGAGGTGACGCGCGAGCCGGTGATCCCGGAACCTGCTGCGGAATCCGCCCAGGAGCCGCAGGCCCAGACCCCCGCCCAGACCCCCGCCCAGGGTGGTGTGCAGGGAACCGCAGAGACATCACCCGCGCGGGAGCCGGTGTCGGACGTCTCGGGGAACGTCGCCGAGGAGCCTGTTCCGGAGGACGAGCACACCGGCCACGCCGTGAAGCCCGAGCAGGACAAGGCGGACGAACCCAGGGAGGACACGGCGAGCCGGCCGCAGCCGAGCGCGTCCGACCGTCAGCGGGAGGCCTGGGAGCAGCACAGGAAGGGCCAGCCGCCGCGGCCGGCCCGTCCCGGTCCGCCCCCAGCCGCCCCGGCGCCCGCCGCATCGCCTGCCGCGCCCGTCGTTCCTCTCGCCGGTCGGACGCCGGCCGCTGAGGCGTCCCCCGCCCAGCCGCCCGCTGAAGCCCCCGCCGCACGGCCGCCGGCCGCCGAGGCCGCCGCCGCACGGCCGGCCCCGCAGCCGGTCGCCGAGACGCCCGCCGACCGGCCGGCCGCCGAGCGTCCCGCGGAATCTCCGCAGGCACCCGCCGCCGGCCCGTCGCAAGGCGTGGGCAGGGGAGTGTCGATCCGGAGGGTCCCCACCCTTCCCCAGGCGAGCGGCCCCGCCACTCCGGTGCTCCCTCCCGCCGCTCTGCCGTCCTCACCGGTGAACGAGCCCAGAGTCCGCCGCGTGGAGTCCGTCGTCGGGCGCGGCTCCTCAGGCGGGTGGCGGAGGATCGCCCAGGTGGTCGTCGGCGGCAGCCGTACCGACGGCATGGAGGTCGACGAGGCGCGCACCCGCACGCCGCTCACCACGAGCAGGCGGATCATGGTGCTGGGATGCACCGGCGGCGCCGGCCAGACGACCACGGCGCTCATGCTCGGCCACACGCTCGCCCGCTACCGGGAAGACCGGGTGCTCGCCCTCGACGCCAACAGCGGCGACAACACGCTGACGACCCGGATCCAGGCCGAGTCGCCTGAGACGCTCAGCTCGCTGCTCGAAGGCTCGCACTCGCTGTCCGGCTATCTCGGGATGCGCGCCTACACCACGCGCTGCGAGTCGGGGCTCGAGGTGGTCGGCGCGGACACCGACGCGGGAGCGGAGCAGCGCCTGGCCGACCGGACCCTGCTGAACGACTGGCGCAGGACGCTGTCCGCGCTGGACCAGCACTACCGCCTGGTCGTCGTCGACCCGGCCGCCGCGCTCGCCGCGCGGCTCCTGCCGTACACCGATCAGCTGGTGCTGGTCGCGCCGGCGAGCGCGGACGCGTCGGACGCCATCGCCATGACGTACGAGTGGCTCGACGGCCACGGCGTCGCCGACCTCCGGCGCAGAGCGGTCATGGTGATCAACGGGGTGAGCAGGCGGAGCATGCCGGACGTCGAGCAGGCCGAGGCGGTGGCCAGCGGCCGCTGCCGGGCCATCGTCCGCGTGCCGTGGGAGGACGAGCTGGCTCCTGGGCGCCCTGGACCAGTTGACGTCAACCACCTCCGGACCGGAGGCCGCAGGGCGTACGTTGCACTTGCCGGAGTGATCGTGAGCGGTCTGGCGACGATCCAGGCGAAGCAGGAGGTGGCCAGATGAGCGCCCGGTGCGGGCGGGGAAGCCGGTGAGCGACCGATGAGCGCGGGAGCGAACCCGACGAGTCGGCGGCCCGTGAAAGGGCCGTGGTACCTGCGAGCGAGAAGGACGGTGAGCCACCGATGAGCAAGCAGGCGCGCAGCCGTCTCGCGGTGCGGTACTTCGACGACCGGGTCCTTCTCACCGACTCGGCGGCGTGGGCCTACTTCCGCCTGCCCACGGTGAGCTACGAGTTCCTCACCCCGGAGGAGCGGGAGGCGCTCGCCACCAACATCACGATCGCCCTGGCCGCGATCAGGATGCCCGACGCCGAGGTGCATCTGCGGATCGCGCATCGGGCCTATCCGGCGGCCGAGTGGGCGATGGCGCTCAACGCCACCTCCGACGAGGGGCCGGGCTGGCGGGACTACCTGGAGGAGATGTACCGCCACGTCTGGGCGAAGGACTTCTGGAGCAAGGAGGTCTACCTCGGCGTACGGCTCGGCCCGCGCGGCGCCCAACTGGGCGGCGGGGTGCTGTCCCAGTTGTTCGGCTTCTACCAGCGCAGTGAGCGGGCGCTCGGGATCGAGGACGACCACGTGCCCGACCGCGAGATCGAGCGGTGGACGGGTCAGGCGGAACGGCTCGGCCGGGCCCTGACCTCCAGTGCCCTCTACGCGCGGCACGCCACGTCCACGGAGATCGCCTGGCTGTTCCAGCACGCCGCCTCAGGGGCGCTCGGCGAGCCGCCGCCTTCGGCCTCGCCGCGCCGCAAATGGGGCAAGGGCGAGATCGAGGCCCTGGTCGAGGGGCAGATCCACAACGGCAGGTCGCTGCTGCGGCTCGAGCAGACGTCAGGTGAGGCGTTCACCGCCCACATGTCCTTCGCCCGGTTCCCCGACCTGATGCCCTTCCCCGACGGGGAGCCGTGGCTGCACTTCGCCGACCAGCTGCCGTTCCCGGTGGAGATCTCCAGCAGGATGCGGCTGATCTCGCCGGTGCGGGCGAGCAAGGACGTGGCGAGGAAGCTGGCGCACGCGCGCGACATGGACATCCACATCCGTGAGGCGGGTGCGGAGGCCCCCCTCGCGCTGGCGGAGCAGATCGACGCCGCGCGGATGCTGGAACACGGCATCACCAAGGAGCGGCTCCCCTTCGTGTACGGCTGGCACCGGCTGAGCGTCAGCGCGCCCACGGAGGAGATCTGCGTCCAGCGGGTCGAGGCGGTCGTCGAGCACTACCGCGACATCGGCATCGACGTGGTCAACTCCACCGGCGACCAGTTCTCGCTGTTCTGCGAGGCGCTGCCGGGGGAGAAGGTCCGCGTCAACGCCTACGCCCAGCGCCAGCCCCTCCGGACGATCGCGGGCGGCATGTCGACGGCCACCGTGGAGCTGGGCGACCGGGTGGAGGAGTCGAACGCCGGCTGGGTCGGGCCGTACATCGGGGAGACCCTGGGGCGGGCCCGCAGCATCGTCCACTTCGATCCGCTGGTCGCGGCCACCAGGAACCGGCCGACGGCCATCGCGATCACGGGCGAGCCCGGCGGCGGCAAGACGACTCTCGCGCTCCTGCTGATCTACCAGATGGCCCTGCGCGGTGTGACCGTCGCCGTCATCGACCCGAAGGGCGACGCGGAGTCGCTGGTCCAGCTCCTGCAGCGGCGCGGACGCAAGGCGCGCATCATCCCGCTGGGGTCGGCCGCGCCCGGCCTGCTCGACCCGTTCTCGTTCGGCGACGACATCGCGGCGAAGAAGACGATGGCGTCGGAGACGTTGCGGCTCCTGCTGCCCCGCATGTCGGAGGAGCGCGAGTCGGCGATGATCCAGGCGGTGGCCGCGATCTCCAACGAGCCGGACCCTTCGCTCGGCAAGGTGGTCGACCACCTGGAGCAGTCGGCGGACCCGGCGTCGAAGAACCTCGGGGCCGTGCTGCGGTCGATGTCCGAGATGCATCTCGCGCGGCTCTGCTTCGACACGTTCGGCGGCGACCAGATCGACACCGAGGGCTGGACCACGGTGTTCACGCTTGGCGGGCTGACGCTGCCCGATGTGGCGACCACGCGGGACGACTACTCCTACGAGCAGCGGCTGTCCGTTGCCCTGCTGTATCTGGTGTCCCAGTTCGCCCGGCGGCTGATGAACGGGCTCGACCGGCGCACACCCAAGGCGATCTTCCTGGACGAGGCGTGGGCGATCACGTCCACGCCCGAGGGGGCCAAGCTGGTGCCGGAGGTCTCCCGGATGGGCCGTTCCCGCAACACGGCCCTGGTCCTGGTGTCCCAGAACGCGGGTGACCTGCTCAACGAGCAGGTGACCAACTGCCTCTCCTCGGTCTTCGCGTTCCGCTCCTCCGAGCGGGTCGAGGTCGGGCACGTGATGGAACTGCTCGGGGTGGACCCGTCCGAGGAGCACAAGGCCGTCCTGCGGTCGCTGGGCAACGGCGAATGCGTCTTCCGGGACCTGGACGGCCGGGCGGGCCGTATCGGGGTGGACCTCGTCTCGGAGGAACTCCTTCAGTGGCTCGATACCAATCCGACGCACGACAAACCAGGCGAGAGCGTGCATGATCGTCTTAGCGGGGGCGCAGACCGGTCGGGGGTCGCTCAGGAGGTGCGGTCGTGAGATTGCGCAGGAACGGTCGCGTCCGATTCGGAGTACGGCGCAAACTCGCCCTGCTCCTCGTCGCCTTCGCGGCGTTCGTGATGATGCCGTTCGCGTTCCCCGCCGACACGGCGAGCGCGGCCGGGCCGTGTGACCTCTCGTCAGAACTCGCGCCGGAGATCGTGGGCGGCGGCGTCGACGGCCTGGTTCAGCCCCCGCCGCCGGACACTGCCGGCGGGGCGGCGCCCCAGGCGCCCAAGGAGCCGCTCACCAATTACGACCGGTACGGCATGGCCGGTCAGTACTGGCACACCTACGGCCTCGGCTGCTCGGACGTCACGGCCGTCCTCGGGAACGCCTGGGCCAACACGGTCTTCTCCTGGGCCAAGGCGGTCGACCGGCTGACGATCAGCACTTACCAGGCCGCCGCCACGGAAGGACCGCTCCAGCCGATCAAGAACGTCGCCGACGAGATCGTCACCAACCTGGCCGACGCGATGTACTGGCCCTACCTGCGGCCGATCGTCATCCTCGGCGCCATCTGGCTCATGTGGTACGGCCTGATCCGCAAGCGGGCGACCACCACGACCGAGGGCGTCGTCTGGATGGTCATCGCGGTCACCGCGGCCGTGTGGTTCTTCAGCCGCCCCGGCGACTTCACCTCGCTCGGCAAGACGGTGACCGACAAGACCGGTGAGATCGTCAACTCGGCCTTCTCCGGGCTGCCGGGAGCAGGCGGAGCTTCCTGCCTGCCGACCAAGGGCGACGACACTGCTCAGGTCCAGGCCGGCGGGTACGGCCAGCAGGGGACGCCGGGCGTCGACCAGAACGCCGACGCGCTGTGGTCCACGCTCGTCTGCAAGCCCTGGCTGATGGGCGAGTTCGGCACCGCCGACGCGAACGCCCCCGTGGTCAAGGCCTTCGGCGCCAAGCTGCTCGACATCCAGGCGATCGACGCCACCGAGCAGGCCGCCGCGCAGATGCCGAGCGGAGACTCCCATCAGAAGCGGTTCGAGGAGGAGATCGCCAAGCCGCTGGAGAACAACCCCACGTTCTTCCTCCTCCAGGGCAAGGACTGGACCAGCCGTCTCGGCATCGCCATCGGCGCCTTCCTCGCCGCGATGATCGCGGGCCTGCTCATCTTCCTGGTGGCGGTGTCGCTGCTGGTGCTCAAGGTGGGCTTCCTGCTGTTGCTGATGCTCGGGCCGGTGTTCCTGCTCATCGGCGTGCATCCGGGATCCGGGCGGATCATCGCGATGCGCTGGGTCGAGATGCTGGTCGGCACGTTGCTGCGCCAGGCCGTGCTCGCCCTCGTCCTGGGCGTCCTGGTGTACGGCTACGCGCTGATCATCTCGACCACCCTGCCGTGGGGGATGCAGATTCTGTTCATGGCGTTGCTGACGATCGCCGTCTTCTTCTACAGACGGCCGTTCCAGCATCTGTTCGCCTCGATGGACGGTCACACGCTCACGACCAGGATGCTCGGGGACGCGGCGACCGCGCCCACTCTGTCGCGGGCGGCCAACGCCCTGCCGCCGGTCGCGGCCACGCGTGTCGCCCGGTGGGGCCTGCGCAAGGCCGAGCCCGTCATGGGCGCGGCCGCGATGGCGACCGGGGCCGGCGCCGCCGCCGCGGCGGCGACGTCCGTCGCGCAGGGACGTGTCCGCGGTGAGGAAGGGGCGGCCACGGCGCAGGGACAGGCCCGTGCCAGGGCGGGCGCCCAGCCGGAGCCGCTGGAGACCGACGCGCAGGCCGCCGGGCGCCGCAAGGCCGGGGGAACGGTTCCCCGCACCGGCTCGGCGCCGCCGCTCAACCTCACGGGCGTGCGGCCCGCCGACGGTCCCCGGCCGTCGCGGCCGGCGCGACCGGGCCGTCCTCCTGTGAGCACGCCCTCGCGCAGCGGTGGTGGCGGCGGAACCGGCGGTGGTGGCGGCGGATCGGTCCCGAGCTCCGGATCCGGGTCGAGATCGCGCTCCGGCGGTGGCGGCGGCTGGTTCAGCGGGCGTTCCGGCGGCTGGGCCTCCCGGCCCGCCGCGTCCAGCGGTTCGCGCGGTTTAGGCGGGGGCCGATCGTCCGGCGGTGGCGGTGGCGGTGGCGGTGGCGGTGGCGGTGGCGGTGGCGGTGGCGGCGGCTCCTCCTCGTCGTCACGCCGATCCGACTCGTCCGGAGGTTCGGGAGGCCGCTCGCGTCCGGCGCCTCCGCGTGACAACGGGTCCTCCAGCAGGTCGAGGTCCTCCGACGCGCCACCGTTGTGGCTGCAGAGCAGGGGCGACACCAGACGGGGATCCGGCGACTCGGCTCCCTTCTGGGCGCGCCCCACCGACAGAGACTCTCGAGACACCTGACGCAGGCCTGATGACCACCCAGGGAACCGACCGCAGAAAAGGGCTCGCCTTCGCGGGCGCCGTCGTCGTGCTCGCGGCGGTCGGCGTGTATCTGACGATGAGCCCGTCGTCCGGGGGCGGCGACCGCACGGAGACGGTGGCGGAGACCGCCCCGGCCACCGTCGAGTCCACCCCGCCTCCGGCCCCCGTGCCGAGCCAGGTGGCCGTCACTCCCGGGACGTTCGACGTCTACCGCTACCTGCCGCTGACGAAGAGCGAGCTGGGCGCGGCGGCCGACCTCGCCCGGCGGTTCACCGCCTCCTACGGGACGTTCGAGTACTCCGAGGACCCGGCGGCCTTCGCGTCGCGGCTGAACGCGTTCTCGACGGCCGAGTTCGGCGCGCAGCTCACCAGGGCCATGACCGATCCGGCGGTGGTCGGGCAGAACAAGGCCGACCGGGTCGTCTCCCGGGGAACGGCGCAGGTGGAGACCATCCGGGACATGACGCCCAACATGGTGGTGTTCGTCGTCGGCTCCGTACGCCATGTGGTCGCGCAGAGCGGTGAGAAGGACCAGAGCGACGAGTACGCCGTGACCGTGGTCAAGGCCGGCGCCGACTGGCGGGTCTACGACATGCAGCCCGCCGGCGCAGGCCAGGACGGGGACACCTCACCGTGACGACACCTCCGCGCACAGGCATGGGCATGCGGGGGCTGCGGAGCCTGCGCATGATCAGGGCCGGGGGGCGTTCGTGGCGGGGGATCGCCGTGGCGCTCGTGCTGATCGTCCCGATGACGTTGTTCGGCTCGATCATCCTGATGACGCCGTCCCCGTCGATCTTCATCGGGGGAAGCTTCGGCGAGGACTGCGCGTCGGCGGCTTCGCTGGCCGACGCGTCGCAGGCCGCCGCCTCCGACATCCCGGCCGACTATCTCCGGATCTACAAGAAGGTCGGCCAGGAGATCGGCGTCCAGTGGAACGTCCTGGCCGCCATCGGCAAGCGTGAGACCGACCACGGCCGGTCCCAGCTGCCCGGGGTCGGCAGCGGGACCAACTACGCGGGCGCGGCCGGCCCGATGCAGTTCCTGATCAGCACCTGGGGCGGCAAGGCCAAGATCAAGATCACTCCCGGGATCAACGGGTACGCGTCGGACGGCGACGGCGACGGGTACGGCGACGTCTACAACCCCGCCGACGCCGTCCTGGGCGCGGCCAAGATGCTCAAGCGCAACGGCGCCCCCGACGACCTGCCGCGGGCGATCTTCGTCTACAACCGGGCGACCTGGTACGTCGACCAGGTTCTGGAGATCGCCAGACGGTACGCCGCCTCAGGGGAGATCGGCGTCCCGGCCGACGCGGATCCCGCGTGCGACGGCGGTTACGTGGACAGCGCGTCCAGCGAGGTCGTGCAGAAGATCCTGGAGTACGCGCTGGCCCAGCGGGGCAAGCCGTACCGCTGGGGCGGGACGGGGCCCGACGCCTTCGACTGCTCGGGGATCATCTACATGGCCTACCGGAACGCCGGGTTGTCGATCCCGCGCACGACGTTCGGCCAGTGGCCGTTCGGCGTGAAGGTGCGCGCCGGCGACGAAGAGCCGGGCGACCTGGTGTTCTTCAACTCCGGGCCGGGCACGAGGGCGAACCGTCCGGGTCACGTCGGGATGGTCGTCTCGAAGGGGAAGATGATCGAGGCGCGGTGCACCCTGTGCGGGCCCATCAAGGTCACCGGATACACCGACCGGCCCAACATCGTGGGCTTCACCCGTCCGCTGCAGAACGCCGATGTGCTCGAACAGCTGAGGCGCGCCGTAACCTGATCGACCATGGACGTCTTCGGGAAGCCGGTCGTGGGAGCCGCGATCGTGCAGGACGGCCGGCTCCTCGCCGCGCAGCGCGCGGAGCCGGAGGCGCTCAGGGGAGGCTGGGAGTTCCCTGGCGGCAAGGTGGACCCCGGTGAGTGCGACCTCGACGCGCTGGTCCGCGAGTGCGTGGAGGAGTTGGGCGTCGAGATCGTCCCCGGCGAGCGGGTCGCGGGGGAGTGGCCGCTGCCGAACGGTTACGTGATGCGCGTCTGGCTGGCGGGCATCCGGCGTGGCGTGCCGTTCGCCCACGAGCATCTCGCGCTGCGCTGGCTGTCCCACCACGAGTTGTACGACGTCGCGTGGCTGCCGGCTGACCTTCCTGTCGTGGCCGCCGTGGAGAAGCTCGTCTGGGGATAGGTCCGCCGGGCCGGGACCGGAAATGGCGTTCGGCGCCGGACTTTGCCATGATTTGAGCGTAGCTAGACTGTTCCACGACCCAGGCCGAAAGGGTGGAGGCCTAGCAGTGGTACAACGTGCACAGCTGAGGGCCGTGTCCTCGGTGGCGGCCTCGTTGGGCGTCGCCGCCGTGGCGGTGTTCGCGGCGGGGCCGGTGTTCGGGGTTACGGCCGACGAGGAGCCGGTCAGTCCCGCGGATCCGACGGTCACCGTGACGGCGACGGTCACCGAGAAGGAGACCACGACGGCGACCGCCACGGCCACGGCCACGGCGACGGCGACGGCCACGAGGACCGTGACGCCGAAGCCGACCCCCGAGGTCACCATAACCATCACCAAGACGCCGACCCCCAAGCCGACTCCGGTCGTCACGGTCACCGTCACCAGGACGCGGACGCCGCCGCCCGTCACCCAGACCGCGACGGTTCCCGCTCAGGGGCTGCCCGTCCTGCCCACCAACGTGGCCGCGGCTCCGCCGCTGACCACGCCGACGCCGGACCCGGGTGTCACGCTGGCTCCGGCTCAGCCGACACCCCTGCCGCCGCCGTCTCCCACGTTCGAGGATCCGACGCCCGAGTCGGTGCCGATCGAGATTCGCAACGCGACTCCCGAGTACGACCAGGTGACGGTCAGCCGCAAGTTGTCGATCCTCGCCGCGGTGCTGGTGTTGCTGGCACTGCTGGCCTGGCTCGTATTCGAAGGCAGGCTGCGGCGGATGGCGCACGCGGCGGCCGTGCGGAAGGCGGGGCCCCGAGCGTGGCGGACCCCCGCGACGCCGCCCGCCGCTCCGGAGGGGGCGACGCCCGACGGGCAGGTCCCGCAGCAACTGGTCGGGTACGTGCCGGTGCAGGGCTATCCGGCGGGGCAGCAGCAGTACGGGTATCCGGTTTACGGATATCCGCAGGTCTACGCCCACCCCTACCCGTATCCGCAGCCCGAGGCGGCCGAGCAGGCCGCGCAGGCGGATCGGCCCGCGCAGCCCGGTACGGCCGACTCGGCCGGCAAGGGCGACAAGGGCGGAGAAAGCGGCAAGGCCGATAAGAACGGCAAGGCCAACAAGAACGGCAAGGTCGACAAGGACTGAGGCGAGGAGAGAAAGCGCCGGCCGGAGAATTCCGGCCGGCGCTTTCGTTTTCGCGCTTCCGCGTCGCTCAGACGCCGGAGCGCTTGAAGATCTTCGAGCCCAGCCACACCAGCGGGTCGTACTTCCGGTCGACCACGCGCTCCTTCATCGGGATCAGCGCGTTGTCAGTGATCTTGATGTGCTCGGGGCACACCTCGGTGCAGCACTTGGTGATGTTGCAGTAGCCGAGGCCGTGCTCCTCCTGGGCCGCGTCCTTGCGGTCGACCTCGTCATACGGGTGCATGTCGAGCTCGGCGATGCGCATGAGGAAACGCGGCCCCGCGAAGGCCGGCTTGTTCTCGTCGTGGTCGCGGATCACGTGGCAGACGTTGTTGCACATGAAGCATTCGATGCACTTGCGGAACTCCTGGGACCGCTCGACATCGATCTGCTGCATGCGGTACTCGCCCGGCTTCACGTCCTTGGGCGGGGTGAACGACGGGATCTCCCGCGCCTTCTGGTAGTTGAACGAGACGTCGCAGACCAGGTCCTTGATGACGGGGAACGTCCGCATCGGCGTGACCGTGATGGTCTCCGACTCCTCGAACGTGGACATCCGGGTCATGCAGCCCAGCCGGGGCTTGCCGTTGATCTCCATCGAGCACGACCCGCACTTGCCGGCCTTGCAGTTCCATCGGACCGCGAGGTCCGGGGCCTGGGTGGCCTGCAACCGGTGGATGACGTCGAGGACGACCTCGCCCTCGTTCACCTCGACGGTGAAGTCCTCGAGTTGTCCCTCGCCGCCCTCGCCGCGCCAGACGCGGAACTTCGCCTTGTAACCCATCACGACTCCTTGACCGCGGCGTCGTACTCCGCCAGCTCGTCTCCGGTGAGGTACTTCTCAAGCTCGGACCGCTCGAAGAGGCTGATCAGGTCGCCACGCATGGACGGCTGGACCTTCTCTTCGACGGTAACGCCGGAAGCGTCCGACGCGGCGGAGCAGACGAGCAGCTTCTGCCGCCATTCTGGGGACATGCCGGGATGGTCGTCGCGGGTGTGCCCGCCTCGGCTCTCCTCCCGCAGCAGCGCGGCGCGGGCGACGCACTCGCTCACGAGCAGCATGTTGCGCAGGTCGATCGCCAGATGCCAGCCGGGGTTGTAGACGCGGCTGCCGGACGAGCCGGTGTTCTTCGACCGCTCCTTGAGCTTCTCGACGACCTGCAGCGCCTCGGTGATCTCTCCGGCCTTCCGGATGATCCCGACGAGGTCGTTCATCGTCCGCTGGAGCTCGTGGTGCACCTCGTAGGGGTTCTCCCCGCCGGTCCGCTCCAGCGGGGCGACCGCCTCCGACATGGCGTCGTCCACATCGGCCGTCGCCGGACGGGCGGACAGCCCGTCGACGTACGCGGCCGCGCCGAGGCCGGCCCGGCGGCCGAAGACCAGGAGGTCGGACAGGGAGTTGCCGCCCAGGCGGTTGGAGCCGTGCATGCCGCCCGAGACCTCGCCGGCGGCGAACAGGCCGGGCACGGACGCGGCGCCCGAGTCGGCGTCCACCTCCACGCCGCCCATGATGTAGTGGCAGGTCGGGCCGACCTGCATGGGCTCCTGGGTGATGTCCACGTCCGCCAGTTCCTTGAACTGGTGGTGCATGGACGGCAGGCGCCTGATGATCTCGGCCGCGGGGAGACGGCTGGAGACGTCGAGGAACACGCCGCCCTGCGGCGATCCGCGTCCGGCCTTCACCTCGGCGTTGATGGCCCTGGCCACCTCGTCACGGGGCAGCAGCTCCGGGGGACGGCGGTTGTTGGCCTGGTCGGTGTACCAGCGGTCGCCCTCCTCCTCGGTCGTCGCGTACTTGTCCTTGAAGACGTCCGGCACGTAGTCGAACATGAACCGGCGGCCCTCGGAGTTGCGCAGCACGCCGCCGTCGCCGCGGACCGACTCGGTGACGAGGATGCCGCGCACCGAAGGAGGCCAGACCATCCCGGTCGGGTGGAACTGGATGAACTCCATGTTGATCAGCTTGGCGCCCGCGAGCAGGGCCAGCGCGTGGCCGTCGCCCGTGTACTCCCAGGAGTTCGAGGTGACGACGTAGGACTTGCCGATGCCTCCCGTCGCCAGCACCACGGCGGGGGCGTCGAAGACGAGGAAGTCGCCCGTCTCGCGCCAGTAGCCGAACGCGCCCGCGATCGCGTCGCCGTCCTTGAGCAGGCGGGTGATCGTGCACTCGGCGAACACCTTGATGAACGCCTCGGGGTCGCCGTGCTCACGCTCGTCCTCCTGCTGGAGGGCGACGACCCGCTGCTGCAGGGTGCGGATCAGCTCCAGGCCCGTGCGGTCGCCGACATGGGCGAGACGCGGGTACTCGTGGCCGCCGAAGTTCCGCTGGCTGATCTTGCCGTCCTTGGTGCGGTCGAACAGCGCGCCCCACGCCTCGAGCTCCCAGACGCGGTCCGGGGCCTCCTTGGCGTGCAGTTCGGCCATTCGCCAGTTGTTGAGGAACTTGCCTCCGCGCATGGTGTCGCGGAAGTGCACCATCCAGTTGTCGTCGGGGTTGACGTTGCCCATCGCCGCGGCGGCGCCGCCCTCGGCCATGACCGTATGGGCCTTGCCGAACAGCGACTTGCAGATGATGGCTGTCCGCTTGCCCTGCTGCCGTGCCTCGATCGCCGCCCGCAGCCCTGCCCCACCGGCTCCGATGACGACGACGTCGTATTCGTGACGCTCCACGTTGAGAATCCTTAAGCGAACGGGAAGTTGATGACGCCCTTGGCGACCAGCCGCACATAGAGGTCAGCGATCATGACCGAGTACATCGAGGCCCAGGCGAACTGCTGGTGCCTGGCGTTGAGCTTCGAGACGAAGGTCCACGCCTTGTACCGGATCGGATGCCTCGAGAAGTGGTTCAGGCGGCCGGCGGTGATGTGCCGGCAGGAGTGGCAGCCCAGGGTGTAGCAGAAGATCAGGATGGCGTTGGCCAGCAGGATGAGCGTGCCGAGTCCAACGTGGCCCCAGTTGCCGTGCTCGTCGCGGAACGCGAGGATCGCGTCGTAGGCCAGGATCGCGCCGATGACCACGGCGAGGTAGAAGAAGTAGCGGTGCACGTTCTGGATGATCAGCGGGAGCCTGGTCTCGCCCGAGTACTTCGTGTGCGGCTCGGACACCGCGCAGGCCGGCGGCGACAGCCAGAACGACCGGTAGTACGACTTGCGGTAGTAGTAGCACGTGAGCCGGAAGCCACCCGGCAGGCCGAGGATGAGCAGGCCGGGCGGCAGGCCGTACCAGTCGCCGAACGGCGCGAGCCCGAGGAAGCGGGCTCCCTCCGGGCAGGAGGTCGCCAGGCAGGGCGACGAGAACGGTGCGATGTACGGCTCGGCGAAGTAGCTCTTGTCGAAGATCGCCCAGAAACCGTAGATCAGGAATGACATCAGCCCGGCGAACGTCAGCGCCGGGGTCAGCCACCACCTGTCGGTGCGTAGCGTGCGAACGTTCAGTTGCGCTCGCTGTTTGCGTATCGGGCTCTCGGCCGTTGTCTGGCTCATCGGAGACTTTCCACCCTCTGGCACGCTTATGGTGGGGGAAACATTACGACGGCCACTCCCCCAAGTGTGAGAAGGGTCACTCGCAACCGTCTGTGATTCCCGTCACTTCCCCGGCAACTTGACCACAGTCACGAAGAAATCGTCGATCTGTCGCACGACGCGGATGAACTGGTCGAAGTCCACGGGTTTTGTCACGTACGCGTTTGCATGCAGGTTGTAACCCTTGAGGATATCCTGCTCCGCCTCCGACGTGGTGAGGATCACAACCGGGATGATCCGTAACGCGGGATCGTCCTTGATCTCCTGCAGCACTTCGAAGCCGTCGACCCTGGGCAGGTTGAGGTCGAGCAGGATCAGGTCGGGCCGAGGATTCGCCGCGTACGCGCCCTCGCCCCGCAGGAACATCAGGGCCTGCTCGCCGTCGTGCACCACGTGCAGCCGGTTGCCGACCTTGTTGTAGGCGAACGCCTCCTTGGTCAGGAGCACGTCACCGGGATCGTCCTCGACGAGGAGCACCTCGATGGGGCGGTAGTCAGGCATCGGGCTCTCCCACGGCCGGCAGCGTCCATCGGAACGTGGCCCCCGGACCCTCCCCGGAGTCGAGCCAGATCCGGCCGCCATGATATTCGACGATCTTGCGGCAGAGGGCGAGCCCGATGCCGCTGCCTGGATATACGTCACGCGGATGCAGGCGCTGGAAGATCAGGAAGATCCGGTCGGCGTACCGGGGGTCGACCCCGATGCCGTTGTCCGCGCAGCTGAACTCCCACATGACGCCGTCACGCCGTACGCCGATGTGGATGCGGGGCGGATCGGCGGAGCGGAACTTGACGGCGTTGGCGACCAGGTTCTGGAACAGCTGGGTCAGCAGCGGAACGTTGCCGAGGATCTCCGGCAGGTCGTCATGGGTGACGACGGCGTCTGCGTCGGAAAGGAGGGCGTCCAGGTTGTGCAGGGCCGCCTCCAGCGCGTCGGCGCAGCGCACCGGGTGGAGGTCCCCGCCGACCCGGCCGACTCTCGAGAAGTCGAGCAGGTCGTTGATGAGCAGCTGCATCCGCTTGGCGCCGTCGACCGCGAAGGCGATGTACTGGCGGCCGCGGTCGTCGAGCTGGTCGCCGTAGCGCTGCTCGAGCAACTGGGTGAAGCTCGCCACCTTCCGCAGCGGCTCCTGCAGGTCATGGCTGGCCACGTAGGCGAACTGCTCCAGCTCGCCGTTGGACCGGGTGAGCTCGCGGGTCTGGTCGGAAAGCTGCCGCCGCGCCTCCATCGCCGCCCGCCATTCGTCGACGATGCGCCTGCGCATTCCGTCGACGTGCCCGGACAGCTCCCGCAGCTCGTACGGCCGGTCGACGCCGAGCTCGTGGTCGAAGTCCCCGGCCGCGACCGTCCGCACCTGTTCGCCGAGCCGCGCCACCGGGCCGAGCACGACCCTGCGCACGATGAGCGCGCAGCCGATCACCGCGGCCACCACCGCGGCCACGAGCGCGCCGACCGCCACATAGATCGTGTTCCAGCCGTTGTACAGACGGTTCCTGCCGATGTCGTGCAGCCGGTTCAGCTGGCTCTCCTGCGCGTCCAGCGCCGTGCGGACGCGGGCGAAGAGCTCGACGTTGACCTTCGCCGAGTCGCGGTTCAACGCCCGGGTCCCGGTCGAGGGGACGGCTGCGACGATCTTGTCCGCGTAGTCGCGCCGCCATTCGGCCGACGCGGCGGTCAGCCGGTCCAGGCCGGCTCGTACGGCGGGAGCCTCGGGGAGGCGGGGGATCAGCGTGGTGAAGGCGGCGGTGGCGGTCTGCTCGGCGGCGACACCCTGGCGGTACGCCTCGAGGTACTGCTGGTCGGTCGTCAGGCCGTAGGCCCTGATGGCGCCCTCCTGGGCCTGGAGGGCGGTCGAGATCTCCAGGGTGCGCAGCGTGGCGGGGTCGATCACGTCGACCAGCGTCTGCCTGGCCTCGCGCGTCGTGGTGAGCGTCAGCAGGATCGCGGTGACGCCCAGCACGAAGACGAACGCGGAGCCCATGCCGGCCAGGACGAACCACCTGGCCAGGGGGAGCCCTCGCCTGCCGGGCGGAGGTGCCAGCGGCGCGAGAGGCTCCGGTTTCATCATGGCGTCCCGGTGTTCCCTTCCACGACGTCTCCTTTGGAGACCAGCACGGCGGCCACGTCGTCGTTGAGCGCGTCGCCCACCTGGGCGATGATCCTGTCGAGGTCGACGCCGCCGTGGTCGCGGATGATGTCGGCCAGGCCCTCCGTGCCGAGCATGTCGCGGCCCGGCCCGACCGTCGCCTCGATGAGCCCGTCGGTGTAGAGCAGGAGCGACCACCGGTCGCCCAGCGGGATGTCGACGGGTTTCCAGTCGACGTCGTCGAAGATGCCGAGCGGCGGCCCCGACGGAATGTCGGTGACGACGTCCACGACGCCGTCACGGATCACGAGCGGCGACGGATGGCCGACCACGTGCATGCGGGCGGTGCGCAGCTCCGGGTCGATCGTGGCGGTGCACAGGGTCGTGAAGATCTCCGGCGACTTCCGCTCGTTCCTGAGCAGCGTGTCGAGCGTTCCCAGCAGCTCGTCTCCCGTGTGGCCGGCGAGCACGAGGGTGCGCCAGCCGATGCGCAGCGCCGTGCCGAGCGCGGCCTCGTCCGGCCCGTGGCCGCAGACGTCGCCGATCAGGATGTGCAGCGCGCCGTCGGCGGTCTGCACGGTGTCCCAGAAGTCGCCGGCCAGCAGGCCGCGCACCCGCCCGGGCAGGTATCTCGTCTGGTGGTGCAGCGGCGAGGCCGAGGGGAGCAGCGGGACGGGGAGCAGGCCGCGCTCGAGGCGGGCGTTCTCCTGCCCGACGATCCGTTCCGCGACCAGTTCGCGCATGGCGACGTCGGCGCGCTTGCGCTCGATGGCGTAGCGGATGGCCCTCGTGAGCAACCGGTCGTCCACATCCTGTTTGACCAGGAAGTCCTGCGCCCCGGCGGCCACCGCCTCGATCCCGACGTGGGCGTCGTTGAGGCCGGTGAGCACCAGCACGGCGGTGTCCGGGGCCGTCGACAGCACCTGCTCGAGGGCTTCCAGGCCGGT
This sequence comes from Planotetraspora kaengkrachanensis, assembly GCF_016862895.1. Taxonomy (GTDB): domain Bacteria; phylum Actinomycetota; class Actinomycetes; order Streptosporangiales; family Streptosporangiaceae; genus Planotetraspora; species Planotetraspora kaengkrachanensis. The sequence goes on along the minus strand of NZ_BONV01000013.1, from coordinate 129,858 downwards.
CGCGTCCGGCAGCGACAGGTCGACCAGGACGCACTGGACGTCGTCGGTCAGCCGCTCACGCCCCTCGGCCAGCGTGCGGGCCCAAGTGATCTTCGGAGGTCTCTCGGCGTCCGCGAGCAGTTCCTCGACGAGGAACGCGTCGGCCGAATCATCCTCGATCAGCAGGAGGGTGAGCGGGTCGGGCAGATCGGGCGAGGGCGTGATCACTGACGCCTCTCGAACGTCGGGGACACGGTCGCCAAATCTTATCGTCTATCTACGTCGTCTCGATGGGCCGTTGGGGGGCGAGTGCCTCGATGCCGGGAGACAGGGTCCCCTGGGCGGCCGCCTCCACCAGGAACGACAGGAGCTCGGAACGGAAGGCCTGGGCCGCACGCGTCGGTTCGACGTCCTTCCTGTGGGCGAGCGCCACGGTTCTGCGCAGCCCCGGGAGAAGCGGCGTTCCCACCAGCCCCGGCCGTCCGTCGAGCACCATCGACGGGACCACGGCCACTCCCAGGCCCGCCTCGACGAACCGCAGGACCGCGTCCATCTCCCCGCCCTCCACGGCGAAGCGGGGTTCGAACCCCGCCTGCCTGCACGCGGTGAGCGTGGCCTCGCGCAGGTCGTAGCCGCGCCGGAACATCACGAGGGGACGCCCGCGCAGTTCGTCGATCCGGATGTGCGGCCTGCGGCCGGGCTTGGCTGCCGAGGCGACGACGAGGTCCTCGCGGAGGATCTCCTCGGTGACGAGCGAGGGGTCGCTGCTCTGCAGGGGCAGGATGATGAGCGCGAGATCGAGCTGTCCTCTCGCCAGGTCGCGGACCAGGTCGCGCGACCCGCCCTCCTCCACCTGGAGTTCGACGCCGGGATAGTCGCCGTGGAAGCGGGCCAGCACGTCCGCCAGCAGCCCCGCGCACAGGGAGGGCGTCGCGCCGAGCCGTACGCGGCCCCGCCGGAGGCCGGCGAGCTCGGCCACCTCGCGCCGGGCGGTCTCCGCGTCGGCCAGCATGCGCCGGGCCAGCGGGAGGAGGGCCTCGCCGGCGGGGGTCAGCGTCACGTTGCCCCGGGCACGGCTGAACAGGGGCGCCCCGAGTTCGGCCTCGAGCGCCTTGATCTGCTTGCTGAGGGACGGCTGGGCGACCCGCATCCGCTCGGCGGCATGGGTGAAGTGGCGGGTATCGGCCACCGCGAGGAAGTAGGCCAGCTGTTGGAACTGCACGTGTCGAAAGCCTACGACCTGTCCATTCTGTGAGATTGGTCGCACCCGGCGGCAGCCGGAGAGGCCGCCCGACCGCGAAGGGCACGGGGGATAGCCCAGGGCTATCGGAACCAGACCTGCGATGACTTGGACGCCCGAACCGCGTTCTGCCTAGCTTGGCGGATGTGACAGCCACAGTTGACCACAGCGTCGACCGCGCGCCCGCCGCCCCCGTGCGCAGGCGGCCTCGCGGCTTCTTCGGCTCATCGAACGGCAAGAAGGCGGTCATGGCCGTCACGGGCGCCGTCCTCGTGCTCTTCCTGGTCGGCCACATGGTGGGGAACCTCAAGTCGTTCCTGGGCGCCGACTCGTTCAACCACTACGCGGAATGGCTGCGGACGGTGGGCTCGCCCGCGCTGCCCAACCGCACCCTGCTGACCATCGCGGAGATCGGCCTGGTGGTCGCGGTCGTGCTGCACATGTGGTCCGCGGTGTCGCTGGCCAGGCGGGCCGCCAAGGCGAGGCCCGTCAAGTACGCGGCCAGGGTCAAGCCGCAGGCCGGTGGATACGCCACGCGGACCATGCGTTACGGCGGGGTCATCATCCTGCTCTTCGTGATCTGGCACCTGCTCGACCTCACCTTCGGGGTCGTGAACCCCAAGGGCGGGCAGGCCACGCCGTACGACCGGCTCGTGGCGGGCTTCGCGCCCGACCGCTGGTGGGTCACGGTCTTCTACCTGGTCGCCATGGTGATGGTCGGCCTCCACCTGCGGCACGGCCTGTGGAGCGCACTCCAGACGCTCGGCCTGGCGCACCGCTACAAGGCGCTCAAGGCGACTTCCACCGTGGTCTCCGCGGTGCTCGTCCTCGGATTCGCCGCCGTGCCCGTAGCCGTGATGATCGGAGTGGTGAAATGACGCTCTCGTGGACGGTCGGTGAGCCGATCAAGGATACGAAGGCCCCGTCGGGACCCATCGAGGAGCGCTGGGACACGCGCAGGTTCCAGGCCAAGCTGGTCAACCCGGCCAACAAGCGCAAGCTGACCGTCATCGTCGTCGGCACGGGCCTCGCGGGCGGCTCCGCGGCTGCGACGCTCGGTGAGCTGGGCTACAAGGTCAAGTCGTTCTGTTACCAGGACTCGCCCCGGCGCGCGCACTCGATCGCCGCGCAGGGCGGGATCAACGCGGCGAAGAACTACCGCGGCGACGGCGACAGCGTCTACCGGCTGTTCTACGACACCGTCAAGGGCGGCGACTTCCGCGCCCGCGAGTCCAACGTGTACCGGCTCGCCCAGGTCAGCGTGAACATCATCGACCAGGCGGTGGCGCAGGGCGTGCCGTTCGCGCGTGAGTACGGCGGGCTGCTCGACACCCGGTCCTTCGGCGGCGCGCAGGTCTCCCGCACCTTCTACGCCAGGGGCCAGACGGGCCAGCAGTTGCTGCTCGGGGCCTACCAGGCGCTGGAGCGGCAGATCGCGGCGGGGACCGTGGAGATGCACACCCGCCACGAGATGCTCGAAGTGATCGTCAGTGGCGGGCGGGCGCGCGGGATCGTGGTGCGCGACCTGGTCACCGGCGAGATCGAGAAACACCTCGCGGACGCGGTGGTGCTCGCGACCGGCGGCTACGGCAACGTCTTCTTCCTGTCCACCAACGCCAAGGGCTGCAACACCACGGCGATCTGGCGGGCGCACCAGAAGGGGGCGATGTTCGCCAACCCCTGCTACACGCAGATCCACCCGACCTGCATCCCCGTCAGCGGCGAGTACCAGTCGAAGCTGACGCTGATGTCGGAGTCGCTGCGCAACGACGGCCGCGTCTGGGTGCCGCAACGCACGGGTGACGACCGGACGCCGGCCGACATCCCCGAGGACGAGCGCGACTACTACCTCGAGCGGATCTATCCGGCTTTCGGAAACCTCGTCCCGCGGGACATCGCGAGCCGCGCGGCCAAGAACGTCTGCGACGAGGGCCGCGGCGTCGGCCCCGGCGGGCTCGGCGTCTACCTGGACTTCGCCGACGCGATCGCCAGGCTCGGCCGCGACGCCGTCGAGAAGAAGTACGGCAACCTCTTCGAGATGTACGAGCGCATCACCGGCGAGAACCCGTACGAGACGCCGATGCGCATCTATCCCGCCGTGCACTACACGATGGGCGGTCTGTGGGTCGACTACGACCTGCAGTCGACGGTCCCCGGCCTGTTCGTGATCGGGGAGGCCAACTTCTCCGACCACGGCGCCAACCGCCTCGGCGCGTCCGCGCTGATGCAGGGCCTCGCGGACGGCTACTTCGTGTTGCCGACGACGGTCGGCGACTATCTGGCGGGCTCCAAGACCTTCGGAGACGTGGACCAGGCCGACGTCGCCGCGGCCGAGGCCGCGGTACAGCAGAAGATCGAGCGGTTGCTGTCTGTCGACGGCACCCGCACCGCCGACTCCTTCCACCGCGAGCTCGGCCGCCTCATGTGGGACTACTGCGGCATGGAGCGGACGGACGAGTCGCTGCGCAAGGCGCTGGAGCGGATCCCCGAGCTCCGCGAGGAGTTCTGGAACAACGTGAAGGTGCCGGGCGAAGGCGAGGGCCTGAACCAGGCGCTCGAGCGTGCGGGCCGGGTGGCCGACTTCTTCGACCTGGCCGAGCTCATGTGCCTCGACGCCCTGCACCGCACCGAGTCGTGCGGCGGCCACTTCAGGGCCGAGTCGCAGGACGAGGACGGCGAGGCGCTGCGCGACGACGAGCACTTCGCCTACGTCGCCGCGTGGGAGTGGAGCCCCGAGGGCCCCGTCCTCCACAAGGAGGAACTCGAGTACGAATACGTCAAGATGACCCAGCGGAGCTACAAGTGAGCGAGCGCGCAGCGTGCACGGGGAGGCGGGCATGAACCTGACCCTCAAGATCTGGCGCCAGAACGGCTCGTCGGATCGCGGACGGATGGTGACCTACGAGGTCCAGGACGTGTCGCCGGACATGTCCTTCCTGGAGATGCTCGACGTCCTGAACGAGCGGCTGATCCTCGAGGGGGACGACCCCGTCGCCTTCGACCACGACTGCCGTGAGGGCATCTGCGGCATGTGCGGCATGGTCATCAACGGCGTCGCCCACGGCGAGCAGCGGGCGACGACGACCTGCCAGCTGCACATGCGGCATTTCGAGGACGGCGCCACCGTCACGATCGAGCCCTGGCGCGCGGCGCCGTTCCCCGTGGTCAAGGACCTCGTGGTGGACAGGTCGGCGTTCGACCGGATCATCCAGGCGGGCGGGTTCATCTCGGTTCCCGCGGGTTCCGCGCCGGACGCGCACGCCGTGCCGGTGCCCAAGGACGACGCGGACGCGGCGTTCGACGCGGCCACCTGCATCGGGTGCGGCGCCTGCGTGGCCGCCTGCCCGAACGGCTCGGCCTCGCTCTTCACCGCCGCCAAGATCACCCACCTCGGTCTGCTCCCGCAGGGGCAGCCCGAGCGGGCGTCCCGGGCCAAGGCCATGGTCGAGCAGATGGACGCCGAGGGGTTCGGCGGCTGCACGAACACCGGTGAGTGCACCGCGGTGTGCCCCAAGGGCATCCCGCTGGACGCCATCGCCCGCATGAACGCCGACTACATCAAGACCGCGGCCAAGTAGGTCGCGCAAGCACGCCGTGCCGATGCGGCGGACGTCGCCCACCGCGCGTCCGCCGCATCGGCGTCTTCCCGCTTGCGGGGGGATCGGGTGCCTACTGGCGTGAGGTGCCCACCTCGGCGCGCATCTCCACCTGAAGGGTCGGAAGGTCGATACCGGCGTCGGAGAGGATCCTGACGCCGAGGCCCTGCCCCTCGCGGAGCAGGCCGAGGAGGATGTGGCCGTCGCGGATGTCGCGGCTCTTGAGGGCAAGGGCCTCACGCAGGGACAGTTCGAGGACCTTCTTGGCGCGCGGTGTGAAGGGGATGCTGCGCCCGCTGACCAGGCCGCCTCGCCGGTCCCTGGTCGGCTGGCGGTCGAGGGCCCCCGGCCCGAAGGCGGCCTCGACCTTCTCGCGGACCGCCGCCAGATCGATGCCGATGGCATCCAGGGCGTCCGCGTCGATGTCGCCGATCGGCAGGGTGCCGAGAACGCGCACCACCGCCTCCGAGGCCTGCGCGTGATCCAGTCCGTGCCTGTTGACGAGCCGCGCGGACGCGGTGTCCGGCTGCTCCAGGATGCCGAGGAGAAGGTGCTCGGTCCCGATGTGGTTGTGCCGCAGACTCCGGGCGTTCCCCTGGGCGAGTTTGACCACTTGCCGGGCCTCGTCGGTGAATCGTTCGAACATCGTCTACTTCTCCCGCCTCATCAGTCCCCGTCCACCCGCGTACTTCTTGTGCACCGCCTGCCGCGTCACTCCCAGCAGGAGCGCGATGTCCTGCCAGGACCATCCCGCGGTGCGGGCGTTCTCCACCTGCAGTGCTTCCAGCCGCTCCACCAGCAGCCGCAGGGCCCGTACGGCCCGCAGCCCTATGGCCGGGTCGCGGCTGCCGGCGTCGTTGGCCAGCTGTGCCGTGTCGCTCATGCCGTAAACCTAAGTTGACAGCGGCGGCCTGTCAACCGGAGTTGACGACGGAAAAATCATTTGCCCGATGACCTGCGATCTTGCGAGCCTAGAATGACCATGACTTCCTTGCCTGCCGCCGATCCCGGCACTCCAGACACCCGCAGTCCCTTCCGGTATCTGTGGTGGGTCGCGCTCGCCCAGAAGTGGCCGCTGGCCATCGGGATCGGCATGGCGATCCTGTGGTGGCTCGCGCAGGCGCTCGTCCCCGCCGCTCTGGGCCGGGCGATCGACGCGCTGGCGGGAAACAGGATGGCCGAACTCGTGCAGTGGTCGGCGGTGATCCTCGGCCTGGGCGTGATCCAGGCGGTCACGGGCGTCCTGCGGCACCGGTTCGCGGTGCTGACCTGGCTCGGCGCGGCCTACCGCACCGTGCAGGTGACCGCGCGCCAGGCGACCCGGCTGGGCGCGACGTTGCCGAAACGCCTGTCGACCGGCGAGGTCGTCAGCGTCGGCAACTCCGACATCGCCCACATCGGCAACGCCATGGACGTCCTGCTGCGCGGCACAGGAGCGCTCGTCGCGATCGGCACGGTGACGGTGATCCTGCTGGCCACGTCGCCTCCACTGGGGCTGATCGTGCTCGTCGGCGTCCCGCTGATGGCGGCGGCCGTGGGCCCGCTGCTCAGGCCCCTCCACAGGAGGCAGCACGCCCAGCGCGACCTGCAGGGCAACCTCGCGACCCGCGCCTCCGACATCGTCGGCGGCCTGAGGGTGCTGCGGGGCATCGGCGGCGAGGAGCTGTTCTCCTCCCGCTACCGCGGGGAGTCGCAGGAGGTGCGGCGGGCCGGCGTCCGCGTGGCCTCGGTCGAGTCGGCGCTGGAGGGCGCCCAGATCCTGCTGCCCGGAGTGCTCATCGCGGCCGTCACCTGGCTGGGCGCCCACTTCGCGCTGGACGGGCGGATCAGCCCGGGCCAGCTCGTCTCGTTCTACGCCTACGCCGCCTTCCTGATCGCCCCCCTGCGGACGATCACGGAGGCCGCCGACAAGCTGACCAAGGGACATGTGGCCGCCCGCCGTGTGTGCCGGATCCTGTCGCTGGACCCCGAGATCGGGGGCGGCACGGGCACCCTGCCCGCTGAGGCCGCGTCGGACGTCCTGCTGGACGCCGAGTCCGGCGTCGCCGTACGGCCGGGCAGGCTGACCGCGCTCGTCACGGCGGTGCCCGAGGAGGCGGCGGCCATCGCGGACCGGCTGGGACGCTACACGCCCGGCGAGGTGACCCTCGGCGTCGTCTCCCTGGCCGAGCTGCCGATCAACGAGGTCAGGCGGCACATCCTGGTCGCCGACAACGCCGCCCGGCTGTTCACCGGCCGTCTGCGCGACGAGCTCGACGTGCGGGGCGCGGCGACCGACGACGACGTACGGCTGGCTCTGCACGCCGCCTGCGCCGACGACATCGTCGAGGCGCTGCCAGACGGCCTCGACGCCCGGGTCGCCGAGGCGGGCAGGGAGTTCTCCGGCGGGCAGCAGCAGCGGCTGCGGCTCGCCCGGGCGCTGACCGCCGACCCGGAGGTTCTGGTCCTGGTCGAGCCGACCAGCGCGGTCGACGCCCACACGGAGGCCCGCATCGCGGACCGGCTGGGCAAGGCCCGCGCGGGCCGCACCACGCTGGTCTGCACCACCAGCCCGCTCGTCCTCGACCGCGCGGATCTGGTCGTGTTCGTCGAGGACGGCAAGGTCAGGGCCGAGGGGAGCCATCGGGAACTGCTGGACGCGGAACCCGGCTACTCGGCCGTCGTCACAAGAGGGGAGGGCTGACCATGGCAGGACGGATTCTGCCGGTCGCCGACCGCGCGCAGGTGCGTGCCTACGCGCGGCGGCTGACCCTGAAATATCCGAAGGAGCTGGGGCTGGCGCTGTCCCTGCACGCCCTGGCGGCGATCGCGGGCCTCGCCTCTCCGCGGCTGCTGGGAGAACTGGTCCAGGGCGTGGCCGACGGTTCGCGCGACGTCGACGTCGACACGGTCGCGCTGGCGATCGCGGGCTTCGTGGTCGTGCAGGCGGTGCTGGTCAGGTTCGCGGTCTACGCCTCGTCGCGGCTGGGCGAGAAGGTCCTGGCCGAGCTCCGTGAGGACTTCGTCGACCAGGTGCTCGCCCTGCCGTTGTCGACGGTGGAGCGTGCGGGCTCCGGCGACCTCATCACGCGCACCTCGCGCGACGTCGACGCCCTGTCCCGGTCCGTGCGGCACGCCGTGCCCGAGACCCTGATCGCGGTCGTCACGTGCGTGTTCGCCCTGGGCGCGCTGTTGCTCGTCGGCCCGATCATGGCCGTGCCCTGCCTGGTGGCGGTGCCCCTGATCTGGATCTCGACCAGGTGGTACCTGAAGCGGGCGACGGACGGCTACCTCCGGGAGAACGCGGCGTACGCGGACATGACCGAGGGCCTGGCCGAGACCGTCGAGGGCGCTCGGACCGTCGAGGCCCTGGGCATCGAGAGCCGCCGCCACCGGCGGACGGACGGCGACATCGCCAAGTCGTTCGCCGCGGAGCGCTACACCCTCGGGCTGCGGATGATCTGGTTCCCGACGGTCGAGATCGGCTACGTGATACCGGTCGTGGCGACCCTGCTGCTGGGAGGGCTGTTCCTCTCCGAGGGCTGGGTCTCGCTCGCCCAGGTCACCGCGGCCACGCTGTATGTGCAGCAGCTGATCGACCCGCTCGACCGGGTGCTGTCCTGGATGGACGAGCTCCAGGTCGGCGGCGCGTCGATGGCGCGGCTGCTCGGCGTGGTCAACGTCCCTGACGACCGGGTCGCCGGCGACGAGCGCCCTCGCGGCGAGGAGCTGGAGGCGACCGGTGTGACGTACGCCTACCGCGAGGGTCACGACGTGCTGCACGGCATCGACCTCGACGTCCGCGCGGGGGAACGGCTCGCCATGGTGGGCCCGTCCGGCGCCGGCAAGTCCACGCTCGGACGCCTGCTCGCGGGCATCCACGGCCCGCGTACCGGCTCCGTCACCGTCGGCGGCGTCGAACTCGTCGAGTTGCCGCTCGACGAGCTGCGGGGCCACGTGGCGCTCGTCACGCAGGAGCACCACGTGTTCCGCGGGTCGCTGCGCGACAACGTGCTGATCGGCCGGCCGGACGCGACGGACGACGAGGTCCGCAGGGCGCTCGAGGCCGTGGACGCCTGGGAGTGGACGCAGGCCCTCGACAAGGGCCTGGACACGATCGTCGGCTCAGGCGGCGAGACGGTCTCCCCGGCCCAGGCGCAGCAGCTGGCGCTGGCCAGGCTCGTCCTGGCCGACCCGCACACGCTGGTGCTCGACGAGGCCACCTCGCTGATCGACCCGCGAGAGGCCAGGCATCTGGAGCGCTCGCTGGCCGCGGTCCTCGAGGGCCGCACGGTGATCGCGATCGCCCACCGGCTCTACACCGCCCACGACGCCGACCGCGTGGCCGTCGTGGAGGACGGGCGCGTGAGCGAACTGGGCTCGCACGACGAGCTCGTCGCGGCCGGCGGGGCGTACGCCGCGCTCTGGGACAGCTGGCACGGCAAGGGCAGGTGAGAACGGCCGAGGGCGGCCGGCTCCGCGACAGTCGCGGGACCGGCCGCCCTCACGTTCCCTAGGGAGACAGGACCTAGCTCCGGCGGAACTCCCCGCCGAGCGAGCCGGTGAGGAACTGCAGCTGGAGCAGCAGCAGGTTCTCCGCGACGACCTCCTGCGGAGTCATGTGGGTGACTCCGGACAGAGGCAGGACGGTGTGCGGGCGGCCCGCCGCAAGCAGGGCCGACGACAACCTGAGCGTGTGCGCCGCGACCACGTTGTCGTCCGCGAGGCCGTGGACCAGCAGGAGCGGCCGCTCCAGCTTCTCCGCGTCGCCGATCAGCGACGACGCCTCGTAGTGGCCCTCGTCGGGGTGGCCGAGGTAACGCTCGGTGTAGCAGGTGTCGTAGAGCCGCCAGTCGGTGACGGGGGCTCCGGCGACGGCGGCGTGGAAGACGTCGGGCCGGCGCAGCACGGCCAGGGCCGACAGGTAACCGCCGAACGACCAGCCCCGGATCGCCACCCGCGACAGGTCGAGGTCGTCCGGATACAGCGCGGCCACCCCCTGGAGGGCGTCCACCTGGTCTTCCAGAGCCAGGGACAGGTCGTGCAGCACCTCGCGCTCGAACGCGGGGCCGCGGCCGGGCGTGCCCCTGCCGTCGGAGACCACCACCGCGAAGCCCTGCTCGGCCCACCACTGGGGCTCGAGGAACATCCGGCCGGCGGCGAGCACCCGCTGCGCGTGCGGCCCGCCGTACGGGTCCATGAGGACGGGCAGGCGGCGGGAGCCGGGCACGTGCCAGGACGGCAGCAGCACGGCGGTGGACAGCTCGCGCGAACCGGCGCGCACGAGGGTGACCCGGGGCTCGAGGCCGGGGCGCTCGGTGACCGAGGCGACGGGCACGGTGGTGCCGTCACGGCGCACGACGGTCACCGTCATGCCCTCGGTGTCGAGGCTCTGCCGCTGGACGACGGTGACGCCGCCGGACAGGCGTCCGGAGTGCACGCCCGGGTCGGTGGTCACCGGGCGGAGCGAGCCGCCGGAGTAGGTCCACAGCTGGATCTCTGTGGGCTCCGTCGAGGCCGTGAACAGGACGGTGTCGCCGTCGACGTCGAGGACGGCGCGGACCTGCAGCGTCGGGGGCGTCACCGGCTCCTCGCCGACGACCAGGCGGTGCCCGCCCTCCGCCACCGTCACCCAGACGAGCCGCCCGTCGGTCAGACGGCCGGGCACGCCGGGGACGATGTCCAGCCAGGCGGGGTCGGTGTCCTCCCTGACGAGCTCCGTCGCGCCCGTCGAGGGGTCGACGTCGAGCAGGCGCCGGGTCCGCTGGTCGCGGGAGAGCGTGACGACGGACAGTCCGTGCCCGTTCCAGGAGGCCGTCACCAGATACTCCTGCTCGTACGGCACCGCGACCCGTGAGCCGTCCAGGCCCAGCACGAAGAGGGAGACCTCCGCGTTGGCGGTGCCGGCGGCCGGATAACGCTGGGCCACGGCCGGCCGGTCCGGGTTCGCCGGGTCGGCGATGTGCCACAACCCGACCGGGGACTCGTCGACGCGTGCGACCAGCAGGCGGTCGCCGGACGGCGACCACCAGTAGCCGCGCATGCGGTCCATCTCCTCGGCGGCGATGAACTCCGCGAGGCCGTAGGCGACCTGGTCGCCCTCGGGCGCGGCCAGCACCTGGTCGGCGCCGGTCGCGACGTCCTGGACGTGCAGGGCACCCGCCGAGACGTAGGCCACCCGGGTGCCGTCGGGGCTCAGCCGCGGGTCGATCACCGCGCCCGCGGTCGTGAGCCCGCGCACCGCGCCCGTGGCGAGGTCGGCCAGGTGGAGCTCGCCGGACAGCGCGAAGACGGCCTGCCGCGCGTCGCGGTCCGCAGCGTAGGCGACCACGCCGCCGGCCGACTCCCGCGAGCGCTCGCGGCGGGCCCGCTCCTCGGCGGGCAGGTCCTCGTCGGCGGCTCCCAGCGAGAGCGGGTCGACCACGAGGCGCTCCACCCCGGTGGCGCTGTCGAGCTCCCACAGGCAGGTGACCGGATCCGTGCCCGACTTCGTCCGGAGGAAGACGACCCGGCTTCCGTCGGGGGAGATCGTGAAGCTGCGGGGGATTCCGAGGGTGAACCGGCGGGTCCTGGCGTACAGCCGTGGGAAGCTCTCAGTCATAGCCCCCCATACTGTCAGCCGTCCCGGCGGGTGGGGCGATGACCTAGGCTCGAAGCCATGACTGATCGGCGCCTGCTGCTCGTTCACGCCCATCCCGACGACGAATCGATCGGCACTGGGGCGACGATGGCCCGATACGTGACCGAGGGCGCCCACGTCACGCTGGTCACCTGCACGCTCGGCGAGGAGGGGGAGATCATCCCGCCGGAGCTCGCCCACCACGCGGCCGATCGTGACGACACCCTCGGGCAGTACCGCATCGGCGAGCTCGCCGCGGCGTGCAAGGCGCTGGGCGTCACCGATCACCGTTTCCTCGGCGGCGCGGGCCGGTGGCGCGACTCGGGGATGATGGGCGCCGCGACCAACGACGACCCCCGCTGTTTCTGGCGGGCGGACGTCGACGAGGCCGCGGCCGAGCTCGTCACCGTGATCCGCCAGGTGCGCCCGCAGGTCCTGGTCACCTACGACGAGAACGGCTTCTACGGGCATCCCGACCACATCCAGGCACACCGGGTGGCCTGGCGTGCCTTCCAGCTCGCGGCCGACCCCCGCCACCCGGGCGGCGACCCGTGGCGGATCGCGAAGTTCTACCACACGGCGATGCCCACGTCGGTGATGAGGCGGACGGCCGAGGCGATGCGCGAGGCCGACGTGGAGTTCTGGAACGTCGACTCCGACGACATGCCCTTCGGCTGCGCCGACGGGGACGTCACGACGGAGATCGACGCGCGGCCGCACGTGGAGGCCAAGCTCGACGCCATGCGCGCGCACGTCACCCAGATCGCCGTCGACGCCCCGTGGTTCGCGCTCTCGAACAAGATCGGCCAGCAGGCGCTCGGCGTCGAGCACTTCATCCTGCGGGCCGGCGTCCCCGGTCCCAGCGGCGTCGGCGCGCCCCATGAGGCCGGCGGCGTGGGTGAGCCGTACAACCGCGAAGACGACCTGTTCGCGGGCATCCGCTAACCTCTGCGGCATGAGACCGGTGACGGGCGCGGCCTACGGGATGTTGTTCCTCCTGGGCCTCGTGCTGGGCGTCGTCGGCGCGTTCGAGCACTCCTGGTACGTGGGAGACGTGCCGATCGCCGCGTTCGGCTGGCTGCTGATCCTGTTCGCCGTGCCGTACGCCATGGGCAGGCTGATGGGCGGCAGGCTCGGGGCGGTGGCGCCGGCCGTCGGCTGGCTCGTGTCGTCGTTCCTGCTCGCCACCCGGCAGCCCGCCGGAGACCTGGCGATCGCCGGAGACTCGGCGGGCTACTGGTACCTCTACGGCGGCGCCGTCGCCGTCGCGGCCGCCGCCCTGTGCACCCGCTCCAGCGGGTCGTGGTTGCTGAAGTCGCCCGGCGGCACCTGAGACCGGTCCTTTACCTCAGGACGGCCGTCGCCGATTCTGAGGTCATGCGGCGATGGCACCGGACTCGGCAGGTGATCAACTACGTCAACCTCTCCACCCCGGCCGGCCTGCTCATCGCGGTGATCGGCGGTGCGCGGCCGCGCAGGGGGGATCAGGGCCTGATCTTCGCTCACGGGTACCGCATCCCCTTCCCCCTCGCCGGGGCCTTCACGGTCGGCAACGTGGTCCTCACCAGGAACGGCGAGGGCTACCTCACCGGCAGGCTCCTCGACCACGAGGCCCGGCACGCCAGCCAGTACGTGGCGTGCGTGGGCCTGCCCATGATCGTGCTGTACGTCGTCGCCGCGGGCGTCTCCTACGCCATCTGCGGGAATCCCGCCTCGTGGAATCCCTTCGAGCGGCTGGCCGACCTGGACGACGGCGGTTACCCCCACCTGGCCGCCCGGTGGAGCCGATCACGGAGGGGGCGATCCGGCCATGACCTTCACGACCGCTGACCTGTTCGACGCCCACGGTGACGCGCTGAGCAGCTGCGTCACCCAGTTCCGTTCGTACGGCTCCCGCACCCGGTTCTTCGGGCGGATCGAGACGGTCCGCTGCCTGGAGGACAACGCGCTCGTGCGCGAGGTGCTGGGCACGCCCGGGAACGAGCGGGTCCTCGTCGTGGACGGGGGCGGATCGTTGCGCACGGCCCTGCTGGGCGACCTTCTCGCGGCGTCGGCCGTACGGCACGGGTGGTCGGGTGTGATCGTCAACGGCGCGGTCAGGGACACGGCGGCGCTGGCCGGGCTCTCCCTCGGCGTGAAGGCCCTCGGATCCAACCCGCGCAGGAGCGCGAAGGAGGGACGGGGCGAGGTCGGCGTCCCGGTGACCTTCGGCGAGGTGACCTTCACTCCGGGCGCGTGGCTCTACAGCGATGAGGACGGGGTGGTCGTGAGCGCTCAGAGGCTCCACGACTGACCGGTCGGGGTGTCGGCAACCTTCACCCCGAGCTCGGCCAGTTCGTCGCGGAGCCGGTCGGAGACGGCCCAGTCGCCTTCCGCCTGCGCGAGTTCACGCGCCCGCAGCAGTTCCCCCGCGCCGGGCGGGAGCGTTGGGACCTTCCCGATGTCGGCCGACAGGTCGAGGCCGAGCACGTGGTCCAAGTGGAGGAACGTCTCGAACCTGGAGCCGGGCGCCACGTCGCCGTCGTCCTCGAGGTCCTGCAGGAGCCGCAGCGCCTCCGGCACGTCGAGGTCGTCGTCGAGCGCCCGCTGGACCGCCTCGGCCCGGCCGGCGTCGATGGGACGGCTCGGCGACTCGGCCCAGTCGGCCACCCGCCGCCGCCAGCGCCGCAGAGTCCTGGCCGCCGCCCGGAGCGTCTCCCCGGTGAGCTCGGCCCGCTCCCGGTGATGCCGCTCCATGAGCGCGAGCCGTACGGCCAGCGGGTCGAGGCCCTGGGCCGTGACGTCGGACAGGAGCACAGGGTCGGGGCCGTCCGTCCGCCTGCCCTCGAAGAACAGGGGGCCGCTGCGAAGCCAGGGGGCGGTCGTCTCCCGGCCGGCGGCCGCGCCCGACTCGGCGCGGACGCACTCCTGATGGCCGTCGGCCCCGCCGGCGTAGAGGTCGACCCGCCCGCCGAGGAACCGCGCGGACAGGGCCGAGCAGCCCACGTGGGGGCCCGGGGAGCCGGGACCCCAGGGGGAGTCCCATGCGGGCACCGCCGCCGTCCACAGCGGCCACCGGGGTTCCGCGTCGAAGTACACCGAACCGTCGGGCGCGGGAAGGGCCCGGCCCCGCTCGATCAGCCGGGTGATCAGTTCGATCGTCTCCCCGACGTTCTCCGACTCCCGCGGGGTGTGCTCAGGAGTGCGGATGTTGAGGGCGAGCGCGTCGGCGCGGAAGGCGTCCTCGTACAGCGGCGGGGGCGGCTTGCCGTCGGAGGGCCCGGCCTCCCCGTGGCCGCTCACGTCCGCGACGCTCCGGCAGGCGACCACGCGTGGTCCCCGCCGCTCCGCCACCCGCCTGACCAGGTCGGCGAGCAGGAGCGAGCGGAGATCTCCGAGGTGGGCGTATCGGTGGGAGGGGGGCCCGCAGACGTACATCCGCAGGACCCGCGAACCCGTGGCGACGACCGGCTCCATCTTCCCGGCGCGCGTGTCGTAGACCCGGAGCATGCTCCCGAGCCTAGGCGAGGAAACCGAGGATGTCCCGGTCGCCCCGCTCTCTCAGCCGCTCGAGCACCTCTTCGCGGGTCGCGCCCTCGGGGAGGCCGATGCGTGAGCCGATGAGCCGCAGGCCCTCCGCCTCGGACGCCACGGGGGCCGTGTAGCCGATGAGGTGCAGGGCCCGGTTGAGCGGCGGGACCCCGGCCGCCGCCGGGAGGAAGCGGGTCAGCAGTTCGCCGCCGTCGGAGACCGTGATGAAGACGTGGTCGCCGTCAGAGGCGTTGTAGTCGACCAGCACCGGCCTGATGGATCCCATGGTCGGCTGGTTGTGCCAGCTGATCACCACGTCGCCCGCCGGCGTGGAGGCGGTCAGCTGCCCTCCGGGCGCCATCCCCAGGTGGGCGGCGAAACCGGTCGGCAGCGGAGACCCCGACCCGCGCAGATGCTCGGCGTTGATGTCGACGCGGTGCCACCAGCGGCCGTCGCGGCTGCGGAACGACCGACGGGTCATCGAGACGTCCTTGCGCGGGTGGTACGGCTCGCCCTGCTCCGGCCCGGCGACCCGGATCCAGCCGCGCTGGGTGCGCTCGAATCCCGGCCCGCCCGCGTACGCACGGACCGAGCTCTCGCTCACCTCGTAACGCGAGGTCAGGTTGGCGACGATCGTGTTGACCGACGCCTCGCCGCCCGCCCGCTCGATCTCCCTGGCGATCATCTCGCGGATGCCGAGGTACTCCTCGCCGCCGCCCCAGCGCCGCAGGCCGTACTTGTTGCGGTCGAGGCGGATGAACCGCTCGTCCGAGGCGAGCTGGTTGCGCACGCCGACGACGCTGTGGTCCGCCCCGATCCGCTCCTGGATCTCCTCGGGGCTCAGGGGGGCGCCGGCGACGGCCAGCACCGCCTCGGCCTTGTCGTTGACGCCGCGCGGCCACGGAACCACGTGCCCGTCCAGCACCCGCAGGTGGGGGACGGAGACGAGCCACCGCTCGGCCAGGTCCTCGCGCACGCCGAGCTGGGAGACCAGGGAGACGGCCTCGTCTAGCTTCCGCGGGCCGTCCGCGAACAGTTGCCGGGTCTTCTCCCGCAGTT
This sequence comes from Planotetraspora kaengkrachanensis, assembly GCF_016862895.1. Classification (GTDB taxonomy): domain Bacteria; phylum Actinomycetota; class Actinomycetes; order Streptosporangiales; family Streptosporangiaceae; genus Planotetraspora; species Planotetraspora kaengkrachanensis. Next base: position 113,876 of record NZ_BONV01000013.1, on the reverse strand, counting down.
CCTCGGCGCCTCCGGCGACCATCCATCCGTCCGCCTGCTCGTAGCCCGTGAGCAGGGTGCGGACGAAGCGCCACGCGGGGATCGCGAGGGTGGCCAGCTCCGTACGGTGCCACGGTGCGGCGAGGGCGAGTTCCTCGGCGGGTACGGCGGAACCGAGCCGGGTGTGCAACCACGACAGATGGGCGTTGAGAGGCGCGGCCTCCGGCCCGGCCAGCCAGCTCAGCACGTGCTCGCGGAGGTCGCGCTCGATCTGCCTGATCCGCTCCCGGGTCACGGAGAACCTCTGGGCCAGCTCGTCGAGCGTGGCCCGCTGCGCCGTCTGGGCGGCGTTCTGCGAGGCGTCGAAGTACAGCCGGTCCCTCGCGATGGCCCGCTGCCGGTCGTCCAGCCGGGCGAAGAGCCGGTCGATGATCTCCGGCAGCGCGCCCGCAGACGGATCGTCCGAGGGCTCGGTCGCCACCAGCTTGTCGAGCACTCCGGTGAACAGCCTGTGCACGCTCTCGCGGGAACCCGGCGTCTGGAGGCAGTCCGCGGGGTCGGTGAATCTGAGCAGCGGCAGGATGTCGCCGAGGATCAGATGATCCCAGCAGGCGCTGGTGAGGTCGGTCAGGCGGGACGCGACCTGCGCGGCTCCCACCAGGGCGCAGGCCCGGTCGAGCGGAAGCGACTGCCACCAGGCGTCGGGAAGGCCGGGATCGCTCGCGATCGGCTCCACCTGGCTCGGCGCCGTCCAGCGCAGGGGGGGCACGATGTCGCTCAGGCTCAGGTTCAATGCAGGTCCAACCGGCAAGGGGAATATATCCGCAGTTCAGGGTAGGGGATCAGCCGGGCAGGAAGGGGCTTGCCCGCCCGGAATAGGACACGTACAGCAACTCGCCGGCCCGCGTGCACGCCACGTAAAGCAGCCCCCGTTCTCGTTGCAGATCGTGGGCCCGGGCGGTGGGGTCCTCCGAGGCCGGGGTCAGCGCGTCGGGCGCCGGCACGATTCCGTCAGCCACGCCTATCACGGCCACCCTGCGAAATTCCAGCCCTTTCATCCCATGCAGCACCGTGACTTTCACTGTTATCCCCGCGTCACGCAGAGCCGTCCGGGCGGCCTTGACCAGCTCGGCTGTGCGAGCGGCGACGGCGATGTCCTGCGTCGGCACGCCTTCCTCCATCCACTCGGACACATGCGCGATCAGACCGGCCGTTTCCGCCTCGGGGCTGACGTACTCCAGGACCGTCGGGCGTGCCCCGTTCCTGACGGCGCGGAAGCCGTACAGGTCGGCGATGCCCTCGACGAGGCCGTCGGCCGGCCCTCCTCCCCGGAGCCGTACGCCCCAGGAAAGGATCTCCCGCGATAGACGATAGGAGATCTTCAGATGGAATCGGCGGGCGGGGATGCCGACGTTCGCCAGCGCGATCCGGGTGTCGAACATGCGCTGGTGGGGGTCGCCCACGATGAAAAGGTCGTCCGGCGCGACGGGGACGGCCGCCCGCAGCAGCCGCCACTGCGCGGGGTGCAGGTCCTGCGCCTCGTCCACCACGATGTGCCGGTACGGCTCCCGCCCCGGCGCCTCCTCGCCGAGGAGGTCGCCCGTCGACTCCCCGAGCAGCGCCGCCGCCTCGGAGGCGAGCTGGAGGAGCGTGCGGCGCCCCGACTCCCTCAGCCGGTCGACGACGTGCCCGACCGCCTCCCACACCTCGGCCCGGCTCTGCGGCTCCAGCTCGACGCTCCGGCCCGGGCGGCCCGCGCTCTGGTACTCCTCCAGCGTGCGGAGGTTCTGGGCGAGGATGACCTGCTCCCACTCGCGCAGCAGGAACGCGGTGCCGAAACGGCCGCTCGCCGCCTCCTCCCAGAGGCCGGCCAGGTCGTCGGCGCCGACGACGGCGGGCGGCCGTCCCTCCGCCTCCGTGACGATCCGGTGGGCGAGCCGGTCCACGTTGCCGACCTCGACCCGCTTGCGCACGACCTCGTCGTCGATGATCAGGTCGAGCCGTGAGGACAGTTCGGTGGCCAGGCCCTGGGAGAACGTCACGAGCATGACGGGGCCGGCGCCCGCGCGGGCGAGGTGGGCGGCCCGGTGCAGGGCGATGAGCGTCTTTCCGGTGCCCGCGCCCCCGGTCACCAGCACCGGCTCGTCGTAACCGGCCCAGTTCGCGTACGTGTGCTGCGGGGGCTGCAGGAAGGTGCACCAGTGGGGCAGGGTCATGATCCGGTCGAGCTCGTCGAGATCGGACGCGAAGGCGGCCAGGTGGGGGCTGCGCCGCAGAGCGGCGGCCAGGTCGCCGGTGTCGACGACGCCGGGTTCGGAGGAGCGGCAGGCGTCGAGCTCGCGCCAGGCGTCCGCGAGGGTGCCGCCGTGGGCCAGCGCGGCCAGGGGGGCGAACTGGCTCTCCGGAAGCAGGGGTTCCAGCACCTCGAAGTGCGACTCGGCGGTCATCAGCCGCAGGAGCGGGAGCAGTTCCCCGTCGACGCCGATCTCCAGCAGGTCGGTGTCGCAGAACCGGGCGAACAGCCGCTGCTCCGACCGCTGGGCCGACCTGCGCAACGCCGGCTCTACGCGCTCCAGCGCCTCCGCGTCCCAGGTCTCGATCACTCCGATGGCCGGGTTGACCCCGAACCTGTGGCGCTGTGCGTACGACCACGCCGCCGCGTCCGGGAGCACCGTGACCAGCCAGTAGGTGTCGCCCTGGCGCAGGGCGACGGCCCGGTGGCGGTCGGCCAGGCGAAGCGTGGTCACCCGGTGGTCGCGGCCGTTGCGCACCCGCTCCGGATGCGGCGCCGACGGAGAGTTGCCGAGGAACCGGCGGACCGCGACCACGGCGTCCCGGCGGACCGGCCGGGCCAGGGAACCGAGTTCCCTGGTGAACTCCGGGGAGATCGCGAGCCGGGGCATCGCCCTAGTCCAGTAAGGAGATGAGGTCGCGGTCGCCTCGTTCGCGGAGCCGGGTGATGAGCTCCGGCCGCCCCGCCGGCCCGGTGAGGCCGATCCTCGTCGCGATCACGCGTACGGCCTGGTCGGGGGTGCCCCCTGGGGCCGTGTACCCGACCAGGCGCAGCGCCTGGGAGGTCGCGTCGCCGCCGTTGGCCGCCGCCAGGTGCCGCACCCGCAACATGCCCTCGTCTGACATGGTCAGGAAGACGTGGCTGCCCTCCTTGGCGGCCACCTCGCTGAGGATCCGCTGCAGCGAGCCGAAGCCGGGCCGCGATATCCAGGTGAGCTCCACGTCTCCCGCGGCGCTCCGCGCGGGCCGGTTCTCGCCCGGCGTGAGACCGAGATAGGCCGCGAAACCGGTCGGCATGGGCACCTCGGCGCCCCGCAGATGCTCGTCGGTGACGTCCACCCGCAGCCACCAGCGCCCGTCAGGCTGGCGGAAGCACCTTCGCGTGAGGGACACGTCCTTGAGCTGGCCCACCGGCTTGTCGGCCGCCGCGCCGTTCGCGGCGCGCCGCGCGCCGTTGGCCTTGCTGCTGCTCTGGATGCGCAGCTGCGGGACGTTCTCCAGCCACTCCTTGGCCACGTCCGGGTGGATGCCGAGGGAGGAGACCAGCTCCAGTGCCCGGGCCACGGTCGGCGGCCGCTCGGCGTTGACGATCAGGCCACGTGTGCGCTCGTGCAGCTCGGCGAGGTCTCCCGCCACCACCCAGTCGCCCGCCACGTGGTAGCCGGGCAGGGTCGCCGCCACGAAGTGCCAGGCGGGCACGTCGAGCGAGCGCAACTCGTGCTCGTGCCAGTCGGCCGCCGTGATCAGCCGGTTCTTCGGCGCGGCGACCCCCAGCTCGTCGGCGAGCCACGCCAGGTGCGCCTTGTACGGCGCGGCCTCCGGTTTGCCGAGCCACTCGGCCAGCCAGACGCGCAGAGTGGTCTCCAGCGCGTGGATGACGTCGGAGGAGACGGCGAGGAGCTTGGCCAGCTCCTCGACGGCGGACGGCGCGTCAGTGAAGACCCGGTTCTGCGCGACCATCCAGGTCCTGTCGTCCATGTCGGAGAACGCCGCGTCGATCAGGGCGGGGAAGTCGACCTCGTTCTGCGGGCGCCTCGGGGCGGGCACCTCGGGCACCGACTTGAGGTGCCTGGCCGGGCTCTCCGCCAGGCGCGTCCTGGCGGCGGCCGGCTCGGCCTCCTCGCTCAGGGACGGCGCCAGCCGCGCGAACACGGCGGTGAAAAGGGCGGTCAGCACAGGCCGCGCCTTGATGAAGGGCTGGTCGGTGAGCTCGCGGCCGGAGAGGGTGAGCAGCCCGGGCCAGGACCCGGCGCGGTCGAGCGCGATCGCGACCTGGGGGTCGTCGGCCTCGTCCGGGTCGAGCACGTAGAGGGCCGGCAGGACGTCGCCAACGGCGGCGGCCGGCCAGTGCTCGAGCGCCAGGTCGGTGATCAGCTCGCCGAGGTCCTCGGGGTCCATGACACCGAGCACCCGCTCCATGGGCAGGCTGCGCCACCAGGCGTCCGGCAGTTCGCCCTGCTCGTGCAGGATTCCGATGCGGGAGGCGTCACTCCAGCGCAGCGGTGGCACGAGGTCACTCAGGCAGAAGTTCATGCTTTCCCCATCACTCCGTCGGACCAGACCATAGTCTGACAAATCCCCATTCGCAGGGCCCCTGCGTCAGGGACGAACGGCGGCGAACCGCAGCCGGACGTAGTCGGCCATCCACCCGGACTCCCGGCGAAGGGCGGGGGCGGCGAGCTCGTTGACCCGCAGCAGCAGCGGCTCCACGGTCGCCGGCGGCACGCCGTCCAGCAGGGAGCCCGCGAACAGCCGCACCCAGTCGGCGGCGCCGTTCGGGCAGTCGTCGAGCGGTGTCGGTCGATCGAAGTATTCCAGGATCCGGACGGTGAAGCCCCCCTGCTCCAGGCGACGGGCGTACTCGGCCGGGCTGGGAAAGTACCAGGGAAGCTCGGGCTCGCGCAGGCCGTGCTCCCGCCAGGCGGTCAGCATGGCGGACGTGAGCGCCGCGCAGTTGCCCGCGCCGCCGAGTTCCGCCACGAACCGTCCGCCAGGGCGCAGGGCCATGCGCACACATGCGATCACCGCCTCGGGGTCACGGCTCATCCAGTGCAGCGCGGCGTTGGAGAAGACCGCGTCGTACGGCTGGGCCACCGTGAAATCGTGACCGTCGCCGACGATGAAGTCCAGACCGGGATGCTGGGCGATGGCCGTCTCGATCATCGAGTGCGAGCCGTCGATCCCCAGGACCTCGGCGCCGCGGGCGGCGAGGTCGGCCGTGAGCACGCCGGTCCCGCAGCCGAGGTCGAGTACCCGCTCGCCCGGCTGGGGATCGAGCAGCTCCACGAGCGGCGCTCCGTGCGCGGAGACGTAGCCGAAGGAGCTGTCATACGCACGAGCATTCCATCTCGTGAGATAGGGGGTTTCGTACCGCAAGATCAGCTCGCATTCTGAGTCATTCAGATAGCGACACACTTTACGGCTTCGGGTGCCCCTGCGAGTTGTGCACGCTTAGCCCACCGCTTGTGACCAATGTGTCTTGAGGTAGGACTTGGCCTCATCCTGCTCCGGGATGGTGAGGACGACGGGAGTTCCCGTCGCGGCGGGGAGCTTGGCGGCCGCGGTCTTGTCGAGCGTCCCGCGCATCTCCATCGCCTCCATCCTGGCCGGCCGGGCGTAGGCCTTGAGGTACAGGTTCTGGCCCTCGTCGGACAGCAGGAACTCCTCCCACAGCCGCGCTGCGGCCGGATGCGGGGCGTCCTTGTTGATCGCCTGCACGTAGTAGGACGCGAGGACCGCGTCACGCGGGATCGTCACCTGCCAGGCGGGCTTGCCGTCCCTGGCGGAGGCCTCGGCCCTCGCGGTGTTGAGGAAGTCCCAGTCGAGCACGGAGGCGGCGCGGTCGGGCTGGCTGAGCATCCCGGCGCGCTTGATCCGGGCGAACAGGTCAACGCCGCGTGCGGCGTCGACCTTGCCGCCGTCGAGCGAGGCGGCCATGACGCCGCCGAAGGCGGAGGCGATCCGCAGGGGGTCGCCGGGCAGCGCCACGGAGACGCCCGGCTTGGCCAGCGCCGCGTAGGACGCCGGGGCCGAGAGCTTCCTGGGGTCGTAGCCGATCGACATGTAGCCGCCGTACGCGCCGTACCAGAGGCCCTTGGCGTCCTTCAGCCGGTCGGGGACGTCGCCCCAGCCGGCGACCTTGTAAGGGGCGAAGCGCTTGGCGTTCGCGACCGCGACGTCCAGGCTCAGGTCGAAGACGTCGGGCGCGTCCTTGGTCCCGCGCAGCCGGGTCGCCGCGTCGATCTCCTGCTGGCTGTTCGCCTCGGGGGAGATCCCGATGACCTTGATGCCGTACTTGTCGGAGAAGCGGTCGATGATCTCCGCGTAGTTCACCCAGGCGCGCGGCAGCCCCACGACGGTCAGCGTGCCCTCCCGCTTGGCGGCCTCCACCAGCCTGTCCATGGTGGAGAACCCGTTCTTCATGCTCGTCGCCATCGGGTTCACCGGCGGGAGCTCCTTGTCGCCCTTCGACGACGGCGTCGAGCACGCCGCGGCCACCGAGACGAGCATCACCACTACAGCACTGGCACGTATGGTCACGCTACGTATGATCGGTGCTGGTCAGCCGCCGGTCGAGGAGGCACGCGGGGGAGGGTTCACGATCTTGGCCGCCACCATGGAGGCCTCTGCGATCTCGACCGTCGAGCCGTCGCGTCTGCGCAGGGTGAGGACGCCGCCGGTCCACGATTCCAACACGCCGACCGCGTCACGGAAACCACCGGTGTCGACACGTCGCACGGTCACCCGTCGCCCCACGTCTTCGGGGGTGATGGCCACGACCAGCCTGGCTCCGAACTGAGGGCTCACGATGATTGGCCCCCTCCTGTTCCGGCTACTCGACAGGCAACGCAATACTAGGGCGTAGCAAACCGCGGCCGAGCCGTGCAACCAGAAGGAGCCCGAGGTGACGTACGTCATCGCGCAGCCTTGCGTGGATGTCCTGGACAAGGCGTGCATCGAGGAGTGCCCCGTCGATTGCATCTATGAGGGCGAGCGCATGCTCTACATCCACCCCGACGAGTGCGTGGACTGCGGGGCGTGTGAGCCGGTGTGCCCGGTAGAGGCGATCTTCTACGAGGATGACCTTCCCGACCAGTGGAAGGACTTCTACAAGGCCAACGTGGAGTTCTTCGACGAGCTCGGGTCGCCCGGCGGCGCGTCGAAGGTGGGGAAGATCGACAAGGACCACGCCGTCGTCGCCGCGCTCCCCCCGCAGGCCGAGGACCACTGAGTGCGGGCCCGTCCGCTGACCGGGGTGATCCGTTGATCGAGTTGCCCGACTTCCCGTGGGACCGGCTCGCGCCGTACAAGGAGCTGGCCCAGGCTCACGCGGACGGGATCGCCGACCTGTCCATCGGCACGCCCGTCGACCCGGTGCCCCCGGTCGCGCGCAAGGCGCTCGCCGCGGCCGCCGACAGTCCCGGGTATCCCCAGACGTACGGCACGGCGCGGCTGCGTGAGGCGGCCGCGGGATGGCTGCGGCGCCGGCACGGGGTCACGGTCGACCCGGCCGACGTGCTGCCGACGATCGGCTCCAAGGAACTGGTCGCCTGGCTGCCGACGCTTCTGGGCGCGGGGCGCGGGGACCGTGTCGTCATCCCCGAGTTGGCGTATCCCACCTACGACGTCGGCGCCCGCCTCGCGGGCGCCGAGCCGTACGCGGTGGACGGCCTCCTCGCCGTGGGCCCCGAGCGGGTGCCGCTCGTCTGGGTCAACTCGCCGTCCAACCCGACGGGCAGGGTGCTGCCCGCCGAACACCTGCGCAAGGTCGTCGCCTGGGCGCGCGAGCGCGGCGCGGTGGTGGCCTCCGACGAGTGCTACCTCGAGCTCGGCTGGGAGGACCACCCGGTCTCCGTGCTGCACCCCGACGTCTGCGGGGGCTCCCACGAGGGGCTCCTCGCGGTCCACTCGTTGTCCAAGCGATCCAACCTCGCGGGCTACCGCGCCGGATTCGTATCCGGAGACCCCGTCCTGGTGAAGCGGCTCCTGGAGGTGCGCAAGCACGCGGGGATGATGGTCTCCTCCCCGGTCCAGGCCGCGATGGCCGCCGTCCTCGACGACGACGAGCACGCGGACGAGCAGCGGGAGCGGTACGCGCGGCGCCGGGAGGTGCTGCGTCCCGCGCTGGAGCGGGCGGGCTGGCGGATCGACCACTCCACGGCGGGCCTCTATCTGTGGGCCACCGACGGCACCGGCTGCTGGGACCAGGTACGCGTGCTGGCCGAAAAAGGCATTTTGGTGGCGCCGGGCGACTTTTACGGAGTCGCAGGTCGTGCGCATGTGCGGATCGCCCTTACGGCAACCGATGAAAGGATCGATGCGGTGGTGCGCCGCCTCCAGTAGGATCGCGCGGCATGACGGCAGCGGTCGTGCTCGTGTTGGGTGTCGCCACACTGGTCGTCGTCCTGGGCGCGTTCGTCGCGACGGCCCGGCAGGGCAGGGTTCCCGCGCCCATGCCGCCGCTGCCGCCCGAGACGCCGGAGATCGCGCCCGTCCGCGTTCCGGCCCCGGCGGCCGACTACTTCGACCCCAGGACGATCAAGGTCGGGGACACCGTCCACATCCAGGGCGTGAAGTCCCGTGCCATCGGCGCTCTGCACCTGTCGCGGCAGGGCGACCAGTGGACGGAGTACCTCCTCGACGAGGGCGTCCGGCGCTATCAGTGGCTGTCGGTCGAGGAGCGGCGCGGCTCCGCGGAGGGCGAGCCCCTCCACCTCGAGGTCATGTTGTGGACCCAGGTGCCGACCCAGGGGATGGTCCCGGCCAAGCACATGCTGATCATGGAAGGCGTGGAGTTCTTCCCCATCGACCGCGGCACGGTGGCGTTCCGCTCCGAGGGGATGACGGGCCACCCGGACCGGGGGCTCCTCGACTTCGCCCACTACCGGGCCGTCGACGGCCGGCTGCTGTCGTTCGAGCGCGTCCAGGGCGGTCAGTGGTCGTCCTTCTACACCCGCCCGCTGACGCCGGGTTCCATCCGAGTGGAACGCCTACCTTGATCGGCCGGTAGTTTCTGGAGGGTGACTCGGCGTCGTTCCCGCGTAGGCCTGACCGTACTGATCATCGCCGTCCTGGTCGTCGGAGGCGCCGGTTACGGCGTCTACCACCTGATGAAGAAGGCCCAGCCGTTCGCCTTAGGCGAACACTGCCTGGTCACGACCTCGGACGGCACGCTGGATCTCGACATCGAGCAGGCCCAGATCGCCGCCACGATCGCGGCGGTCGCGGCCCGGCGGAAGCTGCCGGAGCGCGCTCTGCAGATCGCCTACGTGACCGCCATCCAGGAGTCGAAGCTGGCCAACCTGCCGTTCGGCGACCGGGACTCGGTGGGGGTCTTCCAGCAGCGGCCCTCGCAGGGATGGGGCACACCCGAGCAGCTCACCGACCCCGTCTACGCGACCAGGAAGTTCTTCGCCGCGCTGGAGAAGGTCAAGCACTACAAGTCCCTGCCCCTCCATGAGGCGGCGCAGGCCGTCCAGCGCTCGGCCGACGGCTCCGCGTACGCGCAGCACGAGGAGTCCGCCAAGATCCTCACGGCCGCCTTCGCCGGTCGCGTGCCCAAGGCCGTCCACTGCTGGTACCCCCCGGCGGACAAGCCCGTCACGCCCCGGCCCGACGAGGCGCGCAAGCAGCTCGTGAGGGCGCTGGGCGACGACTCCTCGGCCAGGCACGGCTGGCTGATCGCCGAGTGGTACGTCTCCAACGCGCAGAAGTACGGCCTGCGCGAGGTGAACTACGGCGGGATGACCTGGACCGCCGAGGCGGGGCACGACGGCTGGCTGAAGGGCGAGGCCAAGGCGTCCGGGGCCGTGCGCATCGCCTAGGCTCAGGGGCCATGCGGCTGGACCTTGGACAGGACGTCGGAGCGCTGACGGCGCGCCTTGTGGACATCGAGTCGGTCAGCGGCGGTGAGAAGGCCATCGCCGACGCGATCGAGGAGGCGCTGACCCCGCTCGGGCATCTCACCGTGGACCGCGACGGGCAGAACATCGTGGCCCGCACGTCGCTCGGGCGCGCCGAGCGCGTCGTGATCGCCGGCCACATCGACACCGTCCCCGTCGCCGCCAACCTGCCCAGCCGCGTCGACGGCGACCTGCTCTACGGCTGCGGCACCTCGGACATGAAGAGCGGCGTGGCCGTCCAGCTCAAACTGGCCCTGCTGGACGACCCCAACAGAGACCTGACCTTCGTTTTCTACGACTGCGAGGAGATCGAGGCGGAGCGCAGCGGCCTGCTGCGCCTCACCCGGGAGCATCCCGAGTGGCTCGCCGGCGACTTCGCCGTCGTCATGGAGCCGACCGACGGCCTGATCGAGGGCGGCTGTCAGGGGACGCTGCGGGCCGAGGTGGTCGTTCGGGGCGCCAGGGCCCACAGCGCCCGGTCCTGGGAGGGCGTCAACGCCATCCACGGGATCAAGCCGGTCATCGACATCCTCGGCGCCTACGAGGCCAGGCGCCCCGTGGTCGACGGCCTGCGCTACCACGAGGGCCTCAACGCCGTCGGCATCCACGGTGGCGTCGCCGGAAACGTGATCCCCGACGAGTGCGTGGTGACCGTCAACTACCGCTTCGCCCCCGACCTCACCGTGGAGCAGGCCTTCGACCACGTCACCGAGGTGTTCGACGGCTTCGAGGTGCGGCTCAGGGACGGCGCGCCGGGAGCCAGGCCCGGGCTCACGCACCCCGTGGCCGCGGCCTTCGCCGCCGCCGTCGGCGGCACGCCGCGCGCCAAGCTCGGCTGGACCGACGTCGCCAGGTTCTCCGCTCTCGGCATGCCCGCCGTCAACTGCGGTCCCGGCAACCCCAACCTGGCCCACACCAGCGGCGAGCACGTGAGCCTGGCGATGATCGCGGAGACCGAGCGGCGGATGCTCGACTGGCTGAGCGCCCCGCGCTGAACACGCCCGTCAGCGGCCGGTCGTGACCTCGGGGAGCGCCGGTTCCGGGGCGAAGGTGCCCTCCCTGCGGATGGTGTGCCAGCGCAGGCGCGCTCCCAGCACGGCCGTCGCCACCGAATGGATCACCACCAGGTACATCAGCTGCCGATAGACGAACTGCTGCAGCGGAAGCACCCACAACACGGAGGCGGGCTCGCCGTCGAGTCGCAGCGCGTACCACCCGCTGAGCGCCTGAGCGGTGACGAAGCCGGCCCACACGGCCACCACGGGCAGGGGATCGGCGACGGCCAGGCTGTACACCGCCATGATGTCCACGACGGGGGCCAGCAGCGGCAGGATCACCTGGAAGAGCGTGAGATAGCCCAGGCAACGGCGGCCGAAGGGGTCGCGTTCGAGGACCGCCCCGCGGTGCTTCCACATCGCCTGCAGCGTGCCGTAGCACCACCGGTAACGCTGCCGCCAGAGCTGACCGAGGGACGTGGGCGCCTCGGTCCACGCCCGGGCGTGCTCCTCGTAGACGACGCGCCAGCCGGCACGGCGGATCGCCATGGTGAGGTCGGTGTCCTCGGCGAGGGTGTCCAGGCTGACGCCGCCGACCGACGTCAGCGCGGACCTGCGGAAGGCGCCGATGGCGCCGGGGACGGTGGCCATGCAGCCGAGGAGGTCGAACGCCCTCCGGTCGAGGTTGAACCCGATGACGTACTCGATGTGCTGCCAGCGGCCGATCATGCCGCGCCGGTTGCCGACCTTCGTGTTGCCGCTGACGGCGCCGACGGACGGGTCGGCCAGCGGCTGGATCAGGTTGCCGATCGTCGAGGGTTCGAACACCGTGTCCCCGTCGACCATGATCAGGATGTCGTGCGCCGCCTGCGCGATCCCGGTGTTCAGCGCGGACGGCTTGCCGCCGTTCTGCCGGCGGATCACCCGTACGCCGGGCAGACCCAGCGAGGCCGCGATCTCAGCGGTGCGGTCCGTGGAGCCGTCGTCGACGACGATGATCTCCACGTGCCCCGGGTAGTCGGTCGCGACGAGCGAGCGGACGGTGGCTTCGATGCCCGCCTCCTCGTTGTAGGCGGGGACGATCACGGTGACGGGAGGGGGAGCGGGCCATCGCGTGGTGCCACGGCGGTGCCCGGCGTCCCTGCGCCGTCTCTGCCGCTTCGCCCTGCGCGCGTGGACCCAGGCGAGAACGACGAACAGCGCGAGCCTGAGGAGGGTCAGCAGACCGGCGGCGGCGAGGATCCAGCCGAGTGATCCGGTGAACGCGGAGGAGGCCCGCTGGAGAAGGATCAGGGCCTCGCCGAGCCACTTGTCGCTCGTGGAGGCGGGCGTGTGCGCGGAGGGAAGCCCGGCCGCCCGGGTGAGGGTGGTGGCCGTGTAGCCCCGCTTGTCCAGGGTGGTCAGCAACCGGTCGACCGCCGCCACGGTCTGCGAACGATCTCCTCCCGCGTCGTGGAACATGATCACGGCGCCGGTGTCGCGCGGCGGCAGGGACGCCCTGACGATCTGGTCCACCCCCGGCCGGCTCCAGTCCTTGGAGTCGAGATCGGTCAGGACGGTGAGATAGCCCTCCGACGCGAGCAGCCGCATCGCCGCGAACTGCTTGTCTCCGACGGCCTCCGGAGACGAGGAGTACGGCATGCGGACCAGGCGGGTGTGGATGCCCGCGGTTCCCGCCAGCGCCTTCTGCGTGAGGGACAACTCCAGCCGGGTTCGCCAGCCCGGCGCCGTCGTCACGTCGGCGTGCGTGTACGTGTGGTCGCCGATCTCATTGCCCTGGGCGACCATGCGGCGTACGAGGTCGGGATTCTCGGCGACGTGCGCCCCGACGACGAAGAAGGTCGCGGTGGCGCCGTGCCTGCGAAGCACGTCGAGCACCTGGGGTGTCCAGCGCGGATCGGGCCCGTCGTCGAAGGTGAGCGCAGCCGTGCGCCGTGCGACGCGCAGCGCCTCCGGTCGTGGTCCCGACATGTTCACCACGGGGCCGCCCGCGCGCACGCGGTCGAGCGTCGCCGAATCTCCGGTGTCGTCCGCGGGCGGGCGCGTCTCGCCGACCACGTTGTGGACGTAGCCGTTCAGGAAGAGCCCCCCGCAGGTCAGGACGGCGGCCAGGCAGACCAGGAACCAGTGGGCCCGCGGGTCGCTTCGCTTGTTCAGCGGCGTGCTCATTTCGGCCCGTGCGTCTTTTCTGCCTGTCCCGGCGGGGTGCCGCCGTGGCCGGGATTGCCCGCCACGGAACCCTGCGCGTCGGGCGGCGGCGTATTGCCCGGCCTGCCGGCCGAGGGCGTGGTCTCAGGGGTCGGCTGCGGCGCGCGACGCGATGCCGTCGGTGAGGGGACCTGCGGGACCGTCGTCGCGGACGGGCTGACCTGTGGCGTCCGCGTGGGCCGGACGTCGGGCGACCGGGAGGCGGTTCCCCCGACGGTCGGTCCTTGTTGGGCCTTGCCGGGCCATCCCAGCCCGGGCAGTTCGGTGCCACCCAGCATTCCGGTGACCACGAAGGCCAGGAGAGTCACGACGACGGCTCCGGAACCGATCGCAGTCACCGTGAGAATCCGGCCGCGACGACCGCTCTGGTCCACGAACACGGCGGTGTCCTGAGGAGGTGACTCGTTCACGAGCTGTGATAGTAGTGAACCCCCGTGCACAGCCGGGAATAATGCGACATTTGTGACCATCTTGGATGGAACACCCGCACTGTCCGGCGCCCGCTAGCGTGAACGCATGAACCACGACCGGCCCGAACGCCGTCAGGGATCCTCGGTGCTCCGCGGCGATCTCGTCCCCGATTCGACATATGACCAGCGTCTGCTCGACCGCAAGGGCCCGACGGACTGGCTCCACATGGACCCGTGGCGGGTCCTGCGCATCCAGTCGGAGTTCGTCGAGGGATTCGGCTCCCTGGCCAACCTCCCCGCGGCGGTGACCGTCTTCGGATCCGCCCGCACCCCCCGGGACAGCGCCGAATACGAATTGGGCGTCCGCGTGGGTCACGCGCTGGCCAAGGTGGGCTACGCCGTCATCACCGGCGGCGGCCCCGGCGTCATGGAGGCGGCCAACAAGGGGGCGTTAGAGGCCGACGGCGTCTCGGTCGGCCTCGGGATCGAGCTTCCGCACGAGCAGCGCCTGAACGAATACGTCGACCTCGGCGTCGAGTTCCGCTACTTCTTCGTCCGCAAGACGATGTTCGTCAAGTACTCCAGCGGCTTCATCGCCCTGCCGGGCGGGTTCGGCACGCTCGACGAACTGTTCGAGGCGCTCACCCTGGTCCAGACCCACAAGGTCACCTCCTTCCCCGTGATCCTCATGGGGTCGGAGTTCTGGGCGCCGCTGGTCGACTGGGTCCGTACGACCCTGGCGAAGACCGGCAAGATCTCGCCGTCGGACGTCGACCTCCTGCGGGTCACCGACGACCCCGACGAGGCCGTCCAGATCATCCTCGAGGCCGACCGGCACCGCACGGGAGCGTGACGGGGTGTTCATCTGCGTGTTCTGCGCGTCCAGCCAGAAGATCGACCGCAAGTACCTCGACCTCGCCCACGACGTGGGCGCGGAGCTCGCCAGGCGCGGGCACGGCCTCGTCAGCGGAGGCGCGATCGTCTCCTGCATGGGAGAGGTCGCCCGGGCCGTGCGGGAGGGCGGCGGTCACACGGTGGGGGTGATGCCCCAGGTGCTCGTCGACATCGAGATCGCGGACACCGACTCGGGCGAGCTGATCGTCACCGCCGACATGCGCGAGCGCAAGGGCATGATGGACGCCAGGTCGGACGCCTTCCTCGTGCTGCCCGGTGGGATCGGCACGCTGGAGGAGCTGTTCGAGATCTGGACCTCGCGGGTGCTCGGCGTCCACGACAGGCCGCTGGTGGTGCTGGACCCCTGGGGGCTCTACGCGCCGCTGCGCCTGCTCGTCGACGGCATGTACGAGCAGGGATTCACCCGCCCCAACGTCTTCGACGCGATCTCCTGGACGACCACCGTCGAGGAGGCTTTCGACCTGCTGGAACGGCCCACCCCGCAACTGCGGCCCACGGCCGAGGAGCTCGGCGAGTCCTAGGTCAGGCGAGGCCGCGCCGGGTGAGTGCGGGAGGCCGGTTGCCCAGCAGGACCTCGGTCATGTCGAGCGCCTGCCGTACCTGGTGGGAGGTGCGGAACACCGTCGCGCCCGCCCACGCGAACGCGGCGGCCGCCGCGATCGCCTCCGTCTCGTCCTCCGGCAACGTCACCACGACCGTACGGCCGGCCTGGGCCAGGGCGGAGACCTCGGACAGCGAGGCCGCGGCCACCCAGGCCGGGTCGGCCGGGTCGGCCGGACGGATCACAATGGTCATGCCTTCAATGCTCGCACGCATGCGACTTGTGGCACGATTCGTATGTGCTGGTCGTACTCGTCTTAGCCGGTCTCGCCGTCCTCTTCTGCGTGTGGATGGTGTCGCTCGGCCACGGCGGTGAGCTGGCCGTATTCCACCCGGACACGCCTCCGACCGAGCTGCCCGACGCCGGTCACGTGACCGCCGCCGATCTCATGAGCCTGCAGCTCCCCCTCAGCCTGGTCGGCTATCACACCCAGGTCGTGGACGAGGCCCTCTACCGGTTGTCGACCGCGCTCGGCGAGCGGGACACCCGGATCGCGGTGCTGGAGCAGCGCGTGGCGGATCTGCTGGCCGACCGGCTCCATTCGCGGCAGGAGGCCTTCGCACGGCCGCCCGCGCCGGCCGCCGCCGAGCACAGGCCCGAGATCCCCGCCAAGATCCCCGAGATCCCCGCGAAGACACCTGAGGTGCCCGCGAAGACGCCTGAGGTGCCCTCCAAGACCGCGGCGGGCGCCTGGGAGGACGACCGCACGGACGCGGAAGAGTCATGGTGAACCGGTGCGGGTGGGCCACCTCGGCCCCGGACTACATCGCCTACCACGACGACGAGTGGGGGCGTCCGGTCCACGGCGACGACCGGGTCTACGAGCGGATCACGCTGGAGGCGTTCCAGTCCGGCCTGTCGTGGCTGACCATCCTGCGCAAGCGGGAGAACTTCCGGAGGGCCTTCGCCGGGTTCTCGATCCACGCGGTCGCCGCGTTCGGCGAGTCCGACGTCGAGCGCCTGATGAACGACGCCGGCATCGTCAGGAACCGGGCCAAGGTCGACGCGGCGATCGCCAACGCCAGGGCGGCGGCGGACCTGCCGGACGGCCTGTGCCGGCTGGTCTGGAAGTTCGCGGACCCGTCCTCGCCCACGCCGGCCGGCCTCGGCGACGTGCCCGCGCAGACCGCGGCGTCGAAGGCGCTGGCCAAGGAGCTCAAGAGGCACGGGTTCCGGTTCGTCGGCCCGACGACGGCCTACGCGCTGATGCAGGCGATCGGCCTGGTCAACGACCACGTGATCGACTGCTGGGTGCGCGAGGAGGTCAACGCCCTTCGAACCGCGGGGTCTCCCTGTTGAGGAAGGCCTTCGTCGCGGCCAGATGATCGGCCGTGGCCGCGCACTCGTCCTGCAGGCCGGCCTCGCGGTCGAGCGCGTCGGCGAGCGGATGGGAGGCGGCGAAGTCGAGCGCCCGCCTGGTCGCGGCGTAGGCCAGGGTGGGCCCCTGCGCCAGGCGCAGCGCCAGCTCGCGGGCCGTGGACACCACGTCCTCGCCCGGCACGACCTTGGTCACCAGGCCGAGCTCCAGCGCACGCGCGGCGTCGACGGTTTCGCCGAGGAGCAGCATCTCCCTGGCCACGGCCGGCCCCACGAGGCGCTGAAGGGTCCAGGAGGCGCCGGAGTCGGGCGCGAGGCCGATCCCGGTGAACGCCATGGCGAACTTCGCCCTCTCGGCGGCGATGCGGAAGTCGCACGCGAAGGCCAGCGACGCCCCGGCTCCCGCGGCCACGCCGTTGACGGCGGCCACCACCGGCTTGTCCATCGAGGTGATCGTGAGCACGATCGGGTTGTAGTGTTCGCGCACCGTGTTCGCGAGCCCGAGGCCGGCGTCCAGGTTGTCCGCGTGCTCGCGCAGATCCTGTCCCGCGCAGAAGGCCCGCCCCGCCCCTGTCAGCAGGACGGCGCGCACGGACGCGTCCCCCGCGGCCCGCCGCAGCGCCGCGAGCAGCTCGCCCTTCATGGCCGCGGTCAGCGAGTTCATCGCGTCGGGGCGGTCCAGGGTGACCGTCGCGACCGCCTGCTCGACCTCGTAGCCGACACTCATCTCACGATCCCCCATCCAGGTTGCGGTCGACGAAGGCCGCCGCCGCGGGAAGCAGCCGGGCCGCCTCCTGCTCGAAGAAGGCGCGGGCCTTGTCGCCCGGCCATCCCGGAGGCAGCAGTTCCGCCGGCAGGCCGGGGTCGCGGAACAGGAAGTTGCGCCAGCCGTGCACCAACCTGCTCCGGACCGCGAAGACCTGGTGGTCCGGGGGGTTCCCCGGCAGCGATCCCACGAGATCCACGGCGCCGGCGAGCCAATCCTCGTACGCTCCGGCGATGCCGTCCAGATCCCACGCCTGGGCGACGAGTTCGCGAGGGTCGCCCTCGAGCGCGGCGTCGAAACGGTGGGCGGGCAGCCGCAGCGCGTCCAACTCGGGTGAGGCCCACGGCCCGACCCAGGTGGTCTCCGACAGCGGGGCGTAGCCGAGGAAGGCCAGATCGGCCCGGATCCGCTCCCGCCTCGCCCGTTCCTTGACCGGTTCGAGCACCAGCACGTGCCACCGTCCCCGCCATTCTGCAGCGCCCGCCCGGTAGACCCGCGTGGCGGTCTCGTCGAGCCGCCGCTCGCATTTCGGCGTGACCGCATACCCCGGCCCCTGCGGCAGCCGTACCGGGTCGAGCCACCCCTGCCGGACCATGCGGGAGATCGCGGTCCGTACGGCGGGGGCGGCGACGTCGAGGGGCGCGAGCAGCCTGACGAGGGCGGCCACCGAGGCACGTCCGTGACGTGTGCGGAGGTGGTCGCCGTAGAGGTCGAAGAGTGCGGCTCGGGCGTTCATCCCTCTCAGTTTGAGGGTCTGGATCGCTCTCCGACAATGCGTCTGAGGCCTTATTGATCGACTGACCGGAGCCGGGCCGTTACCTTTTTGAGCTCGGAGGCGGGATAATAGAACATCACAGAAACGTGAATGCGCCGGTCACCCTTCGGGGTGGCCGACTACGCGGGAAGGGATACACGCATGGCGGCGATGAAGCCACGGACTGGCGACGGTCCGCTGGAGGTCACCAAGGAAGGACGGGGCATCGTCATGCGGGTCCCTCTCGAGGGTGGCGGTCGACTCGTCGTCGAGCTCTCGGCGGACGAGGCCGGCGCCCTCGGAGACGCGCTGAAGACCGTGGTCGGCTGAGGTTCCAGCCGACCTGTTCGACTTTTCGGCCCTGGTGACGGGATCCCCCCGCGCCGGGGCCGCCCTATTGGAGGCGTTCGTGCCAATTGAGACCACGTTGACCGTTGTTGACCGGCTCGCCGACGACGCGGAGCTGACCGCGGTGCCCTTCGGGGCGGACCTCGCTCCCCCCGTCGAGCTGCCCGTGCCGGTGACCGCCCTTCTGTCCCACCACGAAGCCAAGGGCGAGCCTGGCGAGGTCTTCGAGGTTCCCGTGGTCCGTGGGGACGGCGTCGGCCGGGTCCTGCTCTACGGCATGGGCGACAACACCGCCCCCGCTCTGCGCAAGGCGGGCGCGGCCGTGGCGCGGAAGGCCAAGGGACGGCACTCCCTTTCCGTGCTGGTCCCCCCAAGCGATGACGTGAGCGCTCTCGTGGAGGGCGCCCTGCTCGCCTCCTACACGTTCAGGATCGGCGAGACCCGCACGCGCGCGGTGGAGGAGATCGTCTTCACGGGCGCCGACGAGCAGGCCGTGCGCCGCGGCGAGGTCGCCGCCCGCGCCACCGCTCTCGCCCGCGACCTGACCAACACCCCGGCCGACGTGGCGACCCCCGAATGGCTGGCCGACCAGGCCCGGCTGATCGCCGCCGACCACGGCCTGGCCGTACGGGTCTGGGCGGGCGAGGACCTCGGCCCCTTCGGAGGCATCAGGGCGGTCGGCCAGGGGTCGATCCACCCGCCCAGGTTCGTCCAGCTCCAGTACACGCCGGAGAACGCCGGAGACGGCACGCCGCACGTGGTCCTGGCGGGCAAGGGCATCACGTTCGACACGGGCGGTCTGTCCCTCAAGCCCACCGAGGGCATGAAGACCATGAAGAGCGACATGGCGGGCGGCGCCGCCGTGATGGCCGTGATGAGCGCCCTGACCGCCTTCGACGTGCCGGTCCGGGTGACGGGTCTGATCGCCTGCGCGGAGAACGCCATCTCAGGCTCGGCCCAGCGGCCGAGCGACGTCATCACACAGTACGGCGGGCGCACGGTCGAGGTGCTCAACACCGACGCCGAGGGCCGGCTGGTGCTGGCCGACGCCCTGGCGTACGCGGACGCCGAACTGGACCCCGACGCGATGATCGACATCGCCACGCTCACCGGTGCGGCGAAGGTGGCGCTCGGCCCCTCCATCGGTGCGCTCTACGCCACCGACGAGTCGCTGGCCGACTCCCTGCTCCGTGCGGGCGAGGTCGGCGGAGATCGGTTCTGGCGCATGCCCCTGGTCGAGGACTACCGGTCCGACCTGGACTCGGACGTCGCCGACCTGACCAACGTCGACCGCAAGATGTCCGGCGCCGCCGGGTCGGTCATCGCGGCGCTGTACCTGCGGGAGTTCATCGGCAAGCGGCCGTGGGCGCATCTGGACATCGCCGGGCCCGCGCGGTCGACCGCGGATGAGGGCCACCTCACCAAGGGCGCGACCGGCTTCGGCGTCCGGATGTTGCTTAGCTACCTGGCCGACTAGGCGGGCAGCTTCACCGCGACCAGGAGACCGTCGCCCAGGGGGAGCATGAGCGGGCGCAGCCGCTCATCCTCTCGGACCATCCGGCCGAGTTCCCGGACGGCGACGGTGTCCGGGTCGCGCCGGGTGGGGTCGGCCACCTGGTCGCGCCAGAGGGCGTTCGCGAAGGCCACGATGCCGCCGGGGCGCAGCAGCCGGACGGACTCGTCCAGATAGTCGAGGTACTCCTGCTTCGCCGCGTCACAGAAGACCATGTCGTAGCCGCCGTCGGCCAGGCGGGGCAGCACGTCGAGGGCGCGGCCTCCGATGAGGCGGATCCTGCTGCCGGAATATCCGGCCTCAGCGAACGTCTGCCTGGCCATGCGCTGATGCTCCGGCTCGACGTCCACGCTGGTCAGCGTGCCGTCCGGTCGCATCCCGCGCAGGAGCCACAATCCGGAGACGCCGCATCCGGTGCCGACCTCGACCACTGATCGGGCACCGGCGACGGTCGCGAGGAAGCACAAGGCCGCCCCGCACCCGGGCAGGACCGGGGTCGCTCCCACCTCGATGCCGCGTCGGCGTGCCTCCTGGAGGATCTCGTCCTCTGGGACGAAGTCCTCCGCGTACTCCAGGCTGGCCGGAGTCGCCATCGGCCTCTCCTTCCCCTGGTTCATGTTGGTCCGCAGCCTAGGGGAGTCGGACCGGAACGGGAACTCACGCCACAACGGTGACGTTGCACGCTTTGGACGGTCTTTGTTCAAGGCCGTTCGGCTCGCGGTGCGCGGGAAGGGGCGAAACCAGGCACTATGGCTGTAGCGACGATCCTGCAGAGAGGAATGCCGGTGGACGAGCACGACCACCAGGCGGAGACTTCGGTGTCCGGCTGGACGCCTCCCACCTGGGAGGAGGTCGTCCGAACGCATTCCGCGCGGGTGTACCGCCTGGCTTTCCGGCTGACGGGCAACGTGCACGATGCGGAGGACCTCACCCAGGAGGTCTTCGTCCGCGTGTTCCGTTCCCTCTCGAGTTACACGCCGGGGACGTTCGAGGGCTGGCTGCACCGGATCACGACGAACCTCTTCCTCGACATGGCGCGCCGCAGGCAGCGCATCCGGTTCGAGGGCCTCGCCGACGACGCCGCCGAGCGGCTGCGCGGCCGGGAGCCCTCGCCCGCCCAGGCCTACGACGACGCGCACCTGGAACCCGACATCCAGGCGGCGCTCGACGCCCTGGCGCCCGAGTTCCGGGCCGCGGTCGTGCTGTGCGACATCGAAGGACTTTCCTACGAGGAGATCGCCGCGACGCTCGGCGTGAAGCTCGGAACCGTCCGCAGCCGCATCCACCGGGCCCGGGCGCAACTCCGGGAGGCTCTGGAACACCGCGCGCCTTCCACGGACAGAAGCGGCGATCAGTTCCCCCCGTCATTCAGCAGGGAGGGACTGTGAATCACCTTGGCGAGCGCGTCTCCGCGCTCATCGACGGCGAACTCGGCCACAGCGAGCGTGAGCGGGCGCTCGGCCACCTGACGTTCTGCGCGGACTGCCGCGCGGAGGTCGACGCGCTGCGGGCGCTGAAGAGCCGCCTTCGCTCCATGGAGCCGCCGGCCATGCCGGCCGACCTGACGATGTCCCTGCTGAGGATGTCGGAGCCGGGAGGGCCGCTCCCGCCGCGGATGCGCCCCTTTCCCGACCACCCGGCGTTCGGGTCCACCGGCCTGCCGGGGATGCACGGCATCGCCCCGCTCGACAACCGGCCGGGGCGTCCCGGCGGGATGTCCGGGCCGGGGAGACGGCCGAACCGGGCCAGGCGTGCCGGATATGTCGCCGTGGGCGTCGCCTCCGCGGCGGTGGCCCTCGGGACGATGTTCATGGTCGGGGGTTCCGGCGCCCACCAGGACCCCGGCCCCGAAGTGCTGTTCGTACATCCGGCGCAGGACCCGGCGCCCTTCGTGAGGGTCTCGCCGACTCCGTCAGGCAGTGCCAGCCCGCGGTTGTCCCGCTGACCACGGGATACGGCATAGCATCAGGCGTTGCCGTCGTCGCGTGAGGAGTGGCTGCCCAGATGACCGATCACACGCGTTCCTCCAGCGCGTCGGACCGGCCTGAGTTCCTCCCCGTGGGCGGGGAGCCCGGCTGGGGTCCTCCCAGCGGGCCCCAGCCTCCGCTGGGCGTCCATGGGGCCGGTCAGGGCTGGGCGCCTCCCACGCCGTATCCAGGCCTCCTGCCGGGCGGTCCGCCGTCGGCCGGCCCGATGGCGCCGCCCCGGGCGCGGGCCGGATTGCCGGCCCTGCTGGCCCTGGTCATCGCGCTGATCGCGGGCGGGGTGGCGAGCGTGGGCACCTGGCTGCTGACCCGGCCGCCCACGGGCACCGATCCCGGATACTCCCTGACCCTCCCCGCGGCCGGTTCGACCGCCCGTCCGCCCGACACCGTGGCCGGGGTCGCGGCCAAGGTGCTGCCCAGCGTCGTCTCCCTGGAGGTCAGGGGCAACAGCGAGGCGGGCACCGGCTCGGGGTTCGTCATCAAGGGCGGCTACATCGTGACCAACAACCACGTGGCCGCGGTCAGCGGGCAGGGCGGCGAGATCAAGATCCGGTTCAACGACGGCAACTCGTCGAGCGCCAGGATCGTCGGCCGCGATCCCAACTCCGACCTCGCCGTGGTCAAGCCGGACGGCAAGGTCACGGCTCCAGAACTGCCTCTCGGCAACTCCGACAGTGTGGTCGTCGGAGATCCCGTCATCGCCATCGGCTCGCCTCTCGGCCTCGCCGGCACCGTGACCACCGGCATCGTCAGCTCGCTCAACCGGCCGGTGGAGGCGGGCGGCTCGACCGGTTCCGACTACGCCCTCATCAACGCGATCCAGACCGACGCGGCCATCAACCCCGGCAACTCGGGCGGCCCCCTGGTCAACGCCGCGGGGGAGGTGATCGGCGTGAACTCGGCGATCGCCGCGGTCGGCGGCTCTCCGGCCCTGGGCCAGCAGACCGGCAGCATCGGCCTCGGCTTCGCGATCCCGGTCAACCATGTGCGCAGGATCACCCAGGAACTCATCACCACCGGCGTCGCCAGGACCTCGCGGATCGGCATCACCATCGACCAGGCCTACCAGGGCGAGGGCGTGCGGATCGCGACGGGCACCGAGTCCGGGGAGCCCCCCGTGACCCCCGGCGGCCCCGCGGCTGAAGCAGGCCTGGCGCCGGGGGACGTCATCCTGGAGGTCGACGGCAAGCCGGTGGGGGGCAGCCGCGAGTTGGTGGTCACCATCCGGAGCAAGGCGCCCGGGGACAAGGTGACGATCAGGTTCCAGCACGAAGGCCAGACGAAGACGGCCACCGTAACTGTCGGCGCAGCACCCGTCCCGGCGGTGCGGCCTTCCTGAGGCCCGGTCCAGGGCCGGAAGGGGGGGTATTAGGCTGAACCCAGTTCGTTGCTAATTGAGGAGATCACCGTGTTCGGACTCGGCTGGTGGGAGATCCTGGCGCTCGTGGTGATCGGCCTGCTCGTGTTCGGCCCGGACAAGCTGCCCCAGGCTGCCTCTCAGGCCGGCAAGACGTTGCGGCAGCTTCGCGCGATGGCCAACAACGCCAAGGCGGACCTCCAGGCCAACCTCGGCCCGGAGTTCTCCAACTTCGACCCGGCCGACCTCAACCCGAAGACCTTCGTGCGCAAGCACCTGCTCGACGACATCGAGAACGACTGGAACGGCACGCCTGACGCCGCTCCCCAGCCGGTCGAGGCCGCCGAGCCGGAACTCGGTTTCGGGGAGATCCCGCCCTACGACAACGAGGCCACGTAGGCCCCGCGGTCAGCGTTTGGTGGGTGAGATGTCCAGCTTGAGGCCCTTGAGGCTGGTGGACTTCTTGCCCAGACCGGCGGCGATCCTGCGCAGTTCGGCGGACGCCGGCGCGTCGGGATCGGTCAGTACGAGAGGCTTGCCCTCGTCGCCGCCCTCACGCAGGCGCAGATCGATCGGCACCTGGCCGAGCAGCGGCACCTGGGAGCCCAGCGTGCGGGTGAGCGCGTCGGCGACCGTTTGACCGCCGCCCTCGCCGAAGACCGCGATGCGCTCGTCGCAGTGCGGGCACGGCAGCCAGGCCATGTTCTCGATGACGCCCGCGATCTGCTGGTGGGTCTGCGCAGCGATGGATCCCGCGCGCTCGGCGACCTCGGCGGCCGCCTGCTGTGGGGTGGTGACGATGAGGAGCTCGGCCGTGGGCATCCGCTGGGCCACGGAGATCGCGATGTCGCCGGTGCCGGGCGGCAGGTCCATCAGCAGCACGTCGAGGTCGCCCCAGAAGACGTCCGCGAGGAACTGGTGGAGGGCGCGGTCGAGCATCGGCCCGCGCCAGACCACCGGCGTGTTGCCCTCGGGCTTGAACATGCCGACCGAGATGACCTTGATGTCATGCGCCACGGGCGGCATGATCATGTCTTCGACCTTGGTGGGCCGGTCGCTCACCCCGAGCATCCGCGGCACGGAGTGGCCGTAGATGTCGGCGTCGACGATGCCGACCTTGAGACCGGAGGCGGCCATCGCGGCGGCCAGGTTGACGGTGACGGACGACTTGCCCACACCGCCCTTGCCGCTGGCCACGGCGAACACGCGGGTCAGCGAGCCGGGCCTGGCGAAGGGGATCTCCTTCTCCGGCCCCCGGTCGCCGCGCAGCTTGGTCTGCAGGGTCTTGCGCTGTTCGGTGCTCATGACGTCCATGTCCACGTGGACACGGGCGACGCCGTCGAGCTTGGAGACGGCGGCGGTGACGTCGCGGGTGATGGTGTCCCTCATGGGGCAGCCGGAGACCGTGAGGAAGATGCCGACGCGCACCACCCCGTCCGGGGAGATATCCACGCTCTTGACCATGTCGAGGTCGGTGATCGGCCGACGAATCTCAGGGTCGTTGACCGTCGCCAGGGCGGCCGTTACCAATTCTGGGGATGGTGCCATGAATCCATGCTATGGACTCTCGCGCGGTCCGACGAACGCGGGTGTGCCTGCGTCCACGAGGATTTGTGCCAACAGGAGACCAATGGGAACCGGCTTAAGGAAAGGGCTGAAGTAGCGATGAGGCATCTCGGGATCCTCGCTCACAGCACCGAAGGCGCCGCCCTGTGTTTCCTGTCCTTCTGCCAGGAGGGATTCGCCGCCCTCGGCCCGCATGAGCACCCGGACGTGACCATGGACTGCATCGCACTCGCGCGCAGCATGCCCGCCTGGGACGCGGGGGACCACGCCTCGATCAGGGACACGCTGGCGGTGAGCGTGGCGAGGCTCGCGAGGGCGGGGGCGGACTTCTTCGTCTGCCCCGACAACACCGCCCACATGGCGCTGGAACTGCCCGGAGCGGATCTGGCGCTGCCGGGCCTGCACATCGCCGACGTCGTGGCCGACCGTGCCGCCCGCGACGGCCGTACGCGGGTCGGGGTGCTGGGCACCCGGTATCTCATGGACGGCCCGCTCTATCCCGCGGCGTTCGAAAGGCGGGGAATCGCGGCCGAGGTGCCGGACGCGGGGGACAGGGAGATCGTCAACGAGGTCATCTTCGAGGAACTGCTGGCCGGTGTGGTCTCCGAGCGGGGACGGCGAGAGTACGCGCGCGTCATCGGGCGGCTCGCGGAGCGGGGCTGCGACGCGGTGGCCCTCGTGTGCACGGAGATTCCTCTCCTCGTGACGCCGGACGTCTCCCCGCTTCCGACGCTGGACTCGACCCGCCTGCTCGCCAGGGCGGCCTTCGACGTGGCCGTCGGGCGCGCGCCGCTGCCGGACTGGCACGGCGGGCCGTACGGGGAGGCCGGTGCGGGCGGAAAGAACGGGGAGGCCGGTGCGGGCGGGGAGGACGGTCAGGAGGCCCGGCCGGACAGCTCGTCCTGAAGCCGCTGGAGTTCGGCCCGCAGGTAGTCCCTGGTGGCGACCTCGCCGACGGCGATCCGCAGGCCGGCGATCTCCCTGGTGAGGTATTCGATCTCCGCCTGGTTGCGGTCGGCCGTGATCCTGTCCTGCTCGTACTGGATCCGGTCCCGGTCGGCCTGCCGGTTCTGCGCGAGCAGGATCAGGGGGGCGGCGTACGACGCCTGGAGGGAGAGCATGAGCGTCAGGAAGATGAACGGATAGGGGTCGAAAGCGAAGGGCGTGAACGCGTTCCACGCCAGCCAGACCGAGACGAACACGGTCATGTAGACGATGAAGCGCGCGGTGCCGAGGAACCTGGCGATGCGTTCGGAGAGGCGTCCGAAGGCCTCGGGGTCGTAGTAGAGCCGGACCCGGGGGGCCAGGTCGCGGGGCTGGTCGAGGCGTTCGGTCATGTCGCTCAGTCGTGCCTTTCCCGCCAGTCCTCGGGCAGCATGTGGTCGAGCACGTCGTCCACGGTCACCGCGCCGAGCAGGCGCCCGAGCTCGTCGACGACGGGGATCGCGACCAGGTTGTAGGTGGCCAGGTAGGAGGCCACCTCCCGGAGGCTGAACTCCGGCCTGATCGGGTCCAGGGTGATGTCTATCATGGCGCCGAGCAGGGTGGACGGCGGCTCTCTGAGCAGCCGCTGGAAGTGCGCCACGCCGAGGAACCTGCCGGTCGGCGTCTCGGTGGGCGGCCGGGTCACGTACACCTCGGCGGCGACGGCGGGGGTCAGCTCCCGCTGGCGGATGTGCGCGAGCGCCTCGGCCACCGTGGCGTTCGGCGGGAGCACGACCGGCTCGGACGTCATCATTCCGCCGGCGGTGTCCTCCGGGTAGGTCAGCAGCCGCCGGACGGGGGCGGCCTCCTCGGGGACCATCAGCCGCAGCAGCGTCTCCGCCTGGTCGGACGGCAGCTCCTGCAGCAGGTCGGCGGCGTCGTCGGGGCCCATCTCCTCCAGCACGTCGGCGGCCCGTTCCTTGCGGAGCTGGCTCAGCACGACCACCTGGTCGCGCTCGGGCAGCTCCTCGAGCACGTCGGCGAGCCGGTCGTCGTCGAGGGCGGCCGCCACCTCGGCCATCCGCTTGCCGGGCAACTCGTGGAGCATGTTGGCCAGATCGGCCGGGCGCAGGGACTCGAACGCCGCGAGCAGGTTGGCCGCGCCCTGGTCCCGCTGCGTGATCCCGAAGCCGGTGACCTCGTCCCAGTCGACGACGAAGGTCTCGCCCCGCCTGCGGGTGCCCTTGCGGATCGCCACCTTCACGATCTGCCAGTCGGACGGCCGTGTCTGCTCCATGGCGAGATCGAGGACGGTGACCGGCTCGCCCTTGTACTGCACGCCGAGGTCGAGCATCTCGCCGATGGCCAGCGTCTCGGCGTTCCTGCGTTCGAAGCGGCGCACGTTGAGCTTGCCGGTGAAGATGACCGCGCCCGACTCGATGCTGGTGATGCGGGTGATCGGCAGGAACACCCGGCGGCGCGGCTGTACCTCGACGACGAAGCCGTGGACCCGTGGCGGAAGGGGGCCGCGGAGGGAGACCACGACGTCGCGGATCCGGCCGATCTGGTCCCCGGCCGGATCGAACACGGCGAGGCCCGCCAGTCGTGCCACGAAGATCCGATCCACGCTGTTCAGGCTACGCGTAGATGCGAGCAAGATACCGATATGACAGCATCAAGAGCACCTAACAGTAATTACATGGGCAGGTGGGCATGCGGGCTGTGAGCCTGGCGATCGCGTTCGTTTCGGCCGTCTGTTTCGGGTTCTCCGGCCCGATGGCCAAATACCTCGGAGCCGCCGGTCTCACACCACTGGAATCCGTCTGGGTGCGCATGGCCGGATCCGGGGTGCTCCTGATCCTGGCCCTCGCGATCGTCCGGCCACGGGCGTTGCGCATCCCCCGTGCGCGCCTGCCGTTCTTGGTCGCATACGCGGTCGTCGCGGTCGCGGCGGTCCAGACCCTGTTCTTCCTGGCCATCACGCGGCTGCCGGTCGGCATCGCGCTGCTCATCGAGTACACCTCTCCCGTCATCGTCGTGTTGTGGGTGCGATTCGTCCGGCGGGTACGGCTGCCGCGGGCGGCCTACCTCGGCGCGCTGATCGCCGTCGTCGGACTGGCGATCGTGGTCCAGGTCTGGGAGGGCCTGCGGCTCGACGCGCTGGGGCTTGCGATCGCCCTCGTCGCGGGCGCGTGCTGCGCCGGATATTTCCTGATGAGTGATTCATTCTCCGATGACGTGGACACGTTCGGCCTCATCGCCTGGGGGATGGCCGGCTCGGCGGTCGTCCTGCTGCCGATCTCGCAGCCCTGGAACATCCCGTGGGAGGCGTTCGGCACCACCGTCGCACTCGGCGGCCACTCCCTCCCGGTGGCGGGTGCCGTTCTGTGGCTCGTGCTGGTCGCCACGGTCATCGCGTACTTCACCGGGGTGACGGCGGTCCGCCGCCTGTCCGCCGCCGTCGGCGCCACCGTCGCCTCACTGGAGGTGATCGCCGGCGCGGTCATCGCCTGGATCCTGCTCGGTGAGCACCTGGGCGCCGCCCAGATCGTGGGCGGCCTGATCGTGCTCGCAGGGGCGCTGCTCGCCCAGTCGGCGACCGTACGGCTCGCGCCGGAGACGCCGGAGGCCGCCGAGGCCGTACGGGTGTGAACGACGCCCCCAGGGGCGCGCAGGCCGTTCCTCAGCGGGGCGTCAGCCGTACGACCGTGGAGTGCGCGGCCCAGCGGGCGGTCAGGCCGGAGGCGTCGGGGGCGTTGAGACGCTCCTTGGCGAGCGCCGCGATCGCATCCGGCTCCGCCGCCTGGTCGACGATCTCGACCGAGGCGGCGAAGCGGACCAGTTCGGCCCCGTTGTCCTTGCTGCGGAGCGTGACCTCGGTCTCGTCCGCCTCCGTGAGGCCGGGCAGATCCTGCTCGCCGCCACCGGTCACGACGTAGATCGCGCCGTCATGCCAGGCGTGCCAGGCCAGTCGGCGTCCGATCCACACGACGCCCGACTTCTTGGCGCCTTCCTCGATCACCGGCAGGCTCATGCGATCAGCCTAGCTCCGGCCGGTGAGCTTCCACGCGGCCGGAAGGAGACCGGCGGCGATGAGAACCTTCAGGCCGTCGCCGATCAGGAAGGGCACGACGCCCTGCGCGAAGGCGGTCGGCAGGTCGATGCCGGTGGAGACCATGAGCCACGGCATGCCGATCGCGTAGATCAGCACGGTGCCCACGGCCATGGTGCCGACCGTCCGCCACGGAGTGCGGTCGCCGCCCCTGCCGGCGAGCGCCCCGACCACGCTCGCGGCGAGGAAGAAACCGACCACGTACCCGAGCGTCGCGTCACTTGACGCGGCGAACAGCGGCACCCCGGCGAGACCGGCGACCAGGTAGAGGGCCATGCTGATCGCGGCACGGTGCAGGCCCAGAGCGGCGCCGGAGAGCAGGACCGCGAAGGTCTGCAGGGTCACGGGGACCGGGGTGCCCGGCACCGGGAAGCTGACCTTGGCGGACAGCCCGGTGAGCAGGGCCGCGCCCGCGATCAGCGCGATGTCGCGGACGAGCCTGCCCGGGATGAGGTCGGACAGTACGGCGGGGCGGGTCCCGGCGGCGGCGTTGGCCATGAATGGCTCCCTCTCGACTGTTGCCTCCGGCTGAACCGGCGCGGAGGATCACTTTGCCGATGTCCATTCTTGGGCAGCGCCGAGGAAAGCCGTACGGGGGCGGCACCAAGAACAAGTGGAGCGATTTGTACGGAAGGCACAGTTGCCCACCCCCGCAACACCGGACAAGCCGGTCACCTGGCGCGTGCCGGTTGTAGCAGGTCTACGAACGGCTGTGGTCGCGCCCGCCCGCACCTGTGCTCGGCGGGGCCGTTTCTCGCTACGGTGTGGGCCATGCGCGCTCGACGTTCCTGCCTCGCCGTGCCCGGCAGCAACCCCCGGTTCCTGGAGAAGGCACAGGGACTGGCCGTCGACGAGGTCTTCCTCGATCTGGAGGACTCGGTCACCCCCGGGGCCAAGAAGGACGCACGCTCGAACATCGTCGCCGCCCTGCGCGACGGCGACTGGACGGGCAAGACCGTGGTCGTCAGAGTGAACGACCTCACGACCGAGTGGACGTACCGCGACGTCATCGAGGTCGTCGAGGGTGCGGGCGACCGGATCGACTGCGTGATGTTGCCGAAGGTCGAGGACGCCTCCCACGTCACCTGGCTCGACACCCTGCTCGGCCAGATCGAGCGAGCCACCGGCCTGCCGGAGGGCGGGATCGGGATCGAGGCCCAGATCGAGAGCGCCCGGGGACTGGTCGCCGTGGACGACGTCGCGGGAGCCTCGCCACGCCTGGAGACGCTGGTGTTCGGGCCCGCCGACTTCATGGCGTCCATCGGCATGCGGACCCTCGTCGTCGGCCGGCAGCCACCCGGATACGACGAGGGCGACGCCTATCACTACATCCTCATGCGGATCCTGATGGCGGCCAGGTCCCACGACCTCCAGGCCATCGACGGGCCCTACCTGCAGATCCGCGACGTGGACGGCTTCCGCAAGGTCGCGCGCAGGGCGGCGGCCCTGGGGTTCGACGGCAAGTGGGTGCTGCACCCGTCGCAGGTGGAGGCCGCCAACGAGGTGTTCTCGCCGTCTCAGGAGGACTACGACCACGCGGAGTTGATCCTCGACGCGTACGAGTACTACACGACCGTCGAGAAGCGGGGCGCGGTGATGCTCGGCGACGAGATGATCGACGAGGCCTCACGGAAGATGGCTCTCGTGGTCTCGGCCAAGGGCCGCGCGGCCGGCCTTCCCCGCACGACCTCCTTCACTCCTCCCGCGTCGTGACGTCCGGGTCCTACAGCCGGACGCCGAGTGTGGTGAAGAACCAGAACGACGAGGTCAGCCAGAGCCCGATCAGCGCGGTGAACACGAGCCCGCCGAGGACCGGCAGGGTCCAGCCGGGCAGGCCCCGTCTGGGCAGCGAGAGCATCTTGGCCGTGAAGACGCCGTAGAAGAAGCAGCCGAGCAGCGAGTGGATCATGACTCGGGGGCTGTCGTACTGGGCGCCCAGCGCGTACAGGCAGTGGAAGGCCACCGGGATCGTCAGCAGGAAGGCGATCCGGCCCGACCAGCGGTGCAGCGGGGCGAGCCAGGCGGACCGCGTGCCCGCCTTGCTCCACATCGCCATTGCCGACAGGACCTGCACGATCGCGAGCAGGGCCGCGCCGGTGGTCAGCCAGGCCTTCATGGCCAGGGGACCGGAGAACCCGGCCACGCCGACGGCGAAGCCGGTCGGGGCGTGCACCCTGCCGTACAGGCCGAGCGCGACGGCGACCAGGGCTCCGACGCCGAGAGGGACGAGCAGCGGGACGACGCTCCGCTTGGTGAGGACGGTGGTGTGGGTCACGGAGGGCTCCTCGATCGACGGCGGCGAAGGGTTCGGCGCGGGCACTCGGCTCGCGGGGTCTCTGCGGGGTCTCTGCGGGGGCGTGGGGTCAGCGGACGAGTTCGTCGATGAAGGCGTCGGGCTCCTCCGGCCGCAGCGTGACGCCGTAGTAGTCCACGGACGTGCCCGGCACGTAGCGGGGGGCGGGCTCGCCGCTGCCGCCGATCTGCACCCGGCCGACCTCCTGGCCGTTCGGCAGGACGATCCAGCCGCCGACGATCTTCGCTCCGCGTACCGCCGCGCTGGCCCGGTAGAGGCCCGACGGCTTCTTGACCAGCGGTGCGGTGAAGCGCCACTTGGCGTCGCCGACCTGGAGCCTGCCCTGGGCCTTCCCGCCGCCCAGAGCCGCGGTGATCAGCGCGTCCTTCCCTTCAAGCGTGACCGTGCCGTTCTCGGCGGTTCCCTTCAGCCACGCCTCGATCCGGCCGTCGCAGAAGTAGGCGACGGCCTTTCCATCGCGTACGGCGATCGCGACCAGTCCGCCGTTGCCCTGGACGACTCCCGCGTAGTCGGCCTTCCTGGGCGTGGGGTCGGGCGCCTCCGTCGCTTCGCCGGTGGGCTGCTGCGACGGCTCCTGGGACGGCGCGGGCGGCGACTCCGCAGGGGCCGCCGCGGCGGCGTTCGTGTCCTGCGCCCCCACCTGCTGGAAGGTCGGGGCGGCCTTCAGGCTGGCCGCCCCGAGGGCGACGGCGACCACCGCTCCCGCGGCCAGCGTGTAGAAGGGTCCTAGCCGGCTCATTGCGTGCTCCTGGGTGTCCACGACGGCTTCTGGCTTCGAGTGAACCCGCTCGCGCCCCGTCTGTCTGTGGACTTCTACGCAAATGTCGAGGGGCATCTGCGAGCGGACGCGACCCGGCGCGAACAATGGGGGTATGAGCGAACCGCAGCCCTACCAGTGGCCTTACCCGGGCCCCTACCAAGGGGCGCCGTACGCGTGGCAGCCGGTGCAGGTGCCGTGGGCCGTACGGCCGCTGCCGGGGATTCGCTACGACAGACTGGCCCGCACGTCGGTCCACCGATGGTGGCGGCCCGTCGCCGGCACCCTGGCGATCGTGGCCGCGTTCCTCGTGTTGTCGATCGGGCTGGGGCTGGCCGCGGGACTGCTCTCGATCGTGGCCGGCCTGCCGATGGCGATGGACGGCACGCGCATCTTCCTCGACCCCGTGGCCGATCTGGGATTCCAACTTGGCGTGATCGCCCTGTCCATCCCGCTCGTTCTCGGGGCCGCCTGGGCGATCCAGCGGCGGCCGCCAGGCACGCTCTCGTCGGTGGCCTTCCGCCTCCGCTGGGCGTGGCTGGGCCAGTGCCTGCTGATCGCGATAGTGGCGGTCGTGCTGGCGCAGTTCGCCGAGGCGGGGACGCTTCTGCTGAGCGGCGAGAGCCCGGGCTTCGGCTGGGTCGGCTGGGACCGGTTCCTGCCGCCCCTCATCGTGATCCTGCTGCTCGTGCCCTTCCAGGCCGCCGCGGAGGAGTACGCCTTCAGGGGCTGGGTCATCCAGGCGTTCGGCGCCTACCTGAAGAGCCCGTGGCCGGGCATCCTGCTGGGGGCCGCCGCCTTCGCGTCCCTGCACGGTTACACGGACTGGGGCATCGCCTACGTCTTCGGGTTCGGCGTGCTCATGGGATGGCTGGCGATCACCACCGGAGGTCTCGAGGCGCCCATCGCCCTGCACGTCATGAACAACCTGGGGGCCTTCGGCATCACCGCCGCGTCCGGAGACGTCGGGAGCGCGCTGAACCAGGGTGCCCTTCCGTGGCAGTCGATCGCCGGGACGGCCGTCCAGTTCGCCGTGTACGGCTTCGCGGTCGTGATAATCGCCCGAAAGAGGGCAATTCAGACGCTCTCGCGATAAATCTGACTAGAGAGGTCTGTTCGCGTCGGCGTTCCCGTGTTGCTCTGGAACGGTGATGGGGTATCAAGGGGATCGCGTCCGCTTCGCCATAGAAGCGGTGGAACGGTCCCTAATATCCCTCCGGGCCAGAGGTAGGAGGTACTGAGCGTGGCCTCGGGCCCCCACGAGAGCCGCCCACGGCAGGATGCCGTCGACGACAGAGCACACGACGAGGGCCACCCGGAACCTGCCCCGGCCCTTCATCACACGCCTCCGATCGTCTCCCCCTGGGCGATGCCCCCGTTCGCCGCCCCCGTGCCCGAGGACGCGGAGGAGCCGGAGGGCGCCCCGCCGCCGGAGAGCGCCCAGAATCTGTGGGCGCCGCAGCCGGAACCCTCTCCGGAGGGCGGCGCACAGGCCTCTGAGAGCAAGCGGGAGCCGCGAACCGGGCGTCGCCCCTACTCGTCGTCGTCCGGCCCGGCACAGCCCCGCCACAGCCGCACAGGGGACCGCCGGTCCGAGGAGAAACCCCCTCCGCGGCCCGACCCGCTCGGAACCGTCCCGGCGGCGGGGCCGCCGCCGGGCCCCTCAGGCCCGTCTGGTTCACCCGCCGATTCCGCCGATCCCTCCGGCCCGACGGCTCCGATGCCCGATTCCTCCGGCTCTCCCGGCCTCTTGGGCTCCGAAGGTCCTGCGAGCGCTGCGTCGGGTTCCGAAGGTCCTGCGAGCGCGGCGTCGGCTTCCGAAGGCCCTCCGAGCGCGGCATACGGTTTTGAAGGTCCTGCGGGTCCGGCGTCCGAGGTCGGCGCCGGGAGCGGTTCCGGTCCCGGCGCCCCCGCCGGATCGCCCCGGCGGAGGCTGGTGGACGCCCCCGACAAACTGGTGGCGTCAGGGCCTCCGCGGACGCCCCGCGCGAACATCCCCGCCGAAGATCCCGACGGGGCCGCGGCCCCCCGCAGAGGACGGCGCCTGCCGTACTCGTCGGCGGACGACCGCACTCTCGCGCACCGGCCCCCCGCCCCGGCGGCGGGCGACCCCGGCTCTCCTCCTCCGAGCGGCATCCGGCTGGGCCCGGAGATCCCCGCGGAGCCGGAGGCCGTCGCGTCGCCCGGCGACCCTCCCGTTCACCAGCCGGGTCCCGAACCCGCGTACCAGCCCGTTACCGAACCGGCGCATCCGCAGGACTCCGGGCCCCCTCAGGAGCCGGTCGAGCGGATCGGCCGCCCACCGGGAGGCCGGCCCGCCCGCCCCGACGTGCTGGTGGCCATAGGCCCGCCGAGGTCCGGAGACGGCAGCCGTCACCGGCGGCTCACTCCGCCGCGCCGCTTCGGGCCCGGCAGGCTGGTGTTCCCGATCGTGGTGACGATCGTGCTGCTGGTGGCCGCGGGGCTCGGAGTGGCCGCGGTCAACTGGGCGCGGACCCCGCAGTCCGCCGGGCTGCGCCTCGCCGCCGGCGACGGCCAGTCGGGAGACGCGGCCTTCGCCGCGCCCGGCCTGCCGGGGAACGGCTCCAGTCAGGTACTCAACGCGATCGCCTCCGTGGGGTCGACCGTGGTCGCCGTGGGCAGCGACACCACGAGCACGCTGCCGCGCCCCCTGTTCCTCGTGTCCACGGACGGCGGCCGCGACTGGGACCTTGGACGCGTCGCAGGCCCCGCGGGCTACGAGGCAGGCGCGGGCGCGGTCGGCCGGGTCGTGGGCGGCGGCGGCCGCTGGCTGGCCGTCGGGACCGACGTCTCGAGTTGGGCGGGCCAGGCGGCCCGCGGGATGTGGGTTTCAGCGGACGGCCGGGCATGGACGGCGGTGGACCCCGAGGGACTCGCGGCATTCGGCGGTCAGGACCGGATCACGGACGTCGCCAGGACCACCGCGGGATTCGTCGCCGTGGGCTCGGCCGCGCTGAAGAACGGAACGATCGGACCCGTCGCCTGGACGTCGCCCGACGGCAAGACCTGGACGAGGGCGGGTGAGATCGGCACGCCCGACAAGGTGCGGGGCATGCGCGCGGTCGTCGCCCGGGGCGATCAGGTCGTCGCCCTGGCCGATCCCGGACCCGGCGACCCCGGTTCTGTGATCCTCCGGTCGGCCGACGGAGGCAGGACGTGGTCGGGGACCGCCGCGACCCTCGCCGGTGTGCAACCCGAACCGGGGGCGCTCGCGACCGGGGGCGACGGGTTCGTCCTCGTGCCGCTCCGGCAGCGTTCGGCGGCGGGCGAGGTGACCGTCTACTGCTCTCCGGAGGGCACCCGGTGGAGCGAGTGCGGCACCATCGGGGGGCTCGGCTCCGAAGGCACGGGAGTCCGCGGGCTCGCGTCATCGTCCGCGGGCGTCGCGGCCGTCGTCGAGTCCGCCTGGGAGACCTACGCCGTCTACACGGGCGCCGACGGCCGCAAGTGGGCCAAGACCGCGAACCTGGGGGAGATCCCCGGCACGCTGCGCGGGCTGACGATCACCGACGCAGGCCTGGTCGTCGCGGGCGGGGACAAACGCGGCGCCGGCGACGTGGAGAACCTGCCGGTCCTCATGACGGCGGGGGACGGCGAGGACACCAGGTCCGTGCCGCTCGGCTCAGTCGCCGGGCTCAGCCATCTCGCCAGGGACACCGCCGACGTCGCGGTCTCCGGCGGCGCGTTCGTGGCGGTCGGCTCGGCCAACGGCGACGCCGCCATCTGGACGAGCGGGAACAACGGGGCCAACTGGACCGACGCCCGCCTCTCCGCGCTGCTCGGCGGGCGCGGGCGCCAGGCGCTCACCAGCGTGGCGCACGGCCCGAAGGGCTGGCTGGCCGTCGGCAGCACGATGACCGATCCCGCCGTCACCCGGCCGCTGCTGGTGACGTCGTCCGACGGCAGGTCATGGAAGGCGGGCCCGGAGTTCGAGGTCCCCGCGGGGCACTTCCTCGTCGCGCCGCGCCTGGTCGCGGCCGGGCCCAAGGGATACGTCCTGGCCGGGGACGACCGCAGCGCCACAGGCGTGGTGCCCGCGCTCTGGTTCAGCCCCGATCTCAAGCGGTTCACCCGGGTGCCGGCCACGGGGATGCCTGCCGGGGGAGCGGGTGTGCGCCTCGCCGCCGTCACCGCCACGCCGTCCGGATTCATGGCCGTGGGCGGATCGGGCGGAGCCGACCTCGAGACCGGCGTCGTCTGGGTCTCCTCCGACGGGCTCCGATGGACGCCGGCGAGCAGGGTCATCCCCGACGGCGCCCGTTCGGCCGGACTGCGGCAGGTGGTGGCCACCGGCTCCGGAGTCGTCGCGATCGGGACGGCGGTCACCGATGAGGGCGTCCGCCCGTTCTCCGTGGTGTCGGCCGACAACGGCGCCCACTGGGAGTACGGCACTCTGCCCGCCGACGAGACCGCGGTGGTGCTCGACCTCGTCGCGGCGGGCGGCGGCCTCGTCGCCGTCGGTTCGCACGGCCCGGCGGGCGAGGGCGACAGCGCCGCGTGGATCTCCGAGGACGGCCTCGCCTGGACCCGTCAGGCGCTCACCCAGGACGGCCTGGGCGGCGCAGGCACGCAGTGGCTGGGAGCCGTGGCCGTTTCCGGGACCCGCGTGCTGGCGATCGGCAGGTCCACCGGATACGCCGACGATCATCTGACGATCTGGCGAAGCTCGCTCACCGCAGGGAGTCGATGACCCCCCACTCGGTCAGCACAGCGGCGAGGCCGTCGGTCAGCGGGAGCCGTACGAGATCGGAGGGGCGGCACCAGCGGGCGTCGGCGGCGTCGTCCCCCGCGACGAGCCGGCCGTCCGGGGCACAGGTCGCCAGGTAGTCGTGGATCTCGTAGGTGACGCCCTCGGGCCCGGGCCGCTCCACGGTCCCGGCCAGCGGCCCCGCGATCACGTCCAGCCCGGTCTCCTCAAGGAGTTCGCGCCGCAGCGCCTCCGCGTCGGTCTCGCCGGGCTCCACCCTTCCTCCCGGCAGCGACCACAATCCCTGCCCCGGAGGGCGGCCCCGGCGCACCAGCAGCAGCCTGCCGTCGGCCACCACGATCGCTCCCACACATCTGACACGGCGCACAAGACCAAGATTACGGCTGGATAACAGGCAGACTCTTGACGCGAGCCGTGACGCCGCAGCACCGTGAGTAATTGTGAGAACCGCGCCCACCTGTCCGCGGTGTTTCGGGCCGCTGCACGAGCCGAACGTATGGTCGAGCTCCTGGCGCTGCGGCGCGCACGGCGACGTCCTGCCCTACCAGCCTCCGCGCCGCCCCTCCCAGGCCGCACTCGACGCGCTGCGCGGGGCCTCCCGGGTCCCGGTCTGGCTCCCGTGGCCGCTGCCGCCGGGCTGGCTGGTGACCGGGTTCGCGGAAGTGGGCGACGACCGCAGCGGGATCAGGGCGAGCGTCGTCGCGCTCTCCGGCCCCTCGATCACCCCGGGCCCCGCCGACCTGCTGCTGGTCGCCGAGGAGCCGGGGGTCGGGCTCGGCGCCGCCTACGCCGGGCTGCCGGGATCGGATCCCGGCGCCGGGTTCGACGCGGGACCGCCGCACGTGAAGATCGACGCCCGTGGCCATCCGACCGCCCTGTGGTGCGCGGGACGGGTGCCGGAGGACCGGGCGGCCTACGTCGGCGAGGCCCTCGGCAACTGGTTGTGGACGATCGCCTGGCCCGCGGACGCCGGCTGCTTCATCGCCCTGGCAGATCTCTCTCTCCGCGATCTACGCGATCACGACCAGGCCCTGGATCTCCCGTACGGCGCCTTCTCGCCCCGGCTGGACACCGACGTCCAGTAAGGCGGGCACGATCAGCTAGGGATAGTAAGGTTCTGAGCTGTGACAGCGCGTATCGAACGAGTGGTGACTTCGGGCCTCGTCGAGATCGAGGACGTCGAGCACAAGGTCGAGAACAACACCTGGATCGTGGGCGACGACGACGAGGTGATCGTCATCGACCCCGCGCGTGATCCGGAGAAGATCCTGGAGGCGGTGGGTGATCGCGAGATCCTCGCCGTCATCTGCACCCACGGCCTGCCCGACCACGTGGGCGCCGCCATCGAGGTGGCCGCGCGCGACGAGGCCGTGATCGCCGTGCACGCCAGGGACAAGCGCCTGTGGCGGCAGACGTGGGAGGACACCTGGCCCGACATCGAGATGGAGGACGAGGGCCTGTTCGCCGTCGCCGACGTCGAGCTCGAGGTCCTGGCCACCCCGGGGGTGACGCCCGGCGGCGTGTCCCTCTACTCCGAGGAGCTCGACGCGGTGTTCACCGGCAAGACGCTCCTGATCGACGGCCCGGGCAAGCTGGCGGGCGAGTATCCCGCCCTCAGCGACCAGCTCACCTCCATCGGCGAGCGGCTGTTCACGCTCCCGCACTCGACCCGGGTGCTCCCCGCGCACGGCGAGGAGAGCAGCATCGGGGACCTCGAGCCGCAGTTCGACAAGTGGCTGTCCGGCTCGCTGACCGCCCAGGAGCACGTCGCGGAGCCGCCGCCCCTCGTGGACGGCACCAAGGTCTCCGGTGTCAGGCTCGACCTCGACGAGTAGCGGATCATGGAGCAGCTCGGCCTCGACGGTATGCCGAGGCGGCTCTACACGTGCACGCCGTCCCGCCTGAACTCGTGGCTCGACTGCGGCCGCCGGTACCGCTTCACCTACCTTGACCGCCCGGCGCCGCAGAAGGGCCCCCCGTGGGCGCACAACAGCGTCGGCGCGTCCGTTCACAACGCCCTGGCCGCGTGGTGGCGCGAGCCGTACGAGCGGCGGACGCCGATGACGGCGGCCATCCTTGTGACGAACGGGTGGATCACCGAGGGCTTCCGCGACGCGGAGCAGTCCGCGTCATGGCGTGACCGGGCGCGCGAGATGGTGTCCGGATACGTCAGGACGCTCGATCCGTCGGACGACCCGGTCGGCGTGGAACGGACGGTGGCCACGCGCACGGCCGTGATCGCGGTGTCGGGACGGGTGGACCGTCTCGACCGGCGGGGCGACGAACTCGTGGTGGTCGACTACAAGACCGGCCGCCGTCCCCTGGACGCCGACGACGCCCGGTCCTCGATCGCCCTGGCCCTCTACGCCGTCGCGTCGTCGCGCATGATGCACCGCACGTGCCGTCGCGTCGAGCTCCACCACCTGCCCACGGGCGCCGTGGCCGAGTGGGAGCACACCGACGAGTCGCTCGCCCGCCACCTCCGCCGGGCCGAGGAGATCGCCATGGAGGCGTCGGCGGCCGATGAGGCCTACCGGGCCTGGGCGGGCCGCGGTGAGGGGCGGAAGCGGACGGGACCAGGTCGTGCGGACCCGGCTGAAGCGGGCTCGGCCCGTACGGACCCGGCCCGTGCGGGCGGCGCCGCGGAGGTGCCGCCCGAGATCGACGAGCTGTTCCGGCCGAACCCCGGCCCGATCTGCTCGTGGTGCGACTTCCGGCGGCACTGCCCGGAGGGCCGGGCCGCGTCTCCCGACCGCCTTCCGTGGGACGCGCTCGCCGTCGACTCCGGCGCGGACGCCGCGACGCCGACCCCGGCGTCCTAGGCCTGTCTGACAAATCAAGCCCTGCTGTGCGACGGGCGGCATTTGTCAGACACTTTCTAGCCGATCGTCCCCGGCCTCCTGCGCGGATCGACCAGCCCGCGCAGGCCCTTGCTCACGTCATATCCGGCCGCGGCCAGCCGTTCGCGCGATCCCTGCAACATCTCCCGCGTCGAAGAGGTGAAGGCGCGCTGGTGGACGAACTCCGGCAGCGAGTTCGTCACCGTGCGGAACGCCCTCAGCGCGGCCGTGACCGCACTCTGCGGCACCTCGGGCAGCACGCCGTACATCCGCCGCGCCCAGTCGGGCAGCGTGTAGTAGCACAGCGCACCGAACGGGAAGTACACGGGCTTGCCGGGAGCGAGAAAACGCAGATCATGCGGCAGGCGGGGCCACAGCAGGAACCGCACCGCCGACACCGCCTCGGGGATGGCCCGCAAGCGGGGCCGCATCTGTTCGAAGTAGGCGTCCATCTCGGCGACCGAGCCGGGCACGTCCTCCGGGTGCAGCCCCACGTAGGCCGCGCTCCGCCGCTGCTCGTCCAAATAGCGGTCGGCCACGTCGTCGGAGATCCGCCCCCCGGCCCGGCGGACGATCTCCAGGTAGGACGTCACCTCGGCGCAGTGGACCCACAGGAGCAATTCGGGATCGTCGACGCGGTGGCGGTGCCCCGTCTCCGGGTCGTCGATGCGAAGTGCTCGGTGGATGCCCCGCACGCGCCGGCCGATCTCCTCGGCCTCCGCAGGGCTGCCGTAGGTCACCCGGCCGACGAAGTCCGCGGTACGGCGCAGCCGCCCGAACGGGTCCTCCTGGAAGTTGGAGTTCTGCCAGACCCCGCGCATGGCCATGGGGTGGAGCGCCTGCAACATCAGGCCGCGGACGCCACCCACCCACATGGACCTGTCGATGTGCACCAGCCACGTGGCCGATTCCGGTGGCTGCGCCGTGGGTGCGCCGCTCATGCCGGTCGCGCCTCAGCCGTACTGGAGCAGCCGGCTCTCCGCGGCGTTCCAGAACCTGGTCAGGGCGGCGGCGGTGGTCTCCGGCGCCTCCACGGCGGGACTGTGGACGGCGCCGGGGACGACCACGCAGTCGGCCTCCAGCCGGTTGGCCATCTCGGCCTGCAGGAGGGGCGGCCATCCGTCATCGTGCTCGCCGTACAGGACCAGGATGTCGAGGCCGCTGCGCGCCAGGTCGCCCACGCGATCGCGGGCGTTCAGCACCTCGTCGGCCATCGCCAGCAGGCCGGCGGGAGAGTTGGACAGCAGCCGTTTGCGGAGGAAGGCCACGATGTCGTCAGGCACGCCCGCGCGCAGCGCGTCGGGTTCCATCCGGTTGGCCCACATGTAGTCCACACCGTGCTCGGGCAGCTCCGCCAGCATCATCCGCCCCGCCCGTTCGCGTGGGCCGATGATCCCCGCGGGACCCGAGCTCATCAGTGTGAACGAGGCCAGCTGAGTCGAGCCGTTCAGCACCGTCTCGCGGGTCACCAGGCCGCCGAACGAGTGGCCGAGAAGGTGGACGGGCTCGCCCGAGCCCACGACCGCGGCGATCGCGTCGACGTCGGCGCCCAGCGCCGCGCACGTGTAGGCCTGGGGGTCGTCGGGCCCGGGCGTCTCGTACTGCCCGCGCATGTCGACCGCGATCACCCGCCGCCCGGCCTGGGCCAGCGTCTGGAGGACCGCGATGAAGTCCTCCTTGCTCCCGGTGTATCCGGGAACCAGAAGGGCCGGCCACCGCTCCGCGACGCCGCTCACCGGCAGCGCCTCGAGGGCGGTGAACGAGCCCAACTCGGTCTCGATCTGCAGAACGGATACTCCGGGCGGCAGCGTGAGGAATCGTGGCGTGCTCACGAGGGCTCCTCCGCTCCGCCGAGGAGCCGCGGAACCGATGGGCGGGACGGCTTACCCGCGGGGGACCGGCTGCTGTGCCTGTCGGCTGCTTCGCTCACGTGGCATCACGATACCGAGCGAAACTCGTCGCGACACTGCCGAAAAACTTATGCAGGTTACGGCTGGTCATCGCACACGCCTCATGCCGAAGTCCATACCCACTGGGACGGGGCCGTCCCGCGATCAGGTCGTACGGCGAGGCCGCGGACGGCTCGGCCGGCGCCTGCTGTGGGCGCGCTCGGTCGCCGCCGACGGGGCGGGATCGTCGTCCTCGGTCGCGAGGTCGGGTGACTGGAAGACCACGACGAAGGGACTCGCCGGGACGATCCGCTCGGGCTGAGGGGCGGAACGTTGTGCGGGGGGCAGCATGGGCGGCGCCTCCTCGGTGACGTCGGCGTGCAGTGCTCTGCGCGCGGGTTCTGTGGTGACGGCGGGCAGGGGCTCGACCGCAGCCTCGACCGGGGCCTCGACCGCGGCCTCGACGGGGGCGGTCGCCTCGGCGGCAGCCGCGCGCCTGGCGGAGGTCGCCCGCCTGGTCGACTTCACCGGCTTGACCGGGCTCGCCTGCTCGACGAGGCCCGCCTGCTCGACCGAGGTCGCGGTCTCGAACGCGCCGACGGTCTCGGCCGTGGTAGCGGTCTCGGTCGTCGTGGCGCTCTCGAGCGTGGGAACCGTCTCGGTCCTGGGCGCCGGGGCGCTCACCGGCTCGGCGCCGACGGCGGTCTCCGCGGCGTCCACGCCGTCCGCCTCCGCCTGGGCGCGGCCGCCACGGGTGCGGCGGCGTTCGCGG
This sequence comes from Planotetraspora kaengkrachanensis, assembly GCF_016862895.1. Lineage (GTDB taxonomy): Bacteria > Actinomycetota > Actinomycetes > Streptosporangiales > Streptosporangiaceae > Planotetraspora > Planotetraspora kaengkrachanensis. The sequence continues at coordinate 71,911 of NZ_BONV01000013.1, read as the reverse complement.
GTGCGGGTGGGCCGCTTGCGACGCTCGTCGTCGTCGCGATCACGGTCTCGTCCCTGCTCACGGTCTCGTCCCTGCTTGCGGGTCCGGACGCGGCCGGTCTCGCCCAGGTCCTCGATCTCCTCGGCCGCGAGCCCGGCGCGGGAGCGGTTGGCGCGCGGCAGCACGCCCTTGGTCCCCTCCGGGATGTCCAGGTCGGAGTAGAGGTGCGGCGAGCTGGAGTAGGTCTCGACCGGGTCGGCGAAGTCGAGGTCGAGCGCGTTGTTGATGACCTTCCAGCGGGTCAGCTCGGTCCACTCGACGAAGGTCACCGCGACACCCGTGCGACCGGCCCGGCCGGTGCGGCCGATGCGGTGGACGTAGGCCTTCTCGTCCTGGGGGCAGTCGTAGTTGACCACGTGGGTGACATCGTCGATGTCGATGCCGCGCGCGGCCACGTCGGTGGCCACCAGAACGTTGATCTTGCCGTTGCGGAAGGCCCGCAGCGCCTGCTCGCGCTGTCCCTGGCCGAGGTCGCCGTGGACCGCCGCGGCGGCGAAGCCCTTGTCCTGCAGTTGCTCGGAGACCATGTCGCACGCGCGCTTGGTCTCGCAGAAGACCATCGTGAGACCGTTTCCAGTGCTCTGAAGCAGCCGGGCCAGGATCTCGATCTTGTCCATGCGGTGCGTGCGGTAGACGAACTGGGTCGTCTTGGGCAGCGCCTCGTCCTCGGCGGCGCTGTTCTCCGCGCGGACGTGGGTGGGCCGGGTGAGGTAGCGGCGGGAGAGCGTCACGATCTCGCCGGGCATGGTGGCCGAGAACAGCATGGTCTGCCGCTGCTCGGGGACCAGCTTGATGATCCGCTCCATGTCCGGCAGGAAGCCGAGATCGAGCATGCGGTCGGCCTCGTCGAGGACCAGCATGGTGATCTGGCCGAGGTCGAGGTGCTTCTGCTTGACGAGGTCGAGGAGGCGCCCGGGGGTGCCGACGACGACGTCGACGCCGTTCTTGAGCGACTCGATCTGAGGCTCGTACGCGCGCCCGCCGTACACGGTGAGGATCCGCGAGCCGAGCTTGCCCCCCGCGAGGACCAGGTCCTCGGTCACCTGCAGCGCGAGCTCGCGGGTCGGCACGATGACCAGCCCGCGCGGCTTCTTGCGGTTCTTCCTCGGCTTGCCGACGAGTTGCAGCATGGCGACGCCGAAGGCATAGGTCTTGCCCGTGCCGGTGCGCGCCTGTCCGATGACGTCTTGGCCGGCCAGTGCCAGCGGGAGCGCCATCTCTTGAATCGGGAACGGTGAAGTGATGCCTTCGGTCTCGAGGGCATCAGCGATCTCCGGGATCACTCCCAGGTCTCGGAACGTCGTTGTCAGTGTGGCCTGCCTAAATCGGTGCGAAGGCGGCCTCCTGACCATCCGGCCGGCAGATCATTCCCGGTCCGGGTCCTCGCGGATCGCGCCTTCGTCGAGATGAGCGACCGCCACATCCAAATTACTGGGGGTCCCGGGGCCGAACCCCGGATCAACACAGTGCGGTCGCACTTTTCACTGAGCAGTCTACTCGATACCACAACGGGGAACCGATTTCTGTTTCTTCCGGCCAATCGTCTCCATCGCACCGGTGAGCCGGAGGTGTCCGATGTGCTGATGGGACGTGACCTTGGCCACGTACGCTGCACCCATGACTGAATCCTCTCCCAGACTCTCCTCGGGTGTCGTGGACCTTCTGGGCATGCTCGCGTACGCCGAGCTGACCGCGTTCCTCAAGCTGGCTGAGGACGCCGCCCTGCTGGCGCCGACCCTGAACGACAGGGCCGCTCTGGGTGACGTCGCGGCGACCGAGTACGGCCACTTCCGGGTGCTGCGCGACAAGCTGTCGTCGCTCGGGGTGGATCCGGAGGAGGCGATGGACCCGTTCGTGGACGCGATCGACGCCTGGCACGCGCAGACCAGGCCGAAGGACTGGCATGAGGCGCTGGTGAAGGCCTACGTCGGCACGGGCATCGCGGGGGACTTCTACCGCGAGGCGGCGCGTCACGCGGAGGAGTCCATCCGCCGGCTCGTCGACGACGTGCTGACCGACGAGGGCCGATCCGAGTTCGCGGTCGAGCGTGTGCGGGCGGCGATCGAGGCCGACCCCCGGTTGAGCGGACGGCTGGCCCTGTGGGCCCGGCGCATGGTGGGAGAGGCGCTCAGCCAGGGGCAGCGGCTCGCCGCGGCGCGTCCTGATCTGGCCACGATGCTCGTGGGCGAGGAGGGGGAGGACCTCGCGGAGATCGGCAGGCTCTTCGCCCGGCTGACCGAGGAGCACGGCAGGCGTATGGCGGCCGTCGGCCTCTCCGCGAGCGGCTAAGCGTTAGTTGACACTTACGAAAGTGATGGCTAACTTTTCTGGAGACGGTTCCAGGAAAGGAGCACAACCATGGCTCGGCCTGTTGTTTTCTTCGACATCGCGACCGGGGACGCGCCGTCCCTGTTCGGCTTCTACGCCGACCTGTTCGACTGGCGCATCGACGCGGACAATCCCATGGGGTACGGCATGGTCGACGCCGCCGAGGGCGGCATCCCCGGCGGCATCGGGACGGCGGGGGAGGGGGCGGCCAGGGGTGTGAGCATCGTGGTGGCCGTCGACGACGTGCAGGGACACCTCGACAGGGCCGAGGCGCTCGGCGGCAAGACCGTCGTGCCGCCGTACGAGGTCCCGGGGACGGGTACGCTCGCGGAGTTCACCGACCCCCAGGGCAACCGGATCGGGCTCTGGAAGCGCTGACAGGAGCGACGTATGACCGAGCCGATGGATGAGGCACTGCGGGCGATAGCGGAGCCGCGCCGCCGTGCCATCCTGCGGCTCGTCGCGAACCAGGAGATGCCCGCCGGCCGGATCGCCGAGCACTTCGAGGTGACCCGGCCCGCGGTCTCCCAGCACCTCCAGGTGCTGAAGGAGGCCGGCCTGCTGATCGAACGGCGGGAGGGCACCAAACGGCTGTACCGGGCCCGGCGCGAGGGCCTCGCGCCGCTGCGGCGGTTCCTCGACGAGATGTGGGACGAGTCGCTGGACTTCGCGCGAAGGATCGTCGAGGCCGAACGCGGCGTGTCCGATCAGCGGTCTCAGGCGGGATGAGATGAGCCGGTCTGCTGATCCGGCGGCCAAATGGTTGTAGCGTGCGTGGCATGAGGGCCTCGCGCCGCTACGGCAGTTCCTTGACGAGATGTGGGCCGAATCGCTGGACCTCGCGTGCGGTGTTGCGCAGGGGAAGCAAGGGATGTCCTACCGTCGGCCAGGGGCGGGGTGACACTCACAGCGCCGACCTCACCCGCCGTCCCCGTGGCTGCCGTTATGGCAGAGGCTGAGCGCGAGGCCGTTCCCCCGGTCCACAGATCGGTGCTGGTGCGCAGCGACCGTGATCACGTCTTCGACGTGTTCGTCCGCGAGATCGGGCAGTGGTGGCCGACGTCGTCCCACTCGCTGGGCGCCGACGAGGTGGTGGCCGTCACCGTCGAACGGCATGTCGGCGGCCGGGTGTACGAGACCGACGCGGACGGCACGGAGTGCTCCTGGGGGAAGATCCTGGTCTGGGAACCGCCGGAACGGTTCGCCATGACCTGGGAGTCCACCCGCTACGAGCACGGGGCGCCGGAAAGACGGCTGTCGCCCGAGGGCGCGGTGACCGAGGTCGAGCTGCGCTTCCTGGCGCTCGGCCCCGCACTGACCCGTGTGGAGCTGGAGCACCGTGGCTGGGAACGCCTCTCGCCCGACCTCGCCCGCCGCTATCCAGGCAGTTACACCGCGGGGTGGAGCCTCATCCTGGACCGCATGGTCGCCCATGCCGAGGGCCGTTAGTCACACGGTCGCGCCGATCAAATGGTTCGGCCGGTCACCTGGACCGGCCGGTCACAGGGTTCCGCCGAAGCCGACCGTCCGCTGCTCGTCCTCGCCGATCTCGACGAATCCGAGGGACTGGACGGGGACGACCACGCGGCGGCCCTTGGTGTCGGTCAGGGAGAAGACGCCCTTGTCGGTGGCGAGCGCCTTGCGGAGCTCCTCCTCGATCGCGTCGGCCGACAGGTCGGTCTCCACAATGATCTCTCGGTGCACCGACTGAACGCCGATCTTGATTTCCATCGGGCTCCCCTTTCAAGAGGGCTGGTGATACCCATCGTCGTCGCCTCGCGGCGTGGTGAGCCCTTTGATCGCGCCAAGCGAACAGGATTTCGCCGTCAGCCGCTCATGGGGAAGCCGCTGATGCCGCGCCACGCGAGCCGGGCCATCAACTGGGTGGCCGCGTCCTTGGGGATCGAGCCCTGGCTGGACAGCCAGTAGCGGGCGCTGACCTCGGCCATGCCGACCAGGCCGACGCCGAGCAGGTGGGCCTCGTCGCTCGAGCAGCCGGTGTCCTCCTGGATGACCTGGCTGATCGCCTCGGCGCTCTCCCTGAGCGACCTCTCTATGCGCTGGCGCACGGGGGCCGCGTTGCGCAGATCGGACTCGAAGACGAGCCGGAAGGCCTCTCCCTGGCTGGAGACGAAGTCGAAGAACGCGCCGATGGCGGCCTGGACCCGCTGTTTGTTGTCGGTGGTGGAGGCGAGGGCCTGGCGACAGCGGCTCACCACGTCGTCCACGTGGAGGTCGAGCAGGGCCAGGTAGAGCTCCAGCTTGCCCGGGAAGTGCTGGTAGAGGACCGGCTTGCTGACGCCGGCGCGCTCGGCGATCTCGTCCATGGCGGCCGCGTGATAGCCGTTCTCCACGAAGACTTCCTGCGCGGCGCTCAGCAGCTGGCGGCGGCGGGCCAACCGGGGCAGCCGGGTGCCCCGGGGCTTGGCGTCCGGGGGTGTCGTCACGGCAGTCTCCTTGATACGAGGGGCCTCGCCGCCCCAGCGTCCCATCCTACGGGGCGGGTAGCCAGGTCAGCGATATTCCTCATCGTCGCCGACGTCCACCGCGCGCCGCTGTTCCGCGACGTCCGCGGGGTCGGCGTCGAAGGGGACGTGCTCGGGCCATTGATCGTCGCCGGATGACCGGGCCGCCTGGTGCTGCTCCACGGCGTCCGCCTCCGGAGCCTCGATCGAGAGCTCGTCGGCGATGTCGTCGAGTGAGTCGTCGTCGAGTGAGTCCATCTCGGACATGTGCGCGTCCTCTCGTCAGAGGGGTCTGCTGCGGCAGTTTCCACACTACGGCGCGGGCTCGGAGGGCCCGAACAGGTCGCCGTGCTCGTCGACGCGGGCCAGCGCCTCCGCGGCGGTGAACACCAACTGCTCGGGCTCCTCGCATTTGTCGACCTCGTCCCAGAGCAGGGGGGCCGACACGGTGGGCAGCCGGTTCGCCCGCAGGGAGTAGGGCGCCACCGTGGTCTTGGCCGGGTTGTTCTGGCTCCAGTCGATGAAGACCCGGCCGGGGCGCACCTTGCGGGCCATCACGCTCGTCACCAGGGGATGGGCGTTCTCGAGGCGTTGCGCGAGCGCCTTCGCGTATTCGGTGGTGCCGGGGCCGCGGTCCCAGCGCGCGTAGAGCTGCATGCCCTTGTTGCCGCTGGTCTTGGGGAGGCATTCCAGGCCGTCCCGCTCGAGCTCATCGCGGATCAGGACGGCGACCCGGCAGCATTCGACGATCGTCGCCGGAGCTCCGGGATCCAGGTCGAACACGAGCGTGTCGGGCGGCAGCGGGTCGCCCTCGTCCGTCACCCGCCACATCGGGACGTGGAACTCGATGGCCGCCAGGTTCGCGTAGTAGACGAGCGCCGGCAGGTCGTCCACGACGGCGAAGTCGATCTTCTCGCGGTTCTTCGTGCTGCCAGGGACGGGCAGGGTGACCCTGCGGACCCACGCCGGCGTGTGCGAGGGGGCGTTCTTCTCGAAGAACGACGGGCGCTCGACGCCGTTGGGGAACCGCTTCACGGTGAGCGGCCGGCCGCGCAGGGAGGGGAGCATGACCGGGGCGATCCGGGTGTAGTAGTCGATGACCTCGGCCTTGGTGAAGCCGGCGGCGGGATAGAGGACCTTGGACAGGTTGCTCAGGGACAGTTCGCGGCCGTCGACCCGCACCAGCACCTTCTCCGTCACCCCTGCTCCTCTCGCCGTACGTCCGCGGGAACCCTGTCGGCCCTGACGCCGCGCCACACGGGATGGCGCAGGCGCCCCTCCTGCGTCCACATCGTGAAGGCGACCTCGCCGACGATCTCGGGCCTGACCCAGCGCGCGTCCCTGCTGATCTCCCGGGGAAGCGCCGCGGAGAAGGCGTTCCGGTCGATTTCGAGAGGCTTCAGCAGCCGGTGCACGTCATCCAGCATCGCATCGGTGAACCCCGTGCCGACATGCCCGACGAAAAGGAACTGCTTCGGGCCCGGGGACGGTCCCGCGTACATGCCGAGGAGCAGTGAGCCGACGCCGCCCTCGCGGCGGCCCTTGCCCGGCCGCCAGCCGCCGACGACGACGTCCGCGGTGTCGAGGTTCTTGACCTTCACCCACCACTCCGCCCGCCGTCCCGGCCGGTACGGCGAGTCGAGTCGCTTGGCCACGACTCCCTCGAGGCCCTGCAGGCGGGTGGCCTCCAGCACGTCGGGGTCGCAGGGCAGGTACGGCGGGGCCTCGAGGCCGAGCGAGTCCAGCAACTCCCTCCGGTCGCGGTAGGGCAGGTCGAACAGCGCGTGGCCGTCCAGATAGAGCAGGTCGAAGGGCATGTAGGTGACGGGCACGAGCGACAGGAGCCCGGCGGCCGCGGGGTCGGCCACGTGCATGCGCCGCTGGAGCAGTTCGAAGCTGGGCCGACCGAGGGCGTCGAAGGCGACGACCTCGCCGTCGAGGACGGCGCTGCGCCCGGCGAGGGGGGCGACGACTCGTGCGATCTCGGGGTATCGGGAGGTGCAGTCGGTGCCCTTGCGGCCGGTGGCGCGGACCCCGCCGTCGACGTAGACGATCGCGCGGATGCCGTCCCACTTCACTTCCAGGGCGTACGCGGAACGATCGAGGGGGAGTTCGCCGGCGACCGCGAGCATGGGCTCGACCGGATACGGCATTGCCATAGTGGGTACCTGCCCATCAGGTAAGTCCCTTGAATCCCCCATGGTGGTATTCGAACACAGAGACGAGAATGTGGTTATGCGCAGCATCTGGAAAGGCGCCATCTCGTTCGGACTGGTCACCATCCCTGTGAAGCTGTACTCGGCGACCGAGCAGAAGGACGTCGCCTTCCACCAGGTGCATCGGACGGACGGCGGGCGCATCAAGTACCGGCGGGTCTGCACCGTGGACGGCGAGGAGGTGCCGTACTCCGACATCGCCAAGGGGTACGAGCTGGCCACGGGCGAGATCGTGGTGCTGACCGACGAGGACTTCGCCGACCTGCCGCTGTCCACCTCGCGGCGGATCGACGTGCTGCAGTTCAGCCCCGCCGAGCAGATCGACCCGATCTACTTCGCCAAGTCCTACTATCTCGAACCCGACGCCCAGGGGGCCAAGCCGTACGTGCTGCTCCGCGACGCGCTCGAGCGGTCCGGGCAGGTGGCCATCGTGAAGGTGGCGCTGCGCCAGCGGGAGGCTCTCGCGACGCTCCGGGTCCGTGAGGGGATCTTCGTGCTGGAGACGATGCTCTGGCCGGACGAGGTGCGCGAGGTCGAGTTCCCGTTCCTGGAGGAGGACGTCGACGTCCGGCCCCAGGAGCTCAAGATGGCCGAGTCGCTGATCGAGACCATGGTCGCCGACTTCGATCCGGATGAGTATCACGACGCCTATCGGGAGGCGCTCCAGCAGGTCATCGAGGCCAAGATCGAGGGCAAGGAGGTCGTCGCCGCCGAGGCTCCGGCCGAGGCCGGACCGGCGGTCGACCTGATGGCCGCGCTGCGCGCCAGCGTCGAGGCCGCGAAGAAGGAGCGGGAGACGGGCCGGGAGGCGCCCGCCGCCAAGAAGACGGCCTCGGGGAAGGGCTCGGGTTCGGGGAAGGCGTCGGGTTCGGGGAAGGCGGGGGAGAAGTCCGCCGAGAGCGCCGAGGAGAAGGCGCCCGCGAAGCGGAGGACCCGCCGCTCGGCCTGAGCCGGGAACTCCTTTCCCGGCCGGCTGTGACCCTGTCCGACGCGGGGCTGTCCGACGCGGGGCCTTGTCGTGCGGTGTGCCGTGTGCTCGTGCTGCGCGTTCTCGTCGTGCCGTGTCTCGTTTGTGAGGGCTCCGGTGGAAGTGATCCACCGGAGCCCTCGCCTCTACGCCCCTGGAGCAACCTCCAGTTCCGCTGAGGAGCGGCCCATGAGAGGTCGATGCGTCATGAGACCAGGTGTCCGTGTTACCGGGCGGCCCCGGTCTCCCCACCCCTCAGCTCTGGGCGCGGAGCTCATCGCGACGGGCTGCGCGGTCAGCCGATGACGACGTCGTTGCCGCGCGCGTTGCGGTCCAGGCGGACGTTGTTCCACGTGCGGTGGTTGCTGTTGTGAATGCGCATCCGGTTGTGGCCGCAGCGCCAGAAGCCGCGGTGGCAGCCGCCGCCGCCGCAGCGGTTGCCGCCACGCCAGAAGCCGCGCCCGCCGCCGCAGCCGCCGCCGCCGCCCCAGCTGGCGATCGTGGCAGTGCTCGCGCTCGCGGTCGTGGTGGTGGTGGCGGCGCCGAGCGCGACGGCCCCACCGGTCAGCGCCGTGCTGATCGCGAGCCCTGCGATGACGTTCTTGTACTTGGGCATTGCGTGTCCCCCTTGAAAGGATTCGATTGCCCTTAATGGGCGCATTTTCATGCGAATCAGAAAATGCCCCTGATAGCCCCTAATGGACTATCTTTCGTGCAATGGGTTAATTGCCGGGGAGCTCGCCCTACAAACGACGATTGAGCGCTTTTGATGGCTTATTGTCTCTTTATAACCAAGCATAGACTGTTAATGACGTTTTTGTCACGAAATGTCCGATTCGACTATGCAGGTCGAACGGGTTCGGAGTCGTGGGCCGCGCCGTCCATCAGGGCCGTATCCATTAGGGCCGTATCCATCAAGAGGAAAGGCGGGCGAACACGCTTCGCGGGGCTGAGTGGCTCGCTGAGCCATTCGTACGGCTTCGCGGGCACCAGGGAGGGCTGAACGGCCTTCCGCCTCCCTGGGACGCTCAAGGCGCGGGGGCGAGTCGACTTCACGGTGAACCTGCACACGCCAAAAAGCGAGGGCTCCGATGGATGCGAAATCCACCGGAGCCCCCGCCTCTGGGTGCCTGAGATCGAGCTCGGATATTCGATTGAAAGCCGTTCCGCGAGGCCGCGTCAGTGAGGCCGTCGCTTCACCGCTATATCGTGAATCGATATCAAATGATCCGGGCGAACACGGGCGTGCCGCTCACGGGCTCGTCAGTGCCGTCGCCGAAGCTGATCCCGAACGCGCTCGGCTTAGCGGTGCCACCGGTTGTTGTCGAACTTGTGGCAGTCCTTGTCGAACTCCGAGAAGTTGACGAAGGCCTTGCCGGCGCCGACGGTGAAGTTGGTGAAGTCCTCGTCCTGGAAGCAGTGACGGTCGTTGTCCCAGCCGGTGGTGGCAGCGCTCGCGGAGGTGGCGCCCAGCGCGATGGCACCGCCGGCAAGCGCCGTGCTGATGGCGAGACCGGCCATGACGTTCTTGAGCTTGGGCATTGGGTGTCCCCCTTGAAAGGATCGGTTGCCCTTATTTGCGACAATTTCTGAAACGAGAAACAATGTCGCTGACAGCCTCTTAAGTGGCTATCGTCCTGCGCTGTCTAGATTTCCAGCATTGGCACCCCACAAACGACGATCTGGTGCCTTTAAGTGCTTATTGGCAGGCTGTGAACGGCCTTAGACTCATTACGGTGGAAATGTCGCTTATGTCCGATTTGAAGTCGCGACGAGGGGCCGGGTGTGAGGAGTATGGGGGGGACGGAGGCCCGATACAGCGGATCGCGGAGGCGGCCGACAGCGGAAACCGCGGGCCGTGGGGCGGGGCGGGAAAACGGAGGAGGGCTCCGCGGACGATGCCGCGGAGCCCTCGCTCGTGTCGGAATATGGAATGCACTCCCTGGACCGCATGACGCGGCCAGGAAGGCGCTGCGGACAGAAGGCACCTGGATTGCGGTTCCAGATCCATGCGGTCACGTACGGCCGTGGCGGCCGCCGTGTCCTCTCCCTGGTTTGGCCCGTCCCGGCTGGCCGAACTTCATCAGAACCACGATGTCCCTGCCGGCGCGGGATCGATTTCCTGCTTGATGTGCGTCGGACGTCCGGGCTACGAGACGGTGGTGACGGCCGGAGCGGGCGTCCCGTAGTAGCCCTCGGCCTCGGCCTTCGCCTTTGAGTCGGTGTCCTGCTTCTGCTGCGGGAACGCCTGGTTGTCCGACTTCTGGAAAGGGGTGATGATCAGCGAGAAGTCACGCAGCAGGTGCTGACGCTGGTGCTGGTGCTCACGCGCGTGCTGCCGCTCGTGGTTCCTGTTCCAGTTGCGGTTGTGGTTGCGGTGCCCGCGACCCCAGCCGGAGCCGCCGCCGCAGCCGCCGCCGCAGCCCATGACGGTGGTGGCGCTGGCGGAGGTGCTGGTGACAGCGGTGCCGAGGGCGACGGCCCCACCGGTCAGCGCGGTGCTGACGGCGAGGATCCCCACGAGGTTGCTCAACTTGGACATTTTCGTTTCCCTTCGGATGAAGCTGATCCGTTGCTGCGGTGCTTCCGCGTCGAGCGGAGCTCACTGGGCCGGAGGACCGGCACAAGTGGTGAGCGATCCGATCGATCCGCCCTCCGTATGGAGACGGATGACGGGGCGGCCCGTAACGCCCGGGAGGTGCCTGTGCTCGCTCAGTGACCGCGGCTCCTCGCGGGAACCGAGATGTCAGCGAGCACGGCATCTTCGGTGAAGTCCCTTGGCCGGGCGGCGCGGGCACCTGTCCCTCGCGGACCTGGATCGAGGCCTGGACCTAGATCACTCGGCCTCCGCCTTGGCCTGGGAGTCGTCTTCCTGCCTCTGCCACGGGGTGGCGTCGTTCTCGGACGACTGGAACGGCGTCACGACCAGCGTGAAGTCACGCAGCAGGTGCTGACGCTGGAACTCGAACTGGCGAGCGTGCTGACGCTGCCGGTTGTGGCTCCAGTTGTGGTTGCGGTTGTGGTTACGCCCCTCGCGGAAGCAGACCGTCTTGTGGCACGTCGGCCGCGAGACGGAGACCGGAGCCGGAGCCGGGGCGGGAACGCCGCCCATGACGACGGACGCGCTCGCGGCGGTGGCAGTGCCGAGAACGAGAGCGCCACCGGTCAGCGCAGCGCTGGCGGCGAGAACGCCCATGATGTTGCCGAGCTTGGACATTTTGTTTCCCCTTGATGAATGCGGTGGCCCGCTACGCGAATACACCTCACGCCTTTGTGGGCGGTTCGTCGTGGCGGGGTCACAAGAATGCGGTGAGCGGAGAACCGGCGGTCGCCCTTGTTTCAGGCGGCGAATCCGCCGGTGATGATGCGCTTTCGGCTGTGCCCGCGCCCGACGGGCGTTCAATGGTCACCGGAAAAAGGCGAACCTCGACGCCGGCGGGCACGGGCACGGTTTCCTACGGCACTCACGTTCCGACCATCAGGTCAGGACGTCCGCGCGATACGGCGACGTACTAGCCGACGGTGCTAGGCGCGGGAGCAGCACCCGCGCCCGGGCCGTAGTAGTGCTCGGCCTCGGCCTTGGCGTCGGAGTCGTTGTTCTGCTTCTGCCACGGGGTGGCGTCGTTGTCGCTCTTCTGGAACGGCGTCACGACCAGGGTGAAGTCACGCAGCAGGTGCTGACGCTGGTGCTGGTGCTGACGCTCGTGCTGCCACTGGTGGTTGCGGTTGTGGTTCCGGTTGTGGTTCCGGTGGCCACGGCCCCAGCCGCCGCCGCCGCAGCCGCCGCCGCAGCCCATGACGGTGGTGGCGTTCGCGGTGCCGGCGGTGACAGCGGTGCCGAGGGCGACGGCCCCGCCGGTCAGCGCGGTGCTGATGGCGAGGACCCCGACGAGGCTCTTGAAGTTGGGCATTTCTGTTCCCCCTTGAAGGACTTACGTCCTATATGCGCTGACATTCTCCAAATAGCTTGGAAAATGGCTTCTGGTGACCCTTGGTGGGTCATCCCTGCATTGTCTTGTTTTCCGCGCCGCCCGAGCGACAAACGGCGATCGGCGGCTTTTGCCATCTGCTTATCTCTTTATTGACGACGTTGAACTATTTCTGATCATTTTCATCTGAAATGTCATTTATGTCGGATTTGAAATGCCCTGATATGAGCGATATTTACTGCTTTGGTCTCGGCCGATTTGGCGCGTTCCCCTGGCCGTACGGGCCAGGCGTGACCCATGGCCTTGCCGTACGGCAGGGGGCTATCGTCGAAACACGAGGCGAACAGGGGAGGACGTGTGGGTGTCGAGCCGATTCCGTCGTGGCCGGGAGAGCTGATCGAGGCGGGTGACGCGCGGCTGCACGTGCGGTCCACTCCCGCGGGGCCCGGCGAGACCGCGGTGTTCGTCCACGGTCTGGCCGGTTCGGCCACCAATTGGACCGATCTCATGGGCGAGCTCGCGACGGACGTCAGGGGATACGCCGTCGACCTGCCGGGCGCCGGCTACTCGCCCGAGCCCCCGGACGGCGACTACTCGGTGGACGGCCACGTGAACGCCGTGGCCGGGCTGATCGAGCGGGTCGGCGGCCCGGTCCACCTGTTCGGCAACTCCATGGGCGGGGCGATCTCCGTCCGGGTGGCCGCGACGCGGCCCGACCTTGTCAGGTCGCTGACGCTGATCTCACCGGCCCTGCCGGACCTGTTGCCCCGGTTCGGCCCGGCCAGGGTCGCCATGTCGGCCGCTCCGCGCCTGGGCGAGCTCGCGGTCAGAAAGCTCAACGGAGTTCCCGTCGGCAGGCGGGTCCAGGCGACCCTCAGCTGGTGTTACGCCGACGGGAGCCGGGTCCACCCCCAGCGGCTCCGGGAAGCGGAGGAGGAGTTGCGCCGCCGCGACGGCCTGCCGTACGCGGCGGCTGCGATGGTGGGGTGCGCCCGGGCGATCGTGAACGAGTACTTCCGCGTCGGGCCCGGCAACCTGTGGCGGCAGGCGGCCAAGGTCACGGCCCCCACGCTGGTCATCTACGGCCGCAGAGACCGGCTCGTCGACTCCCGGATGGCCGTGCGCGCGGGCCGCGCGTTCCCGAACGTCAGGCTCGTCACCCTGGCCCACGCGGCGCACGTCGCGCAGATGGAATTCCCCGAGGCCGTCGCCAGGGAGGCGCGCCGGCTCATCGCAGAGACGGCCGCTCCGCGACTGTCCGCTGTTCGGACAGCATGATTGGGGAATGCGGGATACCCCGGTTAGGTTGTGAGAAGAGCTTGTGATGGGCCCATGGAGCCGAGCGCGACCATTGGCGCGAAAACGGGAGTGGAACTGTGTCGTTGCCACCGCTGGTAGAGCCGGCAGCTGAGCTGACGGTCGACGAGGTGCGCCGCTACTCACGCCACCTGATCATCCCTGACGTGGGCATGGCGGGGCAGAAGCGGCTGAAGAACGCCAAGGTCCTGTGTGTGGGCGCGGGCGGTCTGGGCTCACCCGCGCTGCTGTACCTCGCCGCGGCCGGGGTGGGAACCCTCGGCATCGTCGACTTCGACATCGTGGACGAGTCGAACCTGCAGCGCCAGATCATTCACGGCCAGTCCGACGTCGGCCGTCTCAAGGCCGAGTCGGCCGCGGCCAGCGTCCGCGAGGTCAACCCCAACGTCAACGTGGTGATCCACAACGTGGCCCTCACCACGGACAACGTGATGGACATCTTCTCCGTCTACGACCTGATCGTGGACGGGACGGACAACTTCGCCACCCGCTACATGGTGAACGACGCGGCCGTCCTCCTCGGCAAGCCGTACGTCTGGGGCTCGATCTACCGTTTCGACGGCCAGGCGAGCGTGTTCTGGTCCGAGCACGGCCCCTGCTACCGCTGCCTCTACCCGGAGCCCCCGCCTCCCGGCATGGTTCCCAGCTGCGCTGAGGGCGGCGTCCTCGGCGTGCTGTGCGCCTCGATCGGCTCCATCCAGGTCAACGAGGCCATCAAGCTCATCACCGGCATCGGCGAGCCGCTCGTCGGGCGTCTGATGATCTACGACGCGCTGGAGATGAAGTACCGCGACGTCAAGGTCCGCAAGGATCCGGAGTGCCCGCTGTGCGGCAAGAACCCCACGATCACCGAGCTGATCGACTACGAGGCGTTCTGCGGCACGATCTCCGACGAGGCCCAGCAGGCCGCGGCCGGCTCGACCATCACGGCGGCCGAGCTCAAGGAGATGCAGGACCGGGGCGACAACATCTACGTGATCGACGTCCGTGAGCAGAACGAGTACGAGATCGTCAACATCCCGGGCGCGGTGCTGATCCCCAAGGGCGAGTTCCTCAACGGATCCGCGCTGGAGGGCCTGCCGCAGGACAAGAAGATCGTCCTGCACTGCAAGTCCGGCGGCCGCTCGGCCGAGGTGCTCGCGGTCCTCAAGAACGCCGGTTTCGCCGACGCCGTCCATGTCGGCGGTGGCGTCCTGAGCTGGATCAAGACCGTCGACCCCAGCCTCCCCACCTACTGATCGCGTTTCGCTGATCGCCGTACGGCTGTCGCCCTCGCTGAGCGGGGCGGCAGCCGTACGGCGTTGAGGCGGGCGGTCAGCCGGGCAGAACCGTCAACCCGCTCGGGGAGACGATCTTCTGCAGGTTCCGCACGTACTCGGCGAACGCCGAGCGGCCCTGCTCGGTGAGGCTGAACCAGGTCCGGGGTCTCTTGCCGACGTAGCCCTTGCGGATCCGCACATAACCGGCGGTCTCCAGCGCGCTCGCGTGCTTGGAGAGCACCGAGTCGCTGACGCCGAGCGTGTCCCGCACGAAGCCGAACTCGGCCTCCTCCGCCGCCGCCAGCACCGACACGATCTGCAGCCGGGTGGGGGCGTGGATCACGGGATCGAGCTCCATCACGGCCCTCTCTCGATGTTGCGGGCGATCCTCCGGGAGATCCCGCGTGCGACGAGGGGCCCGGTCGCCGCCATGAAGACCGTCATGACGAGGGCGGCGTACGTCCGAGCGTAGGCGATCTCGGCCGCCTGCAGCCGCAGGGCCAGGACGAGGCACAGGGCGACGCACGCGGCGAGCCACACGCCGAACAGCACGAACTCGCCGGGCGACAGGAGGCTCCTGTGGGCCGTCATCCTGCGGGTCTTGACGAAGACGCCCACCAGGGCGCCCAGCGCGGCGACGAGCAGGACGCCGAAGACGCCGCCGACGGCGACGGGCATGCCCGGCTCGGTGACGAACTGGATCCCGGTCACGAACAGGGCGACGCCCACCACGTACCACGTGGGAAACCAGGGTTGGGATCGCACCGCCCTGGTCTGCGTGTCCCTGATGGTCGCGAGACTCCTGGCGGCTTCGTCGGCGTTCACGGGGGGCTCCTCAAGCCGTCGTACTCATGTACTTTCCAGTGGGGAAAGTACTTTGCACTTTCCATAGCGTCAAGTACTTTCCGGTGCATTTGGGGAGATAGACACCCGTGGGTGGGGTTAAGGTCGCTTGGTAATACCGCAGCGAGGGAGCGGAGACCCGGTGAGTGAGTGGCGGAGCCGGTCGGCCCTCGTCGTCGCCTCCGTGCTCACACTTGTCTGCGCGGTCGTCGCCGGGGTCGCGGCCAACTCGGCGGTCGCCGAGCTCACCCGAGGTCCCAACGCGGCCGAGGTGCGGCAGGCCGCGTCAGCCGAGGTCGCGGGACGCTGGCGGGCGTGGCCCGCCGGCCGGATCTTTCCCGCCACGTTGGCCTACACGGACGAGCAGGGCGGCAAGGAGAAGGCCCGCCGGGTCGGCATCTCTTCGGGGACCGACTGCGGGGCCGCCGTCGACGGTCCGCTCCAGACGGCCGTGAAGAAGGCGGGGTGCCGGGCGATCCTGCGGGCGACGTATCTCGACGCCCTCCAGGGCGTGGTCGTCACGGTCGGGGTCGCGGCCTTCCCCGACACCCGGTCGGCGGCCGCCGCCGAGGCGGCGCTCCCCCGGAGCGGGAAACCGTCTCCGGGCCTGCGCGCCCTGGCCTTCAAGGGCACCGTCACCGACCGGTTCACCGCCGCCGCCCGCCAGGCTGCCACCCTGCGGCAGGCCGGGCCGTACGTCGTGCTGACCACGGCGGGCCAGGTCGACGGGCGGCCCGCCCGCGCGCTGGGCAAGCAACGCCCGGCGATGTTCTCGTTCACGGAGGACCTGTCCGAGGGTGTCGCCGACGCCTTGACCGTCCCGTCACCTCTCGAATGCGGAGGCAGGGAGTCGCCGTGCTGAGACGACTGGCGCTCGGGACCGTCACCGCGCTCACCGCGGCCGGGCTCCTGATCACGGGCACGACCGGCACGGCTCTCGCGGACGGGGTCCGTACGAGCCAGGAGCCGGTGATGCGGACGCTCGACGTGGCGGACGCCTGGAAGATCACCCAGGGGCGGGGGGTGACGGTCGCCGTCCTCGACTCCGGGGTGGACGCCCAGCATCGCGACCTGGCCGGGTCGGTGACCACCGGCAAGGACTTCACCGCCGGGGCGACCCCGCGCGGAGCCGCCCAGATGCGCCTGCACGGCACCTACATGGCGTCGCTGATCGCGGGCCACGGCCACGGCCCTGGGGCGGCCGACGGAATCATGGGGGTCGCGCCGCAGGCGGAGGTCCTGTCCGTCCGGGTGATCCTCGAGGACGAGGAGGCGGGCTTCAAGAAGTTCAACTCCGACCCGCGCTTCGAGGGCGTGGTCGCCCAGGGCATCAGGTACGCCGTGGACAACGGGGCCGACGTGATCAACCTGTCGATCTCGAAGGACCGGCCGACGGAGGCCGAGCGGGAGGCCATCCGCTACGCGATCTCCAAGGGGGTCGTCCTGGTCGCGGCGGCGGGCAACGACGGCACGGGCAAGCGGACCGCCCCGTTCTCCTATCCGGCCTCGATACCCGGTGTGATCTCGGTGGCCGCGGTGACCCCGGCGCTGATCCGCGCCTCGTTCTCCAACCGGAACGCCTCCGTCCTGGTGGCGGCGCCCGGCGTCGACGTCCTGGGCGCGGGCCCCGGCGACGAGTACTGGGTGGGCCGGGGCACCTCGCAGGCCACCGCGCTGGTCTCCGGGGTGGCGGCGCTGATCAAGGCGCGCCACCCGGACATGTCGCCCGCCCTCGTGGCCCAGGCGCTGAGCTCGTCGCCGGCCAGGAAGACGGCCTACAACACGGGGACCGGCTTCGGCGTCGTCGACGCCTACCGGGCGCTGACCGTCGCGAACACCCTGGCCGGGCATCGGGCCACCGCGTCGGGCACCGGCGCGCAGGACCCGGCCCGCGCCGTCGGGAAGGGCGCCCACGACACGCCCGTCGCCGTTCAGGTGCACCGAGACCAGCGGACGATCGCCGTCTCCGGAGGCATCGCCGTCGCCGCCCTGGTCAGCGCGGCCGCCAGCCTGATCGTGCTGATCCTCCTCGTCCGCCGGGCAAGACGGGAGGAACACGACGATCTCGCCATGTCGCCTCCTCAGCCCACGGGCCTTCCGACGTAGCATCGAATCATGCCGCCCGAGACGTCCCGGACACCGCCCGGTGGTCGGCGTGGGCTGCCTCTGGGCTCGTCGGCCGGCCGGGTGCGCGCGCGCCGGTGGCCCGCGTCCGGGAAACGGGCGACGGCGGCCCAGGCCGCGAAGGAGCAGGCGGAACTCAGGCGGGGCCTCAGGTTCCGTTCTCTTTTCCTGACGTTGATGGGCGTGGTGCTCGCCGTGGCCGCCCTGGACGTGCTGCTGGGCGCCGTCGGGCTCATCCAGGAGACGCGCTCGCGTCCCCTCACCGACCAGGAGCGGGCCCAGTACGCCGCACAGGATGTCGCGAGACGGTGGCACGCCTGGCCGGTCGGCATGGTCTTCCCCGAGGAACTCCCCTACAACGGCCTCGGCCGCGCCCAGCAGTACGCCCACCGCGTCGGGGTGGCCCCCGAGGAGGTCTGCACCACGGCGGTCGACTCGCCCGTCGCCTCGGTCCTGCGCGAGCAGGGCTGCCGGACGATGTTGCGGGCCACCTACGTCGACCAGACCTCGACGTTCGCGATCACCGTGGGCGTGGCCGTCCTGAGGGACGAGGAGGCCCGGCTGGGCGCCGCGGCCAAGCTGCCCGTGGACGACCGGGTGGGCGTCCGTCCCGTGGCCTTCCCCGGCACGGTCACCGACACCTTCGGCTCCGCCCAGCGGCAGCGGACCGGCTGGGTGGGGGCGGGGCCGTACATCGTCTTCTCCACCGTCGGGTACACCGACGGCAGGACCCGCGACTCCGTGCCGATGGAGGAGCAGTTGAACAGCGAGATGTGGCCGGCGGCCGAATCGATCGCCGGGCGCATCGCGCGCGCCCTCGGTGAGCCGCCCGACGTCCCGCGCTGCACCCAGGGGAACGTGTGCTGAGGCCCATCGCACTGTGCGCAGCCGTCGCGTGCGCCCTGCTGGCCGCGGGGCCGTACCACGCGGCGCGCGCCGCGTCGCTGCCCGGCGCGGGCGAGGAGCGCTGGGCGCTGGACGCGATCAACACCGAGGAGGCCTGGAAGGTCACCAAGGGCGCCGGAGTGACCGTGGCCCTGCTGGGCGACGAGCAGCCGGACGCCGGGGTGGCGGAGCTCAGGGGACGGGTCACCCAGGGCCCCGATCTGACGGGGGCGCTGTTCGACGACTCCGAGGAGACGCCGGAGACGTCCACGGGCGACGTCACCGCCGCGGCGTCGCTGATCGCGGGCAGCGGCGGCCTGTCCGGGGTGGCTCCGGAGGCGCGGATCCTGTCCATCAAGGTCGCGACCGGTGAGCCCGAACTGGCCGCGGCCGATCCCCAGGGCGGAATCGGCGGCGCCCAGGACAGCCCCATGGCGCGCGGCATCCGCTACGCCGTCAACCACGGGGCGGCGGTCATCTGCATCCCGATCGCCGGCTACGGGGTCGACCGGGCCGACCGCGAGGCCGTCTCCTACGCGCTGTCCCGCGGGATCGTCCTGGTCGCGGCGGCGGGGGACGGCGGCCAGTCGGCCTACACCCGGCAGAACGGCACCTCCTACTGGCGCTTCCCGGCGGGCTATCCGGGTGTCATCGGCGTGGCGAGCCTCGACCGGCAGGGCCGCAAGGCCGCGTCGAGCAGCGACAACCTGTCGGTCCTCGTCGCCGCTCCCGGCGCCGACGTGCCCGTGGTCCTGCCCGGCGGCAAGCACGGCGTCGCGTCGGGGACCGGCGCGTCCAGCGCGCTCGTGGCCGGGGTAGCCGCGCTAATAAAGGCGAAATATCCGAATATGAGCCCCGAGCTCGTGTCGCGGGCCCTCAGCTCCACGTCCCACCCCAGCCCGAATGCCGGCTACGACGACAACGTGGGTTTCGGTGAGGTCGACGCGGGCGCGGCCGTGGCCAAGGCGGCCGAGCTGGCGGGATACGCCCAGGCGGCCCCGGTTCAGGACGATCTCCACTTCGGGAAGGGCCCGTTGTCCGAAGCGCCGATGCGCCCGGGACCCGATCCGGTTAGGCTCTGGATCTACGGAATCGCCGCCCTCATCGGCGTTGGCGCGTTCTGCGGCGCGATCGTCGTCCTCAGCCGCAGGTGATCACATGTTGGCCGCCTTTTGGCGGCGTTTCGGATTTCGGTCACAGCGCGAGGTCAAGTTTCGCTAAGGTCCATGCCTCATGGGGTACGAGTTGCGCGTGGAGCGTGCAGAACCGCTCGCCTACGCCGAACTCGCGAGCGTGATCTCGGCCGGCGCCGGATTCGAGCTGCGCGGGACGCAGGAGGCCGCCGAGCTCGTCGCGCGGCACGGTGACTCCGCGCATCACATCGCGACCTGGTCGGGCCGGTTGGCCGGACGGCCGGCATCGGACTGGCAGGTGGCCCAGCTGGCCCGCTTCGCCGACATGCTCGGCGCATGGCTGGTCGGCGAGGACGGCGAGACCTACGGGCTGAGAAACGGTGTCGTCGAGCAGGTCAACGGCTCGGCGACCTACGAGTTCGGCAAGCTCGAGGAGATCATCGCCGCCGGGCCCACCGAATGGAGCAGCTGAGCCGGCGGCGCGGCGAGCCCCCGCCGTACGCCGAAAGAGTGCTCGACCTGGTCGAGCGCATCCCCCCAGGTCGTGTCATGTCCTACGGGGACGTGGCCGAATACCTCGGTGAGGGCGGACCGCGGCAGGTGGGCCGGGTCATGTCGACGTGGGGCGGCGCCGTCCCGTGGTGGCGCGTGATCAGAGCCGACGGCTCGGCCGCGCCCGGCCTGGAGGCCGAGTGCCTCGCCCGATGGCGCGAGGAGGGCACCCCGCTCAGAGGAACCCGGGCGGACATGCGCAGAGCCCGCTGGGACGGGGGCGTTTAATTGCGCTGTGTTTGATGGCCTCGCCTCCGGCGAGGCGGGCTCGGGGCGCGGTGTTTGATGGCGCTCGCTCCGCTCACGCGGGCTCGGGGCGCTCTTTTTGGCCGTGTCTTCCCTCGTCGTTCGGAGTCGCTCGTTCCTCGCTCCCCACTCACTCCTCAGTCCAGACACGGCCGCGCCCCTCGCGTGACGGCTGGGCTCCGTTTTCTCGGTCCGGACACGGCCGCGGTCCTTGCGTGACGGCTGGGCTCCGGGATCCCCGGTCCGGGCACTGCTGCGGCCCTCGTGTCCATCTTGGGCTCTGCTCATAGGCCCGCGGGTTGCTTGTGCCTCGCTTCCGGCTGACTCTTCAGTCCGGACACGGCTGCGGCCGCTCGGAGTGGTGAGGCTCACGCGTGGCCGTTGAATTGGGGATATTCGCCGGTCATGTCCGGCGTGTCGTACGGCGGGCAGCGGCGACATCGCGCTCTACTGGTCAAGCGGGCACGATCTATCCCAGTGTTCTGATGGAATTCTGAGCTGTGAGTGGTCAGAAATACCGTTTGGTGCGCCGGGACGGGGTGAGCCGTTCCGCTCCCGTCCTGGACGAGCACCAAAGGGCCGTCGTCGAGCACGAGAGCGGCCCTCTGCTCGTGCTGGCCGGGCCAGGCACCGGAAAGACCACCACCATCGTGGAGACCGTCGTCGACCGCATCGAGCGGCGCGGCGTCGACCCGGAACGCGTCCTGGTGCTCACCTTCAGCCGCAAGGCCGCCGGCGAACTGCGCGAGCGCATCACCGGGCGGATGCGCAGGACCACCAGGACCCCGCTCGCCCTGACCTTCCACAGCTACGCGTACGCCCTGCTGCGCCGAGAGGCCGTTCTCGCGGGTGAGCCGCCTCCCCGCCTGCTCACCGGGCCGGAGCAGCTCCTGGAGATCCGCAGGCTCCTCCACGGCGAGTTGGAGGACGGAGCCGAGCACTGGCCGGACCGGATGCGCGAACTCCTGAAGACCCGGGGGTTCGCCGAGGAACTGCGCGACTTCCTCGCCCGTGCGGCCGAGCGAGGTCTGGACGGGGACGCGCTGATCGGCCTCGGCCGCACGCACGGCAGGGCCGACTGGGAGGCGGCGGGCCGGTTCTCCTACCGCTACCAGGACCGCTTCGACCTCGACCCCGTGCCGTCGATGGACTACGCGGAGCTGATCCGCGAGGCCGCCGGCCTGCTGACCGACGGGGAGGTCAGGAGACGCGAGCGGGACGCCTACGACATCGTGCTCGTGGACGAGTACCAGGACACCGACCCGGCCCAGGAGTTCCTGCTCCGCCAACTCGCGGGCGACGGGCGCGACCTCATCGTGGTGGGCGACCCCGACCAGTCGATCTACGGCTTCCGCGGCGCCGACGTGCAGGGGATCCTCCGGTTCCCTGAGAGGTTCCGCACGGCGGGCGGCGACGAGGCCCCGGTCGTCGCGCTCAAAGTCTGCCGCAGGAGCGGCCCCGAGCTGCTTGAGGCGTCCCGCCGGGTCGCCTCCCGCCTGCCCGCGGGCGGTCACCGGGCGCTCGCGCCGCTCGCCGACGCCGAGCAGGGGGACGTCTCTGTGCTGCTCGCCGACAGCGACAGCCAGGAGGCCGCCGTGGTGGCCGACACCCTCCGCAGGGCTCACCTCCTCGACGGCGTGCCCTGGTCCAGGATGGCCGTCCTCGTCCGCAGCGCCACCCGGCAACTTCCCCTGCTGCGGCGGGCGCTGACGACGGCCGGCGTGCCCGTCATCGTGGCCGGGGACGAGCTGCCGCTGGTCCAGGAACCCGGTGTGCGGCCGCTGATCACCCTGCTGAAGGTCGCCGCCAGGCCGTCCGGCCTCGACGTCGCGACCGCGGAGGAGTTGCTCACCGGAGCCCTGGGCGGAACCGACATGATCGGCGTCCGCCGGTTGCGCCGGGCACTGCGCGTCGCCGAACACGAGGCCGCGTCCGCCTCGGAGGCCGCGGTTGAGGAGGGGCAGCCGGCTCTGCCGTTCACGGCCAGGTCGTCAGACGAGATGCTCGTCGCCGCGCTCAAGGACGCCCGTGAGCTCGTCAACGTCGAGCCGCACGTGGGCGCGCCCGCGGAACGGATCGCGAAGCTCCTGAAGATCGCCCGCGAAGCCGTACGGCACGGCCGCGGCGCGGAGGACGCGCTCTGGGACGTCTGGCAGGCCAGCGGTCTCGCCGATCGGTGGTCGGAGACGAGCCTGTCCGGAGGGGCCAGGGGAGTCCAGGCCGACCGGGACCTCGACGGCGTCGTCGCGCTGTTCGACCACGCCGCCCGGTTCACCGACAGGCTGCCCATGGCAGGCGTCGAGGTGTTCCTCGACGACCTGACCTCTCAGGAGATCGCCGGAGACTCCCTCGCGGAGCAGGCCCCGGAGGGGGACGCCGTACGGATCCTCACCGCGCACAGGTCCAAGGGCCTGGAGTGGGACGTGGTCGTGGTCGCGGGGGTCCAGGAGGGCGTCTGGCCCGACCTGCGCCTACGGGGGTCCCTGCTAGGCCCGGAGGAGCTCGTCGAGCTGTCCGCCGGGATCGCCCTCGACGGCACCCAGGCGACGGCGGCGGCTCTGTCGTCCAAACTGCTGGCCGAGGAACGGCGGCTGTTCTACGTCGCGGCCACCCGGGCGAGACGCAGGCTGGTCGTCACCGCGGTGGGCGGAGAGGACACCGACGAGCGCCCATCGAGGTTCCTCACCGAACTGCTGCCCGGCGGGGTCGAGGAGGCGACGGTCGACGACCGCGCCCGCTGGCTGAGCATGTCCGCCCTGGTGGCGGATCTGCGGGCGGCCGTGTGCGACCTGACCAAACCGGAGGCGCTTCGCCGTGACGCGGCCCAGCACCTCGCCAGGCTGGCGCGGGCGGGCGTGCCGGGAGCGAGTCCGCGTGACTGGTACGCGATGACGCCGCTCTCCGACGACCGTCCCCTCGGCTGGCCCGACGACATCGTGCGCGTCTCGCCGTCCGCCGTGGAGAGCTTCACCAAGTGCGGGCTGCGGTGGGTGCTCGAGACCGCGGTGGGCGCGGGGAGCGCCAGCGTGACCCAGAGTCTCGGCTCCGTCATCCACGCCATCGCCGTGCTGGCCGCGGAGGACGGCACCGACCTGGTCGCGCGGCTCGACGACGTCTGGGAGCAGTTCGACTTCGGCGGCGTCTGGTTCAACCGCAAACAGCGCAAGGTCGCCGAGCAGATGGTCGAGCGGTTCGTCCGATGGCATGAGGAGAACCCGCGCGACCTCGTCGCCACGGAGGAGGCGTTCACGGCGGTGGTCGCCGAGGGCGTGCACATCAGGGGCCGCGTCGACCGGGTGGAGCGCGACGGAGACGGCCGGGCAGTGATCATCGACATCAAGACCGGCGCCTCCAAGCCCAGGGACGACGAACTCGACCGGCACCCGCAACTCGGGGTGTACCAGCTCGCCACGCTGCTGGGGGCGTTCAAGCGGCACGGCCTCGTCGAACCGGGCGGAGCGTCGCTCGTCCAGGTCGGCAAGGCGGCCGGAGTCACGGGAGCCGCCAAGGAGCAGGCGCAGGGCGCGCTGGGGGAGGACCCGCAGCCGCAGTGGGCCCAGGACCTGGTCGAGACCGTCGCGGCGGGGATGTCGGCCGAGGTGTTCGTCGCGAAGGTCAACGACGGCTGCCGGACGTGCGCCGCCAAGGTCGCCTGCCCGGTCAACGACAACGGGGGCCAGGTGTGCTGAGCCTCCGTACGATGGGCTGATGCTGAGCCCCGCGGAACTCGCCGCCAAGCTCGGCGTCCTTTCCCCCACCCCGGAGCAGGCCGCCGTCATCGACGCGCCCCTGGAGCCGGCCGTGGTCGTGGCGGGCGCGGGTTCGGGCAAGAGCGAGACCATGGCGGGGCGCGTCGTGTGGCTGGTCGCCAACGGCCTGGCACGTCCCGAGCAGATCCTGGGCCTCACCTTCACCAGGAAGGCCGCCGCGGAGCTGGCAGAACGCGTGCGCAAACGGCTGAACGGGCTGGCTGCGGCCGGGCTCGTCGAGCCGGAGCTGCTCGACGCGGAGCCGACCATCTCGACCTACCACGCCTACGCCGCCAGGCTGGTCACCGACCACGCGCTCCGCGAGGGACTCGAACCCACCATGCGGCTGGTCACGCCCGCCGTCTCGTGGCAGATGGCCGCGCGGGTCGTCGGGCAGTACGACGGCCCGATGGACAAGGTGGACCTCGGCCCGCCGAGCGTCACCGCCGCCGTGCTCGAACTGGCCGGCGAGATGGCCGAGCACCTGCGGACCCCGGGCGAGGTGCGTGAGGTCGGCGACTGGCTGCGCGACCGCCTCGCCGTCCTGCCGGGCAGGACGATCCTGGCCCAGCAGCGTCCGGTCAGGATGCAGGCCGTCAGGGAGCAGTTGCTGCCGCTCGTCGAGGCGTACGAACGGATGAAACGCCGCCGGGAGGTCATCGACTACGGCGACCAGATGGCGCTCGCGGCGCTGATCGCGTCGCGGCATCCCGAGGTGGGGGTGTCGGAGCGGTCCCGCTTCTCCGTCGTGCTGCTCGACGAGTACCAGGACACGAGCCATGCCCAGCTCGTCCTGCTCCGGGCGCTGTACAGCGGAGGACACCCGGTGACGGCCGTGGGGGACCCCTGCCAGTCGATCTACGGCTGGCGTGGCGCCTCATCGGGCAACCTGTCCAGGTTCCCGCAGGACTTTTCCACCTCGCAGGGAGACCCGGCGCCCGTACGCCAGCTGTCGGTCAGCTTCCGCAACGGCGAGCGCGTCCTGGGGGTCGCCGCCGCGCTGCAGGCGCCGCTGCGGCAGGAGGCCGGGCAGGTGCCCGTGCTCGTCCCCGGCGAGAACCGGGCCGGTCGCGGACGGGTGGTGTGCGCGTTCCACGAGACCGCCGAGGCCGAGGCCGAATGGGTCGCGGACGGTGTGGCCCGGACCATCGGGCTCGAAGGGGCGCCCGACGGACTGCCCTGGGGGGAGGGCGAACGCGCCAGACGCGGGGCCGCCGTACAGCCGCAGGACGTGGCGATCCTGGCCCGCAAGCGTTCGCAGTTCCCCGCCCTGCGCCGCGCGCTCGAGGCCCGGGGCGTCCCGGTCGAGGTGGTCGGGCTCGGCGGCCTGCTCACCGTGCCCGAGGTGGCCGACATCGTCGCCACGCTGCGCGTGCTGTACGACCCCACGGCCGGGGACGCGCTGGTGCGGCTGCTCGCCGGGCCGCGCTGGCGGATCGGTCCCGCTGACATGAAGGTCCTCGGCGACGTCGCCCGCGACCTGAACAGGGAGTTCCACGGCGGGCCCCGCCCGGACGACCCGCTCGAACAGGTCGTCTCCGACATGGCCGAGGAACGCGGCAGCCTGGTCGACGCACTCGACGAACTGCCCGACCGGCCCGAGTGGCTGGAGGCGTTCTCGGCTCCGGCCCGGGTACGGCTGCCCGCGCTCGCACTCGAACTGCGCCACCTGAGGTCCCACTCCGGACAGCCGCTCCCCGACCTCATCAGCGAGGTCGAACGGCGGCTCGGACTCGACATCGAGGTGGCGGCCAGGGGAGGGAGCCCCCTCGCCGCGCGGGCCGACCTGGACGCGTTCCTCGACGCCGCCTCCCGGTTCGCGGGCGACGCGGAGGACCCGACGCTCGGAGCCTTCCTCGCCTATTTGAAGGCGGCGGAGACCGAGGAGTTCGGGCTGGAGGCCGGCCGGGTCGGCGACACCAACAGCGTCAAGCTCATGACCGTCCACGCGTCCAAGGGCCTGGAGTGGCCGGTGGTCGTCGTCCCGGGACTGTCGCAGCTCACCACGCAGAAGGGCGGCCTGGCCCGGGGCAGCGTGTTCCCCGCCACGCCGGTCACCAACTCGCGGTGGACGGAGAACCCGCGCAAGCTGCCGTACCCGCTCCGCGGCGACAGGGCGGACCTGCCGGCGTTGGAGGGCCTGGACAAGGAGTCGCTGGCCGACTTCGACGAGCGGTGCCGCGACAGGGACCTGATGGAGGAGCGGCGGCTGGCCTACGTCGCCGTGACCCGGGCGCACCACCTGCTCATCGCCTCCGGCTACCGCTGGGGCGGCTCGACCAAGGCGCTCGAGCCGTCCGGGTTCCTCATGGAGATCAGGGAGGCCGGCGCCCAGGTCGCCTGGTGGGACGAGGGGACGAGCGAGGAGAACCCGCTGCTCGCCGAACCTCCCGAGGCGGTCTGGCCGTCCGTGTCCGTGCCGGATCCGGTGCTGGACGGCGCACGCATGGTGGAGGAGGCCCTGGCCGGCACAGACGCAGGCGCAGACGCGGGTGGACCGGAGATCGCGGACGCGCCCGACATCAGGGAGTGGGACAGGGAACGAGCCAGAGCCTGGGCCCGGGATACCGACCTCCTCATCCGGGAACGAGAGGCCAACCGCCGGCGGGGCGGCGGAGCCGTGGAGTTGCCCGCACGCCTGACCGTGTCTTCGCTGGTCACGCTGGCCACGGATCCTTCGGCGTTCGCGCGGCAGGTGCGGCGTCCCGTGCCGCGCAAGCCCGCGCCGCTCGCCCGCCGTGGTACAGCGTTCCATCGATGGCTGGAAACACGTTGGGGACAGCAGCGTCTGATCGACGACTTCGACCTGCCCGGAGCGTCCGATGAGCCGTCGGAGGCCGAGGTCCACCTCGCCGAACTGCAGGAGCGGTTCGAGGACAGCGAGTGGGCCGGGCGGGAGCCACTGGATCTGGAGGTGCCGTTCGAGACGGTCATCGCCGATCGGCTGCTGCGAGGCCGCATGGACGCCGTCTTCCGTGAGGGCGACGGCTACGTGGTCGTCGACTGGAAGACCGGCGAGCGGCCCCACGGCAAGGCGGCGGAGACCGCGTCGGTCCAGTTGGCCGCCTACCGGATGGCCTGGGCCTCCCTCGCCCACGTGCCGCTGGAGAAGGTCGGGGCCGCCTTCCACTACGTCCGGTCGAACGAGACGGTGCGGCCGGTCGACCTGCTCGGGGCCGACGGCCTCACCGCTCTGATCGACCGGATCCCGTCAGCGCAGTAGCGCCGCCGTCACTCGAACAGCGTCCCGGTCTCGAGTTTGACGCCGAACGGCTCGGGCAACTCCAGCACTTCCCCCGCCTCGACCGTGACGACCTGCTTGTACGGCTCTCGCATGTCGCCCGGGGCCGCGTCCTTCGACGGCTCGCTCATCAGAGTGACCGTCTTCGGATCGGCGAGCGGATCGACGATGAGCAGCAGCGGCACTCCGGCACGCGCGTAGTCGACCGGCTTTTCGTTCCAGTCGACCGAGTACGTCCCCGGAGAGCACACTTCGACGACGAGCAGAGCGCTGCAGCCCTTCACGCGCAGGTGGTCGAATCGTTCGGCGTCCCGTGCCGTGACCATCAGATCCGGAAGCCGATGATCGAGGAACGGCGGAATGTGGACGGCGAGGTTGTGATGGAAACGCCAGCCGTTCGCGAGCTTGAGCGGGATCAACAGGTCCGCCAGCCTGTCCACGATGCAGGAGCTCTCCATGCTCTGCCAGGGGCTCACGACGACCCGGCCCCCGGAGATCTCCGCGGTGTAGCCCGCGTCGTTGAGTTCCTGGCAGAGGTCCACGACCGCGGTCTCGTCGCCTCCGGGTGCGGCGCGGGTCGGCCCTTCTCCCGGGTCGGCTTGCTCGAGTTCGGTTCCGGGTTGCTCGGGCTCGGCGTCAGGCTGTCGCTCGGCGGGAGCGCTGTCGTTCCGCCGGTGCCGGGTGGGCCTGGTGAGCGCCATGTCGTCGCCATCCTCTCGGACTCCCTACGCGTTCCGATGGTACGTGCCGTCGCAGGATTGTGACGGAAAGTAGCCGGGTCTGGGGACGGTCCATCAACGCCGCGATGAAGGGGTGGAGGAAATCCCCATCGCGGTGGAGAGTTCTCACTCGTAGAGCAACCCCTCATAGTGATCGGAGACGCCGACGTGACAAAAAGTCGGGAACTGCCCGCCTACGTGTACGACCTGGCGGGCCTGGACGCCCACGCGGGAGCCGTACGGGCGGCGCTGGAGGGGGTCGAGCTCTATTACGCGGTGAAGGCCAACCCCGACCCCGAGTTGCTGCGTGTGCTCGCCCCTCACGTCGACGGGTTCGAGGTCTCCTCGGGCGGGGAGCTCGCGCACGTCCGGGGGTTGTTCCCCGGCGCCGCGATCGCGCTGGGCGGTCCAGGAAAGACCGACGCGGAGCTGTTCGCCGAGGTCACCCGAGTGCACATCGAGAGCCCCGGCGAGCTGCGGCGGCTGCTCGCTTCCGGGAGGCCGGCGGATGTGCTGCTGCGGGCCAACCTCGACCTCCCGGTCGACGGGGCCTCACTGGTCATGGGGGGAGGCGCGACGCCGTTCGGCATGGATCCGGCGGGCGTCGCCGAATGCGTGGACCTGCTGGAGAGGCAGGGCACGGTGCGCCTTCGCGGGCTCCACGCCCACCTGGCGAGCGGTCTCGACGCCGAGGCCGCGCTGGAGGTCGCCGCCGGCGTGCTCGGCCACGCGCGCGGCCTCGGCCTCACCGAGATCAATCTCGGCGGCGGCATGGCGGTGTCGTACGACGACCCCGGCGCGCTGTTCGACTGGCGCTCGTACGGCAAGGGCCTCGCCGAGCTGCGCCGTCCCGGAGAGGTGCTGCGAGTGGAGCCGGGCCGGTCGCTGACGGTCTACTGCGGCCGCTACGTGACCCGGGTGATCGACGTGAAGCGGGTGCACGGCGAGCTGTTCGCCGTGGTGGCGGGCGGCACGCACCATCTGCGGACCCCCGCGACGAAGGGGCACGACCAGCCGCTGGCGACGGGAGAGCCCGGCGAGCCGATCACGATCGTCGGTCAGCTCTGCACGCCGAAGGACGTGTTCGCCCGCCGCGTGCCGGTCCGCCTGGAGGTCGGCGACGTCGTGGAGTTCGCCATGGCCGGGGCATACGCGTGGAACATCTCCCACCACGACTTCCTGATGCACCCCAAGCCCGCCTTCCGCTACATCCGGGGCGAGTAGGCGGCCAGCGGATTGGCCACGGCGGTGTATCCGGCCGCCCTGTCAGCCGAGCGGTTCCAGCGGACGCCTAGGTTGGCCTTGGCCGGCAGGGGCGCCCCTGCGAGGAGTTCCGCCAGCTGCGCGGGCCGGCCGTGCCCCCGGGCGTACTCCTCCAGGACCTCGCGGGCGGCGTGCCACAGGTCGTCGAGCAGCCGGTCGGTCCCGGCGACCTCGGCGACGGTGGCCGCGACCTCGGCGACGGTGGCCGCGACCTCGGCGAGGTGGTTGACCACGAGGCAGTAGACGACCCGGTTCCAGCCGCGCGCGGCGTCGTAGGTCACCGCCTCGGCCACACGGTCCGGCAGGCCCGCCAGGTTGTGGCGGCCGGCGACGAGCTTGGTCCCCTCCAGGTCGCGGAACATCGCCTCCGCGGGGAGCCCGTCGGCGCCGAAGCCGACGAGGACGTTCTGCACATGGGGTTCGAGGACGACTCCGTGGGTGAAGTACGCGTCGAGCACGGGAGGCGCCACCCGTTCGACGTAGGCGCTCCACCAGCCGTGCGGGTCCTCCCACCGGCGGGCGGCCACGGCATCGGGCAGCTCGGCCACGGGGGCGGCGAGCGCCCCGGCGAGGATCGGGGTCGTCCCGGGCCCGCACTCCCGCCACGGGCCGGAACGGATGATCACCCCGAGCGCCTCGAACAGCCGGATGCCGAGCGCCGCCGAGCGGTAGCCGGGTTCGGGGAGCCAGCGCGTGCCGGGGAAGTCTCCGGCCAGCCGTCCGAAGACCGGGCGGAGCCGTTCGGTGAGTTCCACGGCTCCGATCAGCTCGTACCAGGCGTTCTTGCGTACGCAGTTGGTGATCCGCACGTCGAGGCTGAATTTCAGGCAGTTCTCCGTGACGGGGTCGTACACCGTGCGGACCGACGACGTGGGAGTCACCGCGTGCGAGCCGTACCCGAGATCGAGGAGCCGTCCGTCGGCGAGAGGTGCGCGCAGGTCGTCGGCGACGAGTTCCAGTTGCCAGGGATGGGCGGGCAGGAGCGTGTAGCCGCGGGGTGCGGCGCCGAGCCCGTCGAGCGCCGTGGTGTCGCCCTGCTCCGCCACGAGGTCGGTTCGGACGCCGAGGAGCCGCAACGGGAACTCGGCCCGCGCCTCGGGGGCGTACCGGGTCAATCCGGAACCGGTGTGCGCCTTCGGCGACGGATGGAACGGATGGCCGTCGACGAGCGACTGCTCCGACGCCAGCCACGGGTCCGACGGCGGGCGGGTCCGCCCGCGGGCGGCGAGGAGCGCCGAGATGGCGTCGCGGCTGGCGGCCACCTGTGCTGCGAACTCGTCGTTGGTCCCGCACAGCTCGCGCTCGGCCAGGTCGACCAGGCGGTCGGAGGTCAGGGGCAGCCACGACCCGTCCGACAGCCACTCGGCCGCGCCCTCGAAGCGCAGTGCGATCCCGCCGTGCGCGCGCACGCGGATCAGGGTCCCCGCGACCTCCAGCAGCAGGTACGGCTCGGCCGGTCCCACCTGGCCGCGCGGCCCCCCGAGCTCCCGGGCGCAACATCGCAGCAGCGCGCCCAGCGTGACCTCCTCGGCCCTGGAGACGTGCGGGTCGGTCAGGAGGCGGTCCATGGGTGATGTGCCCCTTTGCATGGTCACGGATCGAGGAGGTCCAGGTCAGGCGGCATACCGCCGAATTCGTGCATGATCACGGCCGGGGTCGCCGCAGGTCGGCGAGCATGATCGCGAATCTGTGCATGATCACGCCCAGAGGGGGGGTCACGGGCGGAGGTAGTTGGGGCCGGTGACTCCGTAGAACTTGTTGATGTCGGCGGCTCCTGACCTGCGCTTGTCCACGAGGGTTCCGGCGACGACCATCGACTTGCCGACCAGCCGGGCGGACTCGAGGGTCCTGGCCCGCAGCAACCGCGCCATCGGGTCGTCGCCGAAGGGTTCGAGCGCCGCCGACAACGCATCCCTGATCAGCGCGGACGCCGCCGACTCCGGACGGCCGGCGACCAGGGCGGGGAACACGATCGCGGCCGCGGCCAGATGCAGCGTGATGGTCACGAAGACGTCGGCGAGCGCGTGCGGATCGTCGGTGAGCATGCGGTGGTCGGAGAAGTTCGGGGGCTCGATCCCGGCCGCGCCCAGCAGGCCGGGGGACACGAGCAGGCCGTCGTTGTCCTTCACCAGCAGCCGCATCGGCCCGTCGCCGAAGACGAGCGCCAGGTTCTGCTGGTGGGCCTCCAGCGCCAGGCCGTACCGGACGAACAAGAGCGCGTTCCACGACAGGAGCACCGACAGGTAGTCGCGCAGCAGTGCGTGCACGTCCCCGCCGTAGTGGCGTTCGGCGAGATGGTGGAGAACGAGCCGGTCTCCTTCGCCGTCAGGCCAGGGGGCCAGGAGGGCGGCCACGGGCACGATCTCGCCCTCCGGCAGGTTCCGGACCAGCCAGCCGAGGTACTCGTGCCCGGCGTGGCCGTAGTTCTGTTCGCCGGCCACCGCGACCCGGGCGGCAGGCTCCCTGGCGAGCACCTCGCGCAGGAGCGACTCGGCGAGCGCCCCGTCCCGGAGCGTGCCTGGCTTGATCGACCGCCGGTTGAGCAGGCCGAGCGTGCTCGTCGCCAGCGGCACCTTGAGGTGGGTGAGGTCGTCGACCTCGACAGTCCGCATGGAGAGGGTCGGGCGGACCGTCAGATACGGCTTGACCCCCATGACGACGCCGGGAAGCCCCTCCACCACGGGAACGGTAAGCGGATGGACGGGGAACGGCACGTGGGTGCCGGCCAACCGTCCGGGCAGGCCGATGTCGCCCGGCGTGGGCCACCAGTCCGGGAGTCCGGCGCCGCGCCCTGTGCCGAACGCTGTGCCGAACGCTGTGCCGGACACTGTGACGGACACAGCGCCGAACGCTGTGCCGGACACTGTGACGCGTTCGCCAGGTACCGCCGCCCAGGCGAGTTCGAAGGACGGGGCGAACTCGGGCGCGTGGGCGACGAGGCCCGCCTCGGGGACGCCGAGACGGCACCGGGCCGTCGGGTAGATCGGGTGGTCGACGGCCGCGGCAAGCGCCTCGTAGAACAGGAGCGTGCCCTCGCGGCCGCGGAGCCGGGCCGCGACCTGTGCGCGGTGGCGGTCGTGGAGTTCCAGCCCGGCCAGAGCCTCACGGCACTCCCGGGCGAAGGCCGCGACCCCGGCGCCGTCGGCGGGGTCGGCGATCACCGCGAGGGTGTCCAGCACCTCCGCGAGGCTCACCCCCTGCCCCTGCCCCGGCTCCGCGACGGCGAAGTCCTGGAAGGGGGAGCCGGTCGCCAGCCGGATCCGCCTGCCGGAGGCGAGGACCACGGCGACGCCGTCCTTGTCGCTCGTCATGATGGACGCGATCGACCCGTAGTCCTCCCTGAGCAGGCTGTCGAGGACGCGGACCGCCAGATAGGCCTCCCGGTCGGGCGTCTCGGTCACGCGATCGTCCAGGGCTGCAGTGCGCGGAAGGAGCCGACGGCGGAGTCCACGGCCGTCCGGTCGGGGCCGATCGCCCGGACGATGCCGAGATAGTCCCGGTTCGTGTGGGTGACCTCCACCCGGTCGCCGACCGCGCGCAGTGGCCGGTGCCAGAGTCTCACTCGCGACGGATCTCCGGAAGGCCCGTCCGGGGACACCGGCGGCGGCGCCGCCGTCACGACGCCCGGCCTGTCGGCGATCAGGCTGACGGCCGTGCCGAACAGGTCACCCCGCGGCGCGTCCCCGACGCCGAGCGCGTCCAGGGGTTCGCCCGCGTGGACGCGCAGGACCCACTCGTGCAGCGGGGCGCCGAGGAGGTCGCCGAGCAGGAAGTCGCAGTTGTCGCCGATCAGCCGATAGTTGATCTCGACGATGCGGGGCCCGTGCCGCGTGACCATGTATTCCGTGTGGCACACCCCGAAGCCGGCGCCGATCGCGCCCAGGGCCGCGGTCACGTGTGCCACGTCCTCGTCGCCCGGGTCGGCGTGCCAGTCCAGGCGCTCCTCGACGAAGTGGGGCAGCGGGCCCAGCGTGGTACGGAAGCCGCCGAGGACGTGGAGCGTCCGCCCGTCACCCAGGGTCTCCAGGGTGTGCAGGCTGCCGTCGAGGAACTCCTCGGCCACCAGGACGTCGGCGGGCCGCCGCTTCCTGATCTCGGAGACGGCCGCGGCGAGTTCGTGGACGTCCGCGGCGAGCGTGACGTCCTCGCTCGCCACGCCCGCCGCCGGCTTCACGACGACCGGGTACGGCAGAGCCTCCGGCAGGTCGGCCCCCGGCGGGAGCCGTACGGACCGGACGGTTTCCACCGGTGCGAGGTGGCGGCGCATGAGCACCTTGTTCTTGGCGGTGACGCAGGACCGCCAGTCTTTGCCCGGAAGGCCGAAATAACCGGCGGCCAGCGCGGTCTCGGCCTGGAGGTGGTCGGAGTTGGAGAAGACGACGTCCGGCCGGTGGTGGGCGGAGATGACGTCGATCACCGCGCGGGGGTCGCGCACGTCGGTCTCGATGACCTCGTGGCCGGGATATCCGTCCGGCTGGTCGGTCAGGACCGTGACGTCCCACCCCAGCGCTGCGGCGGCGGGCAGGAAGCCGTCCATCACGGAGTCGGTCGGGTTGAGCGCCGTGAGGTAGAGCCGCACGCAGATCCTCCGTAGGTAAGCCTAACCTAACCCGTCGCATCCTAATCATGGCCGGATCCGTACGCGCAGGGAATCGCCGACGGGGGCCGCGTGTTGTGGAGGCACCCGTGGAAGGATGACGCCGTGGAGATCTCGGAAGGCCTGCTCGGGCCGTTGTTGCTGGCCCGGAACGCCATCGATCGGTCGGCCGCGCTCCGTGGGGACGAGGAGTGGCTGGCCAGGGCGTGGGCCGACGAGAAGACGCGGGTCCTGGTGGTCGACGACGGCCAGACCGTCATCCGCAGGTTCACCGACGGCGCGGCTGTCGTGTACCTGTCCCCGCTGGACGCGCCGGAGGGGCCCCGCTACCTCCTCGGCGTCGACCCGGACGGCGCGGCGTACTTCGCGGTCAACGCTCCGCTCCCGCCGGGTGAGGCGGCCGGGCTGCGGCAGACGGGCGCTCTGCTCGACGACCGCGACGCGGGCCTCCTCGTCTACGCGGTCGCGCTCGAGGCGTGGCACACGACGCACGAGTTCTGCCCGCGTTGCGGAAGCCGTACGACGATCACGTCCTCCGGTCACACGCGGGTCTGCCCGAAGGACGGGAGCCAGCACTTCCCCCGGGTCGACCCCGCGGTGATCATGCTGATCCACGACGACGAGGACCGTGTGCTGCTGGCCCGGGGACCCGAGTGGCCCGAGGGGCGCATGTCGGTTCTGGCGGGATTCGTCGAGCCCGGTGAGTCGCTGGAGCACGCCGTGATGCGCGAAGTACTGGAGGAGGTCGGCGTCACCGTCGCCGCGCCCCGCTACATGGGAAGCCAGCCCTGGCCGTTCCCGCGCAGCCTGATGCTCGGTTTCTTCGCCCGCGCGACGACGACCGACATCGTCATGGATCCCGTCGAGATCGCCGAGGCGCGGTGGTTGTCGCGGGACGAGCTGACCGCTCAGGTCGAGTCCGGCCGGCTTCGCCTGCCCGGCCAGGTCTCGATCGCCCGCAGGCTCATCGAGACCTGGTACGGCAAGCCGATCCCCGGTGACTGGTGACGCTCAGCACGCGCCCTGAAGGTGCCGCTTCACCTCGGCGACCGACGGGTTGGTCATCGTGTGGCAGTCGGTCACGACCGTGGGGACGACCTGGTTGCCGTTGTTGACGCTCATCACGAACTCGGCCGCCTCGGGATGCCGTTCGATGTCGACCTCGCTGTAGGAGATGCCCTCCCGGGTCAACTGGCTCTTGAGCCGCTTACAGGGGCCGCACCAGCTGGTCGTGTAAACCGTGAGCGACATGATCGTCCTTCCGTGCGCGAAGCCGAGTAATCACGATGAACACGCGGGATCCGCGCCGTGTTCCCTTTCGCGGCACTTTTCCCGAATGATGTTCGGTGATCACTTGTCGGATTCGAGCCGCGCCGCGATCCAGTCCTCCACGGCCTTGGCCACGCCCTTCTCCCGGTAGAGCGGCGCACTGTGCTGCTTGCCCGGCATGACCTTGATGGACATCGGCACGCCGTACGTCTTGAGCGCCTGCTGGAGCAGCTCGCTCTGGTACGGCGGGACGAACTCGTCCTCCGAGTGCACGTCGAACATCGGCGCGTCGCCCGCCGAGGCTTGGTCGGGGATCTCCATGCTCGCCCAGACGTCGGGGCACTCCGCGGGGGTGCATCCCCCGGCGAGCGCGGTCGCGGTATCGCGGAGCTTGCGCTGGTCGTGGCTGCCGCCCGTGCCCCCGTCGGCGTAGGACGTCAGCGGCGAGATGATGGGGGAGACGCCGACGACCCCGCGCAGCCCGGGCAGGCCGTCCTCGTAGGTGCCGACCGCGGCCGCGATGTGGCCGCCGGCGGAGAACCCGATGACGACGTAGCGGTCGGGATCGGTGTTGTACTTCGCGGCGCGTGCGCGCGCCGCGTTGATCGCGGCGATCGTGTCGGTCCGCTGGGCCGGCCAGGGGGCGTCCCCGGAGAGCCGGTAGTCGAGGTTGACCACGGTGTAGCCCAGGCGGGCGTAGGTCCTGCTGACGGTGGTCATGGATTTCTTGTCGCCGCCCGACCACCAGCCGCCGTGGATGACGAACACCGCCGGGCGGCGCGGACCCTTCGTGTGCCACCAGACGTCCATCCGCCGCCGGGGGCCGTCGCCGTACGCGATCGTGCGGACCCTGATGTCGGACGCGGATGCGAGCGGCCGGGTGACCGGGGACGGCGTGGGCGAAGGAGTCCGCGACGAGACGGGAGTGGGCTTCGCCGAGGCCGTCGGCGGCCCGGCGTTCCTGGGCGCCGCTTGCTGTCCGGGGAAGGCGAACAGGATCGCGACGAGGGCGAGCGCTCCGGTCCCGATCGCCGCACCCACGGCTTTCCGCACGGGCTGGTTCCTCCCCGCTGGTACCGTGTGCCGACCCGGTCTCAGGACACGCCAGGGCGGCTGCTGGAAGGATGATGCCAGTACATCGCCCGCATCGCATATTGGGAGCCCATTTGGACGTCCTTGGGGGCCTTGATCCCGAACAGCGCGAGGTCGTCGAAGCGGTGCGCGGCCCCGTGTGCGTGCTCGCGGGTGCGGGCACGGGCAAGACGCGCGCCATCACCCACCGCATCGCCTACGCGGTGCAGAGCGGGGTCGTGGATCCGCAGGGCGTCCTCGCGGTGACCTTCACCACCCGGGCGGCGGGCGAGCTCAAGCAGCGGTTGCGTCAGCTGGGCGCCCCCGGCGTCCAGGCGCGGACGTTCCACGCCGCCGCCCTGCGACAGCTGAGCTACTTCTGGCCGCGCGTCATCGGCGGCGATCCACCCCAGGTGGTCGAGTCGAAGCTGCCGCTGCTGATCGAGGCATGCCGCCGCCTGCGGAAGAACCCCGACCGCGGTGAGCTGCGGGACGTCGCCAGTGAGATCGAGTGGGCGAAGGTCACTCAGGTCGCGCCGGAGGACTACCCCGCGGCCGCGGTCAAGGCCCGGCGCACGCCCCCCGTTCCGCCCGAGGAGGTGGCCCGCCTCTACGACGGCTACGAGGCCCTCCGCCGCCAGCGCAACCTGATCGACTTCGAGACGATCCTCGAGCTCACCGCCGCCGTCATGACCGAGCACCGCGAGGTCGCCGCGCAGATCCGCCAGCAGTACCGCTACTTCGTCGTGGACGAGTTCCAGGACGTCAACCCGCTACAGAAACTCCTGCTGGACACGTGGCTGGGCGGGCGCGACGACCTGTGCGTCGTGGGCGACCCGAACCAGACCATCTACTCCTTCACCGGGGCGACCCCCCACTACCTCACGAACTTCGCCGTCGAGTACCCCTCCGCGAGCGTGATCAGGCTGATCCGCGACTACCGGTCGACGCCGCAGGTGGTCACGCTGGCCAACCGGGTGATCGCACGGTCGGTGCACCGGATGGAACTGGTCGCCCAGCGGCCGGAGGGGCCCGAGCCCGTCTTCACCGAGTACGACGACGAGCCTGCCGAGGCGCTGGGGGTGGCGCTGACGGTCAAGAAGCTGATGGCCGACGGCGTGCCCACCCGGGAGATCGCGGTGCTGTTTCGGATCAACGCCCAGTCCGAGGCGTACGAGCAGGCGTTCACCGAGGCCGGCGTGCCGTACCTGCTGCGGGGAGCCGAGCGGTTCTTCGAGCGCCCCGAGGTACGGCAGGCCGTCGTGCTGCTGCGGGGCGCCGCCCGGTCGGCGAACGACGAGGAGGCGCTGGCGCCCGGGGTGCACGCCATCCTGTCCGGCATCGGCCTGACCCCCGAGCCGCCCAGCGGCGGCAAGGCCAGGGAGAAGTGGGAGTCGCTCAAGGCCCTCGCCGACCTGGCGGAGGACATGGCCGCGGAGGGCGCCGACCTGCCCGCGTTCGTCACCGAGCTTGAGCGCAGGGCGGCCGAGCAGCACGCGCCGCCGGTCGAGGGCGTGACCCTCGCCTCGTTCCACGCGGCGAAGGGCCTGGAGTGGGACGCCGTGTTCCTCGTGGGGCTCACCGAGGGAATGTTGCCGATCATCTACGCGGAGACCCCCGAGCAGGTCGAGGAGGAGCGGCGCCTGCTGTACGTGGGGGTCACCCGCGCCCGTGAGCACCTGCACCTGTCGTGGGCGCTGGCCCGCTCGCCGGGGGGCCGCCGCTCCCGCCGCCCCTCCCGCTTCCTCGACGGCCTGTCGCCGCGCACCCCGGTCGTGAGCCGCGTCGAGCGGCCCTCCGGCGGCGCCAAGAAGGCGGCGGCGCCGCTGCACTGCCGGATCTGCGGCAAGACCCTGGCCGTGGCGGCCGAGCAGAAGCTGGGCCGCTGTGCGACCTGCCCGGCCGACTACGACGAGGCTCTCCTGGAGAGCCTGAGGTCCTGGCGCTCGGGTGTGGCCAAGGAGACGAAGGTCCCCGCCTACGTCGTGTTCACCGATGTGACCCTTCAGGCCATCGCGGAGCGGGTTCCCACATCGGAGGAGGGCCTGCTCTCCATCGCGGGCATCGGACGCGTCAAACTTGACCGGTACGGCGACGCGGTTCTGGAGCTGTGCCGTGCCGCCACTAGTGTTACCGACGAGTAATAAGTCCCCCGTTTGATGGAGGCCCCGTGAATTCGGCGCTCAAGGAAGTGCTGGATCTGCTCGACCTCGAGCAGATCGAGCTGGACATCTTCCGGGGCCGCAGCCCCGAGGAGCGCATACAGCGGGTCTTCGGCGGCCAGGTCGCGGCGCAGGCGCTCGTCGCGGCCGGCCGTACGGTCGCCTCCGACCGCATGGTCCACTCGCTGCACGCCTATTTCATCCGTCCCGGCGACCCCGCCATTCCGATCGTCTACAACGTCGAGAGGATCAGGGACGGGCGTTCGTTCACGACGCGGCGGGTCGTGGCGGTGCAGCACGGCAAGGCGATCTTCACGATGTCGGTGTCCTTCCACATCCAGGAGGAAGGGGTTTCTCACCAGGCGGTCACCATGCCGCAGGTGCCCGACCCCGAGACCGTGCCGACCTTCCAGGAGCGCATGTTCAACGTCGTCGGAGACGATCCGGCCTGGCGGGACTGGCTGGCCAGGCCGCGCCCGGTCGACGCCCGCTACGTGAACGCGCTGACCTGGGAGGCGCAGAAGGACCCCAGCCTGATCAGCGCGAAGAACCACGTGTGGTTCCGTTACGACGCGGACCTGCCCGACGATCCGCTCCTGCACGTGGTGCTCGCCGCCTACGCCTCCGACTTCACCCTGGTCGACACGGTGCTGCTGGCGCACGGCCTGGCGTGGGGCGCCTCGAACGTCAAGGGAGCGTCACTCGACCACGCGATGTGGTTCCACCGGCCGTTCCGCGTCGACGACTGGCTGCTTTACGCGCAGGAGTCGCCCTGGTCCGGAGGCGCGCGCGGCCTCGCCCGCGGGGAGATGTTCACGCCCTCCGGAGAGCTGGCGGTGTCGGTGGTTCAGGAGTGCATGATCCGCGTAAGCGAAGATGTCATGAAGTCGTGAAAATCGCAGGTAGAAAATAGGTTGCCCGCCCCTGCGGTTCGCGTTTAGGGTCATGACTGATCTCATCAGTCATGAGGTCGAAGGAAACCGCCGGACGGTCCGTCCGGCCGACAGCACTCGAGTGGAGGTGAGTCCCGTGGAGAACATGACCGTGTTCCTGGCCACGTGGCTCGCTTTCGCATGCCTGGCTGCCGTCATCGCGCAGATCGAACTGTCTGGCGGCAAAGCCGTGCGTACCCAGGCTCTGATCATCGGAGCCCTTGGAACGTCGGCCTTCGGCAGGCTTGCCGGCCCGGCCAGCCACCGCACCCGCTCGTATGTCCGGATCCCTGTGGGCCGGCCGATGAGCGCTGAGCAGACCGACCGCACCGCCAATGGCGATGCCCTGGGTCCGCGACACGCCTGGAGAAAACCAGTCATAACCTGACCGGTCTCCTCTCTCCAGGCCGCGGATCCGCAAAGGATCCGCGGCCTTTCTTATTGTCCGGCCACGATCCCGCCCACCCACGAGGACAGACAGACCAAACCGAACGAAGAGGTGACGCAGATGGCGGCCCCGGTCATGGACCTGATCGAAGCCGAAATCCCCTGCCGTACCGAGCCCGACCTGTGGTTCGCCGAGTCTCCCGAGGACGTCGAGTTCGCCAAGGCGCTCTGCGGAGGCTGCCCGATCCAGAAGGCCTGCCTGGCCCGCGCGCTGGAGCGCGAGGAGCCGTGGGGCGTCTGGGGCGGCGAGCTCATCCTGAGGGGGGTCATCGTGCCCCGCAAGCGCCCGAGGGGACGCCCCAGGAAGGCTCCCGTCGCAGCCTGACCGGCACATCCACGCACAGCAGAAATTCGAAAGGAACCACTCGATATGAACATCTCCCCG
Organism: Planotetraspora kaengkrachanensis; assembly: GCF_016862895.1. GTDB lineage: Bacteria > Actinomycetota > Actinomycetes > Streptosporangiales > Streptosporangiaceae > Planotetraspora > Planotetraspora kaengkrachanensis. Next base: position 31,773 of record NZ_BONV01000013.1, on the reverse strand, counting down.
AGCGCCTCGTTGTATCTCCACCAAGAACTGGCTCATGAGCGAATACGAACCCTCCACCAGGAGGCGGAGGCGGAGCGGCTCGCGAGTCGGGTCAACAGCGTGCGCAAGGCTCGCCGGCAGATGGAGCGCGCTTCGCGCCGGCTCAGCGACGCGTTATCGCGGGTGTGACGACACGACGTGCCTGACGACACGAAGGCCCCGGTCCGAGGCGGACCGGGGCCTTCCCCATGTGCCGGACGACAGTGGGCGTCGCGGCGCCGGACGGCAGTGGGCGTCGTGGCTCAGACGCGGCGAGTGTCGTGGCTCAGACGGCGGCGAGCGTCGTCCCCTCCGGCTCGCCGGGGTCGTCGGCGAAACCGGGCACCCACCGGATGGCCTCGTCGCGGAACCGGGCGGTGGTGCCCAACTGGCACAGCACCCCCACCCCCGCGGCGTGCACCCGATGGATCAGCACGTACGACGGCGGCAGGTTGAGCTGGCGCACGACATTGGTCGGGCGAAGATCGGTGACGGCCACCGCCTGGTGCCGCAGCCACTCCCGGGTGAAGGTGAACTCCTCCACCTGCGTCGGCTCGACGTAGGGAGCGAGGAACGCGCGCAGGGCGTCGACGTCGACCTCGATGTGCGGCCGGATGAAGCCCTCGTCGCGCAGTCCGCGCACCACCGACTCCATGTCGCCCTGGTTGAAGATCCTCGTGAGCGCGCCGAACATCGGGGGGTAGCCCTCCGGCAGGCGGTTGACCGCCCCGAAGTCGAGCACCCCCAGGCGGCCGTCCTCCATCACCCGGAAGTTGCCCGGATGCGGATCGGCGTGCAGCAGGCCGACTCTCGCCGGAGAGCAGAAGAGGAAGCGGACCAGTTGCAGGCCCGCCCGATCCCTGTCCTCCTGGGAGCCGTCAGTGATGATCTTGGACAGCGGGATGCCGTCCATCCATTCCGTGACGAGGATCTGCTCGTTCGCCGCGATGACGTCGGGCACGCAGAAGTCCGGGTCGCCCGCGAACTCCTGCGCGAACGCGTGCTGGGCCTCGGCCTCGTGCAGATAGTCGAGCTCCTCGGCCACCCGCTCCTTGAGCTCGCTCAGCAGCGGCTTGATGTCGAGGCCGGGCAGCATGACGCCGAAGAGCTTGCCGAGCCGCGAGAGCTGGTTGAAATCGGAGAGCAGGGCCTTCCCCGCCCCCGGATATTGGATCTTGACCGCGACGGCGCGACCGTCGTGCCAGACCGCCCGGTGCACCTGGCCGATGGAGGCGGCGGCCGTCGGGCGGTCGTCGAACTCCATGAAATTGTCCCGCCAGTCGTCGCCGAGCTGCTCCGCGAGGACCCGGTGGACGGTCGCCGCGGGCAGCGGAGGAGCGGCGTCCTGCAGCCTGGTCAGCGTCGCCCGGTACGGCTCGGTGAACTCGGGCGGCAGTGCCGCCTCGAAGATGGACAGGGCCTGGCCGAGCTTCATGGCCCCGCCCTTGAGCTCGCCGAGAACTTTGAAGATCTGGTCGGCCGTTCGCTGCTGTATCTCCCTGGTGACGATCTCCGCGGAGGCGCCGCCGAGCCGTCTGCCGAGCCCGATCGCGGTCCTGCCCGCGAACCCGAGAGGGAGCGAGGCCAGCTTCGCCGAGCGAGTCACAGCACGATGGGGAAGGTCGGTCACGCGACCATTGTTAGCGAATTTGTGGCGTTTCGACCACATTGACATTGTGAATGACGCTCCCACGACCGGTGCCGCCAGCGCCGATCGGGCAGGATGTCGAGGCTCCCCGCGAGGGCGTCCGCCCCGTCGACGAAGGCGAGCGCGTGCCCGGCGGCCTGGGCCGCGACCAGCGCCGACAAGGTCGTGTCGCAGGCGGACTCACCCGCGGGATAGCCGCCGAGCCGGGCCCTGACGGCGGGCCAGGAGGGGTCACGATCGCGCCGGGTCAGATCGAGACAGTCGAGGCACGCGGTGACTCCCGGCATCACCAGCGGCCCCACGAGGCCGCATCCCTCGAAGGCCGTTGCGAGCAGATGGGGGATCTCCTCGGCGCCTAGCTCACGGACCAGCACCGGATCGAGCGGCCCGACGGGAGCCAGGATCACGAGATCGGGACGCGAGCCGTGATCGCTGAGCCGCGACGCCGACCGGCCGCTCCACGCGTTGACGCCGGGCGCGATCTCGCGGGCGAGGGCGACCGCCCCCTCCTCGCGGTCCCTGCCCACGTGCGACCAGCCCAGTCCACCGGGGACGACGTCCTCCCGCCGTGCCGTACCGGGATCCACGACGCAGAGGTGGCCGATGCCCGAGGCGGCGAGCAGGACGGCGATCTGGGCGCCCACGCGGCCCGCGCCGTGCACGCGGACCTGTGCCGATCTCCGCCGCTCGACCGCGCCCATCCCACCGTCCGTCGAGGTCAGCGCCAGGACGTCGACGTCGGGGCGGAGCCGGTCACGCTCGGCCCTGGTCAGGCCGGCCAGGGGCGCGGGACGCACGGCCGCGTCGTCGATCACCCCGCGGGCCGTCAGCAGGGCGATCACCTCGCGGGCCGAGGCCTCATCGAGATCACTCTCGGCCACCGCCTGGGTGAGGGTCCGGGTGCCGTCCAGGCTGTCGATAAGGCGTCGGACGGCGGGCTCGACTCCGGTCAGGACGACGGCCCGGTGAGGATGGACGCCGAGTTGGAGGGTGCGCTCGTCGCGGTCGACACGTCGCAAAGCGGGCTTCAAGCGGGGTCTCATAGTCGCCAGACCTTGTCACACGCCGCCCCGGGTGAGGGCGGAATCTTCGGGGTTGTGGATAATTACCGGGGTGAATGTGGCGGGTGAACTACGCGAGGACAGTCGTTTTCGCGCTCGCAAGGTCACGTTTGCTCGATTGACCAGGGGGAACGTAACTCCCCCCCTGTGGAAATCCGCGCGTGTCGGCTACCTTTCATATGTGCCCCCCGAGACAGTCGAGGTTCGTCGGAGCACACGTCGGCGGCGAACCGTTTCCGCATACCGCGATGGAGACAAGACCATCGTGCTGCTCCCGGCAGGCCTGAGCCTGACCGACGAGGAGCAATGGGTACGCCGCATGCTCGATCGGCTAGCCGCCAAAGAGCAGCGACGGAAGCCGAGCGACGACGATCTGCTCGACCGAGCGACGGATCTGGCGACCCGATATCTGGACGGCAAGGCCTTCCCGACCAGCGTCAGGTGGGTCGAGAACCAGCGCCATCGGTGGGGCTCCTGCACCCCCGACCACGGGACGATCCGGCTGTCCACCCGGCTCCGTGGAATGCCGGCCTGGGTCGTCGACTACGTGATCATGCATGAGCTGGTTCACCTGCTCGTCCCGAGCCACGGCCCCCGCTTCTGGGAGCTGGTCGAGCGATACCCGCGGGCGGAACGCGCCAGAGGGTTCCTCGAGGGGTTCTCCATGGGGGTCAACGGCTCCGTGGAGGAATGTTGACCCGAGTCGTGGCGGTCCTCGTCACGGCGGGGATGACGGACGCCTCGCCTCCGGGCGTCGATCCGGAGGAGTTTCTTCTCGCCATGGCGGAGGACACCTACGAAATGGTCGCCGGCCTCGAGTTGGTCGAGCCGGTGATCCTTTCCGCCGGAGTCCCCGACCTGGACGACATCGCCTGGCCGGGCACTCCTGTGATATCGATCACATCCCCGTCCGAGGCGTTCTCGGCCCTGCCGTACGGCACCGAGGCCGTGGTGATCAGCGCCGACGCGCCCGACCTGCCGCCGCTCCTCGTGGGCAAGCTCTTCCGGGAGCTCGGACGCGCCCCGATCGCCGTCTGCCCCGCCGAGGGCGGGGGAGCAGTGGCCGTCGCCTCCCGCCTGCCGCTGCCCGACTGGGCGGTCCCCGACTTCGACGAGCCCGACGTGGTCGCGGCGCTCCGCCGCCAGGCCCCCGGACGCCGCATGGTCGCGACCGGCCCCGGCTGGCACCGCCTCCGCAAGCCCGCGGACGTCGCCCGCCTCGATCCCGGCCTGGAAGGCTGGGACAACACCCGCGCGCTGCTCAGCTGAGCCGTCCGATCTCCTTCGGCAGACGGAGTTCGGCGAAAAGCGCCCTGTGGTCGGTGCCGGGCACGTCGTGTACGCCGGCGGCCACCGCTGAGGCCCGCTCGTCGTACAGGACGTGGTCGATGGTGATCACGGGAGGGATGCGCCAGTCGGCGGGCCAGGTGGTGTTCAGGCCCGTCCCGGTCGCGTCGCCCGCGTCCGCGTACCCCCCGGCGATCACCCCCCGCAGCGGCGAGTGGTCGAGGCTGGCGTTGAAGTCGCCGGCGAGGATCCTGATCACGTCGGAGGACGGCGCGGGCAGCGACTCGATGTCCGTGCGCCATTCGTAGATGTCCCGGCCCACAGGAGAGACGGTGTGGACGTCGACGATCTCCACGGGCGGGCCGCCGGGCACCGCGACACGGGCGCGGGGCATGTTGCGACTGCCCGGGAGGGCGAAGTCCGGCACCGGGGTGAGGGGATAGCGCGACCACAGGCCGCTGCCGTACGCGCCGAACGCCGCCTGGTTGTGGGAGTACGGCAACGACTCCTCCAGGCCCGCCGCGTCCAGGGCCTCGACGGCGGCCGGGGTGAGCTCCTGGGTGCTGAGGATGTCGGGCTTGAGCCGCCGGACCAGATCGACGATCGTCCGGGCGTCGGCGCCGCCGAAGTACATGTTGGTCGTGAGGATCTTCAGCGTCGGCCCCGTGGCCGTGGGCGCCGACGCGAAGGCCCGGGGCAGCACCATCGTCGCCAGAAGCGTCGACGTGGCCGCCGACACGGCGATGGCGGCCCGGCTGCGTGAGGCCAGGGCGATCAGCACCGCTCCCAGCGACGCGGCCGCCACGTACGGCGTGAGCGTGATGAACTCCACGATCAACGGGCGGCGGTCGACATCGGTCAGGTGCCCTGCCGTCCAGAGGATGAACGGGGCCACCGCGAACCAGGCGAAGACGGGCGACACCCGCCACTGCCGTCGGCCGGGAGACGCGATCACACCGCCGACGTCCACCTTCGTCATGCTGCCGACCCTAACGAGCGAAGGTGAAACCGCGCGTATGCCGAACCTGTGGATTGGGTGCGAAACATCATCAAGCGGTGGCAAGCCTCGCACGGGCCCTGCGGGCGAGACGCCGGGTCGCCTCGTCGCTCGGCTCCGGGATCTCGTCGACCGGGAACCACCGCAGGTCGAGTGACTCGTCGCTGATCACGGCCTCGGCCTCGGCCGGCGCCACGGCGCCGTACTCGACGTCGAGGTGCCAGCTGTGCGGCGGATGACACCACACCTTGTGGCGGTCCAGAGCGAGCGGGCCGTCCAGCAGGGACAGCCCGGAGATGCCGGACTCCTCCACCGCCTCGCGCAGGGCGACCAGGCCGAGTGAGGTGTCCGACCTTTCGCAGTGCCCGCCCATGGGGAGCCACATCCCCGCCTTGGGATGCAGGGTGAGCAGCACCCGCGCGCCGTCGTGCGACAGGACCGCCGTCGTCGCCGTCAGGTGGCCGGGGACGCATTCGCGCCACATCGCGTCATCGTGGGCCCGCAGGTGCTCCAGGAACTCCCCACGCAGCAGTTCCTCGTCGGCAGAGGGGGCCGACCACCCCTCCAGTACGGCCAGGGCGTCACGATGCAGACTCACCGCGGCAGCCTACCGGCGGCGGGCGACGGCCTCCGCCGGTTGTCACCCGCCGTTAGACGTCGTCACCCATCGCCGCCGGTCGCCCCCGGTCGTCACCGGGAGGAGCCGGAGCCGTCCTCGCCTGTGCCGTCCGCGTCCGGTCCCTCCGCGTCCGGTCCCTTCGCGTCCTCCTCGAACAGGGACATGTCGAACGCGGCCTCGCCCTTGACGAAGCTCTCCGGGGAGTCCAGGTCGTCCGCCGTGGGCATCAGGTCGGGGTGGCCCCACACGGCGTCCCTGCCCTCGATGCCCCGTTCGTCGCCCAGCGCCCTCCACAGGGCCGCCGCCTCGCGCAGCGTCCTCGGGCGCAACTCCAGGCCGACCAGGGTCGCGAAGGTCCGCTCCGCGGGTCCTCCGGTGGCGCGCCGCCGCCGGACCGTCTCGGCGAGGGCCGCGGCGGACGGCAGCTTGCCCTCGGCCGCCGCGTCGACCACGGTGGCGACCCAGCCCTCGACCAGCGCGAGCGCGGTCTCCAGCCGGACGAGCGCGGCCTTCTGCCGTTCGGTCTCCTCGGGCTTGAGCAACTCGCCGCCGCCCAGGATCTCCTGGAGCCGTTCCGGATTGCTGAGATCGAGCCCCTGAAGCTTCTCCTCGAGGGCCGAGACGTCCACCGTGATGCCCCTGGCGTACTCCTCGACAGCCCCGAGCAGATGCGCGCGCAGCCACGGGACGTGCTGGAACAGCCGGTGGTGCGCCGCCTCGCGCAGGGCGAGGTAGAGCCGGATCTCCTCCGACGGCGTCTCCAGCCCCGCGCTGAACGAGGCGATCCCGCCCGGCAGCAGCGCGGCCGTGTCCGAGAGCGGCAGGCCGATGTCGGACGACCCCACGACCTCGCGCGCGAGCGTCCCGAGGGCCTGGCCGATCTGCTGGCCGACCATCATGCCGCCCATCTGCTTGAGCATGCCCATGAGCGGCCCCGCCATGGCCTGCGCCTCAGGCGGGAGCCCGGAGGCGCCCAGCGTGCCGCCCATCGTCTCGACCATCCGGGCCGCGACCGGGTCGCACAGCTGCTTCCAGACCGGCACCGTCTTCTCGATCCACTCCGACCGGCTCCAGGCCTGAGGGTTCACCACTCCGCTGGGAAGGGTCGTCACCTCGTTGAGCCACAAATCGGCCAGATTGAGCGCGTCGACGATCTGTCGGCGCTCGCCCTCCATTACGCTCGGGTCACCTTCGGCGGCCACGACATGCCGGGCGATGTTCTTCGCCATGTCCCAGTTGACAGGGCCGGCGTCCGGCGAGGCGGACAACATGTCCGCGAACTGCCGCATGGCAGCGGCGATCTGCTCCGGACTGCCGAACATGGCGAACGGGTTCTCGTTGGGGTCGTTTTCGCGACCTGGCAGGTCAGTCACCGCGCCACCTCGTGCAGGATGGAGTAGTCCACATCCGCCACGTTATCCGCCGCGGGGCGGATCAGTGCAAAGTGAGGACCTCGTGCCTACCTCGAAACGCCTCCGTCCGCCCGTCGTCGCCGTCACCGGCGGCGCCTCCGGTATAGGCAGGGCGTTCCTCGCAAAAGTGGCCTCGTCTGCGGATTTCCGCCGCGTCGTGGCCATCGACGAACACCGCGGCGACGTCGCCGACGTCACCTGGCGGGTCCTCGACATCCGGGATCCGCTCTTGGCGAACCGCATCTCGGACGTGGACGTCCTGGTCCATCTGGGCTCGGACATGTCGCTGGACTCCGATCCCGCCGAGCGCCGCCGCTACAACGTCAGGGCCGCCCAGACCGTGCTCACCGCCTGCGCGGCGGCCCGGGTGCGCCGGGTGGTGCTGGTCACCAGCGCCATGGTGTACGGCGCGGCCGCCGACAACGAGGTGCCGCTGCCCGAGGACGGTCCCGTCGCGGCCGAACCCGACACCGGGCTCGTCGGCGACTTCCTGGAGATCGAGTCGCTCGTCCGGCGCTCGTCCCGGTCCCATCCCGGCCTGGAGGTGACCGTCCTCCGGCCCGCGGCGCTCGTCGGGCAGGGCGTCGACACCGTCATCACCCGGCACTTCGAGGCCCCACGGCTGCTGACGGTCAAGGGCTCCCTGCCCCGCTGGCAGTTCTGCCACGCCGACGACCTGGTGTCCGCCCTGGAGGCGGCCGCTCTCGGCCACGTGAGCGGTGTGGTCGCCGTCGGCTCCGACGGCTGGCTCGAGACCGACCAGGTGGAGGAGATCTCCGGGCTGCGCCGCCTGGAACTGCCCGCCGGGCTGACCTTCGGCACCGCGCAGCGACTGCACCGGCTGGGGATCACACCGGCCCCCGCCACCGACCTGCACTACGTCGTCTACCCCTGGGTGGTCGACGCCGCCGCGCTCCGCGAGGCCGGCTGGAAACCGGCCTGGACGAACGAGGCGGCTCTTCAGGAACTGCTCGAACTGCGAGAGGGAAGGCACGCCGTCGTGGGCCGGCGCCTGTCCGGCAAGGACGCCACGATCACCGCCGCCGGCGCCACCGTGGCCGTCATCGGCACCGCCGCGATCGTCCGCGCCGCCCGCAGAAAGCGGCGTGTTTGATTGCCTCGCCTCCGGCGAGGCGGGCTCGGGGCGCCTAGAGGCCGGGTCTTCCCTCGTCACGTCCTCGCTCGTTCCTCGCTGCGGGCGTTCCTCAGTCCAGATCCCGGCCGCGCCCCTCGCGTGACGGCTGAGGTCCGCGCCCGACCTGTCCAGACTGGGCCGCGCCCCTCGCGTGACGGCTGAGGTCCGCGCCCGGCCTGTCCAGACTGGGCCGCGCCGCTCGCGTGACGGCTGGGCTTCGTGGTTTCGGGAGGGCCGCGCCGCTCGCGTGACGGCTGGGGCTTGGTCGTTATCGGCTCGGGAGGCCCGGGCGTACTAACCTTTTGGGGTGGACGTCATCCGGTTGCTGGGGATTCGTGACACCCCGCTGTCCGTCGACGAGGTGCTGGGCGCCGTCGGCGATCACGCGGCGGGAGGGACGGCGCTGTTCGTCGGGACGGTGCGGGAGCAGGATCACGGCAGGCCGGTGCGGCTGCTGTCCTACTCCGCCCATCCGTCGGCGGCCGACGTGCTCCGGCGGGTGGCGGAGAAGGTGGCCGCCGACTACCCCGTCACGGCTCTGGCCGCGGTGCACCGCGTGGGAGACCTCGAACTGGGCGACATCGCGGTGATCGTCGCGGTCGCCTGCCCCCACCGGGGGGAGGCCTTCGAGGCGTCCCGCCGCCTGATCGACGATCTCAAGCAGGAGGTCCCGATCTGGAAGCACCAGGAGTTCACCGACGGAGACGCCGAGTGGGTCGGCGCCTGTGATTAGCGTCCCGGCGAACGCATAGAGTTCGTCCATGTCCCGACGCGCTTTGGCCCTGATGGTGGCAGGGTTCCTGACGGTCGCGCTCGCACTGTTCGGCGCCATGCTGCCCGTGCCGTACGTCGCGCTGAGCCCCGGACCGACGGAGAACACGATCGGGGACGTCAACGGCAAACCGGTGATCACCATCGACGGCCACGAGACCTACCCCACTGACGGCAAGCTCAGCCTGGTCACCGTCGCCTACCAGGGGGGTCCGGACAACCGGCTCGACCTTCTCACCGCGCTTCGCGGCTGGGCCAACCCGTCGATCGCCGTGGTGCCAGAAGAGGCGATCTTCCCCAGGACCTCGTCGCTGGAGCAGGTCGAGCAGGAGAACACCCAGGAGATGACCGACTCCCAGGAGTCGGCGACCGCGGCGGCGCTCAACGCCCTGAAGGTCCCGATTCAGGAGTCCATCACCGTGGCGCAGACCGACAAGGGCGCGCCCGCCGACGGGAAACTCAAGCCGGGCGACGTGATCACGGCCGTCGACGGCACGCAGGTCACCGCCCTCGACGCGGTGGCGACCGCCGTGCAGAAGCACAAGGCCGGGGACCCGGTCAGGTTCACCGTACGGCGTGGGGGGACCTCGACAGACGTCACGGTCACCGCGGGCAAGGCCGACGACGGCAGGACCGTGGTGGGCGTGCGGATGCAGACGTCGTACACGTTCCCGTTCAAGGTCGACATCAGCGTGGGCGACGTGGGGGGCCCGAGCGCGGGGCTCATGTTCTCCCTGGGCATCTACGACAAGCTGACCCCCGGCCCGATCACCGGAGGCAAGTCGGTGGCCGGCACCGGGACGATCGACCCCGCGGGGAACGTCGGGCCGATCGGCGGGATCGAGCAGAAGATGGTCGGCGCCAGGTCCGCCGGCGCCACGGTCTTCCTCACGCCAGCGGAGAACTGCGCGGACGCCGTCAAGGCCGCTCCGAAGGGCCTTCGGCTCGTCAGGGTCGACACTCTTTCCGGTGCGATCAAGGCGCTGGACACGCTCCGCACGGGTTCCGGCGACGTACCCGCCTGCACCGCGGGCTAGCCTGGGGAACACCCCCGCATTCTGGATCACACACCCGTCGATTTCGCGGTGTAGGTTTCCAGGCACGGACCGTTGCTCTGAGACAAGGGGATGGCGTTGAGCTTCCGGAGCCCCGGAGCCGGACGGGCGATGCGCTTGCCCCGACGGCCGAGACTTCTCATTCCCGTCACGATCGCCCTCGTGGCCCTCGTGGTGTTACTTCTGATCTTCGACGGGATCTACACGGACTTCCTGTGGTTCGACTCGGTGGACTTCTCGTCGGTCTTCTCGACGATGTTGCTCACCCAGATACTGCTGTTCGTCGTCGGCGCCGCGCTGATGGTGGGCATCGTGGGCGGCAACATGCTGCTCGCCCACCGCATGCGCCCGATGTTCGGGCCCGGCATGTTCGGGACGCCGCAGGGAGCCGACCGGTACCGCCTGGCGGTCGACCCGCACCGGCGCCTGGTCTTCCTGATCGGCATGGGCGTGCTCGCCCTGTTCACCGGCTCGTCGATCGCGGGCCAGTGGAAGACGTGGCTGCTGTTCATGAACGCCACGCCGTTCGGCCACAAGGACCCGCAGTTCAAGGTGGACGTGTCGTTCTTCATGTTCGACCTCCCGTTCCTGCGGATGGTGCTGAACTTCCTGTTCACGGCCGTAGTCCTGTCGATCGTGCTCGCGGCGATCGTGCACTACCTCTACGGCGGGTTCCGCATCCAGTCGCCCGGCGGGGTGAGCGCCTCGCGGGCCGCCCGCGCCCATCTGTCTGTGCTGCTCGGCGTCTTCGTCCTGCTCAAGGCCCTGGCGTACTGGCTTGACCGCTATCAGCTGGTCTTCTCCGACCGCGGTTTCGTCTACGGAGCCTCCTACACCGACGTCAACGCCGTGCTCCCCGCGAAGGGCATCCTCGCGGGCATCGCGCTGATCTGCGCCCTGATCTTCTTCCTCGGTGTGATCCGCCCCGGCGGGATGTGGCCGGGCGTCGCGTTCGGCCTCCTCGTGTTGTCGGCGATCCTCATCGGCACCGTCTACCCGGCCCTGGTCGAGCAGTTCCAGGTCAAGCCCAACCAGCAGGGCAAGGAAGAGCCGTACATCAAGCGGAACATCGACGAGACCCGCCTGGCGTACGGGGTGGACAAGACCAAGACCATTCCCTACCAGGCGCAGGGCACGCCGGAGGAGGGGCAGGCGGCCACCGACGAGACCGTGTCGGGCGTCCGGCTCCTCGACCCCGCGCTGGTGGCCAAGACCTTCCAGCAGAAGCAGCGGATCCGCGGCTTCTACGACTTCGCCGACCCGCTCGACGTCGACCGTTACAAGGGCGCGGACGGAACCGTCCGCGACCACGTCGTGGCGGTCCGTGAGCTCACCGGACCCCCGCCGGAGCAGGACAACTGGATCAACCGGCACCTGGTCTACACCCACGGCTACGGGTTCGTCGCCGCGCCCGGCAACGAGGTCGACACCGAGGGCCTGCCGGACTTCGACGCCAAGGACATGCCGGTCGCCGGGCCGCTCGTCACGGACACCGGGCTCAAGGAGCCCCGTATCTACTTCGGCGAGGGCGGCTCCGACTACGTGATCGTGGGCGGCTCGGCCGACGGCGCCAAGCAGGAGCTGGACTACCCGGCGAGCGGCGGCACCGGCCAGTCGAACAACACCTACACCGGCAGCGGCGGCGTGCCCGTCGGCTCGTTCTTCAATCGCCTGCTCTACGCCGTGAAGTACGGCGAGAAGAACCTGCTGTTGTCGGGCGACGTCAACTCGCAGTCCCGGATCCTCTACGACCGCGACCCGGCCCAGCGCGTCGCGAAGGTCGCCCCGTTCCTCAACCTCGACTCCGACCCGTACCCGGCGGTGGTCGACGGCCGGATCGTGTGGATCATCGACGCCTACACGACGGCGAACGAGTTCCCGTACTCGGAGAGCAAGAGCTTCTCCGACCTGATCAGGGACACCGCGACGGACCCGCGGGCGATCGCGCCGCAGCCGCGTGACCAGATCAACTACATCCGCAACTCGGTGAAGGCCACGGTCGACGCGTACGACGGCACCGTGAAGCTGTACGAGTGGGACGCGCAGGACCCGGTCCTGAAGTCCTGGGAGAAGGCGTTCCCGGGGATCATCCGGCCGCAGTCCGAGATGAGCCCGCAGCTCAAGGAGCACCTGCGCTACCCGGAGGACCTGTTCAAGGTGCAGCGTGACGTCCTGTCCCGCTACCACATCACCGACGCGAAGGCCTTCTACAGCGGCCAGGACTTCTGGAACGTCCCCGACGACCCGTCGTCCGGCGAGAAGAACATCAAGCAGCCTCCGTACTACCTGTCGGTCAAGATGCCCGACGCGCAGTCGTCGTTCTCGCTGACCACCACGTTCGTGCCCCGCCAGGGCCCGAACCTGGCGGCCTTCATGGCGGTGAACGCGACGCCGGGCAGCGGCTACGGAGAGCTGCAGATCCTGCGGATGCCGGCCAACACCACCATCGCCGGACCCGGGCAGGTGCAGAACACCTTCACCAACCGGTTCTCGGGTGAGCTCAACGTCCTTGGACTGGGCAAGGCCCAGATCCTGTACGGCAACCTGCTCACGCTGCCGTTCGCCGGGGGACTGGTGTACGTCGAGCCGGTCTACGTCCAGACGGCCGCGGGAGCGGGGCAGGAGCCCTATCCGATCCTCCGGCGAGTGCTGGTGATGTTCGGGGACAAGGTGGGGTCGGCCGACACGTTGAAGGAGGCCCTGAACCAGGTCTTCGGCACCGGTGAGGCGACCAACCCGGAGAGTCCGCCCGCGGAGACGCCGCAGACGAACGTGGACTCGCTGGCGGCCGTCATCGAGCAGGCCCAGAAGGCCTATCAGGACGCCCAGAGCGCGCTGTCGGCCAACCCGCCGGACTGGACCAAGTACGGGGCGGCGCAGGAGCAGCTGAAGCAGGCCCTGGACCAGCTCAACAGGCTGCAGGGCCAGGAGGGCACGCCGACCGCTACGCCGACGCCCACGCCCACGCCCGCCGCCACGGCGTCCACGCCGCCCCCGGCGAGCCCGAGTGCCTCGCCGAGCGGATGAGCCGCTGATTTGCCACTTCATCCCGCGCCGGATAATCTTGGCTTACCGACGCGGGGTGGAGCAGCTCGGTAGCTCGCTGGGCTCATAACCCAGAGGTCGCAGGTTCAAATCCTGTCCCCGCTACAAAGATCAGAAGGCCCCCGAACCGGGTTGGGTTCGGGGGCCTTCGTCATGTCACACCACTTTCGCCGACTCCCTCGTCCTGAGGACCGTCGATTCCAGCGGAGCCCTTCTTGATTTGCCGCTCTTCCATGGGAGCGCTATGGTTAAGGCATACCGACGCGGGGTGGAGCAGCTCGGTAGCTCGCTGGGCTCATAACCCAGAGGTCGCAGGTTCAAATCCTGTCCCCGCTACAAAGATCAGAAGGCCCGGACTCTTCAGAGTCCGGGCCTTCTGCGTTTCCGCTGGTCGATATGCCTTTTGTCGTGATACGACAACGTATGTCGGAGTGGTGTCGAAGCGTGACATTGAGTTCGGGCCGGTGAGTGGTGAAGGCTCCCGCCATGCAGGCCCGCATATCAATTGACGACGTGCCCGCCCTGGCCCGCGGTTGCGCAGTGCTCGGGACGGGGGGCGGCGGCGACGTCCGCGCAGGGGGGCTGGCCGCACGCCGGGCCATCCTCGAGTACGGCGAGGTCCCGCTCGTCCGGCTCGCGGAACTCCCCGACGACGCCCTGGTCCTCCCGCTCTCCGGCATCGGCGCGCCGACCGTGAGCCACGAGATGATCCACGCCGAGGACGAGCCGGTGCGGATCCGCGACGAGGTCGAGCGGATCTTCGGACGGCCTCCGGCGGCCGTGATGTCATCGGAGATCGGCGGCGGGAACGGAGTGGCCCCGGTGGCGTGGGCGGCCAGGCTCGGCCTGCCGCTGCTGGACGCCGACGCGATGGGACGCGCGTTCCCCGAGGTCCAGATGGTGTCCATGTACGTGGCCGGATTGCCGGCCAACCTCGTGATCATGTCTGACGTCGTCGGCAACGTCGTGACGATCCGCCCGGTCGACGGCCTGTGGTCGGAGCAGATCGCCCGGGCCGTCGCCGTGGCGTCCGGCTCCAGCGCGCTGATGGCCGACTACGTCATCACGGCGGCCGAGTGCCAGGGCGCGGTGATCGAGGGGACCGTGAGCCGGGCCATCGCCATCGGCAAGGCCACCGAGGGCGCGCAGGACCCGCTGGCCGCCCTGCAGGACGAACTCGGCGCCGTACGGCTCATCACGGGCAAGATCGCCGATCTGGACCGGCGGACCACCGGCGGGTTCGCGCGGGGCACGGTGACGATCGAGGGAACCGGAGACGACCGCGGAAGGACGCTCGGCCTGGAGATCCAGAACGAGAATCTGGTGGCCGTCGAAGACGGCCGGGTGAGAGCGATGGTGCCCGATTTGATCACAGTTGTGGATACTCAGGCGGCCACCGCCATCCAGACGGAGGGCCTCCGCTATGGTCAGCGGGTGACCGTGCTCGCGTGGCCCTGTGACCCGCTGTGGCGCACGCCCAAGGGCCTGGAGACGGCCGGTCCGCGAGCCTTCGGCTACGACCTCGACTACCTCCCCGTCGAAAAGATCGCGCCATGAGCGAGCGACCTGACCAGCGCACTCGCCTCCGCGTCGGGATCGACGTCGGCGGCACCAACACCGACGCCGTGGTGCTCGACGAGACCGACGCCGTCGTGGCCACCGCCAAGCGGCCCACCAGCCCCGACGTGACCGAGGGTCTGCGCGCCGCGCTGGACGCCGTCCTCGGCGAGCTCGACGACCCCTCACTGGTGACCCGCGTCATGCTGGGGACGACCCACGCGACCAACGCCATCCTGGAGCGCCGTGCGCTCGGGCGGGTCGCCGTGTTGCGGCTGGGCGCGCCCGCGACGACGTCCGTGCCTCCGCTGAGCGACTGGCCCGCGGATCTCAAGGACGTGGTGGCGGCGGGCACGGCGATCGTGCGCGGCGGGCACTTCGTCGACGGGCGGCCGATCGCGCCGCTCGACACGGACGCGGTCAAGCGGTTCCTCGCCGAGGTGGGGAGCGGGGCCGACGCCATCGCCGTCGCGGGGGTCTTCAGCCCGGGCAGCGCGGACCAGGAGAACCTGGTCGCCGAGATCATCCGCGCCGAGCTCGGTGACGTCGCGGTCAGCCTGAGCCACGAGATCGGCTCGCTCGGGCTGCTCGAGCGGGAGAACGCCACGGTGCTCAACGCCGCCCTGTACGGCGTCGCGCGTGACGTGACCACCGCCCTTCAGGACGCGCTGGAGTCGCGCGGGCTGAAGGTGGAGACCTTCTTCGCCCAGAACGACGGCACGCTGATGGCCGTCGACTACGCCGCCCGTTATCCCGTGCTGACCATCGGTTCGGGGCCGGCCAACTCCCTGCGGGGCGCGGCCTACCTGTCCGGAGTGGAGGACGCGATCGTCGCCGACGTCGGCGGCACCTCGACGGACCTCGGCGTCCTGGTCGGCGGGTTCCCGCGGGAGTCCGCCGCGGCCGTGGAGATCGGCGGCGTCACGACCAACTTCCGGATGCCCGACATCCTGTCGATCGCCCTCGGCGGGGGCACTATGGTCGGCGCCGAGCCGCGGTCGGTCGGCTACCGGATCGGGCAGGAGGCCCTGGTGTTCGGCGGGCCGACCCCGACGATGACCGACGCCGCGGTGGCCGTCGGCAGAGGGGTCGTCGGCACCCACGGCGTTCCTGACCGGTGGCGCGACCGGCTGGCCGAGGCCGTGGCGCGGGCCGACGAGCTCGTCGCGGACGCGGTCGACCGGGTGGCGCTGGGGAAGGCCGACCGGCCGCTCATCGCGGTGGGCGGCGGAGCGTTGCTGCTGGCGGAGCACATTCCTGGGGCGAGCGAGGTGATCCGGCCGCGCCACGCGGAGGTCGCCAACGCGGTCGGCGCGGCGATCGCGCTCGCGAGCGGCCGGCTCGAAACGATCGTGCCGACCGGAAACGGCGGAGCCGCCCGTGCCGCCTTGATCGAGAAGGCCAAGGAGGAGGCGGCCGCGAGAGCCGTCGCCGCCGGGGCCGATCCGGCGTCGGTCCAGATCGTGGAGCTCAGCGAGATCCCCCTCAGCTACCTGCCGGAGCCGGCTGTGCGCCTGCAGGTAAAGGCTGCCGGCCCTCTCAGCCGGTAGGCCGGTGGAAACGAAAGGAACCCCCACAAATGCGCTGGCACAAGCGTCTGCTCGCGGCGGGAGCCGTGGCCGTCGTGGCCCTCACCTCCGCGTGTGGTGGTGGCAAGGTCCGCGGCGCCGAAGACTCCCCGCAGGCGGGCACGTCTCAGAGCGCGGCTGACGCCACTTTCACATATGTCCCCAACCTCGACGTGGTCACGGACTGGGACCCCGCGAGCTCGTACTCCAACGAGATCATCGCGATGGAGAACGTCTACGAGTCGCTGACGAGGTACAACCCGCAGACCAAGAAGGCGGAGCCCCGGCTCGCGACGTCCTGGACCAGCTCGCCGGACGGCAAGGAGTGGACCTTCACGCTCCGGCCGGGCGTGCAGTTCCACACCGGCAAGCCGCTCGACGCCGCGGCGGCCAAGGCCTCCATCGAGCGCACCATCAAGGTCGGCCAGGGCGCCGCCTACATCTGGGGCGCGGTCGACACGATCGAGGCCAAGGACGCCACCACGCTGGTGATCAAGCTGAAGTACCCGACGGCGCTCGACCTGGTCGCCTCCGCCGGATACGCGTCCTACATCTACGACACCACCGCCGCCACGGGCGACCTGGGCAAGTGGTTCAACGAGGGACACGACGCCGGCTCGGGGCCGTACACGATCGACTCCTGGCAGAAGGGCCAGGAGACCGAGCTCACGCTGAAGAAGTTCGACGGCTACTGGGGCGGCTGGAGCGGCCAGCACTACTCCAAGATCGCCTTCCGGGTCACCCCCGAGCTCACGACCGCGTGGCAGCTGTTGCAGCGGGGTGAGGTCAGCTTCGTCCAGCGCCTCAACTCCCAGCTGTTCCAGCAGGCGAGCGGCACCGCCAACGTGCAGACCTCGCAGACGCCCTCGTTCCAGAACCTGCTGGCGCTGTTCAACACCGAGAGCGGCCCGCTCAAGGACGTCAGGCTCCGGCAGGCGATCCAGAAGTCCATCGACTACGACGGTCTGGTCGCCGCGCTGAAGGGCGCCGGGGTGCAGGCCAGCGGCCTGGTGCCGGACGGTCTGCTCGGCTTCACGCCGGGCCAGGCGCCCAAGCAGGACCTTCCGGGCGCCGAGGCGCTGCTCAAGGAGGCCGGTTACGGGCCGGGCGGCAAGCCGCTCGACCTCACCCTGACCTACGCCCAGGGCGACAGCGACCAGGAGGTGCTCGTCACGCTGCTGACGTCGGCCCTCGACAAGCTCAACGTCAAGCTGACGGCCAAGCCGCTGCAGTGGACCACGCAGTGGGACCAGGGCAAGTCGAAGGACACGGCGAAGCGCCAGGACATCTTCGTCATGTACTGGTACCCGGACTACGCCGACGCCTACTCGTGGTTCGTGAACGTCTTCCGCAGCGCGGACCCCATCTCGTTCAACCTCTCCTACATGAAGAACGACGCGATCGACAAGGAGATCGACTCGCTGCCGGAGCTCACCGCGATCGACAAGCCGGGGGCCGAGAAGGCGTACGCCGACCTCCAGTCGAAGATCATCGGCGAGCAGGCCGCGGTGGCGGTGCCGTACGTCCAGAACTACCAGCGGGCCTTCGCCAAGTCGGTCCAGGGGTATGCGGACAACCCCGCCTACCCGAACGTGGTGTTCGTCTACGACCTCAAGCCCGGTGCCTGAGGCATGCTCCGTTATCTGACCCGCCGGCTCGGCCAGGCCATCCTGGTCGTGGCCGGCGTGGTCATCCTCACGTTCGTCATCATGCGGCTGGTTCCCGGGGACCCGGCCGTGGCGTACGCGGGGCCGAGGGCGTCGCCGGCGGAGCTCGCCGCGGCGCGCGCTCGGTTCGGGCTGGACGACTCGCTGCCGGTCCAGCTCTGGAACTACGTGCGTGACCTGCTCGGGGGGGACTGGGGCACGAGCCTCCACACTCGCCGGCCGGTCCGCGACGACCTGTTCCAGGCGTTCCCCGCGTCCCTGGAGCTGGTCGGCGCCGCGCTGGTCGTGGCGATCGTCGTGGGAATTCCGCTGGGGGTCGCGGCCGCCCGCTACAAGGGGAAATTTCCGGATCTGTCGATTCGGGTCTCCTCGATGCTGGCCGTCTCCGTGCCGGTGTTCTGGCTCGCCCTCGCTCTGCAGACCCTCTTCGCCAGCGGCCTGGGCTGGTTCCCGGTCGCGGGGGAGTACGACGCGAACCTCGACCAGACGAGCCCGCTGCACGTCTACACGAACATCACCGCCGTGGACGCCCTGTTCACCGGCAACTGGCCGATCCTGGGCAGCACCCTCGCACACCTCGTGCTGCCCGCTCTGGTGATCGCCGCCTACCCGGCCGGCGTCATCGCCCAGATGACCCGTGCCGCCCTGATCGAGGAGTCGTCCCGCGACCACGCCCGGCTGGAACGCGCCCTCGGCTTCGGCGAGACCTCGGTGCTCACCCGCTTCGCCCTACGCCCGGCGCTCAACCCGGTGTTGTCGCTCATCGCCCTCGTCTTCGCGTACTCGATCGTGAACGGCTTCCTCGTCGAGGCCGTGTTCAACTGGCCGGGGCTCGGCCGCTACGCCGCCGACTCCATCCGGTCGCTGGACACCCCGGCGATCGCCGGGGTCACCCTGCTCGTCGCGATCCTGTACGTCGTCGCCAACCTGGCCGTGGACCTGGTCCAGGGCGTGATCGACCCGAGGGTGAGGTCGCGATGACCATCTCAGGCCCGGCCGGGGCTCCCACGCTCCAGCCACGGCTTCGCCGTACGGCACTGCGCGGCCTTGCGGGCATGGACCGGCTGGCCACCGTGGGCGCGGTGCTGCTCGCGATCATCGTGCTCGCCGCGCTGCTGGCCCCGCTGATCGCGCCGTACCCGGAGGACGGCGGCTCGGCCACGCATCCGCTGGAGGCGCTACTGCCGCCGAGCGGAGCGCACTGGTTCGGGACCGACCAGGTCGGCCGCGACGTGCTCAGCCGGGTCCTGTACGGCGCGCGGACCTCGCTGCTGATCGCGGTGGCGGTGCTGGTGATCTCCGGCGTCGTCGGGGTCGTCCTCGGCGTCGTGGCGGGATACGCCGGAGGCTGGGTGCGCGACGTGATCATGCGGATCACCGACATCTTCCTCGCGTTCCCCGCGCTGCTGCTCTCGCTCGCCCTGGCCGTGGTGCTCCAGCCCAGCGTCACCACGGTGATCGTGGCCATCTCCGTCACCTGGTGGCCGTGGTACGCCAGGCTCACCGCCTCGGTGGCGGCCTCGGTGGCCACCCGCGGGTTCGTCGACTCCGCCCGCTGCCTGGGGGTCCCTGCGCCGGTCATCGTCTTCCGGCACGTCCTGCCGAACTCCCTGACGCCGGTCCTCGTGCAGTTGTCCCTCGACGGCGGTGGCGTCATCCTCACCGCGGCCGCCCTTTCCTATCTGGGCCTGGGCGCCCACGAGCCGACCTCCGAATGGGGGCTCATGGTCCAGCAGGGCCAGTCCCTGTTCACCACCGACTGGTGGGTGGTCACCTGCCCGGGCGTGGCCATCCTCATCACCGCCTTCGCCTTCAACGTGCTCGGCGAGGGACTGAGGGCGAGGCTGGCGCGATGATCAGGATCAGGAACCTCGCCGTCAGGATCGGCGACCGGGTGATCGCGTCCGTACCCGAACTCGACGTGGCCGCAGGAGAGTGCGTGGCCATCGTCGGCGAGAGCGGGTCGGGCAAGACGACGACGCTGCTCGCCACGCTCGGCCTGGTCGAGGGCGCGGCCGTCTCCGGTGAGATCCGTGTCGGAGACGTCGACGTGCTCACGGCCGCACCCGCCGACCTCCTGCGGATCCGCGGTTCGCGGGCCGCGCTCGTCATGCAGAGCCCGCAGGCCGCGCTCAACCCCACGATGCGGCTCGGCACGCTGATGCGCCGCGCGCTCGCCCGGCACGGGGTCAAGGGCGGCGAGGCGCGACGCCGGGCGGAGGAGGCGGTCGCCGCGGTGCTGCTCGACCCCCTCATTCTCCGGCGCTATCCGCACCAGGTGTCCGGAGGGCAGGCGCAGCGGTTCGCCATCGCGCTGGCACTCGCCCTCGGCGCCGAGGTCGTCCTGGCCGACGAGCCGACGAGCGCGCTCGACGTGACCGTGCAGGCGGAGGTCGTCGCCGTGCTGCGGCGGCTGCGTGACGAGCGCGGCCTCGCCGTGCTGCTCGTCTCCCACGACCTGGCCCTCGTCTCCACGATCGCCGACCGCGTCGTGGTCATGAAGGAGGGAGCCGTGGTGGAGAGCGGCCACGCCGACGCCGTCTTCAGCCGGCCGAGTGACGCCTACACACGCGAGCTGATCGCGGCGGTTCCCCGGCTCCCCGGTGACCCCGGTGAGCGGCCGGGCGAGGAGGAGACATGAGCGAGCGGCCCGCCGTGCTGGGCGCGGAGGCGGTCACCCTGGCCTACGGGCACACGGCCGTCGTCCACGACGTCAGCCTGTCGGTCGGCGAGGGCGGAATCGGCCTCATCGGCGAGAGCGGCTCGGGCAAGACCACGCTCGCCCGCGCCCTGCTGGGCCTGCTGCGTCCTCGCTCCGGCACGATCACGTACGGCTCTCGCGACCTGACCTCGCTCGACCGCAAGGAGCGGGCCAGGTTCCGCAGTGACGTGCAGCCCGTCTTCCAGGACGGCAGCGAGGCGCTCGACCCGAGGATGACCGTGGAGGCGTCGATCGGCGAGGCGCTGACGACGCACCACAGGATGGCGAAGGCCGACCGCCGCTCGAGGGTGGCCGAACTCCTGACCGACGTCGGCCTCGATCCGGCCCTGACCGGGCGCAGGCCCCACCAGATGTCGGGTGGCCAGCGGCAGCGGGTCGCGATCGCCCGCGCCCTGGCCGTGGAGCCCCGCCTGCTCGTGCTGGACGAGCCGACGAGCGCGCTCGACGTGACCGTCCAGGCGAGGATCCTCGACCTGCTCGAGCGGCTCGCGGCCGAGCACGGCCTCGGGTACCTGCTCATCACGCACAACCTCGGCGTCGTCGACCGGCTCTGCCGTACGTCGCACGTGTTGTTCGCCGGCCGGGTGGTGGAGTCGGGGCCGACGACGGACCTGCTCACCCGTCCCGCCCATCCGTACACCCTGGCGTTGCGCGACGCCGTCCCGAGGCTGGGCGGAGAGCCGCCCCGCCCAGCCGGTAGGACCGAGGCGACGCCGGCCGAGTCCGGCTGCCCGTTCCGGCTGCGGTGCCCGTTCGCCGTCGACGTGTGTGGGAAGGAGGCACCGCAGTTCCGGGACGTACAGGGGCGTATGGTGGCATGTCATCGCGCCGAGGACGTGCTGGCCCGCGAAGGTGAGGTCCCCCATGCACCACGTAAGTGACCTGCTTCGGACGCCCGCGGGCCGGCGCCTGACGCTCGTCGCGGGCCCCTGGGACGCCCGGGCGGTCGAGAGCGTCATCCTGGCCGACGAGATGCGCGAACTGGAGGCGGCCGCGCGGGGCGCGCTCGCCATCCTGTCCCGTCACGCCATGCACGGCGCGGGCGTCCTCGAGGCGCTGGCCGTCGCCGGCCGGAGGGAACTGGCCGCGATCGTGGTGCCCGGCCCGTCGGGAACCTCGCCGGACATCGTCGGCGCGGCGCGCAGGGCCGGAGTCGCGCTGCTGACGGGCGCCTCCGACCAGCCGCTCTCTGAGACCGTCCTCGGGCTCAGCGCGGTGCTGCGAGCCGACCCCACTCTTCTGCTGCGACGCACCCGTGACGCGATCGAAGGGCTCGGCGCCATCGAGGGGGCCGGGGAGGACGACATCCTCCGGGCGGCGTCCGGCGCCATAGGCGTCGAGTACGGCGTGACGGAGGTCGCAGGACCGTCCGCCAACTCCGCCGTGATCCGGGTCGACGGCCGCCCCGACGGCTATGTGTGCTGGGACGGGGAGGACCCCGCCGCCGCCATCGTCGCGGGCGTCGTCGCCACCACCCTCGGCCGCGTCCGCGCGTCCGCGCGCGCCGCTGAGGGCGCACGCGAACAGGCGGTGCTCGCCCTGCTGCGCGCCGGGGTGAAGGAGGTCCGGACGGCGGCCCGCCGCGCACGGCACGAGGGCGTGCCGGTGGAAGGCTGGCACGTGGCGGTCTTCCTGCGTGACCCCGCGTCTCCCGCCGGGCCGGCCGAGGCCGTGACCCGGCAGGTGCGCCGAGCGGTGGCCACGGCCTCCTGGAATGAGGACCTCGCCGGCCCTCCGCTCGTCACCCGCTGGCAGGACGGCATCCTCGTCCTCCTGACGACGGATGAGCAGGTCGCCGGAGATCTGCCGGCCGACGCGTGGCCGCGGCTGACCGCGGGGATCGGCACCTGCCAGCCCGGCCCGGACGGGCTGCGCCGTACGGCGTCGCAGGCGAGGGCGGCGGCCGCCAGGGCGGCCGCGGGCGAAGCGGCCAGGTTCGACCGGCTGGGGGTCCACGCGATCCTCGCCGAACTGGGCGGCAGCGACAGCGCACTGGTCGCCGCGCGGGACATGCTGGCCCCCCTGGACGGCCTCGGCGTGCTCGCGGATCACGCCGTGCCCACCCTCAAGGCGTATCTGGACAGCTGGGGGTCGCGGACCCGGGCCGCGGAACTGCTCAATCTGCACCCGAACGCGGTGGCCCACCGGATCAGGCGCATCAGCGAGGCGCTCGGCGCCGACCTGTCGGACCCGCAGACCCGCTTCGCGCTGCACGTGGCCTGCCACGTCGTTCTCGACCGGGAATGTCTCCCCGGCACAACGGACGCCGTCTCGTCGTTGTGAGGCCACATCGACGCAATCTCACGGTGGTCCTACGTTGCCAGTCATGGCAACGGTCATCGGAGTGGACGTCGGCGGAACCTTCACGGACCTCGTGCTTCACGACGCGGCGACAGGCGAGATCAGGGTGGCCAAGCAGCCCACCACCCCGGCGGCGCCCGAGCTCGGCGTGCTGGCCGCGGTGGACGCGGCGGTGCCTCCCGAACTCCTGGCCCGCAGCGGCCACTTCGTCCACGGAACGACCGTCGGCCTGAACGCGCTGCTCGAACGCCGCGGCGCGACCGTCGGACTGATCACCACGGCCGGGTTCCGCGACGTGCTGGAGATCCGGCGCGGCGACCGCGACGACCCCTACGACCTGTTCTGGACACCGCCGCCGCCCCTCGTCCCGCGACGCCTGCGGGCCGAGGCCGCCGAGCGGGTCGCCGCGGACGGCACGGTGGTCCGGGCGCTCGACCCCGAAAGCGTACGGGAGGCGGCCCGGCTGTTCGCGGCCGAGGGAGTCGACGCTGTGGCGATCGTCCTGATGAACTCCTACGCGAACCCGGGTCACGAAGTGCTGGCGGCCGAACTGCTCCGCGAGGCCGGGTTCGACGGGCCCATCTCGCTGTCGCACGACGTGTCGGGGGAGTACCGGGAGTACGAGCGGACCTGCACCACGGTCGTGGACGCCTTCGTCCGCCATCGGATGGGCCCCTACCTGCACAATCTCGAGCGTGAGCTGCGCGGGCGCGGATTCGCCGGCGAACTGCTCGTGACCAGGTCGGGCGGCGGCGCGCTCACCCTCGCGGAGGCGGCGGCACGGCCGTTCGAGACCATCCTTTCCGGACCGGTCGCCGGGGCCGTCGCCACGGCGCGGCTGTCGCAGACCCTCGGTCTCCGCACGGCCGTCGCCGCCGACGTCGGCGGCACCAGCTTCGACACGGCCCTGATCGAGGACGGCAGACTTCCCCTGCTGTTCCAGGGCGAGGTCATGGGGCTCCCGCTGCAGAGCCCCTGGGTCGACGTCCGGTCGGTGGGCGCGGGCGGCGGTTCCGTCGCGGTCGCCGACGCGGGCGGCCTGCTCCGCGTCGGCCCGCGCAGCGCGGGTGCGGTGCCCGGGCCCGCGTCGTACCTGCGCGGCGGCACGGAGCCGACGGTCACCGACGCCGCCCTGCACCTCGGCATGATCCCCGCGGGCCACATCTCCGGTGGGATATCCCTGTCCCCGGAGAAGGCCGCAGAGGTGCTGGCGCCGCTGGCGGAGCCGACCGGGATCGCCGGCGCCGACGTCGTGGCCGAAGGCGTCATCAGGATCGCCACGGCCAACATGGCCCAGGCGGTGCGCGGCGTGACGGTCGAACGGGGCGTCGACCCGCGCGGCGCGGCCATCGTCGCCTTCGGCGGCGCGGGCCCGCTGTTCGGCTGCCTCCTCGCGAACGAACTCGACGTCGACACGGTCGTCATCCCGCCGAACGCGGGCAACTTCTCCGCCGTCGGGCTCGTCCAGGCCGACATCGTGCGGTCGGCGGCCCGGACGATGGTCCGGCCCCTCGACGAGGAGGCGCTCCCGGCGATCGAGGCGATGGCCGGCGCGCTGTTCGGACGGCTCTCGACGGCTGGGGCCGTACGGGAGGTCGACCTGGACCTGCGCCACCGCGGTCAGGAGCACACGCTGACGATCCCCCTGCGCCTGGGTGAGGACGACGTCGCGGCCGTCGCGGACCGGTTCTCCGCGGCCTACCACCGCACGTTCGGGCACCAGTTGCCCGACCCGCTCGAGGTGGTCACCGTCAGGGCGACCACGAGGATCGTGCTCGACGGGGAGCGCCCGCTGGTGCCCGCGCCGCCGTCGGGCGCGGCGGCCGGTGCGACGATCCGGCTGTGGTCGTTCGCCCGCCGCGCCTGGGCTGACGCCCAGGTCGTGCCGAGACAGGGATTCTCCGGGCCGGCGGAGGGGCCCCTCCTGGTCGTGGAGCCGACCGCGACGACGTACGTGGACGCGGGCTTCACCGCGGAGGCCCATCCCAGCGGCTGTCTGCTGATCACACGGAAGGACGGCGACCGATGACGAGCATCGTCCGCACCCGCTACACCGAGGCGAACCCCGGGCTCGGCGACGGAGCCGACCCGGTGACGACGGAGATCATCCGCCAGGGGCTCAACGCCGCCGCCGATCAGATGAAGCAGTCGCTGATCCGCACGGCGTTCTCGCCGATCATCTACGAGGCGCTGGACTTCGCCGTCGCGTTCTACGACGCCGACCTGTGCATGCTCGCCCAGGCGCCGACTCTGCCCGCGTTCATGGGCACGCTGGGCTTCTGCGTGCAGGAGGCGGTCGAGGCCGTCGGCGGGGCGGGAGCCCTGTGCCCGGGCGACGTGATCCTGTACAACGACCCCTACGGGACCGGCTCGCACCCACAGGACGCCGCGATGGTCGTGCCGGTCTTCACGGGCGAGGGCGACGTCCTCGTCGGCTACGCGGTGATCAAGGCGCACTGGCTGGACATCGGCGGCAAGGACCCCTACTGCACCGACACGGTCGACGTGCACCAGGAGGGGACCATCTTCCCCGGCGTCAAGCTCTACGACGCCGGGCGCCTGGTCAGCGACGTCTACCGGATGATCCTGGCCAACAGCCGGATGCCGGAGATGGTCATCGGCGACATCAACGCCATGGTCGCCGGAGCCAGGACGGGAGCCGAGGCGCTCGTCGCGCTGGTGCGCCGCTACGGCCTGGACACCTTCCGCCGGTGCGTCGCCCGCATGTACGCGCACGGCGAGACGCTGGTGCGCGGCTGGTTCGAGCGGCTGCCCGACGGCGTCTACACGGCGGAGAGCACGATCGACTCCGACGGGGTGAACGGCCTGCCGATCCGCTTCGGCGTCCAGGTCTCGATCAGCGGCTCGTCGGTGACCGTGGACCTCACCGACTGCCCCGACCAGGTGGGGGGCCCGGTCAACTGCCCGCTCCCCTCGACGGTGGCGGCCGTCCGGATCGCCGTGGCCTTCCTCGGCGGTTCCAACGAGCAGCCCAACGAGGGGCACTTCCGGCCGCTCGAGCTGATCACGAGGCGCGGCTCGCTCTTCCATCCCGTACGGCCGGCTCCCTGCTTCATGTACGGGATCCCGTCCGACCACGCCATCGAGCTCATCATCCGCGCGCTTGCCGACGCCGTGCCCGGATCGGTGCCGGCGGCGAGCGGCGGCGACATCAACGCCCTGGTGTGGTGGGGGAACAGGGAGGCGACCGGCGAACCCTGGGCCGACGGGGCGCCGCACCCGGTCGGGCAGGGCGCCTCACCGACCGCGGACGGTGCCAGCGCGCTGATGTACATCTCCGAGTCGGCCACCCGCCTGACCCCCGCCGAGATCTGGGAGGCCCGCAATCCCTGGCGGATCGAGCGCCTCGCCCTGGCGGAGGACTCGGGCGGCCCCGGGACCCACCGGGGCGGGCTCGGGCTCGACCTGTCCTTCCGCGTGCTCGAGGACCAGTACCTGACCGCCGGTCTGGCCAGGACGGCCCTGGAGCCGTGGGGTCTGTCCGGCGGCCTCGCGGGACGGCCCAACCGGCTCACCGTCGAATACCCCGACGGGCGCGCGGAGGACTTCTCCCTGAAGACCCGGATCTTCCTGCCCAAGGACGCGGTCGTGCACCTGCGCACCGGGTCGGGCGGCGGGTACGGCCCGCCGTCCGGGCGGGATCCCGAGGCCGTCCGGGCCGATCTGCGGGAGGGCTACATCACCGCCGAACACGCGAGGCGGCACTACCCCCACGCGTTGTAGTTCAGCGACGGAAGGGCCGGCGCCCTCAAACGGCGCCGGCCCTTCCATTTGTCGGAGGCCGTGGACCCAGCGGGCCGCGCGGCCGCACGCGTCACAGGGCGCGAAGCCCGTGGATCACCTCGGTCAGGATGCTCGCGCTCGGCAGCTGGGACACGCTCGCGGGCGGGCGCACCTGGACCAGCCCCTGCTCGTGCAGGTCGCCGACCAGCACGCGCACGACGCCCAGCGGAAGGTCGATCGCCGCGGCGATGTCCGCGAGGGGGGTCGCCCGCGCGCACAGGCTGAGGATCATCCACTGTTCCGGGTCGAGGCTGACCGGGGTCGGCCCGCCCGTGGCGGTCACGATGGCCACCAGGTCGATCGCCTTGTTCGCGGGCAGAACCCGCCCGCGCGTCAGCGCGTACGCCGGAACGAGCGGCCCCGCCTCCTCGTCCAGCCACTGGTCGTGGTGGGTGCGCTCGGTCATGACCTCTCCTCGCCGGGCTCCTGGCTGTCTTGGGTTCCCCGGCTCAGCGAGGCAAGAATGATGTCCTCCGGCGTGACCTCGTCGGTCGCCAGGCGCGCCAGATCGGGATCCTTCGGAGAGTCGATCAGCGCGGTCGGGATGAGCACGATCGCGGTCGTCCCTCCGTACGGTGAGGGCCGGAGCGTCACCGAGATCTCGCGACGGGCGGCGAGCCTGGAGACCACGAACAGGCCCATCCTGTCGGTGTCGGCGAGATCGAACTCCGGCGGGCTGGCCAGGCGCTCGTTGAGCTCGGCCAGCCGCTCGGGGGTCATGCCCAGGCCGCGGTCCTCGATCTCCACCACGAAGCCGTTGCCCACGAGCTCTCCGCGGACCGAGACCGAGGTGTGCGGCGGCGAGAAGATCGTCGCGTTCTCGATCAGTTCGGCGACGAGGTGGATGGTGTCGGCGACCGCCGTGCCGTCGAGCCGGTGCTCCTCCATCGGGAACACGGTCACCCGCGCGTAGTCCTCGACCTCGGCGGCCGCGCCGCGTACGACGTCGTACAGGGGGACCGGCTTGCGCCAGGCGCGGCCCGGCACCGAGCCCGACAGGATGATCAGGCCTTCGGCGTGACGGCGCATGCGAGTCGTCAGGTGGTCGAGGCGGAACAGGTCCTCGAGGGTCTCCGGCTCGGTCGTGCGGCGCTGCATGCCGTCGAGCTGGGTGCGCTGCCGGTGCAGCAGCGTCTGGCTGCGCCTGGCCAGGTTGAGGAAGACCTGCCCGACGCCCCGCTGGAGTTTCGCCTGCCCGACCGCTGCCTCGACGGCGGTCTGCTGCACGGTCGAGAAGGCGTGGCCGACGTCCTGGATCTCCGCGGTCTCGCCGATGGCCGGCATCGGCGGAGCCTCGGTGGCGATGTCGACGTCCTCGCCCTTCTTGAGCTTCTCCAGCACGCGCGGCAGCCGTACGTTGGCGAGGTCGAGCGCGGCCTGCCGCAGGGTGGCCAGCTCACGCGCGATGCGGGAGCCGAGTCGCATCGAGATGAGGATCGACGCGAGCACCGCGACCAGTCCGACGCCACCCACGATGACGGCCCGGGTGAGGATCGAGTCGGCGATCGGCGCCGCACGCTCGGTCAGCTTGGTACCGGCGTCCGTCTGCGCCTGCTGGAACGACTCGGCGATGTCGTCGGAGGTCGTCTGCCAGACCTGTTCGGTCCGGGCGGTGAGCGCACCACCGGAGATGATCTTCTCTTCCTGCAGCCGGAGCCGCTGGTAGAGCGGAGTGGTGATCAGGTTGACGTTCATCTGCCGCAGGCCCTCGTCCAGCTCGGGGAGGGCCTGGTCGATGAGGAAGCGCCGGTTGCCCACGAGCTGGGTGAACAGCTTGCGTTCCTCGTCGGTCATCGTGCCGGAGGCCGAGGCCGCGGAGGCGATCGCCTGCTCGCGGGTCAGCAGCTCCTTGGCGTACCCGAGCGAGATGACCACGCGGGACTGCTGGTAGATCGGGATGTCGTCGATCAGCGCCAGGCTGTAGTGCATCCGGTAGATCGAGTCGGAGACGAGGTTGTAGGTCTCGATCGCACGCAGGCGGTCGGACAGACCCTCGTCGATCTCCGCCCGGATCTCGTCCAGCTGGCCGAGGCCGCCCAGCATCTCGTCCACCTGGGCGCGCATGGTCGGCGTCGTCGCGGAGCGCGAGGAGTCCGAGAGCGCGAGCCGCCGGACCGAGTCGCGGGCGGCGTTGGTGCGCAGTCGCTGCGCCTCCATGTCGGAGCGGCCCGCGTGGTTCGCCGACCCGAGGTAGCGCGCGGAGTCGAGACGCTCCCGCTGGAGTTCGACGATCAGCTTGTCTGCGGGCTGGCGGAGCGTGGACCACAGGGTGTTGTACGTCCGCAGCCGGAGGCTGTCGCCGATGGTGACACCGGCCGTGACGGCCCACAGGGCCACCAGAGAGAGGAGCGGCACCACGAGCAGGCCGATAAGCCTGAACCTGATCGACCGGTCACGCCTACGGGGACTCATGGCACCTCGTCCCGATGGGGATGATGAGCTTTCCGCTGATCTCTTGTGAGACAGGGAGAGAGGTTATCAGCGCTATGTTTCAAATGAGAGTTCTGCGATGAGATGTCAGGAAATATCGTTGGTAATCGTGATCATGCGGTAGTTTCGATCATGGTAGCTCATGGTGGAAAGGACCTCACGCCGCATGCGCCGTCTGCTCATCCTGGGTCTCGTGGCCTTCCTGGCCCTGACCGGCTGCGGTGGGGGAACGGTGGCCGAGACCACCGCCGGAACCACCACCAGTCCCAAGGACTCGAAATTCGTTTACGTGTCCAACCTGGACGTCATCACCGACTGGGACCCCGCGACCTCGTACTCCAACGAGGTCATCGCGCTGCAGAACGTCTACGACTCGCTGACGGTCTACAACCCGGTGACCAAGCGAGCCGGAGCGCGTCTCGCGACCAAGTGGACGTCGTCGTCGGACGGTAAGACCTGGACGTTCACGCTGCGCGACGGCGTGAAGTTCCACAGCGGCAAGCCGCTGGACGCCACCTCGGTGAAGGCGTCCATCGAGCGGACCAAACGGCTCGCGGGTGGCGCGGCCTACATCTGGGACTGCGTCCAGAACATCACGGTCAAGGACCCGCTCACGGTCGAGTTCACCCTCAAGTACCCGGCCCCGCTCGACCTGATCGCCTCGGCGGACTACTCCGCCTACATCTACGACACCGCGGCCGCCGGCTCGGGGGACCTCACGAAGTGGTTCCAGCAGGGCAGGGACGCGGGCTCCGGGCCGTACACGGTCGCGACCTGGAAGAAGGGCGCGCGCAGCGAACTCACGCTGCGCGCCTTCGACGGATACTGGGGCGGCTGGGACGGCGCGCACTACAAGAACATCGAGTTCGTCGTCACGCCCAACCTGAACACGGCGTGGCAGCAGTTGCTGCGCGGTGAGGTGAGCTTCGTGCAGCGGCTCAACCCGACCCTGTACCGCAAGGCCGAGACGACCGCCGGTGTGCGCACCCTGCAGGTCCCCTCGTTCCAGAACATGCTCGTGCTCTTCAACTCCGCGTCAGGCCCGCTCAAGGACGTACGGCTTCGGCAGGCGGTGCAGAAGGCGATCGACTACGACGGCCTCATCACCGCGCTCAAGGGGGCCGGAGCCACGGCGAACGGGCTGGTGCCCGAGGGTCTGCTCGGCCACTCCAGCAAGATCGCCCCGAAGCAGGACATCCCCGGCGCGACCACACTGCTCCAGCAGGCGGGGTACGGCCCCGGCGGCAAGCAACTCGAGCTGACGCTGACCTACGCACAGGGCGACGACGACGAACAGGTGCTCGTCGAGCAGCTCACCCAGACGCTAGCGCAGCTCAACGTCCACGTGAACGCCTTGGCGATGCAGTGGAACCCGCAGTGGGACCAGGGCAAGTCGAAGGACCTCACCAAGCGCCAGGACATCTTCGTCATGTACTGGTGGCCCGACTACGCCGACGCGTACTCGTGGTTCCTCAACGTCTTCCACAGCGGCGAGCCGGTGTCGTTCAACCTCACCTACCTGAAGAGCAAGGCTCTGGACAACCAGATCGACAAGCTGCCGTCACTGGTGGCCACGGATCGTTCCGCCGCGGAGAAGGCGTACTTCGAACTCCAGCGGACGCTCATCGACCAGAACGCGGTCGTCGCGGTGCCGTGGGTGTCGAACTACCAGCGCGCGTATCTCGGCAACGTCCAGGGGTACACCGACAACCCGGCGTATCCCAACGTGGTGTTCGTGCACGACCTCATCCCTGGCGGATGACCCGGTCTCTCCCCCTGCCGACGGGGCCGGTCCGGCCCCGTCATGCCCCCTTGTCGACCGTACGGCCGCTCAGCCCCGGAGCTTGCGCGTGACGCCCACGCAGCGACCACCGAGGCGAACCGGAGCGGAGCGCCGGGGTGCGGCCGGCTCACCGATGCACGCCAGGAGAGCCTGGGCGGTCCGCGCATCCGAGAGGATGCGCTCGATCTGCTCGCCGGACGGCAGCTGCCCGTGCTTGCCGAGCTCGTGCTCCAGGAACGTCATCGGCGACGCGTCTCCGGCCATGTCCGCGGCGACGGTCGCGCGGGCGGCGGTCAGCAACCCTAAGTAGTAGGTGCGCAGAAGCGACTCACGCATGCGCGCCTGCTCGAGGTCGTCGAGCAGTTCCCTGGCGATGTCGAGCAGACCCCCCGAACGGGGGTCCTCGGCCGCGATGTGTGCGCGAATGTCGTCGAACTCCGACCGCGTCATGATGGCCACCTCCACCGGCGGGAGCAGAGGCGGCTTGGCTGCCGCCGAGTGAAGACTCCCGCATCCTCTTCGTAGCGCGAGGCGATTGCGGGCGACTTGACATCCGGTTGCGCGGGCGCCGGGACTTCGCTTCGGGTCGTGGCCCTCCCGAGCGAACCCGCTGCTGTGGACACCTCGCCCCTCATACCGTCCCTCTCCCCGATCCGTCTCGCGTCGCCGGCGTGCTCACCGTCGCGCTACTTAGATGCTTGAACGAACGATCCGGTTGTCCCTTAACGCCCGCCTCTTTTCATGGGCTTCCCGGAGCCGTCCTGAGGGGAGTGTGCGAGCCCCGCTACGCGTGTCCGCCGGTCACGGAGGGCGACTGCGGCCGATGTGGGCAACTCCGAGGACAGCCTCCCAAGGCGGATGGGTCCGCTCCTTTCGGATCAAGGTGGTCTCAA
>NZ_BONV01000012.1 GCF_016862895.1 Planotetraspora kaengkrachanensis | reverse complement strand
CCGACGGCGGGACGCCGGGTGACTGGGTCGAGCTGGTCAACACCGGGACGACCCCTGTCGACGTCTCCGGCTGGGTGGTCAAGGACAACGACGACTCGCACGTGTTCACGGTCGCGGCGGGCACGACGATGGCCGCCGGTGCGTTCCTGGCGCTCGACGTCGATCCGGTCTTCGGGCTGGGCGGCGCCGACTCCGCCCGCCTGTTCCGGCCGGACGGCACCACGCTCGCCGATTCCTACACCTGGACCTCCCACGCCGCGACGACGTACGGCCGGTGCCCCGACGGCAGCGGCGCGTTCGTGACCACCACCACCTCGACGAAGGGCGCGGCGAACGCGTGCCCGGGCCAGGTCTCCGCCAAGCCGTGGCCGGGCGGCGACGCCGTGACCACCGCCGACGCCGCCGACACGTTCGGCACCAACATGAGCGGCCTGGCCTACGAGGCGTCCGGCGACGGGACGCCCGGAGTGCTCTGGGCGGTCAGGAACGGCCCCGGCGCGCTGTACCGCCTGGAGTGGGACGGCGACGAGTGGGCGCCCACCGCGACCGGCGGCTGGAACGCGGGCAAGGCGCTGCACTACCCGGACGGCACCGGCGACCTCGACTCCGAAGGCGTGACCCTGACCGGAGCCGGACCGGCCGGCGGCGTGTTCGTCTCGACCGAACGCAACAACGCGAACAGCGGTGTCAGCCGTCCCGAGATCCTGCGCTTCGACCCGGCGGGCACGGCGACGAGCCTCAGCGCGACCAGGGAATGGAACCTCACCGCGGACCTGCCCGCGGTCGCCGCGAACAGCGGGCTTGAGGCGATCTCCTGGATCCCCGACTCCTACCTCACCTCGCACGGCTTCCGCGACGAGCACACCGGCGCGGCCTATGACCCGGGTGCCTACCCGGGCCACGGCGACGGCCTGTTCTTCGTCGGCCTCGAGGCCAACGGCACCATCTACGCCTACGCGCTCGACCAGGCAGGCGGCGGATTCACCCGCGTCGCCACGATCGCGAGCGGGTTCCCCAGCGTGATGGACCTCGCGTTCGACCCTGAGACGGACCACCTCTGGGCGGTGTGCGACGACACCTGCAGCGGCCGCACCGCGACCCTCGGCATCGACGCCGGCGGCAAGTTCGCCGTCACCGACGTGTACGAGCGGCCGGGCTCGATGCCCAACATCAACAACGAGGGCTTCGCGATCGCGCCCCAGTCGGAGTGCGTGGACGGCCACAAGCCCGTCTTCTGGTCCGACGACAGTGACGACGACGGGCACGCGCTGCGCGGCGGAACGCTCACCTGCACGGTGCTCGACCTCGACGCCGACGACGACGGCATCGACGACGTCGTGGACGTGACGTTCCCGCCGGGCATCTCGCAGGCGAACAACCCGGCCAACGAGACGTTCTCCGACGCTCTCGTGGGCGGCACCACCTCGGGCAAGATCCTCGGCCGCGGCGGCCGCACGCTCACCATCTCCGACGTGCGCGACCCCGCGGGCGTACGGGTGAAGGCCGGCGCAGGCTCCTCCGCGGCGCGGTTCCAGCCGGCCGGCAGCGGCGCGACGATCGCGCTGGGACAGGGCTCCTACGAGCTCACCGGCTCCGCGAAGACCAGCACGATCACGACGGTCGACGGCGAGCCGGCGGTCGTCACGGTCAGCGTGAACGGCACGCCGGTCACGCTGACGGTCGGCAAGGGCGGATCGGTCACCTACACCGAGGTGTCGGCCGACGGCAAGGTCACCGGGCTCACCGGCATCAAGCAGACCGGGGCCGTCGCCGTCCGCGCGGACGGCGTGCCCGCGACCGCGTGCGCCGGCAGCGAGATCCAGAACGTCGTCGTCGCCACGACCGGCAACGACCAGATCTCCGGTACCGGCGCGAACGACCTGATCATCGGCCGGGGCGGCAACGACACGGTCAACGGCGGCGGCGGAAGCGACTGCGTCGTGACGGGCAGCGGCAACGACCAGATCACCACGACCGGCGGCGACGACTGGATCGACGCGGGCGGCGGCAACAACGTGGTCCGCGCGGGAGCCGGCGCGAACACCGTGACGACCTCCTCGGGCAACGACCAGATCACCACCGGCGACGGCGACGACACGGTCAACGCCGGTGGCGGCAACAACACGGTGACCACGGGCGACGGCGCTGACAAGATCACGACCGCCAGTGGCAACGACGGCATCGACTGCGGTGCCGGTTCGGATGTGGCGCGGGCCGGCGGCGGCAACAACACCAACGTCGGCAAGCGGTGCGAGACCTTCGGAGCCTGATCGCGATCGACTGATCCAAGCAGGCCCGGCCACCACCCACGGCCGGCCCTGCTTGGTGTGGTCACCCTTCCATGGGCGTGATCACCTCCCCTTGGGCGTGACCACGCCCCTTGGGTGTGATCATGCACAGGTTCGGCAGAAAGCTCCGCGACCTGCGCACTCCCCGTCCGTGATCATGCGCGGATTCGGCGAAGTGTGCCGTGACCTGCGCGTTCACCATTCGTGATCATGCACGGAAGTGCGACGGCTCGGCCCCCGAAAACGGCGCGAGCATGTCGAGATCGACGCGCATGGCGTCGACCGGCTTGTCGGCGCCGGGAATGGACGGCCCGAGGGACTTGCTGTCCCAAGGGTGTCCTCCTCCGGCCCTGACGTGAATCCCTCGAGATGAGGGGTCGTTTCTCCGCTCCCGCGTCTCGATGCGCGGACGGGCTGGGGAAGAGGTCCGCCCTCGTCTTTGTTGCGTTACATTACAGATTCGTAACGTAAGGAGGTGGTGTCGGACGTGCTATACGGGAGAGATCGGGAGGCGGCGGCACTCGACCGCCTCCTCGCCGGGGCTCGGCAGGGGCGTGGTGGCGCCTTCCTGCTCTGGGGCGATCCAGGCATCGGCAAGACCGCGTTGCTCCGCCACGTCGAGAGCCGGGCTGACGGATTCGCCGTTCTGAGCAGCAGGGGGACTCGGTCGGAATCGGCCATGGCCTTCGCCGCTCTGCACGAACTGCTGTGGCCCGTGCTCGATCGCGTGGACGCGCTGCCCGCACCCCAGGCGGCGGCGCTGCGTGCCGCCTTCGGTCTGGCCGAGGGCAGGACCGACAGCCTCCTGCTCGGCGCGGCCACTCTGACCCTGCTTTCTGAACTGGCACGCCGGCAGCCGGTGCTGATCCTTTTGGACGACGCCCAGTGGATCGACCCGGAGTCGGCGAGCTGCCTGGCCTTCGTCGCCCGCAGGCTGCGCACCGAGCCGATCGCGCTGGTCGCCACCGATCATGGTCCGGCTGACGGCAGATGGAGCGGCGTCGATGGGCTCCACGTCGAGCCGCTGGACGAGGCCGCCGCGTGCGCCTACCTGCGGGCCGAGCACGCCGAGCTTTCCGAGTCGGCCGTCAGGGCGGTCCTGCGTTCCGCCCACGGCAATCCGCTGGCGCTGCGTGAGTTCTCCGGGATGGCCGGCACGGGCCTCGCCGTCGGGGACACACTGACCCCGGGGCCGATGTTGCGTCAGGCGTTCCTGGCCATGGTCGCGTGCCTTCCCCCGGCGGCGAGGACCGTGCTCCTCGTGGTCGCGGCGGAGGACCGCGGCGACCTCGGGACCGTGAGCGCCGCGGCCGCCGCTCTCGAGATCGGCGCGGAGACGTGGGATCAGGCCGTCGTCGACCGGTTCCTTGACCTGTCGGGGAACCGGGTGAGTCTGCGGCATCCCCTCATCCGCAGCGTGATCTACGAGGCGGCGCTCCCTCCGGAACGGCAGGCCGTCCATCGGGCGCTGGCCGCCGTACTCGCAGGCAAGGACGACACGGACCGCCGGGCCTGGCATCTCGCCGAGGCGACCCTGGAACCGGACGCGGAGGTCGCCGACCTGCTGCACCACTCGGCGCAGCGGGCCCTGTCCCGAGGCGGGTGCGCGGCGGCCTCGAAGGCGCTGCGCCGTTCGGCGGAGCTGACGCCCGACCTGGAGGAGGCAGGCAGGCGGTACGCCGCCGCCGCACGCGCCGCCTGGGAGTCGGGGGAGCCGGAGTGCGCGCGCGAGCTGCTGGCGCGGGCGCGGAGTCAGGCACCTGAGGCGGTGGTCGCGACGCTCAGCGGAGGGTTGCGGGGCCTCCTGGAGTTCGTCCACGGCGAGCAGGCGAGCGCCCATCGGCTGCTGCTGGCCGAGGCCCGCATGGTCGAGGACCCGCGGCTGGCGGTACAGCTCGCCTGCCTGGCGCTGCGGGCGGCGTGGAACATCGACTCACCCGAGCTGTGGGCTCGAGCGCTGGAAGTGCTGGACGGGCTGCCGGCGACGGGGGACGAGCAGGCCGACCTGCTCGTCAAGGGGGTCCGCCACTGGTGGTTCGAGGAGGCGCAGCCCGGTGGCCAGGCCATGCCGGAGATCAGGCCGGGAAACGACTTCAACCTGATCATGTGGCTGCTGCTTCCCGCGCCCATCGCGGTCGCCTGGGGCCTTGAGGAGCGGGCGCGCGCCTACTACCAGCGGGCCGCCGACCGGTCGAAGGAAACGGGGGTGCTGTCCGCACTGGCCTTCCTGCTCTCGCAACTCGGCCTGGTCGACATGATGAGCGGGCACTGGGCGGACGCGCGGCTCAACGCGAGCGAAGGGCTCCGGCTCGGTGAGGGCATGGTGGCCTCCAGCGTCATCGCCCAGTGCCTGAACGTGATGGGCTGGCTGAGCGCCGTCACCGAGGGGGAGGACGCCGGGGAAGAGCTGATCCGGGAGGTGCAGCGGTCCAGGTCGAGCTGGTCGTCCCGGGCGCTGATGGGCGCGTCGTACTGGCACCAGGGGATGGCGGCGCTCGGTTCCGGACGCCCGGAGGACGCCTCGGACCTGCTGGACAGGTTGATCACACCGGGCGGCGAGGGGGCGCATTCGACCTTCGCGGTGCTGGCGGCGGCGGACGCGGTCGAGGCGGCGGTCCGCGCTGGGCGCCAGGACACGATCCCGGAGTGGGTGCGGCTCATCGAGGAGTGGGCGGACCGGAGCGGGGCCACCTGGGCGAGGGGCGCGGCCTTCCGTTGCCGGGCCCTGACGGCCGGCCCCGATGAGGCGGAGGCCCTCTACACGCAGGCGCTCGCCGGATACGCCGAGGCAGAACGGCCGTTCGACCACGCCAGGACCGAGCTTCTTTACGGCGAGTGGCTGCGCCGAGCCCGCCGCAGGGTCCTGGCCAGGGGACATCTGCGCGCCGCCAGGGAGACCTTCGCCCGGCTGGGGGCGCACGACTGGCTGGTCCGCGCGACGACCGAACTCGAACTGGCCGGTGAGACGAGCGCTCAGACGGAACAGGCCCCCGGCTCCACCCCCTTGACGCCCCAGGAGACGCGGATCGCCAGGCTCGCCGCCCAGGGCCTCACCAACAAGGACATCGCCGCCTCGCTGTTCATCAGCCCCCGGACGGTCGGCCACCATCTGTCCAGCGTCTTCCTCAAGCTGGGCATCGCGTCACGCGCCGAGCTCAGGAAGCTCATCCCGACGCTGAGCGAGTGAGCGGCCGGCCTGCCGTACCGCGCCAACCGTGCCGCCTGCCGAGCCGCGCCGCGCCAAGCGGTCTGCCTGCCGTACGCGCCCGGCGACGAATGACCGATGCGATGACCGATGCGGTGACCGATGTGCACTCCAGCGGTCCGACCTAAATTCTCATTTCGGTATAAACCGTAACCGAGAGAGATCAACTATGTCCTTGAATGAGGCTGTCCGGGTATCCGTCATCTATTACTCGTCGACGGGAACGGTCTTCGAGCTCGCCAAGGCAGCCGCCACCGCCGCCGAGAAGGCGGGCGCCGAGGTGCGGCTGCGCAAGGTACGCGAGTTGGCCCCCGCCGAGGCCATCGCCTCCAACCAGGGATGGAGCGACCACGCCGCCGCCACGCAGCACATCGTGGAGGCGTCCCTTGACGACCTGGTGTGGGGCGACGCGATCATGTTCGGCACACCCACCCGCTACGGACTGCCGGCGGCGCAGCTCAAGCAGTTCATCGACACCGCCGGCGGCCTGTGGGCGCAGGGCAAGCTGATCAACAAGATCGGTTCGTCGTTCACTTCGAGCGGCACCCGGCACGGCGGGCAGGAGACGACGATCGTCGCGCTGAACAACACCTTCTACCACTGGGGATCGATCATCGTCCCGCCCGGTTACGCCGACCCGATCCAGTTCCAGATGGGCAACCCGTACGGCGCCAGCCACACCTCCAACAACGCCGAGATCCCGCCCGGCGAGGTCGAACTGGCCGCGATGGAGTTCCAGACTCGCCGTGTCGTCGAGATCACGGGCACGTTCAAGCGGGGGCGCGAGGCCCTGTACGTGTGAGGCAATCGAGCACCACCCCGACTACCTGGGCAGGGTCACGATCCGGGGCGTATGACGGCCGGTGAAGGCCTCGTTCGCACGCCCGGCGACATCACGGCCGCGACGACGTCGCGGAAATCCGCCATGACCTCCCGGGCGAAGGCGGTCCGGGTGACTCCGAGGCCGAGCAGGGCGTGACCGTGGTCCAGCACGACCACGGTCACCACGCCCGCCAGCGACAGCCACCACACCGCGGCGACGGTCGCCCGGGACAGGCGGGAGAAGTCCTGGAAGGACCGCCGCAGCCGGTCGCAGTGGAACGGCACGTGGCGGTGCTCGTCCGCGAGTATCCGGCCCGCCACCTCAGCGGCGAGGGGGTCGCGGACTCCGTCGCGCACGGCCCGGTAGTAGGCGAGCGCGACCACCTCGGCGAGCATCAGCACCATCAACTCCGTGCGCAGGCCGAGCGGCCGCCGCATCCGGACGAAGACGGCGTCGGTCCAGTGGCCCGCGATCGTCGTCTCACCGGCGGTCTCGAGCAGGCGGGCGAGCAGCCGGGCGTGCCCGCGTTCCTCGGCCACGAACAGGCGGACCGTGTCCGTGTACACGGGATCTCCCGCCAGGTCCGCCTTACGCAGGAGTGCGGCGCCGTCGCCGTTCTCCCCGACCTGGAACCGTTGAAGGCTCCGCACCAGGGCGGGCCCGAGCCTGGCGCCCTGACTCCAATCAGGGTCGCCCCATGTACGCCGGAGAAGGGCGGCGCCCTCGAAGTCGCGCAGCCAGGGGGTGAAGTCGCCGGTTTCGACCATCATGGTCCCCGAACCTACGGACCCGCTGTGCAGATTCCAGGGGTGGATTTGTAGAGGTTCGGCGTGTGATCGAAGTGGTTGGCCGGAGGGCCGCTGTGGTGGGACGACGCGGGGTGATCCGGTGGCTCCGTCCGCTCACACGGGCTTCGTCAGGCCGTCTTACGGCACGACGTGGGATTGCTCGTTCAGTGGGAAGCCCGGCGTTGGGACTCGTATCGGTGCTTCATTTCAAGGTAGAGCTCGGTGCCGGGGTAATCCTCCAAGGCCCGTCTCCCGAGCTCGGTGATGGACCATCTGCCGCCCTTGGTGAGCCATCCGATGGCACGAGCCTCTCCGGTTCGGAAGCCGAGTTGAGATTGCCATCGGATCTGTCCGGAGTCGTTCGTCACGGCCAGCTCACGAGGAATCTCAACCTGTTCGCCGACGAGCTCCATCACCTCGCGCGGCGCCAGAGGGCGATCGGCGTCACGGAGCACTTCCATCGTGGTGCGTAGAAACGGCTCTATCAGCTCGGCGTACGACACGAATCGGCTCCTCTGGTGATGTGCCGGCCTCGAGCCATATCCGTGGGATGAGATCGGCGGACGGCGTTTGTGCGCAGACATCCGATCATGAGTAGGCGTGGCTGGGACATGGTTACGCATATAACGACTTGGACGCATGGTGAAGGAAGGCTGCCACGGGCTGAGCGTGGGACGGCCTATGGATGAAGAACCCGCTCCGGCCGGACGGGATCATCGGCGGCGCGGATGCCGTCGACGTCGATGAGCAGGTGCTCGGGCCCCCGGAGGTTCGGGGTGGGCCGGTACGGCGGCGGATCGGTCACCAGGCGCGGGCCGGACAGGCGTCGCGCGAGTTCGCCGAGCGCCAGCCGGGTCTCCAACCGGGCGAGAGGAGCTCCGAAGCAGTAGTGGATGCCGCCGCCGAACCCCAGGTGCTGGTTGTCGGGCCGGTCGGGGTCGAAGCGGTCGGGATCGGCGAAACGGGCGGGGTCGCGGCTGCCGGAGGCCAGCACCAGAACGATCACCGAACCCTTGGGGATGGTGGTGCCGGCGATGGTGATGTCCGCCAGTGCCGTACGGCGAGGGCCCGGCATGTGGATCGGCGGTTCGTAGCGCAGCAGTTCCTCGACCACCTTGACGGCGTAGCCGGGCTCGCGGCGCAGCCTGTCCAGCACGTGCGGGTGGCGCAGCAGGGTCAGCATGCCGTTGGCGATCAGGTTGACCGTGGTCTCGTGGCCGGCGATCAGCAGCAGCGCGGCGGTGCTCAGCACGTCGGGCCGTGCCGGCTCGTCATCGGTGACGAGCGCGGAGAGCAGGTCGTCGCCCGGGGCCCGCAGGTGGGCGTCGGCCAGGCCGTCCAGGTAACGGCCGAGCTGGGCCATGGTCTCGAACCGCCGCCGGTTCCGCTCCACCAGGGATCCGGTCGTCGGGTCGTTGGTCCCGACCGCGATCTGTGACCACCGGTGGAAGAGCGGCTCGTCTTCGCGGGGCACCCCCAGCAGCTCGCAGATCACCGTCACCGGCAACGGGTAGGCGAAGTCGTCGACGATGTCGATCCGGTGCCGGTCGGCGAGCCGGTCGATCAGTTCGGTCGTGATCTGGAGTATCCGGGGTTCCATGCCGGCGACGCGGCCGGGGGCGCCGGGCGGGCCGAAGTGTTTCATCACCATGGCCCGCAGCCGGTCGTGATCGGGCGGGTCGCGGCGGATGAACTCGGGCGGCAGTTGCGGTGCGGCGTCGTCGGGCGCGATCCGGATGTTCGCGATCTCGGGAAGGTTGCGGAGATCGGAGCTGACCCGCGGGTCGTGCAGCAGCGCGACGATCTCCCGGTAGGTGCTCACGACGTAGCTGCCGTCCGGCTGCCGCGCGACCGGAGTCTCCCGCAGTTCCGGGAACAGCGGGTAGGGGTCGGCGCGGTTGGCGTAGTCGAGGAATCTCTCGTAGGCCGTGGTCATCTCACCGTCTCCCCTGAACCGTGGGCGCCGAGCAGCGTCGCGCGCCGTCCTTCGAGGTCGTCGCCGGTCACCACCACGGTGGCGTCCTGGATCGCGGGGGCGCGTACGGCGATCCCCGCAGGCACCGGCCGCATCTCCGCCTGCCGGCCCACCATGTCGGCGTCGGGCGGGAACGGCGCGGCCTTCTCGATCAGGTCGCGGTAGAAGTCCAGCCACATCGCCTGGTCGAAGGTGACCGCGGCGCTGATCCGGCCGCGATGGCCGTACACGGCGACGAACCTGCGCTCGGCGACCGAGCCCTGGGCGATGACCACCTCGTCGGAGAAGGCCGGCACGCCTACGGCCTTGATGTTGACCCCGAACTGGGCCGACCAGAAGACCGGCAGGGCCAGATGCGGTTGCCGGTCGGCCGGAGCGCTGATCATGTTGTGCGCCGCCACCCGGGCCTGGCCGACCGCGTTGCCCCAATGCTCCAGCGTCAGGAACCGGTAGCCGTAGACGGGGTGCGGGAAGCGGGCGACGTCGCCCGCGACGAACACGTCGTCGCGGACCATGCCGTTGGCGTTGAAGACGCGGCAGCCCGCGTCGCAGCCGACCCCCCACGGTCCGGCGGCCAGCCCCGAGCCCTCGAGCCAGTCGACGTTGCACACGCTGCCGAGCGCGGCCACGGCCAGTTCGACGTCGAGCACGCTGCCGTCGGACAGGCGGGCGCGGCACAGCCGTCCCTCGCGGTCGCCTTCCAGTGCCGTCACGGTGACGCCGCAGCGCAGGTCGACACCGTGATCGCGCTGCATGTCGGCGGCGATCTGACCGATCACCTTGCCGAGGGCGCCCTGAAGTGGGGCCGGGCCGCGCTCGGCGAGGGTGACCCGCAGATCCAGCTCGCGGCAGACGGAGGCGATCTCCGATCCGGTGAAGCCGCCGCCGATCACCAGCACGCGCGGTCGGGCCGCGAGCCGCCGCCGCAGGTCCTCGGCGTCCTGGCGGGTGCGCAGCACCACGACGCCGTCCAGGGCGGCCTCCTGCGGGTTCGGCCACGGCCGGGCCCGCACACCCGTGGCGATCAGCAGCCGGTCGTACTCGACGGCGCGGCCGTCCGCCAGGTGGACCCGCCGGTGGTCGAGGTCCACGCCGACGGCGGCGACCCCGCGCATCCACTCGGCGTCGAGTTCGATGCGCCGGGGCAGGCTGGTGTCGAGTGTGGCGGACCGGCCGGTGAGCGCCTGTTTGGACAGCGGCGGCCGGTCGTACGGCTCGCCCGGCTCGTCGCCGATCATCGTCAGCGCCCCCCGGTAGCCCTCACGGCGCAACGTCGCAGCGGCCCGCAGG
This sequence comes from Planotetraspora kaengkrachanensis, assembly GCF_016862895.1. Classification (GTDB taxonomy): domain Bacteria; phylum Actinomycetota; class Actinomycetes; order Streptosporangiales; family Streptosporangiaceae; genus Planotetraspora; species Planotetraspora kaengkrachanensis. The sequence continues at coordinate 132,998 of NZ_BONV01000012.1, read as the reverse complement.
CCCGTCAAAGAGGCCCCGACGATGACGATGCGGCCGACCGGCGTGTCTCCGTGGGGGGTCGCCGGTCCTTCCGGCCGGCCCAGGACGGTGTCCTCGTCCACCAGCACGGCCTGCACCGGGCATGCCGCCGCGGCCCGCAGCACCTGGTCCCTGTCGGCGTCGCCGGAGTACATCAGTGACTCGGCGTGCGGCATCCGGAACACGCCGGGCGCGGCGAAGACGCACTGTCCGTATCCCTGGCATCTGGTGAGGTCAACGACTACTCGCATGGAGACGTCCCCCCTCGGGGATCGTCATCGCTCGCTCTCGCGGGCGCGGAGCCTGAGGGTGTTCGCCCGCGCTGAGCAGCCCTGTGGAGCGGCTCCCGTATATGCGGAGCAACCCTTGCGATCCCCCGCCGACGTGTCTCTTCACTCCAACGTAGCAACCACGTACGCCCAGGGAGTTGAGCCGTCACCCTGGCAGGCCGGCGGAGAAGTGACCGGAGTGACTCACGCGAAAGGCGAGGCGCCGAGACGGTCGGCGGTGCGAACAAGGTCGATCCCCCGTGCTCTTGGGGCATTTCCTCCGCCGGGCGCTAGCGCGAGCACGCGAGCAGCGCACGACGCAACTCGTCCGCGGTCTGGAAGGCGCTCTTCGGTTTCTCGCGGAGCGCCTCGTCGACGACCTCGGCGAGGGGTGCCGGGACGTCCGGCCTGCGTCGTCGAATCGGCACCGGCTCGGCCTGCAGGATGACCTGCCAGGGGTCCTTACCGCGCGGGAAGTTCCGGGGGTGTTCGCCGGTCAGCGCGTGGTAGAGGCATGCGGCGAGCGCCCACACGTCCACGGCCGGCGTGACGTCACGGAAGTTGATCACTTGTTGGCGGGGCATGTACCAGGGCTTGCCGGCGGTCGCGCCGGTTCTGGTGAGGCCGCTGAGGCCGGCCTGGTCGAACGCCTTGGCGAGGCCGAAGTCGCCGACCTTGGCCACCAGTGAGCCGCCGGTCGTGTCCAGCAGGATGTTGTGCGGGCTCAGGTCGCGGTGGACGACGTTCCGGCTGTGCGCGTGTGCCAGGCCGTCCAGGACCTGGCAGGCGAGCCGTACGGCGTCGGCGGTTTCCAGCCGGCCACCCCGGCGAGCCAGGAGCTTGTCCAGGCTGCCTCCGGCGCAGTACTCGGTGGTGAAGTAGAACGTGCCGTTGGCGAAACCGGCGTCGTACAGCGCGGCGATGTTGGGGTGCCGCAGGGCTCTGGTGAGTTCCACCTCGCGGAGGAACCGCGCGCGGGCGGTCGGGCTCGCCGCGACCCTGGGCAGCATCACCTTCAGCGCCACCTCCTGGCCGGTGTGTTCGTGGCGGGCGAGGTGCACCATGCCCATCCCGCCGCGGCCGAGCTCGCGCAGCAGCGTGTACCCGGCGATGGCGGCGAGGTCGGGGTTGCCGCTGCGTGCGAGGCCCACCAGGAGTTCGGCCATGGCGCCGGGCTCGGCCTGGCAGGAGGCGCAGACGTACTCGCCGGACCGGCCGCCGAGTTCGCTGCCCACCTCCCGGTCGCATTTCGCACATCGGGCCAGCGACAGGGTGCGTTGCGCGGTCGGGAGCCGGATGGCCACCCGGAAAACCGTCTCGCCGAGCCGGATCTCGTCTCCGTCGGTCAGGTCGTGTTCCGGGAAGGACGTCGCCGCGCCTTCGGCCGGCGTCTGGTGCGCCTCCCGCTGGCCGATCTTCTCGCCGTTGACGAACGTGCCGTTGAGGCTGCCGAAGTCGCGGATGCGTATGTCGGGCGGGTTGATGTCGAGCAGGCAGTGGTGGCGGGAGACGGTGCGGTGGTGGTCGTCGCTCGGCAGTCGCGGCGCGCAGTCGTCGGCACGGCCGAGAACACACGTGGTCCGCTCGTCGAAGACGTACTCGGTGCGGTCGAGCCGCCCCTTGACGAGCCGCAACGTGACGGTGGCCGTCATCGAGCCGTACCTCCTGGCTGAAGAGTGGGGGTGCAGACCAACCCGTCGCCGGCCGCCTCGACGCGGATCGATGTGCCGTCGGTGAACCGCCCGGCGAGCATTGCCCGGCCCAGCGGCTGGACGAGCAGCCGTTCGACGGCCTGTTCCATCGCGCGGACGCCCGAGCGGGCCTCGACGCCGTGGCGGACCAGCAGGTCGTAGGCGTCGTCGGTCAGGGTGAGCGCGATCGCCCGGTCGGCGAGCCTTCCCCTGACCCGGTCGATCAGCCTGTCGGCGATCAGGCGCAGCGCCGGCGGGGTCAGCGGGTCGAAGACGACGACCCGGCCGATCCTGCCGAGCAGTTCCGGCCGCAACTCCTGCCGCAGCGCGGCCATGACCCGTTCGCCGCCGCCGTCGGCGGCCGCGTCCTCGGCACCCGGGGTGAAGCCGAGCGGCCCGCGCGAAGCGACGCCGAGGTTGGAGGTGAGAATGACGACGGCGTCGGTGAAGGAGACGCGACGTCCGCGGGCGTCGGTGAGCCGACCCTCGTCGAAGATCTGCAGGAAGAGGTCCAGCACCTCCGGGTGTGCCTTCTCCACCTCGTCGAAGAGCACGACGCTGTGCGGGTGGTCGTGCAGCGGTCCGGAGAGCTGGCCGTCCCGGTCGTGCCCGACATATCCGGGCGGGGCGCCGAGCAGCCGCGACACTGCGTGCCGCTCCTGGTACTCCGACATGTCGATGCGGATCAGCCGCCGCTCGTCGTCGAACAGGAACTCGGCGAGCGCCTTGGCCAGCTCCGTCTTGCCGGTTCCCGTCGGCCCGGCGAACAGGAACCCGCCGATCGGCCGGCGCGGGTCACCCAGCCCGGCCCGGGAGGTGCGGATCGCGTCGGCGACCGCGCCGACCGCGTCGTCCTGGCCGATCACCCGTCGGCGCAGGTGCTCCTCCAGCCCGAGCAGGCGCCGCGCCTCGATCGCGTCGACCCGTTCGACCGGCAGCCGGGCCCGCTCGGCCACGACGGCGGCCACCTCGGCACGACCGACCCGTACGGGCGCGCCCGCCGGAAGCTCCGGGCTGATCGTCCGGATCCGCGCCGCGGCGCACGCCTGGTCGACCACGTCGATGGCCTTGTCCGGGAGGCGCAGCTCGGGCAGGTGGCGGATGGCGAGGTCCACCGCCGCCTCTGGCACGTCGGGGGAGATGTCGACCCCGTGGTGGTCGGCGAACCGTTCCCGCAGCCCGGCCAGGATCTCCACCGTCTGGGCCCGGGTCGGCTCCTCGATCCAGATCACCTCGAACCGGCGGCGCAGGGCGGGATCGGCCTCGACGCGCAGCCGATATTCGCCCGGCGTCGTCGCGCCGACGCAGCGCAGCTCGCCGCGGGCGAGTGCGGGCTTGAGGATGTTAGCGGCGTCGCTGGCTCCTGTCCCGCCCGCGCCGAGCACGGTGTGCAGCTCGTCGATGAAGAGGACCAGCTCCGGGTTTTCGCGTGCCTCGGCGAGCACGGCTTGGAGCCGTTCCTCGAACTCGCCCCGGTACATGGTTCCTGCGAGCAGCGTGGACATCGACAGCTCGACCACCCGCGTGCCGGCCAGCCCGGCGGGTGCGCCCGGCTCAGCGAGCAGCTGGGCGAAGCCCTCCACGACGCCGGTCTTGCCGACCCCCGCGTCGCCGACCAGCACCGCGTTGGGCTTGCGCTGCTTCACCAGCACGCGTGCCAGGGCGCGTAGCTCGTCGCGGCGTCCGATCAGCGCCGGCAGCCTGCCCTCGTGGGCCAGCCGGGTCAGGTCCCGGCCGTACCGGTCGAGCGCCGGTGTCGCCCGCTCTTCGGCCGGTTCTGCTCGCTGCTCAGGGAAGAGCGCGGCGAGGGGATCGGTGACGCCGAGCCGGTCGAACACCTCCTGACAGTGCGGGGCCGGGGATTCGAGCACCGCGCGCAGCAGCTCGACTGTGCCGGCCGGGCCGTTCGCGGCCAGCTCGGCCGCCCGGGTGAAAGCCCGCCGCGCGGCCCGGTTGCGGTGCGGCACCGAACGCGGCTCCGGCCCGGCCTCGGCGACCATGAGTGCACGGCGTAACCGGCGGCGTAGCGCGACCGGGTCGACACCGGCCCGGGTGAAGCACAGGCGCAGCTGTTCGACGTCCGTCCTGACCGCGCGGCGCGCGTCCGGACTCAGCTCGCCGCCGTCCAGCACGGCGTCGAGGTCCGGCCGGCACATCGAGCTCAGCGCGACCAGCAGATGTCCCGGCTCGATCTCGGACGCCCCGCCGTACCGCGCCTCGATCCTGGCGAGGCTGAGCGCCAATGCGGCGCTGTCGGTGTATCCGGTCACTGCGTCGACCAGCCCCGGTCGGTGGTCGTGCTGTCGAGCCAAGTCCGCCCGTCGGTGGTCGTGTCGTCGAGCCGGGTCCGCCCGTTGGTGGAGGTGTTGTCGGGCTGGGTCCGCATTCCTCCGGTGGTCATGTTGTCGAGCTGGGCCCGCACCCCGTCGGCGCGCAGCCGACCGTAGCCGGTGTCCTGGAGCCGGATCATCAGGGCGTCGAGGTCCTCGTCCGTCCACTGTGGACCCTGCCGTCGCAGAAACACGTCGAGGTACGGCGCCGCGCCGTCATCCCAGTCGGCCGCGTCCCGGGCGTCGAGCTCCCAGTCGAGCTCCCACAGTCGCAGGGTGCCGTCCTTCGCGGTCAGCACGAAGCGGCCGTCGGGCGTCATCGCGAGACAGCTCACGCCCCGCTCGTGGCCGTCGAGGACCCGTACGGGAATCCCACTGCGGAGGTCCCAGATCGTCGTGTGCGACCAGTAGTGGCCGGACACCGCGAAGCGTCCGTCAGCGGTCATCCGGACAGTGTGGAATCCGGTCGAGTCCGGCAGGTCGAGCGTGCGCACAACGTCCCCGGTCGTGATGTTCCACAACTGGATGCCGTTGTCGTCACCGGCCAGTGCGAAACGCCCGTCGGCGCTGAGTGAGACAGAGCGTATGTTGCGGGCGAGCAGGCCACGCTCGACCCCACGGAGGCGATGCAGGGGCTGGACGTCGGTCAGGTTCCATACTTCCGCGTTGCCGCCCTTGGCGACCACGACGGATCGTCCGTCGTCGCCGAGGCACAGGTCGTCGATTCCCCAGGCGCCCCTCCCCAGTTGCCGGGTCGAGTCACCGGTTTCCAGGTCCCAGTACCGGACCAGGCCGTCCTGGCCGCCGACCACGGCCTGCCTGCCGTCCGCGCTGAACCGCACCGGCTCCGAGTGGTACAGCGCCCCCTTCGCGCGGTACAGCACGTGCAGACACGCGCCCGTGCCGACCTCCCACAGCCGCACCGTACGGTCCCGGCTCGACGACAGGAGCAACCGTCCGTCGGCGCTCAGGCGGACCGACTCCACCATCTCCTCATGCCCCTCAAACACCCGCAGGCAGCTGTTCGTGTCGAGGTCCCACAGCCGAACCCTCCCGTCGCGGCCGCCGGACGCGGCCATCCGGCCGTCGGCGGTCAGGTCGACCGAGGTCACCTCACTGATTCGCCAGGCCCGCGACGACCAGGCCGCCCGCACTCCCATCCGTACGGCACGGCGGCCCATTTCCCACCAGGCGGACATGACGCGCGGCTCCCGCTCGTACCCGGTGACCGCGCGGGCCTGCCGAAGCCGTTCGAGCGCCGCGGGATAACGGCCCCTCGCCATCGCCTCCTCCGCCTCGGCGACCAGCGCGTCCACCCGGTCACCCAGCCGGCTCAGTTCGACGTGCGGTCGCGGCCGGCTCAGCAGCGGCGCGCCGCGGTACGCACCGGGCAGTCGCCACCGCCGGACCGCCTTGTCCTGGCCCGCCGAGAGTGCGGATCGGGCGTCCGCGTCCAGGTGCACCACGGTGGCGCCGCCCTGGTGCGCCCGGAAGGTGCGCAGGCAGCGGCCGCGGTCCAGTTCCCACAGCCGGATGGCATCGGAGTACTCCGTGCCGGACAGCAGAAACCGCGCGTCGGCGCTGAAGGACAGGGCGTCCACCGTGACCTCGCCCGTCAGGACGCGCACGCAGCGGCCATCGCGCAGATCCCAGACCCGGATCGCACCCTGGCGGCAATCGGTGGCCGCGAAACGGCCGTCGGCGCTGAGACACAGAGCGGTCACCGCCGACTCGTGTCCGGGCAGCTCCAGCCGGCACCGGCCGTCGGCCAGATCCCAGACCCGGACGACCCGTCTCCTGGAACGTCCCGGTTGCTCGCCGCGGACGGAGAGCGCCAGGCGGCCATCGGCACTCACCGCCACCAACCGGTCGGTCGCGGCCTCGTCGAGCGTCCTCATCTGCCCGCTGCCGACATCCCAGACCCGGAAGGCGCCGTCCAGGCCCGAGTAGAGGGCGAAGCGGCCGTCGGGGGTGAGCCGGACCGCGGTGACGCCGAGGCGCGACCCGCCGTCGCCGGCCCACGACGGCGGGTTGGGGCTGGCGTACAGGCGGCGGCCCTTGGGCGAACCGCCGAACCGGCCCTTGGTCAGCTTCCAGAACATCACGGTTTCGTCCTCGGAGACCGAGACGGCGAAACGCCCGTCCGGGGTGAGGTCGACGGCGTGCACGGTCGTGCGGTGCCCTTTGAGTGTCCACACGAGCTGCCCACTGGGGACGTCCCAGATGCGGACCGTCCCGTCCCAGCAGCCGGCCGCCATGAACCGGCCATCGGGAGTGAGGGCGAGCGCGGTCTTCTCGTGGCGCCCGTTGACGTCCCAGAGATCGCGCGGGCGCAGTGGCCAGGGCACCGGCCATTCGCCGGTGCGGCGGGCGTCGATGATCTCATCGGACCTGATCAGGCGCCGTGCGGCGAGAACCTCCGGCTCGTCCGGCCGCTCCTGGGCCAGCTCGTCGACCAACCTGCGCGCTGTGCTCAGGTCACCGCGTTCCAGGTGGAGTTGGGCGAGCGCGTATCGCACCTCCCAGGGGTCGCCGATGTCCGCGCGGGTCGCCTCGATCTCGGCGATGAGGGCGTCGTCGGTGACGGCGCCGCGACGCCAGCGAGCCTGCCCGGAGTTGTACAGGGCGCGAACGTTCTGCGGGTCGGCCGCCAGAGACTGCGCGAAGGCCTCGTCGGCCTCGGCGTGCCGGTCGAGGTCGAGCAGCGACACCGCCCGGTTGTTGAGCTCGTCGGTGCGCAGGTCGGCCAACGCAGGCGCCGGGCGCGGGTACGTGTCGCCGATGACGTCCTGGTAGATGCCGATCAGCTCGGCGGCGACGTCGGCCATGGAGGCCGGCCGGTCGGCGGGCTCGTGGCGCAGGCAGCGCGCGAGGAGGTCGGCGAGGGCCGGCGGAATGACGGCAGCGCCGACCCCGTCGCCGGTCACGTCGCCTGGTGCGTCGCCGGTACGGTGGCCGGCAAGAGCGGTGCCAGGCACGTCGTCGGCGAGCGCGGTACCCGCGGTGGGCTCGGGCGTGTCTTCGGTGCGGTGGCTGGCGAGCACGGCGCCCGCAGCGGTCCTGGGCGCGACGTCGGCGAGGTAGCCGGCGAGCGCGGCGCCCGCGGCGGGGCCGGCCATCCACGTTGCCCCGCCGATGCACATCTCCAGTACGGACACCGCGAAGCTGTAGATGTCGGTGCGCCGCCCCACCGGTTCGCCCGCCGCCTGCTCGGGAGAGGCGTACCGCGGGGTCATGCCGTCGCCGCCGGGCACCAGAATGCTGGCGCCAGGCGGTGCGTCGGGGGTGACTGTAGCGGCCATTGCACGTGCCCGAGCAAGGCCGAAGTCGGTGATCTTCGCGGTGACCGTGCCGCCCTGGGCGTCGATCAGCACGTTGGCGGGCTTCACGTCCCGGTGCACCAGGCCTCGGGCGTGGGCGTGTTCGAGTCCCCACGCGGTCTGGATCGCGATGTCCAGAATGCGCGCCAGCTTTTCGGTTGGGGCGCCGTCGTAGAGCCGCCGGTCGTCGATCCAGTCATGCAGGCTGCCGTCCGGGACGTACTCGGCGAACACCCGGGGGACGCCGTCGAGCACGCGGACGTAGTAGCAGTTGCACACGTGTGGATGCAGCCCGAGCGACACCCACGTCTCCGCCTCGTCGACGAACCGCCGCTGGTCCTCCGCACTGCGGAACAGATCGGGTCGCGGGCTCTTCACCGCGAGGTCGATGTCCCATCCCAGGTGCCGGACCCGGTACACCACGCCCATGCCGCCGTGCTCGTGCACCCGGGTCACCTTGTAGCGGCCGTCGACCACCTCGCCGACCGGCCACGTCACAGTGATCTCACTCATGGTTCTCACCGGGGTTCTCGTGGGGGTTCTCGTCGGCGTCGCCGTCGCCGATCAGGTGCAGATCCGCCGGCAGCAGCGTGGCGCTGCGCAGCAGTGCCTGAATCAGGTTGTGGTTCAGCGTGTTGCCGACCGGTTCGCCGACCCCGTCCTCGCGCCGGAGGCCGGGGATCGGGTCGGGGCCATCCGCCAGCCGTTCGCGTACCGCGCCGACGATGTGCGCCGCGATCTTCGGCGTCCACTGCCTGCCGTCCGGCAAGCGGTTGAGGTCGTCGGCCACCTGGTTCCACGACACCGGTTGTGGATAGCGCTCCTGGCGCAGGTATCGCTGGGCGAGCGCGGTCAGCACCAGCCGCTCCGCCAGGCTCAACTCGTAGACATCCGGCGCCTTCGTCCGGTTGTGCTGGTCGCCGCCGGCATCGGCGGTCCGGGAACCTACGACGTGGATTTCCAGCAGATGTGAACGGCGCTTGGCGGAACCGATGAGCAGCGGGGTATAGCCGGGCTCCACCAGTAGTTCGTGGCCGGATAAGAGGAGAGCCCCGCCCGGCAGTTGGATCGGCAGCTTGCCTTTGTTGCGGACCCACCATTCGTAGCCGTCACACACGAGCACACCCTGCAGCCGGCTGACGTACGGATCGTTGACGCCGACCGCCACGTGGACGTCGTCCGTACCGCGGCCGAAATGAAGCGTGAACTTCCTGGGCGGCACCGCGAACCCGTTGGACGCGGCCAGTGCGAAAAGCGTGCCCGGAGGTGCCGGCGGCACGCCGCTCGCCAGGCTGCGCATGGAACTCGGCAATACGTGCGGCACGAATTCTCTGGTCGTCACCCTCGCGCTCCCTCCAGTCCGGCAGGACGGTCGCACGCTACCGCTTGCCCTTCGGGACCGGTCCCGGCCGCCGACGAGTGGGGAGGCGGTGGAGTGATCGCCCGTCGATTGAGAAATTTCTCGGCAAGTGAGTTCGCGCCGTTCTGTCAGGCGAACATCAGGGCGGGGCGATTGGCCTCCGAACTTGGCTCAGTCAGTTGTAATGCCATCTTCCACAGCGCCTTTCTGCGAGAGGCAACGAGAGGTCGAGATACCGTCGCCCCCGTGTGACGTACGGCCTGGGACGCTTCTGGGAGGAAACAGTGAAGCGACCGACACTGTTTCGCCAGCTGGTCCAAGAGCGTGACTGGACAACGGTTGAGACCTTCAGCATCCACTTCGCCAAGGCGGCGCGGGAACTGGCCCAACTGACCGGTGAGCCTGTGCTGGCGAATGTCGCCGTCTCGAGGCGTAGTTTCGACCGATGGATGGGTGGGGACTTGTCCCGGGCGCCGCAACGCGATACCCGGCGCATCTTGGAGCACATGTTCGGCGAGCCTGCTACACGACTTTTCAAGTCGGCTGAGAACGCTGCCTCGTCGGGAGTTCTCGCCCACTTGGAGAGTCCTTCGCCCCTCGACGGGGCCGCGGCACGAACCCCCGTGATCAAGGTCGATCCTGACCTCATTCCCCACTGGGGCGGCTTGCTTCACATCCTCTCGTCCTCCCATAACGCCTTCGGGCCGTACCGGATACACAACACGGTCACACGCGAGATAGACGTGATTCGCGATCACCGGCTTCGCGCTGACGCCCTGGTGCGGAGAGGACTGCTCGGAGTTGAGGCGCGCTGGGCTGAATTCGCCAGCTGGACCGCGGAGAACATCGGTTCGGGTGAGGCAGCCGCATTCTGGCTCGGCTACGCGCTCGATCTTGCCCGCGAGGCGAATGACGCGGCGATGGAAGCGTACGTCCTCATGCGCCAGGCCCAACGAGCAGCCGAACGGTGCGATGCACGCGGCGCACGTGATCTCGCAACGGAAGCCCGGAAAGCGGCAGTCGCGCCCGCAAGGGATCGTGCGCTGAGCGCCCTACGACTGGCCCACAGCCACGCGCTCGCGGGTGATTCGCGGGCCTGTGCGAAGGCTCTGGAGGAGGCTCACCAACTCGTCGAGCGCGCCCAAGACGACGGCACCGACGATGACCCGGTGGCCATTGGTCACCATTGCATTCCTGCTTATGTCCAGGCCCACGAGGCGTACTGCCTGCTGCTGCTGAGACGGCCGTCAGAAGCAGCGGCTCTGCTCCAGGAAGCCCTCGTGGCCTGGCCCGCCGACTTCCGCCAGGACGTGCAGCTCGCGCGCGCCTGGCTGGCACTCGCCTACGTGGGAGACGGCCGTGTTGAGGAGGCAGCCGTGGAGGGTACGGCCGTGCTGGCATCGGCTGCCGGAGGTGGGTCCGTGCGGCTCATCCGGGCGTTGCAGACTCTCGACCGTCGGCTGGCGGGAGTGTCCGCGCCGCCGGCCGAAGTCGCACAATTCCACGCGGCACTGGCGCTCACCGCGCCCAGAATATGGTCATGCACCTAGTGACAGCGGCTACGACGACCGAGGAAGCAGAACGCGGAGCCACCGTCGCGGTTCTGCCGGTCGGCAGCTTCGAGCAGCATGGTTCCCATCTGCCTCTGACAACCGACACTTTGATCGCTTGCGGAATCGCCCGTGCGCTCGCCGATGAGTACCAGCTGCTGCTGTTGCCGCCGATCACCATCGCGTGTTCACACGAACATGCAGGATGGGCCGGCACGGTCAGCATCAGCTCCCGGACTCTGATCGCGGTCATCACCGACATCGCCGATTCCCTCGGACGATCTGGGATCGAGCAACTCGTCGTCGTCAACGGGCACGGCGGAAACTACGTGCTCTCGAACATCGTCCAGGAGGCCAACGTCGTACGGCCGCGCATGGCTCTCTATCCCAGCCGTGACGACTGGGCACGGGCGAGGGAGGCCGCGGGTCTGGTGACCGACGCGCATGACGACATGCACGCAGGGGAGATCGAGATCTCCCTGCTGCTGCACCTGTGCCCCGACCAGGTGCGTGAGAGCTACCAGAACGCGGATCACACGGCCGAACGGCCTCACCTGCTCGTCCAGGGCCTCCGGGCGTACACAGAGACTGGAGTGATCGGCCGACCTTCCCTGGGCACCGATGAGAAGGGCAAGGCAGTCCTGACCAGCCTCACCGCCGATTTCGCCGGGACACTTGACGTACTTGCGGGTGGACAGTCGCTGTAGCGCATCGCCAGTGCGTCATTGGCGACAGCCACGGCGGTGAGGCGGCCCCGGCCCGGGCGGCATGTGGCCTGCGCGGAGCGGATGGCGAAGCCTTGTTGGATCTCCGTCTCACGTGGAGAAATGCTGCAGGGCGACGTACGGCGCATCGCATGAAACTAAGCAAAGGGCGCATTCGATAACGCGGCGCAGTGGACGCGCGCGGAAGTGGCCAAGAAGCGGCGGCGAATCGGCGTACCGCTGGCCATGGGCCACAACCTAACGTCTCAGGTGGATCAGCTGGCAGTACACGCGTAGTGAGAAGCGTCGCTGCCGGCCGACCGTGCACCCCCGGGCCGTGTTCTTCCCCCCTGTACATGGTCCAGCCCCTTCCGTTCTGGGGCCCGGGAGGGGAACCGCTGCCGTCGCACTGCAGTGGCAAGCCTCGCGGGCTCCAGAACCGCCCGATCACCGCCGACGAGCCGGAAGGTGCTCCGCGATGACAGATCTTGCGCCGTGAGGGGCCTTCTCCTCAGCGACGTTGCTCTGCTGTTGGAGGGCGTGTGATGTGGTTCGAGTCGAAAGGGCATCTCGGTGGACGGCATTCGTGAGCGGCAGCGGGTCTATCAGCAGGATCTTCTGATGGATCTGCGGGACATGCTCCGGGAGCGTGAGGTCACGACGGTTTGATCGCTGATCAGTATGGTCGGCCGGCGTTGGAGGTCATGGACGGTCGGTGCCGGATGCGTCGTGTCTTCGTCCATCTGGCGTTCTTGTGGTTCTACTGGGGCGATGAGCATGACGAGCGGGTGTCGTGTCTGCGACTGCCGGCCGCGGCTGATCGGATCGAGTCCGCCGCGCGTGCCGGTTGGCGCGAAGGAGAACAGGGCGAACTCGGCATCGACCTGACCAAGGTCTTCGATCCGCACCGCTCGTAACGGAACATCTCACGGAGTGGCGTGTTCGTACGCTGACCGCCTCCACGAGGGCTAGCGTCGGGCGAGTGGCCGTCGACGCTTCTCCATCCGAGTCCACCGATCGCCTGCGCGGCGATCTGGTCGCCGCACTCAGGGAGCGGGGTTCCATTCGCTCCCCCGAGGTCGCCGCGGCCTTCGCGAAGGTCCCCCGGGAAAGGTTCGCGCCGGAAGCGCCGATCGACGCCGCCTATTCAGCCCGGGACGTGGTCATCACCAAACGCGACTCTGACGGCAAGGCGACCAGTTCCATCAGCGCTCCCTGGTTGCAAGCCGAGATGCTCGAGTCCGCCCAATTGACCCGTGGAGCACGGGTCCTGGAGATCGGTTCGGGCGGATACAACGCCGCGCTCATCGCCGAAATCGTCGGTCCAGATGGATTTGTGCTGACCGTCGACATCGATCCCTGGGTCACCGAGCGGGCGGCTCGCTTCCTGGCTGACACCGGCTACCCGCAGGTCAAGGTCGTTCTCGGGGACGGCGAGCACGCCGCCGACGAGTACAGGCCCCTTCGACGCCATCCTGGTGACCGTCGGCGCCTGGGACTGCCCCTGGGGACGGCTGCTGGCTCCAGGCGGGCGGATGGTGGTTCCCCTGCGCTTCGCCACGATCAGCAGAAGCATCACCTTCACCCGGGAAGGCGACCGATTTCAGGGTCTGGACGCCACGGTGTGCGGGTTCATCCCTATGCAGGGTGCCGGAGCGTACAAGAATCAGGAAGCCATCCTCGCGGACGGAGCGGTCACGCTGACCATCGAAGACGGCCCCGAACTCAACGTCGACGCGCTCGGCCTGGCGCTGGTCGAACCCCGTACCGAGCTGTGGACCGGTGTTGAGGTCGTCAGGGGAGAGCCGTTCGACCCGCTCAGCCTGTGGCTGGCCACGGTGGATGACAAGTTCGGCATGATCTGGCAGGACCCGGATCGAGACCGCCATCTCGTCCAGACCGCTTTGCGCTGGCAATGCCCGGCCCTCATCACTCGCGACAGCTTCGCCTACCTCACCCGTCGCGATGTCCAGCACCATGCGACCGCGGCGGTACATCACAAACTTGGGGCATACGGACACGGTCCGCGCGGTGTCGAGCTCGCTCGCCTGCTCCATGATCAAATCCATGTCTGGGATCGCGCATGGCGGCACCGGCCCGAGCCGACCTTCAGCTTCTACCCCGTGGGCGCCACAGTGCCGAATCCATCTGTCGGCCGGATCTTCCGCAAGCGGCACGGCCAACTGGTCATGGCCTGGCCCTGAGCCCCGCTCGACCTGTTGGAGTCTTTGAACGCCGCCGATAGGCGCCCAGCAGGTCTAACTCCAAACCGGCTGTGCTCGGCACCCCTTGCCGTGATGCGGACAGCGGCCAAACGGGTTCTCTGCGGCGTCGGTGCGAGGGCGCGGGCCAGACCGCGCATGCGCGTCCGGCGGCGCGGTGCTGTCGAGCGATGCCGTCCTCTTCACGAGCTGCTGGTCAAACCCTGGCACCCTCGATCGTCAGCCCACGCGGGTCGACCTGCTCACGCCCGCCGCGGCACAGCTCACGCACCAGCCTGGCGGGCACGACCAGACCCTCACCCTCCCGGGCGCGTACGGCTCGGCCGGCCGTACAGGCCTGGGCGAGAGCCGCCGCGCTGACGACTCGCACCCTTCGAGGCCGGTCCTGCGTCGGCCCGAAGAGCTTGAACACGTCCGCCAGCCGATCCGTCAAGCGCATGAAAGCCGAGACTATTTGTCAGATGACGAAGACGGCGTATTCATCGAAATGCGGGACACAGGCCCCGACCGAGGAGGGTCCGGTGGGATTGACTTTGAGGCAGTCTCCCGGGACGCCCTGCACGAAACTCCGGAAGTAGTACACCTTCGCCTCGCCGTAGGTCGACGTGCGCTGAAGCAGCCACCGCTGGTACGGCCCGTTGTCACAGCCGTACAGGACCACCGCCGTGCTCGTCGCCGGGGTGGGCACCTTGCCGAGGCACAACGGCGTTCCGATGACGGCCAAGGTGACCACCTGGAATCCCTGATAGGTGGAGACGACGGTCATGTCCCACACCAGAGGGTTGCCGGTGAGCGTGTTCACCGGGGCTCCGTAACCGAGCCCCCCTTGTACCCCGACGTGCCTGTCCATGCCTGCCGTCAGCGGCCTGATGTAGACGGCGGACGGGACGGCTGCCGCCGCCGGTGTGACGGGCGCGTCGGCCAGCGCCGCCGGTAGCAGGATGCTTGCCGCCGCCGTCAGTGCGAGGCGCAGGAATCGCTTCATGACAGGGCTGCCCTTCCGTCGGCGAAATCCACCCAATTGTGAACGGAAGACGGGGCAATCACCATCGGTGCCGCGGCATACAGGCCTATTCGCCCGAAAACCGTTTGCCTCGCCTGGTGGGCTCAAGGAAAGTGGTGTCCATGATGCTCTGACGGACAACACCTCGCTTCTCCAAGATGCCACGGCGCCGATGCGCGCCGTAATGCCGTCCGCCCGTACCCTTTTCAGCGAAGAGAGCTCTTTGTCTCAGCAACACTCCCGGCAGGAGTCCCTGCCGCCGTCCGCCCCTGCCATGGGTTCGGCCACCGTCACCGTGTTCGCCTCCCCCGCAAGCTGGATCGAGTCTGACGCCCTCGCGCAGTGCCACCAGGTGGCAGCCCTCGACGGCATGATGCACGTCGCCGCGATGCCGGACCTGCACCCCGGCAAGGGCGCCCCCATCGGGGCCGCCATGGCGTCGACCGTGTTGTATCCGTTCCTGGTGGGCTCCGACATCGGTTGCGGCATCGCCGTGTTTCCCATCAAGCTCAAGCGCGCCGTACCCACGAAGCTTGCCGCGCGATTCCCCGACCTCGATCGCGCCCTGGACCCTGAGCAGGATGCCGACGACCCGGCCTGGGCCGTCGTGAGGAGTGACATTCCCGCCGGTCACCTCGAAGGCCTCGGGACGGTCGGCCGGGGCAACCACTTCGTCGAACTGGCGCGGATCGGGACAGTCTTCGAGCCGGGCCACGCGAGCCGTCTCGGACTCGCCGCCGACGACCTGGTTCTCATCGTCCACAGTGGTTCCCGAGGGCTGGGCGAACGGATCCTGCGGGCGCACACCGCGGCCCACGGCGCGGGCCCTGCCGCTGATCCCGGCGCCTACCTGGCGATGCATGACGAGGCCGTACGCTGGGGATCGCTCAACCGGCGGCTGATGGCCGCCCGGGTCGCCCATGCCCTGGGCGCCGAGCCCACCGAGCCACTCGTCGACCAGTGCCACAACCTGGTCGAGATCCGCGACGGGGTCTACCTGCACCGCAAGGGGGCGGCGCCGGGTGACGGCCGTGACGTGCTCATCGCCGGTACGCGAGGCACCCATTCCTACCTCGTGGCCGCTCACGCCGGTCCGGACGCCAACCATTCCGTGGCGCACGGCGCGGGCCGCAAGATGTCGCGTGCGGACGCCCTGCGCCGGGGCCGGGCCAAGCACACGGTCGAGGAACTGCGCCGTACGCCGGTGGGGTCTGTGGTGGTGTGCGGCGACCGTCAGCTGCTCTTCGAGGAGGCCCCCACGGCCTACAAGCGCATCGAGCAAGTGATCGCTGACCTCGTCGAGCACGACCTGGCCACGCCCGTGGCCACCACGGTTCCGCTGGTCACCTACAAGACGCCCGACCTCGGGTCCACGCCCCGACGGGACCACCGGGATCACCGCCGCAAGCAAGGCCGGCCATGAGTGTCCATCTGCTTCTATCGGCCGGGCGTGGCCCGCAGGAGTGTGCCTGGGCGCTGGCCCGGCTGCTCCATCGCCTGGAAGCCGACGCCACCCGGCAGAATCTGGAGACCCGTCGGGTCGAGACCGTTCCCGGTGACCGGCCCGGCTCCTACCGGTCGGTTCTGATCCAGATCGCAGGAACCGGCGCCGAGGCGTTCACTGCCTCGTGGACCGGAACGCTGTGTTGGCAGGCCCCCAGCCCCTACCGGGCCAGCACCGGCCGAAAGAACTGGTACGTCATCGCCCAACCGTGCCAGGTCGATACCCCACGTACGACGTTCGTGGAAGCAGATGTCGACATCGTCGCCTGCCGCACCGGGGGCCCCGGCGGTCAACATCGAAACAAGGCCAGCACGGCGGTACGGGCGACCCACCGGCCCTCGGGGATCGTCGTCGTGGTCGACACCGAGCGGCAGTTCAGCCTCAATCGCCGCATCGCCATGCAGTTGCTGCGGCAACGAATTGAGCACGGCGAGGAGGTGGCAGGGCGCGCCGTCGTCACCGCCCGCTGGCGCATCCACGATGAGCTCGTACGCGGCAACCCCACGCGTATCGAGCGTCCGGAAGTGTCGAAGCAGGACCAGGCCCCCCGGGAGCAGAAGCACCAGAGGCGGCGGCAGTCGTCTTAACACGCCCACCGCGGAATATGGCGGCAGGATATGCAGGTGCTCATCGTGCGCGGGACCAAGAAGCTGCTCGACCGCGTCGGCCCGCTCAGCCTGGGTGAAGACGAGCAGCAAACCACTTTGCTGGGCCAGTGGTACGCCACAGCTGTGTTCTGGAAACCTCAGGTTGCGCTGTTCGTCAACGAATCGACGCTGGTGCCCGTGCTGATGCCGCTGGCCCCCGCAACGACCCTGCTGGCCAGATTCCCGCGGCAGGTCGCTACGGTGCTGGCCGCGCACGGAATCCCCGACACGATCATCGGCGAGGAATTGCAGCAGATGCGCGACCACCGCCTCGCCAAGACCGCCAACCGCAGCGTCGTCGGCATCATGAACGAGTTCACCTACCTCGCGGAGACCTACCGCGGTGACACGCCGCCGCCGGATCTACTCGGCCTCGCGATGCGCCTGGCGACCACACCCTGCGGACCCCTCTACAGCAAACACGTCAGTCCCGACCGTGAACTGCAGGCGTTGTTGCGCTCTGTCGCACCTCCAGCGAACTGACCCGCCGACGACGGCCACACCGCCGCGCAAGGATCGAGGCAGGACCGGATTGATCCCTCCGCGGCATGAGCCGGATGCTGGTCAGAGCCTCAACAGCGGCCGACAAGCCGCTGTCCCGTCGACCCCGTCGCGGGCCGCTTCTCCTGAATCCACCTCTCCTGGTTAAGCCGTAGGCGGTCGGATACGCCTGCGGCACTGCTTTAGGAGGGCGCGGGTGATACTGCTTGCTTACTAGTAATGATTTGCAAAGCACTCTGCGCAGTCCTCGTCGTTCGTATGAACATCCCGCGCATGTCCCGCACCCGCCGAGACGGCCCCATAGCTCGTTCCAGACGTCTCGGGATGAGTTCCAGCAATTCAACGCCATGGTGGAGAGCTGGGCAGACTGTCAATCTGACTGTCTTTACATCGGCTTTCATCTCGAGCATCCCGCACAGGAACCGTTCAGACCGTCGTCGGGAGAATCGTCGAAGTGACACGCACATCGCTTGGTTTCGGTGGCCCGTAACACGGGGTTATCAGCTAATCCTCGAGCGGTGCAGGTCGAACTGGTCGTGGCAGATATGGGTCTTTCTGTGGCCCCGCCCGTTCCAATAACGATCAGCATCTTGACCAAGCGTTTGGCATGTGGAGAACATTCGCTCAGACTGCGGTGTCGTGGTCGTTCATCGTCGCTTGCGAGGGCCACATGGATGAGTCCGCCGACTATGTCATCGTTGGGGCCGGGAGTGCCGGATGTGTGCTGGCCAGACGGCTCGCCGACACCGGGGCCCGGGTCATTCTGCTGGAAGCAGGCGGATCCGACCGGTCGAGGCTGGTGCGCAAACCCGGGCTGATCGCCGTGTTCCACAACATCCCCGAGCTGAAGAAGCGGCTGGACTGGGGCTACTACAGCAGCCCGCAGGCCGCCGCGCTGGACCGCAGAATCCCGCAGACCCGTGGGCGGGTGCTCGGCGGCTCGGGGTCGATCAACGGGATGGTGTTCGTACGCGGCCACCGCCGGAACTACGACGACTGGGCGGCCGAGGGCTGCCAGGGCTGGAGTTACGCCGACGTCCTGCCGAGCTTCAAGCGGATGGAGAACTGGGAGGACGGCGGTACCGACCTACGCGGATCCGGCGGCCCGATCCAGGTGACCCGCGCCAAGGACATCACCCCGGCCGCGCAGGCCTTCATCGAGGCCCTCGCCGACACCGCGGGCGTCACGAAGAACGACGACTACAACGGCGAGTACCAGGAAGGCGCCTCGCTCTTCCAGCAAAGCGCCCACCGCGGGCTGCGTTACAGCTCGTCGGTCGGGTACCTGGACGGCCACGGCCTGCCGAACCTCAAGATCGAGACAGGCTGCCTGGTGACTCGCGTCGTGCTCAGGGACGGCCGGGCCACCGGGGTGGACGTGATCACCAAGGAGGGGCACCGGACGATCCGGGCCACCCGGGAGGTGATACTCGCGGCCGGCACGTTCGGCTCGGCGCAACTCCTCATGCTCTCAGGCGTCGGCCCCGCCGCGCACCTGCGCGAGCACGGCATCGAGGTCGTCGCCGACCTGCCGGTCGGGGACAACCTGCACGACCACATGTTCGTCCCGATGACGTATCTCATGAAGTCGGCCCGCAACAGCGGCACCGCGCGGTACTTCGCCGCAGGGCTGATCAAGGAGACGCTGCGCGGCGGCACCACCTGGGTAAGCCGCAGCGTCTTCGAGGCCGTCGGCTTCGTCCGCAGCTCCATGGCCTCCGGCGATGTCCCCGACATCCAGATCCACGCGCTTCCATGGGGATACCCCGGCCCCAACCAGGACGCGCCCATCCGGCACAAGGTCGACCCGCGCCCGTCCCTCACCCTCCTGGCCACACTGATCTACCCCAAGAGCCGGGGCACCCTCCGGCTCTCCTCCGCCGACCCCACGGCCGCGCCGGTCATCGACCCCGCCTACCTCGCCGAGCCGGACGACCGCAGACTGCTCCTGGACGGGATGGATCTCGTCCGCGACGTGATGGCCAATAAGATCATCTCTGCCGACGTGACCGGCGAGCTCGCCCCCGGCCCCGCCTACCCGGACCGGGCCGCCCTGGCCGCCGAGGTGCCGAACCGCGCCACGACGGTGTACCACCCGGTCGGCACGTGCCGGATGGGCGTCGACGAGCGGGCGGTGGTCGATCCGGAACTTCGGGTGCGCGGCATCGAGGGCCTGCGTGTCGCCGACGCCTCGATCATGCCGTCCATCACGGGAGGCAACACCAACGCCCCCGCGATGATGATCGCCGAACACTGCGCGTCCCTCATGCTCCAGCCCTGAGTTTCGTGGGCCGCCGCATCCCAGGACCTGAAGATGATCCGCGCGTTTCGTCGAACGGGCTCGTGAGTCTGGACCGCCTTCGACGCCGAGTTACACCTCGATGGCGCGCGGAGGCGTTCGACGACATCGAGCCTGCTCTGCGGTACCGCCCACGTATGAGCGGTCAGAGCTCGATGGGGAGGTGGCGGGGTCCGCGCAGCATTGCGCTGCGCCGGTAGGGGGGCGGATCCTGCACCAGGGTCGTGGTGCCAAGGCGGGGGATCAGCGCGGCGAGCGCGATCTGGGCTTCGATACGGGCGAGCGGTCCGCCGTAGCAGAGGTGGATTCCGCTGCCGAAGCCGAGGTGCTGGTTGTCTGGCCGGGTGGGGTCGAAGCGCTCGGGGTCGCGGAACCGGTTGGGGTCACGGTTGCCTGAAGCCAGCATGAGCACCAGGGGCACGCCCTTGGGGACTGTGGTGCCCGCGACGTCGATGTTGGCGAGAGGAGTGCGCTGTCGCATGTGGACCGGGGGCTCGTAGCGCAGTAGTTCCTCAACCGCGTTGGGTAGCAGTTCGGGTTCACGGCGCAGCCGGTCCAGTTGGTCGGGATGGCGCAGGAGCGTGAGCACCCCGTTGGTGATCAGGTTGACCGTGGTCTCGTGTCCGGCGACGAGCAGTAGTACGGCGGTGGCCGCCAGCTCCTCCCGGGTGAGCAGTCCGGCCGGGTCCGGCTCGTTGACGAACGCGGAGAGCATGTCGTCACGGGGGTGGCCGCGGCGTTGCTCGGCGAGGTCAACGAGGTACCGGCCCATCTCCACCCGTGCCCGGCCGCCGACTCGCTGGCGCTCGGTGGGATCCTCGCCGGGCTTGATGTCGGCGGAATCGATGATCGTGGCGGACCACTCGCGGAAGACGGGCTCGTCCTCGCGCGGTACGCCGAGCAGTCGACAGATGACGGAGACGGGCAGCGGATAGGCGAAGTCATCGACGATGTCGACCCGGGCGCGGCCGTCGAACGCCTCGATCAGTTCCTCGGCGAGCTGGGCGATCTCGCCACGCATCGCGTCCAGACGGCCTGGGCTGTGCGGCGGCCCGAACGGCCGCATGGCCAGGCCGCGCAGCCGGTGGTGCTCGGGGTCATCGAGAATGATGAGGGAGATTTGCTCCTCTTCCTGGGGCAGGCCGCGGTACGGGGCAGCGAGGTTGCGGCGGTCCGCGCTGATGCGCGGGTCGTGCAGCAGGGCCATGATGTCGTGGTACGTGCCGATCAGGTAGCTTCCGTCCGTCTGCCGCGCCACCCCCGCCTCGCGGAGTTCCGCGTACAGCGGGTAGGGGTCGGGCCGGTTGGCGTAGTCATTGACCCGTTCCAGCAGAGTGTCGATGGCCATGCAGGGCTCCTCGTAGCTGGGAAGAGACACAAGGGGTCAGTCGGCGGGCCGTACCACGGTCAGCCGGCGGTCGGGCAGGTGACCGGTGAGCGCGACGGTGGGACCGTGGAAGAGCCCCTTGGGGTCCGGCACGTTGGAGGGGACCGGGAACGCGGCGACCAGCGGGCGACCGTCGGCCGCGCCGGGCCCAGGCGGGAAAGGAGCGGCGGTCTCGATCAGGCCCTGGTAGTACTCGAGCCACTTGGCCATGTCCACGGTGACCGCGGCGGTGATGCGGCCCCGGTAGCCGTAGACCGCAACCAGCCGGCGTTCGTCGAGCGAGCCTTGGGCGATGACTACCTGGTCGGAGAATGTGGGGACGCCCACGGACTTGATGTTGAGCCCGAACTGGCTCGACCAGAAGACCGGGACCGCGAGGTGCGGGCGCCGCGCCGGCTCCGGACTGACCATGTTGTGCGCCGCGACCTCGGCCTGCGTGACCGCGTTGCCCCAGTGCTCCAAGGAGAGCATCTGGTACTCGAACAACGGGTGCGGGAAGCGGGCGGCATCGCCCGCCACGAAGACGTCGTCGGTGACGATCCCGTACATGTTGAAAGCCCGGCACCCTGCGTCGCAGGCGACCCCGCGCGGGCCCGCGGCCAGCCCTGCTTCCGCCAGCCACTCGGTATTGCGGACCGCCCCCATGGCGACGACGCACACGTCCGCGTCGATGCGGCTGCCGTCGGACAGGTCCGCACCGGTGAACCGGCCATTCCCACGCAGCGCGGTGACCGTCACTCCGCAGCGTAGGTCCACGCCGTGTGCCCGCTGCAGACCGGCCGCCAGCATCGAGAGCGTGCCGCCGAGCGCGCCCACCAGCGGTCCGGGGCCGCGTTCGGCGAGTGTGACCTCGATGCCCCGCTCCCGGCAGGCCGAAGCGATCTCGGAGCCGGTGAAGCCCCCACCGATCACCAGCACCCGGCGCGGCCCGGCAGCCAGCCGCTTGGTCAGGCGCCCGGCGTCGTCGCGGGTGCGCAGGGTGAACACTCCGTCGAGGGCGGCCTCGTCGGCGTTGGGCCAGGGTCGCGCCCGGGTCCCGGTGGCGATCAGCAGCCGGTCGTAGGTCACCGACTCGCCGTCGGCCAGCAGCACCTGCTTCCCAACCGGGTCCAGCCCGGTGGCGCGCACCCCGAGGCGCCACTCCGCGTCGGGGTCACGGCGCATCGGCAGTGCGGCCGAGTCCGCCGCCATCCTCCCGAGCAGCACCTGTTTGGACAGCGGCGGGCGGTCGTAGGGCGGATGGGGCTCATCTCCGATCACGGTCAGTGAACCGGTGAAGCCTTCCTCCCGCAGCGTCTCGGCGGCCCGCAGCCCGGCCAGCGACGCGCCGACGATGACGATGCGGCCCTCCCGAAGATCATCGGGCACCGGCGCTCACCTCCTTACCCAGGAGGATGGCTTGGACCGGGCACGCCGTCGCGGCCTGGCGGACGCGGTCGAGCTGGTCATCGGGGACGGCCGGGTTGTATAGCAACGCCTCCTCCCCGTGCAGCTCGAACACCTCCGGCGCGAGGAACACGCACTGCGCATAGCCTTGGCAGCGAGTGAGATCTACGACGATCTGCATCCCAAGCCACCCCTCCCTCGCCTCAGCTCCCGGTTTCTTTCCAGGTTCGGGAAGGATCAGGCGCTCGCACCGCTACTCCGCCAGGGGTTTGCCCATGTCCTCACCTTGCGGATACGCCCATTGGCGCAGCCCAGACGGTTCGTTGGGCTGAACGAGTGAATGCGTGCACGCCCGGAGTGACGGGCTAATGGAGTGTTGGGGTGCCCGGGATGGCGCGAATGACGGGCGTGATCAGCACCAAGCAGGCAGGTTCCGCAGCGGGGGCGCTACCGGTCACAACCGCTGTAGGAGGGCGGTGTTACGTCCGAGCGGACTACTGTTCTGCCAGTGTTGTCGCTCGGTGATCAACCAGCCCGCCGAATCGCGGAAGCATCTCCCTCCACCACCGTCACCCCGGTTTCATCGTCCGGGTTCTTCGAGCTCGCCGGGCTGTCCGCTCGGGCCGGTAGGAGCAGGGCGGTGACGACCACACCCAAGGACAGCACCGCGCCGATGATGAAGGCCAGTCGCATGCCGTCGAGGTTGGCGAGCACCTCTGCGGCTCCCGCGGATCTCAGGACATCGGCTCGCGCGCTCATCACGGTGATCACGAGCGCGGTGCCGAAGGCCGCGGCGACTTGCTGCAGCGTGCTCAGGATGGAGCTGCCGTGGGAGTAGAGCTGCGGGGGAACCGCTCCGAGCCCGAGAGTGAATACCGGGGTAAAGGTCGCGGCCAGACTCACCATCAGCAGCGCGTGCAGACCGAGGAGTAGCCAGAACGGCATGGTCATCGTGACCTGTGTGAAGCCGGCGAGCGCGAGCGTGATTCCGATCGCGCCGGGAATGACCAGAACCCGGCCGCCGAACCGGTCGAACAGGCGACCGACGGTCGGACCGAGCAGCCCCATCGCGAGGCCGCCCGGCATCACGAGTAGTCCAGTCTCCAGGGGGCTGAGCTCGCGGACGTTCTGCAGGTACAGCGGCAGCAAAATCATCGAACCGAGCATCGCCATGAAGGCCACCGACATCAGAATCAGCGCGACCGTGTAGGTGCGGTGACGCAGGGTACGCAGGTCCATCAGCGGCACGCCGCGCCTCTGCAGCGAAAGCTGGCGGACGACGAAGACAGCGATGGAGACCAGGCCGGCCGCCACGATCGCGGCGGCAACGCTGACGTCACCGCTCTGGAACCGGCTGAGCCCGTAGACCAGGCCGCCGAAGCCGGCGGCGGCGGTCGCCACGCTCAACCAGTCGATCGCACTGAACTGGGGCTCTCCGACGTTCTTCAGCTGCTTCAGGCCGCGCCATGTGATCACCGCGGCGATGGGGAGCACCACGGCGAACAGCAGCCGCCAGGACCCGAATTGGAGGATCATCCCCGAGACCGCCGGGCCCATTGCGGGCGCGACCGAGATGGCCAGGGTGACGTTACCCATCACGCGGCCCCGGTCTGCCTCCGGCACCACCTGCATCAATGTGGTCATCAGCAGCGGCATCATCACGGCCGTCCCGGATGCCTGGATGATGCGGGCGCCCAGCAGCACCGCGAACGACGGCGCGACGGCGGCCAACGCCGTGCCGAGCATGAACAAGCCCATCGCAGTGGCGTACGCGTGACGGGTGGACACCCGCTGCAGGAACCACCCGGTGATCGGGATGACAGCGGCCATGGTCAGCATGAAAGCGGTCGAGAGCCACTGCGCGGTCTGCTCGGTGATGTGCAGAGCGCCCATCAGCCGCGGGATCGCATTGATCATGATCGTCTCGTTCAGGATGACCACGAACGTGGCGAGCACCAGCAGCCTGATCACGTCCGGGGTGCGCCCTGAAACGGCCGTCGCGGATTTGGCAGGTGAGTCAAGCTGTGGCATGGACACGGCACCTCCATCGGGGTTGCCGGGCATGACGTGGTCATGGCCGGCGTCCCAGCCTTGGGTCTCACAAGTAGGTGTGGTCATGCAAAGACTGACCGGCGCCACCGACAAAACTCATCGCCCGTGCCCAGCATCCCGGCAAGTGATGCGAAATGTCATGACGGGCGCGCACCAGTGATAACCAGGCCCGCGCCGACCGCCGGTGACAGCGCTCTGATCGCCGCAGTACATGGGTGACGAAAGTGTGATCAGCGTGCTCCGGTCCGGTCAACGCCGCGCCGCTGTGATCAGATG
The DNA here is from genome assembly GCF_016862895.1 of Planotetraspora kaengkrachanensis. Lineage (GTDB taxonomy): Bacteria > Actinomycetota > Actinomycetes > Streptosporangiales > Streptosporangiaceae > Planotetraspora > Planotetraspora kaengkrachanensis. The sequence continues at coordinate 108,479 of NZ_BONV01000012.1, read as the reverse complement.
AAACGCCGGCGTTGATTTCCGTGGGCGTTTTCTGTGTGGCCTCACTCGGGAACCATGGGATGGCAGCCTTCAGGAGGCTTCTCGGGGGAATGCTGGGGGATTAATGCGTCATCTCATCATGTGTTGCGACGGCACCTGGAACACGCCAGAGGACGAGTCGGTCACCAATGTGCGCCGGCTGTACAACGCCCTCGCGGAGAGAGGCGAAGACGGAATCCCCCAATTGGCTTACTACCAGCCTGGGGTAGGAACTCTGCGGAACAGGCTGCTGGGAGGTGGAGTAGGGCTTGGTCTGTCCCGCAATGTCATGGACGCCTACCTCTGGCTGACTGCTCGGTACCAGCCAGGGGACCGCATCGCGCTGTTCGGCTTCAGCCGTGGGGCCTACACCGCTCGCAGTCTCGCCGGAATGATCTCCGCGTGCGGGCTGATTGACATTACGAAAACGGACGAGGCCGCGCTCTGGCCTCAGATCAATGATCTGTACAACCGCGGATACCGGCAAAGAAAGCGCGATCCCCACTGGCGTGACGGGCTCACCTTCCGCTGGGACACGGAAGATCGTGAGCATATTCCGGTGCATTTCATCGGGGTGTGGGACACCGTCGGCGCGCTCGGCATACCCGACTACATGGGCTGGTTCAATCTCCTGGACCCGCTTCGCCAACACAACTTCCACGACCTACGGCTCAATCCGCACATCAAGTACGCCCGCCACGCCGTGGCCATGGATGAGCGCCGCAGCCCGTACACACCTGCCCTGTGGTCTGAGCCGTATGCGCCAGGACAGGACGTCAAGCAGGTGTGGTTCCCCGGCAGCCACAAAGACGTTGGCGGCGGCCACCTTCAGAAGGGGCTGAGCGACGGCGCACTGCGGTGGATGATCGACGAAGCGCGCGATGCGGTCAAGATCGGCTTCCACATGACGACCGTGGAGGACCAGATCGAGCCCAATCCGCTCGACGTCATGCATGACGACGAGCGCGGCGTGGTCGGCGTGCTTGAGCCGCTGGTCGACTCGGCGCTCAAGCCGATGTTGGAGCCCATCATTCAGCCGCGGCCGCGTGCTGTGCCCCGGATCGACCCCAACGCGCCGAGCCGCCTTCTCCACAATTCGGTGTACGTGCGCTACGAGAACCCGCCCATCACCAGCGGGCCGTACCGCCCCACCCGGGTGCTCGCTCCAGGGCAGAGCAAGACGATCGAGGTGTTCGCCCACCAGTCGTGGAACGAGACAGGGCTCTACCTTGAACCCGGCGACTACCGCTTCACCGCTGAGGGCCAATGGCGGGACGCCGACATCCTGTCAGGTCCCGCCGGTACGACAGGTCTGCGTCGTTTCAACCCCTTGGTCGAGAAGGTCCGCCTCGTGGGCACGCTGCTGGGTCAAGGCCAGGACCTGTTCCGGATGGTGACCGGGAACAAGGTTGCGGATTTCATCGGTGCCCGCCGCGAAGAGGACATGCCGTGGATGTCGCTTGTCGGCGTCGTGGCCAACGATGCGATATCCGTCGACGGTGAGTTCAGGGCTCACGAGCGCATCGCCATCGGTTCCGGCACGTGCTGCCGGGTGGCGAAGAGCGGGTATTTCTACGCGTTCGCCAACGACGCATGGGGTTTCTACGGAAACAACCGAGGCGGCGTGCAACTCACCGTGACAAGGATGTCCGGCGAGGAGCCGCGAACCGTTCCCGCACGTACGAGGCGGCGAGGCGGTCAGGCAGCTGTACCCTCCGCTGAGGAGGTCGCAGGTGAAGCTTCTCGGCCCGACGCTGCGCCTACTCCAGCTCGCCGGAGGCGTCAGCCGGTCTCCGCCGAGAACGTCGTCTAGCGCAGGTCGAGGATTCGCTCGCGCAACCACCTCGTCGGCTAGGCCACTGGCTCGAGGCTGACCGATCACCACGGCCGCCTCCCCGCTTATCCCGCCAGCTGTGCTTCAGCGAGGGAGCGTACCGATACGTCTAACGTTCCGCGCTGAACGGTGAGCAGCTCACCGTTCTCCAAGGAGCGCCAGCCGGCTCCCCACCCGCTCGAGGAGATGACGACACCCTCCCGGGTAACGCGATAGCGAAGCTGGTAATAGTCCGGTTCATCCTCCATCGCCTGGGCGACCGGATCGTAGCGGCAGACGGCGATGAGCTGCTCAGGCGTTGCGATCAACGCGTTCAGGCCGCTGAACTGGAGCGAGTACGCAATGCGGTCGACCGTGTCGGCGAGCGCCTCGGCGGGGTCGGCGTCCTCGGCGCCGGCGAGCGTCGCCAGGAAGTACCGCTCGCTGTCGGTGGTTCCCAGGCGCCTCGCCTGCAGGTCTGCGGGGATGAGCGCGTCGAGCGACGAAGGTGGCCGGATCGAGCCGTTGTGCGCGAAGGCGATTGTGCCGTCCGTGAAGGGGTGCGTGTTCTCCTGCACTACGCTGAGCCCGAGCGTCGCCCATCGAAGATGGACAAGACCGAGGTCTGTGGTGTGCTCGTGCGCGTGCCGTGCGAACGCCTGGCTCTCGCGAGCTGCGTCCGGCGACTTGCGCACTTCCACGCCGTCCGCAGTCGCCCATGCGAATCCCCAACCGTCGCCGTGCTTGCACGAGAGCTCCGTGAACTCGTGAAGCTCCGCCTCACCCAGCAGTTGGGCCAACGTAGTAGGCGTCCGTGTGACGTAGCCCAGTAGCCGACACATATTTTGTTTCGTTCCTCACAGGTTGGTGCATGAGATGCCGCCGTCGAGGACGGTGAGCGGCCAGTGATCCATGAGGCCGCGTCGGAGGGCGAGGAAACACGCAAGCGCCGCTGCTTCCGCGGGTTAGCTGACGGGTTCGGGCAGGAAATGCATGGGGCGCAACCGGCTGGGGGGCGAGCGCTCCGATTCACCCCGGAAGAGGTGGGGCCCCGGCTCCACGAAGTGCGGACTCGACGACCGAGCGCTCCAGACGGGACGAGCCCCGCCCGAGACGCACGGTCCGGGCAACGAACCGGCAACGAATACGAAACGGGAGGCCATCGCCACGTGTGCCATTAGTGCGAATGGTACACAGATCACCATAATAGTGCAAATAGGACAAATATTTAGCCAGGCCAGGTACATCCGCACGCGGGAGGCGTAGGTGCGGCGGCCAGCGGCACCTGCTGCAGCGCGGCGGTGTATTCGGTGAGCAGCTGCTCGTAGCGGCCGGGCAGCGGGGTTGGCTGGGCGCCGCGCCGCTTCGGCTTCAGGTGCGCCCCGCGGCGGGGGCTAGGCTGACGGCTTCTCATACGAGAAGACGGGATGGACGAAGACGGATGACGGCCGCCGCCCTCGATGGCATCGACGACATCGACTGGGCCTCCCTCGGTCACGCGTACGGCTCGGCCGCGGACGTGCCGCAGACGTTGCGGGACGCCGTCGGCCAGGACGAGGAGCTGGCAGGGGAGGCCACCGAGCATCTGTTCGGCAGCATCTACCACCAGGGCACGCTGTATTCGGCGACCCCGTGGGCCGTGCCCTTCGTCGCCCGGCTTGCCGCCGACCCCGGCACCCCGAGGCGCGCGGGTCTGGTGTTCCTACTCGGTTCGATCGCCGCGACCGGTGACGCCGATCCACACGTGCTCGCGGACGTGAGCACGGCCCTGGCCCGGGAGACCCGGGGGTTGCTGCCGCTGCTGGACGACCCGGATGTGGAGATCCGGCACGTCGCCACCTACCTGCTCGGGAACCTTCCGCCTGAGTCCGCGGCCGAGGTCGTGCCCGCACTGCGAGCACGGCGCGGACGCGAGAGGTCGTCGCGCGTGCTGGCAGGCCTGCTGGCAGCGGCCGGCCGCCTCGACCCGTCGAACACGGCCGCGTGGCTGGCCGCGGAGCTGGAACCGGGCCGGCGGGCCGCCGTCCGGGCCGGTGCGCTGTGGGCGATCGCCGACGCCGCGCTCCCGTGGTCGGACGCGGCCACCGAGGCGGTCGTCGACTGCTGGCTGAACGGCAAGCCGCTGACGAACTGGATCTGGTCGGACGACCCCTTCAGGGACGTCGTCTCGCGAATCGGCAACGCGCCGTTCTCCGAGTTGTGCCACGCGCTTTTCGAGCGGGGAACGGCCGAAGCCGCCCGGGCGGCGATCGACGCGACCTACGAGCGGTGTGTGCGGTCGCGCTCCGCCCGCGCGGAGTCGGCGCCCCTGCTGGCCGCGGGGATCGACCACCCCGACATTCCCGTACGTGTCGCCGCCGCCACAGCGATACAGGACGTGCCCGCGGCTGCTCCGGCGGCCGCCGACGCCCTCGCGGCCTATGTCGCCGACCCGCCACCTGCGGCCGTCGAGGACGTGAAATCGAACGAGGCACGGCTGTTCGGAGCGGGCCTGGAGATCCTCATTGCCCTCGGCGATCCGCGCTGGCGCGAGCCGTTCACGACCGCGCTCACCGCGGGCCGGATCGCCCCCGACGTCCTGGGGCTGCTCATCGACACCGGCGTCGCCTGCGATCCCGACCTGCTCACGGCGGTGCGACGACGTCTGGCGGCGCTGCCTCTGGAGCGGCCGGAGCACTCAGGGGGCTACGACGCGCTGCTCGCCAGGAACCGGTGGCACAACGAGGGGAACGCCCTGACCCGGATGCTGCGCCACTGGGGTCCGGATGCGGCCGACGCGGTGCCCGAACTCATCCCGCTCATCCCGTACGACCACTGGTGGACCGTCCAGGCACTCGCCGCGATCGGCTCCGCGTCCGCGGAGGCGGTGCCCGCGCTGACCCGGGTCCGCGACGACTCGGAGGCGTCCTGGTGGCGTCGCCTCCAATGCGCCGAGGCTGTCGCCGCGGTCACCGGGGACATCGGCCAGATGAGCGCCTGCGTCGCCGAGGCCGCCGCCGGCGGAGAACCCGTGGCGGCGGCACGCGCCGCGCTGCGTCACGGACTACCCCTGGACGCTTTTCTTCCTGCGTTGCGCGATATCGCCTCCGCCGGAGGGGACGACACGTCCGCCATCCAGATCCGGATCGAGGCGGGCCGGCTGCTGCTGGACGCCGGGGAGACGCACGCGCCGCTCCGTGCCGCCGCCGACGCTCTCGACAGCGGCAGACACGTGGCGGACGCGGCCGAACTCGCCGGCCTGATCGGACCTGCCGCCGCGGATCTCGTTCCGCGGCTGCGGGACCTCCTCGACGACCGTCACCACTTCGCCGCCGCCGCGCTGGCGATCCGCCGCGTGACCGGCGAGGCCGCACCGCTCGTCGACGCCGTACGGCGGCGCCTCGCGCGGATGGGAGCCGGGAAATGGCTTGTCGAGTCGCTACGGGAACTGGGGGCTGACGCCGCCCCACTGCTGCCCGAGCTACGTGAACTGGCGCACGGAGATGCCGCGATACAAGGCACCGGCGTCTACGGTCGGCAGGCCCGCCGGGACGATGAGGAGCGCCGTCAGCTCCTTGCCGTGTTGGCCGAACTCGGGAACTGACACGGGCGCCGGGGTCGGTGCCTACCAGGCGGGGTGACCAATCCCTGACGGATACCTCGCGATCGTCCGCCAAGGCGGCTGTTTCGAGGTGCGGGGCCGGCCGTCGGCAAGGCTCAGCGGGCATATCCCGGAACGGCCTGTTGGCCAGGCGTAAGGATGAAGTCCTGGTTCACGGGTGTGGCTGGGCTGAGCAGTAGGCGTGAGGCGGCCGGCTGCCGGCCGGGGGCGCCGGCGACGACGATGGCGAACCCGTCGTGGAAGCCGGTGGCTGCGTACTCGCCGTTCTGGTCCGTATGGGTGCGGACGAGTTGGCGGCCGTGCGGGTCGGTGACCGTGATCGTCGCCGGCAGTGGTTCTCCGGCAAGACCGCTCACTCTCCCGGTCAGTATCGGTAGTTGCTCGCCGAAATGGTGCCGGTGCGGGGGGAGAGCGACCGGCTCGGGGAGCTCCACGGTGGGATCCTCCGCGGGAGGCGCGGGGACATATCCCGTCATGCCTGCCTGTGCCTCGCGCACGAGCTGTCGTAGTTGCTTGAGGTACCCGAGCACGATGAGAGCTGCGCCTGTCGCGATCCAGGCGCAGAGCACTGCGGTAGGTCGGCCCAGTTGCCGGCCGTCGAAGTAGTCGACGAGGCGAAGGGCATCGGCGGCATTGCCCATAGGCAGGAGGGGGTGGAGGAAGCGGAAAAAGCCATTGAGTAGGTCGACGGGGACGGTGCCGCCACTGGAAGGCACGCCGAGCAGGACAAACAGCGTGACGGCGGCCCCTGGGAAGAACGGGCCGAGAAAGGGCACGAACCCGTACGAGGTCAGTGACACGGCCTGCGTCAGCAGGAACAGGTACAGCAGCGCGAGCGGATGTTGCGGGATCGCATCCATCCCGTAGGCGCCCGTGAGGTAACAGGCGAGGGCAGCGACGGCGCCGCCTCCGACCATCGTGGCCACATGCGCTCGACGGCTGAAGCCCACCGCGCGCTGCATGGCGACCACCAGGAAGTAGGCGGGCAGAGTGCAGCCCATCAGAAGGTACAGCGGGCTGATGCCCAGGCTGTCTCCCGGCCTTGTCGAGACCAGCTCGTGAAAGGCGAGGGTGGCGCCGGGCTTCTGAGCTGCGGAGGTGAAGACCTCGCGAATGATCGATTCCATGGCGGCGCCGTCTGCCTTGGCGCCGTACAGCTGGGGATGGTGCGTAGCCGGCACGAATGCCGCCACCGCGTCGTGGTTCAGGACGGCCGAGCGCGCCTCGGCCGCGGAATCGACCGGCTGGAGGGTGAAGCCGCCCGGGATGGCCGTGTCGAGTTGGGACTGCAGCTGCGCCGTCGTGGCCGGTGGGGCGGCGACTGCGACTTCGATGTGGTGCGGCGTCGGGTTGTGGAAGGCCAACAGGAAGGAGAAGAGCAGCCCGGCCAGGAAGATCGCGGGGAGCCAGAGCCCCATTGCGAGTGTCCGCATGATCTCACCAGGGCGTTTCTTCTTTGCGTGCGCAGATGCCATGCTGCTCAGGCTAGCGATTCTTGCACTCGTGCAACACTGCACCCGTGCAAACATCTATGGTGAGTACGCTGGCCCTCGCCGGTTGTGAGAGGACTTGATCGACATGCAGGGCGCAGTTCCAGGACTCCGTGAACGCAAGAAGGCCGAGACTCGTGAGGCCCTGCGCGCTGCCGCGATCCGGCTCTTCCTGGAGCAGGACCCCTCGACGGTCACGGTGAACGACATCTGCGAAGCCGCCCAAGTCTCCCGCCGGACCTTCTTCAACTACTTCGAGAGCAAGGAGGCAGCACTCTTCGCCTGGGACCAGCGCCTCACCGACGAACTCGCCTCCAAGCTCACCGCGCGGCCATCGCACGAACCACCGCTCACGGCCCTGCGTCGGGCGATGGACGACACCATGCCCAGCTTCGCCGCACAGACCGGTTGGCATGCACGCAAGGAGTTGTTCAGCGCGTCTCCCGAACTGAGGACGAAGACCTTGCACGCGGTCTTCCGTCTTGAGGACAGGCTCGTCGACGTCCTCACCGACCGCATCGGATGCCCTCCGGGCAGCCTCTATCCGCGGCTGCTTGCGGCAGCAATCGGGTCGGTCTTCCGCGGGGCCTTCATAACGTGGAATCCGGAAACGGGAATCAAGGGCCTGCAAGCGCTCATCGACCAAGCGTTCGACCACCTCGCCGCCGGCCTCGTCGTCCCCGCCTCCTGACCGCTGCGCTTGCTGGACACTGGGCGTCGCCTGGAAGGACCCTGTGGTTTCAAGGCCCGAAGAGCTCTAGGCGGACGGGCTGGAGCGTCAGTCCATGGCCAGTCCGCCATTGACCGGCGCGGTGGTGCCCGTGATGAATCCGCTGTCGTCACCCGCATAGAAGGCGACGGCCCGGGCCACGTCATCAGGGGTGGCGATGCGGCCCAGTGCCGTCTGGGCCGCGTGGCGCTGCTTGAATTCCTGACCGAAGACATCGGTGATGGTGGTCTCCACCGGCCCCGGGGCCACCACGTTGACGGTGATCCCGCGAGGACCCAACTCCTGCGCGACGAAGCGGGCGAACTGGCTCAGGGCAGCCTTCGAGGTTCCCAGCGCGATCATGCCTGCACGCGGCCGCCGGCTCAACACGGTGCCGAGGTAGACGATCCGTCCGTAACCGCGCGTTGTCATGCCCGGGACGACGGCCTTCGTCATCAGGAAAGCCGCTCGCATCTCCTGTTCCAGCTTGCCGCCCAGTTCGTCCCACGTGATTTCGTCGAACGACTTGATGGCGTACGGGATCAGGGCGTTGTGGACCAGGACCTCCACCTCGCCCATGGCGCCCCGGATCTGCTCGACCATGCCGAGTACGGCGGGCTCGTCGCGCACGTCGGCCTGCGCGGCCATCGCCCGGCCGCCGGCGGACCTGATCGACGCGACCACGTCGTCCGCCTCGTCGCGGCTGCTGCGGTAGTTGACGACGACCCGCATGCCCCGGGATGCCAGCAACCGGGCCACGGCCGCGCCGATCCCCCTGCTCGCGCCCGTGACGAGGGCGACCCTGCCGCCCTGTTGAACGTTCGTCATGCCGGCCTCCGGGGAGTTTTGGACATGCCCGGCGCAGACGACCGGTCACCCGGTCCGGACGTCGCGCCGTCGGGGACCAACGTCCCGCGCCGCACCACGTCGACGCGGCCCGCTTCGACAAGGGTAGGAAACCGCAGGTCAAACGGCGGCCAAGGGCCCAGAGTGGCGGTCGGGGCTGTAACTGGCCCTGGCGTGCACCCTCAAGGACATCGATCCTTTCCCGGGAGGATGTCCCCGTTCCGCGCGGAGACACAGAAGGAGCCCCCTGCCACGAGCGTCATAGTCGACTCGGATCTTTGGCCGTATTACTCACTCTATGAGCGATTTTGCTGGAAGCACCCCCGTACATGTGCGACGGAATCCAGGGAAAACCACATAAATTGACAAAACTCGCCAGCCGATCGCACTGAGCCCTCATGGAGCTTGAAGTTCTCGTGTCGCCGCCCGTCCTGGGGATCTTGATCACAGGACTTTTCCCAGCGTCGGCAGGGTGAGATGCTGGATGTATATGCAGCAGACCGGTGCGGGCCGGGGCCGTGGCTCCGGTTCACCGCAACGTATAAAGCCGGGAGTTCCTGGCAGTCTGTGGAGCCTGGCCGTCTGCGGGGGAGCGGACGATGGTTGGCACGAAGACCCGTTTCACAGGTGAGAAGGCGCCGTGCGGGAAGACCGTGGACGGCGAGCACTACCTGGACGACGACGAACAGGGCCTGGTCATCAGGGATGAGTACTTCTCCTGCGGCTGCCGCAGGAGCCGTCACGAATATCACGACGGCAGCATCGAGGTGACAACCGTCCGGCACGACGGGAAGGTCGCCCGCGACGAGGTCGGTGCGAACCACGGCTCCTGACGGGTGAACCCGCAGCCGGGGCACGGAGCTGAAGGCGACATCCCATGAGTTGATTGCGAGGCCATGACGCTTTCGCATGACGTCCTGATCGTGGGCGGCGGTGGCGCAGGACTGCGCGCGGCGATCGCCGTCGCGGAGGACGATCCGCGGCTGACTGTGGCGATCGTCTCCAAGGTGTATCCGATGCGCAGCCACACGGTCTCGGCCGAGGGTGGTGCTGCGGCGGTCATCCGGCCCGATGACAGCCTCGACGAGCATGCCTACGACACGATCTCGGGAGGGGACTGGTTGTGCGCTCAGGACGCCGTCGAGGTCTTCGTCAAGGAGGCACCCGAGGAACTGCTCCGGCTGGAGCATTGGGGCTGCCCGTGGAGCCGCGAGCCCGACGGACGCGTGGCCGTACGACCGTTCGGCGGAATGAAGAGGATGCGCACGTGGTTCGCCGCCGACAAGACGGGCTTCCACCTGCTCCACACCCTGTTCCAGACCTCCCTCCGCTATGAACGCATCGCTCGCTACGACGAGTGGTACGTGACGAGGTTGCTCGTCGACGACGGCCGCGTGGCCGGCGTCGTCGCCGTTGAGTTGATGTCGGGCCGGATCGAGGCCATCACCGCCAAGGCGGTCATCCTGTGCACGGGCGGATGCGGCCAGATCTACCCCTTCACCACCAACGCCGCCATAAAGACCGGCGACGGCATGGGACTGGCCTATCGGGCGGGTGCCCCGCTCAAGGACATGGAGTTCGTCCAGTACCACCCGACCGGACTGCCCTTCACAGGCATCCTCATCACGGAGGCGGCCAGGGCCGAGGGCGGTTGGTTGATCAACAAGGACGGCTACCGCTACCTGCAGGACTACGACCTCGGCACACCCTCGCCCACGCCCGTACTGCGCAGCATGGAGTTGGGGCCGCGTGACCGCCTGTCGCAGGCGTTCGTCCAGGAGGTCGAGAAGGGCCGGACCGTCGACACGCCCTACGGGCCCATCGTGCACCTGGACCTGCGCCACCTCGGAGAGACGGTCATCGACGCCAGGCTTCCCTTCGTACGGGAGCTCTGCCGGAGCTACGAGAACATCGATCCGGTCCGCGAACTGATCCCGGTGCGGCCGGTCGTGCACTACATGATGGGCGGAGTCCACACCGACATTTACGGCTCCACTCCACTGGAGGGGTTGTTCGCCGCCGGCGAGGTCGCCTGCGTCAGCATCAACGGCGCGAACCGTCTCGGTTCCAATTCGCTGCCCGAACTGCTCGTGTTCGGTGCCCGTGCCGGGCGGGCCGCCGCCTCGTTCGCCTCGGGCGTGCAAGGCGCGGGCACTTCCGTACGGCCGGCCGTGCGGGCGCAGGTGGAGGACGAGCGGCGGCGGCTGGAACGCGACCTGCTCCAGCGTGACGGCGGGAAGGAACCGATCTCCGCCATCCGCGAGGAGATGCGGGCGACCATGGAGGAAGGCGCGGGGATCTACCGTTCGGGGAGCTCACTGGCCAAGGCCGCCGACAGGCTCAGCGTCCTGCAGGAGCGGTTCCGCTCCGTCCGCCTCGAGGACCGCAGCCGGACCTTCAACACCGAGCTGCTCGCCGCTCTCGAGCTGTCGTTCATGCTGGACGTGGCCGAAAGCATCGTTCACTGTGCGTTGCGGCGCGAGGAGTCGCGTGGAGCACACCAGCGCGTCGACTTCCCGGCCCGCGACGACCACAGGTTCCTCGCCAACTCGCTTGTCTACCGCGACGCCGACGGGTCACGGCGGGTGGAGTATCCGCCGGTGACGATCACCAGGTGGCCCCCGGGGGAGCGGGTGTACGGGAGGTGACGCTCATGGCGGATCGCATCATCCTGCGGGTAACCCGCTACCGGCCGGAGAGCGACACCGAGCCGACGACGCAGGAGCACGAGATACCGCTGCGCAAAGAGTGGTCGGTCCTCGACGGCCTGAACCACATCAAGGACCACCTGGACGGCACGCTCTCCTACCGCTGGTCCTGCAGGATGGGCGTCTGCGGGAGCTGCGGCATGACCGTGAACGGCGAGCCGAAGCTGACGTGTGCCACCTTCTTGGGCGACTATGCGCCCGGTCCCGTACGCGTCGAGCCGCTGTCCAACTTCCCCGTCGTGCGCGATCTCGTTGTGGACATCGGTGACTTCATGCGCAAGCTGCCGCGGGTCAAGCCCTGGCTCATCCGATCGGAGCAGGAACCTCCGGCCGCCGGAGAGTATCCCCAGTTGCCGGCGGAGCGTGAGGAGTACGAGCAGTTCAGCATGTGCATCAACTGCATGCTCTGTTACGCGGCCTGCCCCGTTTACGCGCTCGACGAGGAGTTCCTCGGCCCGGCGGCCATCGCTCTCGCCCAGCGCTACAACCTCGACTCGCGTGACCAGGGCGCCTCGGAGCGGACGGACGTCCTCTCGGCGGCCGAAGGCATCTGGGCCTGCACTTTCGTGGGCGAGTGCAGCGCGGTCTGCCCGAAGGACGTCGATCCGGCAGGTGCCATTCAGCGGTACAAGTTCACGGCGGCCATGGACTCCCTCAAGGCATTGCTTCTGCCACGGGGGGCGCGATGAAGACCGAGCACACGCCATTTCACCCTCGGTGGTACCGGCCGCGCGTACCGGTCTTCTGGTGGCTGCGACGCCGCTCATATCTGCTGTTCGTGCTCCGCGAGCTGAGTAGTGTTTTCGTGGCGTGGTTCGTGGTGTTCCTGTTGCTGCTGGTGAACGCGGTCGCTCAGGGGCCGGAGGACTACCGGCGGTTCCTGGACTGGAGCGCCACACCGGGGATGCTCCTGCTGAACGTGGTCGCGTTGTGCTTCATCCTGCTCCACGCCGTCACCTGGCTGTTCACGCTCTCGCCGCACGCGATGGTCGTACGGCTGCGCGGCAGGCGCCTGCCGCCGGCCGCGATCGGCGCGGGCAACCTTGTTGCCTGGATGCTCGCATCAGCGCTCGCGGCCTTTCTGATTTTGGGGTGAACGATGGCCAGGCGTCCGATGGAACCGTTCCTGTGGTTGCTGTTCAGCGCCGGCGGCGTGCTGTCGGCCCTGCTGATCCCAGTACTGCTGTTCCTCTTCGGCCTCGCGTTCCCGCTGGGCTGGGTGTCGCCGCCCGACCATGCGCACCTGTCCGCCGTGCTGGGCCACCCCGTCACGCGCGTCGCTCTCTTCGGCTTCTGCGTGCTGGCGCTCTTCCATTGGGCGCACCGCTTCCGCTACGCCCTGTATGACGGGCTGCAGCTCAAGCACCTCGAAAGGGCGATCAATCTGTTCTGCTACGGCGGAGCATTGGCCGGATCGGCAGTGGCCGGCTATCTCCTGCTGGCAGTCCTGTGAGATCGGCGAGTTGGATGCGTACGAGGCCTACGGTCATTTCCCAGTTATGGCCGCTGGACGAGGTACGGCCGCTGGACGAGGCCGAGAAAGCCCTCCGAAAGCGCGAACGGGAGAGCATCGCGAACCAATCCGCGTGCAGGCGATTCGATCGGCGATATCCGACGGCCTTGTGCATCGGGAGCGGATGACGGGAATCGAACCCGAGTAGCCAGTTTGGAAGGCTTCGGACAACGCCCCTGCGTGCGCGGGTTCCGCTGGACGCCGCCGTGTTCCGCCGTACCGCTCAGGGCACAGGCTCTGCGGCGCGATTCCCGTGACGCTTTCCACATTTCGCTAAGCTGCCCCCACGCGGCATGTGACGGCGTAGGAGGAGTGGGCTGGTGTTGAGGCGATTATTTCCGTTAGCGGCCATCGCCGTGCTGCTCACGGCCTGCAGCGGCGGCTCGATCGACGAATCGGGCGCCCAGTTGGCCAAGGACGGGCAGCAGGTCATGGCGTGGGAGAAGTGGGTCGAGCCGAAAATCACCAGCCCGGCGACGGAGAACGTCGCTTGCGGTGACGGGACCTTCAAGCGGGTCTTCACGGCCACCGCGACATTGAGCTCCAACAACCCCGACGCCGACGACACGCTCGACAATGCCGAACGCACCATCGGCGCGCGGTTCTCCGAAGCGGGTTACGAGACCGCGACGGGCGGCCCCGACCAGTCCGACAAGACCGACTCGCGCCAGGTGAAAGAGGTCAAACAGGAGCCCGAGATCACCTTCACCTACACGATGACCCTGCCGCAGGAGGACACCGTGGCGGTCACGGTCGAGGGCCAGACGGCCTGCGCGTGACCGCCTAATCCTTCTTCTCGTACTCCTTCGCGACCGTCTCCGGCTCCTTGCTGGTGACCGCGTCGTTGCCCTCCTCGACCTTCTGGTCGAACGTGGAACCCTCGCCGTCTATGTCGGTTTTGTCCATCCAGTCGTCGAAGGCCTTCAGCTTGTTCTTGTCCTTGATCATCTCGTCGACGGACAGTGGCTTGCCGTCCTTGGTGAGCTCCTGGGGGAACGGCGGGTTCGCCGGGTAGCCGGCCTCCAGCAGGATCGAGGCCATCTCGTAGCGCTGGGCGGCCACCCAGGCGTCGGTCGCGTTGTCGAATTTGCCGACTCGGGTGTTGTTCTCGTCACCACCGGCCCAGTTGTCCAGGCCCTTGCCGACCATGAACTTGGTGGCCTCCCAGCCGAACGTCTTGACCGCGCCGGACATGGGGATGCGGTCGATCAGGCCGACCGTAACGATGTCCTTCATCAGGCTGCGCATCTGCGCATCGAACTCGTCCTGGTCGCCCCGCACCTTGACGATCGCCGCGTACTCCAGCCCGGCCAGGTCGCCCAGCGCGCTGGCGGCGCGCTGGAAGTTGTGCGGGTCCTTGCCGCTCTTCAGGGCCTCCGCGTCGATCTTGGCGGCGTTCACGAGCAGGTCGTGCCTGAAGGCGCCCATCTCCTGGTCGAAGGACTGGGTGGCCTGCTCGTGGTCGGCGAACGTCTTGATGAAGTTGTAGGTGTCCTTAGGGCTCAGATAGAAGGACGGGGTGAGACCCGGGATGGCGGAGAAGTCCGGCGGCGCGCCCATGCCGGATTCGCGGTTCCTGGCGTCGTCGATCCGGGCACCGGTCGTCAGCTCGTGCTTGTAGGAGGAGGCCAGGCTGGCGTTGGAGTCCTTGAGTGACCAGTTGACGTCCTTGCCCTTGGCGCCGGCCGCGAGAATCCACTCGAAGGCGAACTGGGAGGCCCCTGGGCTGTGCTTGCCGGGCTCCTCGGTGTGCACGCCGCCGCCCGCCTCGATCGCCAGGCCCAGCGCGTCCCCGACGTCGTCACGCATCCGCGAGTAGTTCAGAAGCTGGGTGAAGGTCTTGCGGTAGTCGCCTGGATGCATGTTCCACAACACGTCACGCGCCGCGACGTCGTCCTTGCCGAGCATATTGAGCGCCAGCGCGACGTTGTCCTCCGACACCGCCCCGTTGTAGGCGCGCGAGCTGGCGAAGCCGCCGCGGAAATCCTGGTCGGGGTCCTTCGCGAAGTCGTCCAGCGCCAGATTCTTGGCGGCCAGCTTGACGAAGTCGGTCGGGAACTTGCCGTACTGCAACAGCGCCAGCTTGTCCCAATTCGTGCCCGGTATCCCGCCCGACGTGGTCAGCGCCTGCTTGACCTTGTCCATGCCCGGCGTGGTCAGGTTCTCCGCGCTGATCGCCACGCCCAGTGCCTTGGAGAACACCTCCAGGTCCTGGGAGGCGGTCTTGCTCCCGCACGCGTACATCAGGCTCGGCAACGACGTGAGCCGGTTCGGGGGCTGCACGCCGGTGAAGAACGCGGCCAGCACCTCGGGGTCGTCCTGGTACGCCTTCAACTCCTCGGCGATCCTGTGGATCTCCTCGGCGCTGGCGCCGTCGGTGCTGTTGAGCGCGTTGAGCCGGTCGGCCAGCTCCTTGCCCTTGGCGCGGGCGTCGGCCACGGACATCGGAGGCTCGGCCACGTAGGTCGTGGCGTCTGTGTTCTTCAGCCACGGGTCCTTGCGGCGTTCGAGCGCGACGCCCAGGTCCAGTCGCCGCCTGGCCTCGGGCAGCATGCCCTCGATCTCGCCGCCGATCCTGCCCAGCTCGTTCAGGCTCGCGGTGTCGACGCCCAATTCAGAAAAGTTCTTGGTGAACCTGCTCTTGGCATCCTTGAGCACGGTCGCGCCGTCCGACATGCTCTTGACGGTCATCTTGAACTGGCCGACCTTCATGCCGCTGAACCCGGTCATCCGAGCCTCCCCGCGCGCATTCGGCGGTAGTTCCTGG
Organism: Planotetraspora kaengkrachanensis; assembly: GCF_016862895.1. Classification (GTDB taxonomy): domain Bacteria; phylum Actinomycetota; class Actinomycetes; order Streptosporangiales; family Streptosporangiaceae; genus Planotetraspora; species Planotetraspora kaengkrachanensis. The sequence continues at coordinate 93,014 of NZ_BONV01000012.1, read as the reverse complement.
CCTCGTTCTCGGAAACCTCTTCCGGCTGCCCCTTGATGGCCGCGTCGATGGCATCGAGCACGTCGTCGACGAGCCTGTGCACGCGGTCCTTGCGTCCGGTGATCTCCGGTGCCTGCTTGTCGCGCCAGGCCCCGCTGATGACCTCGCCGCCGCCGAAGTCCTTCGCGGGCCGGTCGATCGCGGTCTTGACCTCCTCGTATTCGGCGGCCCAGTCTGCGCGTAATTTCTTCAAATCCGCCAGCTGCGGATTGGGCACCTTATCCCCCATCGGTCCTCCCCGTCTCGACGCACCCAGAAATACTAGGAATGCACCAGAAGTCATATGACTCGCGTTTGCATATCGTGACAATCTCCTGTTTCGACGAGTCTGTCCCCCACTCCACGGGCGATGGTTTCGATGTTCCGCACGCTCACGGCACCGTCCTACGGGCGTGTTGACGTCGGCGTCCCGGTGGGCCCGTCGGCGTACGACGTCGATGACGTACGCCCTGCCGTCCCTCGTCCCCCCGCTCGTCAAGGGACTTCCGAGCAGGCCGGATGATGAGAATCTTCGCGACCTCTTTGACGCACTCACCGCTGAGTTCGACGAGGAACGTCCCGAACTCGTCGAAGCACTGACCTACTGCGACATGACCACCGGTCCAGACGGAACGCATCTCGACGTCGCCGAACGATTGGCGGAGATTCATTCCCGCTACGGTCCCAAGCACCTCGTCAGCCGCTCAATAACTGCCTCGACACCATGCATTTTGGCGGCGGTGCGGGCAGTGGAGCGCGCGCTCGCTTCATCTGGGACATGACCAACTGAGCGCGAGATTCAGCATGGTGAGGTCATGTGTCTCCCCGCGACTACGACCCCCGGCCGACGAACATAGAGAGCCCGACGACCACGAATGGCCGTCGACCGGCGGAGTCTTCTGGGGTAGCAGGGTCTAACGCAGTGTTGTGGGCGAATATCACAGGGTCACAGGTATGGTGGGCATCCCTCACAGCCCGGGCAGAGAAATTCCGGACGTGACCGCGAGAACGGATGACAGCATGGTCAGGCCGGGACTGCGCATTGCTGTGTTCGGTGCCGGCTACATCGGTCTGGTGACCGGTGCCTGCCTCGCCGAACTCGGCCATCGTGTGGTGGTACGGGACATCGATCCGGAGAAAGTTCGGCTCCTCCGGTCTGGTGATGTGCCTATCTACGAGCCTGGGCTCGGCGACATGATCGCCCGGAACAAGGAGCGGCTGACCTTCACCCTGGACGTACAGGAGACCCTGAACGGCGCCGAGGTCGTCTATGTGTGTGTCGACACGCCGCCGTCGGCGTCCGGTGACGCGGACCTGTCCCGAGTCTGGTCGGTGGTTCGGTCGCTCGAGGCCGCATCGCACCTGAGAGCCGTGGTGGTGAAGTCGACCGTGCCCGTCGGGACCGGCGCTCGGGTGCGGGCCGCGCTGGACGCCGCGGGGCTCGGACATGTCGGGTATGCGGCCAACCCGGAGTTCACCGCCGAGGGACGCGCGGTCGAGGATTTCCTGCATCCCGACCGGGTCGTCATCGGCGCCGACGACGATGCGACGGCGGCGCTCATCTCGGAACTGCACACGGGTGTGGACGGGCCGGTCGTCGTAATGGACGTGCGCTCCGCCGAAATGGCCAAACTCGCCTCGAACGCCCTGCTCGCCACGAAGATCAGCTTCATCAACGAGATCGCCACTCTTTGCGAGAAGACCGGCGCCGACGTTGAGGACGTGGCTCGCGCGGTCGGCATGGACCACCGCCTGGGCCACCACTTTTTGCGGCCCGGCATCGGGTGGGGCGGATCGTGCTTTCCCAAGGACTCCGAGGCGCTGCGGCAGTTGGCGTCCAACACCGGCTACCACCTGCAGATGTTGTCGGCGGTGATCGAGGTCAACAATCTGCAGAAGCGGCGGGCGATACAGCGTCTCAAAGACGAGCTCGGCACGCTGGCGGGCGCGCGGGTGGCGCTCCTCGGGATGACGTTCAAGCCCGGTACGGATGACATGCGGGAAGCTCCGAGCACGGTACTTGCGGGCCGGTTGCTGGCCGAAGGCGCGGAGGTGCGTTGCTGGGACCCGATGGCGCGACCGGCCGAGGCCGAGCCGTGGACGTGGACGACCCGCCACGAAAGTCCCCGGTCGGCCGTTGAGGGCGCGGACGCGGCGATCCTGGTCACCGATTGGCCGCAGCTCAAGGAGGTCGACTGGGCGCAGGCCGCCTCGGTGATGCGGAGGCCGGTGTTCTTCGACGGCCGAAATCTTCTGGACCCGGCGGTAATGCGGAGCCTGGGCTTCACCTATATCAGCGTCGGACGGCCGTAGCCCAAACCCGTTCATGGTGGTCCCGGGGCCGATACGAGGCCCGAGTCACGTGCTGCCCCGTCCGGATGGCCGATGCGCCGTCGCCGAGGGCGGCCTGCGTATGCCGGCAGTCGGCTGTCTCGGACGGGTGAACAGTTCCTCGCGTCACAGTTTCTCCCTGGCCGGAAGGCGGACGGAGGAGGGTCAGGTCGTCGAGCAGCGTGTCCATCTCCGTGAGATGTCCGAGCATGCATGCGGCGGCCTCATGCCGGAGGAGCCAGAACTCGTCGAGATCGGCCTGGAGTAGGCCTGGCTTCGAGTAGTGCTGCTTGACCCCGTAGAGGCTGCGTATGAGTTGGAGCGGCGCCACCCGGCCGCAGGCGCGGATGTCGATGTCTGAGACGGCGGGATTGGCTGCGATGTAGGCCGTGACGTCCGTTGCGGGTCTCCGGTGACCGTGTTGGGGTAGAACGCCATCCGCCCCAGGTCGTAGGCCAGCAGGAACGGGTCCGGCGGGCTGAAGTTGATCACCGCCGCGAGTTCGTCGCCGACCCACAACAGGTTCACCGGGCTGTAGTCGCCATGCAGGAGCTGTACGGCGAGATTGCCAGGAAGATCCGCGAGAAGCTCCGGGATCCGGGGAAGCATCTGGCGCCGTTCGAGAAGGGTGCGTTCCGCGACGGTGTCGAAGGCGTCCAAGATGCCCTCGGTCCTTCTCGATGTGATGATTCCGAGTAGGGCGTCCACGGTCGCGGCCAGATCGTCGAGATCGATGTCACGCCACTCATCCACTTTTCGGTTGGACGTCGAGTTCACCGGGAGCTTCACGAAAAGCGCGTGGAGGCGTCCGAGTGCGTCACCGGCCTGCTCGTACTGAGATGTGTTGAGCTCCGTGACGACACGGCCAGGTACCCACTGCCAGATCGACACGGGTAGAGACGTTGTTGCGTCGATGGTCTGGCCGTCATGGTTGCGCAGAACGGCGGTCGAGGGAATGCGGTTACGGCGGGCGAGCTCGGACAATTCGATCGCGCGTGCTTCCTGTTCGAGGTCGGTGCCGGGCGGGTAGCTCTTGACGAAGACCTCGCCGATTGCACAGTTGGCCCGGTAGTTCACGGTTCCCTGGCCGATGGGCAGTTGGACCAGGCTCTGTATCGCCAGGCCGTACCGCTCGGCCAGAAGGCGAGGCAGCTGGGTTGGACCCAGGTCATCCCGCATCCGGTGACCCTCCATATGGCAGCACCCAGTTGAGGAGGGAAAGAGTGCGTGTCGCCCCCGACCTGTTCGTACCCTGAGACGGTGTGCACTGGATCCCACGACACCAGGTTGATCGTTCTCCGCGGGAACTCCGGCTCTGGGAAGACCAGTGTCGCCCGTGCCGTGCGGGTGGCCTATGGACGTGGTCTGGCGTTGGTCGGCCAAGACGTCGTACGGCGGGACCTGCTGCGGGAGCGGGACGTGCATGGCGGAGTGAACATCGGTCTCATCGACACGATCGCACGGTACTCCCTTGATCACGGGTATCACGTTCTGCTCGAAGGCATCCTCACCGCCAGCCGGTATGGGGCGATGCTGGAGTCCCTGCGCCATGATCACGCCGGGATCAGTGCCTTCTTCTACCTGGACGTGTCCTTCGCGGAGACGCTTCGGCGGCATGACAGTCGTCCCCAGCGGTCGGAGTTCACCCCGGACCAGATGCGGGAGTGGTATCAGGAGCGCGATCTGCTGCCGGATGGCAGCGAGACGGTCATAGGTGAGGGACAGTCTTCTGGAGGCGTCGGTGCGGCAGTTGCTGCGCCAGGCGCGCCTGACTCCAGCGCAGGCCAGCCAGTGACAACTTCCCCCTCACGGCGAAGACCGCCTCTATCGGCGGTGATCACCAGCATCGCGGTCGGGCAGCGTGCACAGCACCTCGCTCCTGGCGGCTACATAAGGTGCGGTAGGCGGTTGACAACGTGCTTGGACAAGTGACCTTGGGCGCGGCCGTCGCTGATGCCCATCTCGCTGCGCTGGAGTTCGATGACGCCCGGGCTTGGTTGGAGCGCGCCCTTCACGGGCCGATGGAGCCGCTTGCAGCCGAGGTCTGGGTGACTGACCCCGCATTCAGGCACGTCCTGCTTATAAGGCATCGCTGGCGTGGGTGGGTGCCGCCAGGGGGCAAGGTTGAGCGAGATGAGACGCCGAGAGACGCCGCGGCCCGCGAGCTTCTTGAGGAGACGGGGCTGCGGGCTGAGCTATTGCCTGTTCCGGCGGCTGTATCTGTTCGTTCCTATCGTGCCGGTTGGTCGCGACGCTGGGATTGTCATACGCCGCGATCATCGATCGTGAGGTTCCACTGGTCGGGGAAAGCGGCCAGCCGCCGATGTGGTTCGATCTCAGGGATGAGTGGGAGAGCGTCTTCCCGGAGGACCGGGGCCGTATCCAGGCGCATCTGTACAGGCTGACGGCCGGACGCACGGATGATGTTTGCTGAGCCGGCCATCAGATGGCACATGTGATCGCAGAGCGTGTTGCCGGTGGAGCAGGAATGCAGAACCATCACCGCTTCTCGCCGGATCGCTGGGAACGACGATGAGTTACTCCGTTACCTGTGTGACCTGTTGCAGCGGCGGACGTGCAAGGTCAAACAGTGCCCCCGGCAGGATTCGAACCTGCGGCACCCGCTTTAGGAGAGCGCGGCCGGAACGGTCCGCTCACATAGTTTCACCTGCACAAACGCACTGCTAGGCACCCGTCCCTTGCTTGATCGTCCCGCACAGGTCCCGCGCCGAGTCGGTCACGAGTCACTCGTTGGCAAGAGGACCCGTACCGCAGGGCCGTCAGGCCCGAGGAACGGAAGCCGCGCGGCAGGAAGGCAACTATGCGCGTCCCAGAGTGTCCACGACTCCTTCGACGGATCCTCTGGTGGAACATATGTGGGGGTCACTGGGCTCTCAGCCTTGTCCTAGTAGCCGAGCGTCTCCTCCTGATCCTCGTCCAGTGGAGGGCAGGCCCAGCGCGACGGCATGAGCACTGAGATGAACAGGGCCACCCTTATTGCGAGACATAGAGGTTCCTGTGTCAGGTTGGGCAGAGAGTCGGGCGAGGAGTAGAACATCCGATTGCGACTCCTGTAGCTTGTCCGCTGTATTGGTCCTCGTGGGCCGGATGTTCTCGTTGTCGGATATCGAACCTAAGCGTTAGAAGGACAGGCTATGGAAGAAATAGAGGACTTGACTTTGGCGATTGCGCTTGCCGTTGTTGAACTGAAGAAAATGGCTGATCACTTTAGAGATGAGGGCGAAAGTGGGGCCGTTCATACCGTTATTGGGCAGGCTACGGGAATGATTCTGGCGCTCGGGATGATCGGGGCTATTGATGGAGGTAAAGAAGATGCGCTTGGGGCGGCCCGAAGGCCGGACATGAACTATGCAAAGCTGCGACTCGCGGTGGCGTCGATGGTGTCCGGCGATGAAAATAGCACTCTGGGCTTATTGGATGAATGGGATCTCGATAAGTCATTTCACATATTTAAAGCAATTTGATTGAGTGCCGCATTAGCGGCCTTGATCGAAAATCGGTCGGTTCGTGGGCAGGTGAGCGCACTGAGGGAAGGATCCCGTACGGCGTTCAACTCCAGCACCTGTGCCCGCAGGGCCTGTGTCAACCTTGAGTATCTCCAGCTCGCGACCGCGCTTAAAAACACGGCCGAGAGTCTCCAGCGAAAGCATCTGCGTTCACAGGTTCACAGCGAGATGCTCTCTTAGTCCGTTACTCAGCGTTGATAGTGCAGGCTCAGGTGATGGGATTACACGTGGCGGCGGAGACGTTGTCGAGCCGCGATTCCTAATTAACCGGGCGCTGATGGACAGTGCGAGGGTAGAAGATGCAGGTCTCAAGCCTCAAAGAGATCGAGATCCGTCATAACTCGAGCGTAGAGGAATGACCCTCCGCTTTTCAGGCGTACGATCGCTCTGTTGGCCGCCAGTGAGCTGGGGCATGGAGTGTGCTTTACGGTGCCGAGCGTAAGCCTATGGTGACCGACGTGCCGTCACTGTTGCCGTCACACCGCGTGGAACCAGTGGCCGAGGCTCGACGGAGGAGGGCCGCGTCAGCGATCGCCCAAGGCACCGGTCCGGAACGTGGGGTGAAACCGGCGCCTTGTGGTAGGTGCCACGGCCAAACCCTTCCTGGTTCGGGCTCCACGCCCCGAGGGGAGAGCCAGTGGATCAGAATGGCGGGGTGCCTGCGGTCCAGGTATTCGACCAGCTGGCGCGGATGCCAGCCGCAGAGAGGTCGCCGAAGTCGACGCTGGCGAAAGGGTCGGCGACGTACCGTACCTGGTCGCGCTCGGGGTCGGCCTTGCTGACGGTGACCAGGGCGAGTCGGTAGTGGGGGACGGCGTTTTTGCCGGTGATGATCTCGTTGTGGGTGACGTAGAAGTCTTCGGTTCCCTCGATGCGTGCCTTGACCTTGATGCGGATCGAGGGGCCGCCGTTGGCGGGGATGGACAGGACGTCGTAGCCGGGGTTGTTGAACGCCTGCTTCTGCGGCTCCCGGCCGAGCGCGCGCTCGGTGGCGAGTATCAGCTCGACGCCGCGCCGCTCGACGGCCTTGGTCTCCTTGGCCTGGATGGGGGCGTCCGCTGCGATCTCGGTCTCGACCATGGCCAGCGGCAGCACGAGGGCGGCGGTCATTATGCGGGGCGGCTTGGTGGCCAGTTGGGCCTGATGTTCCAGCAGCGCAAGACGGGTCTCCCGGCGGACCTGGAGGTCCTGTGCCTTGCGCATGAGGCTGTCGAAGCTCTCCTTCGGCTTGGTGCCGGTCTGCTCCTTTTCCTGAGCTGCGATTGCCTCGCCGATGAGCCGGTTCGACTCGTGGGCTAGCCGCTGGTCGACCCGCGTTCGAGTCCGTTCCACTTCCGCGAGTCGGCGAGGTGAGACCTCGGCGAGGTACTCCTTGAGCTGGTGGCCGATGATCCATGTTCGGGCTTTGGACTCGGCCTCACCAAGCCAGGCCTGTTTTGCGGCTGTAGCCACGGCGGGGGTGTTCGGGGCAGCCACGCAGTCGAGGTACGGTGCAGGGCCGGCGGGCGTGACCTGGCCGGAGGCGTCGACGTAGGCGTAGCCGAACCGTCGGGCGATCGACTCCCCGGTGCCGTCGACAACCTCCTCCACGACACCGACCAACAGGTTCGGCTCCTCGATCTCCGGGGAGACCAGGACGGTGCCGCGCTCGAGGGTGGGGCGGAGTTGGGTGATGGTGAGCTCGGCGACGGCGTCGTGGAGCGGATGCCCGGGGGCGAGCAGGTCGGCACGCGGCTTGTCGTCGACGTCGATGCGCTCGAGCTCGAACGCGACTCGCTCGTATCGGGTGGCGATGGGGCCGTGCTTGGTGACAGCGCGGACGGCCGCGGGAACGTGGGTGATTTCGTAGCGGCCGCGCTCACGTCTCGTGAGCCGGCCACCGAGGCGCTGGAAGGCGAGGCGGAAGGCCCACTCGATGTAGTGCGGCTGGAGTCGGCGGGCGCGGGCCTCCTCCATGAGCCGCTGCATCTGTGCCAGGTCGGCGTCCGACATGGCGTCGTGGCTGAGTGCGCGTTCCTCGAGGAGCTCCTTGAGACCGTGGGCGACCGAGTCGTCGATGACCTGTTCCATCTTGGCCCGGGTCTCGGGGAGGTCGCCGTACTGGATGGCCTTGATCAGCAGCTCGCGCAGCGGCGTTTCGTCGAAGGCCGATCCCAGGACGTCGAAGACCTTGCCGCCGTAGGCCTTGCGCTGCTCCTCGACCTTCTGCAGCAGTCGAGTGAACACTTCGCCCTCGCGGGTGTTGGCGGCTACGAGGTTCCACAGGCGGCACACCTCGGTCTGGCCGATGCGGTGGACGCGGCCGAAGCGCTGCTCGATGCGGTTGGGGTTCCACGGAAGGTCGTAGTTGACCATCAGGTGGGCGGCCTGGAGGTTGAGCCCCTCGCCGGCTGCGTCTGTGGCCAGGAGCACCTGGCAGGCCGGGTTCTTGGTGAACTCCTCGGTGATGGCACGTCGGTCGGCACGCCGGACACCGCCGTGGATGGCCTGCACCGTGTCGGGCTTGCCGAAGATCGAGCGGATCTTGCGGGCCAGGTAGTCGAGGGTGTCGCGGTGCTCGGTGAAGATGATCAGCTTGCGTGGCTTCTCTGCGCCTGGGTGGATGAGGTCGTTGTCCTCCAGGATCTTGCGCAGTTCGACCCACTTGCGGTCGGTGTCGAGGTTGCGGACCCGGCGGGCGACGTGGATGAGCTGGTCGAGGTCGGCCAGCTCGGTGTTGAGCTCCTCGATGGTGCGGGCCGCGGTGGCCGCGTCCAGCAGTTCCTCCTCGACCTGCTCGACCTCTTCGGCGCTGTGCTCCTCGTCGTCCCAGTCCGCCGGGTCGATCGGGGCGGGCTCGTCGGCGACACCGCGGCCGTGGATCAGGTCGTCGCGGCGGCGCTTGAGTCGTTCGGCGCGTCGGACCAGGGACTGGTAGATCGCCTCGGGGCTGGAGGCCAGGCGTCGCTGGAGCACCGTGAGCGCAAAGCCCACGGTGTTGCGGCGTTTGTCGTCCAGCCGTGCGGCCCGGTTCATCCCTTCGCGCACGTACTCGGTGACGCGCTCGTAGAGGTCCTGCTCGTCTTCGGTGAGCTCGTAGGGCACGGTCTGGGCGATGCGTTCAGGGAAGAGGGGCTTGCCTTCGAAGGTGAGCAGGTCCTCCTTGACCATGCGTCGCATTAGCCCGGTGCTGTCCGCGTGGTGTACGCCGGCCTTGAACTTGCCCTCGAAGCCGTCGCGCTCGAGCAGGGTGAGGAAGAGCTGGAAGTCCTCCTCCTTGCCCGCGTGCGGGGTGGCCGTCATTAGCAGCAGGTGGCGGGTGCGGTCGCGCAGGCTCTCGCCGAGCTGAAAGCGTCGGGTCTTGTTCAGCTTGCCGCCGAAGTAGTGTGCCCCCATCCGGTGGGCCTCGTCCACGATGACCAGGTCGAATGCGGCGTCGTCGAGCTGGGCAGCCAGGTCCTCGTTGCGCGCGAGTTGGTCCATCCGTGCGATGAGCAGCGGGTACTGCTCGAACACGTTCGTCCCGAACGCGGCGTCGACCATGGCCGGGGCAAGGATGTCGAAGCGCAGGCCGAACTTGAAGAAGAGCTCGTCCTGCCACTGGTCGACCAGTCCGCCGGGGGCCACGATCAGGCAGCGCTTCACGTCGTCGCGGAGCAGGAGCTCCTTGATGTACAGGCCAGCCATGATCGTCTTGCCTGCACCCGGGTCGTCGGCCAGGAGGAAACGCAGCGGTGTGCGGTCGAGCATCTCGCCGTACACAGCCCGGATCTGGTGGGGCAACGGCTGCACGTCGCTGGTGGCCACTGCCAGCATCGGGTCGAATAGTCCGGCTAAGGAGATCCGCTGCGCCTCGGCGACCAGCCGGAATCCCTCGGCATCGGCGTCGAACGGCCGGCTGCCCGCGTCGGAGAGACTCAGCTTGATCTCATCGGCCCGGAAGAGCACCTGCTGGCGCAGTCCCCCGTCGAAGGTCTTGTAGGTCAGCTCCAGAGCGTCGGAGCCGTGCCACTGTGCGGCGATCACCGAGACCGTCTCGCCGGACACCACGCCGGCTACTCGGACACCCGACGAGAGATCCTCAAGCCTCACCCGCTACCTCCAGCCTGCCTGCGGACCTTATCGACGAGCACAGACATTACTGACAAGCAAGGCATCGGTCTGGCTGCGTACTTGGAGATCCCATTCCCTGTCGCGGGCGGGTGCTTTACCATCTCCTACGCTAACCCATCGATCCCCCGTAGCGAGGCATGAACAAGACAGAGCGCGAACAGGTTCGTCGCCTCGTGGCGGACTTCACGCAGTGGGGTCAACAAGCCGCCTACGTGCAGGGTTGGCACCGTGCTGTCCAGGACGCCGCCAGCAGCAGTGAGCGAGATCTGCGCTCACGCAGCGTGGATATCACCCGGGCGGGCCAGGCCGCTTGGCGCGTGATTCCACTCGAGATGCGCGATGCAGACGTCGTCAGATACCTGTGGGAGCGCGCTACCCTCCCGGCGACGACGGCCGACGATCATGCGTTGCTGCGGCTGCTCATCGAGGATGTACCGCGTGCCATCGCCGACGTCGGTCCTTCGCTCAGTCTGCGTCGCTTCTTCGCCGGATCGGCGAAGAAGCAGTCGGCGGACGCCGCGGGTGAATTCCTGCGCCATCAGCATGCGGCGATCATCGGGGGTGGTGGACCCAGACGTCTGGAGCAGCTCGGCGTTGTTACTGCGCCCGTCGATCCGGCACGCCTTGGGTTTGAGGCGCTGCTCGATCCGGACCTTCTTTTCGACCTCGTCTCCCGGCGGACCGGCTCGGAGCCCGAGGTCGTGGACCGGACGGTCGTCGAGGGCCTGTCCGAGGCGCTGGCTGTCATCGACAAGGTCGTTGCAAGCGAAGCCTTGTACCGCTCGGCTGCGCGCGACGCAGGCGAGAAGGTGCGACGCGCGGAGGTCCAGCGCATCCTGCGGGAGATGCCTGTGGAGGCGTTGAAGACGGCCACTCGCGACCGCCTCCGAGTGGGTGCACTCTCCCAGGCGGGCATCCGCACGGTGCAGGAGGTGCTGAACCAGCGCTGGTCACTACAGATGCTTCCAGGCGTGGGGGAGACCTCGGCGTGGCGCATGCTCGGAGCCGCCCAGACGCTATGGCAGACGACGTACGACGAGATGCCGGTCCGCATTGATATCAATAGCCGGCTTCCGGAGACCACCCACCTCCTGCGCTGCCTCGCCGACTGGGATGCGTCCCGTCAGACCCGGGGCGCGTCAGGCGACCTTGAGCGTGCAGCCGAGCTGGCACCTTTGCGGACAGCTGTCAGGGACGAGACGAGTCACCTTCTCGTGATTCCGACCAGGATGCTCGCAGCTGCAGGGTTCCTGGAAAGCATCCAAATCGTCAAACGGCGAGCTGAGCTGCTCGGCGGGTCGTTCGCGTCCGGGCCGAATAGCGTTGGCGCGGATCCGTGGGATGACTTTCTCGCCCGACCCGCCGACTACTTCGCCATGCTCTCCGAGCTCGGTTTTATCACTGAGGACGAGAACAAGGTGCACGGGGATCTCCCAGAGGAGATCATCAAGGCGGTGCGTGACCAGGCGCTCAGCGGTGAACATCTGACGGCGTCGCTGCGCGGCTACCAGAGCTTCGCGGCCCGCTTCGCCCTCGTGCAGCGAAAGGTCATCATTGGGGACGAGATGGGCCTCGGCAAGACCGTCGAGGCCATTGCCGTCCTCGCCCATCTGCGCAGTCGGGGTGAGGCCCACTTCCTGGTGGTGTGTCCGGCCGCAGTGGTGACCAACTGGGTCCGCGAGGTGAGTAGCAAGTCGAAGCTCCGAGCGCACCGGGTCCACGGACCGGATCGCGACCGCGCAGCCCGCACATGGGTGCGCGATGGCGGGGTCGCCGTCACGACGTACGAGACCCTGGCGTGGTGGGAGCCAGCCCTAAAGGAACTCCGTGACCTGGCGTGCATCGTGGTCGACGAAGCCCACTACATCAAGAATCCGCAGGCACGGCGAACCATCAGGACCAACCAACTCATCGCGCGCTCAGAGCGTGCGATCCTCCTCACCGGCACGCCGCTGGAGAACAAGGTCGACGAGTTCCGCAATCTGGCGTCCTACGTGCGCTCCGACCTCGCCGTTGATGCCACGGAACTCTCCCCGAGGACCTTTCGGCGGCAGATCGCGCCGGCGTACCTCCGCCGGAACCAGGAAGACGTGCTAACTGAACTCCCAGAGCTGATCGAGATTGAGGAATGGCTGCCCATGTCCTCAGCCGACACTGCCCACTACCGGGCCGCAGTTGAGCGTGGCAACTTCATGGAGATGCGCCAGGCGGCCATGCTCCAGGGATCCAAGTCCGAGAAAGGGCAACGGCTGATCGAGATCGTCCGCGAGGCGCGGGAGAACGAGCGGCGGGTCATCGTGTTCTCTTACTTCAGAGACGTGCTGAGCCTGGTTGTTCGGTCGCTGCCGGGGCAGGTATTCGGGCCCCTGACGGGGTCGGTGCCAGCGAGTAAACGTCAGCAGATTGTGGACCAGTTCTCGTCGGCCAAGCACGGCGCCGTGCTTGTTTCCCAGATCATGGCCGGCGGCGTCGGGCTCAACATCCAGTCCGCCTCCGTCGTCGTCATCTGTGAACCTCAGCTCAAGCCCACCACCGAGGCCCAAGCCATTGCCCGCGCACACCGCATGGGTCAGGTGCAGTCAGTGCAGGTCCACCGATTGCTGTCCGAGGACAGTGTCGATCAACGGATCATCGAGTTGCTAGCCGGGAAGAAGCAGCTGTTTAACGATTTCGCCCGTGTTAGTGACATGGCTGACTCCACTCCCGAGGCGGTGGACCTGTCCGAGGCTGATCTCGCTCGAGAGGTCGTGGCCGCTGAGCGCCGACGCCTTGCCGAGCGTGCCTCTGTCGAGACTTGACCTTTGCGTGCGCCCGGCTGGCGTGGAGCGGTGCTCAGTGGGCTTGATCCGGTTTGGCTAACATCTGAGATCAGTGGTTCGGCCTCGGAGGGAGCAAGCCGGGCTCGACGGCGTGGAACTCTCGCCATCGAATGGCACGACCGACAGGTCTTCCGCGCACCCGCACGAGCCCCGATCACAGGAGCCACCTGACGCCTTGAAGCGGTTCAATCACCACGATCTCCTGACTGTCAACGGTCCGTCGTGTAACGCCCGGCGCATCCGCAGGTAATGACTGAGAGACATCCATTACAGGAGGGGGCTTCATGGATCGGGAGCAGCGCGAGGTCGTGTGCCGGGCCGCTCAGAAGGTCTTCAACCAAGGACTTCTGAGCGGTCAGTCATCGTTCGCTCCGGGTCTGAACATCTGGTCTCCCGCGGCGGCTACGGAGCTCTTCCATCGCTTCGTTGAGAACTGGGACGGTTCGTCCGACGAGTTCATGGTCAAGCTTGAGCGCCAGATAGCAACTGGCTCCGATGAGGCGATCGTGCTGGCCGCGGAGTTGCTGTACCTCAACGTGATGCCTCTAAGTCCTGCCACTGTCGGTGTAGAGCGGAAGTTCGAGATCATCAACACCGTGCTGTCCTGGGCATCACGCGCTGTGACGGTGCCAGAGGACCTAGCCGCGGCCGCATCACCTGGATACATGAAGGGCGGCCAAGCGTTCCTGAACTATCGCTGGGCGCAATTCGCGTTCCTTATCCGATTGACGGGCCTGCTGGTGACGCTCCCTCAGGGCGAACGCGAAGATGCGCTGAGAGACCCATGGACGTTCCGCAAGCTGGCTGAGTCGGTACTGGCTGACCATGATGGGAAGTTCCGGGCGCGAGCCCAATACCACGTACTGATCTTTTTGATCTTTCCCGATGTGTTCGTCCCTGTCTCGGTCGAACGCAACAAGAAGCTGATCCGCGACGCGTTCGTCGACCGCATCGCCAAGCCGTCCGACGATATAGATCGCGATATTTACGGCATTCGCTGCCAGATTGAGCAAGAAACCGGCGCGTTCAGCTTCTATGACGAGCCGTGGCTGTCACGCTGGCAACCGCCGGCACCACCCAGATCGCAGAAGGGCTGGCTGGTCCGGGGTGCGAACGTCGACGGCACCAATGCGATATCCCTGTGGCTCGGAGGAGGTTACTGCTCCATCTCCTTCAAGGATCTCGGTGAGATTCCGGGCGGAGCGTCCCGCCAGGAGATTAAGGGTGTGGTGGACGCAGCACTCCCGGACGCCAAACAAGGAGCCAAGGATGCTGCAGCAGGTCAGCTTTGGCGCTTCCTGAGCTACTTCCAGCTCGGCGACCTAGTGGCGACGGTCGATGGTGACGCCGTCTATGTCGGAACCATCGCAGGTGACGCCTATTACGATGACTCCGCCGGCCGGCACCTGGCACGCCGCCGTGCAGTGGAGTGGAACCCTCAGCCGCTGAGCCGAAAGAACCTGCCGGAAGAGACGCAGGCCAAGCTGAAGACCGCAATGACAATCGCCGAGCTCACTACGGTGATGGCGGAGCTGGCTACCGACGCCGGGCTGGGCGATGAGGTCACCGATGCAGTGCTGGTTCAAGATGAGACCCGCACGCTTGTGATTCCCCAAGTGACCCAAGAGCTAGCCGACAGGCTATTGATCCCGCTCACCTGGTTCCAGGAGACGGCAGACCTGCTTGCATCCAAACGGCAGCTAATCCTGTACGGCCCACCTGGCACCGGTAAGACCTTCCTCGCGACCCGGCTCAGTGAGGCGCTGGCGGGCCCAGATCGGACAAGCCTGGTCCAGTTTCACCCGTCCTACGGGTACGAGGACTTCATTCAGGGATTCCGCCCCCGGCAGGGTGATGGCGGCACAATTGGCTTCGATCTGGTCGATGGACCACTCTTGAAAGCCGTCGAGGCCGCGGTGCAGGAGCCCGACAAACCCTTCGTCCTGGTGATCGACGAGATCAACCGGGCCAACCTGGCGAAGGTGTTCGGCGAGCTGTACTTCCTCCTCGAATACCGCAACCACGAGATCACCCTGCAGTACTCGCCAGACGAGCCGTTCAAGCTCCCTAAGAATGTCTTCATCATCGGCACGATGAACACTGTCGACAGGTCCGTGGCTCTGGTTGATGCGGCCATGCGTCGTCGCTTCGCGTTCCGTTGCCTTGCCCCGGACCGAGCACCCGTTGACGGCCTGCTCCGTCGTTGGCTCACCCGCGAGAAGCTGCCTGACATCCCGGCGTTGCTGCTCGATGAGGTGAACCGGCGTCTGAATGATCCCGATCGCGCTGTGGGACCTTCCTATCTGATGACGCCTGACGCCGGCACGAGACGTGGCTTGGAGCGCATCTGGATCACCGAGATCCTTCCGCTGCTTGAGGATCAGCTCTACGGCAAAGTGGACAGCGTTGAGCAGGAGTACGGGCTTACGGTCCTGCTCTCTGCCATTCAGCGCGAACTGCCATGACCCTGTACCTCGAGCTCACCGAGGCCTCAGCTGCTGATTCACGCCCGCTCACACCCGCTCAAGTGGCAACGCTGGCCACGGTACCGAAGCTGGTCACGCTCACCCCGACAAGCTCCGGGCTGTGGCGCATCGCCGGTCGTCAGCGTGTGGGCACGGTACGGCTCGGCGTCGGCGACGGGGCAGTTGAGCTGCGGATCAACCCAAAGCTCACCGTGCGGCACCTGATGTACCTGCTCGGATACGACAAGGATCCGACTATCTGGAAGGATCAGCAGGTTAATGCTGCCAAAGCTGATGTGCTGGTCGCTGTAATCGCCGATATCTTCGCGCGGATCTTGGATCGAGTACTTCGAGGTGGCGTCTTGCACGGCTATGTCCATCGCGAAGACGCTCTCACTGTTGTACGCGGCCGGATACGAGCCGGTGCCCAGCTCAGCCGCCGCCTTGGAGTTCCTACCGCGATCGAGGTCGCCTACGACGACTACATTGCTGACATTCCTGAGAACCAGATCCTCCTCGGCGCGATCGAGCTGGTCCAATCCCTGCGCGGCGTCAGTAAGAACACCGCCTTGCTCCTGCGCCACCTCTCTGCCCGGCTGGTAGACATTACCTCGGTCCGCCCTGGTGCTCCGCTGCCCGCGTGGCGATCCACTCGGTTGAATGAGCGATACATCCCGGCGCTCCATCTGGCCGAGCTGATCCTGACTGGGGCTTCGCTTCAGCAGAACGGGCCGGTATCCATGCAGATCGATGGGTTCGTCATCAACATGGCCCAGATCTTTGAGCGTTTCCTCACAGCCCAGCTCACCGACGTTTTACGGCCGCACGGCCTCCGCTGCGCCGCCCAGCAGGGACATCGCCTCGACCAGGCCGGGCAAGTGCTATTTCAGCCAGACATCCTTGCTTACCGTAACGGGCGGCCTGCCGTGGTGATCGACGCGAAATACCGAACGCTCGAGAGCGCGCCGCCAACCAGCCACCTGTTCCAGCTCATCTCCTATTGCACTGCTCTCGGGATCCGCGAGGGCCACCTGGTGTACGCCGCGGGCACCGCATTGCCCATGCCCTACCGCGTTACCTACTCGGACATTTTGATTTGGGCCCATGTACTTGATCTGAATCAGACGCCGACAGCTCTACGCCAGACAACCGCACGCATCGCCGGCAAGATCCTTGATTAGTGTGAGCGCGCCTCTCTAAGACGTCGTGGGCTGCATCATCCAGGTCGAGGCCTCGAGTCATCAGGAAGTTACGACGATGCCGTTGCAGCCTGCTGGCCCGCCGCGCGAGCCTCGATGGTTCAGTCCCGCAGTACGAGTGCGGTGGCCGTACGGCTGACATTCGTGCTGTGAGCTGGGCGAACCGCTTACTCCGTTTGCAAGATCATCCCGCGCATGCCCCTCATCGCGAGATGGGGATCACCTTCGATAGGCAGGCGCTATACGCGGCTGTCGGCGAGTGCTGCCGGTCCCGGAGAGGTCGCGGGATGTGGTCGGCAGCAGGGCCAGACGGCCCGCACCGGCTTCTTCGCGTGAGAGGCCACAGTGGCCCACTCGCTTACGCCTCTGTCTCGAGCAGCGGCACGGTACCCGCTCGAAAGAGACCCTCGCCTTCCGCCACAGCTTCTTGCAGCTGCTCGACGAGTTGGCGCAGGCTCGCGTCGAGGTCGACCTGGTCTCTCGTCTCCGCGACGATCGCTTCACGCACATCGTCGACGAACGGCTGCCAGGCGTCGCGAGCGCGCTGCGTGCACTCAGTGACGACCTGTTGTCGATTCTCGGCCGCCCCCTTGTCCTGATTCAGGCGCGCGCGATCCGCTCCCTGCTCGTCGATGACTTTCGCCAGGTAGACGGCGAGGGGAAGCGCGGCTTCGGCGATGCCGATGTGCCGTCCCAGGTTCCCAGCTGCCTTCGCCGACTTGGCCTTCCTGCCGGCGATTGACCCGGGTGCGTTGTTCGCGGCCTTCAACATACCGATCAACATGGTCCCGACCGTCTCGACGTGTTCTGCGGCACCGCCGGGCCCTGCCGGGGTCGTGGAGGCTTCCTCCCCGGACCCGAGTGTCGTGACCAGCGAAGCAAAGCCGGCCCAGGAGGGTCGGGCGCGCTCTCGCTCCTTGGTCTTGCGGATCGACTGCCGCAGCCGTTGGAGGCGGACCTCGTGCTTGGTGAACCACTCGTCGAGCGTGCGCTGAATCTGGGCCTGAAGTTCATCGGCGCCGGAACTCGGCTCCCACGACCGCCGCATCACCTCCTCGACGAGACCGTCAAGGCTCGCGTGGGCGGCCCGATCGAGAGTGTCGAGTTCGCTCTCCCATACGTCGCGGCGAGCGACGCCACTGGCAGCTACTTCGGCACGTGCCGTGTAGTCCGACAGTTGCCTCCGCAGTTCGGTCACGGTTTCGTCCAGGACCGCTGTCCAGTACCGTTGCCCGGCCGTATGTCGCCATCCGGGCAGTGCCGACGGGGACACCGCCTCGAAAGCATCCGCAAGGTCCTTCATGCCGTCCCAGCCACGGAAGTCATCCCAGGTCTCTCGGCTGAGATCTGTGTCCGGCCCTGCCGTCTGGAACGGGTCCTGCGAGACAACGAATACCGGTGTCCTGTCGTCCAATTCGAACAGTTCCCGCAACTCGCGAACCTTGCGATCACTCAGGTCCCGGTACTCCGCGAGGTCGTACTCTGGGTCCACACCCGCCTCGTCGAACCGCGAGATGACGAACCACATCGTCCCCACCGGCCATCCCTGCGTGAACAGCTTCTGAAGCACGTCACGTTCGGCGGTCGCCAACTGCGGAGTCAGTACCGCGATGCCGACGTCCGTGAGTCCGACCGCCGCCATCGCTCGGCGCGAATTGTTCTGTGCACGAATGTCGGACGCACCGACCGCGAATCCGGGAGTATCGCGGATGATGCACCCGCCGACCTCGACATCGTTGACCTCGAAGGTTTCGTGACGTGCGCTGATCGTGAGCCAGCCGGGAACATCGCCGTCCGAATCGACGAGCAACCGGCGGAGCAGGGAACTCTTGCCGGTGTCGTAGGACCCGAAGAGGGTCACGACCGGTCTGTCCAGTTTCTCGAACACGTCCCAATCGTCGACATACTGCCCGACCAACGATCCGCCTGGAAGTCGCCCCAGCCAGTCCCGCACTGCATCGATGTCGACCACTGTTACTCGTTCCTCACTGGTGTGCCGATCAATTCGTCCGCGGCCGCGATCAAGGCCCCAACCACCTTGGCCCGCGCTTCCGCCGAGTCCATCCGTTGCCTGATCGACGATTCGAAATCGAGGTGCTCGTCGAGCAATATTTCGAGCTCCTTGGTCCGCTGTTCGAGATATCCGACGGGACCTTCTCCCTGCTCACCGTGCATGATCTGTTCGACGATCCCCGCAGCCGCTTCGTCGATCTTCTGCGACGCCAACTCCTGCTGGTGCTCGTGTTCCCCAGCCTTTCGGATGTCATTGGCCATCGCTGCGACATCCACGGCGGCGGCAACGGCCCCGAGGACGACCCCGAGCTTGGCAACGTTGGCGCCGCCCTTCACCGCACCCCAGGGCTTGAACTTGTGGCCTAACTGCTTGCCGATCGCGTAGACGGCGTCCCGATTTCCGAGGACTTTCGCCAGCCGCGCTGCGGCTCCTGCGACGTTGCCGGCACCCTCGGTCAGATCCTCGTGCCAGGCGTTTCCCTGGGCCTTGAATTCTGCCGCGAACTCGGGTGTCATTTGGAACTCAGCAGCGCGCATCTCACGTCCGATTGCCGATATGTGGTCGCTGTGCCACTCGTCCAGTTTGCGTGCCGCGTCGGCAAGGTACCGTTCGAGATCAGCTTCGAACTGCGGAGCCTTCCACCAGGAGTCGACGAGGTTCTCCAGCTTCTGGCTGTCCTTCCGATCGAGTTTCGCGACTGCGGACTTCGTCGCTACCACGTGGCGGTCCACCATACGGCGGGCGTCCTCTCGCAGTGAATCTTCGAGGACCACGGCGTCGTTAACTGCAGCCCGGAGGGTAGCGATCACCGGTTCCGAGCGACGCAGGTCTTCCGTGCCGTCGACCTGCACCTGGTGAAGTGTGTGCTGGTGACGCTTGAGGTCGGTGACCGCCGCATCGAAGGCGGCCGACGACGCCGCAGCGGACAACTGCTCGTCGGAGAGACTTGATATGGCGCTCGTCAATGCGGTCACGCCGTCCCACAGCCGATTCTCGTCGAAATCACCGGGTTCTGCCGTTGCATCGCCACCCACCAGGCCGAACGGATCGCCGGACAAGCAGTGGATCCTGTCGATCTCGACTTCGATGGAACGAGCGGCGAAGGCCGCACGCAGTTCCTCGCGTTTGCGGTTCTGCAGGTTGAGAAATGCCTCGGGTGCAGTCAGCGGATCCACGCCCAGTTCGTCGCACCGATTGACGAGGAACACCATCCGCCCGCCTTTTGCGGCAATCATCTCCGAGCCGCGCGAGAGCTCTTCCAGTATCGAGGTGTTGCCGACCAGCAGATTAATGTGGACGACGACGAACACGAGAGCAGCCTCGGCGATCGCCTCGAGCGCGGCGGTGTCGTGCTCGCCGTGTCCACTCTGCAAGCCCGGTGTGTCCACGAGATCCAACCGGGGGAGCTGGTAGCGGTCCGCGGCTGCAGTCGCGGGCAACGCCCGGATGTCGAACGCTGCGTGCGGTTGCCGGCCGCTGTCCACCATGATCCGACGGATCAACGACGACTTTCCCGAGTTGTAGTCACCGAGAACGGCAAGAGCTGGTCTTGCCCCGTCGACGCGCCAGAAGGTTCGTACAATATCGAACAGTGCCGGGTCGCGTCGGGCCGCGTCCTCGAGTTCGTCTCGCCACGAGTGGATGTTCGCCGTCGACGGTGCGCTCCACGCCGCAGCTATAACGCGCGTCAGCCGGCTGCGGTCCTCCTCCCGGCGACTCGAGTACGCCTCGTGGACGGCATGGTCGATCTGCGCCGGCTGCGGGTCGACGCCAGACTCGAGCCAGTCCTCGCCCAACAATGCCCGGGTCACCTCGGCCGGGGTTTCCCCCATCCGACGCTGCGCCCGCAGCAGGACGTCGGTCACAGCGGGTGCGGGCTTGATCGAACCGGCGTAGGTCTGCAGGCTATCGATCAACCGCACGATCCGGCTGCGCGCCATACGAAGCTCGATCGCAGCGCGGAGCGACTCGCCGACCGCAGGAGACAACAACGTCCACGCCGCTTCCCTGCTGTCGCGGACGAGGGCATCCTCGTAATCGACGAACGTCTGATCCACAGCGCGATGGACGTCTGCAATCGCCTGAGCCTTCGCTTCTCGTGCTCGCTCCGACGCTTGCTGGCTCATCTTCTTGCCGAGATGCTGCTGGAGCTGTCCTGCGATCCCGACGCCCACGGCAGCTGCGCCGAGTACCCAACCTACGGGATTCCAGACGAGGGCCAGCGCAGGTACCGCAAGGGCGCTCGCACCCACCGCGATGCCCGCCCCCCGGACGACATCACCCGCCACACCGCCACCCTCGTCGCCGAGGATCGTCGCGGCGTGCGATACCGCCTGCCCGTTGTCGATGGACTTATGGTCCACCGCGACTTCGAGCTCACGCTGCAGGAACGCCCGGCGATCGGCCCAAACGGCTTCCGCCGCAGCGGAAATGGCACCTTGATCGAACACAACCTCCGTGAACTTCGACTCGTCGATCGCTGTGTGCTCGTCGAATGCCTTCCGGATCAGATCATCCGCGTTGGCCTTCGCCTGTCGGCGGCATCCCGCAAGGTGCGAGGCAGCGAGGTGCCGGACGAAGCGGTCCAATGCCCCTTTGACCGGCGACGTGTACGGGCGGCCCCGCGCGTGCTCGGACACGTCGACCAGATCCGCGCTGAGAGCTGCATCGTGCAGCCACACGGAACGTTCGGCGTCTTCCGGATAGCCCAACACGGCGAACAGCGACTCGACCTCGCGTTCGAGGGATTCCGCTTCCTGCTCGATCTCGACCGCCAGGTCTTCGAGTTCGCCGACCCCTCGGCGGCACCGTGATCGGATGTCCTCGCGCAGCGCGGTCAACCGGAGATCGGCGCCGCCTTCCGCGATTGAGGTGGCTATCAGGCGCTCTAGCGTCCCGAAGTTCGACCAGCGATCGAGGTAGTCCTTACCGAACTCCTCCCGTTGTTGGTGGAAGGCCTTCTGGACTGGGTCTGGGCCGTGGAAGGGGGTCGTGGCGCGCGCGAACAAGGCCCGTTGGCTGTGGATCGCGACGACCGGTGTGTCGGGCAACCCAATCTGTACGAGCTGGGTCCGAATGTTGTCGGTGTGCTGGCGAACCGGTTCGGACAGATTCCTGCGGCGAGCCTCGGGAACTTTCGCGGGGTGGTGCCAGTGCGGGTTGCGGACGTTGAGGACAGCCACCACCGGCTTTCCGTGGTCGCGGATCCAGGCGGCGATCTTCTCGAACTCCATCTCCTGCTGAAACTGGTTGTCGAAGCACAGAAGCACGATGTCGGCGATCTCGACTGCCTCGCGGGCCTTGGCCTCGAGATCGTCGCGGCTCTCGGTCCGTCCCCAGCCGTTAATCCCGGGTGTGTCGAACAGCCGGCAATCCCGCCACTCGATGGGACGCACCTCGGTGGTCCAATCGCTTTCACCCGGTGAGACATACGCCCCGTCGAGCCGGCCGAACGCCGACAGCAGGGTGCTCTTTCCGACGCCGGTGCGTCCGAAGAACGCGATGTTGAACGACCCGAGCGACTCGCGCTCACGATCGAGGTGACGTCGCAGTTCCCCCGGAAACCCACGAGTGAAGTCGTCCAGTCGGGTGACCAAGCCAGACGAGGACGGCGCGACGCGATGCCCTTGCGCAAATGCGCCGACCAGGTCGTCCGTGATGTCATCCAGGCGCGTCAGCTCCGCGTGTCCCTGCTCGACGGCCAATCGAACGGCCTCCTCGAGCGACACCACCTCTGTCGTCAACTCGTCATCACTTTCCGCTGGCAGACCGGTCACGGCGCGAACGCACCGCCAACGGTCATGCGGCGAAACGTCAGACCCTTCATTTCGTGTCACTCCCTTTTGGCGAGGACTTGCCTTTGCTTCTCCTGCTCAAGCGATCACAGGCGGCGCATTCGTATCGGAGTTCTGGTTGTCCCCAACGTTGATCCTCGTAGCGGATCAACGTTCGCTGGCAACGTCCGCAGTCGTCGCCTGCTTGCCCGCTGCCCGGCGCCGCCCCGGGACGGCGTCGTTGTGCGCGACGTACCGCGTCGGCGAACACCCGGTCTTCGGTGCGGAGCACCACTCCCGGCATCGGCCCGAGAAGCGATGCGGACGAGGACCAAACGACATCGTCGATCACGGCGAGGGATTCCAGGATGGGCTGGCACGGGCGGATATTGATTCCTTCCCTCAGAGCCTGGAGGGCTGCAACGGGTAGGTGGCCGTCGGACTCCGGTTCGACCCAGATGGTCACCGCTTCTTTGTCGGTGTCGTCGTTAGGAAGGTGTCGCAACGCCGGCACAAGAGAGGGCAGACCCCTCAGCGGTGCTGCGGGCAGCCACATCTCAACCGTTTCCGCTCTGGCGATGTCGTCGTACAACCGCTCAACGATTCCGTTTTCCACGTGCTGGGTGGCGCCGGAAGAAAGGGCGATGGCTTCGTCCCACGACAGACGTTCTGCGCGATCAAGCAGGTGCGCAATGAATGTCGACACCGCGTTGCCCGAGGAGCGATGGCGGTGGAGCGCGTCGAAGGTGCCGACCACGACCAGATGGTCACGGGCGCGGCTCGCCGCGACGTTGAGTAGTCGTGCACCTTCACTTCCGCTGGCGCCGTCGGTGAACCACGGATGCAGTCGCGTGATGCCGTGGCCGGTGTCGACCGCGTCGTAGACGACGATGTCGCGTTCGCCTCCCTGGAACCGGTGAACGGTGGAGGCGGCCCACTCCTCCGAACGCGATTCGGGCAGTAGAGACTCGAGCAGGCGGGCCTGAGGGGCGAACGGACTGATCAAGGCGACGTCGTGGGCGTTGTTCGTCGCACTGCGGACCAGCGCGGCGACCAGTTGAGCGTGCATCAGGTTGTAACGCGAGAAGATGCCTTGCTTACGCGCTGTCCGTGCCCGCATGTCCGACGTGTCCACGACCATGAGCTGGCTGGTCGCCCATGGAGCCCGGCTCCTTGTCGCTCTGATTCCTACAGCCGACGCCGTGACGAGTGGGCTTTCGGGGTAGAAGGCGGTGCTGACGATGTCTCCGATGCGCTGGCGCATGCGGTACTGCTCGGTCAGGGCGGCCAGGCGGACAGGCGGATGTCCCTCTGCCACAGCAGTATCGATGCCCGCCTTCTCGAAGACGCTGCGCTTCAACCACTCGTGGGCGCGTGGGGTGTCGGCGACCGCGATGGGGGGCAACTGGCGGAAGTCCCCCGCGATGACAGTGTGCCCGCTCCCCATTCCGGCCACGAGCATGGCCAGCGCGGCGCTCGTCATGCTTGCCTCGTCGAGTACGACTACGTCGAAAGTGATGTGCTTGAGCGTGTCGAGGACGACCTGATGGGCGGTGGCCGCCACGACGGTGGCCTCTCGGCATACCTGACGTCGCACCTCCAGCAGTTTGCTGTCCAGTTCGCGCATCACGGCCTGGAGTTCGGCGATCTCCGTCTCCAGCTTGAGTCGCGTCGCTTCTTGATCAGGTGTGAGCCGGTCCTTGCGGCGCCGCAGGGCGGCAAGTCCTCTGCGGCAATCGCGGAGACGCCCACCCACCTCCACGCGGTGCTGCGCAAGGGGGGCGCCACGCTCGGCGGCGATCTCGTCCACGAGAACCCGGCCGACGGCGCGGTCGACCAGCGACGGGTCCGCAGGCTGCCCGAGGCGGACCACCCGGCCCCCGGCGACATCCGGCAGGCGCTTCAATACCGCCTGCACCACGACGTCCAGCGCCGCGTTCGTCGGGGCGGCGAGGAGAACGCGCCTTCCGCGCTTGAACAGCTTCGCCACAAGCGCGGAAACCGTTGTCGTCTTACCCGTTCCCGGAGGCCCCCACAACCAGGTGATTTCCGGCGCGAGTGCGAGCTCGACGGCGTTGCGCTGACCCTCGTTGAGCGTTTTGAAATCGGCGTAGGCCAGTCTCCTTCGCGCCGGAGACGCGCCGGCTCTCGGAGGTGTCACGACGGCGAGGGCTGCCTCGGCGTTGAAGCCGGGTCCGCCGTGAGTGAGCTCGTTCAGCCGCCGGCTTTGCGCGGTGAGCAGCCAGGACAGGTCGAGACGCAGGGCGGCCTCACGTACCGCTGGGGCATCCGTAGGCATCGAGAGGGTGACGACGTTGCCGAAGACGGAGATCACTTCGACGGCGAATTGCGCATCCTTGATGACGAGGGTGGCCGGTGTGCCTTCCGGGACGCCCAAATCGCCCTGCGCCTCGAACCGCATTAGCTTCCGCCGACTGTGCGCCCTGCCGGCTTCGGTTCCGTCAGACAGCGGCACGTCGGTCTGTGTCCGGCTCTTCGTGACCGCTTGGAGCTCGTCATGAAAAGCACGGGACGCGCTGGCCGCCACCTCCGCCCAGTGAGCGGGTACGGGGCCCACAGGTGGCATCGGCTCCACCGCAGGAAGGCCCACTTCCGCCGCCAGCCGCCTGACCTGAGCAACCGCCTGCTCGTGGATGGAACGTTCCGCTACCGTTCTTACGGGCGTCGACTGCGAGGGAGATTGCACGGCGACTCCACTAGAGGTGGGCGCGGCCCATCCTCGGGGGACCCACAGTTCGTCGTGAAGATCAGCGATTCCGTGGGTGACGCAGGTCTCCCAGAGCACACCGGCGTCGATCCGCCGCAGACCGGCGTCGTGCACTGCTGTGAGCAGGGCATCCCGCGGCACCGGACCGGCGGACAACGCTTCTTGAACGACCGTGATCAGCTTGCGCTCCCGACCGGCAGCCATCAGCGACTCCGATCACGGGAATGGGATGGGCAAACGGCAATGCAGGCGAGCATCGCTTTCCTTTGTCGATCACTCACGGTTGTGGTGATGCTAGTAACAGCCGATTCGAGGGGGAATGGACCGGTCTAAAACTGCAACCGGTATGTGATCTTCCACAAGCTGTGCATCTGGTCGATGGCATGAGATGGAAGATGGTGAAACGACGAGGCCGTGTGCCAGCACCGTGGGACCCGTTCGATCGCGTCGCACGTACGGCTCTGCTACGGACCTGGGGCAGCGGGGTCGCGGATTTGACGCGATCAGTTGGTTCGGGTGTTGGGAAGGTGGTCGCCGAGATAACCGACCCAGATTTTGCCGGTGACGCCGCCTGAGTCGTCGTGGAAGTACATCCGAGGCGCCGGATAACCCACAGGCCGGAGCTTGACGTGCGCCTCCATAAGCAGCTTGCCGCTCGGATCTACTTCGGTGGGGACGGCGAACCTCCGTGGGTCGCTGTACTTGGGCCGGTTGGCCACGGATTGAGACTCGCGCATCGAGAGCATTCCGGTCGGGATGGTGAGCCGACCGGAGCAGCCGGCAGTGCACCAGTCGTAGAAACCACCGGCGAACTGGCCGGAGGATCTGGCTCTGGCGAAGTCGTTGAGCGCTCGCAGCGCGTCCCACGCCTTGGCGGCCCAGGTGCGGCAGAGCGCGGGATGGTTGAGATCCAGCCGAGTCGCCGCGCTGTCGGTGTCGCCGATGACGACATGGGGCAACCGCTCACGCGCTTCGATCAAGGTGTCCATCAGGTTGGTCGGCTCGAAGAGGTCATCATCCAAGGCCACGCCGTATACCGGTTGGCCCGCCTCGGCGAGCTTACGTTCCAGACGGCGGACCTGCTCGGTCAGTCTCCGCACACTGGTGACGGCCTCCGCGTACTCCTCCAGGAGCAGACTGTGCTCCCCGCGAAGGCTGTCCATCTCGGCGGCGAGCCGGTCGCTCTCGTCCTCGGCCTCGACCAGTAGCTCATCGTTGCCGCGCCGTTCCGTCACAAGGTCACGCAGGCCGGCGACGTGGGCACCGAGCGTGCGGATCTGGCGCAGTAGTTCTCCTGACTCCTTGCCCGAGGCATCGGAGGAGGTGGAGCTGATGGCGAGCGACAGTGCCGCCTCCAGTTCTCCACGCAGTTCCTTGACCACGATGTCGGCCACGTTCTGGGCGAGCCCCGCCAACTCAACAGGTGCCGTCTCCGGCTCTGCGACTTCCGGCTGCTCAGGCTGCGACTGTGGCGTGGATTCTTCGTCGATGACGACGGGCGGCGTGGACCGTACGGTCTTGGCCATCATCCGGCGGCGCAGCTCTTCAAGGCCCGGATTGCCGACGGCTGGGCGGGCCGCGACGGCCTCCGCGATCTCGCGCTGCTCAGCCCGGCCGGCCAGCACGCGGTTGACGACGCGCAGGGTCTTCTGCACATCGTCGGGCAGTTTACGCCGCGCGGTCTCACCGATGAGACCGTCGATCGCGAGGTCGAGGGCATGATTGCCCTGGTTGCGGATCATCGATCCAGCCATCGGCCGGTGGCGGTACGGATAGCGTTCTTCCGCAGGGTCGAAGGGTGCCAAGTACGTACGGATGCCTCCGCCGAAGACACCGAGGTCTGCGCCCATGGCCTGGTTGAACCGATCCTGCGAACGCAGGTCGCCCAGCCGTGCCACCACGCCGGCGCCGGCTACCTCGGTGGCCAGGTAATCCGCACGTGAACGGGAGGCGCCGACGTCCTGCGCGTCGATGGAGACGACGACGACCGGCACCCGCCTTCGGTGCTCGGCCAGCGTGTGGACGAACCGCTGGACATCGTCCTCGTCGACGACGACGGGGCTGTCCTCCAGGTGCACGCCACCATCGGTGATCCTTGCGGTCCGCAGATAGCTTGGTACGAACCCTGGGGCATTCGCAGTCAGGGGATCGCGATCCCCATGCTGGTCGACAGTGATCACGACCCAGCCGGTCATGCCCGGAACCGACTCGGTGTAGGTGACCCTGGTGCGAACCAGTCCGCTTTCGCAGGGTTCGTCCAGTGTGTACCGTCCGGAGTCGCCACGCCGCTCCATGCAGAGCCGGGCCCCGTCTTTCTCGTGCTCCACTATCGCGCGTCCGGCGTCAGCGGGCGGGAATCCTTTTCCCACCAGCCATTCTGAAAAGGTGCGGCGCAGCCGGATCGAGATCGGCGCCGCCTGGTCGCGCAGGACGGCTTGATAAAGCCGCGTCACATTCGAGGGCATGGCTGCTCCAGAGTTCGGGGGAAGGCGCGCGCGACGGCTACGGAGAACCGCTGGTGGAGATCAGGACAGGTTGACCGTGACGCCGCCGGAGAACACCGAGTCGTGCAGCTGGATGGCCGTGAGCTTGGTGTTCTTGGGCACGTCGAACAGCACGAAGCCCTTGACCGTGTTGCCGGGGTTGATGTTCGTCAGGAAGGCGTTGGAGTCGTCGAGCAAGATGGCGGCGCCCGAGTCCGCGTCGTATTCGCGGCCCTTGTCGTCAATGAGCTTCTGCGCCGAGTCGGTGAACATCTGGGCCTCGTCGCCGATGTTCGTCACGGTCAGGTGGATCATGACGTACTGCCCCTGGGCCTTGGAAGCCGCGAAGCCCTGGCCGACCTTGGACAGCCCCTTCTCCATCTTGGTGACCTTGAAGGAGAACTTGCCGTCCTTCACGAGGTCGCCGACGCCGGCGGTCTTCGCCGGGTCCTCCTGCGACGTTTCCCTCTGGGGAGCGGAGGCCGAAGTCGACCCGACGCCACTGCCGGAGTCGCCCCCGCCCACTAGCACTGCGACGACGACAAGCACCACAAGTACGGCGGCGCCGATGAGCAGCGCCTTCAGGCAGCCGCCGCCCTTCTTCTGCACGATCACGGTCTGCGGGTACGGCTGCGCGTAGCCGTACGGGGCCTGGTTCTGGGGGTTGTCGTGCATGGGATCTCCAGATGCGAGGGATGAGCCGGTCACGTCCGTGTGCCCGGCGCGGATCTCGAGTCGGCGGAGTCAGCGCGACAGCGCGAGTCGCGACCGGCTCCGTGTAGACGTCCAGCATTAGAGCAGACTGTGAAGTCGGCGCACAAGTTATCTCTTGCTATGGACAATTTCCAGCAAAGTGCCGTAGATTCCGGGACGACCGTCCGAGCCTGGCTGCGGGCTGATTGACCTGAAACGTTCCCGGGTGCCTGCCAGACTGTTGCAGGCTGTCTGCTCTCTCCCGGGCAGAACGGGCGGCGACTGAGCCGGCCGAGGGGCCGTTGGCGAGGAGTAGGTGTGACGAGGACGACGGTGGACAGGCCGGAGATCGGCAACCTGGTTGCGGTTCGCGGACAGCGATGGGTCGTGGGCGAGGTCGAGCCCGCGCCGGGCAGCACCTTGGTGACCCTGCAGAGCGTGGAAGACGGCCGGTACGGCGACTCGCTCACCGTTGTATGGGAGGTGGAGCCGGGTCGCAGGGTGCTTCCCAGTGGATCGCTCCCAGATGTCACCTCGGGCGGGTTTGACTCGCCGGAGCGGCTGACGGCGTTCCTCGACGCCATCCGCTGGTCGGCCGTCACGAGCGCCGACGTCAAAACGCTCCAGGCGCCGTTCCGTTCCGGTGTCGCGATCGAGGACTACCAGCTCGAGCCCGTCGCCCGCGCGGTCGACGCCCCCCGCGTGAACCTGCTGCTCGCCGACGACGTCGGTCTCGGTAAGACGATCGAGGCCGGTCTGGTTGCGCAGGAGCTGCTGCTGCGAAATCGCGGCCGACGCATCATGATCGTCTGTCCGGCGGGCCTGACGCTCAAGTGGAAGGACGAGATGGCCGAGAAGTTCGGCCTCGACTTCACCATCATCGACACCGAGCGTTGCGCGATCGTCCGGCGCACCCACGGCAGCGCCGCCAACCCCTTCGAGGTCTACTCGCTGACGATCGTCAGCCTCCCGTGGTTACGCGGGCAGAAGGCACAGCGGCTGCTCGGCGAGGTGCTCGACCCGTCCAGTGACAGACGGGAGTTCGACCTGCTCATCCTCGACGAGGCCCATCACGTCGCCCCGGCCGCGCCGAAGCAGGTCTACGCGGTCGACTCCCAGCAGACCAAGCTGATCCGCATGCTGGCGCCGCATTTCACTCACCGGCTGTTCCTTTCCGCCACCCCGCACAACGGCTACCAGGCGTCCTTCACGGCGCTCCTGGAGACCCTCGACGACCAGCGCTTCGCCCGCGGCGTCGATCCGGACCCTGCCGCGGTCAAGGACACCGTCGTCCGCCGCCTCAAGCGCGACATCGTCAACGGCGACGGCTCCCGGCGGTTCATGGAGCGCAGCGCGAAGTCCATCGCCGTTCTCTATCCGCCGCAAGAGCGGGAGATCCACGACCTGCTGAAGGAGTTCGCCACCCTCCGCAAGAAGCGGCTGACGAAGAACAAGGGCCGCAAGGCGGCTGACCTCGTCACGCTGCTGCTGAAGAAGCGGCTCTTCTCCAGCCCGGCCGCCTTCCTTCACACGGTGGGCGTCTACCTCGAGACGGTGAACGCTAAGGTCGCCGCCGACGTGACCGACGAGATCCCCGAATGGCTAGAGGAATTCGACGACTACACGGCGACTCTCGATGACGAGTCGCTGGCGGAGGCCGAGGACGACGCAGTCAACCGGGCGCACCCCCTTCAAGAGGGCGCGACCGCGCAGGAGATCGAGTTGCTCGAGCGGATGCGGGCCTGGGCGCAGCGCCACTCCACCCGGCCAGATGCCAAGGCCCAGGAGCTCATCACTTACCTCACAGCGGCGACCAAGCCCGAAGGTCAGTGGACAAACGAGCGTGTCGTCGTCTTCACCGAATACCGCGACACCCAGACCTGGCTCGCCGAGCTGCTGCACCAGGAGGGGCTTGGCGGTGACCACATCGAACTCCTGCACGGCGGCCTGTCCGTCGAGGAGCGCGAGCACGTACGGCAGGCGTTCCAGAAGGACCCGGTCGACTACCCGGTCCGGATCCTGCTCGCCACCGACGCCGCCGGTGAGGGCATCGACCTGCAGAACCACTGCCATCGGCTCGTCAACTACGACATCCCGTTCAATCCCAACAAGCTGGAGCAGCGGATCGGCCGCATCGACCGGTACGGCCAGCAGCGCACTCCCGAGATCTTCCACTTCGTCGGTGTCTTCAAGGGTGAGACGGTCGACTCCTACGAGGCCGATCTGGAGTTTCTCGCCCGGATCGCGGAGAAGGTCGCCCAGCAGCAGAAGGACCTCGGCCCGGTCAACGCGGTCATCTCCGAACGTGTCCAGCGGCGCATGCTCGGGGAGAACGTCGGCCTCGACGACATCGACGAGAAGGCTCCCCCCGAGGACGTCCCCGTCGAGTCCAACGTCGGCGAACAGGTCAGAAGGCTGCGCACGAATCTCGACGGGACCGTCAGTGAGCTCGGTATCACCCCCCAGAACGTGAAGCGGGTCGTGGACACCGCGCTCGACCTGGCCCGGCAGCAACCGCTCAAGCCCTACCTGGAGGAGAAGCACCTCACTGAGGGCCTGTTCGAGGTACCGCCCCTGACCGGCTCCTGGGAGCGAGCGGGCGCCGGCCTGCTGGAGAAGATCACGAAAGACGGGGAGACGCCTCGTCAGCGGCCGATCACCTTCGACCCGCTGGTGGTCAAGGAGCTGGGCGACGACGTCGTGCTCGCGCACCTGAACCATCCGCTGGTCGCGATGTCGACCCGGCTGCTGCGGGCCGCAGTGTCCAATCCGGCCGTCGGTCTGCACCGGGTGACCGCCGTCGTGAGCGACGACCCGGCGCTGGAGACCACGCTGATCGGCGCGTACGCCCGATACGTCCTCGTGGGCGGCGACGGCGTCCGGCTCCATGAGGAAGTTCTGTACGCCGGAGGTTGGGCGCAGCAGAGCGGCCGGTTCCGCCGCCTCGATAATCTCAGCACCCTGGGCGGCATCATCGACCGGGCCCTCACCACCGGCCTGCCCGCCGCCCCTCACGTCCAGAGTCACTGCGCCGGCATCTGGCAGGCGATGCGGCAGAGCCTGTTCGATGCCATCCAGGCCCGGGCGAAGACCCGCGGTGAGTCCCTGGAAAACGCGCTCGCCAAGCGACAGGAGGCCGAGCGTCAGCGCATCAGCGCCAACCTCGACCAGTTCGCGGCCACGCTCCGCGCCAAGCTCGCCGAGAACGAGGACGACGACGCGCTCTTCAGTCTCATCGAGGCCACCAGGAACCCCGAGGAGCTGAAGCAGTACCGGCGCGACCGCGAATCGTGGCAGCGGCGCCTGCAGCGGCTTTCCGACGAGCGGGACCGCGAGCTTGAGGCCATCGCCGCCCGCTACCGCGACCCCCGTGAACACCTCTTCCCCGTAGCTGTGATCTTCGTTGTGCCGAAGCAGGAGGCCACCCGATGAGATACTCCAGGCAGCCCGACGCGAACCGCGTCCACCAGGACTGGCTGAGCCTCGTCGAGGTGTCCGGTCCGTTCCTCTCACTGCCGGTGCTCCGCCGTACGTGGCCGTCGCTAGACGCGCTTGACAAGGAGACCCGGGAGCGGCTCCGCCTCGAACACGGCAGCTGGCAGGCGGGGGGCCTGGTCGAGGACTGGGTTTTGTACGGCCTGCGTGACCTGCTCGGCTGGAAGGACGCGCTGCACCTCGACGGCCTCGACGCGCTGGCCGTCGACGTCCCGCAGCACGACGTTCAGCTGATTCCCGACTTCGCTCTGGTGCAGCCCGGTGAAGAGGTCAAGACGGACACCGTGCGGCTGATCGGCATGATCAGCGAGGATCGGCCGACGGCCCGCGTCAAGGGGGAGGACTGGGCTGCGACCCCGGTGGACCGCCTCGCGCAGCTCTGTCGCCACCACAACGTCGAGATCGGTCTGGTCACCGACGGCCGCTGGTGGACCCTGGTTTGGGCCCCCCGAGGTGGGGTCACCACGACCGCTGTCTTCGACGCGATCTCCTGGCCCGAGGCGGCCGAGCGGGACGTGGTCCGTGCGTTCGTGTCGTTGCTCAACCGCGCTCGCTTCTTCTCCGTGCCTGAAGAGGAGACGCTGCCCGCGCTGCTGAAGGCCAGCCTGGACAGCCAGGAGGACATCACCGAGGCCCTGGGCGTCCAGGTCCGCCAGGCGGTCGAGCTGCTCGTCGCCGCCATCGGCCGCGCCGACACCCGCGACCGCGCGGCAGGCAGCGAGGGAATCGGCGACGTCTCTGCGCACGACGTCTACCGGGGCGCGGTCACGGTCATGATGCGCATCGTGTTCCTGCTCTTCGCAGAGGAACGCGGCCTGCTGCCCGCCGACAACGAGCTCTACGCCACGGCCTACTCTGCCGGCGGTCTCTGCGCCGAGCTGGAGCAGATCGCTCTCGACGGCAGCGAGAACGACCTGGAGCAGACGCAGGCCGCCTGGCATCGGCTGCTCGCACTGTTCAACGCCGTCTACGCGGGTGTCGGCCACCCCCGACTGACGATGCACGCCCACGACGGCTCCATGTTCGACCCGGACGTCTACGCCTGGCTGCCGCTGTCAATCGACGACCGGACCGTGCTGCACATGCTCAAGGCAGTGCAGTACGTCCAGATCGGCTCCGGCAAGGCCCGCGAGCGCCGCAAGCTCAGCTTCCGCGCCCTCGACGTCGAGCAGATTGGCTACGTCTACGAGGGCCTGCTCTCCTTCGAGGGGCACCGCGCGACCGACACCGTCGTTGGCCTCGTCGGCAAGCCCGGCCTGGAAGAAGAGGTCGAGCTCTCCCACCTGGAACGGCTCGCCACGTCGACGGGCGACGGCTTCGCGGCGAAGCTGGCCGAGGACTACAAGCCGTCCGGCATCGGCACGGCTACCGCCCTCGCGAAGCGACTCGCTTCCATGGGCGAGGCCGAGAAGGTGGAGGCGCTCCGAAAGCTGCTGGCCGTGACCGGTGGCGACCGTGACCTGGCAGAAAGACTGCTCCCGTTCTACGGGATCATCCGCCATGACCTGCGCGAGCTCCCCACGGTCATTCTGCCCGGCGCTCTCTACGTCACCGAGTCGGCATTGCGCAAGAACACAGGAACGCACTACACCCCGCGATTCCTCGCCGAGCAGGTCGTCGAAGGCGCTCTGGAGCCGCTCGTCTACCGTGTCGGACCGCTCCAGACGGCCGACCGCTCCCAGTGGGTGCCCAAGTCGTCGGACGAGATCCTGGCATTGAAGGTCGCCGACATCGCGATGGGCTCGGCTGCGTTCCTGGTGGCCGCCGCCCGCTACCTCGCCGGTTATCTCGTCGAGGCGTGGTCCCGCGAGGGCGACGAGCGCGCGGTCGCCTACCTGACTGCTGATCAGTCTCAGGGGCATACGGCGGACGCAGACCTGGACCCCTTGGTCATCGAGGCCATGCGGCAGATCATCGAGCACTGCCTCTACGGCGCGGACATCAACCCGATGGCCGTCGAGATGGCCAAGCTGTCGCTCTGGCTGGTCTCGATGGACAAGGAGCGGCCGTTCACCTTCCTCGACGACCGTCTCGTCTCGGGCGACTCACTTCTCGGCATCGCGTCGCTCGACCAGCTCGAAGTGATGCACATGAACCCCAGGCGAGGCCGCGAGATCCACGAGGAGCGGGCACTGCGGAACTTCGCCGTTGGCGCGCGTGATGTGGTGCGTGAAGTCGCGGCCCAGCGTCGCGCGCTGTCTGAAATCAAGCTCTGGCCCGATCCGATGGCGGCCCTGGCGAAGAAGCGTAGCGTGCTGGCCGACGCCGACCTGAAGACGTCGCAGGCGAGGCTTTTCGCCGACCTCGCCGTGGGTGCGGCCCTGGCGTACGCCGGCAGGGGAGACGCGGGCCTGCGCGACGGCTCGATCAATGCCTCCGACTACGTCCGCCGCATCACCGAGGGCTCGGCCAGAGCTGAGGTGGAGGCCCGCGAACAGCGCAAGGAATGGCTGAACAAGGACCACGTGCCCGGCTCCTTCGACCGCCAGCCCATTCACTGGCCGCTCGTGTTGCCCGAGGTCTTCGAGGACGACAAGACCAAGCGCCCCAACGGCCCGGGTTTCGACGCCATCATCGGCAACCCGCCTTTTCTCGGCGGAAAGAAGATCAGCGGCACTGCGGGATCGGCGTACCGGGAGTATCTGGTCGACTCAATCGCCCGAGGCGCTAAGGGTAACGCGGACCTGGTCGCTTACTTCCTGCTGCGCGCCCATGACCTGCTGAATCCGGCGGGCCAGACGGGCCTGATCGCCACCAACACCCTTGCCCAGGGTGACACTCGTGAGGTTGGCCTCGATCAGCTGCTGGGGAATAGCGTGACGATTCGGCGGGCCGTGAAGAGCAAGCCGTGGCCCTCAAAGAGTGCGGTGCTGGAGTACTGCGCCGTATGGACAAGTCGAGAAAGCCTGAGCGGCAAGGCCGAGAGAATCGCAGATGGCATACCCGTTTTTGGCATTACTGCATCGCTTGATCCAGAGTCGCGAGTCACTGGCAATCCAGTGCGCCTTTCTGCGAACACTGGCGTCTCTTTTATCGGGTCATATGTACTCGGGATGGGTTTTGTGATGGAGCCAGAGGAAGCAGAGGCGATGATCGCGCGGGATTCGCGGAACGC
Source organism: Planotetraspora kaengkrachanensis (assembly GCF_016862895.1). Classification (GTDB taxonomy): domain Bacteria; phylum Actinomycetota; class Actinomycetes; order Streptosporangiales; family Streptosporangiaceae; genus Planotetraspora; species Planotetraspora kaengkrachanensis. The sequence goes on along the minus strand of NZ_BONV01000012.1, from coordinate 58,262 downwards.
CGAAGTAGTTTTCCCATACCTTAACGGACAGGATCTCAATTCCCGGCCAGATCTTTCCGGAAGCCGCTGGGTAGTAGATTTTCGCGAACGCTCAGCGAATGAGGCTCGAGGGTGGCCCGATGTTTGGGCTTGGGTTGAACGGTGCGTTAAGCCTGACCGAATGCAGAAGGATGCTGACAAGTATCCGCGAATGGTCGAGCAATGGTGGAAGCACTGGAATACGCGGGTCGCGTTGTACGACGCGATCGCGGGGCTGGAACGAGTTATTGCACTCGCGCGGATTAGTAAGACGGCGATGCCGGTGATGGTGCCGACCCGGCAGGTGATGAATGAAAAGGTAGTTGTCTTCGCCTCAGATGACCTGGCGATGCTGGCGCTGCTGTCCAGCGCGCCGCATCTATGGTGGGCGATTAAGCACTCGGCCACCCTAAAGGCTGATCTTCAATATGCGCCATCGGACGTGTTTGAGACGCTGCCGTTGCCGGAACTCACGCAGGAGATGCGCGAACTGGGTGACCAGCTGGACACGTTCCGGCGGGATCTTATGCTCGCAAGGGACGCTGGACTCACCGCGACCTACAACATGGTCAACGATCCCACCAACAACGACGAGGACATCGTCGAACTGCGTCGCATCCACAGGGCGATTGACGCGGCGGTCTGCCGGGCCTATGGCTGGGACGACCTGATCAACAAGCTCGACCACGGCCACCACCCCGTCGCTCGCGAGACCCGCCACACGGTTGGCCCCGCCGTGCAACGCGAGTTGGTCGACCGTCTCCTGGAGCTCAACCACGCCCGCTACGCCGAAGAAGTTGCCAAGGGCCTCCACACCAAGAAGTCCAAGAAGGCCCCCGTTCAGGGAGGCCTGTTCTGATGAGCCGAGGAACCGGTTCTGCCTTGGTCGTTCCCGGTGAGGTCAAAGGCGACCTGGACGCGGGCTCAGCTGAAATCCTCCGGGTGCCGCGCGAGGAAATGCCGGTCATCGGCTTCCCCGCGGACCTGTCACAGGCCTCCGGGGAACGGCTGTCGCCCGCCGCCGGTCAGGTGGTTTGGGCCGAGGTGCGCGGCCAGCCGTCCACGGCCGATTGCCGTACGCCATGTCCGCGAGCCTGGCCTGTTGACCGGGAGAGCATGAGGAGAGTTGGCCGCCCATGATGAATGATCAGGAGGACCTGTTTCCCCAACTGGGGGACAGGCAGCAGGCTCTCGAGCTGACCGAGACGGGGTCTGCGCCGACGGACACCGCGCCGGTCACGCAAGAAGTCGCGCCGCTGGATGTGCCGCAGGAGTTCGCGGATGCCTCGTCGTACGAGGTGCGGGACGAGTTTCAGGAGCTCGTCACCCTTGACCTCCTCGGGCCGTGGGGTGGTGATTTCGAGGAGTTCTCTCCGCGGGCGATGGGGCCGCGCGAGCGCTACCTGGTCGGCATGCTCGGTCCGAAGCACACGCCGACCTCCTCGCGTGACCAGGCCGACGAGGTGCCTGACACCGAGACCGGTGTCGAGGGCGACGGCGCGGAGGCCGATCTGCCCGACGTGCTCACCTCACAGAACCTCGGCCGGCTCTGGGCGTCCTCCGCGGGTCTGTCCTTCGCCGTCCCCTCCGACGTCAACGTCATCGCGGTGACGGCTTCCTGGGGGCGATACTCCAAGACCGAGATCGAGACCGACGAGGGCAAGAAGGTCAGGACGTGGGCCCGGGAGCCGGTCAAGCACGAGAAAGAGATCCGGCTCGACGGGGAGTCGACCTTCCGGGTTCCGCTCACCGGAGTCAGTGCGGATAATCCCGGGGTATCGCTCGCGGTAGCCGTACGGCCGCGGGACGGACGCCGGGTGGTGGAGCTGTCGTTGATCAACACCCAGCAGGAGCCAGCCAGCAACAAGGACACGGCGTGGCTCTTCCAGGCGGAGCTCAAGGTCAGAGCGCTCGACGGTGATGCCGCGATCTTCCTGCCCATCGACGATCCGCTTGATGGAGGCATGCCCGGACACGACGATGAGGATGCCCACCTGCGGCTCCTCTATAGAGGCGAGCGGCGTTACGCCTCCGGGCGCAATGTCGCCGTGCATGCCTCGATACGTGACGGCGAGCGCTCCGCGCATGAGCTACGGACGACCTGGCTGCCCGTTTACAACGTGCCCGCGACCATCGCACCGACCAGCGGACTCGGCGATGTAGAGCTGTCGATGGACGCCCTCGCCTCCAGCGACGTGGAGACGCTTCGCAGCGGCCTCGCACCGCTCGCCGACGGCTACTCCGCCTGGCTGGACGAACGCGCGGCCGAGATCCCGAGCCTGCCGGAGGCGCTGCGGCCCGCGGCCGAGAACGCGGTGTTCAAGGCGCGCCGGGCGGCCGAGCGAGTCCGCGCCGGGATCGAGCTACTGGGCTCGAACGATCAGGCCCTCAAGGCCTTCCGGTTCGCCAACGAGACGATGGCCATGCAGAGGCGTCACACCGCGATCGCCAAACTCCGGCAGGAGGGAGGCCTGACGTTCGAAGAGGCCTCCGCTCTCGTGGAAGAGGAAGGCGCGAAGGCCGCCTCCTGGCGTCCGTTCCAGCTCGCCTTCGTCCTGCTCAACCTGCCGTCGCTGACTGATCCCGCGCATCCTGAGCGCGCGGCCGCGCACACCGCGACCGTCGACCTGCTGTTCTTCCCTACCGGTGGTGGCAAGACCGAGGCATATCTGGGCCTGACCGCGTACACCTTCGCGATCAGGCGGCTCCAGAAGGTGGTGGGGGTGGCCGAGCAGGCCCGAAGCGGGCTCGACGGCGTGGCTGTCCTCATGCGCTACACGCTGCGGCTGCTCACCGCCCAGCAGTTCCAGCGGGCCGCCTCGCTGGTGTGCGCCGCCGAGATGCTGCGCCGCCGCGACGAGCCGACCTGGGGAGCGACGCCGTTCCGCATCGGCCTGTGGGTCGGCGGCACCGTCTCTCCGAACTGGTTCGAGGGCGCGGCCAAGGAGGTGAGTGACGCGCGGGCGGCTCCCGAAAGCAAGCGCCCGAACGTCCTGCAGACCCTCTCGTGCCCGTGGTGTGGTGAGGCGCTGCGCGGCCACGAGGATCTGCACATCGACGACGACCGTCGGCGTGTGCTGCTGTACTGCTCCAACGGTGAGGGGCAGAACGCCTGCCCGTTCTCCCGGCGAATGGCGCCGGGAGAGGGTCTGCCGATCCTCACCGTCGACGAGGAGATCTATCGGTTAACCCCGAGCCTGGTCATCGCCACCGTCGACAAGCTTGCCCAGCTTTCATGGCGCGGCTTCGCCGGCCACCTGTTCGGCCGGGTCCGCGAATGGTGCCCGCGGCACGGCTACCGGCACGAGGACCTCAACGCCAAGACAGGGTGCACGCCCAAGCACAACGCCAAGGGCACGCTTCCGGCCACCCAGACGCAACCGGTCACCCGGCTACGTCCACCGGACCTGATCATCCAAGACGAGCTGCACCTGATCTCCGGTGCTCTCGGCACGACCGTCGGGCTCTTCGAGGCGGCCGTCGACGAGCTATGCACCTGGGGCTCCGGATACGGCCCGAAGATCGTCGCCTCCACCGCCACGACGAAGCGGGCCGACGCGCAGGTGCTGGGCGTCTTCGCCCGTGAGCTCGCCATCTTCCCGCCGCAGGTCATCGATGTCGCCGACACCTTCTTCTCCCGCCAGGTGCCGATCACGCCGAAGACGCCCGGGCGACGCTACCTGGGGGTATGCGCCCATGGCGTACGCCTCAAGTCCGCAGAGATCCGGCTGGCGGAGATCCTGCTCATCGCCGGGCAGACCGTTTTCGACCGCTACGGCAGGCCTGCCGATCCGTACATGACGCTCGTCGGCTACTTCAACGCCACCCGTGAGCTGGCCGGCATGCGCCGGTATGTCGACGACCAGGTGACCACGCGCGTGCGCAGCCACGGAAAGCGGAAGGGCTTGTCCAACCGGCTGGCCACCCGCACCGCGATGCTTGCCGTACAGGAACTGACGTCCCGGATCTCTTCCACTGACATCAGCGAGGTGCTCAGAAACCTCGAGGTCGGCTTTGATCCCGAATTCGACACCTCGCGCCGGAAGTTCGATCTGAGCTCCGGGCGGGCCGCCGCTATCCGAGAGAAGCGGCAAGCCCATTCGCTCGTCGACAAGTGGCTCGCCAGGAACAGGCTGCCATCCGACGTCGTGCTGGCCACCTCGATGCTGCAGGTGGGTGTCGACGTGTCGAGGTTCGGGTTGATGGTGGTCACCGGGCAGCCGAAGAACACGGCCGAGTACATCCAGGCCTCCTCCCGTGTCGGACGTGATTCCGAACGTCCCGGCCTGGTGGTGACGCTCTACAACTGGTCCCGTCCGCGCGACCTCGCCCATTTCGAAGACTTCGAGCACTACCACGCCACCTTTTACCGGCAGGTGGAGGCGCTGTCCGTCACGCCGTACACGCGACGAGCGCTGGATCGGGGCGTCACGGCCGCCTTCGTCGCCGCCCTCCGCAATGCGGAGGAGAGCTACTCCCGCAACACCGACGCTCACGATGTGCCGCTCGACGGTTCGGTGGCCGGACGGATCCGAGTGCGCTTCCTGTCCAGAGCAGAGGCGGTCGCGGGCGAGCGTGGCCGTGACTACCTGCGTGAGCGCCTCGATGTGGTCACCGACAGGTGGAACAAGGAGCGGACCGGGCAGATCAGGCTGGGTTATCAGGCGAGTTCCTCCTCCAAGCAGCCGCTGATGGGGCTGTTGCATCAGGCCGGAGAGGGTCCCTGGGACACCATGACGGTCGGCCAGTCGATGCGTGAGACCGAGAACGAGATCAACCTGCTCGTGCCCCGTATCGAGGAGATGTTCGCCCCCGCGTACGGCGCGCCCGAATGGGCTTTCACCTCAAGAGATGTGGATGACGACGATGGCGACGCCCCCGAAGGGGACGAGCTGGGCGAAACCGCGCTGAACGGGAAGGGGCAGTGATGGCCGCCAAGCCAGAAGGTCACCGGCGTCGGGTCGGCGCGGTCCGCCCCAGCCACCTGATGTTCACCGGCGGCGTAGGCGCCCTGGTGGACTTGCCGAACTTCTCCGTGCTGGTCAAGGGCCTCGACGACTGGCGTTACGACATGATTCCCGACTGGGAGCCGCTGGCCGAGCCGCGACTCCTGGCCGCTGTCCAGACGCTGCTCGGCAAGACCGTGGAGCAGTTGCGTCCCGCACCCTGGATGCCGGACCGGGATCAGAGCGGCATGGCCGCACGCGTGGGCGTTCCCACGACGCCCTTCCCTGCGTGGATGAGGTGCACCGCCTGCAACATGCTGGCCCCCATCGACTCGCAGGTGGTTTTCGGGTTCGAGAACCCGAAGCAGCACGCGCCGCACGAGGCCCGTTTCTTCCACAAGAACTGTCCCCGCAAGAAGTCGGGTCGCCGGCCGCTGGCGGTGGCGGCCCGCTTCGTGCTCGCGTGTACAGGAGGTCATCTCGACGACTTCCCCTACGTGCGGTTCGTGCACCGCGGGGGCACGTGCGAGGTGGACTTCCCGCCCCTGAGCATGGACGACCGGGGCGGCAACATGGGCGCCAACGTGGAGATCAAGTGTGATCGCTGCGGGATGCGCCGCAACATCACTGAAGCGATGGGCCGGCGGGGCGAGGAGAACTTGCCGGAATGCCGGGGCCGTCATCCGCACCTGTCCACGTTCGAGTCATGCAAGCGCCCGGTGCGCGTTCTGGTTGTCGGCGCCTCCAACCAGTGGTTCGCCCAGACGTTGTCGTCGCTGTGGGTGCCTGAGACGGGCGGCAGCGTGCTGGACGCCAAGGTGGTGCAGCACTGGGCATCGCTCTACGGCATCCCCGGCCCGAACATGCTCCCCTTCATGCGTGGAGCCGTACCGGCGCTGAGAGAGTTCGAGAAATGGGACGACCAGGCGGTGTGGGACGCGATCGAGCGGCACCGGGCCCAACTCGACGGCGTGGACGACACCAAAGTCGAGGGCTATCCCGATCTGCGGACGGCCGAATGGGAGGTGCTGTCGGCGCCGGAGCTGCCAGAGCCTGACGACGACTTCACCCTGCGTCGGGATCCAGAGGGAGTTCCCGATCCGCTGACCGGTGTCTTCGCCGACGTGGTTCAGGCGGAACGCCTCAGGGAGGTCCGGGCGCTGATCGGCTTCACACGGTTGGACGCGCCTGACCCGGAGGATCCTGAGCTGGTCACTCGAGCACCCTTAGCTCGGGATAGGGCGACATGGGTGCCGGCCAGCGAAGTGCGGGGGGAGGGCATCTTCCTCAAGCTGCCCGAGGAATTGCTGTCCGACTGGGAGAAACGCGTCGAGAGCTCTCTGGCGCTGCGTGAGCACAAGGAAGCCTACGGACGTTTCCGGACTCACCGGTACAGCGACCGTATCCACGGGGCGTTCGACGAGATGCTGCACTGGCCAGGTGCCCGCTTCTATGCCCTGCACACGCTGTCGCACCTGTTGATCCGTACGATCGCACTGGAATGCGGCTACAGCTCCGCCAGCCTCTCCGAGCGGATCTATGCCGGAACCGACGACGACCCGCGTAGCGGCATCCTCATCTACACGGCAGTGCCGGACGCCGAAGGAACCCTCGGCGGTCTCGTATCGTTGGCCGAGCCCGCGAATCTGGTACGGCTGACACGCCGGGCACTGCATGACTCGATGCACTGCTCGTCGGATCCGCTGTGCTCGGAACGCCTCCCGCAGGCACCGGCCGACTTCCTCCACGGGGCCGCCTGCCACGTCTGCCTCTTCGTCTCGGAAACGACCTGTGAGCGGGGCAACCGGTTCCTCGACCGCCGGTTCGTGGTGCCCATCGACGACCCCGACCTCGCCCTCTATCCCGAGCTGCCATGAGATCGCGCTCGCGCTTAGATCGGGCGGTAGCGGATGCCGCCGCCCAGCTCGGCCCTTCCCGGCTCCACACCCTCGCCGATCGGATCGGCGAGGGATGGCCGCGAGGCTCCATTCCTTCCACGGTGCCCGTGCCGGGTTTCGCCGAGGCCGCTCAGGCGATACTCGACGCGCAGGAAGCGGAGTCGGTGCCTGACCGCGAGGCGGTCGCATATCTGCGTGGAGTGGCCGATGGATATGCTCAACATGCGGGTGCGATTCGGGTCGAATCCGTCTGGAGTGGGCCGAGCACCCACGCCGTGCCCGTCCGGGCGACCAGTCAGGTGCTGGTGGATCTTGTTGCCGAGGCGGCCCACGAACTGGTGTTGATGACCTATTCGGCCAAGCCGTATAGCCCACTGCTTGACGCACTCGGAGCAGCGATCACGCGCGGCGTCTCGGTGATGGCGGTGGTGGAGACTCTCCAGGGGGCGGGTTCCGCCATGGGTGGCTCCGAACCGGCGGCGGCGTTCGCATCGGTGCCCGGAGTCGAGTTATGGCATTGGCCTCCCGGTAAGAGGACTGAACAGGGCGCGAAGATGCACGCCAAGCTCGCGGTTGCCGACCGGCGGTTGCTGTTGATGTCCAGCGCTAACCTGACCCAGTCAGGAGTGGTCAGGAACATCGAGGCCGGTCTGCTCGTGCATGGGGGAGCGGCTCCGCAACGGGCGGCGGAACACATTGCCGAATTGCGCTCCAAGGGATTGTTGGAACGTCTGCGCTAGCTGGTATCAGCCGGGAATCGGAAAGAGGTGTGTGATGCACGACGACGCCACGGTGGCGGCTGGCGACATCGCCCGGCTGGCCAGAGTGGGTCGGGCGGCCGTCAGCAACTGGCGCCGCAGATTTTCGGATTTTCCCGAACCGGTCGGTGGGACGTCGTCGAACCCGCTGTTCTCTCTCTCCGAAGTCGAAGCATGGCTGCGCGGTCAGGGGAAGCTGGAGGAACTGCCTGAGGACGAGCGGGTGTGGCAGCGCATCCGCAACTCCGCGGATGATCTTCAATTGGCTTCGGTGGTGAGTTCCGTGGCGGCGTTCCTTGTCCGGCCGGATCGGGAGCAGGCGCTGAAGCAACCCGCAGCCACGGGCGTGGACGTTCCCGTCCCGCTGTTGGAGGCCGCCACCGGTCTGGCCGCCGAACGCGGCACGGGCGACACCGTAGATTTCCTCTTCCGCCGCTACGTGGAGACGCACTCGCGTCGCGTTCAGATTGTCGCTCCTGACGTTGCGACCTTGATGGCGAGGCTGCTCGGCCGGTGCGAGACGGTCCTTGACCCCCTTTGCGGCTTCGGAGCTCTGCTGCTGGCGGCGGCCCCGCCTGACGGTCCGCGGCCACGTCGGGTGCTCGGGCAGGAACGCGATGCCGCCATGGCCGGCTTCGCCGCGGCCCGACTTGCCGCGCAAGGGGTCGACGCCGACATACGCGCCGGTGACGCTCTTGTCGACGATGCCTTTCCCGACGTAGAGGTGGATGGTGCGTTGTGCATCCCCCCTTTCAACGAGCGCGGCTGGGGATACGGCGCGCTGACCAACGATCCACGCTGGCAGTACGGGTTGCCGCCGCGTGGGGAGTCGGAACTGGCCTGGGTGCAGCACTGCCTGGCCCGGGTGCGGCCCGACGGACACGTTGTGGTGCTGATGCCTCCGGCCGCGGCGAATCGGCGTTCGGGGCGACGGATCCGGTCGCAACTGCTGAGGACGGGGACCGTGCAGGCCGTGATCGGCCTCCCCGCAGGGGCGGCTCCGCAGTCGACGTTGCCACCGCATCTGTGGCTATTGCGGCGCCCGGAAGACAAGGACGTCGTCCCGACTCATGTCCTGATGGCCGACGGCCCGGTCGAGGCGTTCCAAGATGGTCTGGAAGGGGTCGGCCGTGCCGTACCGATCATGGATCTACTGGACGACGAGGTAGACCTCACCCCTTCCCGCTACCTTCCCAAGGCGGCAGCCGTACGCATGGGAGACCTGGAGAAGTCCCGCGATGACCTGCACGAGCTGGCCTCCGGCCTGACTCGACTGCTGCCGGGCGTACGGCGCGAAACCCGGGAACTGACCATGACCACCCTCGGGGAACTGGCACGGGCGGGCACCGTCCAACTGGAGCAGACCCCGATGCGCATGCAGACCGAGTCGGGCGAGGTGCCGCTGCTCACCGCCAAGGACGTCGCGATGGGCCGCGGACCGACGGGCCGCGGAGAGGCAAGGCCGGAGGCGGTCGTCGCCCGGGCCGGCGACATCGTGATCCCGGCGGTCACTCATGCAGTGAGCGCGCGTGTGATGACCGAAGAGGTGCTGCTCGGCCCACATCTGTACCTGATCCGGGTAGATGAGGAGATCCTTGACCCGCACTTCGTCGCGGGCTTCCTGCGTGTATCAGCCGAGAGGGCCGCGACCACGCTGTCCGGGACATACCGGGTGGACGTGAGGCGTGCCCAACTGCCGCGTCTGCCGATCGCCGAGCAGCGACGGTACGGTGAGGTCTTCCGCCAGGTGGAGGACTTCGAGAATGCCGTGCGGAGGACCACTGAACTGGGCGGCCTGCTCGCCTCAAACACCCTCCAGGGCCTTATCGAAGGCAACCTGCAGCCCGGGGCTTAACGGGCGATGGCCAGCATGAGTTGCGCGGCGGTCGGTCGACCCTGCGGATCCTTGTTCAGGCAGGCTGCCATAGGCTCACGCAGCGATGGCGGCAGCGCGTGCAGATCAGGCTGATGGTGGACGACCGCCTGGAAGACCTGGAACGCCGTCACGCCGTTGAAGGCCAACTGGCCGGTCGCTCCGTAGAACATGGTCGAGGCCCAGCTGAAGATGTCGGACTGGGGGCCGACGGGTAGGCCAGAGACCTGTTCCGGAGACATGAACGCGGGGGTTCCCTTGACCCCGCCTGAGGTCATGGTGACCCGATCCAGCGCCTTGGCGATACCGAAGTCGATGACCCGGGGCCCGTCCGATCCGATCAGCACGTTCGCGGGTTTGAAATCGCGGTGGACGATCTCGGCGGAGTGGATGGCGTTGAGCGCCGCCGACGTCGCGATCGCCAAGCGAACCAGAGCGTCGCTACCAAGCGGGCCCTCCTCGCGGACCAGCCGATCCAGGGAACGACCCTCGACGTATTCGCTCACGATGTAGGCGGTGTCGCCTTCGACCCCCACATCGATGATCCGGGCCGTGGAGAACGGTGGCACCCGTTGCGCAGCGGCCACCTCGCCCATGAAAGTGTCACGTTCCACCGTCCTACCGCGGAACCTTTCGTGGAGCACCTTGATCGCGACCTGGCGGCCGTCCGGTGCCGTTCCGAAGTGCACCTCGCCCTGCCCGCCCTCGCCGAGTTTGTGGAGGAGGGTATAGGCGCCGAGCCTCTGCGGCTGACCGCTGTCATGTGAAACGGCGGAGGCCGGCGTCCCCCAGGGATCCCAGGAAGAAGACGCGATCCTCATGGAGGGAGCTGCCGACGGCAATGGTGCTGTTCTGAACGGTGCAGGGCCCGGAGAGGGAACGGTGCCCGCCCACATCGGAGATGACGGAGCGGTCGCACGACGCTCGAACACTCGTCTCCGCAGGATGAACGCGTGGGCGGTCCCGCCCACGCAGGGCACGAGAAACCACGTCCACGCCGCAACCGTGTCCTGCCAACTGCCGGGGGTGAGCACGCCCGCCCCAACCAAGGGCACGAGGGCCGCGAACATGGCGAAGTAGGCGCCGGCCGCGATGCCCTGCGGCCCGCTCCTCAACCTGATCGCGGCCGATCCGATGACGGCCGAGGTGAGTATGCCTAAAGAGACGAGTGAAACAAGCGCCCAGACGATGCTCAAGGCGAAGATGACAGGGCGCCTGCCGGTGGAGACATGCCGCTGAGCGTCGTGACGCCGGGCGTTGATCACATCCTCTGGAGGCATGATCCGAATTCTAGGGATGTGCACGTTTCGGAGGTACCAGTCTGCTTGTTGCTGATCCTGCTAATTTCTCAAGTGCACACGTGAAGGTTCACGGAAGGTGGCCGGGTTGAGCAGGCGGACCATCGACGGTCGTTACGAGCTGGATCCGCTGTCCCGGCGCGGGGGCGGAATGGGAGAGGTCTGGTTCGGTTACGACAAGCGCCTCGACCGGCCGATCGCGATCAAGTTCATCCGGATCGATCGCCTGCCCGATGGCAAGCCGAACAAGGAGCTCACACAGCGCTTCGTCCGAGAGTCGAGGATCACAGCGCGTCTCGAACACCCGGGCATCCCCGCCGTCTATGACTGCGGCACGCATGGGGAAGAGCTCTACCTGGTCATGCAGCAGATCACCGGTTGCTCGGTCGCCGATCTTCTCGACGAGACTGAGATTCCGGTCGCCTGGGCCGCGGCGATCGCCGCTCAGGTCTGCTCCGTGCTGGCCGTGGCGCACGCAAACTCCCTGGTCCACCGGGACCTGAAGCCCAGCAATCTCATGCTGACCCCTGACGGGTCGGTGAAAGTGCTGGACTTCGGTATCGCCGCCGCGCTCTCGTCGGCGGCGACCCGGCTCACCCGCACAGGTGTCGCGGTCGGCACGCCTGAGTACATGTCCCCTGAACAGGCGATGGCAGGCTCGGCAAGCCCGCAAAGCGACCTGTACGCCCTCGGCGTCGTCCTGGACGAGATGCTCTCGGGCGAGAACCAGTTCTCCGGGCCCACGCCCCTGGCATCCATGCACAACCACATGGGCCGGACCCCACGGCCGCTCCGGCACCGGCGGCGCGATGTGCCGGAAGGGCTGGAACGGCTGGTCCTGTGGCTGCTGGAGAAGACGCCCGACAAGCGGCCGTCGTCGGCCATGGTGGTCTATGAGCGTCTGCTTGATTTCTGCCGCGATCTGCCCTCGTTCACCGGGTACGTGGACACCACCTCGCCCCACCCGGTCCGGATGTACGCAGGCGTTGTCGGCCGTATCGATGCGCCGCCCAAGGGGACGAGCCCGACTGAGCCCGTGTTGTCCATGCCCGCCCGGCCTGTCGCGACGCATGAGCCCTTCAGACCGAGTGACATCGCGCTCGCCCGCAAGGACGCCCAGGTGCTCAGGGCCGAGTCCCGGTTCACTCAGGCCGCCGAGGTGCTCGCCGGGACCGTCGAGCCCGCGGCCAGGACGCTCGGCGCCGGCAACGCCGATGTGATCGCATTGCGCATCGAGCTGGCGGACGTACTGTTCCTGGCCGGGGATTACCGCCGGGCAGCCCCTGAGTTCGCCGGGCTCGCCGCCGACCTGAGCGAACGGGACGGGCCTGACAACGATCTCGTCCTGCGCTTCCGGCTAATGGAAGCGAACTGCCATGCTGCCGCCGGTGAGACCACCCTCGCGCTAACACAACTCGGCCAGCTGTTGGAGGACGAGAGGCGGTTCGGCGTGGATGAGGATCGGGTGCTGGAATTGCGGCGCCAGATCGGGCTGCTCGAGCTCGGCGCAGGGGATCAGACCCATGCGAAAAAGACTCTGATGGACCTCTTACCTGATCTCGAGCATCGATACGGCCCTCGTCACCCGACCGCGCTGAAGGTTCGGGAGATCTTGGGCGGCCTGGACGGTGAGCGCTGAGATGGCGAAGCTTGGGATCGACAAGGACTTCCTCCGCGACTTCGGCGAACTGGAACGGTCCGTCCAGGAACGCGTCACCGAGGTCTTCGCCAAGTTCGAAGACGCCACGCATGCCGGGCTGCATCTGGAGAAGCTGACCCACGCTCGCGATGGTCGCTTCCGAACCATCCGCATCGACAAGTTCTGGCGTGGTGTCGTCCTCGCGCCCGAGACGGGCGACTCCTACACGCTGCTGAAGGTGTTGCCGCACGATGACGCCTACGCGTGGGCTGCGAGGCGGCGTGCCTCTGTCAACGCAGCCACAGGCCGGTTCGAGATATCGGATGTCGCGGCGGTCGAAGCCACGATGCCCGAGCTGGCCAGGATGGCCGACCGCGCGCCTAAGCGCCTGTTCGATGGCGTTGGAGACGCAGATCTGGTTCGGCTCGGACTCGATGTCGAAACGCTGGCGTTCGCCCGTGTGCTGACCGACGTCGTGCAGTTGGAAGCGTCGAGGACGTTTCTGCCCCAGAACCAGTGGGACGCGTTGTACGGCCTGGCCGCCGGCCTCACCCCCGAGGAGGTGTGGGCCGAGCTCGGGGTGGCGCCGGGGCAGGAGCCGTACGACACGGGCGATCTCACTGCGGCGGTTGAGCGCACGCCCGAGCGGGTCGTGCTGGTGGAGGGCCCCGACGAACTCATGGAGGTGTTCCGGCACCCCTTCGCGCTGTGGCGGATCTATCTCCACCCGACACAACACCAGGTGGCCCAGGCGACGTTCAGCGGGTCGGCACGAGTCACCGGCGGACCAGGAACCGGCAAGACGGTCGTGGCGCTGCATCGGGCACATCACCTCGCACGGCTGGGCGCGGGGCCGGTGCTGGTGACCACGTTCACCTCCACGTTGTCGGCTTCCCTGGAGGCCGGGCTGCGGTTGCTGGCGGACTCGGCCGGGGTCCGCGATCTCGTCGAGGTCCGGCACGTGGACCAGCTGTCCTACCAGATCTTCTCCGAGCGGCACGGCCGAGCCGCGATCCTCCGGGACAAGGAGGAGAAGGACATCTGGCGGAAGATCGTCAAACGACTGGAGCTTCCCTTCACCGAGACGTTCCTGGCGGAAGAGTGGCGGCAGGTGGTGTTGGCGCAGCAGGTGACCAACGCGGCCGAGTATCTGGCCGCCAAGCGCGCAGGACGGGGCCGTCGTCTGGGAACCCGCCAGAAGGCCCAGCTCTGGCAGGCGATCTGGGAGTTCGAGGAAGAGCTCAAACGGCGCAAGGTGTGGACCTACGAGACGATCTGCGTGGAAGCCACACGTCTACTCGCCGAACGGACGGAGAAGCCGTACCGGCACGTCATCGTGGATGAGGCGCAGGACCTCCACCCCGTTCAGTGGCGGTTGTTGCGCGCGGCCGTCTGTGAGAGCCCGGACGACATGTTCATCGCCGGAGACACTCATCAGCGGATCTACAACAACCGGGTCTCCCTGCGGGAGATCGGCATCAAGGTCGCGGGACGCTCCGCACGGCTGACCATCAACTACCGGACAACGGCCGAGATACTCGCATGGAGCCTCGGCATGCTCCGCGGCGAGCCGATCGACGACATGGACGGCAGCCTCGACACGGTGGCCGGATACCGCTCGCAGGTGCACGGTCTGCCACCGGAGCTGCGTGGCTTCCGGGTGCAGAAGGACGAACTGGAGGCGCTGGCCGGCCAGGTACGCCAATGGCTCGACGCGGGGGTGAAGCCCCCTGAGATCGGCATCGCCGCCCGCTCCAACATGCTGGCCGACTCGGTGCTCACGGTGCTGGAACGTGCCGGAATCCCAGGACGGTCGCTGGCCAAGGCTCAGGACTCTGACGACGCGGTGCGGGTCGGGACCATGCACCGGATGAAGGGGCTGGAGTTCCGGTGCGTCGCGGTCGTCGGCGTGGGAGAGCATCAGGTCCCGCCGGCGAACGCAATCACTCCCGTCGAGGAGGACGAGTTGACCCACGCGCACGACCTGCAACGCGAGCGCTGTCTGCTCTTCGTCGCCTGCACGCGCCCGCGAGAACAGCTCTACGTGTCATGGCACGGCGCTCCGAGCGCCTTCCTGTCCGGCTTCGCCGGATGACCCCCTTACGGCCGCACGCGCGAGTCGTACAGTAGTGCCCCTGATCACCGGATATCCCCAAACCAGAGGCGGACGATGGCCACTCTTTCGGTGCTCCTCCACCAGATCGACAACGGCACGGTGCTGCTGCCGGAGTTCCAGCGCGGTTACGTCTGGAACCGCGATCAGGTGCGCGGGCTGATGCGTTCGCTCTACAAGGGATACCCGGTGGGCGGCCTGCTGCTCTGGGAAACCGAACCCGACATGGCGTCGGTGCGCGGCGGCACTCCCGACGGCGGTGTCCGCCTGCTGCTGCTCGACGGGCAGCAGCGCATCACCTCGCTGTACGGCGTGATCCGCGGCAGGGCTCCCGCGTTCTTCGAGGGCGACGCGTCGGCCTTCACCGGGCTGCGGTTCAACGTCGAGGATGAGACGTTCGAGTTCTACGGCCCCGCCAAGATGCGGGACGACGTGCGCTGGGTGGATGTGACCCGGTTGTTCACCGAGGGACTCGAGCCGTTCATCAAGGAGTTCAGCCAGTTCTCCGACAGGTTCTCGCTCTACCTGGAGCGTTTGAACAGGCTGAAGAACCTGGAGAACCGGGAATTTCACGAAGAGAAGATCACCGGACCGGACAAGGACGTCGACGTCGTCGTCGACATCTTCAACCGGGTGAACTCCGGTGGCACCGCGCTGTCCAAGGGTGACCTCGCCCTCGCCAAAATCTGCGCCCAATGGTCGCCCGCTCGGCAGGTGATGCGCGACCACCTGAACCGCTGGCACGAGGCCGGGCTGGACTTCTCCCTCGACTGGCTGCTGCGTAACTCCACCGCGGTGGCGACCGGCCGCGCGGTCTTCACCGCACTGGACTCGGTGTCGGCCGGAGACTTCGAGACGGCGCTGGGAAAGTCCGCGGGCTACATCGGCAACTTCCTTGACGCGGCATCCGGACGGCTCGGCCTCGACCACGACCAGGTGCTCATGGGCCGGTACGCCGTCCCCGTCATCTCCCGGCTTCTCCACCTCAGCCCTGGTGGCCGATTCACCGACGCAACTCATCGTGATCGTGTCCTGTTCTGGTACGTGCATTCGGCGTTGTGGGGCCGTTTCGCCGGCTCGACCGAGACTGCGCTCGCTCAGGACTACGAGACCGCGGAACGTTCCGGTATCGATGGGTTGGTCGCCTCTCTCGAGCGGTGGCGCGGCGGCAACCTGGAGATCCAGCCACACGATTTCGAGGGATCAACGCGTGGATCGCGGTTCTACCCCCTGCTCTACCTGCTCACCCGGGTGAACGGTGCACGCGACCTCGGGAGCGGCTTGGAGCTCAGAGCCGAGATGCTAGGCAGGTTGACCTCTCTACAGGTCCACCACATCTTTCCGAAGGCCCTGCTTTACCAGGCGGGATACGAGAGGACCAAAGTCAACGCCCTAGCCAACTTCTGCTTCCTGACCCAGGACACCAATCTCGTCATCGGGAAGCGGTCGCCGCAGGACTACTTCGCCGAAGCGGAGGAAAAACATCCAGGGGTGCTCGCCTCCCAGTGGATCCCGACCGACCCTGAGCTCTGGCGTCCCGATCGGTATCTGGACTTCCTCGCCGCCCGTCGCGAGCTGCTCGCACAGGCGGCTCAGTCCTTTCTGACCGAGCTTCGTGACGGCGCCTCAGCGGCTGCCGCAGAGGAGCTGCGGCCGGTGAACGTCGTGGCCGACGAGTCCGATGACGTCCGTGTCGCCCAGATCAAGGGCATGGTCGAGCAGTTGGTGCGACTGGGCTACGCCGAGCCTTCGCTCGACAGTGAGATCGCCGATCCGGTCACCGGCCGGGCATTGGCAGTCGCCGAGGCGTTCTGGTCTGACGGCCTGCAACTTGGGCAGGGCAAGCCGGTGGTGCTGGAGCTGGATCCCGATGTGGCCGACCTGCCGCGGTTGGAGGAGCTCGGGTACGAGGTCTTCACCTCCGTCGACGCCCTGCTCGGGTTCGCGGCGCGGCGCAACGAAACAGCCGCCGGGGAGGAGCCTGTTGCTGACGCCGCGGCTCCCACCCCGTCCGGATCGATGGGCGCGGCATTGGACGGGGCGATGCGGCAGATCTACGACCGATCCCGTAGCGAGGCGAACTACCACGCCACGTACTTCCTGAGCATGCTCGCCGAGCACGGCAGCCTTGCGACCGCGCGCAAGCTTCTACACGCGCCGGCGGTATCCGATGGATTCGCCGCGTTGTGGGAGCGCGGGCGGCTTGACCTCACGGTGGAGGCGCTCGTCGTCCAGCCGGAGTTCGCGGATCTCTTCACGCCCGCGGAGATCGACGTTGCGCGGCACCGGCTCGCCCAGTTCGGATACGTCAGTTGATCGACGTGCTCGGCCAGATCCATGGCTGGGATCGCAATAACGCAGCATGCACTCGATGTGAGGTTGCCTCCCACGGGGCTGCCTTGCCGTCGTGGAAGGGATGGCAGGATCAATATTCGATACGGTGCCGATCGTGAGCTCGTACCTGTTGATCCTCGGTGAACGCGAGGCCGTTGCCTGGGTGCTGCGTGAGTCGCGGATGGCCTTCCCGCCGACGAGCCGCAGTGAGGTTAACCGGCTCAAGGTTGGAGATGACCTGTTCGTGCTCACGACCCGGGGCTGCTGGCACAACCCGACGCGGGACCGCACGCGAGCGATCGGCATCGCCAAAGTCACCTCGGATGTCGTCGCGTATGCCGAGCCCGTCACGATCGCGGGGCGTGACTTCACACGGGGCTGCCAGCTCAGCCTGGAGGCGCTTGCGCCCTACCTGACCGGCGTTGACCTTGTACCGCTCGTGCCGCTGCTGGACGCCTTCCCGGACAAGCGGCCCGGCGCGTGGCCGATCCGCCTTCGGCGGCCATTGCTGCAGATCACCGAGTCCGACGCGGACCTTCTGCGCCAGAATTTGGCTGCTGTCGCCGCCATCCCCTCTGAGGTCGTCCCGGGCTATCTGGCGAACATCCGGCCAGTACGGAAGATCCCACACCGAGAGCAGGCATGACTGTCGAACCATCCAATCACGGGATGAGTGGCCGTCGGCCGCGCTGAAGATGGAGATTGGTCGGATAGCGGACGCTCAGGAAGCGTATAGGCCATGATCAAACTTCAGCTCAGGGTTGACGTGCTGAGCGGCGGCTTCGGGAGTGGCATCAGGCCGGCGTGGGAGAAGCTGCACCTGGTGCTGCCGCCGAATGGTCCAAGGCGGTGGTCGGACATCCCCACATCCGGGCGCTCAAAGGCGGCCCAGAACTAAGTCCGAGACCATTCGACCGCGCCAAGGCGGAATCGTGGGATCATCGACTGCAACGACATCCCGCTGGCCGTCCATCCTCAGCGGCGGCAACCGCAACGGCATCCTCCAGCTGAGGCCTCCTGGTCGAGGCGATCCCGATCCCACCCGTCGTGGGGCGCTTCAGTCCCTGCCGACGTCGCGCTCTGGCTCGACCAGGCTCAGCCGCAAAACCTGGGAGTCCGTGCCCGTGCTGACCCTTCAGCCAGCCTGCGGTCCTAGTGATCTACGCCTCTTTGCGTCCTGGCTCTCACACCTATAGGTCTTGTACTTGATGATGATGCTCCCGATGCTCACCAGGGTGGGTCACAACCTGGAACGAGCGGGAAGCCGTGGCAACGAACAACTCGGCCACAGCGTTGGCCCCCGTCTCTGCGGTCCTGCCGGACGGATTGAGAAACCGTGGGCTATCGCTGCCGGGATGGCAGGCACGAGACGACAAGCTTGATGTTCCGCCCACGATGGCTATCGACCACCGGCACGGATACCGGGGCGCGAAGGTCCCCAATGCATGGGGAGTTGGTGGGTCGAGCTCGCACTGATCCATCGGCATGGATGGCGTGCCGGATGCGAAGAAAGGTGTACGTACGGTTCAGACGTCGTGCCGGCCCGCCTGCTCACGTAAACGCTTAGGGACCTCGACCTGGACGCGGTGGTCGACTGGGTCTCAACTGATCGTGCGCTCACTCCGTAGAGCGGGAGCTACGAAGGACGGCCTCGGCGTAGGCGTCCCTGAACAGTTCGAGGATCTCCTGGTTCACCGGGTTGGTCAGGTAGTTGTTCCGGCGGACCTCGTTCGGAAACCGTTCGTCCAGGCGGACCAGCGTTTGGGGCGCCTCTGCCTCTACGACCGACCTCTGTGGGCTGAGGAAAGCTCCGCGGTCATTCCATATAGTGACCATTCCTCGATCCTGGCCTGGAAGCCGGAGGTTCAGCACCCAACGTCCCTTGCCCACGGTGGTGTACAACGTCGCTAGCCCTGCGCTCTCCAATTGGCGCGCCCACGAACATAGGCGCCGAAGCTGTTCGCGATGGGCTGGATCCGCACTGTCGATACTGCCGGTGAACAGGGCTGATCCCGCTATCGGCTTGGCATCCCTACCGGAGCTCGGCGGTTGGACGAGGGGGCGCGCGGATATTCGCTCAGGCTCAACCAACTGGGGCACCAGAACCTGGCCATCCCCCACCCGGTATGCCGACACGGTCACCAGGTCGATGTCGAGTCGCTCGTTGGTAACAGCCTGCAGATATCCTGCGAGGTCGATCAGATCGGGCGAGGCGGTATCGAGTACAACCACGCATCGAATCTGGCCCTCCTCAAGAGCCGCAGTCATGCTGTCTCGGAAAACTTCCAGATCAACCGAGCCATCGGCGATCTCTGCGACGACCGCCTCGCCTATCGATGCGCTCGCACGCCTTGCCAGGTAAGGGCGCACGAGTTCCTCGAACGCCTCAAGTGGCATCCGGAAGAGGTGCGACGCATAGCCGAGAACCTGGGTGAAGACCGACCTTCGGTCGGAGTTGGCCGCGAGCTTCACCTCAATGATCACAGGCTGACCGGTGTCGGCGTCCATTGCAACCAAATCAGCGTACCCAGTGCCGAGAGGGACCTCCCGCCCCAAGACCACTAGCCTCGGCTGCCCGCGCAGCGGCAGCATGGCGGGAGCCCGCTCGATGCTGTCGTGAAGATCCTTCTCGCGGAGGAAGGGCTGTGTGCGCAGCGGGACCAGCCCGTCCGCGGTGTCTTGCCAGATTCCCGTCATGGGTTCCTGCTCCCGCAAACTTCCGATGGCCGCCAGAGTTTCACTCGGTGGCGGTCACCGTCCACGCGGAGAGCGAGATTGATACTGACCCGCGACTGGCAGATGAAGGAACCCCCCGCTTGGACCTAACCTCGAAGCTCCCCAAATTGTGTCTGTTCGTATTTCGATGTCCGCCTCTGACAGACCCCCAAGTTGAGGAAGCGGGCTCTGAGCTGGACATCAAGTCCCTCAAGGCTCTCGCCACAACGCAGCGGTCTCCCGCAAAAAGCGACTCCTTTATAGTCGGCCGAAGTGGTGCGCATCCTTCGGCGGAATCCAAGTAAATCGTGCCATCACGCGTATTAAGCTCGCGCGAGGGATTGCCGCGGGTGCGGTGTCGGCCGACATAGCTAGGGGATGTGCGTGGGCTTCGAGGTTGGCCAGCTGGTGATGCTGCGCGTGGACCCGGCGAGGATGGGCCCCGTTATCGCCGTCCTGCCCGCTGTAGACGGCCGTGCCCGCTACCGGGTGTTCCACGGCCCTGGCGCCAGCCGGGACTACGCCGAGGACCAACTCGTCACCGCGGCCGAGGCCACTGGCGGTGACGGTGCCGACAGGTTGAGGCCAGATGAGTTCCGGGCACAGTTGACTGCTGCAAGGCTGCGCCACCCGCTCACGGACCACATTTACGCCCTACGAGCAGCCAGAATCCGGTTTGTTCCCTTTCAGTTTCGGCCCTTGTTGCGGCTGGCCCGCGCCGACGAACCACGGCTGCTAATCGCCGACAATGTGGGCGTAGGTAAGACGATCGAAGCCGGGCTCATCATGAAGGAGCTGGCAGCCCGGCAGCCGCTCGACACCGTTTTGATCGTCTGCCCGAAGGCGCTGACCGTGAAGTGGCGCGAGGAGATGCGCCGTTTCGACGAAGACTTCCGCATCCTCGACGCGAGCGCGTTGCGGTACTGCTTGAACGAGGCTCATCTGGAGGGCCGATGGCCGCACGAGTACCGGCGGTCAATTGTCCATTATGAATTGCTGCGTCTGGATCCTTACCTCCAGGGCGAGCACGAAGGGCGAAGGAACACAGTCGGGCTGTTCGAGCTTGATCCCCCTCCGCATTTTGATCTCGTCATCGCCGACGAAGCCCATCACGCCCGTACACCCGGCACCAACGCGCATCAGGTGGCGAAGTATCTCAGCGAGATCAGCACGGCGATGGTGCTGCTGTCGGCGACGCCGATCCAGACCAGTTCGCAAGACCTTTTTACGCTCTTGCAGCTGCTGCGACCGGATCTGTTCCCGGAGCCGCAAGCGCTGGTCGACATGCTGGAACCGAACCGGTACCTAACCGCCGCTGTACGGGCACTGCGCGAGGCGTCAAACCAAGCCCCCGACATTGCCATAGCACAACTGGCACGGGCAGCCGCGACCCCCTGGGGGCGCAGGACCATCGCGATCGACCCGCGATACCAGGCCACGCTGCGACGACTCGGCGGGGAATCGCTTACTGCAGAGGACCGGGTCCGCTGCGTCACCGACATCGAAGAGCTGAATACCCTGGCACCGCTGGTCAACCGTACCCGGCGACGCGACATCGGCCCGTTCACCCTCCGAGAGCCACATACAATCGCAGTGGGCTTCACCCCCGCGCAGCAGGAGTTCTACGATCGACTCCTCCAAGCGAGGCGAGACGAACTCCTCCGCCGCTACGATCCGACGATCGTCGCCCTGATCCTGGTAACGCTTGAACGGCAGGCAGCGAGTTGCCTGCCCGCGCTTGCCAGCAGGATCGCCATGTCGGACACCTTCTCAACCGCCGGCCTAACCGATGCACCGGAGTCGGAGGGGGACGAGCCGATGAGGGGCACATCCGCACTTCCCGTTGATTCGGACCTTCGCGACCTGGCGCGCGCATTACCGCCCGACGATCCGAAGCTCGAGCAGCTAGTGCAGCTCGTCCGTGACGCACAGGCGGCACCCGGCTCCGGCAAGATCCTGCTTTTCTCCTACTTCTTGCACACGCTGGACTATCTCGCCGAGCGGCTAGCGGCGGCCGGTGTACGTGTCGGAATTGTCACCGGACGCACTGACGAGCTCGACCGGCAACATTTGCGGGACCGGTTCCGGGCCGAACGCAGCCTACCCGAGGCGCTGGATGTCCTGCTGTCCAGCGAGGTCGGCTGCGAGGGTCTCGACTATGAGTTCTGCGATCGCCTGGTGAACTACGACATCCCGTGGAACCCTATGCGGGTCGAACAGCGCATAGGCCGTATTGACCGGTTCGGCCAACGCAGCCCCAAGGTTCTCGTGTTCAACTTCGTCACGCCGGGCACGGTGGAGGAGCGTGTTTTCCACCGGTGTTGGGAACGCCTCGGCCTGTTTAGCGACACGCTGGGCGACCTCGAAGGCGTTCTCGGTGAGATCGTGCAGGACCTCAATGACTTAGTCACCAGCACCGACTTGACCGGGGCTCAGGTCGACGAACGTGCGCGCCAATTGGCCGATAATGCCGTGCGGCTGGCCGAGGAGACTCGCAGTCTCGGAGAGGCGAGCGCAGATTTGCTCGGCCTGGACGAGAGCTTGACCCGCGACCTCGACGCGCTTGTTGAGGAGGGTCGCGCGGTCACCGAGCAGCAGTTGGAGGAACTACTTCGCGAGTTCCTAGCAGCCCCTTCGTTGTCGGGGACGATCGAGAGCTCACCGGGTGGGGCACTGCGCATGCGGCTATCTCGGTCGGCGCGCACTGCACTTACCGCGATGCTCGATGCGCAAGCGGCCCTGGCAGCCACCCGGCCAGGCCAACAGCTGCGACGGTGGCTGTCTAGTAACGAACCTGGGTTCGCGATCACCTTCTCTGTCGACGCCGCTACCGCTGACCGTTCTCTTGCCTTCCTGACCCCAACCCACCCACTGGTCCGCCTCGCCGTAAACGCACTTGCGCCGCCCGATGGACACCAACTGTCTGCTCGCCTGCATATCAGTGACGAGGGTGTCCCTGAAGGCAACTATCTCTTCGCTGTTGACACCTGGGAGACCATCGCCGCCAGGCCGGAGTTCCGCGCCGTCGGATTTGCAGTCGACTTGTCCACATTCGAACCCGCGCCGACCATCGAGCGGAGGCTCTTGGCTTTGCTCGCAGAGGCGGGCACGGCGGATATCACCACGGCCACAGATTCCGTCGAGAAAGCCCGATACGTGCTGGACGCCCATGCCGAACAACGGAGGCGAGCGGCCGTCGCGGTTGCGACCGAGATCAGCGACGTGCTCGTAGCTCGTCGTCTAGCTAGCCTCGAAGCCCATCATGACCGGGTTGCTCAACGCCTCGCGGAGCAGCTCGCCGTAGCGGTCGAACCTCGCATCGCACGCATGCGTGCCTCTGAGCGCGAACGTGCCAAAGCCCACTACCAGCAGCAGCGGCGCGCACTAGAGGAACGCCGGGGTGCCGACATTGTCAGTCACCGGACCGCCCAAGGAGTTCTGACGGTGACCCATGACTAGTAATTATGAGCGCATCCGCCGGGACAACATTCGTGAATACGGTGAAGGCACCCGCCATCTGGACTTCCTGCAACGCCTTTACGCCGATCGAACGCACTTCATCTTCGAACTGCTGCAAAACGCCGAAGACGCCCACGCAACCCAGGTGACATTCGTTCTCGACAGGCACCAACTCGTCGTCCAGCATGACGGACGGCCCTTCGACGAGGCCGACGTGCGAGGAATCTGCGGGGTCAGCGCCTCCACCAAAGACGACGAGCTGACCGCTATCGGCAAGTTCGGCATTGGGTTCAAATCCGTCTATGCCTACACCACCCTGCCGGAGGTCCACTCAGGCGAGGAGAACTTCCGCATCCGTCACTATGTACGCCCCGAACCCGCAGCCTGGCACGGGGATCCGCTCGACGGCCAGACTCTTTTTCTGTTTCCCTTTGACCGCGACGACCTGACCTCCGAGCTCGCCTACGCTGAGATCGCCGACGGCCTACTGGAGCTCGATCCGATCACGTTACTCTTCCTACAGCACGTCCGAGATGTCATCTTCGAATCGGAGTCGGGGACGGTCCATCTGACGCGTATCTGCAGCGACACTGACCCGACCAATGTGGAACTGGTCCGCCGTACCGGTGGAGAAGTGATGCTGCATCAGCATTGGTGGAAGTTTGGTCGATCCCTCGATCACATTGGTTATCTCAACAAGCGTGTCGAGATCGCGTTCAAACGTGCCAGCCTCGAGCCGGACGCGCCCGTCGAACGGCTGCCGCGGTCTCCGCTCGTCGCCTACTTCCCCACAGACAAGGAAACCCGGCTCGGGTTCCTCCTACAGGCGCCGCTGCGCACCACGCCAGCACGCGACAACGTTCCGGAAAACGATCCAGATAACGTTGCGCTGGTTGATCAGGCTACCCGTCTGCTCCTCGACACCCTCGAACTGCTACGGGATAGCGGGCGGCTAGGCCTCGACGTGTTTGAAGCGTTACCCATCGACGCCGAGGCGTTTCGCTGGAGCCCCTTGCTGCGTCCCCTCTTCGAGGGGGTGCGCCTTGCGCTGCGTACGCGCGCTCTTCTCCCAACAGCTGGCGGCGTGGGCCATGTGGCCGCCAGCGAGATCAGGCTGGCCCGCGGAGGTGGCATTCGCGAGCTTCTGTCCCCCACACAACTGGGCGAGTTGGCCGGGGTCACTGGCCCACTGCACTGGCAGCCGGCGCAGCTGACAAGGGAGCGCACTCGGTTGCTCTGGGACTATCTACGCCAGGAGGTCGGTGTCGAAGAGATCACCCCTGAATGGGTCGTCGGCCACCTCAAAGCAGATTTCCTGCACGAGGCCGACGAAGCATGGCTGATCCGGCTCTACGCCTTCCTCGAGCAAAGCCCCGCCCTATGGCGCGCCGCCCGCTATGACTCCCGAGGACCGGCGAGGACGGTGCCGCTGATCCGGTTGGAGGACGGCAGCCAGGTGATTCCGTTCGACGCGAACGGCAAGGCAAACGCCTACTTACCAGGGCCGGTCCCCTCTGACTATCCCACCGTCCGCCGTACGATCGCCACACACCGACAAGCACGTTCCTTCTTGACCGGCCTTGGTCTGCAGGAGCCAGACATAGTCGATGAAGTAATCGATAGAATCCTGCCCCGATACCAGGCGAACAGCTCGGTCGCGAAGGCGGATCAACACCGCCGTGACCTCGTTGTGATTAGCCGGGCAATGCGTGACGCTTCCGGGCAGCGCCGCGCCTCCCTTGTCGATCGTCTGCGCTCGACGGCGTTCCTGTTCGCCCGAACCGCGGACCACTCGACTGCCGGGATCCGCACCCCGGCCGAATGCTACTGGCCTGACGACGAACTCGAATACTACTTTTACCCGAGCCAGGATGCCTGGTTCCTTGCGCCGGAATACGAAGAATACCGCCGGGTTCTTACCGAACTCGGCGTGGCCGACCGCGTCCGCGTCGAAGCCCGCGCCGCCAACTTCTCGGGTCACGTAGTGCTGCGCGCCTGGCATGGCGATCACAGTCGCGGTCTGAACAGCTTCGACCCCGAACTACATATCCCTGGACTTGATGCGGCGCTGGCCAACCCGGACCGGCGACGCTCCGCATACGTGTGGAACCTGCTGTTGGCCCCCCGCACTGACCAGTTGCGAGGTACCGTGGAGTTCGCCAGCCGACAGGACTACACCAACAGCCGTCGCAGGGAGCAAGATACTGAGCCCTACCGACTTGCAAGCAGCCGGGCCTGGCTACCCCGCCTTGATGGTGGATACGCAATACCGCGCGAGCTGGCCCCCGACGATCTCCCCCTCGACTTCGTCCGCCATAACGGTCTCGCCGACACTCTGGGCATGATCACCCCGCTGCTTCAGCAAGCCAGCACCCAACTCGGCATTCGCGTCGACATCCTGCGTTACCTCGCCGAGAACCCCGATGCCCTGGCTGCCGTCAGTCGGGAAGCGGAGAAGGCGCTGAGGTCAGCCACCGCGCCTCCGTCGCAATCGGTGGAGATTACGATCTCTCCGTTCGACTTCACCTCGAAGCTCCAGGACGCTTTTGCCAGGCCCGCTGGCAGCAACCACTTGAGCGACGATGGTGGTGGTGACCGCTTCCACGACAACGGCCATGTCAGTGCTCCTGCAATGCGGCGCGAGCGCACCGCAGCAACCATAGAGCAGGCACGGACAGCCGAGCCTTCTCCCCAAGATCGATTTCGATTCCTGCCCCGCAAGGTGTGGGACGGCAGGAACCCGATCATCCGGCAGTTCCTGGTCGAACAGTACGCCGGACATTGTCAAATTTGCGACGCCACCTTCCTTAAACGCGACGGAGAACCTTACTTCGAGGTCGTGTACTTGGTGTCCCACACCAGCGCCGCATGGATTGACAGACCCGGCAACGTCCTCTCCCTGTGCCCCACCTGCACGGCGAAGTTCCAACACGGGGAGGTTCAGGCCAGCGACATCCTCGGTCAGATCCAGTCATGGCGGACCAGAACCGAGGCAGGCGAGACGGCCGCCTTGCGCCTGACACTCTGCAGCGAACCTCACACAATCAACTACACCGAGAAGCACCTACTCGACTTGCAAACCATGGTGACCCAAACAGCCCAGTCGGACCTGACCTGACGGGTCTGACCCGAAAATCTCACCTTGGCCGGGTCTGTCCAGTGAACGGCTCTGTCGCAGATTCGGTGGTGACGAAAGGTCCGGCTGCGTCACAGTGAGTCATGATTGATCTTGATGAGCTTGTGGGCGTCGTGTTTTCGGGGTTGTCGCCGCTGGTGGTGAAGGACGTCGTGGACGACGGCGAGCGGATCCGCGTGCGGGCGCGAACTCCGGACGGGTCGGTCGCCTGCTCGGGGTGCGGGGCTGAGACAGCGCGGGTGCACGGCTATCACGACCGGACCGTCGCCGATGTCCCGGTCGATGCGCGCCGTGTGCTGGTGGTGGTAAGAATTCGCCGCCTGGTCTGCCCGACCCGCGGCTGCCGTCAGACCTTCCGCGAACAGCTGCCCGGTGTACTGGAGCGCTACCAGCGGCGCACCACTCGTCTGACCTCGCAGATCGGTGCGGTGGTCCGCGAACTGGCTGGACGTGCCGGCGTGCGTGCCTTATCCGCACTGGCTGTCGGCCTGTCCCGGCACACCGCGCTGCGCCTTTTGCTGCGCGTGCCGTCGCCCCAGCCTCGGGTGCCCCGTGTGCTCGGCGTCGATGACTTCGCGCTGCGCCGGCGTCACCACTACGCCACCGTTCTGATCGACGCCCAAACACGCGAACGCATCGACGTTTTGCCCGGCCGCACCGCCGATGTCCTGGAAGCCTGGCTTCGTGCTCATCCCGGCGTGCAGATCGTGTGCCGGGACGGCTCAGGCGCCTACGCCGAAGCCGTGCGCCGCGCACTGCCGGACGCCGTCCAGGTCACCGACCGCTGGCACCTGTGGCACAACCTCGGCGAGGCCGTTCTGAAAGAAGTAGCCGGACACAGTGCCTGCTGGGCCAAGGCCGGGCCGCCCCTGCAGGACGGCAAACGCGCGCAGACCACCCGCGAGCGCTGGCATCAGGTCCACGATCTGCTCGGCAAGGGCGTCGGCCTGCTGGAATGCGCCCGCCGGCTGAACGTGTCCCTCAACACCGTCAAGCGCTACGCCCGCGTGGGCGAACCCGAACGCCTGCAACGCGCCCCGCAATACCGGCCTACCCTTGTCGACCCCTACCGCGACCATCTTCGCCGCCGCCGGTCCGACGACCCCGCCGTCCCCGTTCTGCATCTGTTCAACGAGATCAAAGCCCTCGGCTATCAGGGCAGCTTCAACCTTCTCTACCGCTACATCACCCAAGGCCGGGTCGAGGCCGACCGTCTGCCCATCTCTCCTCGCCGCTTTGCTCGGCTCCTGCTCACCCGGCCCGACAGCCTGACGGACGAGCACCGCCGCTTGCTGGACGACCTCACCACCGCCTGCCCGCAGATGATCGACCTGGCCGAGCTCGTGCGCGGCTTCGCCGACCTGCTGCGGCCACACGAGGGCAACGCCGAGCGTCTCGACGCGTGGATCGCCACCGCCCGGACCTGCGATCTGCCTCACCTGCATGCCTTCATCCGCGGCCTCGACCAGGACCGCGATGCCGTCCGCGCGGCCGTCACCTTGCCCTTCCATAACGGCGGCACCGAAGGCGTCAACACGAAGACGAAGCGCATCATGCGCCAGATGCACGGCCGGGCCAGCTTCGCGTTGCTCCGCCACCGCATTCTCTTGGCCTAACGCTCCGTCACCACCGAAAGAGAGACAGAGCCCAGTGAACGGTGTAACTCGATCTTGATTGGTTCTATCGGGGGTTCGGGGACAGGCGGCCTTCGAAGGTGATGGCGAAGGCGTTGAGGGCGGCTTTCCACCGGGTGACCCAGCGTTTGCGGCCCTGCCCTGTCGGGTCCAGGCTCATGATCGCCATGTAGACGCATTTGAGCGCGGCCTGCTCGTTCGGGAAGTGGCCTCGGGCTTTGACCGCCCGGCGGATGCGGGCGTTGACCGACTCAATTGCGTTGGTCGAGCAGATGACCCGGCGGATCTCGGTGTCGAAGTTGAGGAACGGGACGAATTCGGCCCAGGCGTCCTGCCACAGTTTGACGATCGCTGGGTACTTGCCGCCCCAGGCGTCGGCGAACTCCACGAACCGTTCGAGGGCTGCGGCTTCGGTCGGTGCGGTGTAGACGGGCCGTAGCGCTTTGGCGATGGCGTCCCAGTGCTGGCGGGCGGCGTATCGGAAGCTAGCGCGCAGCAGGTGCACCACGCAGGTCTGCACGACCGCCAGGGGCCAGGCCTGCTCGATCGCCTGCGGCAACCCTTTCAGGCCATCGCAGACGACCATCAGCACATCACCGACGCCCCGGTTCTTGATCTCGGTCAGGACGTGCAGCCAGAACTTGGCGCCCTCACCGCCGTCGCCGGCCCACAACCCGAGGATGTCGCGCTCGCCGTCGACGGTGACCGCCATCGCCACGTAGATGGGCCGGTTGGCGACCTGCCCGTCACGGATCTTCACGTGGATCGCATCGACGAACACGACCGGGTAGACGGGGTCGAGCGGTCGGTTCTGCCACTCGGTCATCCCGTCGATGACTTTGTCGGTGATGGTGGAGATGGTCTGCTTGGACACCTGCGCGCCGTAGACCTCGGCCAGGTGCGCGGAGATCTCCCCGGTGGTCAGCCCTTTGGCGGCCAGCGAGATGACCATCTCATCGACCCCCGACAGGCGCCGCTGCCGTTTGCGCACGATCTTCGGCTCGAAGCTGGCGTCCCGATCCCGCGGAACAGTGATCTCCACCGGACCCACGTCAGCGATGACGGTCTTGGTGCGGGTGCCGTTGCGGGTATTGCCGCTGCCCCGGCCGACCGGATCGTGTTTGTCGTAGCCGAGGTGGTCGGTGATCTCGCCTTCCAGCGCCGACTCCAACACGAGTTTGGTCAGCCGGCCCAGCAGCCCGTTCTCACCGACCAACTCCAGTCCCTCGGAGCGGGCCTGGTCGACCAGCTTGGCCACCAGCTCACGGTCTGAGGCTTCGTCCTTCCGCGCCACCGCGGCGTCCTCCAGGTCGATCTCCGTCGATGCCTGGATCACAGTACTCATCAGGTGCGTCTCCTTGATCAGGAGTTACACCGTTCGTCTTACAGTCCCGATCGAGGATGTTGATGCGACGGCGTTCCGGCCCCTCATAGCGATCAAGGAAGGCCTCGGTCGAAGTGAAGACGTCCGAAGCCGGTCCACTTGCTTCGTTGCGGTATTGCTCCGGGCTCGACCAGCCGTGGGTGCCAGTCCACGCGCAGGTCCGCGGATCGCGGTCTCGTCGACGGCGTGTGCGATACCGAGGTCCAGGACCCGTGGGCCGGCCGGGGAAAGGATGACGTTGCCGGGCTCGAGGTCCCGATGCACGATGCCTGCACTGTGGATCGCCGCCAGCGCAGCCGCTGTACCCGCCGCCAGAGCGTGGAGTCGAATCCCGGACAGAGGTCCGTGGGCGGAGACGTGCGCGTTGAGGGTCGGTCCGGGGACGTACGCTGTGGCAAGCCAGGGTTGTTGCGCACGCGTGTCGGCGTCCAGGAGCGGGACGAGGCAGGGCCCTGACCCTGCGCATGTGTCAACCTCTCGGGCGAAGCGCGCACGGAAATTAGGGTCGTTCGCATAGTCTGCCCGGATCGCCTTAACGGCAACACGTGTCCCATCCGATGCAAGCCCTGCGTGAACGATCCCCATGCGGCCGACACCGAGACGGCCGATGATGCGGAACGGACCTATCCGGTCCGGATCTCCCGCCACCGCAGACGGCAGAGGTCCGTTCGCCACGTGGAGCATCCTTTCCGCAAGCGGGACACCGTCGGGAGCAAACGGCATATTATCGACATCGCGGGTGCCCAGGGCGGTGATTCAGTCTCTAGCTGACCCACATCACCCATACGAGTGGCGTGGCAGCGGAGAACCAAGGGGCATAAGTGGCGCGTGGAGGAGCTCGACGCCAGGTACGCGGAAGTTATGGCAGACCTTGATCTAAGGTCGCTAGTCTTGCCCTCTATGTCCCCCTCTGTGGAGCGCACCGTAGATGCGATCACCAATGCGTCCTCATGGAACGCGCGGGTTAACCTAGTTCGCCAGATTCCTGAGAGGTTTGGCCGCGCTGACTGGCGCAAGGTCTTTGCCAAGCTGGCCAAAGATTTATATGTCCCTAATCTTACGCCGGACTTCGCATATGTTGATCTACGGGAAGATTTCGAGCTTCCTGTTATTCAGGCTGCCTACGATGCAGCCATGGAGTTGACGGAGGGCTTCGCCAACGTCTCCAGTGCAGATCTTGAGCGCTGCCTCGCTATTAAGCCTGAAACGCTTCGGATCTTCCGTCTTCTTTTGGGCTATATACCTAAGGAGCTCGCGGCCGCCACGAAGGTTGTTGCCGCAACACTTCAGGCAGACGCGGGGGAACGCTACAAAAGCAATCAGTTGCCTATGTCGACCGACCATCTTGATATTGCCGCAGAGCCCGTATCGGAAAGTCGAATTAAGTCGATGGAGCAAGGCCGAGAGTCCTCAAAGGCTGTCATACCGCGAGTGTTGGCAGAGACAATTTCTAGAGGTATAACGAAAACACTCTTCCCCGAAGCGGCAGCTGGCCTCCGAACCAAGCAAGATCGCCCCGATCTGGTTCATGGCTGGAATAGCGTGCGCCAATATTCCACTGAGGGAGTTCCTTATCCCGTCTTCCTTCATCAGCGCCACTATGGAGGTTCCTTTCTGCAAGTGCTCAACTCGGGTAGCACGCAGCGAGGCGACAGAATCGAAGATGCCGTTCAGGAGCTCTTTGAGCGGCACGGCATCCCTTTTGTGCGAACAGGAAATACAAACCAGGCGGAAATTGCTTCCAGATTTAATCTCACCGTGCAACCTGCGCCCGATTTTGTCGTTCATGACGCAAACGGCACTCTGCGGGGCATGCTGGAATGCAAGACTACGAACGACGGGGGGACAGCTCGTGATAAGGCTGCAAGATTCAGAGGCCTTCGCGTCGAGGCTAACCGCCTTGGCGGTATACCGGTCTTCGCCGTTCTGGGTGGATTGGGATGGACTAGAACAGCGGACGCGCTGGGGCCGGTAGTGCAGGAATGCGACGGACGCGTCTTCACGCTAGCGACCCTCGATGAGATGGTTACGGTCGATCCAATGCCCCATCTATTCGGACTCGCCTGAGTTCGACGGATGGAGTGGCGGTGTTTCCTGTGTGTTCCACTCGTGACCCAACATCACCCGGTGACAAGCCGACCAGAACACAGGGCGGTCAAAGTCGCGAGCATCCGAAGCGACGCGCAGCATCTACGCCCTCGAGTTGGCCGTGTCGATGCCGGCCGCCATCAGGCGGGCGGTGCGAGGTGTACTGTCAAGCCCATTGCCGCTGCGGCTACTGTGATATGACATGTCGAAAGGGGATCACGTGGAACTCGCAGAAGCGGAGTCCTATTTACGTCGGACGACAAGGCGTCATTCTACTCGCGACGCACTGAAGTGGGTGCAAGAAGGTCGGATGATGCCCTCCGGGACTCGTACCCGTGAGCTCCTCTCAGCGCTGGCCATTCTTTCCCGTGAAGCCCAGGGCGAGATCGCGGACTTGGGAAACCAGGCGTTACAGTCTGCACGGAAGATGTACCTGAAATCGGAGATGGATCCTTCGTCGGAGTTGCTGGACATCGACACCGTGACTCCCCCGGTCTTCTACCGGAAGGCGCTGGAGAGACTTGCTACATTCACCCATTCGGGAACGCTCCAGGACGTCAACGAGACAGCCGTCTACCAGGCCCAGACGCAAGATCCGTGGGTAATACAGACATTATGTGCTGTCGCGGGGATGACGTACAAGGAGTTGCGAGACCGAGCGGATGGGCAACTGCCCAATGATCCGGGGCGCGCGTGGTCCGTAACCCAAATCTCGGCGGCCTTTAATGTGATCGACCGGGTGGTACGCGGGACGGTAAAACCGCGGAACCCGACCGCCGTCGCCCGGCGTCCGGTGGAAATGTTGTTCGCCGATGAGATTGCCCCACGCGGGTGGGACCTCATCGAGCAGCTGCGAGCCGAGGGTGCCCCTTATGAGACACTCCTTGCCCAGCGCGTTGTTGGGACCTCTTGGGGAGCGCATCGTAATAGCACATCATCGAAAGTGCAGGCCCAGGTCACAGACGAGCTCTGTCGGCTGCTTGAGGAGCACGAGGTGCCCTACCGTCGGCTGAAGAGGGACAAGGCCGCGCGTGAGGCGCTGGCGGCACTGGCTGTGGCCCGGGACCAGGTGTTGAAGGAAAGCCTCAATGACACGGAGAGCGTATCCGCACAGGTCACAGTTCTGGCGGAGCCAGCGGGGCACACTCATGCGATCGCTGTCTCTGTGGCTACGGATGGAGGTACGGCGAACAAGAGCGGGGGCAAGCTCCTGCAGTTGCCACCGAAGTTCCGCGTGCCCGTTGCGGTGGTGCTGATCGGTCCTGGATGGGCGAAGCGGACGGAGTCTGCCGAATTGGTGCATGCCTTCGACGGCCGAACCTACACAGAGTTGACGCTCGATCAGCTTGTAAGGGACATGCTCCCAGACGATGTCGCGTAGATGCGTCGGAATTGTCGTAGCCCAAGTGCATTCTTGGCTCTGTCTGGTCGACTCATGCACTGGGCACGCAACAACGTGGGAGACGAATAATGATCAGCCGCCACGCACGTAGCAACCTCATCGAGGAGACGGTCAACGCCGTTGGCGGGGACCACCCGGAGCGGCGCCCTCTGCGGTGGCGTGGGGAGGATGTGCCTTGGCCAGTGGTGCAGGTACCAGTTACGCACGCACTGCTGAACCCTTACAGCCACCGGATCAAGGCTCAAGTCAACTCCCTAGGAGGTCGCGGTCAGGTCATTGCTGACGACCCGTTCGGGGAGGAGGCGCAGCACCTGATCGCGGAAATCATTCGCGAGACGTCCGGGTACTCAAGGATCAAGGCGACCCTGGCGCGCGACAAGCAGCAGGACCCGGGCGTAATTACGCGTGAAGGCGTCTTAGTCAACGCCAACACCCGGCTCGTTGCGCTATGCGAACTCGGCGTGCAGTACATCAAGGTGCAGGTACTTCCGGCCGACGCTACCCAGGCAGAGTTGACGGAACTCGAGCTGGGCTTTCAGATGAGCCCGGATGTCCGCCAGGATTACTCGTTCACCAATGAGCTGATCTTCATCAAGGATCTACTCGATGCCGGTTGGAGTCCCGAGCGGATCGGTCTGGAGATGGACCGCGCACTGGACAGGAACAAGGAGGCTCATCGTAAACAAGCGGCCCAGCATGTGGAAACGAACGCCCGCCTGCTACAACTCATCGAGACGATCATGGCAACCAGTGCCGGGAAGCTTACGTACGACTACTT
The DNA here is from genome assembly GCF_016862895.1 of Planotetraspora kaengkrachanensis. Lineage (GTDB taxonomy): Bacteria > Actinomycetota > Actinomycetes > Streptosporangiales > Streptosporangiaceae > Planotetraspora > Planotetraspora kaengkrachanensis. The sequence goes on along the minus strand of NZ_BONV01000012.1, from coordinate 24,789 downwards.
CGATGACGAGATCCAGAATATCAAGGACATCGACAGCGCCTACGAAAGTCACCGTAAGAAAGATCCTCAAGGTGCGCTGCGCGTGCGGGACGCGAAGGTCGCTGGGATGCTCGCAGGTCTGGACTACCGGAAGGTACGCCAGATCGATGAGACGCTGCTCAACAACTATGTAGTCCAGGCACTTGAGGAGGAAGAAGCCCTCAAGGCGATCGCGGTGGAGCTAGCGACAGGATCGATCGGCAACATTGACGATGAGGATCTAGATGGTCTCGACATCCTCGACGATGTCGGCGATGAAGTCGCTGGCACCAGCCAGGTGACGCTGCTACCGATCTACCGCGTCCTCGCCACCACCAACGATGACGACGCCGTCGTCTTGCCCGCCGGTGTGGACGACTCTCCTGTCTCCATGCCCAAGCGGGTCTTTGTGGCGGCTGTGAATACGGCGTTGACTGTTGCGATTGCCGTTAAGGATCAGGACAACAAAGGCAAAGATGAACTTCGTTCCCCCATGCGGCATCTGGAGAATGCGCGCGACTCCTGCGACCGAGCCCGTGATGCCTTGACGGCCGTTGCACGGCATCAATCGTTCAGTATCAACAAACTACAGACAGTCTACGAGGACTACATGCGCTCACACGATGAGCTGATGATGGTCCTGCAGGATGCCGGCATTCGGATGATCGAAGATGGCGGTAGCTGATGACTGCTGTATCTGTCGTCACGCTTCGGCTGGGACCTGGGAACCCTCCAACGATCATCGCCGAGCGCGGCGACGGAGTGCCAGATGTTTTTTGGGGGCAGCTTCGAGTTGAGTGGGGTTATGACGGCGACCCAGGTCAGGCGGTTCATGTCCCGCTGTCCCGCTTTCGAGGGAACCTCGGATGGCTTAAGCCTGCTTGTGCCGCCTATCGGGTGAAGCTGGAGTGGGATCCGCGGGTCCGGGAGATCATTAGCCAGATTGGTAGCGATCGTCGCCAGCTCGACTCAGTCATGGCGAGCAATTCGGCCTTGACCGAGGACGAGGTGCGAGCACGTCTCGCAGAGAGCCGGTTCCGGCGGGATCTCAAGCCTTTCCAACTCCGGGATGTAAGCCGTCTACTCGCTCTTCCTCACGGGGCCAATTTTTCTGTTCCCGGGGCTGGGAAAACCACTGTCGCCTACGCGGTGTACGAAGCTGAGCGGGCTGCCGGACGCATTAGTCGGATGCTCGTGGTAGCGCCCCTGTCTGCCTTCGATGCGTGGAAGAGCGAGGCCGAAGAATGTTTCGCCCCTGGCGAGCGCCCTCGTATCGAGATCTACAACGAGTACGCGTCCAGTGATGTAGAGGTGCTGCTGGTGAACTACCACAGGCTCGCATCAAACTACGATGAGTTAGCGACTTGGGTATCGAAGGTGCCTACACTCGTCTTGCTCGACGAGGCGCACCGGATTAAGGCAGGACGGAGCGGAACCCATGGTAGCGCGTGCCTCGACCTGGCATTCAGCGCCGATCGCCGCGATGTTCTCACCGGTACCCCTGCTCCGCAGGCTTCCGGTGACTTCGTAGCCCTTCTTGATTTTCTCTGGCCCGGGCAGGCGCGACGCATCCTGCCGCAGCCTGCGCTAACGAGGCGCCCCGCGCCCGAGGTCACCCACGACGTCGCCGCTGCAATCCGGCCGCTGTTCGTGCGGACTCGCAAGGAAGAGCTGGGATTAACCGCTCCGAACCTGCGTATCGAACATGTGACCCTTGAGGGCCTACACCGAGACATCTACATGGCGCTTCGCGACCGCTATGCCGGATTGCTGGCAGTTAGCATGAACGATCGTGCTGAGCTTAGCAAGATGGGCACGATTGTCATGTACCTACTTGAGGCAGCTACCAACCCTCACCTACTCGCAGCAGGCTCGAGTGACGTCGACCCGCCGATTTTCCGGCACCCTCCACTTCCGGTCGAGCCAGGCAGTCGACTGTGGGATCTGATCCAGCGTTACAACCAATACGAGACACCTGCGAAGTTCCAGCAGCTTGCCCGTCTTGTCAGCCGCAACGCGGAGGATGGCCGGAAAACTCTTATATGGTCGAACTTTGTCCGCAACCTTCATGCTCTGCATCGCATGTTCAACCGGTACGAGCCGGCTCTCATCTACGGTGGTGTCCCATCCGAGACGAGTAGTCCAACCGCGCAGCTCACTCGAGAGTCGGAGCTCCAGCGGTTCCGCGAAGATCCCAGCTGCATGATCTTGCTCGCTAACCCGGCCGCAATGAGCGAGGGCGTCAGTCTCCACCAGGTGTGTCATGATGCGATCTATCTTGACCGCACCTTCAATGCTGGACAGTACCTCCAGAGCATCGACCGAATTCACCGGCTTGGCCTGCCGCCGAGGGTCGAGACCAATCTAACTTTCCTCGTTACTTCCGGAACCATCGACGACGTCGTTGATGAACGAATTCGAATCAAAGCGACAGCTCTCGGTAATATGCTGAACGACCCAGACCTCGTGACTATGGCCCTGCCGCAAGAAGACGAGGAAGGATACGGGTATGCCGTCGACGACACCCAGGATTTGCAAGCCCTGTTCGCGCATCTCCGGGGTGAGCCATAGTGGCGACCGACAGCAGCAGGGTAACTATGGCTCGACGGTTACCGACCATGTTGCAGATGCAGGCAGCCTTTTGGGTCACACGTTGCGTAGGTGATGTCGGTAGCTCAGCCGAAGATCTCGGTCGAAGCTATCTTCACGTTCCGACTGGAGGCTTGCACGATCGTTCCTCCCTGGTGGCTGGACAACGCCTACTAACTGAACTTGGCCTCCTGGTCGAGCATGAGGAGTTGGTAAGGCCTCACCGCGACCTAGTTGCACTTCGCTCGTTGCCGTCGGACGCTTTCGTTGAAGCACTCCTCGAACGGGTGCTGAGCCAACGCCATGACATGTGGCTCTCCGCGTTCGCATCCGGTGATGAGGTGTATTGGGAACGGGTGCCAGCAGACGCAGCCCACCTCCTGCAAGCTGTTTTCGCAGACCCCAATCGTCGTACAGCATTCGTCTTGTCCACCGCTCGGAAAATTGACGTCGCGCTCTTGGCCGAAATCGGTGCTGAGGGGGAGGAAGCCGTCGTTGCCGCATGCCGCAAGTACTTGCTAGCCAAGGATCGAGCGGACCTTGCTGATCATGTGGCCCGACTAAGCCTTGAAGATGACACGCTCGGCTACGACGTCACGAGTCCCGACTGCCGGGGCCGTAGACACCACCTCGAAGTGAAAGCCACCAGGTCAATTGGCACTCGTATCGATTTCTACCTCAGCCGCAATGAAGCGACCATTGGGGCCAATGACCCATCCTGGGCCATAGTCATAGCTCGACAAGAGATCAGCGGTCCGAATGGCGAGCTGGCCATGCGCGTCATTGGCTGGCTCACCTATTGGGATATTGCTTCTGCACTTCCGATCGATACAACTCCAGCGAATGACTTAATGGGTCGGTGGGCCAACGCCCGAATGACGATTCCAGATAGTCAGCTTCGCCCTGGTCTCCCTCTTGACCGGAACTAAACCAATAGTTATATCGATCGCTCACAACAGCGGTTGATCAGCAACTATGATCGACCGGCCAGTTGTTTTGGCCAGTGTAATAACGCGACGCGAGCCTCTTGCTAGCGTAGCGTCAAGCTCAACGCCTGACGGTAAGGCAAGATGAGGAGAATGACCATGACGGTCGTGGCCCAATCGGACGCGGGAGTCGCTCACGTCCAGCCGCATTCCGCGACCAGCGCTGCCCTACTACGCAGCCCACTTCGCCACCTCCATGCGAAAGCCGTCAGCGCACAGGCTCGGGCTGAGAGCCGTAACCGCGAAGTGCATCTCCCTCCGATCAGTACCTACCGCTGGTGGGCGCGCCGTACTGAGGCTGTCAATGGTGCGATCATCGACGCCGCCGCACGCGATCAATCCGGCAGGATGCTCATCGCCGATGTCTTCGCAGGTGGAGGCGTCATCCCATTGGCAGCCGCCACGCGTGGTCACAAGATCTATGCGCAGGACCTCAACCCTTGGGCCGCGACGGGGCTGGCCGCTATGCTCGGGCTCCCTGCACCGGAGAAGCTCAGAGAGGCGCAGGCAACGCTCGCACATCGAGTGAACGCTGAAGTACACGCCGCGTACGGCACCACTCTGTCCGACGGCAGTCGCGGGTTGGTCTCTCATACCTTCCGGGTGGCAACCGGTGAATGTACAGCATGCGGGAAACGGACTCGAATGTTCCCGTATGCCCTTGTCACGTTGCTCTCGCGTCGTGAGCGAGGTCGCCCCGAAGCCTTCCTCGCATGCCCAAATGGTCACCTTTTTCAGGGACTATCAACGACACCCGCGCCCTGTCCGCATTGCCGGGTCCTCACAGACCCAGGTGCTAATTACACAGCTAGACGCAAAATTCAATGCCCCTGCGGCCACATTGACCGCCTCGACGACCGGGCCGAGACTTGGCAATGGGAAGTCGTCCTCGTCGAACGCAGCCGTCCAGGCCGTCGAGAAATCGAAGTGCCTACCGAAGGTGAACTGGAAGCAGCAAACTTCGCTCATGAAGCGCCACAGAGGACGCTAGGGACGATACCTGTAGGCCAAGAGACGAGAGTTCTCATTCGCCACGGCTTCACGCGGTGGGAGCAGCTTTATCCTATTCGCCAACGGATCCTCCTTGAGCGGCTGCTCGCGGTTGCCAAGGAGTGCTCCTCGGATCCAGCAGTCGTGCGTGCTGTCGAGATTGCGATCATCGGATCCGCAGAAATGGCGGGACATCTATCTCGCTGGGATCGGTACTATCTCAAGAGCTATGAATCGATGGCTGGGCATCGATTTAACCTCACAACACTGGCTGTTGAACCAAACGTTTGGGGGACGGTCAACAGCGGTCGAGGTACGGTGTTGCGCCGGCTCACCCAACTTGTGAAAGCCGCAACTTGGCTTCACGCAAAGACCGAAAAACAACTTGTAGTCGAGGGGCCTCTGCTTACGAACGTGGACAGAGATGATGCGCTGTTCGACGCCGACGTAAGAGTGGTTGAAGGCTCATCAGAACAACTCCTGCTTCCCGATCGCTGCGTACACCTCGCACTGACCGATCCCCCATACCACGACGATGTTCAGTACTCCGAGCTTTCCCTCCCATTTCGCGCATGGGCACAGCTGACTGACGGTCCATTGCTAGGTGAGGCTGTCGTAAATGCGGCCGTTGGTCAGCTAACACATAATGGCGCATACGAAGACCTACTTCTTCGAATCTTCAAGGAGACGCGACGAATCCTGAGACCAGACGGCCACCTTATCTTCAGCTACGCTAACCGTAGCCCTAAGGCGTGGACGGCGCTTTTCTCTGCCTTGCAGTCCGCGGGGTTTCGAGCCGCAGGCTGTGAGATCGTACACAGCGAAAACGAGACTGACCACGCCAAGCGCGGGGTGCGGGCATGCACGCTCGACCTGCTTCTCGATGTTGTTCCACAAGGTACTCTTCCGGTTGAGCCTCATCGCCCTGAACCCGGACACGACGACGAGTCAACCTTCTTGAGCATTGTAGCCGAAGTGTTTTTGAAGATCGGATCATTCAGTGGCGATTGGCAAGAGAGCGTGCATCGCGGCCTTGCCGATACCGCCTTTCTCAGGCCGGAAGTAAAAGAAGCGGAAACAAAACCATCCGACGAGGCTCAGGTGCCTCAAAATGGATAGGTCATATATCGACGGGCGCCTTCGAGAGCGCCGCGCGCGCAGGGGCAGAGCCTCGTACGGGTTCTAGGTTTGCCATGGGCTCCTAGGTAAGTTGGTCTCGTTCGCTCCGGTCGCGGCGGTCATGAACCGTCCGGCGTTCCCCGGATGCTCTAAGCGCACGGGGCGGCGCCGGCCGGGATCGGCCGAAGAGCCGCAGCCCGGTCGGCTGGCCGACCGGCGCGTGAGCGGGCCGCCGCAGGCGGTCCGCCTTGATAGACGTGAAGATAGGTTGCTTTCTCGATCACTTAATTGGCTCTGCCAGACTCCTGGCGTGGCGATAACGCAGCAGCTTGTCCGAGTGCCCGAGACGGTGCTCGTTGCCTGCCGCCGGTCGGTCCGCGAGTTGCACCGGTTGTGCTCCTTCAAGCTTGCCCCTGACGGTGATCACCTTGATTTGGACTGGGCGCCCTCAAGCCTGATCCAGATCTCTGAACTCTCAGGGGCCGCCCCGCACGCCGTCGCAGCCCTGCGACGTGCTCTCCGTGGTGACGCCGAAGTCAACCCGGCCTACCGAGACCATCCCGACACCATTTGGGAGCATCCCGTCACGGCCCTTGATGCTGACGCCGTTGGCGAGGTCGCGACGGTCTTCCGCAATCTCCCTAACGCTGTGTCTGCCCTCGTGCCACCGGAAGACCATGCAGCTTGGTCGGCCCCCGACAAAGCCCCGCCGGGCTCTGATGGCCCTCGCGGCTATCTGACCATGCACTTAGCAGCATTGCTCAGGTTCTACGAAGAAGCCACTCGTCGTGGGCTGGCCGTCGTCGTGTGGTGGGACTGATCGACAGAGATCTCATCCGCACTGGTCCAGACACGTTCGAATCTGGGCTTCGTTCACAGCGACCCTGACCGGCTGGTTCAGGCGTGTAGCGCCACGCCGTACGGCACGGGCGCATGCGCCCGTCGTGACCGGTCTGCTTCTGCAAACCCCTAGCAATCCTTGGTCACTTGCGCTGCACCTGTTGACTGAGAGTGCTCGGAGACGTGCCGATGGTAGGCCACGTGTCGGGGATCCGGCGTGTGTCCGTCGGCGAGCTGGATTGGGGTGATCGGCTGGCGGGTCGGGACATCGATGGCTACGAGCTCGTCGTTGATCGTGATCGTTCCGCCATCGAACAGGACGTGGTGGTTGGGGCACAGGCAGAGGAGGTTGCCCGGCTCGTCGGGGCCGTTGTGGGGCGTGCCGAGCGGGCGGATGTGGGCGCCTTCGGCGTAGGGACCTCGCCTGGTCGTGAGACGAATGCCGCAGATCTGGCACTGATGGTTGTGCACGAGTTTGACCTGCTCCGCGAGCGCGGAGTCACGGATCACGCGGTTGGTCGTGACCGTGCGGCGGCTTGGTGTTGGTGTCCCGTCGGGGAGAGGTGTGGCCTCGCCCTGGGCCGGCGGAATGGCGTTGGGTTCAGGGGCAAGCCGGGTGGCCGTGAGTAACTCGTCGCGGTCGACGTCGCGGACGTATTCGTCGAGGAGTCGCAGGACGATCTGAGCGCGTACGGCCGGATGATCTGTCACGAGGTCGTGTACCCATGAGCGTAAACCGCTGAGCGGCTGGTTCTGCCGCATCCAGCGCTGCGCCGCACTGCCGCTGGCCCTTGGAACGTCGTTTCGACCAGGGAGGTCCCAGAGCCCGTGGTGATACAGACGGAGTACGGGAAACTCGGCATGTAGGCCGTCGCCGGCATGGCCGAACTCCCGCAGGAGCGATTCGAGTGCGGGAGAGGCATCTCTCCACGGCACCAGGCGATCGTAGCCCCGGGCCGCTCCGCCAAGGGCCCAGAGAAGGGTCAAAGGCTGGTGCCGCTTCTGCGCGCCAGGCGTGGCCGATGCGGCCGTTTTGAGTGTGAGGATCTTCTCGAGCAGGCTCTCCAGCGAATGCCCCTCGATGATGTCGCCTGGACGGGTGACCTCGAAGCCGAGGTCCCTCAGCGCGCGTGCGACGGTGGCATTGCCGCCGGAGAAGTCCTCGGCTCGCAAGGGCCAGCCGTCCACGTCGCGATGTGCCACGCCGACGATGGCCTTGGAGTCGTACCGCTTGCCGTCGTATAGGAGGAAGTAGCCGCGCGCCGGGCCGTATCCGTAGGTCTCGAGAAACGCGTCCCTTCCCAGCTTGTCGTACTCCTCTATAGCGGACAGAACCATCTCACGACGGAGATCGGAAAGCGCCATAGGGGAATGATACGAACAGCTATTGCACTAAATGCTAAACCTGATAGCGATAGCATCCAATAGGTGTGATTTGACCGTTAATTCGCCCAATGCGAGGGTCTGACCGCATGATAGCGGTAGGTTGCCCGTGTGCTGGGCACCTCATTCACGTCATGCGCAAGCGAGACGCAATAGGCGTGCCACCTCACCGCGATCGAACACGACCGCCGGCGGGTTGTCGCGATGTTGATCTATATGCTCTTCAGGACCGTCGCATCTGGTTACGACGGTGATGCCAAGCAGACTCGCTGCTCGCTGGCGGCTTGTATGCGAGAGCTGGAGATGGCCAAGGAGGCCGTCCCGGCGGTTCTACCGCGCCGAGCGTGTCGACGACCTGCTCGCCACGCCCTTGGTCGGACGGCCGAGCAAGCTGGACCCCTACAAGGCTCATCGGTACCAGCGCTGGAACGAGGGCTGCACCAACGTGCTGGACATGCACCGGGAGATCGCCGGCCTCGGCTACCGCGGCAGCTACAGCTCCGTGCGCGACCACCTGGCGCCCTCCCGGGACCGTCTCGGCGAACGCCTGCATGTGAGCGCGTCCAGGTGTGGGCTGCAGGCCAGCACGTTCTGGCTTCCTTGCTTTCCGAGGGTCCGCCCCCAGGGCCGAGATCAACTCGTTATGCCATTGACGTCCAGGTCAGACGCGCATCCGTTTCGCTCCGTCTCACAAGGCGAGAACGACGGGGCACTGCGAATACAGCATGTCTTTGTTGCTCCGCAAGGCGCGTGCATCCAGACTCACGATATGGCCCGAATGATCTCCACGATCACCGAAATCCAACACTGGAATCCACGCCTGTTCACGAACTCATCCACGGACGGTGCACAGGGCAGGTGCAGCGCGCACGGCAAGAGTACGTGCGCCCTCCCAGCTGTGGCATATGTCGCTCTCTCCGACGCAGGAACAGATCGGAAGGAGTGGGGCGCTTGCTCCGAATGGCTCGCTACCAACGAGGACGCTGTGGAGTACCTGGCAGCGCATCCGCTGGAATGAAGACGCCTGCGTCCAGAACTCCGTCAAGTGGCGTCCTCAAGGTAACGGAAGCCGTCCGAACTCAACGCCTTGAGTGCCGTTTGGGCTCGTCGCCAAACGTAGGGGCGGAGTAGCTGGGCGGCCTGGTGGTCGTCCTGGAACCTGAATCCCACTAGCTCGTCATCAACGAGATGGACGCTCGCGGCTTGCTGGCTCGATAGGACTCCGCCGTCGAAAATGAGCATCAGGGAGTCGTCCCACGGGCCGTGAGGGGAGACCCAGTCCACGACGAGCAGGCGGCCGATCTCAAGGTCGAGCCCGAGTTCTTCCTTGATCTCACGTTGTGCGGCGGCGGCGGGGGACTCGTTGGCTTCGACCATGCCTCCCGGTAGGTCCCAGTCCGGCTTGTATTTCGGGTCGACCAAAAGGATCCGGCCCTGCTCGTCGCGGATTAGGACGTCGGCACCAACACGCTTACGGGCCTGCTTGGCGTTGCCCTCGGCAAGGTGAACCTTCCAGGCCACAGGATCGCGCTCATAGAGCGGGGCTTCCCGGTCCACGATCAGATCCTCCCCACTGGTACAGCCAGCGCCGCTCCGCTAGGGCCTCATCCAGAGCCATCTGGAACTCGGCAATGATCTCCTCCCCACGGTACGCCTCCAGGAGCCCGCCGAGATCTGCCAATTGACGGGTGACGACGAACGAGCTCAGGGATCGCGTGTCGTCGATGACACTCATTGCGACTCGGCACGCTTCTTCGGGGCGGTCCTCCGCCAGCAGCACCTTGGCAAGGACGAGCTGTCCCAACGCCCGGCTACGAGTCTGATCTCCGGAACGTAGGGCGACAGCACGATGAGACTGCCGACGCGCCTCCCCGAGTTGGCCGAGCGCGAGCATGGAACGCGCCGCGTCGAGCGCCAGCGAACCTTCGTCGAACGGGCCGATCCACGGCGACGGGTCACTCGTCTGTTCGCGTTCAAGGGTCCGTTCCGCTCGGAGCAGCAGGCCGGTGCACTCTGTCGAATTCCCGAGCGAGGCGAAGCTGCGGGCGGCCATGATGAGCAGCCGCGCCTCCATCGCCGGGGCAGACGTACGAGTGCCCGTCAGCATCTCCGTTCCGCGGCGCGCCAGCCGTACGGCGTCGGCCGCCCGCCCGCGGTGCTGGGCGAGGTGGCTCATGCTGCCGAGGATGTGGGCTTCGAGTTGACGGTCACCTCCGACGCCCGCAAGGTCGAGGGCGCGGGAGAAGTGCTGGCCTGCGGCGTCGTCCCGGCCGTCATCGTGCGCCATCCATCCGGCCATCTCGGTCAAGGCCGCAGCCGCGACGAAGGCCGTCGGCCCGTCGGCACCTCCGAACAGGCGCGGTGCTACATCCCGTTCCAGGTAGCCAACTACCGCGGCGTAGAGGTGACCGCCGCCTACCCGCCGGTCCGCGCCACGAAAGGCCGTCATCGCGCTCAGGTCATGCCGGGCTGTAGGCGGATAACCAGTCGGATCACCGGAAACCCTTGAATCACTGGACACGTGTTGTGAATGGCCCGGATCCGCATCTGCGAAGAGAGCGTCCTCGTCCACCCCCATCGCCCGGCAGAACAGCAGCCGGTACCGCTCGCTCAGAACGCTGATCCGCCCCGACTCCCAGCGACGGATGGACCGCACCAGAGCCTCGTGGTCGGGAAGGTCGCGGCGGTCGTCGCCGGCGGTATCACGCAGACGCCGCGCCATGGCGTGGACGTCCCACAGCCGAGCCTTGCGCTCCGCGCGGATCCGCATGGCCCATCGGGGGGGATCGGCCATGTTCACCTCCGCACTCATCCGAACACGGGTCGTGTCCGCTGATGCTCCTCATTGTCATCCTCCGTTCGCCCGGACGCAGGTCCTCTACTGGGACTGATCCGATTTCCGGTAAACGTGAGGGCACCCACATGGATGAGAACGCGAAACAGGCCGTGCGACTGCTCGCGGCGCGCCTCCCGTCCTGGACCGTCTGGTACGGCCAGCACACCGGCCACTTCTGGGCCATGCCCAGAACGCGCGACCTCGCCGTTGCGCCGCACATCGAGTCGCGGACGCCAGCGCAACTGGAGCGCCAGGCTCAGGAGATCGAGCGAAACTTCGGACCTCGTGGAGGTCTCGAAGGGCTTCCGATTATCAGGCCCGTTGCGGGGCGCCGTACAGCGGAGGGGCGGTCATGATCCAAGATGAGGCGCTCGCGAACCTCCGGCGCGAACTGGATGCCCTTGGAGTCCCGACCGAGGATCGCGATGTCCTGTGCCTAGGCGAAGGTGACCCGGCGCTCAGTCTCGCTCCGGCACTCGTTGTCTGGGTGACTCTCCGGCACGGCTTTCGCTGGGTGGGCCGGGCCTGGTCATGGGAGTCGCATCCGCTCGATGACGCGCCCGGCGCCGCCCGGTTGATTGTGCCGCTTCGCCGGGAACGTATTCGCGACGTCGGCCAGTGCACTCCAACCGAAAGCCACCCGGAAACTCTCCCGAGAGCCTGCGGAGGGGTGACCTGACGAGGAGTAGCACTCTGGTTCCCTCGGGCGGGCGCTCCGCAGTTCTACAAGCGCTCTTTGAACCGAGTTGCATTGTTTTCGTGGGACAAAAATCTCTAATTGATTGGCGAAGTAGCTCCTTCTCGGAGAAGGCCGCATATATGCATTCGCCCAGCTCACGTGATAGGCGGCTAGTAATAGACCTGTAACTTGAAAGATAGGTGACCAGTCCAGAGGGCCGACCTAATCTGACAACCTCGCGTAGCTAGTTGCTTCCTCTGAGTAAGGGTTGCTGGTCGGTGAGGATTGTTTCGCCATGCCCAAAATGGGTGTTGCGTCGGGTGGGGGCGCTCTCCGCCGCGGTTATCGCTGTGACCGCCTGCCAGGCGGGTGACCACGCAACCGAGCCGGGCCGTACGGCGGCGCCTTCTGTCGCACCTATGCAAACGCCGTCTCGCTCCATGAGCGAGGACGCGGTCGTGGCCGTATACCGCGATCTCTATCCCGCCGGCCAGCGCGCCGAACAGACCCCGCCCGAGGAACGCAGAGCGATCCTGGAGGATGTCGCCACCCAGCCACTGCTGGACCGGATGCTCCGAGGGATCGCGGCACTTCGCGTGACTAGACGCGTCACCTGGGGCACACCCGTCATCCATGCCTTCGACGTGGAGATCAAGGATGACCGGGCGACTCTCCACGACTGCCAGGACGGCACCAAGTCTGGCCAGGCGGACGACAAGACGGGAGAGCGTCTCACCCATGGCAAGAGTGGCACTCACCTGATCGCCACGCTTCAGACGGGCGAGGACGGAGTCTGGCGGGTCTCGAAAGTGGAACAGGTGAAAGCGCCTTGCTCGCCCGTGGCCTGAGCTCCGTTTTCGTAGTCGCGCTGACCGCCGCTCCACTTGGGGACGGAGATGGGGTCGAGGTATCAACCCAATCTGCGGGTTACATCATTTCGGGGACGCAGGTGCCCCGGCCCGGCGCGACAGCCTCCGCTGGAAAACGATCCGGGGTGACGTGCGCCTACACGCCCTGGGCGGTTGACGGGCAGAAGAATGGCGGTCTCGAATTCGTCGACCCCGGCAGTAATCCCAACGATAAGCCGTCCGGCAAAGGTGCCTACTACCTGGTCGAATGCTCCGACGGGTACCGGGATGTCGTCTGGATCCCGAAAAAGCTCGACCCGGCGGCCACGCCTGAGCAGCTCGCTCGCCAAGCGTTCAAGCTGATCCCGATCAAGCCGCCGAAAGTGCTCACCGCGCCACCTCGCGGCAACGATGGTCTCGTCGGCCTTCCGCACTGGTTCTACCTGGCCCGAGGTGAGTGGATGGCCAGGTCAAAGCGGCTGCGAGCAGGTGCCGTCTGGGCAGAGGCCACCGCGACACCGCAGAGGATGACCGTCAGTCCCGGCGACGGGCAGACGATCACCTGCGATGGCCCCGGCAACACGTATAACCCCGCCAAGCCCGCCGACGAGCAGCATTCCACCTGCTCTTACCGATATCTCCATCCGGGGAGTGCCTACCAGGCGACCGTGACCGTGACCTGGGGCGGCACCTGGCGCGGCTCCGGTGGAACGGGAGGCACGCTGCCGCCCATCACCCGATCGGTCACGTTCCCGATTCGCGTCGTCGAAGCGCAGACCCTCGTCACGAAGGAGTAGTTCCATGCTCCACCGGCTTACGCCGAACCTGGAACAGGGTCACGTCTCGCACGTACGCCCGCTCCCAGGAAGACGCCGCCCGATGATGCTCGTGGCGAGCGTCGCGTTGACAGCTCTCGGCGCGCTCATCGCCTGGGAGGTGTACGGCGTCGCCGGTCACCAGACGCCCGTGCTCGTCATGGCCCGCGACGTCCCCATCGGGCAGCAGCTCCAGGCGCAGGACCTGAGAACCGTGGCCATGGGCATGGACCCCGCGGTCCACTCGTTGAACGCCGCCGACAAGAACACGGTGATCGGCAAACAGGCCGCTGTGGATCTCAAAGCCGGGAGCCTCCTCGCACCCGACCAGGTCGCCGAAACTCTCACTCCGGCACCGAACCAGGTCGTCGTGCCCCTCGCGCTGAAGGCGAGCCAGCTTCCGGCCAGGGGTATCCAGCCCGGCGACCGCGTGGTGGCCACCGCCGTGCTTCCCAGTGCGCAGGAAGGGCAGAGCGGCCGGTTCTCCGTGGACCACCTCGCCCAGGTCGATCGTGTCGGCCAGCCAGACGCCGATGGGCTCATCGTGGTGGATCTCGTCGTCCCGGCAGCGGACGGTACAGCTCTCGCTCGCCAGGCGGCCATGGGGAAGATCGCGATCGTGCTCCAGTCCAGGGCGGAGTGACGCGATGCTGATCGTGCTCTGCTCGGGCGGGCACAGCCCAGGAGCGACGACGACCGGGCTCGCGTTGACCCTCGCCTGGCCACGAGAGGTCCTGTTCGCCGAATGTGATCCCGCGGGCGGCAGCCTGCTGTCCGGGTATCTGCTTGGTCAGCCTCGAGAGCGCGGGCTGGGCGAATGGGCGGTCCAGCTCCGGCGTGGAGCCGATCCCGAAAGGGCGCTCGGTGAGCAGGTCCACCATCTGGCCGGTCCCGAGAGCCGGCGGATCCTTCCTGGCCTCGCCGAGCCGGCCCAGGTGACGTCGGTCCAGCCGCTGTGGCCCGGCATCGCCGATACCTTCACCGCGATTCCCGGTGATGTCATCGTGGACATCGGAAGGGCCGGCGGATCCGATACGCCCACGCCGTTGCTGACTCGCGCCGACCAAGTGCTCGTCGTAGCACGGCCCACCCTCATGGACCTGTCGGCGGTGGCGCCACGTCTTCAGGAGATCAAGGCGTTGCGTGGTCCCCGACCTGATCCACGCGTGCTGCTCGTGGGCGCGGGGCCGTACAGCCGGAAGGAAGTAGCCAAAGCGCTCGACACGGAGGTAGCCGATCACCTCCCGCATGATCCGCGAGCGGCCACGGTTCTGTCCCACGGCGTCGGCAACGAGCGGCACGTTCCGCGTTCCCTGCTGCTGAGGGCTGCCCGCTCGCTCGCCGAGGACCTACGAGCCCAAGTGGTACAGGACGAGGTGACAGCGCGATGAGCTTCGATCCCGTGAGCGCGGTCCGGGAGATCCTGCCCAGGGTGACCGAGGCACTGGACGGCGCAGGCATGACCGGTGACGACGCCATACGCGAATACGCGAAGGCGGCCATCACCGAGCTGGTCCGTGAGTATGTGGACAGCCATGCGTTGGCGGGCAAGCGTGTGCCTAGCTTGGTGGAGGAACGACTTCTCACTCAGGCCGTCTACGACGAGATCTTCGAGCTGGGACGCCTGCAGCCGTTCGTCAACGATCCCGACGTAGAGAACATCGACGTCAACGGCTGCGACCAGGTGTGGATCACCTATTCCGACGGCCGCAAGGTTCTCGGCCCGCCGTGTGCCGACAGCGATGAGGAACTTGTGGAGAACGTCCGCAGGTGGGCCGCCTATCAGGGGCAGACCGCCCGGGACTTCTCCATAGCCAGGCCCCGCCTCCACCTGTCGGTCGGACATCGGACCCGCATGGCGGCCCTGATGGGCGTCACGCCTCGTCCCTCACTGTCGATCCGCCGGCATGGAATGCTCGACGCCGACCTTGACGACCTGGTCTTGAACGGCACCGTGGACAAGGGGCTCCGCGCGTTTCTCGGAGCCGCGGTACGTGCCCACAAAGACATTGTGATCACCGGTGGTATGGGGGACGGCAAGACCACCTTCGCCCGCGCCCTCGCCGGTGAGATAGACCCAGACGAACGCATCGCCACCGTGGAGAAGGAGTACGAACTCTTCCTCCACCTCCAGCCCGACCGCCACCGCGACGTGCTCGCCCTGGAGGCCCGCGAGGGCAACACCGAGGGTCTGGGTGAGATCACAATGCACCAGCTCATCGAGGATGCGCTCCGGTTCAACGCCCGCCGCATCATCGTCGGCGAGGTGCGCGGCGACGAGATGGTGCCGATGTTGGAGGCGATGAACACCGGCGGCAACGGTTCCATCTGCACCATGCACGCCGACTCGGCCGACCAGGTGTTCGCCCGGATGCTCATTCTCGCTGGATCGGGCGGTCTGGCCATCGCCCCAGACACGCTGTTTTGCACGATCGGCATGGCCGTGGACTTTGTGATCCACCTGCGACACGAGCTGCGCCACGACATGGAGGGGCTGATCAACCGACGCTATGTCGCCGAGGTCAATGAAGTGCTGCCGCCTGGCGACGGTATAGAGCCCGCCGTCAACCATGTCTACGTCCCCGGACTGGACGGGCGTGCCGTACCCAACACGATCCCGCAGTGCGTGGACGAGCTGGTGGCTGCGGGATTCGACCCGGACATGTTCGTGCCCCGCGCCTGGAGCGGAGGCTTGCCATGATGCAGTGGCTTGCCGCGTTGGCTGGGGCGACGCTGGTCGCAGGGCCGCTGCTTGCCGTCGCTGGAGCACGCCGAGCGCCGGTACGGTCCCCGCGCCCGTCGCGTCGACGGCTACCACGGATTCCGGTCGTCCCAACGGTCTCGGCTCTGGGCGCGTTCGCCCTGACGTTGTGGCTGACCAGCTGGCCGGTCGCTGCGGTCGGGGCCGCGGTAGGCGCCGTGGTGTTGCCGCGCATGCTGACCAACCGCGAGACCACCCGCAGCATCGAGCGGCTCGAAGCGCTGGAGGCATGGACTCGCCACCTCGCCGACGTACTCGGAGGCAGCGCAGGCATTGAGGAGGCATTGCAGTCGAGCGCGGAGAAGCCACCGCAGGCCATCTCGGCCGAGGTTCGAGCGCTGGCGCGGCGGCTCGCGTTCCGCACTCCGACCGAGCAGGCCCTCCGGGCGTTCGCCGATGATCTGAACGATCCGACCGGAGACGTGATCGCCGCCGCGCTGATCCTGGCCAGTCGAGCACGAGGCCGGGGGATACGCGAGGTCCTGCAAGGACTGGCGCGTACGGTCGCCAAGGACGTGGCGGCGCGGCGAGAGATCGACGCCGAGCGCGCCACCCACCGCACCACCGCACGGTGGGTCATCGGCGCGCTGCTCGGCTACACCGCTTTCGCGCTGCTCAATCGAACCTACGTCGCGCCGTTCGGCACCGTCAGCGGACAGCTCGTGCTCGCCATCGTGATCTCCCTGTACGCGGGCGCCTTCGCGTGGTTGTACCGCCTGGCCAGGCCACCGAAGGGGCATCGTTTCCTCAACCCGTCGGGAGATCAGTCGTGATCGGGCTCGTGCTGGCTTCTGGCGCTCTCATCGGTCTCGGTGCGTCGCTCGCGGTCGCCGTGTTGCTTCCTGCTCCTCCCGCGCTCGCACCTGCGATGGAACGGCTCAGGCCGGGCGCGAGCCGTGCGAAGCCGGACGCAGACTGGCGCGCCACCCTGGCCAGGAAGCTCGGTGGAACGGTGGTCGATGCGCGCGTCCCGCGCGCGGATCTGGCGCTGCTGGGCAAGACGGCCGACGACTACCTCGCCCAGAAAGTCATGATGCTCGTGCTCGGGGCGGCCGGCCCGACCGTGTTCTGGGCCTGGTGCGCGCTGCTTGGTGTCACCCTGCCCTGGGCGGTTTCCTGGGGGGCCTGCCTGGCCTTCGCCGTAGCGGTGTTCTTTGCTCCTGACGCATCGGTTCGCGGCCAGGCCGCTGAGGCGCGCAAGGCATTCAGACAGGCGATCGTCGCTTATCTGGATCTAGTGGCCCTTGCCCGCGCCGCTGGAGCGGGACCCGCTGACGCGCTGGAATCTGCGGCGAAGGTCGGTGACGGGTGGACGTTTAGGCGGCTCGGTCTAGCCCTGGATCCGGCACGACGGGCCACCGGCAGTGCGTGGGATGAACTCGCCCGGCTTTCACACGAGATCGATGTTCCCGAGCTTGCTGAGCTGGCAGCGATCGCCGGGCTTGCGGGCACCCGGGGAGCCGGCATCCTCGACACCCTCATGGCCAAGGCCCAGTCCTTGCGCGAGGTGGAGTTGTCGGCCGAAGTCTCCAAAGCCAGATCCCGCACCGAGACGATGACCGTCCCGATGGCCCTGTCAGTCATCGGGTTTCTGCTGCTGCTCGGCTATCCCGCCTTCGCGCGTATGGCCGGGGGCTGACTTCCGGGGGTAATCATGATGATCAATCGACGCGTGCTCGCCATGTGGGTTCGGCTCGGGGAGTGCATGTCCCTTCCCGAGCGGCATGCCGTCCGGCGCGGTCTGAACTCCGACCGGGGAGCTTCCACGCTGGAGTGGGTGATCATCGCCGCCGTCGTGTTTCTCCTCGCCATCGCTGCCGGAGCGAAGATCACAGGGGTGGTCAACGAACAGTTGGACAAGATCGGATGACTGGGCGCGAGCGTGGGTCGGCGACGCTGGAGGCCGTGGTGGTCTATCCGGTGGTGCTTCTGTTGATCATGCTCGCGGTGAACACCGCGCTGTGGTTCCACGCCAGGAACATCGCCCTTTCGGCGGCGCAGGAAGGGCTGCGAGTCGCCCGCGCACACGGCTCCAGCTTGTCGGCAGGGCAGGTGACGGCGGAACGTTTCGCCCGGCAGGTCGGCGGATCGTTCCTCCTGTCGCCGGCGGTGAACGTCGGCCGCACCGAAGACACGGTGGTGGTGACGGTTCGGGGACAGGCGGTCAGCCTGGTTCCGTTGCTCGATCTCACAGTCGACCAGGTCGCCCGAGCCCCCATGGAGAAGTGGACGTCCGAATGACGCTGTATTCCGATCGCGGCTCCGTGGCACTGGAGACGGCGATCATCGCGCCCGCCATGCTGGCCATGCTGGTGATGATGATCGCGCTAGGGCGCATCGCCATCGCGCACGGTGCCATCGACGCCGCCTCCAGGGACGCGGCCCGGCAGGCATCCATCGCCCGCAACCCGGATTCGGCGCGCTCAGCCGCGCTATCGAGCGCGCAGGCGGCCCTCATGCGCGAGGGGCTGGCTTGCTCTCCCTCCGTGGACGTCGACACCAGAGCCTTCTCCGAACCCGTCGGCAAACCCGCCGCCGTAACGGCCACTGTGACCTGCGAGATCGACCTGGCCGACATCGCGCTACCAGGAATGCCGGGCTCCAAAACACTGACCAGCAGCTTCGCCAGCCCGATCGACCCCTTCCGCGCGAGAGGCGATCAATCGTGAACCTGTCCGACGATCGGGGTTCCGTCACGGCCTTCGCGGTGGTGTTCGCTCTCGCACTGCTGATCTGCGCCGGACTCGTCGTGGACGGCGGGGCGAAGATCCAGGCATACCGCGAGGCATACGCGGTCGCAGAGGAAACCGCGCGTGCAGGAGCGGGACAGATCGACCTCGACCGTGCCTACGCGCAAGGCGGCCGATTCGAGATCGACACCTCCAAGGCGTTGGCTGCCGCGCGAGACTACCTCGGCTCCGGCGGCCACTCCGGCAGCGTCACGATGGTCGGGGGCCGGACGGTGCACGTCAGCGTCACCGTCTCCAAGCCGACGAAGCTCGTGTCCCTGGTCGGCATCGGCAGCGTTACCGCGACGGCGAAGGCGTCCGCGCGAATGTTCCAGGGCATCGAGCAAGGAAGACCATGACGATGAACGGGCTGCGCCATCCAATCCTCAGCAAGGTCGCGGCGGTCACAGTGCTCGCGGCACTGTTGGTCGGCATGCCCACTGTCCTGCTTGTCTTCTTCTGGCCGGTGGACGTGCCCACCGTCGACGACATCGTCACTCCCGCCGAACCCGTTGTCATCAAGGCGCTGTTGCTTGGGATCGTGTGGACCTGCTGGGCGCTGTTCGCCTGCGCAGTCCTCGTGGAGTTGGTCGGCACGTTGCGCGCGACGCAAAGCCGAGTGCGCATGCCGTTCCAACGGTTCGCGGCGCATCTGATCACCACGATCACCTTGGCCGCTACAACCCCCGTTGCCGCCACACGCGGAGTTGTTCCGGCCGGGCCGGTCTCCATCACACCTGCAGTGATGCCTGAGCACTCATTGGCCGCGGCGGAACCGAACATCGCCGAGACAGCGAAGCCGTACAAGACCTATGTGGTCAAGCCCCGGGACACCCTCTGGGAGATCGCCAGAAAGCATCTCGGTGAGCCGATGCGTTATCAAGAGATCATCGTGCTGAACCAGGGACGCGTCATGGACGACGGCCAGACCTTCACCAGAGGGGACTGGCTGAGACCTGGATGGACTCTGAGACTGCCCATTGACGCCGCCACTCTGAACACGGAACACAAGACATCTGAGCGAATTCAGACCGTCGGACCTGGCGAAACTCTGTGGGGAATCGCCGAGGAGCGCCTCGGAGACGGCCAGCGGTACCGAGAGATCTTCAAGCTGAACGAGGGCCGCGTACAGCCCGGCGGAGTGCGGCTCACTGACCCGGATGTGCTCGAAGCTGGCTGGCGCCTGATCCTTCCCGAACGCGAACAGGATGCGCGGAAGCCCGTATCGCACCGTCCGGCCGTTTCTCACCGTCCAGACCTTTCGCCCCGGCCTATGGAGCCCATGCCGCGTGCCGAGGAGCCTGCCGCACCGGCATCATCGGACGTGGTCGCGCTGCCTGGAGGCGGGATGGTGGCGCTGTCCTTCGCCACGGGGGTCGCAGTCGCACTGGCCTCAGCCAGACTTCGTCTGCGGCGGCGGGTGACTGTTCGCGATGTCGACGAGCCCGTCAGCGTGCTCGCACCGGAACCAGAAGTGCCAGCCGTACGGGCACTGGAGCGGGCGCACCAACGAAGCTATGCCGAATCCGACGAGATGCCGCCCGACGACTTCGAACTGGTCACGTCATCCTTCTCGATCGTTCCGCCCATCTTGCTGAAGGTCGGAACTTGCGGAGAAGTTCCGGTGTCGCTGGAGCTGTCCGGCTTGAATCTGGCACTGGTAGGGCCGGGAGCCGACGCCTGCGTCAGGGCCCTCGTTCTCGATCTCCTGACCCAGGCGGACCAGCACCGCTCTGAGATCGTCGTGCCTCGTGAGGATGCTGTCCGGTGGTTCGGTGAGTCCCTCACGGCATTGACGGGCCACCTACCTGGGCTTCGGCTGGTACCTGCGCTGGACAATGCGATCGATCATCTGGAAGCCCAGTTTGTGGCCCGGCGCCGCATCCTGCGTGACTCCGACGCAGGAGACATACCCGAACTGCGTGATTCAGAGCTCGACGAGCCGTTGCCCGCGCTACTGCTGACCGCCTGCTCCCAGGACGGCAACGCTTACTTGGACACGCTCATGGGGCTCGCGTCCAGTTTTGGCATCGGAACCCTGCTGGTCGGACGATCCACGTCAGGAACGACCTGCGAGGTCGGCCCGGACTACCGCGTGACGGAAGCGACCGGTGCGCTGGCGAAAGAACTCGATGACGCCACACTGTTCCACCTGCCTGAGGAAGCAGCGAGCGCGGTGCTCCACAAGCTCGCGTCCGGGAACGGCATGGCCACGGAAGAGCCCACCAGGAACGCTGACCTTGTCGATCCCCCACCTGGTACGGCAGAGCAGCGAGTGCGGCTCAGCATCGTCGGAGAGCCCGTCATCGAGATCGACGGCCGCGTTCTGGACATCGCCGGGCGCACCAAAGCTCTGGAACTCTTCGTGCTGCTCGCCCTGCATCCAAACGGTCTGGACCGCGAGGAGATCTGCGAATACCTGTGGCCGGACGTTGAAGAGACGCTGGCCAGTTACCGCTTCCACAGCGCACTGAAGGATCTACGCGTAGCCCTACGCGAGTCCACAGGCATGGGCGACAAGGATGCGAATTTCGTCGAACGGAGCGGCAAGTCCTACCGCATCGAGGCTCGACACGTTGAGGTCGACCTGTGGACCTTCCACCGGGCGCTCGCCGACGCACGTACGGCTACCGACGAGGACGCCAAGGTGGTCGCGTTGGAGGCGGTCGCCGGCCTGTGCCGGGGACGGCTGGGGCAAGGGCTCAAGTACGACTGGCTTGACCAGGACCACCGGTGGCCGCTCACAGTGGCAAGCGTCAAGTCGCTCCTTCAGCTCGGGACGCTGCACGAACGAGCAGGCCGGAGCGAGCGGGCACTGGAAGTCTTCGACCAGGCGTGCGCGCTCGACCCGGACATGGAAAGTGCGGTGGCGGCGACCGTCCGCCTCCTGTTCCAACTCGGCCGCATTGACGAGGCCCGGTTGCGTGTACGGCACTTCAAGAGCCGACTCGATGCCCTAGGTGTCGCTGCTTCTCCCCAGACCCAAGCAATCTTCGACAAAGTGATTCGTCGGGCTCAACAGTGAGCGGTTCATCAGTTCGCGGTCATGTGTTTCACACCCACAAAGTGATGGGGCGGCCGTGAGCCTGTGGAAGGTGAAACGACCGTCGGCGTGCGCGAAGCCTTTGCGTCGCTCGGGGTCGCTGGCGGGCTGGATCTCGAAGCGCGCGGCTCGTTGCCGACAGTGCCGTCCCAGAGGCGGACCGCTCTTGTCATCCGGTCAATCAGTTCCGTAGGCGAGATTGTGCTGGTCAACGACAGCCGCATCGTGTCCTTGTGGTCGTCCAGTGTCGAGTCCGCGACATGCCCCTGCAGATTGCCGACTCAGCGGTCAAGTTGGCGGTGCCCTGCGATCCGAACCGCACCCGCCGACCAGAGCCTGCGCCGCCGCGCACATGCAGCACTAGCGATCGCCTGGCCAGCCTTGGTGCCGAGTTGGGGCGATCATCGGGCCTGGACTTTGTTTCTCAGCCGAGGCCTACGGGCCGACCACGTTCATCGCGCCGACGGTGACGGTTGGGTGTCAACGCGATCGTCTGGCTGTTCGTGTTGTCGTTGATGTGCGAATCTCCGGTCGCGGGTGAGGAGGCGAGCATGAACAACAGCAAGTGGCAGGAACGTCGTGTACTGATCAGTGTGGTTGGCTTGGCCGCTCTAGGGGCGACTGCGGCGGTTTTGACGGCGTTCAAAGTGACCGATCCGTGGGCGATCAGCGTGGCCGCCGTCGGAGTGGCTGTGGTGACAGTGCTGTCCGGGCTAGTTCAGGAGCATTACAAGAGACTGGCAGCCCGCCGCGACGATAACGCGCTGAGAGTGCAAGACGGGTGCCTGGTTATGCCGAATGGGCGTCTGCCCAAGGTGGTGCAGATTGACGATCCAGTACGGCTGGGAGTACATCCCGCCCTCGTGCTTTCGTCCTTTCCTGACGAGCGACCGCCGGTGTATGTCCCGCGTGATGTAGATGAGATGGTGCGGGAACGGCTGGCCGACGGGGGGTTCGTACTGCTGGTCGGGGACTCCACCGCGGGCAAGTCCCGCACTGCCTTTGAAGCCATGCGCGCCACCCTGCCTAACCATCTCCTGATCGCACCGCACGACCGCACTGCGCTGCCTACCGCTATCGAGCACGCCGCACGCGCCGATAGCTGCGTGCTGTGGTTATCGGATTTGGAACACTACTTGGGCACTGGAGGGCTAACCCGCGAGCACATCGCACGCTTGACCAGCGGCAAAGGTCACCGGATCATCCTGGCCACGTTGCGCAGCGCGGAGCAAACGCGCCTTACCAGCCCTTCGACCGACAACGACCAAGTCGCGCGATCAACCTCACGCGAAATCCAAGAGACTCTGGAACAGGCCGTTCCCGTACGCCTCGCCCGTATGTTCAGCCCTGACGAGCTGGACCGTGCCCGATCACGCACGTGGGACCCTCGGATAGCGTCCGCCGTACGCAAGGCCGACGAGTTTGGCATCGCCGAGTACCTGGCCTCCGGTCCGGAGCTGCAACGGGATTTGGATGATGCGTGGGATGTGGGCGTCAACCCTCGGGGCGCGGCGTTAGTCGCCGCAGCCATCGACTGCCGCCGCGCTGGGTACAGCAGCCCAGCCTCCCGACAACTGCTAGAGAGACTGCACAAGACCTATCTCGACGCTAAAGGCGGTCATCGACTAAGACCTGAATCGCCGGAGCAAGCATGGGAGTGGGCCACTCGTCCCCGTCGGGCCACCACCGCCTTACTGACGCCCATGCCCAGTCCCGAAAGCGACCGTGTGGCGGTATTTGACTACCTCGTTGACCTGATGCAGCAGCGGGAAGGACCGCTCGCTAAAGTGCCCGAGGCGCTGATCCGCTGCGCTCTTGAACATGTCGAACAGACTGAGGACGCGGACCAGATCGCTTTGATCGCCGAACGTCAAGGCCGCTACCAGCTCGCTGAAGAGGCATGGCGGACGTCTCTCACCCTGCGTCGTGGGGAACTAGGTGAGGAACATCCCCACACGTTGATCAGCCGGGGCAATCTGGCAAGCGTCCTCGGGAAGCTAGGGCGATTTGAGGAGGCCGAAGCTGAGCACCGCGCCGTCCTGGCCATACTCCGTCGGGTGCTGGGTGAAGAGCACTCTCTCACGTTAAACAGTCGCAATAACCGGGCGAGTGTGCTGGGGAAGATGGGGCGGTTGCAAGACGCTGAGGCTGAGCACCGCGCCGAGTTGGCCATCTGCCGCCGAGTGTTAGGTGAAGAGCACTCCCACACGTTGACCAGCCGGGACAACCTCGCGCTGACGTTGAGGGATCTCGGGCGGTTGGAGGAGGCCGAGGCTGAGCATCGCGCCGTGCTGACGATACGCCGCCGGGTACTGGGTGAGGAGCACGTGGACACGTTGGCGAGCCGCAACAATTTGGCGCTCTCGCTAGGGGGTCTGGGGCGGCTGGAGGACGCTGAGGCTGAGTTCCGCATCGTGGTGGATCTCTGCCGCCGAGTACTGGGTGAAGAGCACCCGGAGATGCTGAACATCCGCAACAACCTGGCGAGTGTGCTGGGCGATCTTGGGCGACTGCAAGAGGCGGAGGCCGAGTACCGCGCCGTGTTGGACGTCTGCCGGCGACTACTTGGTGAAGAGCACCCCCATACGTTGAACAGTCGAGGCAATTTGGCCAGCGTGCTGGGCGATCTGGGGCGGTTGAAGGAGGCCGAGGCGGAGTACCGCATCGTGGTGAACCTCTACCAACGGGTGCTTGGTCAGGAGCATCTGCACACATTGATCAACCGGGGCAACTTCGCGCGCGTGCTGAGGAAGCTGGGGCGGCTGAAGGAGGCCGAGGCGGAAAACCTATCCGTGCTGGCGATACGACGCCGGACACTGGGTGAGGAGCACCCTGATACGTTGAACAGCCGCAACAACCTTGCTCACGTGCTGGAGGATCTGGGGCGGTTGGAGGAGGCGGAGGCTGAGTTCCGCATCGTGGTGGATCTCTGTCGGCGGGTGTTGGGTGAGGAGCACCCCCACACGTTGACGAGCCGGGGCAACTTCGCGCGCGTACTGAGGAAGCGAGGGCGGTTGGAAGAGGCCGAGGCTTAGTGGTCTCGTCTGGAAGTCTTTCGGGGGTTGACGGACTGAGACCGGTCGTGCTCAGTACGTGGTTCGCTGCGGCGACCCTGCCCTGTCCGCCGAAGATGCCGAAGATGCCGAAGATACT
>NZ_BONV01000011.1 GCF_016862895.1 Planotetraspora kaengkrachanensis | reverse complement strand
CCGAGACGCAGTTGCCGACCCCGGGAATCACGTAACCCCGGTCACGGTCGAGCGCGCGCAAAGCGGCCGTGACGACCGCCTCCGGCGTCAGCTCCTGCGCTCCGATCTTCGCCTTGTCCGTGCCGAGCGCGTCGAAGAACCCGGTCTGGACCGGCCCAGGGCAGAGTGCCAGCACCTTCACCCCCCTGCCCCGGAACTCACTCCACAGGGCGAGGCTGAAGGTGAGCACGAACGCCTTGGACCCGCTGTAGGTCGCGAAGTAGGGCGTGGGCTGGAATGCCGCGGTGGAGCCCACGTTGACGACCGCACCCGCACCGCGCTGGACCATGCCGGGGATGAACGCGTGCGTCAAACCCACCAGGGACACGACGTTGACCATCACCTGGTCCTGATCCCGCGCGGTGGGGATCTCGGCGAACCGGCCGGCGGTGCCGAAGCCCGCGTTGTTGACGAGCAGGTCGACGCTCATCCCCCGGGCGGCCACCTCCTCCACCACCCGGGACACGGCGTCCGGCGCCGTGAGGTCCTGACCGATCACTTCGGCCCGCACGCCGTACGACCTCCGCAGCTCATCGGCCAGCTTCTCCAGCTTGTCGACCGAACGGGCGACCAGTACGAGGTCGTCTCCGCGGGCGGCGAGCTGACGGGCGAACTCCACGCCGATGCCTGAGGAGGCGCCGGTCACCAGGGCGGTCTTGCTCATCGCGATCTCCTTCTCGTTTCCTGTTACTTCAACGTATCACTTATATCTCTAGGTGAAACATGCTCTCACTGTTAGATCTTCAGGTAAGACGGTGATGTAACATTTGCTCATGGAAGCGAAGGCCCGCCCGCTGCGTGCGGACGCCGAGCGCAGCATTCGGACGATCATGGATGCCGCCGAACGGCTTCTCGGGGAAAATCCGGGCGCGACGATGGAGCAGATCGCGGAGGCGGCCGGGGTGGCCAGGATCACCATTCACCGGCGGTTCGCCAGCCGGGAGGCCCTCGTCGAGATCATGACGACCGCCGCATGGCGGGAGATCAGCGCGGCCGTCGAAGCGGCCAGGCCGCACACCGCCCCCCCACTGGTCGCGCTGCACCAGGCCACCACCAACGTGCTCCACATCAGGTCCCGTTGGCGGTTCGCCCTCAGCCACGTCAACCCGCTCAGCGAGGAGGCCGCGAGCATCCAGGCCGAGGTCATGGACCAGTGCGACGCGTTGTTCCGGCGCGCACAGGAAGCCGGAATCCTTCCCCCTGACACCGACCTTCTCTGGGCCCGGCGGGTCTATCTGGCCCTGCTCAACGAGACGTGCGGCCCCACTCCCGAGCAGGCCGCCGAGCTCGACCCCGACCCCGACACGCTCGCCGCCCGGATCATCCACACCCTGCTGTACGGCGTGACAACACGATGACCCTCGGCCACGTAGCCGAGGGTCATGGCGTCAGCACACGGTCCGCACTCCCTGCTACGAGGCCATCCCCTGGGTTACCGAAACTTCGCAAGATGCCCTGCACTTTCATGTGCGACCTCTACGTAAGTCCGTCAACCCCCCGAGAGACTTGCAGGCGGGACCACTTAGTACCGCGCTGTTGGCGATTCTGGCGACAGATCGGACAGCCGTAACGGTGCCACACCGAAGATCCATGATCTTCTCAAACGCCTTCCTAGGCCCGTCTGCCGCGATACGGGGGGTAGCGCAGCAGACGGGCGGATTTGGATGGGCGGCCTTCTTTCAGCCCGCCCGACATTCGGAAGGCCGCCCAGCCCAGCAGGTCGCACGTAGGCGAACGAGGGCGACCGGCCGGGCGGCTCGGGAGAGGTTGACCATGCCTTGCGACGCCTCGTCGACGTAGCACCCGAACGCCTCAGCCGGAAGGGCGATCTGAAGATGCTCACGACCTTTCGGCCAGCTTCACGAGGTCATCCCAGTTCACGAAGTCGCCGTCGCAGCGATGCTTTCCTGCTCGGCGATCGCCTGCGCGAGCTGCATAAGGTCGTCCCCGTCGACCGTGCGGGCGGCGCCGGCCTTCTCCGCCTTGCCGTCGAACGAGGAACTCCGGGTCGCCCAGAAGCGGCCGGCGTCGCTGTGCATGATCCGCCAACCGGGAATCACCGGTTCCAGCGGGGCCTTATCGTGGGCCATGGGTCGCACCTCCTGCGTGCGATTAAGGGCCGGTCCCAGACGTGTCAGCGTCCACAGGGCCGGTCCGACTACTTCGCGTGGCGAATCCATCACAACGCAGTGCGTTGTCGCTCCGACAGGGGACGATGGAGGACGGAAGCGGACTTCCCCCAACGTCCGCCCTGCTGACCACGAGGTACGCGATGGAAGACCTCCCAGACATTCCAGCGTGGGCCGTCCGACTGAGAGCGGCACGCCGCGAAAAGTCCTGGCTGCCGAAGGACATGGTCCGACAGCTGATCGAGGCTGCCGACGATCATGTCCGTGCACATCTACCAACGCGGGATTCGCTGCTGAGGATGCTGCGGATGTGGGAATCGGGACAGCGCCGGCCACGAGACCCCTACCCCAAATTGCTGGCGAAGGTCTTCGGTCTCTCTGAGGCGGAGCTGTTCGGCGCGCCTCACCCCGTGGGCATGACGCCTCTGGAGCCCAGCTCTACGGTCGATCTAACGCTGTACCCGCCTCACCAGGGGCCCGTCGCTCCGGAGCTTGTCATGTACTTTCTCGAGCAGCTTCCCGGCCACTACCAAGCCGACATGTGGCTCGGGCCTCGCCATCTCATTCCCACCGTGGCCACTCAGGCAAGGCTCATCACGGAGCTTGCCCAGGCGGCCGACGCACCCGTACGGCGCGGACTACTGGGCGCTGGCGTCGCATACGCGGCGCTGCTTGGCTGGCTATACCAGGACGCCGGGGACGTCGACCAATCCGGCAGATGGCGGACCCTCGCCCTCGACATGGCACACCGGTCTCAAGACCCACAGCTCATCAGCTACGCCCTCACGAACAAGGCCATGCTCGCCATCGACCTACGCGAGGGGCACACCGTTGTGGACTACGCCGAGGCCGCCATGGCCGACGAGCGGAAGCTTTGCCCGAAGGTGCGGATCCTCGCGCTGGTTCACCAAGCACATGGACACTCGATGCTCCCGGTCAAGAACAAAGACATGGTGGACCGGCTGCTGGACCGAGCGGCGGGACTCGTGGACCAGGTCGACGACGAACACCCGTGGGGCAATGCATGCCGCCGCACCCTCGGCTACATAGATGTCCAGCGGGCAACGACGTACGTCCGGCTCGGCGCCTACCGAGAGGCAGTCGCGCTGTGGGACCGAATCCTCGGCGGCGCACCTGAGTCGGCGCGGCGAGACAACGGCGTGTTCTGGGCGCGGCAGGCGGGCGCTCTGGCAGCGATCCCAGAGCCGGAACGCGCGGTCCAGATCGCCTCGGCGACCGCGGCCATCGTCGAGGGCACGGGGTCAGCGAGGCTCCGACAGGAGCTGAGAGCCATCCCTCAGCGTGCGACTGCCTGGGCGGGTACGGCCTACGGGCGCGAACTGGGTGAGATCATCGCTCAGTTCGCCTGATCGATCTGGAGATGCCGATGACCCCCCAGCCCCTGTCCGAAGAGGAGATCGCTGTCCACCTGGCCGAGCTGCCGGGCTGGGAACGCGAGGACCACAGCATCACCCGAACGTTCAAGCACACCTACCACGAGTGCGTGCACCTGGCGATGTACGTGGCCGGAAAGGCTCGTGAGGTAGGTCATCACCCAGACATGCACGTCACCTGGCAGCGAATCCGCTTCGTGATCACGACGCACGACGCCGGGAACCGTCTCACGGCCAAGGACTTCGAGCTCGCCCGCGACATCGACGCGATCGCGGCCGGACACGGCGCTGAGCCGATTTGATGCTCCTCACGGAATGGGGTGCCCGGTACGCCAACTCAGCGGCCTCGCGTGAGGGGACGCATGGTGCCTTCCATACCATGACCCAACCCGGTGACTACGGCGTCTCCGGGGCCCATCGCCTTCAGTAGATCCTGGTCGGCATGCGCCGCTCGCTGCGCGCTCGGCTCGGCGAACGATTCGCTCATGGGCGACGTCGTTGTCGACGGTGCAACGCACGACGCGGATCGCCGCGAATTCAGCGCGAGGCTCCAGGTTCGGCCGCCACGGCTTGTCCTGAAACGCCGGCTCCGCCACCACGGTCACGCCAGCACGCAGTAGCGTCGCGAGGACGTCGAAGAATACCGTGAGCGTCCGTTGCGTAAGTCGGTCGCCGGTGCTCGCCTCAGACCCGGGGGTGGAGTGCATCATCCATTCCTTGATCTCATCGCGGCAGACTGCCGGGCAGCCGAGCGATCTCACGCGCGAGCGTTGTCTGCCACTGCCCGGGGGACCGCTCACCACAATTAGCGTCGGGGACGGCCTCGCCGCACTCTTGCATCCCGGCAGACCCCTCGAAACACCAACTCGCCCCTCTACAGGGCAGCAGTCGGTGGAACCCGGCCGGTCGGATGACCGGTTGTAGGCCGATGGACGGCCGACTGAGACCGGCTGGGGGACAGGTCCCAAGACCCCAGGTCAGCCCGTGCTGACCCCGGCCAGTCGCCGGCCCGACTGTCAGGCGAAAGCGCCAAGATCGTGGTGAGGGGAAGTCGGGCGTTGGCGAACGTGTCGACGCTCGCTAAATCGAATTCCTCCTTGGTGTATTCCTATGACTAATTCTTTCGCCGGCCTTTTCGTTTTCGGGTTTGGTGATATTCCGATTGAGCGTTCCGCCGTGAATATCTCTCACCGTTTGACCTGGGAAAACATCGTAAAGACACGCCGCATTTCATTGATTCGATCTGTGTTCTGAGGTTCAATTGAAGTGACAAAAGAAAGGCGCGGCGCGTGGTGCGCCGTGTGGGATCGGATCAGGGAGAGCGATCGTGTCGAATGGAATTCCCGGTAAGTGCGTTCCCGCGAATGTCCCGGGGGAGAAGCTGATGCCGGAAGATATGGCGCGCGTAACGCCGGATGACTGGGCAGAGATTCAGAAACTCGCACGCGGCTACTGCCGTACCGTCGACAGCACGCGGTCACGGAAGCGGATGGATGGGAGCGCCACAGTCGTCAAGCAGGGATACGCTCCCTACGGCACAGACGATGTGTCGGACGACGTCACGCAGGACGCCGTTCTCCTGTTCGCGCAGCGTCTGCGGGACATCGTCGCCTCATGTGAGGCGGCACCCGAAAGCACGGCCGCCGTGCCCGCATGGACGTACGTCCGGCGCGATGGCGGCGAGATGACGATCACGCGGACGACGTTGCAGAGGTGGGCCGTGCGGGACGCCGCCGCGCGGAACGGTTACCGGATCGATGTTCCGCCGGATCAGATCGACGCCACACCGGGGGCTCAGCTCATGCGCGGGCTTCCGCACGCAGAGAACGTCACACGCGCCGCTGTGGCGTTCTGCATGGCACAGAACAGCGCGGCTATCTTCCGTCAGGCGTTCGGAGACGGTCAGGACTTCCAGATCATCGCCGACGTCATGGACAGGGCATCTCGGGCCGATGACTTGGGACGTGCGGGGATCCTCAGCGCGATCGCTCAGGAACGCCACGGGGGCGCGTACGGCTCCCGCCGGAACGTGATCCGAGTGCGCGACGCCGCGCGGGCGGAGTGGCGGGAACTGGCGGAGCGTCTTGACGACGCCAGAAGCGCGATGGTGCACGGCGGCACCGCAGACGACTGACGAAAGCTCGCGAGAGGGCCCCAGAGAGCCATTCTGGGGCCTTTCTTGTGGTGTATGAACGTGTCCTCGCCCGAATAGAACGGTGAAGGATCATGGAAATCGTGGACGCTTGGACCGTAGCGCGCACCGTATTTAAGTGAGAGCGAAATTCGCCGGTCCTCGCACGTTGCGACCGACGCTATTCCACTCTCATGTGCTGTTCTCCGGCTCACTCTGCTACGCCGTGAACAGCTACGGAGCCGGAACGGTCGATTGCCCGAGCGGCGCGCGACAATGTGAGGAAATGTTGCCGTGTGCGGACGGTCGAACCGTTCCGGTGACCGTATTTAAGTAAGAGCGATTCGCGCCGTGAAAACGTTGTGAACGCCTCACTCCGCCGCTTGCGGAAATCCGTCGCCCTGCTTTCCACGCGCGGAAATCGCGGGCGGCTCGTCCGAAGGAGCGTTTTCTATGGGGGTGAATCCTGCCGTTGGGCGGCTGAAGTGGGCCGTGGGAGATCTGACGGTGTCCGGCGGTGGCCGGGTGATGCGGGTGCTCGCGATCGGCCAAGTCCGCCCAGACACCGCGACGCTGGCTCCCGACGCCGATCCGGGTGGAGAGCGGGAGCACGTGGTGACGGTCGCGCTGATACCGATGCCCGGAGGAGCCGAGACGATCACCTGTCTCGGCTGCCTGTGGAAGACACATCTGTGGATCGATGCCACGCACACCAACCGGTCATCCGGGGCGCGCATGCGCTTGATTCGCTGCTCGAGTTGCTTTGTCGATGCCATGGACTTCCGGGACTGCGCGATCCACACGACCAGCACGACCGTACGCCCCCATCATCTGGCGCGCCGTCGCTCCTGGTAACGACCGCCAACCTACTCGATCACCAAACACCTGGAGCCGCCATGGCCATGACGCATGCCCTCGTGCTGCCCGCCGGTTGGATCATCAGCACGCGCCTGATGCCTGCCTGGAAGATCGATGCCGATCACCTGCTGGAACTGGAAGCGGCCGGACGGACCGATGAGAGCCGGATCCGCTGGCGGTATCGGCTGTCGCGTCGGCGTCGGACGATCTTCGCTGCGTCTGACATCTGCTCGGCTGTCGGGGCGGTGCTGACCACGGATGAGCTGATCAGAACGGCCCGGACCGTGCTGTGTTTCCTCACCGCGAGGGAGGGCGACACGGACGCCGAATACTTCGACTCCTACACGCGTACACAGGTGGCCTGGCGCGACAGGTACGCCGAAGAGCTGTCGATCTACGCCATGGACGGTTGGTGCGGCTACTGCGGTGGCGATCATCTTTCGCCCGGATGCCTGTCCCGCTGACACCGGGGGCTCGGTTCGCGCCCGGTCAGGCGGCGTGCCGTACGGCCCTGCTCCCGGTCGTACGGCGCGCTCCCTGACCGGCTGTCGAGAGGAGACGATCATGGGACGCTGGTTTGGGCTCTGGTACGGCGGCAACGGGTACAGCCCGCCGGAGCCTGATGATCTGGAGGAGTTCTCCTCCCTCGCCGATGCCCGCGCCAAATTGGCCGACCGGTACCGGCACGGCTACTCGTATCGCTCGCGCTTCGCCTTCATCAGTCGCGAGCCTGCCGATGTGCTGACGCCGTGCGTGGGTGATGACTGCGCGATCACCCTGTACGGCTCTCGCGACGCGCTCGACTACCCCGACCGGCGGCTCTTTCTCGGGCCGCACGGCGGAGTCCGTAGCGAGCACTGCTGACTCTCTGCTTCTGCGCCCCCGGCGATCGCCGGGGGCTTCTTCATGTCTGGAGGTTGATCATGACTGGCGTTCCCGATCACACCGTACGGCTCGCCTCGCCGACGGATCTCATCGCGATCGTGCCCTACCTGCTGGGCTTCCATCCCACGCTGAGCCTCGTCGTGACCGTGCTCGACACCGAAGGCCAGACGGTGGGTGGGGTGCTGCGCTTCGACCTGCCGAACGACTCGGCAGACGCGCCACGGCTGGCGGGCCGACTCGTCGACATCCTCACGCGCAACGCGGCCCGTCAGGTCCTGTTGCTCGGCTACGGGCCCGGTGCCCTGGTCACTCCCATCATGGACGCCGCAACAGATGCCCTGGAGGGCGCCGGTATCGAGATCAGGGACGCGCTTCGTACTGACGAAGGGCGCTACTGGTCCTACACCTGCACAGATCTGGCGTGCTGCCCGCCGGAGGGCACGCCGTACGAGATAGTCAGCAGCCACGCCGCCGTATCCGCCGTCGTCGCCGGGTTCGTCGCGCGGCCCAACCGCGCAGCACTCGCCGCGACTCTCGCGCCGGTATGCGGTCCCGACCGGGACCGGGTGAACGCGGCGACCCGAAACGTGTGCGCACATGCCCGGACTCTGATGAGCGGGCAGAACCGTCACGGCTGGTACCGCGAAGGCATCGACCACGTCGTCGCCGCGCTCGACCGCGTCAAGGCGGGGGAGGAACTGGACGCCGACGCGGTCGCCTGGCTCGGCGTTCGACTCACCGCGATTCTTGTCAGGGACGCTGCGATGACGTTCCTCGGCCGCTACGACGACGAGACCCACATTCGTCTGTGGACCGAGGTCACTCGCAGGGTTGAGCCCGCCTTCGCCGCCGCCCCGGCCGCGCTTCTGGCGTTCGCCGCATTGCGGACCGGAGATGGGCCACTGGCACGCGTCGCCGTCGAACGTGCCCTGTCCGTCGATCCGGGCTACCGGCTCGCGAGCATGATCGGCTTTGCTTTGGACCACGGGCTTCCGCCGTCGGTGACCTCCGGCATGGACTGCGCGGAGATGGCCGACGAGATCCGCGCCCGGGCTGAACAGTACCCGGAGGGCGCTCGGCCGGTCCTGCCCGAGGGCTGGTGACGTTGATGACGCACGCGTCCACCCGATCGGCAGTCGTGATCGGCGGTACCGGGCACGTTCTGGGCATCGAGGCGGATGCGGCGCCCGGCGACGGCGAGCTACGCCTCATCGGCCTGCCGGAACCTTCCGTATGGCCGACCCGCGCTCGTGTTAGGGCCGCGATTCTCAACGGCGGCATGGCGTGGGGGGAAGCCCGCGTCACGGTGAGCGTGTGCCCCACGCTGCCGACCTACGGCAGTGCGGCCGATCTCGCGCTGGCGGTGGCCGCGCTGGCAGCCGCCGGAGTCGTCCCACCGGAACAGATCGCCCGGGTGATGTTCCTGGGTGAGCTTGGCCTGAACGGTGTGATCCGTCAGGTCCGCGGAGTCCTGCCCGCCATCCATACCGCCGTGCGGGCTGAGATCTCCACAGTCGTGATTCCGGCAGCACACGCCTCAGAAGTTGCTCAGATTGCCGGTGTCGCGGTGATCCCTGGAACCAGCCTCACCGACATGGTGAGCTGGCTGCGGGACGGCACGCTGCACGATCACGCATGCGCGATGTCGTCGGCTCCGGCATCCGCGGAAGCGGCCGGCGGCGCGGGCGACAGACGATGAGGATCGGTGGCCGCGTCCTGGTGCGGCCCCTCCTCCAGA
Organism: Planotetraspora kaengkrachanensis; assembly: GCF_016862895.1. GTDB lineage: Bacteria > Actinomycetota > Actinomycetes > Streptosporangiales > Streptosporangiaceae > Planotetraspora > Planotetraspora kaengkrachanensis. Next base: position 115,144 of record NZ_BONV01000011.1, on the reverse strand, counting down.
TCCCCGTACGGCCGTGGCGATCGGAGTCCTACCAATCGCCTTTCTACTACCCGGGCACCGTCATCGAGATCAACGAGAACGGGCGTGCCCGCGTGGAGCTGGACGAATCGCTCTATCCGGCACCGTGGGGGAGCCGCATCCAGTTGTTCCACACCGCCGAGATCCATCGGTATGGCTGCAACTGCGACGAATGCGGCACGCCTGGCCGCGACATCTACCGATTCCGAGCCGACCAAGCGCAACGACGAGATGAAAGCCAGCCGTGAACGAGAGGTACTCGAGCACGGCCACAGAGATTAGCAACCGACATGTCAAAGGAGGCTGTCCGTGAACGAAAGCGACATCGACGACCTGGTGGTCCAAGTTGCCGGACACCTGGAGGGATTCACGCCGCTGATCCGGCCCGGCCATCCCGCGTACCTGTTGGGGCCGGGCGGCGCGCGGCTCGTCGTCCACCCGCTGTGGAACCAGGCGGGGAAGATCGCGGTGCTCGGTGTCTATCCGGACGGAAGCAGGGGCTTGTTCCCCGACCTATCCCGGCACCAGGTCGCTGTGACCGTCGGCCGAGGGGCCGAGTCCGTAGCCAAGAAGATCGCCCACCGACTCCTGCCCGGCTACCAGCGAGATCTGGCGAGGTGCTTCGAGCGACTGGCTGACAGGGCGGTCGAAAGCAGCAATCGGGCCGAGTTCGTCGCCACCTTGCTGGCCATGCTGCCGGGGGTCACCGTCACCGAGAAGAAGCGCGAGACCGTCATTCAGTGGCGGTTGGGTGAAGCGTCCGGCTCGTTCACGGTGCACGGGGACACTGCCGTCAACTCCATCGAGATACGCACGGCAGATCGCGAGCTGACCGAACGCGTGGCCTACGCCGTTCAGCAGCGCTCCATGTGAGCGCATCAGGCCCCGCGCCAAGCCGAGCTCTGATCATGACACCTGATGGCACTGGCTCCGGCCGGTGCCTTTCTCATTTCCACCGAATGGAGAAGGACATGTCGAAGGAGTCGCTGGAGTGGCTGAACGCCAACACGTTGATCGGCTTCACCGAGAAACGGAGCACGGCCTGGCACTATCGCGCCAGCATGCAGGGCGAGGAGCCGAACCACTATCCCGGGCAGATCCCGGTGGACGACGTCAAGCGGCGGCTGTTCGGCTGGGAAGCTATATCCAGCCCGGTCTACGTGGAAGATCCCAGAAGCGGGCTGGCTCAGGCGCCCGGACGGCAGGCGATCCTGCGCAGCGACACCGGATACGTCATGGGCATCTTCTCCGACGGCTACGAGCCACATCCCTACGTCGAATGGCTGATCAACACCGTGTCCCGGCTCCTGGCCGCCGATCTGTCCATCGGGTCGGCCGGCCTGCTGAAGAGCGGCGCGGTCGCCTGGGTATCGGTGGAAGTCCCGGAGAACATCGTCACGCCCGAAGGTGTCGAGTTCCGGCCCCACCTTTTCGGCGCGACGTCCTTCGATGGATCGCTGGCCACGACCTTCAAACGGGCCGTGACCAACATCGTGTGCGACAACACCATGGCCGCCGGGCTCGCAGAACGCGGACAACAGGTCAAGATCAAACACTCACGTCACTCGAAGTTCCGGCTGGCCGAGGCCCGCGATGCGCTCAACATCGTGTACGCCCTCGCCGACGAGTTCTCGGCGGCGGTGCGTGACCTGTGCCGAGTCGAGGTCACCGACCGGCAGTGGCAGCGGTTCCTGGACGCCCACACGCCGAAGCCGGATCGCCGGGGCCGCAGCCGAACGCTGGCGGAGAACAAGCGCGACGCTCTGGCCAAGCTCTGGAACCATGACCTGCGAGTCGCTCCCTGGCGTGGCACGGCCTGGGGCGTGGTCCAGGCGGTGAACACCTTCACTCATCACGAGCAGAGTGTCCGCGGCGCCGAGAGAGCCGAGCGCAACATGCTCCGCGCGGTGACCGGCGGCGTTGATGAGCTCGACCAGGGCACCCTGTCCTGCCTCTCGAAAGTGCTGGGCTGGTCCCTCGATGTCGCGGTGGCCCGACCTTTGAGGTGAAACGCAGCCTTCCACGTTGTGGGAGCCGATTGATGACGAGTCAGGACGTTGAAGGGGACTGACTGGATGGTGATTGTCGGAGCTATGGCCGCGGCGGATATCGGGCCTGCGAAACGCGGGCGTTCGGCACCAGGTGAGCGCCGGATGCCCCGCTTTGATGGTCGGGCGTGCGAAGGTGTCGGGAATCCCATATGAACGTGCGACGGTGGAGGAGAAGAGGCGGGATCTCTGATGGCCGACGCGTCGAGGCATGAGTGCCACAATCCTGTATTACGCCTATTTGAAAGTCGGACCATTGTCCTCACGGGCGAGCTCTTCGCTAAAGAATTCGATCGTCTGCAGACGTGTTCCGTCAGGCCGAATCTCAGTGACGGTCCTCTTCACAACTCCCTTGGAAACACGTCGGGACGTAGATCTCCTCTCACTACGCAGCCGCTTTGGTATCTCCTCGTTTAACGTCTCTTCGATTATCTGCGAGGATCTGTCTAAACGATCCTTGCTAACCCAAGTTGCGGTTCCGCCGCTCGCCATGGTCAGCACCGCAACAGCTAACCAGGCAATTGGGTTCCCGACCATTTCCGTTGCGATGTTAACCGCCACTCCAGCCCCAGAAGCTAGAGTGGCGGTTAGCATGCCCACGAACAGCGGATACTCTCGTAGTGGCAACCACCGACGAGCATCGCCGGTCATTGATCAATACCAATGCCGAGATTACGCTGCCTTTCCAACAAGGAAGCGAGAGATTCTCGATACGATGCGATGGAGCGATCATTCGGATCAGCCGAAGAAATTGCTACTCGATAGAGAGTGATAGCCTCCGCTATCTCATCCATAGCGAGTTGGTCGCCGAGCACATTTGCGCGGTCTTGGAGGAGGCCAGCCAGGTTCGACAGGTATGCCGAGCGAAGCCTGTCACCTGGATCTAGTCCTGATACTACACTTCGCATTGCCACAATAGCCTCGTCCAGGTCGGCAAGGTTTCCATGTGACGTGTATCGTGCGTGCAAGGCGATCGCGAGATTAGAAACAAAAGCGGGATTCGAGGTCATTCCACGAGAAGTAAGTGCCACGGATTGACGAAGCAGTTCAACTGCTTCGTCTAGAACAACCTCATCGCCAGACGATTCATATAACCGCATTAAGATCAATGCGAGATTCGATAGCCGCTGCGGAAGTGCGTAAGAATCAGGGTCAGTTAGTGAGATCGATTCACGAAGGTGGTCGACAGCCCTTCTCAAGTCTTGAGCATTGCCCGAATTTTCGAACAGGGCGCGCAACGCGATTCCCAGGTTGGAGAGTCTGTTGGCGCGTTCTGGCGAATCCGATGGCGTCAGCTCTGCAGCCTGCTTCAATACCTCAATCGCGCGACTAAGATCATTGAAGTCGGCCAAAAGCTCGAAGCGGGCACGCAGGGCGATTCCCAGGTTGGAGAGTCTGTTGGCGCGCTCTGGCGAATCCGATGCTGCCAACCCAATGCCCAGCTGCAACGCCTCAATCGCCAATTCGAGATCGTTAGAGTTACCGGAATATTCGTACCGTGCGTGTAGCGCGGTTCCTAGGTCGGCAAGTGCGCTTGCGTGCTCTGGCGACTCCGGTACTGTCGTGTCGACAGCCTGCAACAAGACCAGGATTGCCTGATCGAGATCTGGTTGAAGGCCGGTATTGGAGTATGTCCGCATGAGGCTCTGACCTGCCTCGACGAGCCGTTCTGGAATGACTTCTTCATTTTCTGGCGAAGCCGATTCATATATATTTTCGGCGAAAATAGATGAAGTCAGGCTCAACTTAGCCTTAAATATGCACCCATCAAAGGAAACATCTCCAATGAACCGTGCACCACTAAAGTCCGCATCGCGATTGAAGACGCTTCCATTAAATTGGGTGCTGTCGCCGAAAGTGCAGGTTGTAAACGATGCATCCCAGGCAAAGTTGGCATCATGAAATAATGTCGGGCCATTAAATGCGGTCTCGGCAAATTCGGCATTGCGCGCAAAATTGGCTCCGTCGAAACTGCAGGATCCCTCAAAATTCGCGCTTCGAATAGTCGCAGGAAGGGCGAAGTTGGCACCTGTGAATGAGGCGGCCGCGGCTACGTTTACGCTTTCGAACGTTACCTCTCCGGCAAAGTTCACATTCTTAAGAAATAGGCGCCCGGATAGCTGCGCTCCCTCAAATGAAGTTCGCCCAATGAACGATGCATCTGTGAAGACGGCTGATCCAAGATTGCATGCTGAAAGATCGAATTCGTATAGAGAAGCACCAGACAAGTCGAGGCTGATATCGGGCCAGAATGCCTCCGATGAGTCACTGTGGACCCTCAAATGTGTCGCGACAATTTGTTGCGCCGCCAGCCGGACCGCTAGCTCGTTGTGCCGGGTAATATCAGGGCCGGGAGAACTCTCGCGTAGGTCGTCCGCTCTGTCGGGCATTCTAAGGTATGCACATATGATATCTACTATTGTCTGCCGCATGGGTGGATGATTTTGTGCGAGTCGTTCAAGTGCGTACATGCCAGCAAGTCGAATCGCCGGCCTGTCATTGCTAATTTGTTCAATCGCGGTAGTGTATTGCTGAGTTACGTGACGTTCGTCGGCATCAATTCTTGCGAGTTTTACCTCAGTTTCCAGAGTTCGTTGCCTTCGGGCGAAGATCAACAAACCGTAGATCCCAATTCCAGCGCCAACGGGCACGCTTAAGGCAAGGATTATCTCGGCACCAAGGCGAATGCGTTCAAGGGGATTACCGCTTAGTGCAACCACTATTGCAAATGGAATGGATAAAGCAGTCATAGTGCCCAGTGTGATCCAAAGTACATGGCGAGAGGAGTTGAGAGGCGCGGATGGTCGAGTGGATTCACTCATTTGAGCTGCAATGCCTTCCCGGGGGAGTGAATACGGGCCGGTCGCATTGAATCGCATGCTTCGGCAAGGCGTCACAGTCTCGCTTGACTGACTCGCACCACAATGCGCCCGTGATTATACGCTTTTCACTTTTATCCGCCAAGCCTCATGTCATGGCGTTCAGGCCGCCTCGGAGTTGCGGAAACGGACATTATGGGACTGAGTGCAGGAAGGCGCCCATAATTGTCGAATCGCACTCTCGCTCGCCCGGCCGAACTGATGCGCGCCAATCGGTAAGGTTCTCCCGGCGCTCACCGTACGAGCCTAACCATTGAAGGCGCGTACGTGCCAGGATCGGTCGGACACTGCCGCTACGGTCGCGAATCTCGCCGCTCGTCGGCTCGTAGACCCGCTAGCGTTCACCGCCTAAGCATCGCGCTTCGACGGGCGCGCGGCAGCAAAGGGGAGGGCGAGATGAACGCCGGGACGGTGGCTCTGCTCTTCGATGTGGTGCGGCGCCTGGAGAAGAACATCGTGGCCCGGGAATGCCCAGCGATTGTTGCGATCGCGGGCGATCGCAAGCTGGTGCTGAGCGATTATGACTACCTGCGTGATAGCGCCACTGCGATGGCGTTCGAGTCGAGGGCGGCGGGGAAGGCGCGAGAGATCGGCGCTACTCGCTGGGTGCTGGCCGTTCCACAGGTGTGGATATTTGAGCCTCCGACCGCGATCTCCGTACGAGCCGTGTCGAACCATCCGCTCCGCGAAGGAGAGCAGGAAGCCATCACGTGGATGAGCTTCGATGGAGAGGACGGTGTGGACTACGGCCGGGTCGCGTACGCCCGCCGTCCCAACGGGGAGCCCGTCTTCGAGGAACCGGAGATCTTTGAGGTGGGGATCCGTCCGCGAGAGACGATGCCGGGATTCGCCTTGCTCCAGGAGTTCCTGGGTGAAACCCGGCACTAAAGAGTGAGGGCCGACTCCGAAGAACCGGCCCTCTGACCAACTCCAACTCTCTGACAAAAGAAAGGCTGAGATCGGTCACTACGAGCTTACGGCCTGTGCCTAGCCGCCGCTGGCAGGACGTCTGCGAGCGCGGCGCGGCCCACACGTACTCACGAACTGCGGAGGACCGTAGGCAAGCTGAATGCTCACTGTTTGATCCAGATGGGCGAGTTGCACTGCGCAGCCACCTTGTTGTGTCGGAAGCAGAGCTTGAAGACCGTGATGTGACCGAGGAAGACGCTGTCTTTCTCGCAGGGAAGGTCGCCGCCCTTCTCATCTTTCACGGTGTGCGTGAAGAGGTAGGACGTGGCGTACTCGGCCCATACCTCGGTGGCGTCGGCGCCTGTGTCGCAGACGGTGATGTGCTTGCGGTCTGAGTCGATGGAGACGGAGCCGTAGCGGCTGTCGGAGTCGTGCCAGCCGACATCGCCAACGTTGGCGGTTGAGGTCATCGCGACGTTAAATGCCAGCGTGGTGAGAACGATGACGGATTTCCGCATCAATAACTTCCGTTCCTATGGCGGAGGCGAATGATCTTGGTGAGGCGGCGGTCGCCAGGGCCTGATGTCGACCACGTGGCGGGAGGGATCGAGTGCGCTGCGTAAGCGCACGCGGGCGTAGAGAGGCGTCAGCTTCTTAAGTTCGGTACTGATCACGCGAAGCTGCGGACTGGCCTCATGGGGGCCGGACGACGCCGATGAACGCGCCTTCTCGTTCAGGAATGCCGGCCCACGTTTGGACACGTACCGTGCTGCCGGTGAACGGCGCGTGGACCATGCGGGTGGAGTCGATCGCGATGCCGACGTGGTGGATCGTCGCGGGGTTGCTCGGGTTGTAGGCGAAGAAGATCAGGTCGCCGGGCTGGATCGCTTTCCTTGGGATATGAGCTCCGGCGTTCCATTGGGCGGATGTGTCCCCGCCGATTCGCGCGCCGGCTTTGGCCCAGGCGTATTCGGTCAGTCCTGAGCAGTCGAACCCGCTGGTGCGGGCGCCGCGTCCGATGCCGTAGCTCGGGCCGCTCGGGCCGCCGCCGCCCCAGGAGTAGGGAATGCCGCGCATCCGGAGGGCGGCCTGTACGGCTATTGCCCCACGACTTGTCCCGGCCAGCACGTCGCCTGAGATGCCGTTGAGCGCGACCGAGAGATCGGCGCACAGTTGCCCCGCGATCGTGATGACGGCATGCTCGGCACGTCTCTTGATCTCTGCGGGATCGACTCCAGGCATCTGATTAGCCAGTACGGAGATGACATCAGCGACCACCGCCTGTCGGGGGATGCCGAGGCCCGCGGCAGCTTTGATGCTGATACGTGCTTCCTCCTGTTGGGCAGGTGACAGACCGACGTTCCTGAACCCGGTGGCAGGGGCCTTAGCTGTGGCAGGTTTCGAGAGGGCGGCCGCGAGCTTCTGGGCCAGGGGCTTGTGCTTTGCGTATTCGCGGCGAAGGTCTTCCTTTGGCCGTTGGACGATCGCCGCCGCCTTCGTCAATGGCATTGCCTCCCAGCCGCGTACCTTGACCAGGCGTTCGTAGAAGGCGCGAGCCGCGTAGCCGGGCGTTGTGACCTGCGAGCGAGTGCCCCAGCCGCTGTCCGGGTGCTGCTGGAACATGCCGAAGGCTTTGCCGTGGTCGCCTACGGCGGAGTTGTCGAGGTGGCTTTCCTGCAGTGCGGTCGCGAGCGCGATTTCAACTGCCCGTCTGGGCAGCCCGCGCGAGGTGGCCTCGTCGACGATGGTCTGGGCGTTGGCGAGCTGCTCGGTGGTGAGGCCGAATGCCAACGGTCGCTCTGTGCCGGACCCTTCATGGGAGCCGTACGAGCACACGGCTCTGGAGAGGGCGGCGGCGTCGGTGGATGCGGCGGCATATTTCGCTCCTCCGCTCAGTCCGGCGATCAGTACGACGCTGGAGATCAGGCCCCCGCCCGCTGCCAGGAGCTTCGCAAGACTGGTTTCGACGATCACTGGCCGCCCCCCTCCGCTCCTGTGGCGGAGCCGGGTTGCGGCCAATGGTTCGCGAGTTCAACGAGGCGGCGCCGTACGTCCTGGCGATTGTGCGGCAGCCAAATCGCGCTCTCGGGCCCCTCAAGCCCGGCGACGGCGGTGGCGGAGGGCACGGACAGCTGGGCTGCGCGGAGTTGAAGCCGGTTGTGCAGGCTGAGCTCTCTGCGTGCTGAGGTCGTCAAGAACAGGACAGGGGTCGCGATGCCTGTGGCCGCAGTGAGAGCGGCGTATCCGGAGAGCTTGGCGAGGACTCGGTCAAAGGTCTCGGTCCCGGTGTCGTATTCGAGGAAGAAGTCCAGCGTGAGGCCGTTTTCTGTCCATCTGCCGTAAGCGTCGGGGCGCACGTGCTTGCCCCATTGGGCTGCGCAGCGCGCCTCGGTCCACCACGTGTCCAGGCGGCAGCCGGCCGTCTGACGTGCGGTGCCGTACAGCCGGGCGAAGACATCATTGGCTCCCACGGTGTGCGCGAGACGCTGGCTGAAGGCGATAGACAGGGCACGGTCACGGCGGTAGCCGAAGGCGGCCAGATCGACGCCGCCCTCGGCAGCCAGCACGGCCGCGCCCGACTCGCCGAGCACGTAGTGCCAGGGCGCCGATCCGGTTGGCGGTTTGGGGCGAAAGCGATCCAGGACGCCGAGGCGATGCAGCCTGACCAGCCGGTGCCGAGCGGTGATCGGGCCGTTGAAGCCGATCTGGGCGATCTGATGGCAGGTCAGGACCTTGTGCGTCCAGACCAGGCGGAGCAGACCGCGGTCACGGTCGGTCAGCCGGGTGGCGAGTGAGGCCAGGACACCGGGCGTGTAGTGCTCGTTCATGATTCCCCTTTCCGGGGTTGCTGCCGCGGGTCGTCCTGCGGCAGGGCTTCGGGATGGACGGGCGTACGGCCGTGCGCTTGGGAGGCGGCAAAGCGGATCCGTCGTGAGAGGTCCTCGTCCGGCGGAGGCAGTGGCCGGGTGCGCAGGGTGAAGGGCGGCGCTTCGGCGGACCGGACGATCAGCCGGGCGGCGGCCTGGAAGGCGTCGAGGTTGGCCAGGTCATGCCGCGTCAGGTGCGGGCTGAAGTGGTGCTCGGCCTCGTGGGCGTCTTCAGGCGAGAGCGAGAAATAGACCTTGTTGCGAGCGTCCGAGCTGATCGCCTGGCGGAGGTCGCGAGGGAGTTGGGCCAGGTGCTGGTGGGCGAGGACCATCGACAGCCGGTAGGCGCGAGCCTCGGCGAGCATGTCGGACAGCGCGTGCGGCAGGTTGAGGAAGTTCTGCGTCTCGTCCACGTAGAGCGCTGCCGGCGCCCGGGTACGGCCGAGTCTGGCCCGGTGGGAAGCGGCCTGCCAGACCTGCGCCAGGAGGAGGGAGCCCAGCAGGCGGGCGGTGTCGTCGCCGAGCACACCCTTGGGCAGACGAGCGAGCAGGATCCCGCCGTCCAGGACGTCGCCGACATCGAAGGTCGACTGCTGCGAGCCGAGGATGTCGCGGACGAACGGGCGGAGCATGAATGCGCGCAGCTTGTTCATGATGGGCGCGGTGACATGGGCCTGGGCCTGTTCCGACAGGTGCTCGTACCAGTTCCAGAAGCCCAGCAGGAAGCTGTCAGTCAGTTGGTCGACGAGCTGTCGCCGGTAAGCCGGGTCGGTGAGCAAGGCCGGGATGTCGGCGAGCGTGCCGCCGGTATGCGCCAACGTGAGCGCGCAGCCGCGCAATATGTCATCGGTTCGAGGGCCCCAGGAGTCGGTGTAGATCTTGTGAAAGATGCCGACGAGGTTGTCGACGCGAGTTTCGCGGTCGGAGCCGCTCAGTACGTTGAGTGCGGGCCTTGAGTGGCGGTCGTCCGGATCGATGAGAACGACGCGGTGTCCGGCTTCTTCGGGGATGAGGCCGAGGAGGTCGGTGATCAGGTCGCCCTTGGCCTCGATGACGGCGACTCCGCGGCCGGCCTCGATGTCGGAGAGGATCATCTGAGCCAGCAGGGTGGATTTTCCGGTGCCGTTCGGCCCGAGGACATGGACGTGGTGGCAGGAATCGGCCACCTGCAGCGCGACGGGCCGATCGTGTCCCGCGTCGGAGAAACCGAGCACCTTCCCGCGGTGAGCGATCAGCGGCGAGGGCGCCACCGTGTTAGCGCCGGCCCGCTGAAGTCCAGGTACCGCGACGTCCAGCGGCAGATGGGCGAGCGCGGACAATTCTGGGATCGACAACAGAAACCCGCGCCCGAACCGCCGGGATGCCAGTTGCCACGCGGGCATGGGCAGACGGTGCCGTTCGAGCCGGTTGTGCCTGGAGAACAGGGCGAACGCGGAAGCGATCGCGTGTGCTCGTCCTCGGACGGCGTTACGTCGGGCGTCTCGAACACCGCCGTCATCGGCCTGTACGGCGTAGCGCACCGCGACCTCGTATCGAGGTCGCTGGGCTTTGTCGCGGATGGCACGGGCCTCGGCCGACTCTTCCAGGCGGGCGGCATGATCCCGTGAGCTGAGGTGACCCGGGTGGAGCCGCGAGTACATCGGGCTGGGCGTGACGAAGTCGAGGACAGCCCGCACCAGCGCGGCCGGGCCGCTGGCGGCTCCGTGCGCGAGACGGCCGCCGGTGGCGGGGCGGGCGAGGATCTGCACGGCGGCGTGTTGCCAGGTGGGCATGCCCACTCCGGCACCGACCAGGGCACGGAGCGGGTCACGGTCATGGTTGTCCCGGATCGGTAGCCGCTCGTTGCGGGCGATCGTGAACTGTCCGCCGGTCGCCTGCCCGGTGAGTGGAACCGGCGGGGCCGCTTCCACTATGGCGGTGCGCGCCGACGGCCATGCGGCCTCGATCGCATGCTCTACCAGATGCTGGGGAACGGTTCCGGGGACCCACAGCCTGATGCGTATGCCGCCGACACCGAAGACGTACTCGAAGGCCAGGTGCGGCTGGCCGAACAGGGCGCGTTTCCACGCCGGGCGAAGCAGCCCGACCAGGTTGCCCCACAGCGCCTCGGCGCCCGGCAGGTCCGCGACCGGAGGGGCAAGGATTTCCACGCACCGTGCGTCCGTGGCCAGAGCGCGGTGGCGGAGCCGTAGGAACAACGACTCAAGCGCCTCGGTCACGACCACGGCGGTCGGCACCACGATGGCGAGTTGCAGGGCGTGCGCGGTCAACCAGGACAGGGCAAGATCCAGGACGGCGGCCGGGTCGTTGAGTAGGTCTTTGATCACGGCTGGACCTCTCTTGCGGGACGCTCAGCAGAGCCCGCGATGATGGCGTGATGGATCACGGAGACATGGAGACGTATTTCGATGGGCGAGCCAGTGGCTACGGACACTTGGATTGGCACATTGGCTATGCCGAGCGGTTCGTAGAGCTCGCGAACCTCAGCTCTGGCATGCGCGTGCTGGACGCGGCCACGGGCACCGGGCTCGCCGCGTTGGCAGCGGCCAGAGTGGTCGGCACCTCGGGCCAGGTCGTCGGAGTCGACATCTCGGCAGGGATGCTCGAGGAGGCCGAGCGACTGCTCGCCGAGTCTGAGCTGGCCAACGTCGCCTACCTGAAGGCGGATGTGACGGCGTTGGACGAGTTCGAGACCGAGTCGTTCGATGCCGTGTTGTGCTGCGCCGGGATGCTTTATCTGCAAGCTGATCGGGCACTTGCCGCATGGCACCGGGCGCTGAAGCCGGGCGGCCTGGTCGGCTTCTCCGCGATGCGGGCGGGCTTTCCAGTCGCGGCCCGGCTGTTCCGTGAATGCGCCGCAGACTTCGGTCTCGCGCTCAGCGATCCGATGTCGGAGGTCGGCAGTGAGGTGCGCAGCCGCGAGGTGGTGAGCAGAGCCGGGTTCGCGTTCGAGCGGGCGGTGCCGGACGTGATCGGCCTCCCGCCGAAGAGCGCGCGAGATCTGTGGCGGAGCCACGCGGTGAGCCCGCACTATCCGGAAGTCACGTCGCTCACCTCGGAGGAGTTGGCCGCTTTCGAGTTCAGCTACGTCGCTCGTTTCGGCGACGTGCTCGGCAAGCCAGGGACGTTCGACCTTCCGGTCATCTACATTTACGCCCGCAAGCTCTGATCCGGAGGCGATGTGAAGCCGTACGACGCGGTGCTGTGCGACCTGGACGGTGTGTTGCGGATCTACGATCCGGATGGTCTGGCCTCGGAGGGCGACTTCGGCCTGGAGCGGGGAACCGTTCGAGCCGTGGCGTTCGAGCCGGAGTTGATGAACCGGGCGGTGACCGGCGAGATCACGGACGACCAGTGGCAGGAGGTCATAGCCGAGCGGCTGACCGTCCTCTGCGGTTCGGCTGAAAGCGCCACTGCGTTGGTTCAGACATTCGTCGCCGCGCCGTACTGGGTCGACGCGCCGGTGTTGGAGTTGCTGACCGAGGCGCGGCGGCATGTCCCTGTGGCACTGGTCACCAACGCGACCACGCGTCTTGAGCGAGACCTGGCCAGAGCTGGGCTGCTGAACGCCTTCGATGCGATCGTCAACAGCTCCGCGCTCGGAGGGGCAAAGCCAGACCGCCGGATCTTCGAGATCGCAGCCGAACAGGTGGGAGCCGAGATCGACCGATGCCTGTTCATCGACGATCACCCGAGTAACGTCCAGGCCGCTGAAGCACTCGGCATGGCTGGCGTCCTCTACCGTGAGCCACGGGACCTCGGAAGGGCGCTGATGGCGCTGCTTGATGACGATCACAGCTCGTCCTCCTCGTAGGCCGCGAGTTCCTGGGGCGATGAGGTGACCAAGCGGTGTTCTTGCTCGCTGGCCAAGACTTGGAAGGCCACCCGGGCGGCGCCGGAGTCGGCGGCCAAGAGGCCGAAGCCACGGTCTGCGGAGAGCAAGAGTTGACGTTCGCCATCGGAGAGGCGGAATGCGTCGGCCACCGCGTCGATGGCCTGCGGTGCCTGCCGCAAGAGGATCTGCGTGGTGGAGTTGGCGATGATCGCCTGGCCGATGTCTGAGCCGAGCAGGTCGGCGGCGTCCTGAGTGATCACGGAAAGGCCGGCCCAGTGCTTTCTGGCCGCCTTCGCCATGCGGAGAAGGAACTTCGCGCCCTCGGGGTCCTTCATGAGCAGCCACGCTTCGTCGACCACGACCAGCCGGGGGCGCCGGTTGTGCGGATCGGAGACCCGCCGCCAGACCGCATCCAGCGTCAGCAACGTGCCCAGGGCCTTCAGCTCCTCGGGCAGGTCGCGAAGCGAGAAGACGATCAGATGGGAGTCCGGCCGGGTCGTGGTGTGGCCGTCGAAGAGCTGGCGGTGACTACCGGTCACGTACGGCGCGAGCCCGGCCGCCACCTCCCCGGCTCTGGGGTCGGCGTCATCGGTAAGCGCGGTCACCAGATCGCGCATCAGGGGTGGGGGCCGGTTCCAGGTGCGCTGGTCGAAGGTGATGCCCGCTTGTTTGTAGGTGGCGATGATGGCCCGGTCGAGCGCGGCCTTGCTGGTTTGGTCCAGCGGACCGCCGAGCATCACCGCGACCAGCGTGTGCAGGAACAGCGACCGGCGGGTGAGTGGGTCGCCGTCGCGTCGGCTGCCGTAGGGCAGGTCGAAGGGATTGAGCCGGACCTCGGGTGCGCCCAGGTGGAGGTAGGCGCCGCCGACTGCGGAGCACAGCCGGGCGTATTCGTCCTCGGGGTCGATGACCGCGACTTCGACGCCGGTGTACAGCGAGCGCAGGGCTTCCAGCTTGGCGAGGTACGACTTCCCGGCACCGCTGCTGGCGATGATCGTCGAGTTGTGGTTCGGCTGGGCGAACCTGTCCCAGGCGACCAGCGAAGCGCTGGCGGCGTTCGCGCCGTACAGGACAGTGGTCGGCCCGAGCTCGGCGGTCAGGTCCGGGCTCGTGAACGGAAAGGCGGCCGCGAGTGCCGGGGTGTCGAAGGTACGGCTCATGGCCAGGTTGTCGAAGGCCAGCGGGAGTGAGGAGATCCAGCCCTGGAGTTGGCGGAAGGCGACCTGGCGTGCGTCCAGGAGGAGCGACGCGGCGAGGGCTCGGACTTGGGCGCACGCGTCGTTCAGCTCTTCCTGGGTGGTCGCGTGCACTGTGAGGTAGATCGAGGCGCGGAAGAGCTTGGCCTGCCCTCGCGCGATCCGGGAAGCCAGCTCCTGGGCGTCTTCGGCGGCGGCCTCCGCGCCGGGATCCAGCAGACGGCCGTGTTGCTGGTCGCTCCGCAGTCCGGACTCCAGGCGGGCGAGCTGCTTGCGCAGCCGATCGGAGGCAACGAGCGACGGGACGGGATCGATGTGGAGCGACACGTCCAGGCGGCCAGGGTAGGTGAGCAGTGGTTCGAGCCACCCGGGGGTGACGTCCCGCGGGTAGCCGCTGATGGCGAGCGTGGCGCACAGGCCGTCACCGATCCGCAGGTCCCGTGGTCGGACCTGGACCGCATCCGGCCCGAATCCGGTGTGGGCGGGAGCCGTGCGCCTGCGCAGGGAAAGCCTCACCAGCGTTCTCCCCTCGTCACTGTCTCGCCCGGTGCGGCGAACTCGCCGTCATGGATCGGTGGGGCGGTCGGGTCGAAACAGGAGGCCAGCAGGGCGCTCGTGGCCGGGCAATCGAGGAGCCGTACGGTCAGCCCGCAGGCCGACAGCAGCCGGGAGGCCTCATCCAGGCGCCTGAGCGCACGAGCAGCCGCAGACTCGCGCCCGTTGTTTCCCACGGCCGGCTCACGGATGACGAGAAGGACCTGGCGACGGAGCAGGTCGTGACGAGCGGAGATACCCGCGAGGAAAGCCGCGTGCTCGTGCGCGGCGGAGGTCAGCGCCGGATGAGGAAGCAGGCCGGCGTTCTCGTGCAGGTTCGTGATGGTGCCGGTCAGGTCCATGCGTTCGGCGCGGACCAGGATCTGGGCGGGCCCGGACAGCGAGTTGAGCCAGCGTCCGAACACCGCGACCAGCGCGTCCTGCTCATCAGGCGTGCGGAGCGCGAAGCTGACTGTGGATACTTCAGCGATGGCGGCGACGCCGTCCGGGCCGAGGTCGATCAGGCCGTCGCCGGCCACGCCGCGAGCGGGGAGGCGGAGCGGAGCAGGGAGGGGGCCGGGGCGGACGGCCATCCACACCGGTGCCGGCGGGACGTTGCCCAGTGTGGAGACCAGGAACTTCGGCGAGCGTCGATGGCGGATCGCGGCCAGCAAGTACCGGTCCAGAGGGATGCCGTCCCGGCGTCCGATCGCCAGCAGAATGCCGAGAACCGCTATGGGTGCGGCCACGACTGCGCAGACCACGAGCGGCACCCGGTCGCCGACGACCAGATAAGCGACGTAGAGGAGAGCACCGGTGCCGCCGACGATGGCGACCTGCCGCGCGGTGAAGCTCCCGACGATCCTGTCTTCCTGATCCACGTCGGCAGGGATCTGGACCGGCTGGACCCAGCTCATCGGCTCTCACCGCCAGACCGGCGGCCACGGTGCCGCTTCGCCGGTGGGGTACGGCGGGCTCCGGGATTCTCAGGCCAGTCGATGCTGCCCGGCGTTGGAGCATTCGGCGGGACGATCGGCCGGACCGGACGTTGTTGCGCCGGCGGCGGGGGAGAAGCCGTGCTCTGGGCGCGGAGCTGGTACATCTGGGCGAGCCCGGCGGGGCCGTTGGCGTAGTAGGTCTCGCGTGGATAGCCGTACACCGGTGTGGTCCGGGGAACCGGGGCCGAAGCTTGGGGCGCGGGTCGATACTTGCCCTGCACCGGCGGAGCGGACGGGGCGTGCTTGATCGGACCCGGCTGCCAGTCCTCCGCACGGACCGGCCTGCGGGCGACGACAGGCGCATGCTTCACCGGGCCACTGCCGCCCCGCGCCGCAGATGCGCTGGTCGCCATGGCGGCGGCAGCCGTACCGGCAGGACCTGCACTGATCGCTGGCAACGCTCGGCCCACCATGCCGGAGGCCACCGTGCTCCTCTCGGTACCCGAACCCCTACCGCCGCGACCACCTCGCCCGAGGTGGAGGGCGTTCAGGACCGGCGAGGTGAGCTTGTACGCCAGCGCGTACTTGACGATCCGGGCGACCGCCGAGCCGCGGCCTGCGGTCTGAGCGAAGATCCTGCGGGAGATCCACGTCGGAATGCGGATCAAGATGATCAAAAGGCACAGTGCGAGCACCAGGTTGACGAGTTGTCCTGTCGGCGCGATGCCGAGCAACAGACGGCCGTCCTGATTGAAGAAGATCCGCATCGCCAGGACCAGCGTGAGTGACTGAGCGACTTGGATGACGAGAAGCCCGGAGAAGGCGCGCCACCAGAACCGGGCCAGTCCGTCGGTGTACGGCAGAGCGAGACAGGCCAGAGGGAGCGGCGCCGCGACCACCAGTAGAAGGATCAGCGCGGACCGCATGACGAATGTGATCAGCAGCAGGATGAGCAGGATGACCGCGACCAGCGCGAGAAGAACGTAGAAGATCTCCTGCTGGCCCGGCACGAGGATCAAAGTCCGGAGGGTCACGGCGGCACGAGTGCCGTCGAAATCCTGCCCAAGCAGCGTCGCTGACAGGGCGTTGGCCAATTCGATGACCTTGCCGCAGATCAGGAAGCTGGAGTTGGCTGCCAGGGCGGCGATGCACAGGCGGGGCAGAACTTCTTTGACCGCGTAGCGGGTCTGCACGGTTTCGTGGCCCATGGCGGCGATGGCGCCAATGGTTGCCAGCAGGACGAAGCCGGCGTCGGCGATGGCGGCGTTCGCCTTCCACAGGTCGAACACCCGGCCACTTGCCGAGACGTCCGGAGTCGCAAGCAGCGTGGCCGCCAGCATGTCCAGGAGCGGCTTGATCGCCAGCGCCACCAGGTTCGCGAACCAGGAGTTGATCTGACCGCTGATCCAGTCGCCGATCCCGAAGCCGAACGCCGGGCCCTCCGATGGCACAACGTCATCCATGCCAGGTGCGGGAGGGACGGGCGTCGGGGTGGCCGCCTCAGCCGTGGCCGCGGTGAAGGCTGCCATCGCGGCAAGGATGCCGATGGCAGCGGCAACAGTGACGGCCAGCCGTGCACCCGTCCACGCGGCGGCGAAGGCGGTAGGGGAGACAGAAGTCTCCTTGTCTCGTTTGCCGACGTTGGCTCTGCTGCGGCGATGCCATCTAGCGGCGCTGGTCATGGCGCTCATCCGCCTACGACCCGCTTCAGCACGCTCACGAAGAGCGGCGCCAGCACGGCGAGCGCGTAACCGAAGGCGGCGGCCTTGAACGCCGCCTTGGCCTTCTGAACCTCGCCTGGATCGCCGCCGGCCACCAGGTAGCGCAACCCGCCGATGGTGAGCATCAGCGTTGCCAGCGTTGCGAGCAGCCCGATCAGCCAGTTCCGAAGGTTGGTGAAGACCGTGTTCAGGTCTGTCGGAGCGGCAGCCGCGGCAGATGCGGCCAGGGCGTTCGTCGCTACCGCGGCTGTCATCAGTACGGCACCTGCCGCCATGAACAGGACCCAGACGGAAGCCCGCCACGCGTGAGGTTGGCCAATCGGCGGCGTTGCGGCCCGCCGTACGACGAGGCGAAAGCAGCCGAGCATGCCAGGCCAGAGGTGGGAGGAAATCCGCGCGACGCCACGGGTAACGCCCCTGCCTCCTCCCAGGTCGGTTGCCGTTGTCGCATCCGCTGTTCCCTGGCGCCGCGCAGAAGCCATGTGTCCCTCTCCCTCCGAATCGGCGGAAGGAGTGGTTGAGGAGGGGCTCACCAGTCGGACGTCTTGTTCCTGGCCATCTGTGGTCGGCGGGATGCCGTTGGTGTGCGGGAGGTCGGCAGTCGATTCAGGCGTCTGGAGAGGTACGTCCTCCAGACGCGTCAAGCTGATCAGTTCTGCGTCCAGATCGCTGAGCACGCCTTTGGCCACCGCGTCGATCAGGACCAGGTCGGAATGAGCCCACGGCCGTGGCGAAGGCGGCGATTCGTTCGGCAGCTGCCGCCGCTCCGCTCGAGAGGCGAGGTACCTCACGGCGCGCTCTCCCGCGTGGCGAGCCGCCTCGCACAGGCGGGGGCGGACATCCGGTGAGTTGAGATCCACACGCTGGAGAGCACGCAGGTAGCCGGCGAGGACTTCGGTGTCGACATCAATGGGGTCGCCGTAACGGAGATCGCGGGTGAGCGATGCAGCGATCATGCGGAGCGCTGGGATTGCCATGCCGACTGCGGCGACAGTCCACGTTGAGGCGGACTCACGTGAGCGGATGACGAGCTCCCGCCAGACGGCATCCCGTGTCTCGTCGGTGACGTGCCGGCTGGTGAGGAGCAGCCGCAACTCCGTGAGTCCGATGGGACCCCTGGGCAGATCGGGCGCGAGCGCGGCGCTGTCCAGGGACAGGCCGCGGGGATTGGCCGTCAACAATCGGAACGACGTCTCTGCGGTGTCGAGAGGCGATTCCGTGTTGTAGTCCGTGCTCATTTCCTGCTCCAGGGCGAGAGAAGTTCGTGGTCTCGACCCGGTGTACTCATCGCCTCAGAAACTGCTCAGAAGAAATCCACGAGAGCTGTCCAGGAATTTCTCAGGCCGTCGGATCCTGGCGCACTTCTGACAGCCGTGCGGCTTCTGAGTGTCATTCACTGAGTCGGCCTCTGACGCCCTCTGAGGTGACTCTGAGTGCGCTGCTTGCCTGGTCACACGCACTCAGGCCGTCAGCAATGGTCGGGGTGCGTGCATCGGAAGAAATGTGTCCCGACAAGCAACGGAGAGGCGGAATGAGATCAGGTAATCGAGCTGGCAGAGCTGTATCTGGCCACGGGCGAATCACAGAAATACGAGATCGCCGCGCCATACCTGCCGAGCTGAGTTGTCCGCAGGGATCAGCGGGCCTTATTTGTCCCGCGGTTTCTCTCTCCCCATCGCGAAAACCCAGCCAAGCCCGTCGCCCTGACACGCTGCGCGGTCGCCTGGGCGCATCCAACGGACTCGCCCGCGACGCGCACGGCACCCCTACAGACCCCAGAAGCCCTACGAGAGGACCGAACGACTATGAAAATCCGCATTGACGGCAACCGCGCCGAGATCACCCTCGGCATGATCCGGCTCCGCGAGATCTTCACCGTGACGTCGATGTCACGTGCGTACCCGGATCGGGCTCGGCGCCAGCAGTACCGGGTGTACGTGAACCTCATCCCGCGTGAGATCAAGACGGGCTGACCGGCATCAAGACGAACACACGGTGACCCGCCACTGCTGCCGCACCTGTAACGGGACGGCGTACAAGGCGACGGCAGCGCTCGCCGCGACTGCGACGGGACCGGAATCGACAACTGCGGCGCATGGCGCCGTGAGCACCCCGGCCTGGCCACACATCCGCCAAGATCCGCGCCAGGCCGGGGGCCATCCCACACCAGATCACTGGATAGGACGGAACCCATCTTGCCCAACTCACGCAATCCACACGAGGACACCGTCCTCGTCCTCGGCTGCTGGGAGAACGCCGACAAGGACTACTCAGTCGGAGACGTGCCCCTCGGCGCCGCCATCACGGATAACCGGCTTCCGGAATCGGACGGTATCGCCA
Source organism: Planotetraspora kaengkrachanensis (assembly GCF_016862895.1). Classification (GTDB taxonomy): domain Bacteria; phylum Actinomycetota; class Actinomycetes; order Streptosporangiales; family Streptosporangiaceae; genus Planotetraspora; species Planotetraspora kaengkrachanensis. The sequence goes on along the minus strand of NZ_BONV01000011.1, from coordinate 95,859 downwards.
AATGAGCCAGCGTGACGATCTGCTCACCGTGAATCAGGTTCTGCAAGAACTGGGCGGGGTCTCCCGGCGCACTTTCTACCGCTGGCGCGAACTCGGCCGCGCGCCGATATGCGTACGCCTTCCCAACGCCGAACTCCGCGTATGGCGGAGTGATCTCCTCGCCTGGCTCGACTCCCAGCGGGAGGCGGTGTGAACACGACCTACGATGTGAAGCTCGGCGGGGTTCAGCACCGGGAGAACCGCGCTACGCCCACCTTCATTGCTCGCTGGCGAGTGGCCGGCAAGGAGAAATCCAAGAGCTTCCGGACGAAAGGCCTCGCCAACGCCTTCCTCTCCGACCTTCGGCAGGCGGCCAAGCTGGGCGAGGAGTTCGACACCGCCACCGGCCTGCCCGTTTCGATGCTCGCACCACACTCCACAGGACCGTCGTTCTACGAGTTCGCGCAGGCCTACGTTCTCCGTCGCTGGCGCACCTCCGCGGCGCGCACCCGGGAGACGGACGCCTACGCGCTACTGTCTCTGATTCCTGCGCTGGTGACCGATGCAGCACGGCGTCCCGCTGCAGAGGATTTGCGCGAGGTGCTGCGGATCCATGCTCTTCTCCCTCAGGACCGACGAGCCGAGCTGTCCACTGCACAAGCTGCGGCCTTGACCTGGCTGCAGAAAGCGTCTCTCCCACTGTCAGCGATGGGGGAGCCGGCAGTTCTCCGAACGGCCATGGACGCCATCTCGGTCACCTTTGCCGGTGCCGCAGCTGGAGCGAACACCATACGACGCAAGCGGGCCATCCTTCACCACCTGCTGGAACACGCGGTCGAGCAGAAGGTGTTCACCAGCAACCCGCTGAACGAGATCAAGTGGAGGGCACCCAAGACCGTCACGCTCGTCGATCCACGCACCGTGGTCAACCCCAGCCAGGCAATGCAGCTGCTCGACGCTGTCGCGAAGGTGGGTCGTAAGCGCGGTCCCCGGCTCAAGGCGCTTTTCGCCTGCATTTATTACGCGGCTCTCCGACCCGAGGAAGCGGCGGACCTCCGGGTGGACAACTGCACTTTGCCCGAGTCGGGGTGGGGTCTGATCGTCTTGGAGCAGGCAAGACCTCAGAGCACGAAGCGCTGGACCAACTCCGGTGAGACACACGAGTCACGCTCCTTGAAGCACCGTGCAGACAGGGAGACCCGAGAGATCCCGATCCCGCCCGTCCTTGTGGCAATGCTGCGCGAGCACATCGCCGAGTACGGCACCGCCGCGGACGGCAGGATCTTCTGTACGCGGACGGGCGGCACCTACTCCAGCTCCGCACACTCCTACGTCTGGCAGGAGGCGCGCAAGCTTGTCCTCACGCCTGCACAGGTTGCGTCCTCGCTCGCCGCCCGTCCCTACGACCTGCGCCATGCTGCCGTGTCGCTCTGGCTTAACGCGGGCGTACCAGCACCTGAGGTGGCCAAGCGCGCCGGTCACAGCGTTGATGTCCTGCTCCGGGTCTACGCTAAGTGCATGGATGGCCAGCAAGAGCAGATCAACAGCAAGATCAACGATGCATTGGATTCACACGGCTGACTGTTCAGCCCCATGCAGCCCGGTCCTCCGGGCTGCATGATTCCTGCCTGGCTGCGTGAAGCCGATGCGTAGCTGCCCGGCGTGGATGCGATTTGAGTTGCCTCACGAGCTGCGGTCGCTGTTACGAGCGCGTCGAGGTCCTTCCTCTAGTGACACTTCCCTTCGCCCCTGCGAGTAGATTTCAATCGAAGAGGTCAGTTACCGGCAGGCCCGCATCGGGGCATGTGGCGATTTTGCGATACTCGGAGGGCTGATGAGGTGATCCGCGTGTATGGGCGCAACCCTTAGGGGAACGGCTCTTTGGTACCCGCCGGCGCTCTGACCCTCACCTTTCAACACTGCTGACCTCGTGAAATTTCAGCGCCCTATAATCATCAAGTTATGTCCGTCTGGATCTCGCAGGCGCATCTGCCGTTGCTGGGCCGTATTCTCGAGACTGAGTATCTCGCTCAGATCTGAGTTTGTTGCTCGGCGCACGACTTCGCCAAAGTCGTGAACGGCAATGGTAATCAGCAAATCGCCCGTCTGCCAAAAAGTCCGCTTATGCTGCTCCTGGCGAGGAAGCTGCATAAGCGTGAGCCCATTATCCAGTCTTGCAGCGTTCTCCGCGAACCGCTCAACTCGTAGATTCAGAATATCGCGATAAAAGTGAACAGCCTTTTCGAGATCGCTAACCCGAAGCTTAATTTCTAGTACGCTGGCCTGTGTCGTGTAGTCAGGGTATCTTTCGCCGCCAGGCTTCTCCGTTGTGGCGACCTGTGGAAACGATCGGCCTTCCTCGACGGAGCCAGTCTTGTATGTTTTGTGGAGAATAAGGGTCTGTCTGTCGGATGTAGTCAATCGAACTCGCGTAACGATGAGGCCGCTCTTATTGGCTTGGCGGCGATCCTGTTCATATGAAGTGATCTCTCGACCGTCCGGCAGGCACCTCAACGCGTCACTTTGGCCACCGAAGGCTGCGCTTCGAAAATGCTCGATCTCCTTGGTTCCGACGCTTGTCCGAATGTTGGCTGCGTGGAACAACGGGGCTTGCTGATGTGTTGCCGTCCGCTCGTTTACCACGGCTGCTAGGCGAGCTGTTATGTCACGGAGACATTGCGCATCCTGCACGTCCCGGGCGAGGGGCCCTAGCCATGCAGTGCCGTGGATTGCCCCTAGCACGGAGGCTGTCATTGATGCAAGGGTATCGGTGTCGGCGCTCGCCAGGAATGCGGATCTTAGCAGTCCAGTAATGGGGCGAGCTGCCGCTCGTGTCGCAATATACGCCGCTGCAACCGCCGTGATTGTGCCAGCCCCGTTGCGTGTCTTGTCGAAGGCGCCAAGCAAGCTCAGTGTGTGCTCGTCATTGGCAAGAGCAGCTCGTTCTAGCGAATGATGAGCTATTTGCAGCAGCTCAAGGGTTTCATGAGCCGCGACTGCCCAGGCGGCTTTAGGAGATTGTCGATGCGCTTGTTCGAATGCCTGAAGCCAGTCGGAAGGCAGGGCGTCATGGAGCAGGTCGCTATTTTGCCAAGATTGATCACTGAGTAGTGAATCAATCAGTCCGCCATACTCAAGGGTGCCTTGTTGGAGCAAAGCATGGCGTATCGAGAGCGCGTGGATCACCGCACCAACCAGGGCGCGAGGATGCCCGTGGGTAGCGATGCCGTCGAGTAGTACTCGGTGGAGAAGTTCGGCAGTAGATACGTCAGATACGGTGACGATCACATGGGGTGCAATTCGCATCGCTGCACCGTTAGCGCCTGCATTGAAGTAGGTCCCTACTGGATCTTTCGCTCGGTGGGTCCTGCTTCCATCGCCTTCGATCCAAGGCGCGTGACCATTGGCCCATGCGCGGGCTGCGGCAAGCACCGCACGGCCAGCCCCTCGCTGGTACAGCAACCAAGTAGGCAGCTCCACTTGAGTTAGATATGTGAGCCATTCCGACCTACGCAGGCAGCTCCTCGCAACTGCCAGGAGCAACTGCGTATCATCACTGTACTCACCCGCCGCTACTGTCTCCTGATATCGAGCGAACTGCGTTCCCGAATTGCGTTCCCATTGCCGAAACTGCGGCGCAGGCGGTACGTTCCGTGCCCTTTGCCCACCGACAATGCTGCTGCGTAGCTCTTGTGGCCAGCCCAAGGCATCGCCTACCGCTGCGCCCACGATGATGCCGAGGGCTCGATCGGCGCTCACCGTGTCCGAAGGTGTCATATTAGTTCTCTTCCGGGTCGGCGGGGGGTGTCCAGTTAGTTTCGCGGATCACTCCACCGAAGCGCAGTCGCTGAGATAAAAGGTCTCGGTCGAAGAAGTCGGGAGCAATGATCCAGCGGAAGCGTGCCGGCACGAATCCACCCCTCCCTAATGCTCCGTAGAGTTCTCTCGCCTCCGCCTCAGTCCGAACGACGATGCCATGCAGGTATGACAAATCGATTGGGCCAGGGACTAACGCCTCGGCCTGCAGATCGGTGGCCGCGCGGGGATGATGCCGTGAGTCACGCGTCCATGGACCAACCTTGGACGAAGGCGCATAGCTGTCCAAAAGACCCTCACCGCCGGGTCGTAGGTACATGCCTCCCCCTGTAGCAGCATTGCACGGTGAGAAGAGTGTGCCAGGCCGTAGTAGTAGGGCAGGGTCGAGCAGCAAGCACACCCAGCTCGGATAGTTAGTGAACTCGGGGTTCTTCCGCGCTTTCGCGAGGTAGTACCCGTTCGGGTACTCATAGGTGCAACAGACCTTGTCGGGCTGACGATCGAACCGTTCACGATCAGTCGGTCCGAAGCACTCAGGAGCGTTGTCGGCAAGATCTTTGCTGCTACGAATCTCCCCCAACGCCATGATGTGCCAGAGGTTCCGGGCTGGGGTGAAGTGCGCCAGCCTCGTCAACTTGAGGCGAGCTAGTGCCTCTGCGACCGTGACGGGGGTCATGGGGTCACCTTGGCATAGAGCGCATCATCACTGGGGAGTAGCGGTGTCACAGTCCCGCTGTAGGTTAGCAGCAGATCCGTTCGCGCCCGGGTGGTGCTGACATACAGTAGTCGGCCTTCCCTGGCGGCTGCCTCGTCGTCACCGAACGCGGTGACCGTATCCGGGTGGGGCATATGGGCCACTCCACAAAAGGGCATAAGGACGGCGTCGAACTCCAGTCCCTTAGCGGAATGATATGCGCCACAGTAGATTCCAGGCGTTGCGTCCCAGCGATTGAGGTCCGGCTGCAGGTTGCGCACACGGAGTCCTTCGCAGACTTGTCGGGCGTCAGCCCAGGTGCGGGCAAGTACGGCAACGGTGCCGTTGCGGGCGAAATCCGTAGCCTGCGCGCGGATGATGTCCATCTCCTGTGCCTCGTCTCGACACTCCACTAGCGTGGGCCGCGTGCCGGCCGCTGCTGGCTCGCGTGGCTCAACGAGATCCTGCGGATCTCCAGCCATGTGAGGCATGCGGCTCATTGCGATAGCAAGACGGGCGATCTCGGCCGTGTTTCGATAGTTGTCTGCAAATCTCTCGACCCGTTGGATCTTTAGCCCGCAGGATCGCCAGGACATGCCCTGTCCGTAAATCATTTGGTGATAATCACCAAAGAAAGTGACTGATCCCTGAGGATCGACAGCCGCGACGAGTGAGCGGATCGCTTCAGGGGAGAGGTCCTGCCCTTCATCTATAACGACGTGCCGGTAGTGGCGCGGTCTCTTATCTTGAGCAAAAGCGGCATGTACTGAGCTTGCCAGGTCGTACCAGTCGTAACGTCGGCCTGCATCGGTGCGCAGGCGCCGGTAGACCATCAGAATCTTCCAGACAGCTTCTTTCTGCGCATTGGCAAGCCCCCGCTCCCGCCCAACCCGAGGAACCTCTTTGTATTCATCTAGCGAGGCGACACCCATGCCGGAGATCCACTCGAGTTCGTCGAGGAAGAAGCCGGTATCGCGCGAAAAGAACGAGCCCGGCTGATATGTCTTCGCTACCTCCTTTACTGCCTGCTCTACCCACATTCGCCTATCAGCCGGTTGCGCGATCCCATTCCATGACGGCATCTGCCCAATGCTGTTGAGATAGCCGCGGGCGAACCGCCCGTAGGTCTCGATGGTTATGTTCTGGGCGGCAGCCGGCTGCAAGTACCGCAGATAGGTAACTAAGGCGTTGTTGTAGGTCACCAGCAGTACTCGCCCGCTGTTTGCGGTGGTTGGAGCGGCCAGATGCTCCGCTCGCAGCATGGCCATTGTCGTCTTGCCTGTGCCGGCAGTGCCGAGCACCACCTGGTGGCCTTGACCTGGCAGGAAGATCACGTAGGGCTGACGGCCCTTGGGAGTGGGAAGTCTCATGACCTGGCTCTGGTGAGGAATCCGATGATGACTGATGCGGTCAGCGGGATCACCCGCCGGCAGGTGCCCAGGGCGGCATCAACGTTGGCCCCTGACTGCGGCAAGAGCAACAGTCAGCATGTGGCGATAGCTGGCGCGAATATCGAGTGCCACTTACGGAACGGAGTATTCGGTCCTGTAAAGGTGGCCGGCAGCGGAGATCTGCGTATGCGAGGAGCTGTCATCGTCAAGGCAGAGGCCTCGCGGAAATTACTCCGCTGGTGGGGGAGGGGCCACATGAAGAGCGGCACCCGCTGTACCTCCTTGTCGCGACCACGGCGAGCAGGGATCTGTGCCCATCTGGGCGCACCCGCCAAGCCTGGACATAATAGTCAAGTATCGGGAGGTTGCGAAGATGAATTGTGGAAATGTACTAATTTGCTAGAGTTTGCGACGTTCTCCGGCTTTCATGGCCCCATACTTTGGCTGACGTGCATGCCTAGTTCCTCAGGTGCGTCGCACCGTGCATCACGTGGCCGCGGATCCGCCGCGCAGCGATCACACGATCTAGAGCTGCCGCAAGCAGGACCTCATCGATGCCGGGATGGATGCTGGCATGTCGTCATCGGATCAGACTGAAATTGCTTGCGGCGCGATGCCGTATCGCTGAGCTGGAGCCCGAGCCGCGTCCGCCCACTTCATCGGCTTCCGGCCTGAACTGCTACACCTTGACGCGGGAAGCGGAAGAAATCCCTAGGGGATGGTCCCCTTAGCTATGAGGGACTCGACCCCTTACGCCGTTTCCGTGGCTGCAGTTGCGGCAACCAGTAGTCGGGATGTTGGGGTTCATCCCCAATGGGCGCCCATTCGCCGGAATCCCTGTCGTCGCGGGGAGCCCACGAGCGAGGTGGTGGCAATGCGAGCGCGGTACGTATCGCATTAGCGACTTCGGGCTCAGGGCTGTCGTAGCCGAAGTCATTCAACAAACGCGGGATTCCGTACTCCGTCATGACGGGACTCCACGTTCGGTTGATGACCTGGCAGTAGTTGCTGGCCTCGAAGATCACACTGACATGCGGGTCTGATAACGGTTCACTGACCCATACCAATCTGTCGCCGGGGAAGAGCGTTTCACGGCCGATGAGCATGCCGTTGGCGGCGCTCTGAGAGCGATCAAGATAGGGGACGGGATCGACATCGCCTCCAGGGTGGTTATCGCTAAATCCAGCGACGTGGCCAGGCGAACTTGTCCCGAAGATCTCCAGGAGGTCCCCGTTCGAATGGGCCTGCCAGAGATCAATGATCTCGGCTGGGTGTCCGGATACCAGGCTCTGTAGCGAGGTCCAGGAGATCAACGCAAAGATCTGGCCCGCCTCCAGAGTCATGGCCAATCGATCTGTTGGCCCCACGAGATACCGATCCGACTCCTGCCAACTGTCGATTCCTGCCACATCGACGGCAGCCATCCGGACAGCATCGATTGCTTGATCCACAGGGACTGTGAAGAACTCCCGTCTCGGATTTGGTCGATCCACCGAGAGGAGTTCATGCGCTCGTCGCTCTACAGCCTCAGGCCAGGACGTGGCCGTCCGGAAAGCAACCTCAAACGGGGCCGGCACGCCCGACGTGTAGAGATCCCGAGCTCGATCCTCAGGAAGCCAGGAGGAGAATCCAACCTTGACGATGTCTGGCATGGCCTTATTGGTCAGTACGTAAACAAACCCGATCTTGTGCTGGGGGGTCACCGTGCAGTCCTCCGAGACTCAGGCGGCTAACGATGCCGGTAGATCAGACGCCTCGAACGATTCGGGGCGCGCTTCCAAGATCGCACATGTCAGGTGTGGCAAAGAAGTCCTAACAGACCGATAGTCCGTGATACCGCCGAGGCGCCTTCATTGGCTCCTATGCTGTCGACGAGAGTCGGCCCGTCCGAGCCGGGTCCGACAGGTACAACGCGACGGCATCGGCTCCGTTCAAACGCCACCGGCACAGGCCACGGTGTCCCGCGCACGGAAAGAGGTCAACCACTCCCACGTCCGCATCCGAGCCCTCGGTGAACGCGCCGTCGTGATCTTCGAAGCCTGGAAAGTCTTCGCGAAGCTGCGCTGTTGGCCCGCCGTGCGACGGCAATCATGCAGGCCATCCTCGTCCTCGACCGCATAGAAGCGGACCGTTACTCAGGATGAAAAGGGCTCAGTGCAAGGTCGAAGAGGGCTAGACACTGCACGATGCAAACCCCAGGGAACGTGGCCTCTGTTGTAACCGGCGACTCCAGGAGGCGGCGCTCATGTGGGAAAACGTCGCCATGATCATCCCCTGTATGTCCCCTGATCATGGTCTTACGGCTGCATACGGCTGCTCGCGGTGGCTCACCAAGCAAAAGACCTGCGGCACAGTAGCCGCAGGTCAGAGGGTGAATCGCAAGGTCAAAAGAGTGCCCCCGGCAGGATTCGAACCTGCGGCACCCGCTTTAGGAGAGCGGTGCTCTATCCCCTGAGCTACGGAGGCGTGTAGCTCTGTAAGCCTAGCGAAGAGTTGGCACAGCGCGCGCCTTGGAAGGGGCGTGGCGAGGGCCTGATCGGTCATCGCGTGGCTGAAGTGCGGTAAAGCCCTGGCAAGTGGGCGAGTTCCTCTTCGCCACACCTGGCTACCGTCACTGTTCGTGACCGGATTGCGACGCAAATACTTGCGCGGGCTGCGTCCCGTGGTGCTCGTCGTAGGGTTGATCGCGCCAGCGGTCCTCGCTTCGGGCATGTTGATGGCCGAGATCACCGGCTACGAGGCGACGGCTCGGGGAGCTACCGGCCCGATCCAAGCGGCCGGCAAGGTGCAATCTCCGCTGCACCCTCAGAACGCTTCGTCCGCCAGCGGCATGACGAGCGGGTCGATCCAGAATGTCGTCCTGCCCGGCATGCCTACCGGGCATCCGCACAGCCGCCTGGCGGTCGGCCCCGACGGCGCCGCCAAGACGAATCATGACGCGGGCGACGAGAAGGCAGGCGTCCTGGCTGGTGGCCGGCACGCCGCACGGCCGGGCGCCGCCACAGCCCCAGACGCCCAGTCGGACGCTCAGTCGGACGCCGCCACGCTTCCGGATGCCCAGCCTGACGCCGTTACAGCGGCGGCCCCAGATGCGGCGCTCCCAGATGCCAAGGCAGTGCCAGATAACGCCGCACCAGCCGACGCCGCACAAGGCTCGACAGCGGGCGCCAAGGGTGTGGCACCGGGCCGGCAGGTCATGGAGCCGACGGCCGTGCCGCCGCCTTCCGGACCTTCCCGCGTGTACGGCCAGCTGATCATCCTTCGTACGCCTGAGGCGGCCCCTCAGCCTGCCGCAGGCAAGGCGCAGCCGGCCACGGCGGGCAAGGCGACGCCGGTCGAGAAGAAGGATCAGGACGAGCTGACCTGCGCCCTCGACTGGCAGGACACCTGGCTGTGGGACCTGTGCAAGGAGCGCGGCGGCAAGTCCTGAGGCCACGGCCGCGGCTGAGTGGCGTGAAGTTCTGAAGCTCCATCAGCGAGAAGCGGCGGTAAGTCCTGAAGCCCCAGCAGCGACGAAGTCATAAGCCCCACAAGTGACGGACGAGACAAGTCCCCAAATTGGACCGTGATAGGCGCCTATCGCATTCGGCGACCGAGCCTCGGGGACACAGGCGGCTGTAGTAACGTGCGTGCCTGACCGAAGTCACGAGTTCGTAAAGAGGAGTTGATCGTGCCGTCTCCTCGGTCGGCTGGTCTGATCGTGGCCGTCATGGCGGTGAGCTCTGTCGCCGCGATCTCGTCCGCCAAGTCTCCCGTAGGCGTCTCGCCCGGCACGTCCGACTTCGTCACCGTGGCTGCTGAGACGGCCATCACCGGCGCGTCCTCACCGAAGACCGTGGCCGAGACGGCCGCAGGTCCCAGCCTGACGCAGCTGCGCAAACAGGCCCAGGAGGCGTACAAGGCGATCGGCGACGCCTCCAAGCAACTGGACTCCAGGAAGAAGCAGTTCGACTCCTCGCAGAAGAAGCTGGCGTCCAAGCTGAAGCAGCTCGCGAAGGCCAACCAGGAGCTGTCCGCGATGCGCAAGCCGCTCGCGGACCTGGTCGAGTCGGTCTACCAGAACCCCTCGGCCAGTGGGCTCGGGCCGCTCTTCGCCCAGGGCGACGGCACGTCGACGCTCAGGGCGATGAGCGATGTCGACCACCTGGCCGTAGGCCGAAACAAGATCCTTGACGACGCGGCACGCCTGCTGAAGGACAAGGAGAGGCTCGCCAACGAGGCCCAGGACCTGCGATCGGCCAACCTCCTCGAAGAGGCCCAGCTCGACCACCAGGTCGACAGTCTGCGGACCAAGTCCGCCGATCTGGTCAAGTCGCTGACGCAGACGCTGAGCAAGATGGGCGTCAACGTGAACCAGGGCCATCGTGGGGCGGGCGCCTGCGACCCCACACGGATCTCCACCGCGTCGCAGTACCCGAACGGCCTGCTCCCCAAGAGCAGCCTCTGCCCCCTGCCCCAGGCAGGCAAGGAACTGCGCGCCGACGCGGCGATCGCCTTCGCCGATCTCAACCTGGCCTACCGGAAGCAGTTCGGCAGGCAGATGTGCGTGACCGACAGCTACCGCAGCCTCGCCTCGCAGCAGGCCGTCTACTATTCACGCCCCGGTTTCGCGGCCGTGCCCGGCCGGAGCAACCACGGCCTCGGCCTGGCCGTCGACCTCTGCGGCGGTGTGCAGAACTCCGGGTCGGCCCCGTTCAACTGGCTGGAGTCCAACAGCAAGCGCTACGGCTTCATCCATCCGTCGTGGGCCTACAGCAATCCCTTCGAGCCCTGGCACTGGGAATACGACCCCAAGCTCGGCGCCGGACTCTGACGCGACGACGCGACGACGCGATGAACACCGCACCATGACGACGGTGCGGATCATCGCGGATGGATGGTGACGGACAGCCGGGCCTGAGCCTGCGCCTGGGCGAGTTGCGCCGCCTCCGCGGGATTCGTCGCCAGCACGAGCAGGGCACCCGCCTCCGATCCCTCCGCGTCGGCCTCCACCGGGCGGGCCAGCACCTTCACCGCGTGCGCCACGGCGAGGGCCTGCTGGGCGTCGCCTTCGAAGGCGGCCAGCACGTCGATCACGTCACCGGGGGAGAGCAGTCGCGCCGCGTCCGGGTCGGCGATCCGCACGGGAGCGGCCACCATCCCCGGCTCACGCGCCGCCAGCAGGCCCTGGCCGAGCAACCGGGCGTCCGTGAGCGGCTCGCCCCTGCGCACCGGCCCCGCCACGACCCTTCCCGTCACGGCCGACCCGGCCGGAAACGCGCCATCGGGCACCGCGTCCGGCGGGAGCCGTACGGACATGACGTCGGCGGCGGTGAGGCGGCCGCCGCTCAGATCGCGGGCGGCGGCGAGGACCGCCACACCCTGGGGCTGCCGGACGGCCATCAGCACGCACGCCACCGCGAGTCCCGCGAGCAGCGCGGCGATCAGTCGACGGCGCCGGGCGAGGACGCGTCTCAACCCGCGCATGAGGGATCGCCCCCGAAGATCGCAGGCATGGCCGGCTACGGGAGGTCGAAGGGGAGCTTGAAGCCGTCCAGTGCGTTCCCGCACGGGCAGGACCGCTCGAGGGGGAGGTCTTCGACGACCTGGCCGACCAGTGTGCGCATCCGCTCGACGTTGGCCGCGAAGAAGGCGAGCACCTCCTCGTGCGTGACCCCTTCACCGGCTTCCACGCCGGCGTCGTGGTCGGTCACCAGGCTCAGGGACGTGTAGCAGAGGGCCAGCTCGCGGGCCAGCACCGCCTCGGGGTGAGCGGTCATGCCGATGATCGACCAGCCGGCGCCGGAGAACCACCTCGACTCCGCCCGGGTGGAGAACCGGGGACCCTCGACCACGACGAGCGTGCCGCCGTCGACGGTGTCCCACTCCGTTTCCCGCGCCTTCGCCACGGCAACGGCCCGGCCGGAGGGGCAGTAGGGGTCGGCGAACGACACGTGAATGGCGCCGCCGGCGTCGTAATAGGTCTGCACGCGGCTGGTCGTGCGATCCACCAGTTGGTCGGGGACGACCAGGGCGCCAGGGCCGATCTCTGGGCGCAGGGATCCGACGGCGCTGGGGGCGATCACCTGCCGGACGCCGAGGGAGCGCAGGGCCCACAGGTTCGCCCGATAAGGGATGCGATGCGGGGGAAAGACGTGACCTCGTCCGTGGCGAGGGATGAAGGCCACGGACCGCTCTCCGATCCGGCCCACTGTGATCGCGTCACTCGGCGGGCCGTACGGCGTCGCCACGCTGATCTCTTCGGCGTCGTCGAGCAGGGAGTAGAAACCCGAGCCGCCGATGACCCCGATCTCCGCACGATTCGTCATGCGGCTGACCTTAACGAATTCGCATCGGCCGCGATTTACTGCCTGTGGAAAACTCGTGCGGGCCCGGTCGCAGCCGGGCCCGGGGTCACGCGGCGGAGGTGGTGGAGCTGGACGTGGAGGTCGTGGAGGAAGTCGCGGAGCCGGAGGCGGCCGCGGGCTCCTTCTTGGCCGAGTCGCCCGACGAGGAGCTCGTGTCGGCGGTCTTCTTCGAGTCGCTCGAGGAGGACGTGGAGGTCGACGCGGGCGACGTGGACGAGCTCGACGACCGGCTGTCGTTGCGGTAGAAGCCCGACCCCTTGAACACGATGCCGACCGGGGAGAAGACCTTGCGCAGCTTGCCCTGACACTGCGGGCACTCCGTGAGCGGGTCGTCGGTGAACTTCTGGACGGCCTCCAGCTGCTCCCCGCAGACGGTACAGGCGTACTGGTAGGTGGGCACGCGCTCCTCCTGAAACTGGCACTCGACCCGTTCGACTGCTAATGGTAAGCAGTCAACGAGCTGAAACGCCACTCAAGCCTTGTTTATTGCGCGGGCATCAAGCCGCGCACATCGCACCGTACCGTCACATGGCACTCCAGCGCCCCACAGCGCCCCCTCCGAGGAGATCATCACGGGCCCGGACCCCTCGGCCGGTCGAGCCCCACCGCCCGGCGTCGGTCCCCCCAACTCGCGACACCACACCGCCCACCGGGCCCACAGGCAAGATCGGGCTAGAAGCCGCGTTCGCCGTACCAGCCGGCCAGCTTGCCGCGGCGGCTGACCGCGCGCAGCCTGCGCTCGACGGCCTCACGCTGCACGGCCGTCGTCACCACCAGGAGCTGGTCTCCTGATCGCAACCGGGTGGTGTCCGTCGGAACGAACGACCGGTCGCCCCGCACGATCATGGTCACGAGCGTGTTCACGGGCAGGCGGAGCTCGAAGATCTCCACGCCGTGCATCCTCGACCCCGCCGGGACGCGGACCTGGAGCAGATCGGCGTTGAGCTCCTCAAGGGGCGCGGCCTCGACGTCGAGATCGCGGGCCTCGCCCTCCGCGGACAGGTCGAGGATGCGCGCGAGATGGGGCAACGTCGGGCCCTGCAGCACCGTGAAGACGACGACGATGATGAAGACGTCGTTGAACAGCCCCTTGGCGTTGGGCATCCCGGCCGCCCAGGGGATCGTGGCCAGCACGATGGGCACGGCGCCGCGCAGTCCCGCCCACGACAGGAACACCTGCTCGCGCCAGGAGACGCCGCCGATCCCCACCAGCCGGGCGAGCGCGGCGCACACCACGACCGACACCGGCCGGGCGATCAGCACGAGCACCAGCCCGGACACGATCGCGGGGGTGGCCGCGCCGGGAAGTTCCGTCGGGCTGACGAGGATGCCCAGCATCACGAAGAGCCCGATCTGCGCCAGCCAGGCAGCCCCCTCGGCGAAACCTCTGGTCGCCGCCCGGTGCGGCAGCCGGGAGTTGCCGAGGATCAGCGTCGCGATGTACACGGCGAGGAATCCGCTGGCGTGCAGCAGCGCCGCGCCGCTGTACGCCACGAACGCCAGGGCGAGCACCGCGATGGGATAGAGGCCCGAGGCGGGCAGCGCCACCCGGCGCAGGGCGTAGGCCCCTGCGGGTCCGACCAGGAGTCCCACCGCCGCTCCGACCACGAGCTCGTAGAGGGTCTCGACCAGTACGGACGACAGGTGCGGCATCGGCGCGGTCGCGATGCTCAGCATCATGACGACGATGACCGTGGGCGCGTCGTTGAAGCCCGACTCGGCCTCGAGGATGCCGGCCAGGCGAGGCGGCAGGGGCAGGCGGCGCAGGACGGAGAAGACCGCCGCCGCGTCGGTCGAGGCGAGGACCGCGCCGAGCAGCAGCGCGAACCGCCAGTCCATGCCGAGCAGCGCGTGGACGGCCACCGCCAGCGCGACGATGCTGACCGCGATGCCGACCGTCGCGAGGACCAGCGCCAGGGGTACCGCGGTGCGGACGTGGTTCCAGTTGGTGGTCAGGCCGCCCTCGGCGAGGATGACGGCCAGGGCGATGAGACCGAGTTGCTGGGCCAGTTCGGCGTTCTCGAAACGGACGCCGACCAGGCCGGACTCCCCGAGAAGCAGGCCGATGCCGAGGTAGACCAGCAGGCTGGGCAGGCCGGTGCGGTGAGCGATTCTGACGGAGGCGATTGCCGCGATGACGACGGCGGCGGACAGGAGAAGCCAGACGTTCAGTCCCACCCGCCCCCCCTTCTCGCGTCAGGCCGATCTTTTCACATTTGCACCAACTCAATGATTCCAGCGGGGAGGGCGCAGAACCGTACACGCTGGTCATGCGGTTCGGCCGGGACGCCGTCGACCAGTTCGCCGTCGTGGAGCAGGGCGACCGTCGGCACGTTGGGTCCCACACGGGCGAGCGCGCGATCGTAGAAACCCCGGCCCCTGCCGAGCCGTACTCCTGTCGACCTGTCCACCGCCAGCGCCGGCACCAGGACGAGACCCGCCGTACGGATCGTGTCCACCCCGCGGCGGGTGTCCACCGGCTCCATGATCCCCAGCGGTCCCGGCGCGAGGGAGTCAGGCCCGTCGTAGACCGCCCAGTCGAGATCGCCGTCCGGGCGTTGCACCGGAAGGATCACGGTCGTGCCGTGCTTCCACAAAGCGAAGATCAATCCGTGCGTCGACGGTTCGCTGCCGAACGACCAGTAGCAGGCGACGAGGCCCGCCATCTGCACCCAGGGCTGGTCGAGGAGCGCCTCACGCACCGCGGCCGAGGACTTCCTGAGGGTCTCTTCGCTGAGTTCGGCCCGGCTGCGCATGATCCGCTGACGCAGGTTCGCCTTGTCCATAGCCTGCTCCGTTAGTGTTCACCCATGGCTGACTTCGATCCTGTGACCAAAGCCGTAGTGCCGGCCGCGGGTCTCGGAACCCGGTTCCTCCCCGCGACCAAGGCGACCCCCAAGGAAATGCTGCCGATTGTCGACAAGCCGGCAATCCAATATGTCGTTGAGGAGGCCGTCTCCGCCGGACTGCTCGACGTCCTGATGGTGACCGGCCGCAACAAGCGCTCCATCGAGGATCATTTCGACGTAGCGTACGAGCTTGAGGACGCCCTGCGCGCCAAGGGCGACGAGGAGCGGCTGTCCCAGGTCCAGGAGCTCGTCGATCTCGCGACCATGCACTACGTACGGCAGGGCGAACCGAAGGGGCTCGGCCACGCCGTCCTGTGCGCCAAGCAGCACGTCGGCGACGAGCCGTTCGCCTGTCTTCTCGGCGACGACCTCAT
The DNA here is from genome assembly GCF_016862895.1 of Planotetraspora kaengkrachanensis. Lineage (GTDB taxonomy): Bacteria > Actinomycetota > Actinomycetes > Streptosporangiales > Streptosporangiaceae > Planotetraspora > Planotetraspora kaengkrachanensis. The sequence continues at coordinate 80,409 of NZ_BONV01000011.1, read as the reverse complement.
CGACCCGCGCGACCCGCTGCTGAAGCGGATGATCGAGGTGCGCGCCACCTACGGCGGCAGCGTCATCGCCCTCATGGAGGTCCCGAGGGAGCAGGTCTCCCTGTACGGCGCGGCCGCGATCGTGCCGACGGGCGAGGACGACGTCGTGCGCGTCACCGACCTCGTGGAGAAGCCGCCCGCGGACGAGGCCCCGTCCAACTGGGCGATCATCGGCCGGTATGTGATCGACCCCGCGGTGTTCGAGGTGCTGGAGAACACGCCGCCCGGGCGCGGCGGGGAGATCCAGCTGACCGACGCCCTGCGGACACTGGCCTCGCTGCCCTCCGACGAGGGCGGCCCCGTCCACGGCGTGCTGTTCCGCGGCCGCCGCTACGACACGGGCAACAAGCTCGACTATCTACGCACCGTCGTCCAGTTCGCCGCGAACCGCGACGACCTGGCGCCCGAGTTCCTGCCCTGGCTGCGGGAGTTCCTCGACCAGGCCGGATCCTAGAGTCATGAAGCCCGTCGACCGTCACCTCGCCGACATCCTCAGCACCGTCCGGCCCCTCGCGCCGTTGGAGGTCGAACTGGAGCGGGCGCTCGGCTGCGTGCTGGCCGAGGACGTCTCCTCGCCGGTGCCCCTGCCGCCGTTCGACAACTCCGCCATGGACGGCTACGCCGTACGAGCCGAGGACGTCGCGGCCGCGCCGGTGTCGCTGCCGGTGATCGAGGACATCCCCGCGGGCGACGCCGAGTTGCGGGCCATCGGGCCGGGCCTGGTCACCAGGATCATGACGGGCGCGCCGCTCCCGGCCGGCGCGGACGCCGTCGTCCCGGTGGAGTGGACCGACGGAGGCACCACCCGGGTCACGATCCACAAGCCGGCGAGCGCGGGCCACGCGGTCCGGCGGGCCGGCGAGGACGTGCAGGGCGGAGTCGTCGTGCTCAGCGAGGGGGCCAGGATCGGCGCGGCCCAACTGGGCATCCTGGCGGGCGTCGGACGGCGGCGCGTGCTGGTACGGCCCCGGCCACGTGTCGTCGTGTTGTCCACCGGGACCGAGCTGGCCGAGCCCGGCACGCCGCTGGGGCACGGGCAGATCTGGGAGTCCAACAGCTTCATGTTGTCGGCCGCCGTACGGGAGGCCGGGGCGGAGGGCTTCCGGGCAGGAGCGGTGACCGACGACCCGCAGGTCTTCCTCGACAGGCTCGACGCCCAGCTCGTGCGGGCCGACGCGGTGATCACCAGCGGCGGCGTCTCGATGGGCGCCTACGAGCCCGTCAAGGAGGCTCTGTCGCCGCTGGGGACGGTCGCCTTCGAGAAGGTGGCGATGCAGCCCGGCATGCCCCAGGGCTTCGGCGTGATCGGGCCGGACGCCGTGCCGATCTTCGCCCTGCCCGGGAACCCGGTCTCGTCGTTCGTGTCCTTCGTCCTGTTCGTACGGCCCGCGCTGCGCAGGATGCAGGGGCTCCCGGCGGGTGCGCCGGAGACCGTGCGTGCGACCACCACCGCCGCGTTGCGCTCGCCGGCGGGCAGGCGGTCCTATCTGAGGGGCGTGTTGTCCGGCACGACGGTGGACACCGTCCGGGGCCAGGGGTCGCACCAGCTCGCGGCGCTGGCCTCCGCGAACGCGCTCGTCATCGTGCCAGAAGACGTGACGGAGCTCCCCGCGGGAGCCGAGGTGGAGGTGATCCCGCTGTGAACGGTCTGACGCACATCGACGAATCCGGCGCCGCCAGAATGGTCGACGTCTCGGCCAAGGACGTCAGCGTCCGTACGGCCACCGCGTCCGGGCGGGTCACGCTGTCGCCCGAGGCGGTGGCCGCGCTGCGTGTGGGCGACGTCCCGAAGGGCGACGCGCTGGGCGTGGCCAGGATCGCGGGGATCATGGGTGCCAAGCGCACGCCCGACCTGGTGCCACTGTGCCACCCCATCGCTCTTCACGGCGTCGAGGTGGAGTTGTCCGTCGTCGACACCGGCGTCGAGATCACCGCCCGGGTCCGAACGGCGGACAGGACCGGCGTCGAGATGGAGGCGCTGACCTCCGTCACCGTCGCCGCGCTCGCGCTGATCGACATGGTCAAGGCAGTCGATCCGGCCGCCGTCATCGGCGACGTCCGGGTCGAGGAGAAGACCGGCGGCAAGACCGGGGTCTGGACCCGGGACTGACCGAACGTGGGAGGGACACGGCTTTGCGCGCTTTGGTGATCACCGTCTCCAACAGGGTCTCCGCTGGGGTCTATCAGGACAAGTCGGGCGCCCTGCTGGCCGCCCTGCTCGCCGAGGCCGGATGCGACCCCGTCGACGGGCCGCACGTCGTCCCGGACGGCGAACCCGTGGAAGCGGCGCTGCGGGCGGGCGTCGCCGAGGGGTACGACGTCATCGTCTCGACGGGCGGAACCGGCGTGACCCCGCAGGATCTCACGCCCGAGTTCACCCGCCGCGTCCTCGACCGGGAGATCCCCGGGATCGCCGAGGCCGTACGGCAGGTGAACAGGGAGAGGGTCCCGACCTCGATCCTCTCCCGGGGGCTCGCCGGGCAGGCGGGCTCGACGTTGGTCGTCAACCTGCCCGGTTCGACAGGCGGAGTCCGGGACGGAATGGCCGTCCTCGGCCCGATTCTCGGTCACATCGTCGACCAGATTCACGGCGGTGACCATGGGGCGTGAGGGAGACTGAGCCTCGCGTGGCGCGTTGACCGTCCTCAGGTGGATGATTGACTAATGGATCGACTTCGCGGCTGGCCGGCCATCCTGGCGGAGGGGCCAATCGAGCTCCGGCCGCTGCGCATGCGTGACGTCAGAGACTGGCGGGAGACGCGACTGCGCAACGCCGACTGGCTGCGCCCGTGGGAGCCGAGCAACCCCGAGACGCCCCTGTTCAGGACGGGCCTCGGGCCGTACGTCTCGATGGTCGGCACCCTTCGCCGTGAGGCCCGCCAGGGGCTCGCGCTGCCGTGGGTGGTCACCTACGAGGGCAGGTTCGCCGGACAGCTCACCGTCGGCGCGGTCGTCTGGGGCTCAGCCCGCTCGGCCCAGGTGGGGTACTGGATCGACGGCGCCCTCGCCGGCCGGGGCATCATCCCCACCGCTCTGGCCATGGCCGTGGACCACTGCTTCTTCACCACCGGGTTGCATCGCCTGGAGGCAAACATTCGGCCAGAGAACCACGCCAGCCGCAGGGTGGTCGAGAAACTGGGCTTCCGGGAGGAGGGGGTTCGCAGGCGCCAGCTCCACATCGACGGTGCGTGGCGTGATCACATCTGCTACGCGCTGACGGTGGAGGACGCGCCGGGCGGCCTTCTGGTCCAGTGGCGCCGGACGATGGAGGCATCCAACGCACGGCGGAGCGAGCCCAGCCCGGGTTAGCTCAAACGATCTCCGGGAAGGTGCGCTCGGGATCGAATTACATGAACAGCTTTGACGATCTCGCGACACACCGACCCGAATGCTCGTCAATCAGTGACACACCGTCTTACGGTGCGTGACGTGAGCACATCTCCGACGACTCGAGTCCCCGGATGTGTTCGCCATGCCTGGAGGTGGCCGGATGGGTAGCGCCCTCCTCTACCTCGCCATCGTCGTGATGTGGCTCAGCGTCCTGCTGCCGATGTGGCTGCGCAGGGACCGGCACGTCGAGATCTACGACGACGTGCAGGCCGAAGCCGACACGATCGTCGAGGCCCCGATTCCGGACCGCTCCAATGACGAGCCGGCTCCGGTTGCCGAGCCTTCCGCGGTTTCCGGGCCTTCCGTGGTTTCCGGGCCTTCCGTGGTTTCCGGGTCGTCCGACGCCGCGGCGGAGGTCGACACCGCAGGGGCCGAGGCTCCCGCTCCGGTACGGCCGCGCCGTACGGACACGCAGCGGCGCGCGAGCATCGTCGCCCGGCGGCGTCGGCGCCTGCTGTGGAGCATCCTGCTCGTGCTCGCGTCCGTGGTGACGGCGGCCGTCCGAGTGATGCCCTGGTGGGGGGTCGCCCCCTCCGGCGTGCTGCTCCTGGGCTACCTCGCCGTGCTCCGCGTCGCCGTCAAGGCCGACGCCGAGCAGCAGGAAAGGGCCGCGCGGGCCCGGGCGGAGCATCTGCGCAGGGTGGAGGAGCACCGCCGGGCCATGGAGGAGATGGCCCGCGAGGCGGAGATCATCCAACTCGAGGCCCGCAGGCGCAGCACGGTCTTCGACCAGTACGCCGATGGCCGCCGTGCGGTCGGAGACTGATCCGGGTGGCGCGAAGAGCCCCAAGAGTTTGCTAATCTAGTCGAGTCATTGGGGCTATAGCGCAGTCCGGTAGCGCACTTCGTTCGCATCGAAGGGGTCTGGGGTTCAAATCCCCATAGCTCCACCATGACGAAAGGCCCGCCAGGGGAAACGCCTGGCGGGCCTTTTCGCTGCTCAGGGGCTGTTCAGGAAGTCTCGGGCCGATCTTCCTCCGCAGTGAACCGATGCCTCTTGCGTCGGCCCTGTGGCCTCTGTGGTCAGCGAAGACTGCGGGAGCCCGTACGGGATGATTCTTCCCGGGTGGTAATCGGAGGGCTGTAGAGGTCATTACCAGGTGTGGACGATTCCGAAGCGCAACTCACCGCGCTGTACAAGGGGCACTACCGCAGTGTGCTCAGCTACGTGCTGCTGCGAGCTGAACAACAGACGGCCGAGGAGATCGCCAGCGAGACCTTCCTGATCGCTTGGCGGAAACTCGACCGCGTGCCGGAGCCGCCGTTGCCGTGGTTGCTCGGCGTGGCCCGGAACTTGGTGCGGACGCAACGCCGATCCCTGTCGCGCAGGCAGACCCTGGTTGAGCGGCTCGCCGAAATTGCCCCGGCCGCCGATGTGGCCGAGCAGGTTGCCGAACGGCAGGCGGCGCTGAACGTACTCGCGGACCTGTCCGAGCGTGATGCCGAGGCCGTCCTCTTGGCCAGTTGGTATGGCCTCGGGCCAGACGAGGCCGCCAAGATCGCAGGCTGCTCGGCTCGCACGTTTAACGTCCGCCTGTACCGCGCCCGTCGCCGCCTGGCCGACGCGCTCGACCTCACCCGCCTCACGTTTCAGGAGCAGTCATGAACGACCTCGACGACCTGGTTACGTCCCTGCGCCCCGACACAGATGATGCCTACCAGCGCCGCTTCGAGTCCGACCTCGTCCGCGCCTTCGCCACTCCTCGCCGGCGTTCGTTCTCCCTTCGGCTGCGGTTTGTGGCCGTAGCCGTCCCTGTGGTGCTCGCCAGTGTCGTGGCTGCAGTCGTGTTGGCGCCGCCCGCCCCTTCAGGCGATCACAGCGTTAGCGCGGCGAGCCTGCAACAGATGCTTCTGGTAGGCACGGAAGAACCAGTGATCACTGTTTTCCTGTGCAAGCAGGATGACCCGTGGCCCGCGTGCGGAGGCAAAACAGAGGATCCGACTGGGGGCGGCACGGCCATCACCGATCAGGAGAAAGAGAACGTCGAGAAGGCGCTGACCACGATGCCAGGGGTGGAGAATGTCGCTTTTGAGGACAAAGCTGTCCTGTATGACAGATTTCGAAATAATGTCCTGAAGAGTGGCGAGCACTCGGAATTGCTTGGAGTGATCAAGATGGGCGACATGTCTGAATCGCTCCGGATCATCATGAAGCCCGGCGCGGACTGGGGTCCAGTGATCGAGACGGCGAGAGGTATGCCCGGGGTCGCCAACGTTGTCGACCAGAGATGCGACTCTTCATGCTAGAAGGCGCGAGACGATTGAGGTCTTCACCATTGGAGACTGGGCGGCAGCATGTATACCCTGTGGGTGATCTCACGGACTGGGTGGAGCTCAAGCCAGCGGAGGAAGAGCTTGCCAAAGCCGAGATGGTTCGGGCCGCCCGCGAATGGCTGGCGTTGAACCCTCGCGACAGCGATGCTGTAGGCAGGTACTTCGATCACTGGCTATACGACATCTTCGGCCACGATCAGTCGTACCTTCACCGCGCGCGGTCGCGGCAGACGGAATGACCAGCCAGCGCGCTCTTTGCGCGACAAACTGCGCGGCAACGCCAACGGACGACGCTGGACAGTGGCGGAAGACGGTGGACGCTCGACGCAGTCAGCACCGACCCGTTGATCTGCGCCGGCGCCCTGACCCGGGGTTCGCATCGAAGGGCATGAGACGGCGGCTTAGGTGGCGTCTCACCTTGTACTCAAGCGCCCGCTGATGCCGCGTGCAGGGTTCTTCGCGGAATTGACAAAACAATGAAACGCCCGCCCTCCCGACCGAAGGAAGGAGGGCGGGCGTCGGATGATCCCGCAAAGGATATCCCCGCGTGCTCGGCGTATCGATCGAAAACAGGGCAATCCAAAAGATGAGGCGGCGCTAGCGCTAGTCGTCTAGAAACCCGCTGCCGCCGCGTTCTCTGCCGCTGCTGATGCCGCCGACTCCGCATTCCCTACGGCTGTTTCCGCCTTCGTGGGCTTCTTTTGCAGCTGTGGGACGTACCTTTCCACAACGGGGTTGCCCTGGGCGGCGTTCTTCAGCGCCCCTTCCGCCACAGGGTTGACCTGGGCAGAAGCAGCATGCTGCGCCGCAATCGATACGAACGCCGCCGAGACGGCAATGAAGCCCATGCGTGTGAAGTTTCGCATTGCTGACCTTTCTTGACGTAGCTGGTTACTCATTAGGGGATACCCAGCCGTTTTTGTCGAATACTCCGACTCGCCCATATATGGCCGCTTTTCTGTTTCAAGATGACCATGAGTTGAGGATGTCCGAATTGTCATGCAGAGAGGGTAAAGCCCGCCGGGTTGGACCAAACGAAGCGGGCACGCGGGCTCGTACATCGGCTGACGCTTGGCACCGAGCAGGGCACCGAATGCCCGGGGAAGGTACTCATCAAGCTCCGTGCCGCATACCAGATGCTGGGAGAGGCGATTAGGGCAGCGGAATCGCGGAGCGCGGCGCAAGTGCATGGTGCCAGGGTCCGATGAGTGACCAACTGGGTGACAACCACTGCGATCGCCAGCGAGCGGCCGCGAACCACAACGGTCGGTGGGCGTGGGCTGAGCAGCAGAGCTGCGCACCATACGGTCACGTCGAATTGGCTTCGCATCGAAGGGGTCTGGGGTTCAAATCCCCATAGCTCCACCAATGTCAGAGGCCGGTTCCGATCATCGGAACCGGCCTTTCTGATGTTCTGAGTGACTACGGAGACCGTCGCCGGGGACCCGCCGTGATTCAGGAGCACCTTTTCCTGCTGAGATCTTCTGCGCCTCTCAGGGGTCCGGCACCCGCCTGATGACTTGGTACGAACCTGGGGTGCCCAGGGCGAGGCTGATAATTTCTCGCCATGGACACGATCATCCGGCACGGACGGGTCGAGGATATCGAGGCGCTCCTCGCCTTCTGGCGCGTGGCCGCCGAAGGGACCGATCGACAGGACGATTCCGCCAAGCTGGGCGCGCTCATCGAGCGTGATCCCGAGGCCGTCCTCATCGCCGAGGTCGACGGGGAGATGGTCGGCACGCTGATCGCCGGCTGGGACGGCTGGCGGGCCCACCTCTACCGACTGGCCGTGGACCCCGCCCGCCGGAGGCAGGGAATCGGAACCGCCCTGCTCCGGGCGGCCGAGGAGCGCTTCGCGGCCTTCGGCGCGTTCCGGGCCGACGCAATGGTCCTGCTGGACAACGAACTGGCCCATCATGTCTGGGGCGCCGCGGGCTACGTGTCCCAGCCTCAGTGGTCTCGTTGGGTCAAGCCTCTGACGTGAGATTCACCATGTGAGAGCCCGGCTCACCTGGGTGACCAACTAAGCGACGACCGCTGGGGGACATCAGCGAGCGGTCAGGATCGCGCCGGCGATGACACCGAAGAGATGATCGGCGCGTGGTGTGAGAGACGGTTGGTCGCTGAGCCATGCCAGTGCCCCGACCAGCGCAAACAGATCAGTGCCATCGATGTCGGTCCGTGCCGTGCCCGCGGCCTGCGCGCGGGCGAGGAGCCGGGTTCCTGCCGCGCGCATCGTGACGCACGAAGCATGGAGTGCGGACTCGGTGTCTTCGATGGCGGCCATCATCAGCGTCGTGACGCCCCGATACTCATGTGCGTACGCGACGCAGTCGCGCAGCCACGACGCGAGAGCATCCTCGGGCGAGCTTGAGGTTTCGAGTTCGTCCGCCCTTGTCGCGAGTTCATCGAAGCCGGTGCGGAGCAGGACCTCAAGCAGAGCTTCTCGCGTGGGGAAGTGGCGGTACAGCGTGGCGAGCCCGACGCCGGCTTTGCGGGCGATGTCGCGCAGCGATGCGTCGGCGCCTTCCTCGGCCACGACGGCGCTCGCGACCGCGAGTAGCTGGTCGTAGTTCTTCCTGGCGTCAGCTCGCATATGCCCACCTTGACAATCGGAGCAGTGCTCCACATAATCGGAGCACTGCTTCGTTTAAGCATAACCCATCTACGCCGATCAAGAGGAAGCGATGCCGATGAATACGATGAAGGCGATCCGGCTGCACGAGTTCGGTGGTCCTGAGGTGCTGCGTTACGACGATGTGCCGATTCCCGAGCCGAAGCCGGGTGAGGTGCTCGTTCGCGTTCACGCGGTTGGCGTCAATCCCCCCGACTGGTACGTGCGCGAGGGAATGCCCAACGTGCCTCCTGCGATGAGGCCGCCTTTGAGCTTGCCCGCCATTCCGGGGACGGACGTGTCGGGCGTCGTCGCGGCCGTTCCCGCGGACGTGGACGGCTTCTCCGTCGGCGACGAAGTCTTCGGTCTGCTCCGCTTTCCCGGCCTCGAGGGCAGCGCATATGCCGAGTACGTCGCCGCGCCCGCGTCAGACCTCGCCCGCAAGCCGGCTCACGTCGATCACGTGCACGCCGCGGGGGCGCCTATGGCGGGGCTCACCGCGTGGCAGTTCCTGATCGAGCTCGGACACGATCATCCGTCGCCCTTTCAAGCGGCACAACATCGCCCGATGGCACTGAACGCCGAGACGACGGTGCTCGTCAACGGCGCCGCGGGCGGCGTGGGGCACTTCGCGCTACAGCTGGCGAAATGGAAGGGTGCACGCGTCATCGCGGTGGCATCGGGCGTGCAGGAGTCGTTCCTACGCGAACTCGGCGCCGACCAGTTCATCGACTACACCAAGAGCCGTCCCGAGGAAGTCGCACACGGCGTCGATCTCGTTCTCGACACCGTCGGCGGTCTCGGCAGCAGTCGTTTCCTGCGCACGCTCAAGCGCGGCGGCGCGTTGTACCCGGTGTTCGTCGCCGAATACGACCCCGAAGAGGTTGCGAAGCTAGGCGTCACGACCTCGGGCACCCAAGTGCGCTCGAACGGCCCGCAACTCGCAGAACTCGGACGCCTGCTCGGCGCGGGCACGCTTCGCGTCGCCATAGACAGCACGTTTCCGCTTGCGGACGCTCGAAGGGCGCACGAACGAGCCGCCCGTGGCCACATCCAAGGCAAGATCGTGCTCACGGTCGCATGAGGACGAGCCGTTCACGCCTCCGATCGAGAATCGGGCTCGACGGAAGGGCCACCCCCGCAACGACGCCGGGCGACCGCTTCGCCGACGACCGCGCCCCGGCCTTTCGCTCGACAACCGAACGAAGCGAGATTTCGATATGAAGACGACCGCGGCACCCGGCTGGGGGAGCACCTACCTCACCGCAACGCCTGCGGGAGACGTGGATCTCCACCCTGTGGATCAGTTCGCCGTCCAGCAGACGCTGGCGCGCTACGCCTTCGCCTTGGATCAGCAAGATCTGGTGGCGTTGGAGGGCGTCCTGACCGAGGACGCCACCTGGACGTTCACGATCGCCGGTGCGGTCGACCTTGGCCCGTTCGTCGGACGCGCGGCGATCCTCGACTTCGTGCGAGGTGCGATGGACGCGCAGACCGATCAGCAGGGCCCCGGCAACCCATCTCCCTAGGGAGCCGAAACGGAACCCGTCAACATCCACCGCTTCACTGCCACAGCGACACCCAGACCAGGACGACGACGATTGCGGCGATGACCACCAGGAAGATCGACATTAGGATCCAGCTCTTGGACCCGGACTTCCAGAGTTCCCCGTCGATCTCGAGGAGGCGGATGCGGTCGCCCGGCTTCGCGTCGCCGGGGACGTCGTGATGAGAGACGAAACTCTCTTTCAGGATCACCTTTCCATCGTCCGAAGCGAACGACCCCAACCACCCGCCGCTCTTGCCCGAATGGAGCTTGTGCAGGACGAAAGTGCCGGGCCTGCCGTTTCCCTTCGCGGCGGACACAGCATCGGGTAGTGAGCTGAGCAGCACGACGAAGGCCACCAATACGAAACACACGCCCAGGGCCATGGCGGCCACATGGGCGCCGGTCAGTTTGCGGGCCTGACGGCGCCGTGCCTGCTCTTCAGCCTTCTGCAGCGCTCGCTGGTAAGCAGATGTCGACACAGCGTGCCCTCTCCCGAATGTCACGGCAAAGTGGGTCGATACCACGCATACCTATCATGATCGGCATGATGCGGCTGACCGCGTGCTGCCTTTGTGACCGGCGCTGGTTTGCAAGCAGGCAGTGAGGCCGGGGGACCACCGCCACCGGAAAACCCTTTGAGTCTTCCGTCCGCGTTCCCTTAGGGTGCCTGCGGCCCGTCGCCGTGAGGACAGAGGACAAACCGCGTGACCCCGCCTGCTCTTTAGACCTGACACCTTCTTCCGCTCACCTTCAAGCCGACCCTCTCGTCGGCTCTGCCGGGCTGCCCGTGTGCGCCCGGTCCTACAGCGTTCGAGGCCGCGCACAATCGGCCCCGTGTCAGGTCTAGAGAGATCATGTCTTCACAACCTCATACTGTGCTGCCCTGGTTCGTTCGCCGGACCAGGCTCCCTCTGCTGTCGTTGCGGTGCGTGGACTGCCGGTCGGAGTCCGCCACCACCGGCGAGGGCAGGTTCCGCGTCAACGCCAACGGCAAGCTGCTGGACGTGTGGCTGCTGGTCGGCTGCGTGTCCTGCGATCGGACGAGCAAGCTCACCGTGCACGAGCGAGCGCAGGTCAGATCCTTCGATCCGGCCGAGCTCGACGGCTACCACGCCAACGATCCGGCGCTGGTGGCGTCAAAGCTGTTGGATCCGCTGCTCGCCTGCCGCAACCGCTTCACCCTGGACTGGAAGGGGGCCTGGCGGCTGGACACCCCGTCGGCATGGCTCGACGAGGCGTGGCCGGTCCAGGTGGAGGTCGCCTTCGAGGATCCGGTGCCGGTGCGCCCGGAGCGGCTCATCGCGCAGGGGCTCGGCCTCAGCAGGAACGAGGTGCTGCGCCGGATCAAGTGTGACATTTCGCTGCGCCGTCAGACGAGCGCCGGGTTCACGTTCACCGTGATGCCCGGGGACTAGCGGGGATGTAGCCGCGACGCGATCCCCTCAAGCATCTGCGCGTGTCAGAGCCCGGTTCCGATCACGGAACCGGGCTCTTTCGATCTCCCGAGCGACTGCGGCGTGAAGAGATCGTCTGGGGCGCACCGCTTTTCAGCCGCGGGTACGGCGGCGGAACAGCCAGGTGGCGAAGGTGAACGAGCACGTCAGCAGGCCGACGCACCAGGCGAGTGCGATCCAGCCGATGGTGCCGATCGGGGTTCCGGTCAATAGGCCACGGACTGTCTCGATCACCGGGGTGATCGGCTGGTGCTCGCTCACCGCGTGCAGGAACGTCGGCATGGTGTTCGTCGGCACGAATGCGCTGCTGAGGTAGGGCAGGAACAGCATGAGGAAGCTCAACGTGCTGGCCGACTCCACGGACTTCGCGATCACGCCGAGCCCCGCAGCCAGCCAGGACAGCGCGAGCACGTAGAGCAGGAGCAGGCCGGCCACTTGCATCCAGTCGGTGACCGTCGCGTCGGGGCGAAAGCCCATTGCGATGGCGGCGCCGATGACGAGAGTGGTGGACAGCAGGTTCCGGGTGACGCTGGCGACGACGTGTCCGGTGAGGACGGCGGAGCTGCGGATCGGCAACGAGCGCAGCCGGTCGATCATGCCGCTGGTCATGTCGTCCGTGACGGACATCGCGGTGGACGCGGCGCCGTAGCCGGTGCACAGCAGGATGATGCCGGGCACCACGTAGTTGATGTATCGGGTGCCGGTGTTGATGGCCCCGCCGAAGACGTAGACGAACAGCGACATCATCAGCAGCGGCAGGACGATCGACATGACCAGCGTGTCGACGTTGCGGCGGCTGAGCCGGATGCTGCGGCCGATCATGGTGAGGGAGTCGCCCACGGCGTTGCGGGCGCCGCCGTGCACAGCGGTGGTGGTCATGGTCGTGCTCCCTTCGAGAGCCGGGTCAGACCTGGATCGAGGTCCGGTCGGTGGTGGTCAGGGACAGGAACACGTCGTCCAGCGTCGGCTGGTGCGACGACACCTTGACCACCGGAACGCCCGCGAGCCGCAGGTCGTCCAGCACCTTGTGCAGGTGTTCCGCGCTGCCGTCGGACGGGATGCCCAGCACGAGGGGGTCGGTGCCGCGTAGCGCGTCGAGCAGCGCGGCGGCACGGGCCACGTCGGCCACCACCGCGAATCGCAGGTCGAGTCGATCCCCGCCCACTTGGGACTTCAGCGCGTCGGTCGTGCCGGACGCGGCGACCCGGCCACCGTTGATCAGCATGATCCGGTCGGCCAGCCGGTCCGCCTCCTCCAGGTACTGCGTGGTGAGGACGATCGTCGTCCCCGACGAGACCAGGTCCCTGATGGCGTCCCACATCGTTGTCCGGCTGGACGGGTCGAGGCCGGTGGTCGGCTCGTCCAGGAAGATCACTCTCGGCTGCGAGACCAGGCTCATCGCCAGGTCCAGCCGCCGGCGCATGCCGCCGGAGTAGGTCCTCACCCGTCTGTTCATGGCGTCCACCAGGTCGAACCGTTCGAGGAGGTCCGTCGCGCGCCGGCGGGCGGCGGGTCTGCCCATATGCATCAGGCGGCCGATCATGACCAGGTTCTCGCGGCCGGTCTGCTGGTCGTCCAGCGCGACGAACTGACCGGTCATGCTGATCACGCTGCGTACCTTGGCCGCTTCGCGCACGACGTCGTACCCGGCGATCCGCACGCTGCCGAGGTCGGGCCGCAACAGCGTGGTGAGGATGCGGATGGCAGTGGTCTTGCCGGCGCCGTTCGGGCCGAGCAGCGCGAAGACCGTGCCCTCCGCGACGTGCAGGTCCACTCCGTCCAGGACCTTGGTGGAGCCGAAGGCCTTGTGCAGGCCGGTTGCCTCGACGATCATCCTCGCTCCTCAGCTGCGGCAGGATAATTGCGTATGACATACGCTTAAGAGCGTAACTCATACGCATCGGCGTCGGGGAGGGTTGTTTTTAGACTGAGTCCGTACTCGCGACGAGAGAGGCCGGATGACCGACGAGATCGAACTGCCCGGCGAGGTGACTCTGCTCTGGGGGTTGCGGGAGACCGTGCGGCGGGGGCGCAAACCGTCCCTCACGGTCGCCGACATCACGCGGGCCGCGGTCGAGGTGGCGGACGCCGAAGGACTGGCCGCGGTGTCGATGGCCAGGGTCGCGGCCCAACTCGGCAACTCCACGATGGCGCTGTACCGCTACGTGAAGAGCAAGGACGAGTTGCTGCTGCTGATGTCGGACGCAGCCCTGGACGGACCACCGGACCTGCCGGACGGCCTGGACTGGCGGACCGGGCTGACGCTGTGGGCACGGAGCTTGCTGAAGGTGCTGCAACGGCATCCATGGACTGTGCAGATCCCGATCAGCGGTCCGCCGGTCGGACCCAACAACCTCTGGTGGTTCGACCGTGCGCTTCGCGCGTTGGGCGACACCGGTCTCGATGAGGAGGACAAGGTCGGCGTCGTGATGGGCCTGCTGACCTTCGTGCACGGCGAGCTACGGCTGAGCACCGAACTGTCCAAAGGCTACGCGGAGAACCCTGAGGCCTTCGGCCGCCAGTACGGCAAGGCGCTCGCGCGGGTGGTGGACGCGCAGCGGTTTCCCGCGCTCGGCAAGGTGATCGCCGCCGGCGTCTTCGAGGGCGAGGTCCCTTACGACGAGGAGGTCGAGGGGGAGTTCGGGCTGGGCCTGTTCCTGGACGGCGTGGCGGCGTTCATCGAGCGCAGAGCCGCAGGGCAGGGGTAAGGGCTGGAGCCGCCTTGACAAGGCTTGGCTAATGACATTAGTTTAAAGCTAACTTGATTAGCCAAGCTTTGGAGATCGCTGTGACCGAATACCTGACCGTCGACGGCGGCACCCTCGCGTACGAGGTGACCGGCGCGTCCGGGCCGCTCGTCGTGCTCGCCCACGGCATGGGTGACAGCCGCGAGGCGTACCGCTTCGTCACGCCGGCCCTGGTGGCGGAGGGATACCGGGTCGCCGCCGTGGACCTGCGCGGCTGCGGCGAGTCCAGCGTGGGGTGGGCGTCCTACACGCGTTCGGATATCGCGGATGACCTGATCGCCTTGGTGAACCACCTGGGTGGCCCCGCGGTCCTGGTCGGCCATTCCATCTCGGGCGGCGCCGCCACGATCGCCGCGGCGAAGGCCCCGTCGCTGATCACCGCGGTGGTCGAGTTGGCGCCGTTCACCCGCAAGCAGCAGATCGCGCTCGGTGATCTGCGGGTGGCCCGCTTCCGCCGCGGCATGTTCCGACTGCTCGGCACCGGTCTGTTCGGCAGCGTCCGGCTCTGGAAGCAGTATCTGGAGATCGCGTACCCCGGGCCGAAGCCTGTGGATTGGAACGCGCGCCTCGACCGGATCGACGCGATGCTGCGCGAGCCGGGCCGGATGAAGGCCATGCAGTTGATGGGCCGGTCCGCTCCCGTGGACGCCGGCGCCCAACTGGGCAACGTCCGCTGCCCCGTGCTGGTCGTGCAGGGCACGCTCGACCCCGACTGGGCTTCGCCGCAGGCCGAGGGTGAGGCCATCGTGGCCGCGCTACCGTCCGGGCTGGGACGCCTTGAGATGATTCCCGGCGCGGGCCACTACCCGCACGTCCAGTTCCCCTCGCAGGTGGTCACCATGATGTTGTCGTTCCTGGGATCCGTACATGCCTAGGGCCGGTCTCGACCCGGCCGCGGTCGTCGCGGCCGGCGCGGCGCTCGCCGACGAGGTCGGCCTCGCGGGGTTGACCATGGGCCGCCTGGCCGAGCGGGTCGGCGTGCGGACGCCGTCCCTCTACAAACACATCGACTCCCTGGACGCCCTCCAACGTGGCATCTCCCTCCAGGCCAAACGCGAACTCGGGGATGCGCTGGCCCGGGCGGCCGTCGGCCGGTCCGGCCCGGACGCGGTCCGCGCGATCGCCGACGCCTACCGGCGATGGGTCCTCGACCACCCCGGCCGCTACGCCGCCACCGTCCGCGCACCCGCGGCCGATGACGAGGAGGACCGCCGTGTCAGCGACGAGGCCCTGCAGATCATCCTCGACGCCCTCGCCGGTTTCGGACTACACGGCGCCCACGCCATCGACGCCGCCCGCACACTGCGATCGGCGTTCCACGGCTTCGCCGACCTCGAAGCCGCCGGCGGGTTCGGACTGCCCCGTGAGGTCACCCGCAGCTACCGCTTTCTCGTCGAGTCCCTGATCACGGGTCTGCAGGCCGACCACTCCTCGTCCCCGGAGGACTGACATGACCACCGTTCACCCACTGATGGACACGCCGAAACCACCCGCTGACGGTGAGGGCCCGGCCCCGATGGTGCCCGACGCCGCCGGTACGCCAGGCGTGGTCACGGGACGACCACTGACCTGGCTGCGGATCGAAGGTCTTGCCGTCGCCGGGGCCGCTCTCGTCGTCTTCGCCACCGCCGGGCAGCCCTGGTGGCTGATCCCGGCACTGTTCCTCGTCCCCGACCTGTCCTGGTTCGCCTACCTCGCAGGCCCGCGGGTGGGTGCCTGGACCTACAACCTCACGCACACCGCGCCACTGCCGCTGGCACTGCTCGCCGCAGGAGCCGGATGGCACATCGGCGCGCTCACCGTCGCCGGGGCCATCGGCCTGTTCCACCTCGGCCTCGACCGCCTCTTGAAGTACGGCGTGAAGTACGACCACAGCTTCGGCATCACGCACCTGGGCGTGCACGGCGACCACTGACCGGCCGGCGCGACGACCGAGCCTCGCCCCGCATGGTCGCGACGCAGTTCTTTCTGATTGGACGAGCTGTCCGAGGTTGTCATATACGCCTCAAGTCGGTCGGCATTCGGCGCTAAGTTCCGCACATGCTGTTATCGGCCCCGAGTCCATCGCCGCTGCCTACGGTCACGGTGACGCACACCGTGATCATCCCCACGTCAGGCCCCACACCCGTGATCTCGGGACCCAGCATCAGCGACGTCGCCGCCATCGGCGGGCTGATCGGATTGGTCATCTCCCTCGCCATGCTCGCCTGGCAGACCAGGGCGGTCGCCCGGCAGACGAAGATCAGTAACGCCCTGGCGGGTACCACGGCGAGCCAGCAGGTAAGCAGCATGCGCGAGATCTACGCCGTCTTCATAGACCACCCCGAACTTCGGCCCTACTTCTACGACGGGAAGCCCTGCCCGGGACGGGAATCTCGCCGAGCCCGTGTTCTGGCTGTCGCTGAAATGTTCGCCGACGCCATGGAGGGCAACCTCATCACCAGCCGGCTCATCGCCAAGAGCGAATCCCACGACGACTGGATCGCCTACTGCTGCGAGATGGTCGCGAACAGCCCTGCCCTTGCCGGTCTCATTCGAGATCACCCCGAATGGTGGCCGCGAACCGTTGAGGCGCTGTCTCGGCAACGGGGGTCGGGCTAGCTTCGACCGGTAGGGCGGGGCTCAGTCGGAATACTTGAACACGGGGTTGGTGAAGCCGCCGGTGGAGGTCCAGACGAGCGTGCTCTCGACCACTGTGGACCTGCTGACGAAGGTGGCCTTCCTGCCGTCATCGGTTATTTCGGCGTGCTCCCAGCCGTCGAAGCTCCTGGTGAGATGGTGATCCCATTTGCGTAGGCCCCCCAGGCCCACCGCGGCGATGGACTCCGTCGGCGGCTCGCCGTCCGCGCAGTAGCGGCCGAAGTTCGCGATCGCCGTGACCGTGTCACCCCTGGCCTGGAGCTTGATGCTCTGACAGGCGTCGGTCTTCGTGCCGTAGATCAGGCGTGGCGTCGTCCATTTCCCGGATTTCGGGTTGTAGTGCTGCTCGAAGAGCCCTTCACCCAGCCGGTAGTGCATCGCCACCCGGCGACCGTCCGCGAGGCTTACTTCTCCCTCGAACCACCGGGGATCCGATCCCTCGATGTTGCTCTTACGCGGTTCGTCGTCGCCCTGTGGTGACGGGTTCGGCGTGGGTGCGCGATCCTGCGCGGGCGCGGTGACGGTCGCCTGCGGGACCGGTCGTTCCTGGCCGCATGCCAGCGCGGTCGCGATCAGCATCGCGCAGGCCAGCATCCGTGTTCCCGCTGTGCGCATTGCTTCTCCCTGTGGTCCGGCCCTGCCCTCAATAACGTAAGCACCGCGCACGCCCGAACCGGAAGAAATCGGAAGGTGCGCGTTGTGAAGTCACACCGCCACGCGGCCTTGTGGAGCAATGAAATGCGATATCGGCCGATATTGAGGCCCTGCAACACGACGGCAAACGAAAAGGCCTGTCACGAATGCAGGGCCGGATCGGGTTCGCCGGATCCCCGGCAGAGTTCGGCCAGCGCGTCCGCGGAAGGGCTGCCTGGGGCGGCCTGGAAGGTGATCAGTTGCTGGCCGGGGGCGCCGACGACGGCGAACATGTCGCAGTTGAGCGCGAGTTCCCCGACGAGGTCGTGGCGGAAGCTCCTGATGCGGGGGCTGCTTTCGGCCTCCACGTCGTACCGCGCCCACAGACGGCGGAACTCGCCGCTCTGGTCGCACAGTTCGTCCACCAGTTCGCTCACGTGGGGGTCGTTGAGATCGCTGCCGACGCCGGCTCGAACGTGCGCGACCTTCTTGCGTGCGGTGGGCGCCCAGTCGCAGTAGAACTCCCGCGCGGCGGGATTGAGGAAGAGCGCGCGCAGCAGGTTGTCGCCCACCTTCAGGTCGGTGTGCAGTCCTTGCCGGTAGAAGGCCTGGGCCCGCGGGTTGATGGCCAGCAGGTCCCGGCATCGGTTGATCACGAGGGCGGGCGTGTCGGACCAGCCGCGCATCAGCCGGAGCAGGGGCAGGCTGACCTGCGTCATGGCGTCGGCTGTCAGGGTGCCTGCCGGAATGTGCGGCCACTGGTCGGCCTGTGAATCGGCCGTGCCGGTCCCTGTGCCGGCCTGTGTGTCGGTCCGCGCGTCCGCGCGCGCCAACGCGTAAAGGTGCGCCGTGGCGTCCGGACCGAGGGCGAACACACCCGCCAGGGCGCCGAGCACCTGATCGGACGGGCGGCGTTCGCGCCCCTGCTCGAGGCGGGTGTAGTAGTCGGTGCTGACGCTGGCCAGCGTCGCCACCTCGTCGCGCCGCAGCCCGGGTGTCCGGCGTACTCCGACGTCCAGCAGCCCGACCTGGGCAGGAGTGGTGACGGCCCGCCGGGCGCGAAGAAACTCACCGAGGAGCGTTTGCCTGGCCATGTGTGCACCATATCTGCCTCTATGTCGGATATGGATAGGTCTAAAACTACTACTCACGTCGCTGGTCGCCCATCTCAACAGCTACAGCTGTCGAGGGTTCCATCGAACTCGGCAGGGCCACGTTCGACGATTCCTCGGGGCCTGCGACGGCCTCCAAGGCTTGGCCATCGAAGCGAAGGTGAGGTGATCACGCAGCCGCGCTGCCCGTCAGCCGGTGCGGTCGAGGTGGGCGCCGTTGCCGTACGACTCACGTGCCTCGAGCAGTTCGTCCCAATGTTCCTCTGCCCAAGCGCAGGCGACCGCCATCGGTTCGAGCATGCTGCGGCCGAGTGAAGTCAACTCGTACTCGACATGCGGGGTGGCCTGCGCGTAGACGGTGCGCCTGACCAGGCCGTCGCGTTCGAGCGACCGCAGCGACTGGGTGAGGACCTTGGGAGTGACCCGGCTCAGCGGCACACGCAGCTCGGAGAATCGGCGCGGACCGTATTCGAGGCAGCGGATGATGAGCGCCGCCCATTTGTCGCCGAATCGAATCGGATTGAGCGAGGAGGGACACAATTCGTCGAACATGTCGGCGGACAGGGGCTCCCTCATGGCCTCACGATAGCCGGTATCCCTGTGGTAACCGCAGCCACCGATAGCGTCCGCGAAGTGCCCGAGCATTCGGACTCCGGCCCTGGTGAAAGGTGGCCAATCATGAACATCGTGGTCTTCGGCGCGGGTGGCCGCGCAGGTCGGCAGGCCGTCGCCGAGGCGCACCGGCGTGGCCACCAGGTCACCTCTGTGGTGCGCGATCCCGCAGGCCACAGCGACCTGCCCGGCGTCCGGGTGGTACAGGGCGACGTCACGGACGAAGTGAGCATCGAGCACGCGGCCGCAGGGCATGACGCCGTCATCACTGCTGCCGTCGACCTGTCCGTGCCGCCGCACGACTTCTTCACCATGTCGGTGCGTGCCCTGGCCACCGGTCTGGGGAAGGCGGGTGTGCGGCGCCTGGTCGCGGCCGGCCTGGCGTCCATCATGCCGGGGCCGTCGGGCGTTCCCCTGATGGACGAGCCCGGCTATCCGAACGAATACCGCGCCTTCTACCTCGGTCACGCGGCGGGACTCGACGCCCTTCGGTCCTGCGACCTTGACTGGGCATATGTCGCGCCGGCGGGCGACTTCAACCATGACGGCGCGCGCACCGGCCGATACCGGATCGCTGAGCACGGAGACCCGGCCAGCCGGATCACCTATGCGGACTTCGCGATCGCGCTCGTCGACGAAATCGAGACTCCTCGCAGCCGCCGCGCCGCCGTCAGCATTCGGGAGGCGTGATGCCCGCGTCGGCAGGGCCGAGAAGATCAGGAAGAGGACGCCGTTGCCCAGCAGGTATAGGCAGACGACGAAGACCGGCGGGCCTGTCCGGCCCCGCCGCTCATGTGACCTGGCGATTCACTGCGTCGCGGCGATCCGCAGGGCGTCGAACTGCTTCAGCAGGTCGCGGTCACCGGATACGCGCACGGACGCGTCGTCGCCCCGGTTCCAGAGCCACAGCAGGAGCGGGACCGCGTCACCGCTCACCAGGGCCTCTCCGTCGAAGCCGGTGGCCGAGTCCTTCACGTCCACGTGTCCGGGCTGCGCGCCGCGGCCCCCCACAGCCGTGAGCGTCCAGGCGTGGTGACTCATGGACACGGCGATCGGCCGCTCGTCCGGCGCGTCGAGCAGCGTGCCGAAGTCGTCCAGCCAGCGGGTGCTCCCGTAGCCGAGGAAGAGCTTCAGCACCTCGTCGATCCCGTCGAAGGCGAGATCGTCGGGAATCGGGGAGACCGGAAGCCCTGCCGCGAGCTCGGCGTCGACGCGATGGATCACCGTCTCCTGAGCCATGCGGCGGATCCAGAAGCCTACGGTCTGGTCGGGCTCGTGCCAGGTGGCCGCGGGATCGGCGGGAGAGTGCGCGGAGAACTGCCCGATCAGGGCCTCGTAGGTTCTGTCCAGGGAGACGACGGGATCGGCGTCGAGCACGCCGGGGGGCCACTCGTCGGGAAACGCTCCGAGCCGGATGCACTCGGCCTTGTGCAGATAGACCTTCGCCACGTGGTCCGCGAGGTCGCCCACGGACCAGTCGGGGCAGGAGGGCACGCGGGCCGACGGATCGGCGCCGACGACGGCCGAGCGCAGTAGGGCGAAGTCGTTCTTGAGGCAGCTCAGAAGCCGGGAGGATTCCATCCGCCCATCCAACCAGCCGTTCCCGGAATCCTGAATCGGGTTTCCCTCGGGCGGACGCGCTTCGCGCCTTCGCTCGGCGGAGACCCGGCAACCTGCCGGCCACAAGAACGCAAACTGGCGTGCCGACTTCCCAGGTCAGATGTGCCGCGGCCGTAAGCAGGGTCGATCATTTCGACGCCGGCGTGGAGATTCGGGACCTCGCCTACGTCGCCAACTCGCGTCCGACTCCACGTCAGAGGCCGGTCCCGTTCAGCGGGGCCGGCCCTTCCGGTCTCCTGGCGACGGTGGTTCGGCGATGGCCGCGGCTTCGACTCCGCCGGCCGTCCGTGCTATTGCTGACAGCGCCCGAAGTCCACGACGTAGGTTCCCCCGCCGCTCGCGCCCTTGCCGGCCGCGTCCGCCGCCCCGGCTTCACCCTGCACGCCCATCTCGGTCAGCGACGGACTGAGGATGATCTCGCGGTGACCGGCCGTGCTGACGTACACCCACCAGTGGACGGCGGCCCTCGGGGTGCCCTGACCGCCCCAGCCGGTGTAGGTGGTCTCGGCCCAAGCCCACGAGATCGGCTTCGGGCAGTATTTCGCGTCCGTGATGCGACTGGCGGGCGTTGAGCCGGTAAGCGGGTTGGTGTGCGAGTCGGCGCCCGGCCCCCACCACTTCTGGTTCACGGCGGCGCGAGCGTGTGAAAGGGCCGCGCCGGACAGAACATGGTTCCGCGTGAGCGCGGGTAACCCGGCCTTGGCGCGCTCTTCGTTGATGAGGCACTGCACCGCGTCGTCGATCCTCATGTTGAAGAACGCGGCCAACGGACCAGTGCCGGGAGCGGGGGCCCTGTCGTAGTAGTCTGCCGCGATGTCGCACCGGGGCGGGGCCGGGGTCGACGCGTTCGCAGGAGTGCTCAGAGCCGGGACGCCGAAGGCGACGGCACCGGCGGTGGCGGCGACTCCGAGCAGGCGGACGGTGCGGTTCATCGAGATCTCCCATGTGATGGTGACACTGCCCGCTGGGGCGCCGTGTCGAAGGGGGCTTCCATCACCAGTGATAGGCCGGGCCGATTGCAGCGTGCTTTCAGCCGCCTGATCTTCACATGCAGATCGCTGTAGGTCCTTCGACCTGTTCGCACCGGAGAACGCCTCGCGGAGAATCCGATCTCGCCGGCCTCACGTGGACCGGCCTGCGAGGAGAGATCGCCGGAAGCGGTTCATTGCTCGCTCAATGGGGCGCCACGCCAGCGCCACTGCTCCAGACGAGGACGGCCCGGCAACTCGATGCGTCCCGTAGAAAACAGCAGCGCCCGCCAGGGGTCGACGCCCTCGAGATCGACCGCCGCCTGCGGGAACATCCGGGCGAGCACGCGTGCGCACACGTCGAGTGGCGGTTCGTACGTGACGCCGAGACCATGTGCGATGTCCTGGCCATGGAGCAGCGCCTCGACGCAGCCCATGGCGGCGAATCCCTCGGGGTCGGCCATCCCGGTGGGGTGGTACGCCCGCGCATCCGGTGAGGCCGTGAGCACCGCGGCGATCAGGATGCGCGCCCCGGTCTCGGCGAACTCCAGCACCTCGGCGGCGGAGGCGTCCTCGTCGGCGGTGGCTTCGAAACGCACATACCTGCCGGCCGGCCGCGTCACGAGCTGACCGGCGTAGGACATCAGGCAGTCGCCGATGTGCTCGGCCGTCCGCCGGCAGTCCCAGTCCAGCGTGCCCGCGGGCACGGACCAGTCGTCGCCGGTGGCCGGGCCGAGCGCGGCGACTACATGGGAGATCGCCGTGTCCAGGTCGTCGGCGGTGACCGTCATGCTGGGCTCCAGGAATCTCGGGGGGCGGCACGGAGTCTCGAGGGCGAAACCTCTTCGGTCAGGGTCGTTCGATCGTGAAAAGCCTGGCGGCGTTGTCGTGGCAGACGTCGCGCAGCCAGTCGTCCCCGAGTTCCAGGTCGGCCAGCGCCTGGAGGGCCTCGCCGTACGGATAGGGGATGTTGGGGAAGTCGGTGCCGAGCAGGATGCGGTCCTGGAGGTCCAGCAGGAGGGGAACCGCCTCACGGGGGAACGGCGCGGTCTCCTCGGTGAAACGCGTGAAGGCCATCGTCGTGTCCAGGTGGACCCGCGGGTGCCGTACGGCCAGGGCGAGGAACTCGGCGTATTCGGGGGTGCCCATGTGGGCGATGACCAGCCGCAGGCGGGGGTGCCGGGTGAGCAGGGCGGCTATCGGGCCCGGGCCGGTGTGCGGACCGGGGGCCGGGCCGGACCCGCAGTGCGTCACGACCGGTATGCCCGCGTCCTCGAGCAGCCCCCAGACGTCGTCGAGAAGCGGGTCGTTCGGGTCGTAGGCGCCCACCTGGAGATGTGCTTTGAATACGCGGGCGCCCGACTCGACGGCACGCGTCACGTACTGCGTGGCGTCCGGTTCGGGGAAGAACGTCGCGGTGTGCAGGCAGCCGGGAGTGCGGGCGGCGAAGTCGGCGGCCCAGGAGTTCAGCCACGCCGCCATGTCGGGCTTGTGGGGATAGAGCATCGAGGTGAACGCCCGCAGGCCGTAGGCGCGGAGGCGCTCGACCCGGTCCTCCTCCGCGAGCCGGTAGGTGATCGGCCACTCGCGGCCGACCAGGGGTCCAGCGGCGTCGAAGTAGGCCCACACCTTGGCGAGCACGCGCTCCGGCATGAAGTGGGTGTGCACGTCGATCAGGCCGGGCAGGCCGAGGGCCCGCCAGAATCCCGTCACGGGCGTCACGTCGTCCGCCGGGGTGTCGCCGGTCTGACCGTCCGGGAGCGGGACCACCCGTCTGATCGGCTCCGTCATAGCGCCACACGTTAACGAGGGCGGCCGAGGCCGTCCGCCGCCGGGGGTGGGGATCCGGTGGCATTCCGCGCAAACCGGTGGACCATATATCGGGACCCGATATATGGTCCCCTGTATGACCAAGATGACGGAGGCGACGTACTTCATACTCGCCGCACTTCTCGAAGCTCCGCTTCACGGCTACGGGATCATCAAACGCGCCGGCGAACAGTCCGCCGGGCGGGTGAAGCTCGCCGTCGGAACCCTGTACGGCGCGCTCGACCGGCTCGCTGAGGCTGGCCTGGTGGTGGTGGACAGGGAAGAGGTCGTCGACGGACGGCCGCGACGTTACTACCGGATCACCGACGACGGCGTCGTCGCCGTCCGCCAGGAGGCGGTGCGCCTGCAGCAGGCCGCCAGGGTCGTCACGGGCCAGATCTCGGTGGTGGGCGCATGAGCGCCGCGAGTGCGCTGGAACGGCGCTACCGGAGCCTGCTCAGGGCGTATCCCAAGGTCTATCGCGAGTGGCACGGCGAGGAGCTCGTCAGCACGCTGATGGCGGCATCAGGCCCTGAGGCGCGGCGTCCCTCGCTCAGGGAGGCCTTCGCACTGATCGCCGGCGGTTTCGCCGCCCATGCCAGGAACGCCAGGGCCGCGGGGGCGCCCTGGTGGGCGGACGGGCTCCAGTTGGGCGTACTCGCCGTCGCGACGACCACATTCGCGATGAAAATCGACGTCTGGGCGGACCCGGGGTATGTCGTCCGGCCGATCTGGACCCTCGGCGCGATCGTGCTGATGGTGGCGATCATCCGTGGATGGGCGCGGCTGGCACTTCCCCTTGCCCTGATCGCCGCACTCGATGCGAGCCGTTTCCTGGTCCTGCATGGCGACACGTGGCAGGTGGCCGACTTCGGTCCCGGCTACGGCGAGGTGTCGAACATGATGCCCTTCTGGGTGATCGTCGCCGGCCTGGCCGTGCTCGCGGTGCGGCCAGGAAAGGGTCTTCCCGCTCGATCGTGGGCGTGGCTCCTGATTCCGGCGCTCTGCTGGGGGCTCCAGTTCGTCTTCCACTCCTACGACGAGATGTTGCCGTGGATGCTCTTCCGCGCGGGCGTCGAGGTGCTGGTGCTCGGAGCCGTGGTCTGGGCGACGATCGCGGTCAGGGATGCCAGGTGGGCGCTCGCCGCGGCCCTCTATCTGATCCCCGGCCTGACGTACCTGGGCGAGAACCTGGCCATGCACGGCAGAAAGGGCTTCGCCTACTGGGGCCTGCTCACCCTGCTCGTGCTCGCGTCGTTCGTGGCGGCTCGCCGTACGAGACAGAAGGTCTGAAGGACGGCTCAGGCGCCGTCCAGGAAGGATCTCAACCAGTCCAGTGTCCGGGTCGCCGACGTGGCCCACGCCTCGCGGAACATCGGCTGATCTCGGTGCTCGACCGTCCACATCATCAGTTGCACCGCCCGCAGCGCGATGAAGACGTCGATGAGCCGCTCGTGCGACGCGGGCAGCGGACGGACCCCGCGGTAGCCGTACAGCAGGGCGGAGCGCAGGTCCGGATAGTCGGGCCTGCGCTTCAGCTCGCTGAGCGTCACCGCGAGGTCGTAGACGTACGGCCCGTAGCCGCAGTCGTCGAAGTCGATGGCCCGGGCCTCGCCGCGGTGGAACAGGTAGTTCTCCTGGTGGAGATCGGCGTGGATCAGCCCGAACACCGCAGGATCCCTGCCGAGCGAGTCGCGGGCCGTCCGGGCCCGCTCGATCACCGCCTGGACGATCGGCCCGCCGCCGGATGAATGCACGTCGTCGACGAGGGCCGCGGCGCGCGCGGCCACCTCGGGTGACAGTCCGTCGTCCTGGGTGCGCCCGAACGAGGTGACGTGATCGACCGCGCCGCGATGGAACCCCTCGGGTGCGGCGAATTCGGCTCCGTGCGACTGCAGGCGCGCCATGAGCGCGCCCACCCGCTCGAGATGCGCCGGAGTCAGCCTGTCGTCGGCGAACCTGCCGTTGACCCATCGGTACAGCACACAGCTTCGCGTCCCGGGGACGCCTTCGGCTTCCGCGACGGTCAGCAGATCGCCGTCGCGGGTGGGCACCGGCTCCGGTACCACGAGGCCGGTGTCCCGGCGCAGCGCCGCGAGCCACGTCATCTCGGAGCGGACCATCTCGGGCGAAGGACCGCCGGTGCGCTGGATCCGGAGGACGTGCCGTCCGCCGTCGGCGGTGTCGACCCGGAAGGTCGTGTTGAAGCCGCGCGTCAGCGGGGTGATCCGCGTGGTCTCGACGGGGTAGGCGCCGACCGCGACCTCCGCCAGTCGCCGCATCCGGCGCATCCGCCCGATGCGGCTGAGTTCCTCGTACGGCCTGCGGGCACGGGCGACGACGCTCATGAGAAGTCTTCTCCCACGCGACCGCGGTGATCGATGATCACGAGCAGTGAGCCCGGCGGACGGGCCTACTGCTCCGTTCGCGTGTCGAGCTTGTCGGCCAAGTTCTTGACGGCGTCCCACACCTGGTGCCGGTCGTAACCCCGCATCGCGACCTTGAACGAGGTCTGGCGCAACTCTTCGGCGGTGATGGTGCCCGCCTCGACCCGCGAGAGGACCACATTGACCTGGTGGCGGTCGTAGCCCCGCAGGACCAGGTCGAACTCCTTGCCGTAGGTCTCGTCGGACGAGGACGACACGGGATGCACGACGTGCCCTCCGAGTTCGTCGGCCGGGGCCGCGACACGGTCCTCGACGGCGTCCCACACCTGGTGCCGGTCGTAGCCCACCATCGCCACCCGGAACGGCGGCCTGCGCACTTCTTCGGCGGTGACCGCGTCAGCGTCGAGACGCTCGAAGAACGCGTCCACCTGCTTCCGGTCATAACCCCGCAGGACCACGTCGAATCGCTCACTCATAGATGACCGGCCCATCTCTCCGCCATAGGGGCGATGACGACTCTCATCCCGCTCGCGCGGTGCGAGCACGATGGTTCCACACCCGTCGCATCGACGTTTGCGAAATGATCGGATTGTACGGTTTTGGATCTTTCGGTGATGGTTCAGCCCATCCCGGCGTACTGGCGGGGCCGCAGGGCGCGGGCGCGCAGGGCGGCCAGCGCGGCGGACCGTCCCGCCCCGGTCAGCCGCCACGGTGCGTCCCACGAGCAGTCGGCGCGCAGGGCGAGGGCGTCGAGACGGCGCTGGAGCTCGCCGAGCGGCGCCGCCAGGTCGGGCGGCGCGACCTGGCCGCCTTCGGCCGTGCGCCATCCCTCGCCGTTGACGACGTCGGCGACGCGCTCGCTCAGCTCGCGGTAGGGCAGCGGCCCGTTGTCCACGAGCAGCATCAGAGCCGACTCGCGGATGGAGACCTCGAAGTCGTGCTCGCCCCGGGCCGGGAGCAGCAGCGTGGGGGCCGCCTCCGTCCACAGCGCCACCGGGTCGTCGAGCAGCGCGCGTCCCACGGGTGTCAGCTCGAGCCGCCGGCCCGTACGGCTCAGCGCCCCGAGCTCGTGGACGGCGATCTCCTTGAGCGTGGTCAGCGCGGGGACGTCGGCCTCGCTCCGCACCGACCGCGTGGACATGGCGTCCCAGCCGAAACGGTCGACGGCGTCGAGGACGAGCGCCCGGGTGAGGTTGGACCTCTCCGTCAGCGGCACGCCGTTCACGGCGAGGGCCAGCAGCCAGCGGAGCGGCTCGAAGCACGTCCCGGACGGCGCCGCCACGGGGGCGTGCAGCCGCACCTCGAAGGGCTGGGCCAACTCGCGGCGGGCGCTGCCGCGCCCGAGGACCCAGCGGTTGAGCCGCTCCCCGTGGACGCGGTGCAGCCAGCAGTCGCCGCCCAGCTCGGAGCGGGGAGAGGTCAGCCAGCGGGTGGTCAGCGTTCCGCGGTCGACCGGGTCGCCCGACACGATGGCCAGCTCCAGCGCGGCGGCGCAGGCGAGGTGGGCGCCCAGCTCCTCCGGCCCCATGATCGAGCTCCAGGACAGCTCCGCGACGTTGGGCGGCAGGACCCCCGTCTCCTCCAGCGCCTGGTGGTAGGCGGCGGCGCCGGCCTCCTCGCCGTCCCGGGCGTAGACCCGCAGGATTTCAGCCGTCACAGGGGAGTCGCACAACGCGGCGTACCGGCCCAGTCCGCCGAGGCGGAGGAGCTCGCCGAGCGCCCGGGCGATGGTCGGCCGGTCACCTGAGACCTTGATCGGCAACGTGTACCAGAGGAACTCGCACACATCGAGCTGGCTGATGGTCTCCAGCGCTTCGCCGCCGGTCAGCCATTCGACGGCCACCCGTGCCGCGTCGGCGGTGTCCGGCTCGGCGCGCTCCAGTTCCGCGAGGAGAGCGGCCACGTCAGGTGCGGGCATGACTCGAAGTCTGCCGTATGCGACCCATCGTTGACGACGACCATGCCTCACTGGTGACCACCCCTGCGACCAACGATACGGAAGGTCAGATCCACGACGGGAAGAGCATTCGTGCGTGCCATACGTCATATGGCACGATCTGGGCCGAAAGGATGGGGTAGAGCCACCAGAAGTTGACCAGGGCGAGCAGGACGAACCCACCCGCGAACACCGTTCCGACCACCCGCCGCGCAGGCCTGGCGTCCCCCCGGCCGATCATGAGCCCGCAGGCCAGGACGATGGCCAGGACCATGAACGGAACCATCGGCAGGGCGTAGAACAGGAACATCGTCCGGTGGTTGAAGATGGCGAAGTAGAACCACGGCAGCCAACCGGCCGCGTAGGCCAGCAGCACCGCGCCCGCGCGCCAGTCACGGGTCGACACGTACCAGGCGATCATCGCGATGAGGGCCGCCACGGCGCCGAACCAGATCACCGGCGTCCCCGTCCCGAGCACGGCCCAGGAACACGACGACGCCCCGCAGTTCGTCGGCGACTCGTAGAAGAACGCGACCGGTCGCAGCAGGAGCGGCCACTGCCAGGGCTGCGACTGGTACGGGTGGGTGGCGTCCAGGCCCTTGTGGAAGCCCAGCACCTGCGACTGGTAGGTGAACCACGAGACCAGGGACTTGTACACGAAATAGAACGGGTTGCCGCCGGAGGTGGCCTCCGCCCAGTCGCGCCCGTAGCCCTTGTCGGACACGAACCAGCCGGTGAAGGACAGGATGTAGACCAGGCCGGGCACCACGGCCATCCAGCCCGCGGCCAGTGGAACGTCCCTGACGAACGACCCGGCATAGGGCCGGCGAAGTCCGACGGCCCGCCGCGCGCCGAAGTCCCAGAAGATCGTCAGCAGCAGGAAGCCGATGATGAAGAAGACCGCGGTCCACTTGCTGGCCAGCGCCGCGCCCAGGCAGAGCCCGGCGGCCAGCCGCCAGGGACGAAGGCCGAGGCGCGGGCCGAACTCCTCGCCGTCTTCTCGTGATTCGTACCAGACGGCCAGGCGTTCCCGCATGCGGTCACGGTCGACCACCAGGCAGGCGAACCCGGTCAGCACCCAGAACATCACGAAGATGTCCAGCAGTGCCGTACGGGACAATACGAAGTGCAGGCCGTCCAGGGACAGCAGGAAGCCGGCGAGGCAGCCCAGCAGGGTCGAGCGCGTCATGCGCCGCGCCACCCTGGCGAGGATCAGGATGGACAGCGACCCGATGAGGGCCGTGGCGAAACGCCAGCCGAACGGGTCGAGGCCGAAGATCAGCTCGCCCAGGCCGATGAGCCACTTGCCGAGCGGCGGGTGCACCACGTAGTTGGCGCACTGCTCCACCGCCTGGCACGTCTTGAAGATGTCGGTGTCGCCGGACAGCATCAGCTTGTCCGCACCGTCGACGAACTGCCGTTCGACGCCGTACTTGGCGATCGCCCACGCGTCCTTCGCGTAGTACGTCTCGTCGAAGACGACCGAGTGCGGGGTCCCGAGCCGGGTGAACCGGAGGACCGCGCCGAACACGGCGACGACGATCGGGCCGATCCAGCCCCACCACACGCTCCCGGGCATGGGCGGCACCAGCCGATCGCGCAGCGAGACCTGCGAAGCCGTACTCGGCCCCTGGTCCGGCTCCTCGAACGCCTGGTATGGGAAGTCGGTTACGGCCACCTGCGACAGAGTACTGGTGAGGGTGGGCGCGGAACATGGCGTACGCGCTGATTGGGAACATCTGGCCGTTCGCGTGTGAACGTTTCAGGAAGTCATAGGCTGAGCGGGTGCTTATTCTCGCGGGAGCGCCGATCGGTCGATTGGGGGACGCTTCGCCCAGACTCCGCGAGGCGCTCGCGGAGGCCGACGTGATCGCGGCGGAGGACACGCGCAGGTTCCGGCGGCTCGCCGCCGACCTGGAGGTGACCGTCGCCGGCAGGGTCGTGTCCTATTACGACGCCAACGAGACCGGCCGGGCGAAGGAACTGCTGGAGGCCCTGCTCGCGGGGCAGACCGTCGTCGTGATCACGGACGCGGGCATGCCGGGCGTCTCCGACCCCGGATACCGCCTCACGAGCCTCGCGGTCGAGGCCGGAGTGCAGGTGACCGCCCTTCCCGGCCCTTCGGCCGTCACGACCGCGCTGGCCGTTTCCGGCCTGCCCAGCGACCGCTT
Source organism: Planotetraspora kaengkrachanensis (assembly GCF_016862895.1). Lineage (GTDB taxonomy): Bacteria > Actinomycetota > Actinomycetes > Streptosporangiales > Streptosporangiaceae > Planotetraspora > Planotetraspora kaengkrachanensis. The sequence goes on along the minus strand of NZ_BONV01000011.1, from coordinate 50,451 downwards.
CTGCTTCGAGGGGTTCCCGCCGCGCAAGCCCGGCGAACGGGCGCGACGGCTGGCGGCCCTCGCCGGTGAGGAGCGCACGATGGTCTTCTTCGAGGCCCCCCACCGCCTGGGGGCGGCCCTGGAGGCCATGGCGGAGGCGTTCGGCCCCGAGCGGCGGGCCGCCGTCTGCCGCGAGCTCACCAAGACCTACGAGGAGGTACGGCGGGGCCCGCTCGCCGAACTGGCCGAGTGGGCGGCCGGCGAGGTCAGGGGCGAGATCACCGTGGTGGTCGCGGGGCGGCCGGCGGAGGAGGCACCGCCGGCGATGGACGACCTGGTCGGAGAGGTGGCCAGGCTCGAGGAGACCGGGGTGCCGCGCAAGCAGGCGATCGTCGACGTCGCGAAGTCGGCGGGAATCCCCAAGCGGGAGCTCTACAACGCGGTCCACGGCTCCTGAGCGCGGAGCCCGTGCGCTCAGGGGCGCTCTGCGGCGTCCGCCGTTTCTGTCGCTTGTGTCACTTCTGTGGCTTCTGCGGCCTCGCTGCCGGGCCGCTGATCGCGGTGCTGTAGTTCGGCGGGTCGTGACCCGGCGGGCCGCTGATCGTGGTGCTGTTGATCGACGGCTTGCGGGTCGGAGGGCCGGGGGTCGGCGGGTCGCGGCTCTGAGGGCCGGGGGTCGGCGGGTTGCGGCTCCGAGGGGTCGGTCGCGCCCGGTCGCCGGCGTTCGCGCAGCCCCGCGATGGTGATGGCGGCGGCCATGCAGGCCAGCGGCGCGGCGGGCAGAAGGTAGCGGTAGTCGAACTCGGCCGTCGCGGCCGGGGCCAGGACCAGGCCGACCCCGCCGAGCCAGGGCAGCAGGACGGCCCCGCCGAGCTGACGCCATCGCACGGCCACGCCGTACAGGCCGACGAGCAGGAGCAGCCCGAGCACGAGTCCGGGGAGCCGCACGACCTTCTGGTAGCCGATCATGATGTCGGACCAGGGCGCGACGACGCGCGTCGCCGCCGGGCCGTTCTCGTAGGCCTCCGCGTCCTTGTCGGTCGTGCTGTGGTAGGAGCTCCACTTCGGGAGCTCCCGGGTGAACGAGTTCCTGAACTCGTACAGCATGTAGGTCTTGTAGTCGGGGAACTGCGGCCGGTCCCAGCGGAACGCGCGGAAGAAGTCCTTGGCCACGGCCGCGAGATAGTCGCCCGGCTGGGAGAGGATCGCCTTCTTCGCGAAGGTGCTCGCGTTCGCGTTGATCTCCGGGGTGAACTTCATGCCCGAGCCGAAGACGTGCAACTGGTTCTCGTTGTCCCACCACAGATACGCCTGGGCGGACGGCTCCCGCTTGTCGCGCGGGGTGTTGATGCACAGGAGGACGAGCTCGAGCTCCTTGCGCTTGTCCAGGTTCATCTCGTGGCAGTCCGCGAACAGCGAGGTCCTCATGTAAAGGATCACTCCGTCGCTGTTGGTCATCGCGAACTGGCCGTTCACGGCCTTGAACCAGCCCATGTACGCCCCGACGGGCAGGGCGCAGGCGATGATCATGGCGACGATGGGCTTCCAGCCGGTTCGCTTGATCAGCAGATAGACGACGACCAGAGCGAGGATCGGCAGCCCGATGCTCCGCGTCAGGGCCGTCAACGCCAGCAGGACCCCGACGACCGCGCCCACCCGCCACGGCATCGTCCGGTGCCACAGGACCAGCGTGATCACGCCGACGACGAGCAGGATGAACATCGCGTCCGACATGACCAGCTGCTCGAGCTGGATCTGGTAGGCGTCGAACAGGATCGGCGCCGCGGCGAGCGTCGCCCCCCAGCCTGGGATGCCAAATTTCTTGGTCAGAAGGGCATAGATCAGTACACCTGCTGCGATTCCCATCAGGTGCTGGGTGAACGCGACCAGCGCCAGGCTGTGCAGCGGGCGCAGGATCAGGAGCCAGAACCCGTAGCCGTCCGGGCGGATCGGATGCGGCCGGGGGCGCAGGGCCACCGAGATGTAGTCGTAGGAGTCGTTGAACCACATGGCCGGGCCGAAGCCCAGCATCGTGATGATCCGCAGCAGTGCCGCCAGACCGACCGCGACGGCGAATATCCTGTGTCGGCGCAGAAAAGCGAGAAGACGCCCCCATCGGGTGACTGGGGAGGCGTCCACAACCGGTGGTTCCGCGACCGCGACCATGGTTACAGAATGCCAGCCCTTTTGTGGACTTGACTCGGGCACCTGAGGGAAGCGGGCATCATGGTGTCCTGCCGTCATATGCAAGGAGTTGCGACGTGGAGCTGACCGTCGTCATGCCGTGCCTCAACGAGGCCGAGACCGTCGAGACATGCGTTCGCAAGGCCGTGGCCTGCATGCGTGAGCATGGGATAGACGGCGAGGTGGTGATCGCCGACAACGGCAGCACCGACGGATCGCAGCAGCTCGCGCGGGATGCCGGGGCCCGCGTGGTGCACATTGCGGAGAAGGGCTACGGCAACGCCCTCATGGGCGGAATCCGGGCCGCCCGCGGCAAGTACGTCATCATGGGCGACGCCGACGACTCCTACGACTTCACGAACCTGATGCCGTTCGTCGAGCAGCTGCGTGACGGCGCGGAGCTCGTCATGGGCAACCGGTTCAAGGGCGGCATCGCGCCGGGCGCGATGCCCCCGCTCCACCGGTACCTGGGCAACCCGGTGTTGTCGTTCGTCGGGCGGCTGTTCTTCCCGAGCGCCATCGGCGACTTCCACTGCGGCCTGCGGGGCTTCCGCCGCGACTCGATCCTGCGGCTGGGCCTGCAGACCGGCGGCATGGAGTTCGCCTCCGAGGTCGTCGTCAAGTCCACGCTCCAGGGCCTCGACGTCCGCGAGGTCCCGACCACGCTGTCGCCCGACGGCCGCTCCCGCCCCCCGCACCTGCGGTCCTGGCGTGACGGCTGGCGCCACCTGCGCTTCCTGCTGCTGTACAGCCCCCGCTGGCTGTTCTTCATCCCGGGGCTCGCGCTGATGACCCTCGGCCTGCTCGCCGGCGCCGCGCTGACCTTCGGCCCGGTCCGCATCGGCAACCTGGCCTTCGACGTCGACACCCTGGTCGGCGCGTCGGCGATCGTCGTGATCGGGTTCCAGGCAGTCCTGTTCGCGCTGTTCACAAAGGTGTACGCCGCGGAGGAGGGCTTCCTGCCGGAGGACCGGCGGATCAGGAAGCTCGTCGACATCGTCACGCTGGAGAAGGGCCTGCTCGCCGGCGGCCTGCTGGCCATCGCCGGTCTCGGCGGCCTGGTGGCGTCCCTGGTGCACTGGGGCGGCCGCGGCTTCGGCGAGCTGATCCCGGCGGAGTCGCTGCGCCTGGTGGTGCCGTCCGCGACCGCGTTCATCATGAGCTTCCAGACGATCTTCGCGTCGCTGTTCATCAGTATCCTCGGCATCCGCCGGTCCCGCGAGACGCCGACCGACATCGCCGCGTCCGCCGCGGAGGAGGCCGCCGAGGCCCTCAGCCGCACGCACGCCGAGGCCTGAGGCCACGCCGTACGCGGGGGTACGGTCCGAGGCCACGCCGTACGGAGGCTACGCGCCGCGGCTTGAGGGCCGTGCTGTACGAGGGTCTGCGGCCGATGGTCGGGGAAACCGGTGTGAGGCCGCGCCGGGAGGGCTCTAGGCTTGTGGGCATGTCCCAGCACATCTTGACCGCCGTCGCCTGGCCGTACGCCAACGGTCCTCGTCACATCGGGCACGTCTCCGGCTTCGGGGTGCCCTCCGACGTTTTCAGCCGCTACCAGCGGATGGCGGGCAACAAGGTGCTGATGGTCTCCGGCACCGACGAGCACGGCACGCCGATCCAGGTGCAGGCCGACAACGAGGGCGTCACCGCCCGCCAGCTCGCCGACCGGTACAACCGCGTCATCGCGGAGGACCTCACCGCGCTGGGCCTGTCCTACGACCTGTTCACCCGGACCACGACGAAGAACCACTACGCCGTGGCGCAGGAGATCTTCCTGGGTCTCCACAAGAACGGCTACATCTTCCCCAAGACCACGATGGGGGCGGTCTCCCCGTCGACCGGCCGTACCCTGCCGGACCGGTACATCGAGGGCACCTGCCCGATCTGCGGCTACGACGGCGCCCGCGGCGACCAGTGCGACAACTGCGGCAACCAGCTCGACCCGATCGACCTGATCAACCCGCGGTCGCGGATCAACGGCGAGACGCCGGCGTTCGTCGAGACCGAGCACTTCATGCTGGACCTGCCGGCCTTCGCCGACGCGCTGGGCACCTACCTGCAGTCCAAGCAGGGCGAGTGGCGGCCCAACGTGCTGAAGTTCTCGCTCAACCTGCTCGGCGACCTCCAGCCGCGGGCGATCACCCGCGACCTCGACTGGGGCGTCCCCATCCCGCTGGACGGCTGGAGCGACCGTTCGGACAAGCGGCTCTACGTGTGGTTCGACGCGGTCATCGGCTACCTGTCGGCGTCCATCGAGTGGGCGCGGCGCAGCGGAGACCCGGACGCCTGGCGGCAGTGGTGGCAGAACCCCGACGCTCGGGGCTACTACTTCATGGGCAAGGACAACATCGTCTTCCACTCGGAGATCTGGCCGGCGATGCTCCTCGGCTACAACGGCCAGGGCGCCAGGGGCGGCACGCCGGGACCGCTCGGGAAGCTCGCCCTGCCGTCCGAGGTGGTCTCGAGCGAGTTCCTGACCATGGAGGGCCGGAAGTTCTCCTCGTCGCGCCAGGTCGTGATCTACGTCCGCGACTTCCTCGAGCGTTACTCGGCTGACGCCCTGCGCTACTACATCGCCGTCGCCGGTCCGGAGAACCAGGACACCGACTTCACCTGGTCGGAGTTCGTCAACCGCAACAACGGCGAACTGGTCGCCGCCTGGGGCAACCTGGTCAACCGGTCGATCTCCATGGCCGCCAGGAACTTCGGCGCGATCCCGGAGGCCGTCCACCTGACCGACGCCGACCGCGCACTGCTGGAAAGGTCCCGTACGGCTTTCACGGCCGTCGGGGGAGAGCTCCAGCGGTCGCGGTTCAAGAACGCCGTCACCGAGGCGTTCGACGTGGTGCGCGAGGCGAACAAGTACCTCGCCGAGCAGGAGCCGTGGAAGATCAAGGACGATCCTGGACGACAGGGGTCGATCCTGCACGTGGCCCTGCAGATCGTGGACGACGTCAAGACCCTGCTCACCCCGTTCGTCCCCACCTCGTCGAACAAGATCTTCGAGATGCTCGGAGGCGAGGGCGTGTGGTCCGGCATGCCGGAGATCCGCGAGGTCGACGAGGACGGCGGCCCGTCGTACCCGGTCATCACGGGTGAATACGACGGGGCGGCCAAGTGGGAGCACCGTCCGATCAAGGCCGGGGTGCCCCTGGCTCCGCCGACGCCGCTGTTCGCCAAGCTCGACAACAAGGTCGTCGACGAAGAACTGTCCCGCCTGGAGTCCTGACCCCCCTCTCGTGATCATGCACAGACTCGCGCATGGCAAGCCCGACCAGCCCCAACCTTGTGTGTGATCATGCACGGACTCGGGCGTGGCAGGCCTGACCAGCCCCAGCCTTGTGTGTGATCATGCACAGGTTCGGCAGGGTGTGACCTGACCAGCCCCAACCCCGTCCGTGATCATGCGCGGGTTCGCGTACGGCCGGTCTGACCTGCGCGGATTCATTTCGTGATCATGCACGGACTCGTCGACGTGCGCGGTGACCAGCGGAAACATTGTTCGTGATCTGGCACTCGGGACTGCATGGTCACGAACCATGTCGCCGCTGATCGGGCTACCGATCCGCGAAAGAGTGCATGATCACGAAGTGAAGCGGTCCAGGTGGGCGCACGTTTCTCCGAATGTGTGCATGATCACGGACGGGGTTGGGGCTGGTCGGGCCGCACTTCGCCGAGCCTGTGCATGATCACGCGAAAGGTTTGCTGAGGGGGGCGGGTAGGGTTTGGGGGCGTGAATGGGATTCCGCCGGTGCCCGAAGGCCTGCCGGGTGAGGTGTTCGACAGCCACTGCCATCTCGACATCATGGTCGGCGAGAGGCAGGCGTCCTCGGGTGACCCGGTGGCCCAGGCGGCTCAGACAGTCGGCGCCTCCGTCAGGGCGATCCTCGAACAGGCCAGGTCCGTGGGTGTCACCAGGCTTGTGACGGTCGGGTACGACCTGCGGTCCTCCCACTGGAACGCCGCGACGGCGGCGGATCACGACGACGTCTACGCGGGCGTGGCGATCCACCCCAACGAGGCCCACGCGTCCACCCCTGAGGTCCTCGGTGAGATCGAGGAGCTGGCGCGCCTCCCGCACGTCCGGGCGGTGGGGGAGACCGGTCTCGACTACTTCCGCGACTGGGCCTCCCGCGACGAGCAGCAGGCGAGCTTCCGCGCGCACATCGAGATCGCCAAGCGGACGGGCAAGGCTCTGGTCATCCATGATCGCGAAGCTCATGACGATGTTCTCCGGGTTCTCGCCGAAGAAGGCGCTCCTGATGTCGTGATTTTTCATAGCTTCTCGGGGGACGCCGAGCTGGCCAAGCGCTGCTCGGACGCCGGATACTTCATGTCCTTCTCCGGGCCGGTGACCTACAAGAACGCCGGATACCTGCGGGAGGCGGCTGGCGTCGCGCCCCTTGAGCTCATGCTGGTCGAGACCGACGCCCCCTACCTGCCGCCCGTGCCTCACCGGGGCAAGCCGAACGCCCCCTACCTCATCCCGCTGACCCTCCGCTGCCTGGCCGAGGTCAAGGGCGCGGACGTCCGTGACCTGGCCGCCGCCATCAGCGCCAACGGCGAGGCCGCGTTCGGCGCCTGGTGACTCAGCCGGCGACGGCCGCGCCGAAGTCGGCGGAGGCGCCTCCGTCGATCCGCCCTGGGCCGCGATACGCCGGGGCGTCTTCGTTGATCTGTCCTGGGCCGCCAGACACCGAGGCGTCTGCGCCGAGGACGGCGACGGACCCGGCCGGCCCCGCGTCCGGCAGGCCCACGAGCAGGCCCGCGCCCGGCTCGAACGCGCTCCTGCCCCCGATGTCGCTGACGGACGTGCCGTCGTGCATGAACGCACCGACGTGCACGTACGCGCCGGCGTTCGCGAGGGGCACGGAGCCGGACGAGAGAAGGGGTCGCAGCACACCTGACGTCCCGGGATCGCGTACGGACGTCATCCGGGAGCCGATCGCCAGAGACAGGGAGTCCTTGGGGTTCCAGAAGGCGAGGCTCCAGCCGCCGAGGTCGCCGGATTCCGCCTGGACGGTCTCCAGCGGCGACACCTCTCCCGCGCCCTTCCTGACGAACAGCTCCACGATTCCCGAGCCCCCAGCGGCACGCGGCGCGCTCGCCGCGAGAAAGCCGTCGCCCCGCCACTCGGCGTAGTCCAGGGCATAGCCGAACCGGCCGTTCGAGCGCTGGTCCCCCTGGAGACCCAAAGCCGTGCCGGAGTAGCGGCCTCGCGCGGTCTGCACGTCGAAGACGACTCCGACCGCGCCGGCGTCCGCCCGCCCCGAGGCCACCTGCTTGCCGGAGCCGTCGTCGTTCTCGAACGGCACTCCGACGGCCAGGTCGAGGTCGCCGGGCCGGCCGCCGATGTGGCCGAGGGCGAGAGCCCAGCCGTACATGTCGCCGATCTCGCCGTTGCCTGGCACTCCCTCGGATTCCTGCGTGATGATCGCCGATGCCTTCGCGGTGTCGCCCACCTCGAACAGGTGGACCGCGCCAGAATCGCTCACACCGTCGCTGTCGGCATGGGGCTCTCCGACGGCGACGAGCGCGCCGCCCGTAGGCGATTCGGCCGCCGCGAGCGACCAGCCGAAGTGGGCGTTCGGCTGCCTTTCTGGGAGGAGCCGCGTGACCTTGGGCAGGCCGCTCTGCGTGCCGTGGAACACATAGGCCATTCCGGCGTCCTTGCTGCCCTCCCCGTCGCTGTACGGCGCGCCGACCACCACGTCCAGGCATCGGTCGCCGTCGACGTGGGCGGTCCGTACGGACCATCCGAAGCCGTCGCCGGAGGCGGCGTCGGGACTCTGGAGCACCAGGACGCCGGACCGTCCACCGCCGAGCAGGACGTGGACGACTCCCGCACCCTCCTTGCCCTGGACGTCGGCGAACGGGTCCGCCACGACGGCGTCGTCGAGCCCGTCGCCGTTGAAGTCGGCCGCGCCGGCCGACGAGCAGCCGTCCTTGGCGAAAGCCGTACCAGGGATGATCAACCCGGTGAGCAGGATCAGGGCCGCGGGGACTGTGCGCAGGAGCCTCATAGCCGCACCTCCAGATCGTCGGCGAGGACCAGTTTCACGGGCGTACGGCGGGACGGGAGATCGAAGATCAGGACTCCGTCGACCTTGCCGCCCGGCACGAGGGCCGTGGGCGGGAGCGTCGAGGCCTCGTCTGCGGGATACTCGCCGCCCGCGTCGTCGACGAGGCGCGGGGGCGTGGTGCCGATCGGCGCCAGATCGCCGCCCAGGTTCACCATCGTCCAGCGGACGAGGCACAGGCCGCCGCGAGCGCTGGTGATGTCCTCGTAGGTGGTCAGCCCGCAGCGCGGTTGCTGCGGCACGAGGAGTTGCGTGTCGGATCCCGCGAGCAGCAGTCGCCTGCCGACGTCCGAGTCGGCGGCGGGCGCCTTCGCCACCGCGGCCGTGCTCGCGGGAGAGGGCGTGACGGTGTCGGCGGCCGCTTCCGTACCCCGCGTCGTGCTGCCGGACAGTGTGATCAGCGCGCCAAGGGCGAGGGTCAGCGCGATCACGGCCGACGCGGCGACGGCCAGCACGCGGATCCGCTTGGTGCGCCGCACGGCATCACCGTGTTCCGCATCGGGGGACGGCGCGCCGGCTACGGGGGACGCCCCGGCGCCCCCGGCAAGCCCTGCCTTGGCCGGCTCCGCGTCGGCAGGCGCCGGGTCAGCGGAGGGCAGGCCGAGGATCTGCGTGACACCGGCCGGAGGCTCCCAGACGCCCGCCAGCGCCTCCGTGGCCAGATCGTCGGTCGCCAGAGCCCGCGTGGGTGGCGAGTCCACGGCGAATGCTTCTGCGGCAGGCGCCACGACGCCGGCGGAGATCGGATGCGCCGGGGCGCTCGCGACCCCGCCGACGAGCGCGATGAGCAGGTCCTGCGCGCTGGGCCGGCGAGAGGGATCCGGGTGGGTGGCGCGACGGGTGAGCTCGTCGAGCGGGGCGGGCAGAGATCCCAGGTCAGGACGGCTGTTGAGCGCGCGGGCTACCAGGGCCAGCGCGTCGCCGTCGCCGTAGGGACGGCGGCCGCTCCCCGCATAGGCGACCAGGCAGCCCCATGCGAAGACGTCCGACGCCTGGGTCACCTCGTCGCCGCGGACCTGCTCGGGAGCCCACCAACCGGGGCTTCCGAGAAGTTCGCCCGCCCGCGTGAAGCCGTGCGTGGCGTCGAGGGCACGGGAGATCCCGAAGTCGATCACCCGTGGTCCCGAGATGGACAGGATCACGTTCGCGGGCTTGAGGTCGCGGTGGACGAGTCCCGCCACGTGGATGGCGGCCAGCGCCGCCGTCACGCCGAGCGCGACCCCGGTGAGCGCCCCCGGCTCCAGCGGGCCGTACATGGCGATCTGCCGCGACAGCGGCACCCCGGCGATGTACTCGGTGACCATGTACGGCCGGCCGTCCTCGGCGTCGCCGTTGTCCAGCACCTGGGCCGTGCAGAACGAGGCCACCTTGCGGGCGTTGTCCACTTCCGCGTGGAACCTGGCGGCGAAGCTCTCGTCCTGCGTGAACTCGGCCTTGACCACCTTCACCGCGACCATCCGGCCCGTGGGGGCCAGGGCGAGGTAGACGGTTCCCATCCCTCCCTCGCCGAGCCTGCCCAGCAGCCGGTAGGGGCCGATGACCGGTGGATCGCCCGGTCGGAGCGGCTCGGCGCCGGGGGGTCGCGGGGACCGGTTTCTGTCGATCTTGACCGTGAGTACGTCGTCCACGTCTGTCCGCCCCTTTCGGTATATGGCGGGTTCGACGCCGAAGGCGGGGCGGATTGCCCCATCGGGGCAAGTTCCTGCGTGATCATCCGCCTGGCCAATCGACCTGTGCGCATGCACCACACTGGAGGGATGAGCCTGCTCGGTCCGGTTGAGGTACGCACGCTGGCGAAGAAGCTGAACATCAGGCCGACGAAGAAGCTCGGGCAGAACTTCGTCATCGACGGCGGCACGGTGCGCAGGATCGTCCGGACGGCCGAGGTCGCCTCTGACGACGTGGTCATCGAAGTCGGCCCGGGCCTCGGCTCCTTGACGCTGGCGCTGCTTCCCGAGGTCGCGCGGGTCGTCGCGGTGGAGATCGACCCGGTGCTCGCGGAGCAACTGCCGCTGACGGTGGCCGAGCACGCCCCCGAGCACGCCGACCGGCTGACGGTCGTGCACGCCGACGCCCTCCGGGCACGGCCCGCCGATCTCGGGGCGGAGCCGACCGCGCTCGTGGCCAACCTGCCGTACAACGTGTCCGTCCCGGTTCTGCTGCACCTTCTGGAGGTGCTGCCGTCGCTTAGCCGGGGACTGGTCATGGTCCAGTCGGAGGTCGCCGACCGGCTCGCGGCCTCCCCGGGATCGAAGATCTACGGCATCCCGTCGCTCAAGGCCGCGTGGTACGCCGACGTCCGCAGGGCAGGACCGGTGGGCCGCAACGTCTTCTGGCCGGCGCCGAACGTCGACTCCGGCCTGGTCTCGCTCGTCCGCAGGGACCCTCCGGAGACGTCGGCGCCGCGCCGAGAGGTCTTCGCGGCCGTCGACGCCGCCTTCGCCCAGCGCCGCAAGACGCTCCGCGCCGCCCTCGCGGGGTGGGCGGGTACGGCGGCGGCCGCCGAGGAGGCCCTCGTCAAGGCGGGGGTCGACCCGCAGGCGAGAGGCGAGCAACTCGGCATCGAGGACTTCGCGCGCATCGCCGAGCACCGGCCCCCTCTCGAGACGTAAGCCGAGACGTAAGCCGAGACCGGGCCCGGGACGGACCGGATCGGCTAGCCCGCCACCGCGGAGCCGAAGTCCAGGTATTGCGTGCCCGCCGGGCCCGCCTGCTCAGGTGAGAGCTCGCGGAGGTTGCGGCCGCTCGCGGCGGTGGCCGTGGTCACAACGGTGACCGTGCCCGTGGCTCCCCGATCGGGGGCGCCGATCAGGAACCTGCCGTCCCCGAACGCGCTCACGCTCCATCCGAAGTGGTCGTACGGCTGAGGATCGTCCAGCGTGGTCATCAGCCCGGCGGAGCCGTTCCCGAGCGGCACGACGTTAACCGCTCCGCTCTGCGGGGTGGTCGGCCCGCTCTCGCCGGGGGCGCCGACGAGGACGTAGGGGCCGCTGATGGCGACCGACCAGCCGAACCTGTCGTCCTGGTCGGGGCTGTCGCCCACGATGTCGAGCCCCTGGCGCAGTGTCCGCAGGTAGCGCGGACCTGTCTCGGTCACCTCGAAGAGCACGACGACCCCGGCGTCCCTTACGCCCTCCGGATCGGCCCTGGGCGCCCCGACCGCCAGATAGCCCTGGTCGCCGTCCTTGCCGTACCGCAGGGAGTAGCCGAAGTCGTCGCCCGAGTTCGGGGGGATTTCGTCGGTGACGGACGGGAGATCCCATTTGCCGCCGCGGTAGCGCGACGGATGCGACGACACGTCGTAGACCACGGTGAGGCCGCCCGTGTCCGTCTGGCCGGAATCCTCGTTGTCCTCGAACGGCACGCCCACCGCCAGATCGGGAGCCCCGGGGGAGCCGCCGAGCCTGCCCAGGGTCACCGCCCAGCCGAACATGTCGCCAGGCTGGCCGATGCCGGGGACGCCGGGCGAGTCCTGCGTGATCCGCTGAGGTTCGCCCGGCTTGCGATCCTTGAGGTCGAAGAGGTACACGGCACCGGAGTCGATGATGTCGTCGGCGTCCTCGTAGGGTGCGCCGATCGCGACAAACCCATCCCGAACGGCCACGGACCAGCCGAAACGCGCGGAGGAGCGCGCCACGGGCGGCTTCAGTTCCAGGCGGGTGGCGACGCGGCCGAAGTCGGGCCCGCCCCAGTAGACGTAGGCGATGCCGGAGCCGTGCACCGTCGCCCGGCCGCGCCTGCCGTCCGCGAAGGGGTTGGCGACGACCAGGTCCATGCACCGGTCGCCGTCGATGTGCCCGGGCCGGGCGATCCAGCCGGGTGTGCTCGCGTCCATGGCCTGTACGGCCGGGTCGAGGGGGGCGCCGGCCCTGCCCCGTAGGAGGAAGAGCCGTCCGCCGGGCGCCGACCCGAAGCCGGCGAACGGGTCGCCCACCACGGCGTCGTCCTGGCCGTCCCCGTCGAAGTCGAACTCACCCGCGTTCGGGCACCTGTCCGACCGGGGAGGCGCGGGCGGACGAGGAGTGCCCTGCCGCGGCGGCCGCGGAGGGGATCCCGGCGAGGGGACGACGAGCGTCGGGGTCGGGGTGGGCTCGACCGAGACGCTCGGGGTCGGCTCAGGAGTGATCGTCGGCGTGATCTCCGGCGTGGGATCGGGCGGCGTCGGCGGCGGGGAGGGGGACATGGCGGCGACGCAGGCGAGTGCGATCGCGGTGAGGACCAGGCGTCCCTTTCGCGTGGCGGTCACAGGTGCACCTCGATGTCGCCGCCTCCCGTGATCACCGGGCCGACGAGCCGTACGGCCCTGCGGTCCGCGGGGAGCGTGTACTCCGTGGACAGGGTGAGCATGTCCCCGGGCTGGATGGAGGCGGGGGAGTCCTTGACCGCTCGCACGGCGGCACGCGTGATCCCCTCGTCGTCGACGAGGTCGAGCGGCCCGGACAGGTCGATCTTGTTGGAGCCCGTGTTGAGCAGGACCCATTCGACGAGGCAGGTCTGCCCCGACCCCGCCGTGCCACGGCAGGAGGGGCGCTGGACGACGAGTTGGACGTCCCCGATCTCGAACCGCCGGCCGATGTCGCTCGCCCGGGCGTTCGAGGCGGGGGCCGCCACCTCACCCCGACTCCCGGCGCGCAGCCCGATGAGCAGACCGGCGGCGACGACCGCCACGAGGCCCGCGGCCAGGAGCACGGCCAGGGGCGGTCTCCGCCGGCTTGTCCAGCTTCTCCGGCGGGGCTGCGGCACCGTCTCGGGAGCGGTAACGGGCAGGAGATTCCGCGGCGGCTCCCACAGTTCGTCGATCGCCTCGGTCGTCTGCTCCTCCGTCTGCCCGCCGAGAAGCGCGAGCAGCAGTTCCTGCGCGGTCGGCCGGTTCCTCGGCCAGCGGTTCAGCGCCCGGCGCACGAGGTGGGCGAGACTCTCGGGCAGGCCGGTGAGGTCGGGCTCGGTCTCCAGGATGCGATGGGCGAGGACCATGGGAGGGCCCTCGCCGAAGGGATGGCGGCCCGTTCCCGCGTACGCCACCAGGCAGCCCCACGTGAACACGTCGGCCGGCGGCCCCACCGGGTGCGCCTGGAGATGCTCGGGCGCCCACCAGCCGGGGGTCCCGACCACCTCGCCCGTCTTGGTGTGCCCGTGGGTCGCGTCCACGGCCCGGGCGACGCCGAAGTCGATGACCCGGGGTCCCGACATCGACAGGATGACGTTGGCGGGTTTCAGGTCCCGGTGCACCAGACCGGCCGAGTGGATCGCGGTCAGCGCCGCAGCGACCCCGAACGCGACCCCGTGCAGGGTCGTCGGCTCGAGCCTGCCGTACGTCGAGATCTGCCGGTCGAGCGGTGTGCCCGGGATGTACTCGGTGACCATGTACGGCCGGCCGTCCGCGGCCTCGCCGTGTCCGATGACCTCTGCGGTGCAGAAGGAGGCCACCGCCTGAGCGTGCTCGACCTCCGAGTGGAACCGCGCGGTGAAGTCGGGGTCCTCCGAGTACTCCCGCCGGACGACCTTCACGGCCACGAGCCGCTCGTCGTCCCCGGAGCCGAGGTATACCGTGCCCATCCCGCCCGTGCCGAGCCGCCCGAGCAGCGTGTAGCCGCCGATGGCAGCCGGGTCGCTCGGGGACAGAGGCGCGCTCGTCACGCTGGGGCCGTCTATCGGTGTGCTCCATTGACCGGGGGGATCAGTCAAACCGTACCGTTTCGCTGTAAACCTTTCGCCCTCATTCAGGAGGATCCATTGGCCGGCCGCAGGTCCAGGCCACGTTAGGCTCGGATCCCGTGGCCGAGATGACAGGACGAGTCGGGGAAGCGGTGAGCGGGCGATGAGTGAGATCACCGTCCGGGTGCCCGCCAAGGTCAACCTTCAGCTGGCCGTGGGCCCCCTCCGGGATGACGGCTTCCACGATCTGGTGAACGTCTTCCACGCGGTGTCGCTGTTCGACGAACTCACGGCTGCCGAGCCGTCCACGTCGGCGGGGGCGCTGACCGTGAGGGTCGAGGGCGAGTCGGCCGACAACGTGCCGACGGGCGAGGACAACCTGGCGGTGCGGGCGGCGCGTGCCCTCGCGGCACGGGCGGGCCGCGCGTGCGGCGCCGACCTGCTGATCCGCAAGACGATCCCGGTGGCGGGCGGGATGGCCGGGGGCAGCGCGGACGCCGCGGCGGCCCTGGTGGCCTGCAACGAGCTGTGGGGCCTCGGGCTGCCGCTCGAGGAACTCATGGAGATCGGTGCCGACCTCGGCAGCGACGTCCCGTTCGCCCTTCTCGGCGGCACGGCGGTCGGCAGGGGCAAGGGCGAACTGCTCACGCCGGTTGAGACGGGCGGCACCTTCCACTGGGTCTTCGCCCTCGCGGACGGCGGGCTGTCCACGCCGAAGGTGTACGGCGAGTGCGACCGGCTGCGCGAGGCGGCGGGCGAGGAGGTCGCCTGGCCGATCGCCAGCGAGCCGCTCATGGCGGCGCTCCGCGACGGCGACGCGAAGGCGCTCGGCCTGGCCCTGGTCAACGACCTGCAGCCCGCCGCGCTCGCGCTGCGGCCCTCCCTCGGACGGACGCTCGACGCGGGTCGTGACGCGGGCGCGCTCGGCGCGATCGTGTCCGGCTCCGGGCCCACGTGCGCCTTCCTGGTCGACTCCGCCGCGCACGCCGCCGAGGTGGCGCTCGCGCTCACGGGCGCCGGGGTCTGCAGGTCCGTCGTGACGGCGTCAGGGCCCGTTCCGGGAGCCGTCGCCGCCGGATAGGCTTTACGGGCGATGAACCTGGTCAATCTCGAGTCCGTCTCCCAAGCCTTCGGGCCCAAGCCCCTGCTTTCCGGCGTCTCCCTCGGCATCGAGCAGGGCGACCGGATCGGTGTCGTCGGCCGCAACGGCGGTGGCAAGACCACGCTGGTCTCGATCATCGCCGGAGAGCTGAAGCCCGACAGCGGACGGGTGACCCACAATCGCGGTCTGCGCGTGGGCGGTCTGTCGCAGCGTGACGACCTGGATCCGGCGGCCACTGTGGAGAGCCTGGTCCTCGCGGACAGGGCGGAGCACGAGTGGGCCGGAGACCCGGCGATCCGGGAGATCCTCGCCAACCTGCTCGGCGACATCGACCTGTCCGCCACGGCGGCCGCGCTGTCCGGCGGCGAGCGACGCCGTACGGCCCTGGCCAGGCTGCTCATCGGCGAACACGATCTGATCATTCTCGACGAGCCGACCAACCACCTCGACATCGAGGCCATCGCCTGGCTCGCCGGCCATCTGTCGCAGCGCAAGTCGGCGCTCCTGGTGGTCACGCACGACCGGTGGTTCCTCGACGCGGTGGCGACCCGGACCTGGGAGGTCGTGGACGGGGCGGTCGAGCGGTACGAGGGCGGTTACGCCGCCTACGTCCTGGCCAAGGCCGAACGGGCCCGGATCGCCCAGGCAGCCGAGGATCGCAGGCAGAACCTCATGCGCAAGGAGATCGCGTGGCTGCGGCGCGGTCCGCCGGCCCGGACCTCCAAGCCCAAGTTCCGCATCAACGCCGCTGAGGCGCTGATCGCGGACGTGCCGCCGGCGAGGGAGACCGTCGAACTGCTGAAGTTCGCCTCCGCGCGGCTGGGCAAGACCGTCTACGACCTCGAGGACGTGACGGTTCACGCGGGCGGCCCCGGCGCGGGCCCGCTCGTGCTCGACCACTGCACCTGGCAGTTCGGTCCCGGTGACCGCATCGGCCTGATCGGGGTCAACGGCTCTGGGAAGTCGTCGGTGTTACGCCTGCTCTCCGGGGTGATCGCGCCCGATTCCGGCAAGGTCGTCGAGGGCAAGACCGTGCGCCTCGCCCACCTTTCGCAGGAGCTGGCCGAGCTCGATCCCCGGCGGCGCGTGCTCGAGACGGTGGAAGAGATCCGCAAGTACGTCACGGTCGGCAAGAAGGAGTGGTCGGCGTCCCAGCTGCTCGAGATCCTCGGGTTCAAGGGCGAGGCCCAGTGGAAGGTCGTCGGCGACCTGTCGGGTGGCGAGCGTCGGCGGCTCCAGCTGCTCCGGCTGATCATGGATGAGCCCAACGTGCTGCTCCTCGACGAGCCGACCAACGATCTCGACATCGAGACGCTGACCGAGCTGGAGGATCTGCTCGACGCCTGGCCCGGCACGCTGGTCGTGGTGAGCCACGACCGGTACTTCCTGGAGCGGGTCGCCGACCGCTGCGTGGCGCTGCTCGGCGACGGCAGGCTGTCGATGTTGCCGGGCGGCGTGGACGAATACCTGGAACGCCGGGCGTCCGGAACGGCGCTGTCCGCCCGCGCGGCCTCGGCGACTGCCGCTCCGGAGGTCCCCGCGGCCGCCCCGGCCGCGGTTCCCGCGGGCCTGTCCGCCAAGGAGCTGCGGGAGCTCCAGAAGGAACTGAGCCGGCTGGAGCGGCAGCTCGACAAGCTGGGCGAGCGGGAGACGAAGCTGCACGCCGAGATGGCCGCGGCCGCCAGCGACTTCGAACTGCTCGGCAAGCTCGACGCCGAGCTCCGCGAGGTCGGGGCGCAGAAGGACTCGGTCGAGCTCGAGTGGATGGAACTGGCCGAACGGCTCGATTCCGCCTCCTGACGTTCGCAGGTCCGGCCGCCTGATCGGTGGCCGGACCCTTCCGTGCGGCGTGCCGGATCACGTGCGGCGTGCCAGATTACGTGCGGCGTGCCAGATTACGTGCGGCGTGCCGGATCACGTACGGCGTGCCAGATCACGAACGGCGTCTCTCCAGGTCAGCCGGCATGGTCGCGAATCTGCGCATGATCACGGATGAGGTCGGCGCAGGTCGGGAGGCGTGATCACGAAGTTGTGCATGATCACGCGGGAGGGCGCCGGCGCGGGGGCCACACCGAGGGGGCGGGGTCATGCGGGGGAGCGGTAGATGGTGGGGGGTGGCGTGTTGGGCTGGAGTTCTCGGGCGTTGCCTTCGCCGGCGGGCCATAACGACCTGAACGTCTGGAGGCCCTTGCGCCCGGCCTTCGCCCGCTGGCCGAAGACGATCCACTTCACCGGCTGGAAGTAGGTCCCCTCCTCGTCGGGTGTGGTGAGCGACCCCGTGTACCGATAGGTCGTCCGCTCGGCAGGCAGAAGTTCGCGAAGGTGGATATTTCGGATATTGCGGGATGTTCCTAAAGCCGGGGGCGACGTGAAGAGGCGGTCGTGTTCGGATGTCCGGCCGTCGCCTCTCCGGTCGAGCAGGACGGAGAGCACGGCATAACCCCGCCCGCCCGCGGCCTTCTCGTGCACGAAGTGGGCCTCCACGGGGGCGAACGGCTCACCTGCGAATCTGTGCTCGGCGTGGCCGTGGAAGTGCACGTTTGCCAGGTCGTATCGCTCACCGCCGAGAGTGATGTACGGCCGGGCGCCCTCGCCGCCGATGACGAATCTGATGTCGTCGTGCTCGCTCGGCCTGCCTCCAATGGGAGCCTTGTCCTGGAAGACGATCTTGCCGTCGACGCTGGACGGATAGTGGATGACGAGCTTCGGGGTGGCGCGCCGGCAGACGGCCGAACGGTCGATCTCCACGGGCGACTGGACGGCCGTGCCGGTCCCGGCGCGGCCGCACGGCGGCTGGTGCGACGTGCCGTGAACGGGGACGGCGAACGGGGCGAAGCCGATGACGGCGGCCGTCGACAAAACGGCGAAACGAGGAAGCATGCGCGGGGGACCCCTCAGTGGTCGGCACCGAATGGGCGCAGGGCATAGAGCCTCTTTGCTCGCATCCGGGGGGATATGCGTGGCATTTCAACCTTTATAGATTGCCAACCGCTTGACACCAATGTGTCATCAATCACAGCGTGATTCTGTAAATTGGGTCTTGTGTGTTTCGGAAAAAACGGCGATAAGTCGCACTATTCCAATGAAGCGCTGACGCGGCACTGAACGCCGGGCACAGCGAGAAGGCGAGAGAAAGAGCCGCGAGACTAGTGGGCCGCGTCCCCTGAGGCGTCGAACGGCACGAGCAGCGTGCGCAGGAGTCCGGCGAGGACGTGCTGCTCCCGCTCGTCCAGCCCCGCCAGAAGTTCCCGTTCGCGGCGGAGCAGGTCGGCGAAGGCGGCGTCCACCCGCTCGAGCCCGGCGGGGGTCAGGCGCACCAGCACGCCGCGCCGGTCCTCGGGGTCGGGGCGCCGCACCACGAGGCCGGAGGCCGCCAGCCGGTCGATCCGGTTGGTCATCGTGCCGGAGGTGACCAGCGTGGCCCGCAGCAGCGCGCCGGGGCTCAGTTCGTACGGCTCGCCAGAACGGCGAAGCGCCGTGAGGACGTCGAACTCCCACGACTCGACGCCCTGGTCGGCGAAGGCGGCACGCCGCTCGCGCTCGAGATGCTTGCTCAGCCGGGAGACCCGGCTCAGCACCTCAAGCGGTGCGACGTCCAGGTCGGGCCGCTCCTGCTGCCAGGCGGCGACCAGACGGTCCACCTCGTCCTCGACGGGCCTCGAGAAGGTCATGCGCAGAGTCTAGCTTTCTTGACGTCGAGATATCTTCCGCGATATCGCTTATCTTGATGTCAAGATAAACCTCGGGGAGGATCGTTGATGGATCACGATATATGGGACCCGGCCGCCTACCGAGCCTATGCCGGTGAGCGTTCGCGTCCGTTCTTCGACCTGGTCGCGCGTGTGGGCGCGGACCAGCCCGGATACGTCGTCGACCTGGGCTGCGGCAGCGGAGAGTTGACCGCGTCGCTGTGCCGCCGCTGGCCGGCGGCGCGGGTGCACGGGGTGGACTCCTCGCCCGCGATGATCGAGGGCGCGCCGCCCGGCCCCACGTTCGAGGTGGCGGACGTCCGCGACTGGCGGCCCGATCGTCCCGTCGACGTGCTCGTCTCGAACGCCGTGCTCCAGTGGGTGCCAGGACATCTCGATCTGCTCGGGCGCTGGGCCGGAGATCTGGCGGAGGGCGGCTGGCTGGCCTTCCAGGTCCCCGGCAACTTCGGCTCGCCGAGCCACACGATCATCCGGGAGCTGTGCCGTACGGAATGGCGGGACCGGCTGGGCGACCTGGCCCGGGAGGCGCCCGTCGCGGAGCCGGTCGAGTACCTCCGCAGGCTCAGCGCGCTCGGCTGCGCGGTCGACGCGTGGGAGGCGACCTACGTCCACGTGCTTCAGGGCGAGGACGCGGTGCTCACCTGGGTCAGGGGCACGGCCATGCGGCCGGTCCTCGACCGTCTGTCCCCCGAGGAGCAGGAGGTCTTCCTCGCCGAGTGCGGGAGGCGCCTCCGCGAGGCCTACCCGCGCGAGCCGTACGGCACGGCCTTCCCGTTCCGAAGAATCTTCGTGGTCGCCCATAAATAGCCGCAAAAGCATATATTCCATTTAGGGTGGAAATATCGCGTCAAATAGGGTCCCGATGCTAGGGGTGATCATGACGATCGAGATCGAAGACAAGTTCGACGTGCCATCCGAGTTCGGCTTGCCGGATCTGAGTGATGTCAAGGGTTGCGCCGAGGTGTCACAGCCTCTCAGCCATCGTCTCGTCGCGCTGTACTTCGACACCCCGGATCTGCGGCTCGCCGCACGCGGGATCACCCTGCGCCGCCGTCGCGGCGGCGACGACGAGGGCTGGCACCTCAAGCTGCCCAAGGCCAAGCGCTCCACCAGGCAGGAGATCACTGTCCCGCTGACGCGCAGCGCCAAGATCGTGCCGCCGGAGCTCGCGGAGCTCGTCCTCGCCTACACCAGGGGCTCGGCGCTGGCCCCCGTCGCCCAGCTGGAGACGCGGCGGGGCGTCACGCGGCTCCTCGGCCCCGAGGGCCAGGAACTCGTGGAGGTCGCTGACGACCGCGTCAAGGGCACGATCCTCGGTGACGAGCCGCGGGTCGTCCGATGGCGCGAGGTCGAGGCCGAGCTGAAGGACGGCGACCGCGACGTGCTCAGGCGTGTCGGCAAACGCCTGCTCAAGGCCGGGGCGACCCCGGCGGGCGCGAGCAACAAGCTGGCCCGCCTGCTCGGCGACGTCCCGGTCAGGCGGGAGACCGCGCTGGACCCGGGATCGGCGGGCGCGGTCGTCGTCGACTACCTGAGAGGCCACGTTAAGGCGCTCACCGCCCAGGACCCGCGGGTCAGGCGGGCCGAGGAGGACGCCGTCCACCAGGCGAGGGTCGCCAGCCGGCGGCTGAGGAGCGCGTTCAAGGCCTTCAAGTCGCTCCTCGGCGAGACCACCGCGCTGCAGGACGAGCTGAGGTGGCTCGGCGAGGTGCTGGGGGAGGCGCGTGACCTGGAGGTCATCAGGGACAGGTTCGCCGCCCGCCTCGACGCCCTCGACCCCTCGCTGGTCGTGGGGCCCGTACGGCGGCGGCTGGGCGACGACCTGCTGGCGAAGGAGCACGAGGCCTACGGCAGGATCCGGGAGGCGCTCAGCGGCGAGCGGTACTTCGCGCTGCTCGACGCCCTGGAGGAGTTCGCCGCCAGGCCCCCGCTGACCGACCTCGCGGCCGCGGGCGCGGGCAAGGCCCTGGAGAAGATCGCGGACAAGAACTGGAAGCGCGTCGGCGCCGCATACAAGGCCGCACAGGCCATGGAGGACCCCGACGAGCGCGAGATCGCCATGCACGACGTCCGCAAGGCCGCCAAGCGGGCCCGCTACACCGCCGAGGCGGTCGGGCTGTCCGACCTGGCCAAACGCGCGGAGACCGTGCAGGAGGTGCTGGGCAGGCACCAGGACGGCGTGGTGGCCCAGGGCGTGCTGGCCGACGAGGCCGAGGCCGCACGCGGCGCGGGCGAGGACACCTTCACCTACGGAGTCCTGGTCGGCCTGGAACACGCGGAGGCCGATCTCGCCCACGAGCAGTTCCCGGACGTGTGGGCGAAGGTCGGCTGACCCCGCCCACCGCCGGCGTCACGTGAGGTGATGCTCGACGCTCACGAGCCGCCCGGCCGCCCGGTTCAGCACGGCGAACGCCCCCTTGTCGAGCTCGACCTCGGCCGGGTCGCCGTCCGGGCGGTCCCGGCACGACATCGCCAGCAGCTCGGGCAGCACCTTGCCGTGGCTGCACACGACGGCCGGCTCGCCCGAGGCGGCGAGTTCGCCCACCAGCCGCTCGGCGGCGCGCGGATCGTAGCCGTCCTCCGACAGCGTCAAGTCCTCGCGCACGCGCATCCCCAGGTCGTCCGCGTACGGCTTCAGCATCTGGACGCACCGCAGGCTGGGCGAGCTGACCAGGACCGCCGGGCGGTAGGCGCCGAGCACCGCGGTGAAGGCCGCCGACTGCGCCCACCCCGACTCGTCGAGCGGGCGGAGGTCGTCGTCGCCCTTCCACTCCTGCCGGGACCCGGCCAGGCCGTGCCGTACGAAGATCAGGGGCACGGTCGCGAGCGGCAGGGCGGTCAGCGCCCTGAGGAGGCCCGCGTCCCACTCGTAGGTCAGCCGCCGCCGGGCCTCGTCCAGCGGGAGCCAGACGACCTCGTCCACCTCGTCGCCGTAGGGGAACTCCTCGGCGACGCCCACGACCCGCGCCGCCCAGTAGTCCACCCGCTTGAGACGGCCGTCCTTGAGGTAGTGGCTGGGCGGCAGGGGCCTGCCGAACACCACGTCGAGCCCGGTCTCCTCCCGCACCTCGCGCAGGGCCGCCACGATCACGTGCTCGCCGGGCTTGAGCTTCCCCTTGGGAAAGCTCCAGTCGTCGTACTTCGGCCGGTGGACGAGGGCCACCTCGGGGTCGGCCTCGTCGCCGCGCCACACCACGGCTCCGGCCGCGCGGATCATGTCGGTCACGCCGGTGGATCTGACCCCGGATTCGAACATGTCCACCCCTCAGTCCAGGCTGGTCGAATCGTCCACGGCCCGCCAGCGCCTGCGCGCGATCAGATGGTGCTGCAGATCGATCTCGCCGCTGTGACGCAGCCACTTGCCGTCCGAGTTCAGGGACCAGGCGGTCGTGGCGTCGCTCATGGCGAGGTCAAGGAGGTCGGACAGGTACTCGCGCTGCTGGCCGCTCGTCACCCGCACCAGCGCCTCGACCCGCCGGTCCAGGTTGCGGCGCATGAGGTCGGCGCTCCCGATCCAGATCTCCGACCGGTCGCCCTCGCCGAACTCGTACACCCTCGAGTGCTCGAGGAACCGGCCCAGGATGCTTCTGACCCGGATCGTCTCCGACAGGCCGGGGATACCCGGTCGGAGCGCGCAGATTCCGCGGACCCACAGGTCGACCGGCACGCCGGCCCGGGACGCCCGGTAGAGCGCGTCGATGAGCGGCTCGTCGACGATCGAGTTGGTCTTGATGCGGATCCGCGCGGGCTCGCCGTTCCTGTGCCGTGCGATCTCACCGTCGATCCTGGACAGCAGGCCCTGCCTGAGCGAGTCGGGCGCGACGAGAAGCCTGCGGTAGTCCTCCTGGATCGAGTATCCGGTGAGGTGGATGAACAGGTCCGTGACGTCCTCGCCCACCTGGGGGTCGGCCGTCAGCAGGCCGAAGTCCTCGTACTGCCTGGCCGTCTTCGGGTTGTAGTTCCCCGTGCCGATGTGGCAGTAGCGCCGCAGCTCGCCGTTCGCCTCCTGCCGGACCACGAGGGCCAGCTTGGAGTGCGTCTTCAGGCCGAGCACGCCGTAGACGACGTGGCAGCCGGCCTTCTCCAGCTTGCGCGCCCAGGAGATGTTCGCGTGCTCGTCGAACCTGGCCTTGATCTCGACGACGACGACGACCTGCTTGCCGGCCTCGGCCGCGTCGATCAGGGCGTCCACGATGGGGGAGTCGCCGCTGGTCCGGTACAGGGTCTGCTTGATCGCCAGGACGTCCGGGTCGGCCGCCGCCTCCTCCACGAACCGCTGCACGCTCGTGGCGAACGAGTCGTACGGGTGGTGCAGCAGGATGTCCCGCTCCCGCAGGGTGGCGAACAGGCCGTCCTCGGCGCTCACGGCCTCCGCAGGCACGAACCTGTTGAACTTCAGCTCGCTGCGGTCGAGGTCGGCGATGGCGTGCAGGCCGGTCAGGTCCAGCGGGCCGGTCAGCCGGTAGATCTCGTGGTCGGCCACCCGGAGCTCGTCGACGAGCAGTTCCAGCACCTCGGGAGTGATGGTGTCCTCGACCTCCAGGCGCACCGGCGGCCCGAACCGCCGGTGCCGGAGCTCACGCTCCAGCGCCTGCATGAGGTTCTCCGTGACGTCCTCGTCGACCTCCAGGTCCTCGTTCCTGGTCACCCGGAAGGCGTGGTGCTGGACGATCTCCATGCCCTTGAAGAGCTCGCCCAGGTGGGCGGCGATGACGTCCTCCATCGGCACGAACCGGTCCCGCGACGCGGAGACGAACCGCGGCAGCTGCGAGGGCACCTTCACCCTGGCGAAGACCGTGTTCCCGCTGATGGGGTTGCGGACGGTCACGGCGAGGTTGAGAGAAAGGCCGGAGATGTAAGGGAAGGGGTGGGCGGGGTCCACCGCGAGCGGTGTGAGCACCGGCCGGATCCGCGCCGAGAACAGCTGCCGCAGCGCCGTCCGCTCCTCCTGGCCGAGATCGTCCCAGCGGACGATCTCGATCCCCTCCGCGGCCAGTTGGCGCAGCACGACGTCGTGGAAGACGCCGGCGTGCCGCCGGGCGAGGTCGTCGGCGATCGCGGCGATCCTGGCCAGTTCCTCGCTGGGCTTCAGACCGCTCTTGGTCCGCAGGAGCAGGCCGGTCGCCATTCGCCGCTTGAGGCCGGCCACCCGGACGCGGAAGAACTCATCCAGATTGCTCGCGAAGATCGCGAGGAACCTGACGCGTTCGAGCAGCGGTACGGACGGGTCCTCCGATAACTCCAGCACTCGTTCGTTGAACTGGAGCCAGCTCTCCTCTCGGTTGAGGAACCGATCCTGGGGCAGCGGGGCGTCCTCGGGCAGGGTGACATCCTCGGGTTCAGGGACGGAAGCGAATTCGGCGGACATATGACAAAATATGCCCTAATTGTTTGAACGATACGTTAACTACGACGCAACGAAATCGTCAGGGCACCCTGTCTGCCTCAGTGTCCGCCGGACCCGCCGTGTTCTCCGGCCCCGGCGGGTGGGAATCCTGGGACTGCGCCCGCTGCCTGTCCCGTTCCTTCTGCTCGCGCTCGCGCGCCTTCTCCTGCTCCTTGAGCTCGCGTTCGAGCTCCTTCTGCTCACGTTCGCGGGCTCTCTCCAGGTCCTTGATCTCGCGCTCGCGGGCCTTGTCCTGCTCGCGCCGGATCTTGTCCTGTTCCTTCTGCTCGCGCTCGCGGGCTCTCTCCTGCTCCTTGAGCTCGCGCTCGCGGGCCCTGTCCTGTTCCTTCTGCTCGCGTTCGCGCGCCTTCTCCTGCTCCTTGAGCTCGCGCTCGCGGGCCTTGTCCTGCTCGCGCCGGACCTTCTCCTGCTCCTTGAGCTCGCGCTCGGACGGGGTCCGCACAGGCGGCGGCCGTACGTCCGTCGCCGGGGTCAGCACCAGGCCGCGCGAGGCGGACGTGAGTCCGGGGGCCGGGTCGAGGCCCGTGAGACCGTTCCAGGAGAGGTTCACCAGGTGGGCGGCGACCTCCTCGCGCGGGGGCCTGCGCTCCTCCAGCCACCACTGGCCGGTCAGCGCGGTCATCCCCACCAGCATCTGGGCGTACATCGGCGCCAGGCCGGGGTCGTATCCCCGCTCCCTGAACTCGTCGGCGAGCACGTTCTCGACCTGGGCGGCGATGTCGCTGATCAGGCTGGCGAACGTGCCGGTGCCGGAGGCGGCGTGCGAGTCGCGGACCAGGATCTGGAAACCCTCGCTGCTCTCCTCGATGTACTGCAGGAGGGCGAGGGCGGCACGTTCCAGCTTCACTCGCGCGTGCGAGGCCACCAGCGCCTGGGTGACCAGGCTCAGCAGCCGCTGCATCTCGCGGTCGATGACGACCGCGTAGATGCCCTCCTTGCCGCCGAAGTGCTCGTACACCACGGGCTTGGAGACCTGCGCGCTCGCCGCGATCTCTTCGACGGACGTGCCGTCGAAGCCCTTCTCGGCGAACAGGGTCCGGCCGATCTGGATCAGTTGCTCGCGCCGTTCCGCGCCAGTCATGCGCTTGCGGGATCGGGAGGAGTCGCTCACGGTTTCAATCATGGCCTGTCCGCGTCCGCCGGCCGTCTTCCCCTGTACGGCTTTCGCGGGTTCGGCCCGCGCCACTTCGCGGGGCACTGGTGGGATCTGTGCGCGTACGGCCACCAGCGTCGCCCTGGTGAGGGGTAACGCGACGGCCGTCAGCGGGTCGTCGTCGACGGAGGTGTGACGCGGAGACGACAGGGCCACCAGGTCGACGGCGGCGGCCCTGTCATCGGTATGTGAACCGTCAGGCAAGACGCTTCGCCGCCAGTCGCTCAGGGGTCGGCCAGCGCACGTCGTGGGCCCAGCCGGCCTTCTCGAACAGGCGGATCGTCCCGGCGCTCAGGTCGATCTGGCCCTTGAGCGCGCCGTGCCGGGCGCAGGTCGGGTCGGCGTGGTGCAGGTTGTGCCAGGACTCGCCGAAGGAGGGGATGGCGAGCCACCACACCTGGCGGGACTTGTCCCGCGACTCGAACTCCTCGTCGCCGAACACGTGGCAGATCGAGTTGATGGACCAGGTGACGTGGTGCAGCAGGCCGATGCGGACGATCGTGCCCCAGAACAGAGCGGTCAGGACGCCCTGCCACGACCAGGTCAGCAGGCCGCCGAGCACGCCGGGCAGCAGGAGCGAGGTCAGCGCGAGGGCGGGGAACAACTTGTGCAGCTTCATGATGTCCGGGTCCTTGGCCAGGTCCGGGGCGTACTTCTGCCGGTTGACCCGCTCCACTTCGAACAGCCAGCCCATGTGCGCCCAGAGCAGCCCCTTGGACAGGGCCCAGAAGCTGGTGCCGAATCGCCAGGGCGAGTGCGGGTCGCCCTCCTTGTCGGAGAACTTGTGGTGCTTGCGGTGGGCGGCGACCCAGTCGAGGACCGACATCTCGAGCGAGAGGCTGCCCGCGACCGCCAGAGCGATCTTCAGGGGGCGCTTGGCCTTGAAGGAGCCGTGCGTGAAGTAGCGATGGAAGCCGACCGTGACTCCCAGACCGGACACTGTGTAGAAGACGAAGGCGATCGCCACGTCCGTCCAGCCCAGACCCCATCCCCAGGCGAAGGGCACCGCGGCGAGGACCGCGAGGATGGGCGCTCCGACGACGACGCCGAAGATGATCAGGTCGCCCCTGGACTTGCCTTGGGGCTCGAAGTCGGGCTTGGGCTGCGGTCCGGGCCGTTCCGTCAGGACGGTCATGGGCTACCTCGCGTGTGGGGAAGATGTCTGGCTACGCCACCGTAACCTACGCCATCGTAAGTTAGGAATTTCCCGGGACTGAATGTGTGGAAGGTGACGCTCCCACGTACATCTGGTGGCGAATCCACGCCTTGCTGGAACGGTGTGCGATCTGTTATGAGCTTTCCCCGGCCACGTGGTTCGGACCTGTCGAGGTGTGGATATGAGGTTGTCTGCCCGAAAACGCTGACCTGGTAACCGCTTCATGACGGAACGCCGACGGCCGGATCCGGATGATCGACGAAGCCGCGTCTTGGCGTCACAGATCCGGGGGGATCGGTATCGTAGGAGGCGGCTTGCGGCCGGGATCACCGGCGTTCGCCACACCTTTCCGGCGTTGGGTAATTGGCAGCCCGCAGGGTTTTGGTCCCTGTTGTCCAGGTTCGAGTCCTGGCGCCGGAGCTCAACTGAGGATCCGGCGATTGAGGGTGGGGCTGGATTCGAGCGCAGGCCCGACAGGTAAGCTCACCTTGTCGAGCGGGTGACCGTGCGGTGCCCTGTGGGTGGCCGCCCGTGATCCGGAAGCCGACTCGTCCCTATCGTGACGCCGAGGGAGCCTCAGTCCGTGAGTGTGCCGCGTCCGGCTGCCGTCATCGTCCTCGCCGCCGGCGAGGGCTCTCGGATGAAGTCGAACACCCCCAAAGTCCTCCACGAGATCTGCGGCCTCGCGCTCGTGGACCATATGCTCGCCGCAGCCCGCGGCCTCGACCCCGAGCAGTTGATCGTGGTCATCGGACACGCCCGAGAGCAGGTGGAAAATCACCTCGCCGGCACGGCGCCAGACGCGCGGCCGGTCGTCCAGGACAAGCAGAACGGCACCGGCCACGCCGTGCGAACCGCGCTCGAGGCGGTCGGCGACATCCGGGGCACCGTCCTGGTCACGTACGGCGACACGCCTCTGCTGCGCACGCAGACCCTCGCGGCGCTGCTGGACAGGCACGCGGCGGACGGCAACGCGGTCACGGTGCTGACCGCCGAGGTCCCGGACCCGACCGGGTACGGACGGATCGTCCGCGACGAAAGCGGAACCGTCCTGGAGATCGTCGAAGAGAAGGACGCGACCCCCGAGCAGCGGGCGATCCACGAGATGAACTCGGGGGTCTACGCGTTCGACGGGGCCCTGCTCGCCGACGGGGTCAAGCGCGTCGGCGCCGCCAACGCACAGGGCGAGGAGTACCTCACCGACGTCCTCGCCATCCTCCGCGAGGACGGGCACCGGGTGGGCGCGCACGTCGCGACCGACTACGTCGAGGTGGAGGGCGTGAACGACCGCGTCCAGCTCGCCTTCGCCCGCCGGGTGCTCAACGACCGGATCCTCCACGCGCACATGCGGGCCGGCGTGACCGTCGTCGATCCCGCGAGCACCTGGATCGACGCCGGGGTCAGGCTCGAGGCCGACGCGGTGATCCACCCGGCGACCCAGCTCCACGGTGCCACGAGGATCGCGTCGGGGGCCGAGGTCGGACCGTCGACGACGCTGACCGACACCGTCGTCGGCGCGGACGCCGTGGTGCGCTACGCGGTCTGCGACCGGGCCGAGATCGGCCCGCAGGCGTTGGTCGGCCCCTACGCCTACCTGCGGCCGGGCACGGTCCTCGCACGCAAGAGCAAGATCGGCACCTTCGTCGAGGCCAAGAACTCGTCCGTCGGCGAGGGGTCCAAGATCCCCCACCTGTCGTACGTCGGCGACGCCACCATCGGGACGGGCTCCAACATCGGCGCGGCCTGCGTCTTCGTGAACTACGACGGGATCAACAAGCACCGCACCTTCGTGGGGGACCACGTGCGGGTGGGCAGCGACAACATGCTGGTCGCTCCGGTGAGCATCGGCGACGGCGCCTACACCGCCGCCGGCTCAGTCATCACGGGCGACGTCCCCCCGGGGGCGATGGCCGTGGCCAGGAGCAAGCAGCGCAACATCGAGGGGTGGGTGGTCCGCCGCCGCCCGGGGACGGCATCGGCCAAGGCGGCCGAGCAGGCCGTGGCCGAGGGCGGCGAGGCGGAACCGGAGACGGGCGCGGAGTAGTCGCGAGAACGGGTCTGATGTCACGGGTCGGCGGCGCCGCTGTACGGCGTGCCGCTCCTGTGGCATGGACCCGCACGGCAACGGTAATGAGAACAAGGCGCGGTCTCACCGCGTAACGCCCTCAGGGGCAGGCCAGGAGGACACCGTGGTTCAGCGGGGCGAGCGAACAGGACGGCACGGCGTCGAGCCGTGTGTGCGGGACCAGGCGACCCGTTACGGAACGGCCGGCCGGGGGGCTCGGCATTCGAGGAGTGTGGCATGAGCGGCAAGAAGACGATGGGTGAGCGGAACCTCATGTTCTTCTCCGGACGCGCTCACCCCGAGTTGGCCGACGAGGTGGCCGCGAACCTCGCGGTCGAGATCACGCCCACGGCGCTGCGCGACTTCGCGAACGGCGAGATCTACGTGCGCTACCTGGAGTCCGTCCGCGGTTGCGACGCCTTCGTGATGCAGAGTCACACCGCGCCGATCAATCAGTGGATCATGGAGCAGCTGATCATGGTCGACGCGCTCAAGCGCGCCTCGGCCAAGCGGATCACGGTCATCATGCCCTTCTACGGCTATGCGCGGCAGGACAAGAAGGGCCGCGGGCGAGAGCCGATCACGGCCAGGCTGATGGCCGACATGTTCAAGCAGGCAGGCGCGGACCGGCTGATGTCGATCGACCTGCACACCTCTCAGATCCAGGGCTTCTTCGACGGCCCGGTGGACCACCTGTTCGCGATGCCCGTGCTGATCAACTACCTGCGGGGCAAACTCGACCCGGCGACCACGACGATCGTCTCGCCCGACACCGGCCGCGTACGGCTGGCCGAGCGCTGGTCCGACTCGCTCGGCACGCCGGTGGCGTTCATCCACAAGCGCCGCGACCTCGATGTGGCCAACCAGGTGAAGGTGCACGAGGTGGTCGGCAAGGTCCAGGGCCGGACCTGCGTGCTGATCGACGACATGATCGACACCGGTGGCTCGATCTGCAAGGCGGCCGACGCGCTCTACGAGCACGGGGCGACCGACGTCATCGTGGCGGCGACGCACGCGGTGTTCTCCGACCCGGCGGTGGACCGCCTGAAGAACTCGCGGATCTCCGAGGTGGTCGTGACGAACACCCTGCCGATCCCGGTGGAGAAGAGGTTCGACAGCCTGACCGTGATGTCGATCGCCCCGCTGATCGCCCGCGCCATCACCGAGGTCTTCACGGACGGCTCCGTCACCAGCCTCTTCGAAGGCGACAGCTAGCCAGACGGCCGCTTCGCCGGAGGCGAGGCCAAAAAAACACAGCTAGACTGTGCAGGCTGCGCTCGTAACGCCTACCGCTAGGGCGGATCAGGGGGAGCGCGGTCATCCATCCACGAGACATCCCTAGGAGATGTGCCATGGCCGAGGTTCGAATCGCCGCTGAGCTCCGCACGGAGTTCGGCAAGGGCGCCGCCCGCAAGATCCGCCGGGGCGACAAGGTCCCCGCCGTGCTGTACGGCCACGGCACCGAGCCCAGGCACCTGACCCTGCCGGGGCACGAGCTGCTGCTCGCGCTGCGTCAGGCCAACGTGCTCATCCACGTCAAGGGCGACGGGGTCGACGAGATCGCGCTGCCGAAGGGCGTCCAGCGCGACCCGATCAGGGGCTTCGTCGAGCACGTCGACCTGCTCCTGGTCAAGCGTGGTGAGAAGGTCACCGTCGACATCCCGGTCACCGTCTCCGGCGACGTGATCGGCGGCGGCATCCTCGACCAGCAGCTCGTCGCGCTGTCCGTCGAGGCCGAGGCGACGCACATCCCGACCGGTGTCGAGGTCGACGTCGACGGCAAGGACGTCGGCTTCGCCGTCCACGCCGGCGAGATCGTGCTGCCGAAGGGCGCCACGCTCGTGGGCGACCCCGAGGCGCTGGTCCTGCACGTGATCGCGGCTCCGACCGCCGAGCTGCCCGAGGCGGGCGAGGCCGCCGAGGAGGCCGCGGGAGAGGCTGAGGCCGCTCCGGCCGAGGCCGCCGAGTAGCACCGATTGTGAGACAGTCCTCCACAGGACCTCCTGTGGAGGACTTCTTCATGTGAGGAGACCGTGATGTCTGGGATCGCCGAGCCCGGTGACCAGCGGTGGCTCGTCGTCGGCCTGGGCAACCCCGGGCCTGAGTACGCCGGGAACCGGCACAACGCGGGTTTCCTGGTGGTCGACGAGCTGGCCGCCCGGATGGGGGGCCGTTTCAAGGTCCACAAGTCGCGTGCCGAGATCGTCGAAGGCAGGTCGGCCGGGGCTCGGGCCGTGCTGGCCAAGCCGCTGTCGTACATGAACCTGTCGGGCGGTCCGGTGAAGGCGCTGGCCGACTTCTACAAGGTCGCGCCCGCGAACGTGATCGTCGTCCACGACGAGCTCGACATCCCGTACGGCGCGCTGCGCACGAAGCTGGGCGGCGGCGACAACGGCCACAACGGCCTGAAGTCGATCACCAAGTCGCTGGGCACGAAGGACTATCCGCGGATCCGGTTCGGTATCGGCCGCCCGCCGGGACGGATGGATCCGGCGGCCTACGTGCTGAAGGACTTCGCCATGGCCGAGCGCAAGGATCTGCCGTTCCTGGTCGACCGGGCCGCCGACATGGTGGAGTCACTGATCACGAGCGGGGTCGAGGTCACCCAGAACCGGTTCCACGCGGGGGACCTCAACCCGGTGAAGCCGCCCCGCTGATCCCTGCCAGCGCATCAGGTTCTGGAACAGTTCGGCCTGCTCGACGGCGTCGTCCAACGCGTTGTGGGTGTGGCGGCGGTCCGACCGCACCTCGCGCGGCATCTGCCGCTTGGTCGACCAGGCGACGGGAACGCCCGCCTTGGCCGTGTAGAGGGTCTTGATGTCGATGCACCGGGAGTGGCCGAAAGGGCTCTCCCCGGTGAAACGCAGGAAGTACCAGTACAGCCACATCCAGTCGTAGGCCAGCGGGAACGCCGCCAGCACGGGGAGGTCGGCGCCGCACACCTTCCGGATCCAGTCCGCGGCGTCGGCCATGGCCTCGGCGGGGTCGCGGCCGTCCGCGACCAGCGCGTCGCGGTCGAGTCCGCTGACAGCGAGCGATTCGGCCACGAAGTCGTCGCTGATCGGCCGGAGCTCCGCGTAGAAGGTCGTCGCCTCGGGGTCGGTCTTCTCGAACCGCCTTCCGACCATCCTCCCCGCGACCGTCATGCCGAAGCTGATCATGGAATAGGGGCCGGGAATCGGGCCATCGGCCTCGATATCCACAGAGATGTACGTTTCGGCTTTCACGAATTCTCCTCTAAGCCCCGCCGGATGACCGCTAGCATTCCTCACTGTCAGTGACGACGCCGTTACGCGACGGCGCAGGGTGATGAGTGTGGAGGGTGCGTGCTGGACGGCGAAGTGTCAGTGGTCGCCGCCGGCCGGGCGCGGGTGGCGCCGGCGCATCCGACCCCGCGGCCGCCACGCTGGGCGACCCGATACCGGTTACACGCGGTTGTGTCCGACATGACGTGTGCCCTTCTGTCCGGGGTCGCCGCCGTACTGCTCAGGTTCGGCGAGGTTACTCCTTACGTGGCGCCGTATGTGGTGTTGAGTTGTGCGCTTCCACCCGTGTGGGCCGCCATGATCTGTCTCGACAGGGGTTACGAGCCCCGCCTGATCGGTGTGGGCTCCGAGGAGTTCCGCCGGATCGCCCAGTGCGGATTCATCCTCATCGCGGCGGTCGCCATCACGGCCTACGTGACCAAGGCCGATCTCGCCCGCGGGTACGTCGTCGTGGCGCTGCCGCTCATGACCGTCCTGACCCTTCTCGCCCGGTACGGCCTACGCCGCCGGCTGCACGGTCGCCGGCGCCGGGGCGAGGACTGCATGCGCCGGGTGGTGGCGGTGGGCCACCACGCGGGCATCGCGGAGCTGATCACGAGGTTCCGGCGCGAGCGCTACCACGGGATGGAGATCGTCGCGGCGTGCCTGCCCGCCGAGTCGTCCGGGGAGATCGAGGAGATCCCCGTCCTGGGCGACTTCACCGACGTGCCCCTCGTCGTGCAGCAGATGGGTGCGGACACCGTGGCGGTCCTCGCCTGTCCCGAACTCGACGGCACGGCGCTGCGGAGGCTGGCCTGGCGGCTGGAGCGGACCCGCACCGACCTCGTGGTCGCCCCGGCCCTCATGGAGGTCGCCGGGCCGCGCACCACGATCCGGCCCGTGGCGGGGCTTCCCCTGCTCCACGTGGAGCATCCGGAGCTCGCCGGCGCGCGCCAGCTGCTCAAGACGGCCTTCGACCGGCTGGTCGCGGGCGTCGCCCTGATTCTGCTCGCTCCGCTGATGCTCGCCATCGCGATAGCCGTACGGGCGTCGAGCCCCGGGCCGGTGCTGTTCCGGCAGACGCGGATCGGGAAAGACGGTGTGGAGTTCACGATCCTGAAGTTCCGGACCATGCGGAACGACGCCGAGGCCCGCAGGGTGGAGCTGGTCAACGAGGGCCACGGACTGCTGTTCAAGATCCGTCAGGATCCGCGGGTCACCCGCATGGGGGTCCGCCTGCGGCGGCACTCGCTCGACGAGCTGCCCCAGTTGATCAATGTGCTCCGGGGTCACATGTCCCTGGTGGGACCACGCCCGCCGCTGCCGGAGGAGGTCGCCCGCTACCGCGACGACGTCCGCAGGCGCCTGGTCGTGCGTCCCGGGATGACCGGCCTCTGGCAGGTCAACGGCAGGTCTGATCTTTCGTGGGAGGAATCGGTACGGTTGGACCTGCGTTATATCGAGAATTGGTCGCTGATGCTGGATCTGCAGATCCTATGGAAGACCTGGTCAGCGGTCGCCGGCGGCGCGGGAGCTTACTGAATGACGATTAGGGACGACCACGCCCTCGCGGCGGATCTGGCCACCGAGGCGGGGGAGCGGCTGCTCACGCTCCGTGACAAGCAGGGGTTCGCCGACCAGCGGGCGTTGAAGGACGCGGGCGACCAGGCGTCGCACCGTTTCCTCACCGAGGCCCTGCAGCGGCTCAGGCCGAGCGACAGCGTGCTGTCGGAGGAGGCCACCCGCGAGGAGCGGATGGATCCGCGCCGCCTGACGGCCGACCGCGTGTGGATCATCGATCCGCTCGACGGCACCCGTGAGTTCTCCGAGGAGGGCCGGTCCGACTGGGCGGTTCACGTGGCGCTGTGGGAGAGGGGCGGGCTGACGGCGGGGGCGGTGGCGCTTCCGGCGCAGGGCAGGACCCTCACGACGGCCGCTCCCCCCGTGATCGCCGAGCCCGGCGACGAATTCCGGATCGCGGTCAGCCGCACCCGACCCCCTGAGTTCGTGCGGAAACTCGCGGTCCTCGCGGGCGCCGACCTCGTCCCGATCGGCTCCGCCGGGGCCAAGATCTCGGCCGTCCTCACCGGCGAGGTCGAGGCCTACGTCCACGCGGGCGGCCAGTACGAGTGGGACTCCGCGGCGCCGGTCGCCGTGGCGCTCGCCGCGGGCGCGCACGCCAGCAGGATCGACGGCTCGCCGCTCGTATACAACCAGGCGGACCCCTCACTGCCGGATATCCTTGTCTGCCTACCGGATCTGGCGCCAACGTTGCTCGCCGGCATCCGTGACCTTCATCGCTAATCTCCCGGAGGAAGCACCAATGCTCCAGCGTGACTACACGACGTCACAGCTCGACGTGCTCGAAGCCGAGGCGATCCACGTCATGCGCGAGGTCGCGGCCGAGTTCGAGCGCCCGTGTCTGCTCTTCTCCGGGGGCAAGGACTCGATCGTCATGCTGCGGGTGGCGGAGAAGGCGTTCTGGCCGGCGCCGATCCCCTTCCCGCTGATGCACGTGGACACCGGGCACAACTTCCCCGAGGTGATCGACTTCAGGGACCGCCGCGTCGCCGAGCTGAACGCACGGCTGGTCGTGGCCTCGGTCCAGGCGTCCATCGACGCGGGACGGGTGATGGAGGAGACCGGGCGGCGCGCCTCGCGCAACCGCCTGCAGACCACGACCCTGCTCGACGCGATCGAGGAGCACGAGTACGACGCCGTGTTCGGCGGGGCCCGCCGGGACGAGGAGAAGGCCAGGGCCAAGGAGCGCGTCTTCTCCTTCCGCGACGACTTCGGCCAGTGGGACCCGAAGAACCAGCGGCCCGAGCTGTGGAACCTCTACAACACCCGGATCCGCAAGGGCGAGCACATCCGCGTGTTCCCGCTGTCCAACTGGACCGAGCTGGACATCTGGCACTACATCCAGCGCGAGGGCATCGAAATCCCCTCGATCTACTTCGCCCACACCCGCAAGGTGTTCGAGCGCGACGGCATGCTGCTCGCCGACGCCGAGGTGGTCCAGCGGGGCGAGGACGAGCCGATCTTCGAGGCGGTGGTCCGCTACCGCACGGTCGGCGACATGACGTGCACCGGCGCGGTGGCCTCGACCGCCACGACCGTCGAGCAGATCATCGACGAGGTGGCGGCGACCAGGATCACCGAGCGCGGCGCCACCCGCGCCGACGACCGCGCGTCCGAGGCCGCCATGGAAGATCGCAAGAAGGAAGGCTACTTCTGATGGCCGGCCTGTCTTCCCGCGGCGGGGTCACGGAGGACCGGCCCCGCCGGACGCGAAGGCCGCTTCCGACGCGCGCCGATCTTCCTGCTGCGAGCCGTACGAACCTTGGGGAGCACGAGTAATGGACATCCTTCGTTTCGCGACGGCGGGCAGCGTGGACGACGGCAAGTCGACGCTGATCGGCCGGCTGCTGTTCGACTCCAAGGCGATCTTCGAAGATCAGTTGGAAGCGGTCGAGCGCACCTCGCGCGACCGGGGCACGGAGTACACCGACCTGTCGCTGCTCACCGACGGGCTCAGGGCCGAGCGGGAGCAGGGCATCACGATCGACGTCGCCTACCGCTACTTCGCGACGCCGCGGCGGAAGTTCATCATCGCCGACACCCCGGGGCATATTCAGTACACCCGCAACATGGTCACCGGCGCCTCGACCGCCGACCTGGCGATCATCCTGATCGACGCCCGCAAGGGCGTGCTGGAGCAGTCGCGGCGGCACGCGTTCCTGACGACGCTGCTCCGGGTGCCCCACCTCGTCCTCGCGGTCAACAAGATGGACCTCGTCGACTACTCCGAGGCCCGGTTCGAGGAGATCCGCGAGGAGTTCACCGCCTTCGCGTCGAAGCTGAACGCCAGCGACCTCACGTTCATCCCGATCTCCGCGCTGCACGGGGACAACGTGGTCTCCCGCTCGGAGAACATGCCGTGGTACGAGGGGACCTCGCTGCTCCATCACCTGGAGCACGTGCACATCGCCTCCGACCGCAACCTCGTCGACGTGCGTTTCCCTGTGCAGTACGTGATCCGCCCGCACAACGCGACGAACCAGTCGCTGCACGACTACCGCGGCTACGCGGGTCAGGTGGCCGGGGGCGTACTCAAGCCGGGCGACGAGGTCATGCACCTGCCGTCGGGCCTCACCACGCGGATCAGGTCGATCGACACGTTCGACGGCGCGCTCGACGAGGCCTTCCCGCCGATGTCGGTCACGCTCCGGCTGGAGGACGACATCGACATCTCGCGTGGCGACATGATCTGCCGCCCGCACAACCAGCCGCAGGTGGCCCAGGAGATCGACGCGATGGTCGCGTGGATGACCGACGGGGTGCGGCTGCAGTCGCGCTCCAAGCTCGTTCTCAAGCACAGCACCAGGACCGCGCGGACCGTGGTCAGGGACCTGCAGTACCGCCTGGACGTCAACACGCTCCACCGCGACGAGTCGGCGACCTCGCTCGGGCTCAACGAGATCGGCCGGGTGACGCTGCGCACCACCCAGCCGCTGTTCGTGGACGACTACGCCAGGAACCGCCAAACCGGCGGGTTCATCCTGATCGACGAGGCCACCAACAGCACCGTCGGTGCAGGGATGATCGTCGATGCGCACTGAGTAGATCCTTTAGGGATCATCCGGCGTTCGATTACTCTCCGCGCTAGTGTCGTCACGTTCCGCATCCACTAGGTGGAGGGCTCGTGGCCGACGCTCAGCCGGTGATCTTCGTGGGGGGGCTGGGCCGTAGCGGCACCACCCTGCTCGAACGCCTTCTCGGAGAGATTCCGGGCGTGGCGCCGCTCGGAGAGGTCGTCCATCTGTGGGCCCGCGGCGTCCGCGCCGACGAGCCCTGCGGCTGTGGCTCACGGTTCTCCCAGTGCACGTTCTGGACCAAGGTCGGCGGCCGCGCGTTCGGCTTCTGGCGGGAGAGCCGGGCCGTCATGCTGCAGGAGCTGCGCGCCCGTGTGGACCGCACCCGCCGCATCCCGGTCTTCGCCGTCGGGCTGCTGACCCGGGAGGCCGAACTCGCCGAGTACGTCTCGGCGTACTCACGGATCTACGCCGCCGCGGCCGAGGTCGCGGCGGCGCGCGTCGTCATCGACTCCAGCAAGCACGCCTCCCTGGCGTTCTGCCTGTCCGCGACCATGGACGTACGAGTCGTCCATGTGGTGCGCGACCCGCGGGCGGTCGCGGCGTCCTGGCGCAGAAGGGTGCGGCGGCCCGAGGACGGCCGGCCGATGGCGCGGTGGGCGCCCGCCAGGACGGCCATGCACTGGCTCGCGCAGAACCTGGCCTTCGAGGTCCTGCGGTGGAAGGGCGTCCAGGTCGTCCGCGTCCACTATGAGGACCTCGTGCAGGACCCCGTCACGACGCTGACGCGGCTGGCCGCGGACCTGCGGCTGCCCGACTCCCCCGAGGCGCTCGGCTTCGTCGAGGACGGCCAGGCCCGGCTGGGTGTCGCGCACACGGTCTCCGGCAACCCCATGCGGTTCGCCGTGGGCCACATCGAGTTCCACGACCGCCGCGCGGCACTCCGGTTCCGGCAGCGCTGGCTGGTCACCGCGCTGACCTGGCCGCTGCTGCTCGTCTACGGCTACCCCCTCGCCTACTGATCGGAGCTCGTTACGTGAACCCGTCCGTGGGAGTGGTGATCCCCACCCGAGGAGACCGGCCTGACTCGCTCGCCGCCGCGGTGGCCGGCGTGCTGGACCAGGCCTACGGCCGCCCGTTGCAGGTCGTCGTGGTCGTCGACGCGGCGGACGTGCCGGTCGAGCAGGTGGCCGGGCGACTGGGGAGCATCATGGGCTCGCCTCGGGGCCGCGTCCGGATCCTGCCGAACCGCCAGCGGCCCGGGCTGCCCGGAGCAAGGAACTCCGGAATCGCCGCCCTCGAGACCGAACTCGTCGCCTTCTGCGACGACGACGACCTCTGGCTGCCCGGCAAGCTGGCCGCGCAGGCGGCCGCGCTGGCCGAGGAGCCGGAGGCCGACTTCGCGAGCTGTGCGATCGAGATCGAGTACGGCTCGCGCCGCGTCCCCCGCCTCGCCGGAACCGACAGGGTGACGCGCGAGCATCTGACGCGCTCGCGGATGATGATGGTCCACTCGTCCACGTTCCTGTTCCGGCGGGGCTCCATCTGGGTGGACGAGAGCGCCCCCGGCGGTCAGAACGAGGACTGGGACCTCGCGCTGCGCGCGGCGTGGCGGCATCCGATCGTCCACGTCGACCGTCCCCTCGTCCGGGTGCGCTGGGGCGCCTCGCAGTACGTCACGAAGTGGGCCGACCGCATCGCGGGCCTCGACTGGATGCTGGGCCGCCATCCCGAGCTGGCGGCCGACGCGCGCGGCGCCGCCCGGATCTACGGCCAGCTGGCCTTCTCGCACGCGGCTCTCGGTCACCGCCGCGAGGCCGCCCGCTGGGCGCTCAGGGCCTTCGCGGCCCGCAGGAGTGAACCCCGCGCCGCCGTCGCGTTGGCGGTCGCCGGGAGGCTGATCTCCGCGAGCGCCGTGCTGAGCCTGCTCAACGCCCGCGGTCACGGCATCTGATGGCCACACGATCGGAGGTGGCGCAGGCTCCGGCCCGCCGGCGCCACGGTCGGGTTGCGGTCGCCGGTGTCAAGGTCGATCCGCTGACCGAGGCGCAGGTGGTGGAGCATGTGGTCGCGGCGCTCCGCCGCGGCAGGGGCGGCCACCTCGTCACTCCCAATGTGGACATCTGCCGGGCGATCTCGCGGCACGCCGACCTGCGCGCCCTGGTGACCCGGGCCGACCTGGCGGTCGCGGACGGCATGCCACTGGTCTGGGCCGCCCGGCTGCTCGGCCGTCCTTTGCCGGAAAGGGTCACCGGAGCCGACCTGATCTGGTCGCTGTCGGAAGCCGCCGCCGCCGGCGGCATGCCGATCTACCTGCTCGGCGGTCCGCCGGGGGTGGCGCAGACCGCCAGGGACGTGTTGTGCGACCGCTATCCGGGGCTGGTGGTGGCCGGGACCGACGCCCCGCCGTACGGATTCGAATCGTGCCCGGAGGCCGTCGCCGAGGTGCGGAGGCGGCTCGTCGCGGCCGCCCCGCGGCTGGTCTTCGTGGGGCTCGGCTTCCCCAAGCAGGATCGGCTGATCGCCACGGTCCGGGCCGATCTGCCCGGGGCGTGGTTCGTCGGCTGCGGCTCCGCGATCGCCTTCACCGCCGGCGCCGTACGGCGGGCTCCCGCGTGGATGGGAGATCACGGGCTGGAGTGGCTGTT
Source organism: Planotetraspora kaengkrachanensis (assembly GCF_016862895.1). Classification (GTDB taxonomy): domain Bacteria; phylum Actinomycetota; class Actinomycetes; order Streptosporangiales; family Streptosporangiaceae; genus Planotetraspora; species Planotetraspora kaengkrachanensis. The sequence goes on along the minus strand of NZ_BONV01000011.1, from coordinate 11,472 downwards.
CCGGTTACTGAGCGAGCCGGGCAGGCTGGCGCGGCGCTACCTCGTCGACGACCTGCCGTTCGCGCTGCGCCTGCTCGCCGTCTGCCTGTTGAAACGCCTGTCGCGGCGGCTCCGGCGTGGATCCTGATCGCCGGAGACATCTTTCTCAGGGAAACAGGGATCCTTGGCGGGCCCTGCGGTAGCGCACGGAACTGCTTCGAGGTGAATCGCCGATGAGCTCCACCGTGCCTTCTTCCCGCATGATGGATAGCCATCGCCGAACTGTCTGGTCCGTCAGACCTGTTCGGCGGGCAAGTTCAGCTCTCGAAAGAATCTCTTCGCCAAGAGCATCGAGTATCTGCGGGCGCCGATCCTCGGAGTCCTCCTTACGCTGACGCGAGCATGCTAACTGACATGCTAACTAGCATGGTGTGTGTTGATTGCGTTTTCTCGCATCTCCTGACCTGGTCAGGTTGCGGGGAGGCAGGTCAGGGACTGGACGCGGGCGATCTCTTCGGGGGACAGGCGCCGGCGGTAGGCCGTGAGCGCCTCGCGGGAGTCCATCGGGCGGAAGGCCGTCCGTGACAGGCCCGTCCAGGCGAAGCCGCCCGACCGGGAGCGCCGTGCCGTACAGGCCGAGGTGATGCGCCGGGCGGCGCGCCGGGTCCACGGCAGGCCGCACCACTCGTAGAGGTCGCGGAAGCCGTCCAGGGGAGCGGATGCCAGGTGTTCGAAGCCCACCACGCGGATGCCGGCCGAGCGTGCGGACACCGACTCGGTCACCTGGCGGGCCGTCTTCCACAGTGCGGCCGCCGTGGCGATGCGGTCCGCCGAGCCGGCCAGCGGGCGGAGCCCCTCGACACAGGGGTGATCACGCAGGAGCAGCGACTGCCCCAGGAGTTCGTCGACGGAGACCGTCCAGCCGAGCCGCTGCCAGCTCGCGACGAACGACACGGGATCGCGGACCAGAATGATCACCTGGCAGCCGAGCCGCCGGGCGAACCACTCCGCGGACAGAAGCGCGAAGGGGTCGTCGAGCAGCGCCCGCCTGCCCCGCAGGGCGCCCATCCCGAACGCTGTGCCGTACTTGGCCATCCGGGCCAGATCGCCGGGCCGCCTGTTGCTGCGGATCTCGGCCAGCCAGTGGTAGCGGAGCGCGATCGTCCCGGAGAAGGCGTCGAGCCAGGGAATCTCGTCGTCGTCGCAGATGTACTGGAACCGGTGGGTCACCGACGCTGCCAGCACGCCGGGGGAACGGCCGGGAGGACGCTGCGGGTTGAGCGGCTCGTTGACATAGACCAGTTCCCCGCTCGCCGCGAGCATCCTGCCCACCCAGCTCGTGCCGCTGCGCGGCAGGCCGGTGACCAGAACAGGCGGCCCTGACGCGGTCACGCGACGCTCCTTCGCAACCTCAGGGCTCCCGCGGAATGCCGGCCGAATGGCAGCAGACCGTAACGCCGGGAGATCTGTACCAGCGGCAACGCGTTCTTCACCAGCACCCCCGCCGACCAGCCGAGCGCGGCACCGAGCGCGCCGTGGGACGGCACCAGCAGCACGTCGGCCACGACGGTCACCGCCACGGCGCACCCGGTGTTGGCCAGGCTCGCCGCCGTATGCCCGGATGCGATGAGGACGACGTCGACCATGCCGCAGGCGGTGGCGACCACCATGGTCCCGGAGAGCACCAGCGCGATAGCCGTGCCGTCGGCGTAGGACGGGCCGAACAGCGGCAGCAACCACGGCGCGAGTGCCGCGTACCCGAGCCAGATCGGCCAGGTGAGCACGACCAGCCACATGGTCGTGGTCTGGTAGAGGCGCCGGGCCCGTGCGAGGTCGCCGTCGGCGATCGCCCTGACGAGGTGGGGCTGCACGGCCTGGGTCAGCCCCTGGTTGGCCAGTTGCCCGACGACCTTGAATCGGGTGGCCGCCGTGTAGACGGCCGCGGGCGCCGGGCCGGCCAGCACCGCGACGATCACGATGTCGAGGCGCTGGAACACCGCCTGGATGGCCGAGGCGACCGACCGCGGGCCGGTGTATCGCCAGAACGACGCCGTCGCCTCCCGATCCCACGTGAGCGGGAGAGCCGCCGGGCCCGGCAGGCGCCGGCCGAGCCACCACGCCGCCAGCACGGTGGCGGGGACGGCCGACAGGGCCCACGCGGCCGTCGTCATCGGCAGGGAGGCACCCGTGAGGACCCCCACGGCGACCAGGAGCAGTTGGCTCGCCGGCCGGGCGAGGCCGTCGAGCAGGAGCGTCGGGCGCATCGAGCCGAGCCCTCGGGTGGCCGCCACCAGGACGTCCGCCAGCACGACGGCGGGCAGGGCCGCCGCCAGCACCGGCCAGACGGCGTCGGGGACGCCGGTCAGCGCTGCCAGTTCGGCATCGAGGATCGTGACGGTGACCGCGGCGAGTGCGGAGCACGCCACGACGGGGGCGAGCGCCGCCCACACCACCGCGCGGGCCGTGTGCTCGTCCCGTGGCCGCGCCAGCGCGTAGATCAGCCCGTTGCCGGCGTCGAGCCGCAGGATCCCGGCGAGCATGAGGCACAACGCCGTCGCGGTGAAGAACGCCCCCGCCGCGCCGGGGTCGAGTGATCGGGTGACGAGCAACACGATGAGGAACTGGCTCGCGGCCCCGCCTCCCGCGGCGGCGAGTCCGGCGATGCCGCCGCGCGCCACACGGCCGGTGGGAAGACGTGTTCCGAGGACGCTCATCGGTGCCACGAGGGCTCTGTCCCGAGCCATTGTTTGAGGAGGGCGTCCCAGGGGCCGAAGTGCGCGCTCAGCCGCCGGCGCACCGACAGGGGCATCTCTGAGGTCCGCGGTTGCGCGTTGTGCACCTCGAACACCGGGTCACCCAGCCGCGGCAGCCCCAGGAACTCCAGGACGCGGTCGTAGACGGGTTCCGGCTCGCGGAAGAACCTGCCGCTGTCAAGTACGAGCAGCCGGTCGCGGCCGACGAGCAGCTCCAGGCGGTTCAGCTGCTCGGCGTACCTGCCGCGGGCGACGTAGGCGTGGTGCCGGTGGGCGTGGCTGAGGTAGTGGGGGGACTCACGCAGCCGTGCGATTTCGCCTGCGAGCCGCGCGTCCTCCATGTCCAGCGCGCGCTCGAACGACGGCTCGACCTCGAACCCCCGGGCGAGCTCGTGCGCGTGCGCCGACGCGGCCCGCTCGACCGGATCCCTGACCAGCACGATCAGCTTCACGCCGGGGAGGTTCCAGGAGATCCGGGCGGCCGCGAGCGGATGGAAGAGGTAGTACGGCGACGACTCGAAGGCCTGGGTGCGATGGCCGTGGCGGCGCTCGAGCCGCTGCCCGGTGGCCTTGAGCGGGAAGTGCGCCTGGTACCACGACAGGTCGCGGTCGTAGCTCACGTCGAAGTAGTGCACGCCCTTGCGCAGCACCGGCTTGACGATCAACGGGTGCCGGGAGAGCGCACGGTAGAGCGAGGTGGTGCCGCACCGCTGCGCTCCGACGATCAGGAAGGAGGGCAACATCCGCGCGCGCGTCGTGAGCATGCCCGTGGTGAGGGAGACGGCATGAGCCGAGCGCTTCAACGTGGACCTCACAGCAGGCTCTCCAGATGATCGACGAGGGGGTTGAGCCACAGGGACGACGGGCCGAGCGGCTCGTGGCCGTCCCGGTGGTGCCGATCGGCAAGGGTGATCAGGTAGTGGGCGGCGGTCCCGCGTGCCTCCGCGGAGGACAGGCCGAACGGCTCCAGGAGCAGGCCGGCCTGCGCCAGACAGGAGCGGGCCGCGACGGCGGGGCGCATCCGGCGCAGCGCCCGGTTGAAGTAGTAGTGGAGGGCGTCGAACCCGAGGGGGACGCCGGTGGCGAACCGTTCCCAGTCCCAGACGAGCAGCCGCCCGTCGGGGGCCGCGGACACGTTCCACGGCGCGAAGTCGCCGTGCCACCCCCATCCGGAGTGGTCATGCGGGGGCGTGCCGCCCGCCCGCGCGGGCACCGCCCGCGGCCGGGCCGGCTCGCTCCGCTCGCATCCCGCGGCCATCCGCCGGCGGCCGAACGAGGCGATCTCGGCCACGGCCGCGTCGCGGAGCCCGCGGGGCGCCGGTGCCGCGGTGACGGGCAGCGCGGAGACCACGAGCACCTCGAGCCCGCGCCACGTTCCCTGATGGACGACGGACGGCGGCACCACCACCTTCATGGGGTGATCCGCCAGCAGCCGCAGGACCTCGCCCTCGTGGCGGACGAGTTCCCTGGTCCGATCCGAGTCGCCGATCTTCACGAACGCGATGAGCCCGCCCTCCCCGTGCGCCTCCAGGACGGGCTTGCGGTTGGCCCGCCTGGCCGGCCGTACGTGCACGACGGCCCGGATCCGCGTGCCGAGTACCTGGCTGAGGTGGGTCTCGATCGTGTCCGGGCCGTCCCACACGGGCACGCCGCGGCCGAGGGCCGCGTGCCAGCGGGTGCGCGGGACCAGCCTCCGGGGCACCAGCCGGTGCGGGAGCAGCGTGCGGGACCCCCTCGAGGTGCCCGGCGGATACAGCTCGGCCAGCACCTCGTGGAGGTAGCGCAGACGTGTCGTGGTGTCTCTCATGCGTTCCGCCAGAGGAGGGCGAAGGAGATCAGATACAGGCTCAGCGCGCTGATCAGGCCGTCGTAGACGAACATGTAGAACAGCACGAGGATCATGACGAGCGTGCCCGCCTGCCCGATGGGCGTGCGGTCGTGCCAGAACCGGCGGACGGCGCCCGCGAAGAAGCCGACGTACAACAGGGCGCCGGCGAAGCCCTGGCTGATCAGCAGCAGCCACAACTGGCCGTCGCTGCCCAGGGGAGGATGGCCGCACTCCTCGCACCACTGCGTCTTGCCCGTCGTCACCGTGCGCTGGTTGCCGAAGGCGTTGCGCGTGTTGCCGTACCCGATGAGCGGCGACGTGGCGGCCACGCGCACGGTGGAGGAGACGGTGAAGGCCCGGATGTCGTTGCTGTGCGGGCTGTCGATGCGCTGGGCGACGATCGTGCTCAGCGGCGACAGGAAGAAGGCCGCGCCCGCGAGGGCGGCCGCGGCCCCGACGAGCAGCGGGCGGCCGCGCAGGGCGAGGTAGACGGCCGAGATGGCGAGCCCGATCCACAGGCCGCGGTTCAGCGAGTAGACGATCGGCACCGCGGCGGCCGCGAGCAGCAGCACCGCCGTCACCCGCCGGTACGGCCCGCCGTACGCCCACCAGCCGACCACGAACCAGATGACCAGGACGGACACGTTGCTGCCCCAGGCGTTGGCCCACTCGAACGGCGCCTCCGGACGGGGCGAGCTGTGCCCGAGCACGTGCTGGATCTGCGCCGCCGTCGGATGGATCAGGTTCCGCACGAACGAGTTGTCGGCGATCCACCCCGGCAGGACCGTCTCGAGCGGCGAGGTGAACTGGAAGCCGGGGGCGAACACGCCCAGCAGGCCCCCGGTGACCGTCGTGACGAACAGCACCCCCAGCATCCGCACGAGGGTGAGCTGGGGAAGCTCGTCGAGGGAGAGGTTGCCCAGGTAGACGACCATGACGAGCAGGGAGACGTAGACGGCCAGGCGCACGAGGTAGCCGGTGACCCGGCCGGGGGACAGGTCGCCGTAGGTGCCGTCGGGCGTCTCGGCCAGGGTGGCGGCGCTGATGAGGTATCCGGCGAGCAGCAGCAGCCACAGGCCGAAGCCCTTGGGCACCCTGATCGGCCGCCTGCGCCACAGGATCACGGCCATCGGCACGGCGAGCACGATGACCGCGAGGCCGCCGAGTCCGAGTGCCCACCAGACGGGATAGCCGATCAGCAGCGCGCCGACCGGCCACACCGCCGGCCTCACGTGACCTGCTCCGCCTGGTCGGGCACCGGCGCGGCGGGCCTGGGCGGCAAGGCCACCACGCCCAGCACGCGCACGCCCTGTCGGGCCAGTCGCCGTACGGCCTCGGCCACGTCGGCGGACGTGGTCGAGCCCAGCGGGGCGAGGAGCATCGCCGCGCCCGGTCCGGTGCCGCGCTCGGTCGCGACGGAGATGGGCGCGAGCGGTGCGAGCGCGGCGCGCAGTCCTTCGGCCATGGACCGGCCGCGGCCCTCGTCTCCGAGGTCGTCGAGGAGCAGCGTGTGGCGGCCGTCGCCCAGCGCGGTCACCGCGATGGCCGCGAGTTCGCGGGAGATCACCGCCTCCGGTCGCCCCGTGGTCTCGGCGAGCATGGGCAGTCCGGTCAGCCGTTCCACGTCGCCGGCCCGGCGCAGGCGGGTGTCGAGCCGGTCCCGGGCGAACGCCGCCCCCGCGCCGCACACCAGGCCCAGGAAGAGCCCGCTGCCGAGATGGATCGGTGCGCTGGGGGCACTCGGCTCGACAGGCGGCCGGGCGGGGCTGATGACGGTGCCCGGAGTGATCGCGACGGTCTTGAGGGCGTCGTACTTGACCGTGAGGTTGGACGCCTGGCGGGCCAGCACCGTCTGCCGGTGCGCCGCGACCGCCCGCGCGGCCGATCCGGGGGCCTGCACGGATACGGCGGCGGCCGCCTTCGCCAGATCGGCGTTCACCTGGCGCAGTTTGGCCGCGATGACCTTCTGCTCGGCCGTGAGTGCGTCCATCGCCGAGCGGAACCGATTTTGGAGATACGCGTCGGCGAACGCCTGGGCGCCCTTCGCCGCCGATCCGGGATCGGTGGTGGTGAATGAGATGGCAAGAATGGCCGAATTGGGCGGAACGTTGACGTCGACCATTTCTCGTAAGCCCTCAGGATCCGCATAATTCAGGCCCTGTGCGGCTATGGAGGCGACCACGGTGGATTGTGCGATCTGCGACTCGGTGTCGAGGTTGAGGGGTTCCCTCTGCCGTGGGGTTATCAGGTTGAGTTGTTCCTGCATTCCCGTGGGAAAGACCTGGACCTGGGCCGTGGACATGAAGGAGGCGGGCGTCTCCAACAGGAGAACCGCACCGCCGATCATCCCTGTGGCCAGGCATGACAGGAAGACTTGCCACCGCCTGCGCAGGACGGAACCGTATTCCGCGATGTCTCTGCTGTGCGGTGAAAGAATCATGTCCAACTCTCCGTGCCCCTCGCTCGGAGTCGAACTATAGGCCGGTGAGAGGTTTTCCCCCTCCACTATTGAAGATTTTCAACGCAGGAATGACCGGATAGCGGCCTACTTTTCTCGGAAATTTCTGGACAGATGACTTGGTAAGAATGGCCCACCAGGCTCCCCTTCTTGGTGGGAAGGTGAACCCCCGCGGGGATGTGGACCACACGAGGGGGGAAGCGGTGCGACGAACTGGGGGCGCCGGCTTGGCCGCATTCACCGGCCTGGCCGTACTGATGGGGACGGGCGCGGTGGGCTGCTCGGCCGCGAACAGCACGTCACGGGGGGTCGGGACGTACCTTGAGCAGACGCACAGGCCGCCGAGGGTCGCCAGTTGCGTGGTGACGGAGAAGCTGATCCCGACGTGCGGGGCGTGGTGGGGGATCGCGCCCGACGTCTTCTCCGGCAGGCGCCCGTTGCAGTCGGTCCAGACGGCCGAGCGGAGGATGGGCCGCCGGGCGGACATCGTGCACGTGTACCACCGGGGTGAGGAGCTGTTCCCCACGCCTCAGGAGCGCGCCGTCGCACGGGGCCCCCGGTTGCTGCTCGTCAACTGGAAGCCGGCACCTGACCGCACGTGGGCGCAGGTGGCCCGGGGCGAGGTGGACGACCGCATCGACCGGCTCGCGGACTACATCACCCGGACCTTCCCCGGCCGCTTCTTCCTGACGATCCACCATGAGCCCGAGGACGACGTCCGCCCGGGCGACGGGTTCTCCGCCACCGACTACGTGGCCATGTACCGGCACGTCGTCTCCCGCCTCCGGGCCCGGGGCGTCCAGAACGCCGTGACGGTGATGACCTACATGGGTGCGCCCAACTGGGCGTCCAAGCCGTGGTTCGAGTCGCTCTACCCGGGCGACGACGTGGTCGACTGGGTCGCCATCGACCCCTACGCCGACTCGCAGGTGAACGACTTCGCCGGCATGGTGAACAAGACCCGCCCGGACTATCCCCACTGGCCCGGCTTCTATCGGTGGATGCAGGGGCGCTTCCCCGGCAAGCCGATCATGATCGCCGAATGGGGGGCCTTCGAGCGATCGGGCTCGCCCAGGTTCAAGCGTGACTTCTTCGCGTCCGTCGCGCGGCAGATCGACGACTATCCGCAGATCAAGGCGCTGGTGTATTTCGACTCGCCGGTGGCGCCGCGTGGCGACACCCGGTTCGACACGACTCCGGGCGGCGGCCGCGCGTTCGCCGAGCTCGGACGCGAGCCCCAGTTCTCCGGCACGCGCGTCCCCACCCGCTGAACCGGCGGGCGGGGACGCCGCGGATCAGCGGATCCAGCCTCCCGAGGTCAGCAGGTTGAGCACGGCGTTCACGGAACGCTCGACCGTCACCCCGGTGGTGTCGAGCACGAGCTCGGCGTCGTCCGGCTCCTCGTACGGATCGGAGATCCCCGTGAACTCGGGGATCAGCCCCGCGCGGGCCTTGGCATACAGGCCCTTCCTGTCGCGCCGCTCGCACTCCTCCAGCGGCGTCGCGACGTGGACGAGCAGGAAGTCGGCGCCCACCTCCTCCACCATGTCCCGCACCTCGTCGCGGGTGGCCGCGTAGGGCGCGATCGGCGCGCAGATGGCCAGGCCGCCGTGCCGGGCGACCTCCGCGGCGACGAAGCCGATGCGGCGGATGTTCAGGTCGCGGTCCTCCCGGGAGAAGGTGAGCCCGGCGGACAACAGCCGCCGTACCACGTCACCGTCGAGATAGGTGATCGTGCGCCCGCCCCGTTCGAGCAGGGCGTCGCGAAGGCCGCGCGCGACCGTCGACTTGCCCGACCCGGACAGGCCGGTGAAGAACACGACGAGTCCCCGCCGGTGCGGCGGCCCCGGGATGACGACGGGGGCAGGCCCGGCGTAGTGCTCGGTCGCGCCGTAGTTGCGCGCCACATGCTCACGAAGCTCCAGGTCGATCTCGGTGTCCTCGCGGGGCGCGAGCGGCACGGCGACCACGGTCGATCCGGGCAGCCGCTCCGACGCCTTGAGCGCCGCGCGCACCAGCGCGGGGCCGCTCTCGCCGAACACCAGCGGCATCAGCAGGACGGTGGCCTCCAGTTCCTCGGCGGTCGCCGCCACATCCTCGAGGACGGCGGAGTCGAGAGGGCCCCGCATGGTCACGGCGAGGATCTCCCCGTCGGGGAGGTCCTTGCGGACCTCGTCGGGCGTACGGCGCAGCCGGGCGAACGGGCCAAAGGCGGGCGCGTCGAGGGCCGCCACCGGGCCTGCCGCATGGTGGCCGTCCCGCTCCTCGACGGTCAGCGTGGCCACCGCCGCGCCTTCGGGATCCATGAGTGTCACCCGGGCGCCGGGAGGGATGTCGTCGGGAAGGGCGAGCGTGATCGGGTCCGGCCAGGGCGTCCCGTCGGACAGCCTGCCGGTCTCGGCCACCGCGTTCGCGTCGGCCGAGGTCAGGAAGCCGGTCAGCGGCGCGAACGCCCCGGAGAGCAGCAACTCCAGGTCCGCCAGTTCCCGCGCGTCGGGAGTCCACTCAGTCATTCGTCTCTTCCGATCGATTCGGCCGGCAACGCTCTTGATGTCACTTCGTGTCCTTCGGACGCATAGCGGGAGGGTGCGCAAGGCGTCTAGAAGCCGACAGTATTCCTTGGAGGTGATTGTGGACGCCGCAGACGAACGACGATTCCGCGAGTTCGTGTCGGCGCGGTCGCCCGCGCTGATGAGGCTGGCGTTCCTGCTGACCGGAGGCGACCAGCACACCGCCGAGGATCTCGTGCAGACCGCCCTCGCGAAGGCGGTCGTGAAGTGGCAGCGCATCGACGAGCCAGAGGCGTACGTCAAGCAGATCATGTACCGCCAGCAGATCAGCTGGTGGCGTCTGGCCTGGAGGCAGCGGGAGACGCCGATGGCCAGCCTGCCCGAGGGGGTGGCTGCCGACGGTACCAGCAGGGCCGAGCTCCGGCTCGTGCTGCGCCACGCGCTCGCCCGGCTCACGCCCAGGCAAAGGGCCGTGCTCGTCCTCCGCTACGCCGAGGACCTGCCCGAGGAGACAGTGGCGCGGCTTCTCGGGTGCTCTGTCGGCACGGTACGCAGCACGGCGCACCGGGCGCTTGCCCGGCTGCGCGTGACCGCGCCGGAACTCGCCGATTTCCGACTCTCCGTCAGCGAGGTGACCTCATGACGCCGCGAATCCTCAAGGAGACCATGGACGACTGGTCCCGCGAGGCGCACGTCCCCGCGGACCTGGCCGACCGGGCGCTCCGCCGGCGCAGCCACAGGCGACTCGGCACGGCGGTGATCGCCGCCCTGGCGACGGCCGCCGTCGTCACCTCGGTCGCACTGGTCGTCCCGAGGTTCGGCCCGCACGATCCCGTCGCCACGCCGGCACGGCACGAGGTGATCCACCTGGCTCCGGCACACCGGCCGCCCGCCAAGGTGACCAGCGGGGTCGACACCGAGGGCGGCATCCTGACGGACACGGGGAACTCCCCGCCCCAGAAGATGCTCGCGGCCGGTCGCGTGGCCGTCTCGGCCTACTGGACGGGCAGGCGGCACAAGACCGGCAACGGCGGCGAGACCTTCGACCGCACGTGGTACCTCCTCGACCCGGTCACCCGGACGTACCGGAAGACCCCCTGGGCGTACCTCGACGTGGCGCCGGGGCTCCGGTACGCGGCCGTGCTGGAGAAGACCCTTCCGGCGCGCAGGATCGGCGTCTTGGACATGGAGACGCGCAAGGTGCTGGCCTGGATCCCGGTCGACCGTCCCGTCGGCGGGATCGCCTGGTCGCCGGACGGCACGAGGTTGCTCGCCACGGCCTATGATCGCGATCCCGATGGGGATTCCGAACCCCACACGGAGTGCCCCCCGGGCAGCGGGGGAGAGGCGCCCGTCGAAGGGCCGGGATCGGAGGACCACCCGCCGATCCCGAACATGATCGGCACCAGCCGCACCGGGTTCTATGTGATCGACGTGGCGGCCGCGGACGCGGGTGATTTCCATGCCGTCGACCCCTGCGCGGCCGAGTCCTCGCCCTGGAACACGCGGCGCGACTTCCAATGGAGCACGGACGGCAGCCTGGTGTACGAGTGGGGAGTCTCCACCGAGCGTCCCGCGCTCTTCTACGACCTTGGCGGCAGGCCGCACGACCCCCCTTCCCCCGACTCCCTCGTTCTGTCGAGGGGGTCGCAGGCCGGAGTGTCGCCGGACGGCAGGTTGCTCGCGGGCCCCGCGGGCCTGCCGACCGCGGTCACCGAACTCTCGACCGGGAAGGTCGTCGGGAGCCAGCAGGTCCTCCAGTTGCTGGCCTGGGCCGACGACGACCATCTCATCGGGCTGGGCTGCGCGGGCACGTGCGGCAACGAGTTCAACAACGGGCTGGTGCTGGTGAGCGTCGACGGCAGGAAGTCGCTCCAGTTGGCGGCCTTCCGCAAGAACACGCAGAAACCGGGATCGTGGGAGCCGGTCCTCACCCTCCGCTAG
>NZ_BONV01000010.1 GCF_016862895.1 Planotetraspora kaengkrachanensis | reverse complement strand
TTGTACGAATCAGCGCTCGCCGTGGCATGGTTCCAAGCAGACATTTCTCTCCCAGTAGGTCAGGACGCTCTGCCGGCCTTCCGGGAGTTGGCATGGGAAGAGTTGGCCGTGGATCAGATGCGTTGAGTGCAGCGGATCGGCTCCCGCGCGGTCACTTCCGGTTGAAGTAATCAAGCCGTGCGGTGACCTGCGACAAACCCTGAACCGCCGGCGCTGCAGCTAGCACAGCCGACCAGCCGGGCGATTCCAAGTACGCCTCATCTCTGGCGGTCGCACCGATCGCCTCCTTCAATTCGAAGTACGCGGCGCCGAGGTCGGCCATCAACGAGACCTCCTCCTCTGTGCGCAGGCTCACTCCAAGCCAGAGCTGGGGGAGCTCGACAAGGCCACCACGGCCCTCGATCGGGCCGACGCCTGCCTCGATCTCTATGATCAGCGCTACGGAGAGGGCTATCTCCTCCTGCTGCGGGCGCGACTGCTGCTGACGAGAGGTGAACCCATCGCTGTCCACCGAACGGATGACCCACCTGTTCGCGCGCGCACCGAAGAATTCCTGGCCACACTGGCCGACTTACCGGCCGCCTACAGATCCACTCGTGGCCGCGCGGAACATCGTGACCCCGGGGCGACGCGCCGCAACGGCGGACGGGGCCGCCAGGCCAGAGATGCGGTCGCGGCGAGCCTTGACCGGGACCGTGCACTAGCGGCCGACAGCGGCGCCGATCAGCGCGCGCGGATCGGCGGCTCCGGCGAGGACGCCCGAGGGCAGGACGTCGATCAGGTGGGCGTGGCCGAAGTTGGAGCCGTACTCCACCGCGGTGACCGGGTGGCCGAACCCGCGCAGGCCGTCGGACCACGGCGCGCCGTCCTCGACCTCGACGACGGCCTCCTGCCGCCAGGTGTCGAAGCCGGTGTCGGCTCCGTCGACGCCGAGTGCCCAGCGAGGGGCGCCGATGACCTGTCCCGGGGTCTGGCCGTGCCGCAGCAGCCGGGTGACCAGTTGCAGCAGGATCTGCGGCTGGGCGTCGCCGCCCATGGTTCCGATGACCGACCGCAGCGAGCCGTCCTGGTGGGTGATCAGCGCGGGGGAGAGCGTGTGGGGCGGGCGCCTGCGCGGGCCGTACTCGGCGGGGTGGCCGGGGACGAGCGAGAAGCCGATGCCGCGGTTGTGCAGATTGATCCCGGTGGCGGGCTCGAAGAGCAGGCTGCCGAAGCCCGCCGCGTTCGACTGGATGAGGGACACGCCCATGCCGTCGCCGTCCACCACGCACAGGTACGTGGTGTCGCCGGGAGCCGTGTACTCGGTGAGCGGCGTGCGCCGTTCCGGATCGATCAGCGTGCGCCTGGCGTCGGCCGAGTCCAGGGGCGCGGCGGCGCCTTCGTAGAGGACGTCGAGCCGGTCGTGGCCGGCCGCGCGGGCCGACTCGACGAGGAGGTGCGCCCATCGGGGGTCGTCGGGGTCGTCGGGGAGGTCGAGCTTGTCGAGGATCGCCAGAGCCAGCAGCAGCAGGTAGCCCTGCGAGTTCGGCGGGACGGTCCAGATCCGGTGGCCGAACGCCTCGGCCCGGATGGGCTCCACCCAGTCGGCGTTCGACTCGGCCAGGTCCTCGGGAAGGTACTCGCCCGCGCCGAGCGCGAGCAGGCCCTCGCCGAACTCGCCCTGGTAGAAGGCGGCTCGGCCGCCCGAGGCGATCGCCTCCAGCGTCCTCGCGACGCCCGGACGGCGGATGACGTCACCCGCGCGCCTCGCCGATGCGAAGTCGCCCGCGCCCGCGAGCGAGCCGATGAACTCGCCGCCCGGCCCCAGGAGCGGCGAGGCGGGGAAGCCCGTCGTGGCGTGGCGGATCGCGGGGGCCAGGATGTCGGACAGCGGCAGCCGTCCGAACCGTTCGTGCAGGGCGGACCAGCCGTCGACGCACCCCGGCACGGGGACCGAGCGGATGTCGTAGAGGTGCGGCATGCGGTCGTGACCCTCGGCGCGGAGCCGGTCCGGGTCGGCGCCGGAGCCCGACCGGCCCGAGGCGTTGAGCGCGTGGGCGGACGACCCGTCGTGGACGAGGGCGAACAGGTCGCCGCCGAGTCCGCACATGTGCGGCGACGTCACGGCGAGCACGGCGTTGGCCGCGATCGCGGCGTCCACCGCGTTTCCGCCCCGATCCAGGACGGCCGCCCCCGCGGCGGAGGCCAGATGATCGACCGTGCAGACCATGCCGTTCAGGGCGTACCGCGTCTCGCTCACGATTGGGGACTCTACGACGGCTCGCACCGGTAAGAGGAGACCGCCCCCTAGAGTGGCGGCGATAGTGACAAAACGGTGACGAACGCAAAGGAAAAGTCGTGATCCGGGCGCTGGTTTTCGACGTGGGCGAGACACTGATCGACGAGACGCGGATCTGGACGCGCTGGGCCGACAGGCTGGGGGTTCCCCGGGGCACCTTCATCGGGCTCATCGGCGGCATGGCCGCACTGGACCGGCCGCTTCGCGAGGCGTTCGAACTGGTCCGGCCCGGCATCGACCTCGGCGCCGAGATGGCGGCCTGGCGGGCGGAGGACCCGGACGGCCTGCGCGAGAACTTCGACGAGGACGACCTCTACCCCGACGTGCGGCAGGGGTTGTCCGCGCTGCGCGAGGCCGGATACCGGCTGATAGTGGCGGGGAACCAGCCGCCGCAGGCCTACGACGCGCTCGCCGCGATGGACCTGCCCGTGGACGGCATCCACACCTCGGCCGCCTGGCGGGTCGAGAAGCCCGAGCCCGCGTTCTTCGCCAAGGTCGCCGAGGTGGCGGAGCACGCTCCGGAAGAGATCCTCTACGTGGGCGACCGCGTGGACAACGACGTGTTGCCGGCGAGAAGGGCAGGCATGCGGGCCGCCCTGCTCCGCCGCGGCCCGTGGGGCCTCCTCCACGCCGGGCGCCCCGAGGCGGCACAGGCCGACATGGTCGTCGACGGGCTCACCGAACTGGCGGAACGGCTCGGCTGACCGCCGGGGCCGGGTCACGTCGAAAGGCGGCCGCTAACCCGCCTTGGCCAGGTCGCCGTTGTACTCCAGCGCGCCGAGCGCGTCGTTCCACCGATACGTGAGGGCGCCGCCCTTGCGCTCGAGGCGGACGGTGCCGGGCACGCACTGCCCGGCGTCGACCAGGTCGAAGGTCAGCACGGAATCGGCCGCCTCGGTGAGGGAGAGCGTGCCCTCGCACGAGTTCGCCGGCTCCTTCCACGTGCCCTTGTCCTCGCCGGCCTCCAGTTCGATCTCGACGTCGTACTCGCCCGTCAGGCCGGCCGGGGTCGGGGTGATGTGCCCGCGCCAGGTTCCCGCGAATGCCGCCGGGACGGTCGCCCCCGTGCCGCCGTCGTCCGGCTCCTCGGCTGGATCCGTGCCGTAACCGGAGTCCGTGGGGTCGTCGCCGGGCGTCGTGGGATCCTGCGTCGTCGTGGCCGCCGGAGTGCCCTGCGCGCCCGCGGGGGTCGTGGAGCCGGGCGAACCGCCGGGGTCGGACGTAGTGAACAGCCTGGGCAGGAGGAACGCCGCCGCGACCGACACGGCAACCACGAGCGCGGCCACCGCGGCGATCAACCCGATGCGCCGTCCCCGCCGTCCGCCGCTCGGTTCGGTGCCCAGCGGCTCAGACACGCCCGCCCCGTCGCGCGGCCCGGCCGGCATGGCATCCGGGACGTTCGCGAGGTGCGCCACCGGCTGTCCGACAGGCTGCCGGGGCCGCGTCCGGTCCACGTCCGGCTCGCCTCGCACACTCCCGTCCGCGGCCGCCACACCCGCCACGAGCGGGTCTGGAGCGGACCCGACCAGTCCGAGGAGCAGGTCACGTGCCGTGGGACGCGACGCCGGGTCCTTGGCCAGGCAACGCCCGACCGTCGCGCGGAGGGGAGCGGGGACTCCCGTGACGTCCGGGTCGATCGTCATGATCTTGTGCAGCACTGCGGCGACGCTGTCCCCGCCGAAGGCCCGGTGGCCGGTCGCGGCGAAGACGACCGTGGCGCCCCAGGCGAAGACGTCGGACGCCGCGCTGGCCGGACTCCCGGCGATCTGCTCGGGAGCCAGGTAGGCCGGGGTGCCGATCGGCCCCGCCGTGATCGTGTCGCTCTCGCCCTGCCGGGCGATGCCGAAGTCGACCACGCGTGGGCCGTCCGGGCCGAGCAGGACGTTGCCCGGCTTGAAGTCGCGGTGCACGATCCCGGCCGCGTGGATCGCCGTCAGCGCGGTCGCGGTGCCGACGGCGAGCCGCTCCAGCTCGCCGCCCCGCAGCGGACCGCCGTCTGAGACGCGCTGCTGCAGGGAGGGACCGTCGACGTACTCGCTCACGATGTACGGCTCGCTCCGGTCGACCTCGGCGGTCAGCACACGGGCCGTGCAGAACGGGGCCACGCTCCGCATCGCGTCCAGTTCGCGGGCGAGCCGGGTGCGGACGGCGGGATCGAGACCGGTCTTGATGACCTTGACGGCCACGGGCTCGCCGGCGGCGTCGTGACCGAGGTAGACGACTCCCTGACCGCCCTCACCGAGGCGTCCGGTCAGCCGGAACGCGCCGAGAGAGGTCGGGTCGTCGGGGGCCAGAGGGGCGACCATGGTCATACCGTAGCGATCGCGGCGGACTCCCCGGGACTCAGAGCACCCGCAGCGCCACCGCGTCGGCCAGCCGGCGGCGACCCGCGTCGCTCATGTGCAGATGGTCGCCGTCGTCGTAGGCGTGGGCGAGCCGTCGCGGAGACCGGGGGTCGCGGACCGCCCTGTCGAAGTCGACGACGGAGTCGAAGGCGCCGCTGGTCCTGATCCACCGGTTGACCTGCTGCCGGATCTTCTCCTTCTGCCGGGTCCAGCTGCCGAAGCCGTGGAACGGGGTCAGCGTCGCGCCGACGATCCGCAGGTCCTCGGCGTGCGCGGCCGCGATGAGCTTCTTGTAGCCGTCGATCAGCGGCTTCGCCGAGCCGTACGAACCCCGGGAGATGTCGTTGATCCCTTCGAAGACCACGACAGTGCGGACTCCGGGCTGGGAAAGGACGTCGCGCTCGAACCGGGCGATGCCGCTGGGCCCGACGGTGGGCCGGAGGATCCGGTTGCCCGCCATCCCCGCGTTGAGGATGCCGAGTCTCATCGGCCGGGACCCCGCGGACAGCCGCCGGTGGAGGTAGTCGGTCCAGCGGCGGTTGGCGTCGTTGGCCTGCCCCGTCCCGTCGGTGAGCGAGTCGCCGAGCACCGCGACGGATCCGGTCGCGGGCGTCGCGCCGACCGCGACGCGGTCGAGGAAGAACCACTGGTTGCTGGTGTAGGTGTAGCCCTTCGCGGACTCCTCCGCCGCGTGGTCGCCCGGTCCGGACATGTACGTGGTCGCGAAGGCGCGGTCGTGGCCGGTCACTCCGTGGACATAGCCGGGGACGTGGACGCTGACGACGAGGTCCTGTCCGGCGGCCACCTTCCCGGACACCGGGTCGCTCCAGACGCTCTGCCCGGCGGGGACCGTCACCGACGTCTCGCCGCCGAACGTCACCGGGCGGTTGGTGCCGGCGCGGACCCGGGCCCCCGAGCCGTGCACGCCGAGATGGACGTTCGTGAACGTCACGGGAGTGAAGCCGAAGACGTTGGACAGATGGACGCGCGCCCGCGATCCGCCGAGGCTCGCCCGGACGACCATCCGGACCGTCTGGCCGCCGACCGCCGTGGTCACCCGGGTGGTCGCCGCCGACCAGGAGCCGACAAGGTGGTCGTCGCCGGGGGGCGGGGCCGGGGTGGCCGTGGACGGCAACGGGGTCGGCGTCGGCGAGGGGGACGGCGACAGTGGCGACGACGGTGGCGGCGACGACGGCGGCGACGACGGTGTGGGCGTCGGGGTCGGCGTCTCGTCCCGGCCGTGTGCCTCGGCCGGAGCGAAGGGACCCGCGGCCACCACGCTCGCGATCATGGACGCCGCGAGTGCCACGGACACCGCGGACAACCGGTGAACCGGCCGTGCCATCCAGTTCCTCCACAACGTGCGACCGCGGAAGGCTCCCG
Organism: Planotetraspora kaengkrachanensis; assembly: GCF_016862895.1. GTDB lineage: Bacteria > Actinomycetota > Actinomycetes > Streptosporangiales > Streptosporangiaceae > Planotetraspora > Planotetraspora kaengkrachanensis. The sequence continues at coordinate 262,742 of NZ_BONV01000010.1, read as the reverse complement.
CGGGGGGAAGGGCGTCTGCGGTGCCATACCTTACCGATGTTTTGACAGCGGGAGACGGGATGCCGACGCGGGCGCCCACAGGTAGATCGATTCTGCTTGAATCGCGGGTGAGAACCGATCGTCGACGACGCCCGTACACCCCCAGGCTCTGAAGGACACGACGGATGCGCCGGTCCAGGCACGATGACAGACTTCCCGCCCGGCGACGGCAGTCGATCGCGGCACCGGCCGCCGTGGCCTTGATCGCCGCCGTCGCCAGCGCGCTCGGCACCTCCCTCAACTTCTGGACACTCCCCATCGGCGCCCGGGTCGCGATCACCATGGTCTCCGCCGTGCTGGCCGGAGCGCTGGCCTGGGTGACCGCGGAGCCGCGGCGGGCGGAACCGGCCGCGCCCAGCGGTCCCGAGGCGCTTCCGCCTCCCGCCCAGCTGCCGCCCGCGATCGCCCACTTCACCGGGCGCGGGGAGGCCCTCGCCGAGTTGCGCGGGCAGTTCGCCGACCGTACGGACGACTCGCCGCTGGTGGTGTCGATCTACGGCCAGGGCGGGGTCGGGAAGTCGTCGCTGGCGACGAAGTTCGCCCACGAGATCATCGGCGCCTTCCCCGACGGCCAGCTCTACTTCGACCTGCGCGGCCCGGACGGCACGGCCACGCCCGAGGACGTGCTGCTCGGGTTCCTGCGCGCCCTGGGCGTCCGGCTCACCACCGACCCCGGTGGCCTCGCCGAGCTGCAGAAGCTCTGGTGGACCTGGACCAAGAACCGCCAGATCCTGATTTTTCTGGACAACGCCCAGAACGGGGACGACGTCAAGGCGCTGATCCCGCCCGAGCCGCGGTGCGCGGTCATCGTGACCTCCCGCCAGCCGCTGTTCCTGCGCAACCGCCACGACCGGCAGCTGGGAGCCTTCACCGAGGCGCAGGGCGTCGAGCTGCTCGCCCGGCTCGCGGGCGACGACAGGGTGGCCGGGGACCTCGACTCCGCCCTCGCGATCGTGCGGCTGTGCGACCGGCTGCCGCTCGCCATCAGCATCTGCGGCGGCCGGCTGTCGACGAGGGAGAACTGGTCGCTGAAGGAACTGGCCGACCGGCTGGGCGACGAGCGCCGCCGCCTCGACCATCTGGAGGTCGGGCGGCGGGTCGACAAGAGCGTCCGCGCCTCCCTGCAGCTCAGCTACGAGGACTGCACCGACGTCCAGCGCCGCCTGCTCAGGCTGATGGGCCTGCTGACCGCGCCCGACGTGCAGGGCTGGGTGGCGGGCGACCTGCTCGACACCTCGGTGCTTGACGGCGCCGACCAGCTGGAGGCGCTGGTCGACACCCAGCTGGCCGAATGCTCCGGGCGCGACGGCACCGGCGAGATGCGCTACCGCCTGCACGATCTGGTCCGCCTGTTCGCCCGCGAGCTCGCCATGGAGGAGGAGCCGGAGAGCCACCGCCGCGCGGCCATCGAGCGGGTCCTGTACGGCTATCGCCGCCGGGCGGAGACCGCCGCGACCGACCGGTGGCCGCAGGACTGGCGCCGCCGGGGTACCCGCAGGGGTCCGGTCACCAGCAGGCCGGAGTCGGTGGCCGAGGTGTCGTCGGCCGAATGGTTCGCCGCCGAGCGCGTTGCGCTGCTGTCCGCGATCCACATGGCGAGGGCGGCCGAGCTGTGGGACCTGGCGTGGGGGACCGGCAGGGCGTTCTGCTCGCTCTGCCATTCGCTGCGGGCGTACTGGTCGGACTGGCAGGTGGTGGCCGACGTCGTCTGCGAGGCCGCGACACGCGCCGACGATCCCCGCGCACTCGGGATCGCGCTGATGGAGCGGTCGGCGGTCGTCGGGGGCATGGGCCGGCCGGCCGAGGCCAGGCGCGACGCCGAGCGGGCGCTGGAGATCTTCACCGGGCTCGGCGAGGCCTGGTGGGCGGCGCGGGCCACGCGGTCGGTGGGCATGTCGTTGTTCAGCGACGGCAACCTCGACCGCGGCCAGGGCCACCTGATCGACGCCATCGCGGCCTTCAAGGCCGAGGACGACCGGTGGTGGCAGGCGAGGACCCAGCGCAACCTCGCCGAACTCCGTCTGGCCCAGCGCCGGCACGGCGAGGCGAGGAGGCTGCTGGAGGATTCGCTCGGCGTCTTCCAGTCGGACGGCAACCGCTATTCGGAGGCCCAGACCCAGCGCGTCCTCGGTGAGGTGCTGGCCACCGAGGCCCGCGCGCACCTCGCGGCCGGAGAGGCCATGGAGGCGGAACGGAAGTTCATCCTGGCGGGCAACGCCCTCCGCTTCGCCATCCGGGCGTTCCGGGACCGGCACGAGGAGTGGGAGGAGGCACGGTGCCTGCGGGCGGCGGGGGAGATCGGCGACCCCCAGAACGGCCTGCAGGAGTACGTCTCCATGCGCCGGGCCAAGGAGAAGCTCGCCAAGCTCGGAGACTCCTGGGGCGTGGCGCGCACGAGCCTGTCGGAGGGCAGGGTGCTCGCCCGGCTCGGCCGTACGAAGGAGGCCGTCGACGCCCTGCGCGGCGCGGTGGAGGACTTCGAGGATCTCGGCGACCGCTGGTGGCAGGCCCGGAGTCTGCGGACCCTCGGCGAGGCCCTCGTGGACGCGGGACGGCGTCAGGAGGCGCGGGAGCCGGTCGAGCAGGCGCTGGAGATCTACCGGAGCCTCGAGAACGAGGCCGGGGTGTCACGGGCCCAGGACGTGCTCGAACGGGCCATGCGGCCCTGACCGCCGCCGCGGACCCGTCGCCGGGGATGGCTATTTATCCACTATTGGTACTCTTTGTACCTAAATAGGCAATTTGAACGGGTGGCATGGCGGGGGTTGGACGAGAGCGCGGGCCGATGACCCTTGTAGACGGGCCGAAGGCGGCAGAGCCGGCCGGGGAGCCGCCTGCTCCGGCGGGTGAAGAGGCCAGCGAGACCATGCTGATCGTCCTGCGCATGGGCGAGCTGCTGCTGCGAAGCGGGGCGCCCGCGGCCGACGTGGTGGTCACGATGACGGAGGTCACCGAGTCCCTCGGGCTGCGCAACTGCGCGGCGGACGTCACCTCGGGCTCGATCGTCCTGTCCTACCGGAGCGGGCCGCGGGCGGTGCCGCTGACCGAGATCAGGGTCGTCCGCGCGGCCGTTCTGGGTTACGCGCGGATCGAGGCCCTGCACCGCCTCGCAGAGCGGATCCGATGCGGGCACACGGGCAAGGCCGAGGCCTCCGCTCGCCTGGACGAGATCGAGGCCGCACGGCCGGCCCATCCCGCGTGGCAGGTCACCCTGTCGTGGGCGTGCCTCGGCGGGTTCTTCACCGTGATGCTCGGCGGCGGGCCGGAGGTCTTCCTTGCCGCAGCCGGCGTGACCGCGTTCATCGACCGCGCCGGCCGCCGGCTGTCGCGCCGTGGTGTCCCGGCCTTCCACCAGGCGGTCCTCGGCGGCGCGGTCGCCACCGCCGTCGCGACCGGGCTCTTCGTCTCCGGTGGGACGACCCAGGCGCCGCTCGTCGTCGCCGGCGGAATCGCGATGTTGCTGCCCGGGCTGTCGTTCGTCGGCGCGGTGCAGGACGCGATCGCGGGCTATCTGGTCACCGCCGCGGCGCGGGCCATGGAGACCGCCGTGGTCGTCGCCGCGATCGTGGCAGGCGTGGGAACCGTCCTGTACGCCGCGGTGCGTTCCGGGCTGCGCGTCCCTCAGGTCCAGCCGGACGGACTGACCCCGCACGGATGGGCCGGACTGGCGGTGGAGGTCCCGGCCGCGCTGATGGTCTGCGTCTGCTTCGCCTTCTGCGTCCAGGCGACCCGCTGGAACATGCTCACCGCCGGGCTGGCGGGGGCGGTGGGCTGGACGGTCTACCTGGTGCTCACGCAGGAGTGCGGCTTCCCGCCGCCGCTTGCCACCGCGGTCGCCGCGGTCGTCGTCGGGCTCGGCGGTCACGCCTTCGCGCGGCGCACCCACGGCACCGCGCTGCTGCACACCGTCGCCGGCATCGTGCCGCTCGCCCCCGGTTACACCATCTACCAGGGCCTGCTCCAGCTCAGCCACGGCCAGGCCGGGCCGGGATTCCTGGCCATCGGGCAGGCCGCCGCCGTCGGCCTGGCGATCGGAGGCGGCCTGACGCTCGGCCAGGCGATCCTCGACCGGCCCGCCCGTGCCGTCGGCGAGCAGGCCGACGGGGCCGAGACGGTGATCACCGGCCCGGTACGGCGACGCGTCCTCGGCGGTCGCGGGCGGGAACGACGCCGCCCCCGGTAGGCGGGCATACGTTCATGGGGGGATCACACAGGCGACACATTCCGGCAGTTACGCTCATAGGTGATGAACACCTATGAGCGTTGGATAGTTCTGGAAGGTGCGGTCAACGTACGGGACCTCGGCGGCCTCCCCACCGCCGACGGAGAGACCACCCGGTTCGGCCGGATCCTGCGGGGTGACAACCTCCAAGGGCTGACCGGCCGAGACGTCACCCGACTGGTCGGGGAGCTCAAACTGAGGCACGTCGTCGACCTCCGGTCGGACACCGAGGTCCGTCTGGAGGGCCCCGGCCCGCTCAGCAAGGTGGCCGACGTCGGCATCCACCATCTCACCCTCTTCGCCGAGGGCGGCCGTCTCACCGACGTCGACGCGGACACCGTCGACAGCCGGGCGCTGCCGTGGCAGGACCACAGGGATGAGGAGGCCCTCGCCGAGCTGCGGGTCACCGGCTACTACTACGGCTACCTCCGGGACCGTCCCGACTCGGTCGTGGCGGCGCTGCGCGTGCTCGCGGAGGACGACGGCATGGCGCTGGTCCACTGCGCCGCGGGGAAGGACCGCACCGGCGTGGTGAGCGCGCTGGCGCTGTCCGTGGCCGGGGTGACCACGGAGGCGATCATCGCCGACTACGCGGCCACGGGCGAGCGCATCGAGGCGATCCTCGCGCGGCTGCGTGCCAGCGACACCTACCGGGCCGACCTCGACGGCAAGCCCGCCGACAGCCACGTTCCCCGACCCGAGTACATGGCGCAGTTCTTCGCCACCCTCGAGGACAGGTTCGGCGGCCCGCTCGGCTGGCTCGGGGCCAACGGCTGGACGGACGCCGACACCGAGGCGATGCGCGCCCGCCTCCTGGACTGAACCGGCTTCCGGCCCGGATCCGGGAGGAACCGGATCCGGGGCCGAGCCGCCTTCAGAGGGCCGGACCCGTTCCAGGGGCCCCCTCAAGCCTGGTCGGTCTGCTCCATGACCACGGTGGACCCGGTGGCCGCGGAACGGGTCGCCGCCTCCAGCACGGCGACGGTCTCCGCGGCGCTGTCGGGTGCCACGGGAGGCGGCGCGCCCTCCAGCAGGCAGGCCGCCACGCCGGCGTAGAACTCCGGGTAGGCGCCCGGCTCCGTCGGCACCGCGCGGGCGTCGCCGTCGGCCCCCAGCGAGCCCCACCGCTCGGACGGCTCCGCGCCCCAGACGGCGCCGGGCGTGCCGGGCCGCTCGCCCGCGCGCAGCCGCTCCTCCTGCGGGTCGAGGCCCCACTTCACGTACGCGCCCCGGGACCCGAGCACCCGGAACCGGGGGCCGAGTTGCGCGGTGACCGCGCTCATCCACAGATGCGAACGGGTCCCGCCGGTGTGGGTCAGGGCGATGAACGCGTCGTCGTCGGCCCGCACCCCGGCCCGCCTGACGTCGCTCTCCGCGTAGACGTGCGAGACCGGCCCGAACAACTGCAGGGCCTGGTCGACCAGGTGGCTGCCGAGGTCGTAGAGCACGCCCGCGACCTCGTCGGGGCCGCCCATCTCGCGCCAGCCGCCCTTGGGGACCGGGCGCCAGCGTTCGAACCGCGACTCGAAGCGGTGGACGTCGCCCAGGTCGGGAAGCAGCCGGCGGATCGTCAGGAAGTCCCCGTCCCAGCGGCGGTTCTGGAAGACCGTCAGCATCGTCCCGCGGTCGCGGGCCTGCCGTACCAGGTCGCGGGCCTCCGCCGCGGTCCCGGTCAGCGGCTTGTCCACGACGACCGGGAGACCCCGCTTGATCGCCTCCTGCGCCAGCGGCACGTGCGTGCGGTTGGGCGAGGCGATCACGACCAGATCCGAACGGCTCCACAGGTCGTCGGCCGACGCCACGACCTCCGCACCGGGATGCTCCTGCCGTGCCTGCTCGGCTCTGGAGGGGTCGCGCGTCACCACTGCGGAAAGCCGTAATCCGGGGGTCGCGGCGATCAGGGGGGCGTGGAAGAACGATCCTGCCGGGCCGTAGCCGATCAGCCCGACGCGGATCTCAGAGGTCGGCATGAACACACCTTATGGGGGACGACTCAGTTGTCGTGGTCGTCTCGTTCGGCGAGGAACGCCTCGAACTGGGCGGCGAGTTCGTCCCCCGTCGGCATCGGTGTGCTCTCGGCGAGCAGGTTCTCCCGCTCGGTTCCCGCCTGGAACGCGTCGTACTGCTGTTCCAGGCCCTTGATCGCGCCGGACAACTCGGCGGACGCACTGATCTGCTGCTCGATCTCTGCCGTGGTCTCCTCCGCGGCGCCGCGGAGGCCGTCCATGGGGAAGACGAGCCCGGTGGCGCGCGTCACCGCCTCCAGGGCCGCGACGGCCGACTGGGGATACTCGGCCTGGGCGAGGTAGTGGGGCACGTGGACGGCGTAGCCGACGGCGTCGTGGCCCTTGGCGCCGAGGCGTAACTCGATCAGGGCCGCCGCGCTGCCCGGGACCTGCACCCTGCCGAAGGGGCTCGGCGGGCCGACGATGAGCTCGGGCCGGCTGCCGTGCGAGGTGAGGCCGAGCGGGCGGGTGTGGGGGACGCCCATCGGGACGCCGTGCAACGTGACGAGCCTGCCCACGCCGAGTCGCGTGGCCAGCATGCCGACGGCCTCGGTGAACAGCTCCCACTCCCGGTCGGGCTCGGGGCCCGTCATGATCAGGAACGGCGTTCCCGTCACGTCGTGGGTGAGGTAGACGACCAGTTCGGGACTCTCGTAGTCGACCCAGTGGTCGGAGTCGAAGGTCATCACGGGGCGGCGGGAGCGGTAGTCGAGCAGCCGGTCCACGTCGAAGGTCGCCACGACCCGATGCTCCAGCTCGGCGAGCAGGTGCCCGAGAGCCAGCCTGCCGGCTCCTCCCGCGTCCACGAACCCCTCGAAGTGGTACAGCAGCACCGGATCGGTCAGCTCAGGGACGTCCCCGTCGAGCCGGTAGAGATCCGTGGGGTCGAACACCGTGTTTCAGCCTTTCTCACGGGGGCTTGCCTATTACCTACAGAACCGTTGGGGAGCCGCGTGGATTCCGCGTGATGGAGGTGACCTTACCGGGGGACAATGGTCGGCATGGAGCCGGATCCGGAGCTTGAGGCGTTCGCCACCAAGCTGTTCGGTCTCGCGCGGGCAGGGGACACCGAGGCCCTGTGCGCCTATGTGGACGCGGGAGTGCCGGTCAACCTGAGGAACGACAAGGGCGACACGCTGCTGATGCTGGCGGCCTACCACGGCCACGCGGCCACCGTCCGCGCGCTCGCCGCACGCGGCGCGGACCCGGATCTCGCGAACGACCGCGGGCAGACGCCGCTCGCCGGAGCCGTGTTCAAGAAGGAGACGGAGGTGATCCGGGCGCTGATGGACGCGGGCGCCGATCCGGCCGCCGGCACGCCGTCCGCGCTGGACACCGCCCGGTTCTTCGGGAGTTCTGACATTGTGGGCTTGTTAGGGCCACGTTGAGATTGAGGGCCGAAATTTCCGTAAATGCTGCTGCTCTAGCGCTCTATTGACCAAATGGTCATGCTTGGCGGATGGCGACTCCCTCTGTGAAGCGGATCGGTCGGGAACCGATCCGCATCCCCTCTCTCACCTGCCCCTTCCCGAGCGCGGTGAACCCGCATGTGGACGAGGTCGACAGAGACACGCTGGCGTGGCTTGCGACCTCAGGAATGGTCGATGATCCGGACCAGTTGGAGCGGTTCCGGCGGGCCGCATACGGATGGCTGGGCGCGCGGACGTACCCGTACGCGTCCCGGGAACTGTGCCAGCTCGTCACGGACTGGTGTGTCTGGCTGTTCGCGTTCGACGACGCGTTCTGCGAGTCCGACCGCCGGGCCGCCGAGATCGCACGGGCCCTCCCGCAGTTGTACGTCGTGGTCGACGACCTCCCCGGAGACCGGGCCACGGATCAGATCGAGAACCCATTCGCCCGTGCCCTGCTGGACATCAAGGCGCGAATAGCCGTCCACGGCGGCCCCGACCAACTCGACCGCTGGCGAACGGTCACCAAGGACTACCTGTTCGCACAGGTGTGGGAGGCGGCCAACCGGGAGGACGACGTCGTCCCGACGGTCGGCGACTACATCTTCATGCGCCGCAGGACCGGCGCGATGCTCACCGTGTTCGCACTGATCGACGTCGCGGCCGGGCAGCGGCTGAGCCCGGAGGAGTGGCGCCACCCCGCCGTCCACGCGATGACCGAGCACGCCAACGACGTGGTCGTGTGGGACAACGACCTCATCTCCTACGCCAAGGAACAAAGCGGTGCCAACGTCCGCAACAACCTGGTCAGCGTCCTGTCCGGCCACACCGGGCGTACCGTCCAGGAGTCGATGAACCGGATCGGCCAGATGCGCGACCAGGCCGTCGCCGAGATGGTGACGCTCGGGCCGGTCCTCGAGTCACTCGGCTCGCCCGCTGTGACGGCCTACGCACGCGGCCTCGAGTACTGGATCAGCGGCAGTGTGGACTACTCACTGACCAGCTCGAGGTATTTCGACGTCTGACCGCTGTCAGTCGCTGGGAGCGCGGAAATCGTCGAAGTCGTCCAGTGCGTACTCGATGAGGTCGCTCAGGCTCAACCGCGCTCCCTCGGCGTAGGCGTCGTTGTAAGCGGCGTCGCCGATCGCTTTCTTGCACTCCTTCACGCACTGCTCGTGCTCGGTCGTGAAGAACGGGGATCCGAACAGGGGCAGCCCGAAGGTCTTCCAGTTGGCCTGGGCCGCGCCCAGCAGGAACGCCGTGCGCTCGGGCCAGCCGAGGTCGAGGCTCAGCCCCGCGAGCTGGTCGACGCAGAGCACCACGCCCAGCACGTCGTGGAAGTGGCGCTTGATGCGCAGCGCCTCCTTGCACGCCGACAGTGCGTCGTCCCGGCGGTCGGTCGCGCGCCGGACGAGCGAGGTGACGTACCACGCGTAGGACCGCAGCCACAGCTCGCCGCGCTCCTGGCACACCTTGAGACAGTCGGCCAGGAGGGTCTCCGCCTCCAGGAAGTCGCCCTGGGAGAGCAGGACCATCGACAGCTCCACGATCGCGGGGAGCAGGCCGGGGTTGAGCTCACGCCCGCCGCGGTGGAACTCGATGGCGACGCCGAGCAGGGCGGTCGCCTTCTGGGCGTCGCCCTGCAGCATGGCGGCGGTGCCCTGCATCTTCGTCGCGAGCAGGACGGCGACGGAGTCGCCCACCTGGACGGCGTCGGTGCTGCACTGCTCGGCCGCGGCCAGCGCGCCCGCCATGTCGCCCTGCGCGCTGCGCAGATAGGCGAGCACCCACAGCGCCTTGCAGCGCTCCTTGCTCGGGGTCGGGCAGTTCTTCAGCGCCCGCTCCAGGTAGACGCCGCCCTCCCTGGCGAACCCGCACGCGACCCAGAGGAACCAGAGCGACGACAGCAGCTCCAGGCCGACCCGCGCCTCGCCCGGCGTGGTCAGGCAGTAGTCGACGGCGATGCGGATGTTGTCGTGCTCCTGGCGCATCCGGGTGTACCAGTGCACCTGCCTCGGGCCCGACCACGAGTTCTCGCTGCGCTCGGCCAGCTGGAGGTAGTAGTCACGGTGGCGGCGGCGCAGCTGGGCCGTCTCGCCGAGCTTGTCCAGCCACTCCCCGCCGTACTGCCGGAGCGTGTCGATCAGCCGGTACCGCTGGCCGGCCGCCGTCGGGAAGCTGAGCAGCACCGACTTGTCGACCAGGCCGGACAGCACGTCCGCGATGGTCGCCGGTGCGAGGTTGTCGCCCGCGCACACCGATCGGGCGGCCTCCAGTTCGAAGTCTCCGGAGAAGACCGACAGCCGGGCCCACAACAGGCGCTCGGCGGGCTCGCACAGCTCGTGGCTCCAGCCGATGGCCGCGCGGAGCGTCTGGTGCCGCGGCAACGCCGTACGGCTGGCCCCGGCGAGCAGGCTGAACCGGTCGGCCAGCAGCGCGAGGATCTGCTCGACCGACAACGTCCGCAGCCGCACCGCGGCGAGCTCGATGGCCAGCGGGATGCCGTCGAGGCGGCGGCACAACTCCGCCACGGCGACGATGTTGTCCTCGTCGAGCACGAAGTCGGGCATGACGACGGAGGCGCGCTCGCTGAACAGCTCGACGGCCTCGTTGTTGTACGGGTTGTCCGCCGGGTCTTCGCTGGGGACGGTCAGCGGCGGGACCGCCAGGGTGTACTCATGGCGCGCGTTGAGCGATCGGCGGCTGGTCGCGATGATGCGCAGGTTGGGCGCGCGGTCGAGCAACTGGTCGGTCAGACGGGCACAGGCTTCGACGAGGTGCTCGCAGGTGTCCAGGATCAGCAGGAGCTCGCGGTCGGCCAGCCACTCGGCCAGCGTGTCCGCCTCGTCCCTTGACGACTGGTCGGCGATGCCGAGCGCCGAGGTGATCGCGTGGTGCACCATGCCCGGGTCCTGGAGCCTGGCGAGGTCGGCGTACCAGACGCCGTCCTTGTATTTTCCGCGAACCTGATGGGCGATGCGCACGGCCGTCCGCGACTTTCCGACTCCGCCGATCCCGGTCACGGTGACCAGCCGGGACTCCTGGAGTCGTTGCCTGAGCGAAGCCAGTAGGCGTGTGCGGCCCACGAAGCTGGTCAGCTCGGTGGGCAGGTTGCCCTCTCGTCGCCATCCTGATGGCGTTGCCATGCCGCCTCACGGGGGGATCGTCCGGCGTGCTGTCTGTTCCCGCATCGTACCTTTGGCGACCGATAGATGTCCGGATGAGCGGTCGCGAGGTTTCCGCTCGGGGGGAAAAACACCTCACGCGCGGACCGGATCTCCCACCGCCGCGGAGGGTGGCCCGGCCGGAAGCGGACGGCCGGTCCGGCCGCGCCCCGCCGACGTGGCCGGATAGCATTGGACCGTGACGGAGCAGCATCCGGATGACCTGCGTCCGGTGGACCTCTTCGACGAGGGACTGCCGGTGCTTCCCGACCAGACCAGTGACGACACCGACCTCGGCTGGGGCGAATGGAGCTCCGGTTCCGACGACTCCCGTTACCTGGAGGAACGCCCGCCCCACTGGGACTAGCGCATCCCCGGGACGCCGCGTCCCGGAACCCCACGCGTCCTAAGACACCACGTCCTTTCGGCGGAAGCGCCGGAAGGCGAACGCGATCAGGATCACCGAGTAGGTCACGGACACCGACACGCCCTTGATCATCCCGCCGTAGTCGGGCTGCGGCGAGAGCGCGTCGAGCCACGCGGTGTTCCAGAACGTGGGCAGGAACTCGCGGAACGAGCCCAGGGCCTCGACAGCCTGCAGGATCGTGCTGACGATCACCAGCCCCACGGCGCCGCCGACCGCGCCCAGTGGGGAGTCGGTACCGACCGAGAGCAGGAACGCGAGCGACGCGACCACGAGCTGGCTGACCAGCGCGTACCCGATGACGAGTGCGAACTTGGGCAGCACGTCCGTGGCCGCGATGATCTCGCCGGTGCCCGGCACCTTGATGTCGTGCCAGCCGAACGCGAGCGTGCCGGCCAGCAGCGCCATCAGCGGCAGCACCGTCACCGCGGCCGCCGAGTATCCGAGCGCGACGATCAGCTTCTGGCGCAGCAGCCGGTCACGGGGGATCGGCGCGGCCAGCAGGTAGCGCAGCGACGACCAGTTCGCCTCGCTCGCCACCGTGTCACCGCAGAACAGGGCCACGGCGACGACGAGCAGGAAGCTGGCCGACACCGACAACGCGAACGCCGCGAAGTTCAGCCCGCCCGCGGTGGCCAGGTCGGACAACCTGAGCGAGTTGCCGCCGTTCGACCCCGGCCCGAACTGGAAGGCCACCACCAGCACCCACGGCAGTGCCAGCAGCAGGGCGAACATCGCCAGCGTCCGCCGCCGCCTGAACTGGCGCACGATCTCCACGCGCAGCGGCAGGGTCCGCCCGGGCGCGTACCCCCGGGCGTATCCCAGGGCGTCCTCGCCGGTGGCGGGGCTCACGGGGGCGGTCATCTGCTCTCTCCGATCAGGTCGAGGAAGACGTCCTCGAGGCGGTGGCGGGAGCCGTTGTGGGAGGCGGAGGTGCCGAGCAGGCCGTCGACCGGTCCCTCAGACACCAGCCGGCCGCGGTGCATCACGACCACGTGGCTGCAGGTCTGCTCGACCTCGCCGAGCAGGTGACTGGAGACGATCACCGTGCGGCCGTGCTGGGCGTACGCCTTGAGCACCTTGCGCATCTCCGCGATCTGGGGCGGGTCGAGCCCGTTGGTGGGTTCGTCGAGGACCAGGAGATCGGGCAGGCCGAGCATGGCCTGGGCGATGGCCAGCCGCTGCCGCATCCCCTGGGAGTAGGTGCGCACCGCGCGCTCGAGGGCCGCCCCCAGACCGGCGATCTCCAGCGCCTCCTCCACGTGCGCGTCCTCGGCCGGCCGTCCCGTGGCCTGCCAGTAGAGCTCGAGGTTGGCCCGCCCCGACAGGTGCGGAAGGAAGCCGGGCCCCTCCACGAACGACCCCAGGCGTGACAGCACGGGCGCGCCCGGCACCACCGGATGCCCGAAGATCCGGATCTCTCCCTCGTCGGGGAGGATGAGCCCCATCAGCATGCGCATCGTCGTGGTCTTGCCGGCGCCGTTGGGACCGAGCAGGCCGAGGACCTGCCCTCTCTCCACGCGGAAGGACAGGTCGTCGACCGCCTTCTCGCCGTTCCTGTACCGCTTGCCGAGGCCGGTGATCACCAGCGGGACCTCGGCCAGGTCGGGGCGGTCTCCGGCGGATCCGGCGGGACGGGCGCGCCGGGTCAGGACGAGGACCACCGCGATCAGCGTCGCCGCGAGCGGCAGGGCCCAGATCCACCACGCGGGGCCGGTCGCCGGAGTGATCAGCGCCGGGTCGGCGGGCACCGTCAGCTCGGGGGAGGCCAGCCCGATCCGGTAGACCGCGGGCTCCGCCGGCGTGCTGAACCCGAGGTCGGTCGCCGAGATGACCACGCGCATCCGATGGCCGGCGTCGAACGCCCTGTCGATAGCCGGAAGCGTCACGGTGACCGGCGTGCCCTCCTCGGTCGCGGTGACCCGGAACGGCGCGACCAGGCTGGACGGCAGCACGGCCACCGGCCCGCCCGAGGAGTCGTAGAGCTTGGCGAACAACGTGGCCTCGCCCGTGCCGTACACCTTGATCTGGACGGTGGCACTGCCGGTGACGTTCGTGGGAGCGGCCAGGGGAGCGGACTCGAACGTCGCCGCCTGGCCAGGTATGTCGAGGGAGACCCCGAGGCCGCCGCTGCTGCGGAGCAGGCCGCCGAACCCCGGGACCGAGGAGATGGAGGCGGGCGAGCCGCCCGGGGGGTTGGCGATCTGCTGCTCGGGCCCGGAGAGCCGCACCTTCGTGTCGGAGGTGCCGGACAGCCCCGGATAGCCGTTCGCGGTGGCGTGCACGAGCACGCTCTGGCGGGTGCCGGGATCGCGTCCGCCGTCACGGCTCACGGTGAAGGCCGCGCCCCCCGCGGGTCCCGCGGCCGCACTCGCCGCCCCGGTGCCCGCGCCGGACGCGGTGGAGCCGGGGCCGTTCTTGAGCCAGCGGTCGAACCAGCCGGCCGTACGGTCGAAGACCCAGTCGGGCTCGCTGTCGCCGCCGTCGTGCCCGCCGTTGATCCAGGCCACCTCGACGGGCGCGCCGGTCGCGGCGATCTGCCGCGCGTTGGCGTCCGCCTGGCCGAGGGGGAACAGCGAGTCCCGCTGCCCCTGGATCAGGAGCGTCGGGATGCGGATCTTGTCCGGCACCGAGGACGGGCTGGACCGCCGCAGCAGGCTGATGGCCTCCGGCGTGGCCCGTCCGGTGGCGGCGACGGTTTGGTACATGTCACAGATCGCCGGGAGGAAACGCCCGCACTGCACCTGCTGCGGAGTCAGGGCCCGGGCGGGGGCGGGCCCCCCGGAAAGCCCGGCGAGGCTCTGCGCGTCGAGTCCGCCGTCCGGGGCGAGGCCGCTGCCGCCGGAGCTGAAGAAGATCCCCGCCCACATCTTCTTGAAGACGCCGTTCATGGGGCCGTTGCCGCCCGCGTCCGGGAAGAGCGAGTCCGCGAGGTCGTTCCAGGTGATCTCGGGGGCGATCGCGTCGATCCTGCTGTCGTAGGCCGCGGTCATGAGGGCGATGGCCCCGCCGTACGAGCCGCCCGCGATTCCGACCCGCGGGTCGCCCGCCCCGTCGAGGCGCACCTCGGGACGCTTCGCCAGCCAGTCGACGAGCTGGCGGACGTCCTTGACCTCGTAGTCGGGGGAGTTCAGCGCGATCTCACCGGTGGAGCGGCCGAATCCGCGGGCCGACCAGGTGAGAACGGCGTAGCCTCGCCCGGCGAGCCGTACGGCGAGGTCGCGAACGCTCTGCTTGCTCCCGCCGAAGCCGTGCGCCAGCAGCACCGCGGGGGCCTTCCCGCCGGTGGCGGGCGGGAAGAAGGTGGCGTCGAGGGTCACGCGCTGGTCGTCCCCGGGGCCGTCCACCACGGAGATGGCGGTGTCCTGGCCCCGGACCGGCTCGCCGGAGGGCCACAACGCCCACGTGAGGCCGCCCACGACCACGAGGACCAGAGCGACCACGGCAGTCAGGGCCCGCCGCCCGCCCGGAAACGTCATATCGCGATGCTACTGAGCGATCAGAGGAGATCGATCCGCGTGCGCGGGTAAATTCGCCCGTCCGGGTCTCGATCGGGCCACGGTGCCGCTCCGGCCTGCTGTTCAGGGGAATGCGAGGCCTGCGGGGCGGCTTCTCCGGGTCATCCCCGATTGCGCCCACAAGCGGCGGACCGGCATCATTTCGCGCGTGACGACAGGAACGACGCTCAAGCAGCTCCCCGCTCGCGTCATCGAGTGGGCGCTCCCCTACTGGACGAGGGGGGAGCCGGGGCGGCAGACCCCGGCCGATCTGTTCAGGGTGCTCTATCTCGGCTGGCTCGCGGCGTTCGTCCTGAAGGTGCTCGGGTCGACCTGGGACGTCTCGTGGCACTTCAAGTGGCTGCGCGACGACCTCGCCCCCCCGCACATGCTCAACACCGTGGGCACGGTCATCGCCGTCGGCCTTGCGATCGTGCACTGGTACACGGGCTACGGCGTCGACCGCACCGCCTCCCGGCTGATCCAGTGGGGCACGGGGATCTTCCTCATCGCGATCCCGCTCGACCTGATCAACCACCGGGTCAACGGCCTCGACATCACCGCCTGGAGCCCCTCCCACGCCCTGCTGTTCATCGGGACCGCCCTGATGATCGCCGGTGTGATCCGGGGCTGGTACCTGGGGGCCGCATCGTACGGCGTGATCTCCGATCGGCTGCGGACCGTCGTGCTCGGGGTGCTCTTCACGTTCTTCTTCGAGAACGTGCACTTCCCCGAGCAGCACCAGGAGTACGGCGTGCTGGAACTGGCCTCCTGGGACCGGGGCCAGCCGTACGCCGAGCCGAGCCTGCTCCAGTTCGCGGCCGACCAGATGGGCAGGGCGGTGGACCGCCCCATGATCCTCAAGTTCTCGCTGCCGGTGCCCGACTACGTCTACCCGGTCTACGCGGGCGCGGCCGGCATGATCATCCTGGTCGTCGCGCGGCTCATCGTGAAGAAGCGCTGGACAGCGACGTCGATCGCGGCGCTCTACGTCGCCTACCGCTGCCTGGTGTGGCCGATCCTCGTCGGGGGCACGTTCCCGCCCTCGGCGATCCCGTTCTTCTTCCTGCTCGCCGGGCTCGCGGTCGATCTGGCCTTCTTCGTGCGGATCCCGTACTTCAGGCCGGTCCTGGGCGCGGCGCTCGTGACGGCAGGGGTGTACGGAGGGCTCGCCGTACAGGACCGGGTGCTGGACGCTCCGCCGTACGCGGTGGCGTCCTGGCCGGTGACCGCGGCCCTGCTGGCGGCGGCGTGGCTGGTCGCCGAGTGGCTCGTGGGCAGGCGCCGGGCGCCGGCCGCGTCCACGGAGGCGTCGCCCGCGGAAACGGGCGCGGGCACAGGCGCCGATGCGGTGACCGGAACCGGGGACGGCACGGCGGCGGAACCGGTGCGCGCGCCGGACGCGGAGCCCGTGCCGACCACCGCGCCCGCCCGCGACGCGGGTGCGGCATCCGCGTCAGACGGAACCGGCGAACGCTAGCTCGCGAACGCAGAACGACGGAGCCGGCAGCCCGGCAGGCCGCACGCCTGCCGGGCTGCCGTCGTCCCGGCCCCGGGGCGGGGCCCTGCGACGGGCGTCAGGTGGGCGGGTGTCAGGAGATGGGCGCTCGGGTGAGCGCGACCGCGACGCCGAAGGCGAGGCCCATCACGGCCAGTTCGAACGCCGCCCACGCCGCGAACGCGGTGGGGGCCTGCCGCGTGACGGCGGGCATCAGCCGCCAGCGGATGTTGGCGCCGAGCAGCGCGATCACGGCGACGAACACGGTCTTGGCCACCACGAGCCAGCCGTACCGCGTGGTCACCAGCGACTCCGGGAAGTCGTGGCCGGGCGCGAGGAGCAACTCGACCACGGCGTTGAAGACGCCGGACAGGCCCACGACGAGCAGGGCCACCGTGGCGAGCCTGGAGAAGCGCGGAAGCGTGCGGGCGAGGAGCCCGCGGTCGCGCACCAGCAGCACGGCGAGCGCCGCCAGGCCCCCGGTCCAGACGGCGGCCCCGATGACGTGCAGCTCCATCGACACCATGGTCAGGTCGTGCCAGTACCAGTTGGACGCGTGCCCGGTGACGGGGAGGGGGAGCAGGCCGAACGCCGCGACGAGCACGCGCAGCTCCGCGGGGACCTTCTCGCCGAACCGGACGGCCAGCATGCCCACGGTCGCGCTGACCAGGGCGCAGGACGCGCTGATGATGAGACCCTGACCCGATCCGATGCGGTCGACGTAGGTGGCGACGTCGGGGAACCCGCCCGGCTGGACCTCCGCGGCGCTCAGGATCGTGGCGACGAGCGCGGCCGCGCACCAGATCAGCGCGCTCATCACGGCCCAGTGCCTGGCCCTGCCCGCGATCGGCTCCGTCCTGTCCGGGTCGTCGAAGCCGAGGAGCTTGGGCAGCAGGCTCAGGCCGACGGCGGCCGTCGCGGACAGGTCGAGGACCAGCCGGGCGACCGGCAGGCCGTACTCGACGAGCCCGCTCGGCATCGTGATCCCCTCCACCGGCCCCGGCCGGGTGGCCCACGTCGCGATCAGGACGGCGAGCAGCCCGGCCGCGGAGACTCCCGCGAGGGGCAGCCGGGACCGGGCCTTCTCAGGGGAGCCGCCTTGTTCCCGCCGCCGGGTGGCCGTCGTCGTCATGCGCCGCTCCCCACGCGCCGGTCGTGCCGCATGAGCCCGAAGGCGGCCAGGGCGAGCAGTGCAGCGGTGGCGGCCAGCAGGCCCCACACCCAGGCGCCGCTGGAGGCGCTCACGGGCGGTGCGACGCCGGATGCCGCGGGAGGCCCCGTCGCGGGCCCCATGGTCGTTCCAGAGCCGGGGAGGCCCGCGCCGGCGCCGGTCTGGCCGCCCGCCCCGCTCCCGACGGTGAAGGAGACGGTGCCCGTGACGGGATGACCGTCGTTGGAGACGATCCGGTAACCGATGCTGTACGTCCCCGACGGACCCTGGCCGCGGAGGGCGACGAAGATGTCGTCGCCGCTGACACCCACCTCGCCCTGCTCGTAGCGGGCTCCGTCGGGGCCCGTCACGGCGATCCGCGCGAAGTCGCGCCGGACGGCCTGGTCGAAGGTCAGGGTCACCTTCCCTGGCATGGTCGCGAGCACCGCCCCTTGCCGGGGATCACTGCCGATCAGCACGTTGTGCGCCCGCGCGGGCGTCGCGATCAGCAGGGTGGCGGCACATGCGACCAGCGCGACGGCGGCCACGCGCATGATCGGGCTGCGGCCGGACGCCCCGGCACGCGCGACCTGGAACACCTGAGTCGACCTCCGCTTCGCGGGCCTCGGCGAGACCCGGTGAGTCTTCGTAAATTCGGGTGAATGTGGGTGAGTCGTGGGTTCCAGCCATGGTCCCACTGATCGTGCGCGCCGACGCCAGGGGCCCGGGGCCGCCGGCGTGAACACCGATGCCCGGCGATCCGTCGCAGGATCGCCGGGCACCGGCCGGGGGCTCCGGGCCACGTGAGCGTCACCGGTCTCGCGCGGCCCGGAGGGCGTCCGCCCGCCGTGAGGGTGGGTCACCCGTGGCGGCGGGCATGTCGGGGGATGGCCGTGTGGGGCCACCAGGGGGTTGATCGGAAAGTAAGCCCGTACGACCAGGCCCGTCAACGCTCTCTATAAGGAAACTTTCCTGATAGTTGTGCCCTTGATCCCCCCTTAAGCCCCCCTTAACTTGGCGGCGATCATGTTGATTTTGGGGTGATCATGCACAGGTTCGCGGTCATGCCGTCCGGCCAGCGTGACCGCACGGCGTGATCATGCACGGGCTCGGTGGCACGCCCTGCGACCTGGGCGATCTGTGAGCGTGATCATGCACGGGTTCGGTGATACCCCGTGCGACCTGGGCGAACTGCAAGCGTGATCATGCACTAAACATGCGCCGAGGGGCCGTAGGTCCGCATCGCCCTGCCCCGCGACGCTGACGCGTCAGGCCACCAGCCAGCCGTACATCCAGGTGATGTAGGCCAGCCCGGCAAGGCACGGGATGATCGCGAACGTGTGGGCCCGCAGCCGGAACGCGGACACGGTGGACACCAGCCAGGCGGCCACGGCGATCAGGCCGTACCAGGGGACTTCCTTCGGCAGCCCGATCGACAACGCCGTCACGGAGAAGCCGCGCAGGCTGTGGACGACGAGCACGGTGAACGCCACTCCCAGCAGGCCGCCGAGGACGGCGAGCCAGTCGCCGCGGCGCCGGACCAGCGCCACCAGGCCGAGAAGCAACTGGAGGAGCGACACGAGGGCGAAACCGGCCATTGGAATCAGCAGGACGGGATGCTTCGCGATCTCGTACGCGGACGAGGTGAGGAGGATCGTGTCAGGACGGACCATCGGCCGGGGGGGTTCAGCCGGGTCGCAGGGCGCGCTCGCGGCGGGATCGTCGACGAACGCCGCGATCGTACGCTGGCTGCACCGGCTGCTGAACATCACTCCGTGGCCCACGCCGGCGAACTCGACGAAGCGAGCGGACGGCGTGCGCAGCGCCGTCTCGCGGGCGGCCTCGGGAGGGGTGGTGGCGTCGAACTGGCCGCCCACGACCAGGACCGGCGCGGTGATGCCCGGCTTGCGTGCGGGCGCAGTGCGGGGAGCCGTGGGCTTGGCCCGGCCGGCTCGTCCGGTCCCGCGCGTGTTGGCGGATCCGGTCGTCCCGGGCGTCGTACGAGCCCCCGGAGTCCGGTTGCCCGGCGTCCGGTTCTGCGAAGTCTTGTTCTGAGAAGTCTTGTCCTGAGGAGTCTGGCTCTGGGACGTCTGGCCCCCGGTGTTTCCGGCCTTGGGAGTCTCACTCTGGGGAGTGCCGGCCTGGGGACCGCCGGTCGTGCCCTTGCCGTCGGCCGCGTTCGCGCGGTCGGCGGTCTTGCCGCCGGTGCCTGACTTCGTGCCGGTCGCGGCCGTACCGGTCGAGGGCGAGGCGACCGCCGTCTTCTCAGGCGCGGGCCACGCGGAGCACACCGCGGCGTCGGCGGAGTCGGTGAACAGCGGCCGGGTCCCTTGTTGCGGCGCGGCCGGCCGCTGGTCCTGGCACTTGACCGCGTAGTAGAGCCCCCACTCGTGCGACGAGAGTTCGTCTCCCACGCCGTCCACGAGGGCTTGAAGCAGCGCGGTGCGACCGCCGGCGACGCCGTCGACGAGGGCGGGGATGATCGGGATCACTCCGGGTTCCTGGAGGGACTCCGCCAGGATCGTGGCCGCGTCCGCCCCGTCGAGGACCAGGGTGACCTCGCCGCCCGTCAGCGGGTCACGGGTGGTGAGCGAGACCGGCTTCGCGTTCAACCGCGCGACCATCGCGTCGAAGCGCGCGGTGATGCCCAGCTTCGCGATGGTCGCGGCGAGCCGGGGCCAGCCGTCGCCGTCAGGCCCCACCCGGCCCGGGGCCAGGGAGTCGAGCACGACGCTCCGGGTTCCCTGCGGGTCACGGGCCGCGACCTGGAGCATCACGCGGGTGGAGTAGCTGACGCCCAGCAGGTTCCACTTCGGATACCCGAGCGCCTTACGGAGATCGACCACATCGGCGGCGATCTCGGAGGTCCGGTAGCCGGCGAGCGAGACCTGTTGCGCCAGGCGGGTCCGGCAGGCGAGGCCGTTCTCGGCCAGCAGCGCGTTCTCCTGCGCGGCCTGGCCGGTGGTCTGGAGCACCTGGACGAGACTCTTGGCGATCTCCGGGCACTGCAGGCGCGGTTCAGAGTACTGACCGCCGCGCTGCTCGATCGCGACGACGTCACGGTCGGGCAACATCCCCGCGAGGAACGGGATCACCTGCTCCGACGACGCACCCGGTCCGCCGCCCATGTAGACGACCGGGTCGGCCTTGCGAGCGGGTCCCTCCGCGTAGTGGACGGCATAGCCGACCTTGATGGTCCTTCCGGACGGCAGGTCGCGCCGTTCGGGAACGACGAGGACCCCGCAGAGGGTTCCCGCCGGAAGCCGCAGGGGGCAGGGCCGCTGCTCGACCCTGGCCTGCGCCGCGGCAGTGGTGCCGGACGCCTTGGGCATCGTCTGAGCGGTCCGCGTACGCGGGCGTGCGGTCCGGGCCGCGCTGCTGGTGGCATGTGGCGTGGCCCGGCCGGTGGACCGGGGTGTGGTCGCCGGCGTGGGGGTGACCGGCGGTGTTGTGCTGATGTGCGGTGTGGCGCTGACCTGCGGTGTGGGGGCGGCCACGGCCCGCGTGGTGCCCGCGTCCGCCTGTGCGCCCGGAACACCGAGAAGAGTCAGAACAAATGCCGCGACAAACGCCGTGACGGCCGCTCCACGTACGCCCTGCAACCGTCAGCCCCGTTTCACGAAACCCTGCAATTTCGCAGAAACGATAGCGTGAACGGTACGCGGTCCGAGCAAACGGCTCGAACGCGAATGAAGCTGGTCGAGCCGGAACACCTGGGTCGGGGCCGTGGATTCCCGGCTCCCAGCCGGCGCCCCTCCGCTGCCCTCGGCACGGCTTCCTGCGGGACGCCTTCTTGCCGGACGCCGCCCCTCCGCTCGCACGGCCACGGCCGTACAAGCGGGTCGTCACCGTGACGGGAATTCCCTATCGGGATTTCCGCAGCGTGTGGGTGTTTTCGAGGGGTTCTCGTGGTCCCCGCGGAATCGTCAGCGTGGCGGTTCGGTGCTTTCACGGATGACGAGGTCGGTCGCCAACTCGACGCGTGGCGCCTCGGTCCCCTCACCGCGCCCCATCGCGAGCACCATGCGGGCCGCGAGCGCGGCCATCTCCTGGAGCGGCTGCCGGACAGTGGTCAGCGGCGGCCAGGCCGACCGCGCGAGCGGCAGGTCGTCGAAGCCGACGACGCTCAGGTCCTGGGGTACGCGCAGGCCGCGCTGGCGGGCGGCCTCGAACACGCCGAACGCCTGCAGGTCGCTTCCGGCGAAGATGGCGGTGGGCGGATCGGGCAGCGACAACAGGCCGTGACCGTGGTCGTGGCCGGAGTTGACCAGGAAGTCGCCGTTCCGGATGAGCTCGGGATCGAGGTTGAGGCCCGCGGTCTCCAGTGCGGCGCGATAGCCGTCGATCCTGGCCCGGCTGCACAACATGTCGGTCGGCCCGCCGATCATGCCGATCCTCGTGTGCCCGAGGCCGATGAGGTGACGGGTGGCGGCGAGCCCTCCGTGCCAGTTGGTTGCGCCGACGGATGCCACGCCGGGCGCGGGCTCACCCTCCGGGTCGACGACGACGAAAGGTATCGAACGGGCGCTGAGCTGCCCCTGCTGCCTGACGGAGAGCCGCGAGCCGACGATGATCACACCGTCGGTCCGCCGTGCCGCGATGCGCTCAAGCCAGTCACGACCGGGACCGGCGTGGGTGTGCAGGACCGAGACGACGACGCTCGCGCCGGCTTCGTGGGCCGTGGTCTCGGCACCCTTGACCAGTTCCATCGCCCATGGGCTCTCGATCTCGGCGAAGACCAGGTCGAGGAGGCCCACCGGGCCGTCACCCTGGCCAGTTCGCCGCTGGTAGCCGTGTTTGTGCAGCAGGCGCTCGACGCGCTGCCGGGTGTCCGGGGCGACCTCGGGACGCCCGTTGATCACTTTGGAGACGGTCGGTACGGAGACTCCGGCCTCTTGTGCGATGAGGGCGATCGTCACCCGCCTTTTTGCTGGCATGCGTCAGAGCGTATCCGAAAACTTTCGGCGGACTTGTCGCAGGGTACGGCCTGCGTGATGGGATCATGTGGCGGGATCGCTCCCACGGTGCCTCTTGACGATGTCACGGTGCCTATCTATTGTCCGGGTTATGAAACATTCGGACAAGATCCGAAAATTTCTGAGCCGTGCGGAGGGTTGGGCAGGTCGGCGTTCGACCCTCCGGCGGTGACTCTGACCCCCTTGGTGTGATCATGCACAGGTTCGTGATCATGGCGTGCGACCCCGCGAAACCGGTCTCGTGATCATGCACGGTTTCGGCGCCATGCGCGCCGACCTGCTGCGATGTGATGCGTGATCATGTGCGGATTCGTCGGCACCCCTACTGACCGGTGATGTCGTGGTCGGTAGATCATGCACCGCCTCGCCTGCGAAGATCCGGCCACACCACTACTCCCGCCCCGGGGGCGGGCCCTGCTCGGACGGCCGACTGCATGATCACGGAACGCGTCGTGGCTGTTCAACAAATGTTTCGCCGAATCTGTGCATGATCACGAAAAGGGTTGGCGCAGCTCAGCGCGTATTCGACCGGAGGTGTGCATGATCACCACCCCGGGGAATCCCCACCGGGGGTCACCCGAGGGGGCCGAGGGGGTCAGGGGAGGGCGCGGCGGGTGGCTTGACGGGTGACGCGGATGGCCAGGTCCGGCGAGAGCCGTACGAGACTCCACGCTCGCCTGGCGAACGTCGGCACCACGATGAGCGCCCGGTCCCGCCCCATGCCGTGGACGACGTCGCGAGCCACGGCCTCAGGGGAGTAGAGCCGCTTCTGCACCCGGACGCCGATCGTGCGGGCCAGGCGGCCGATCTCGGTCTGCGGCAGGCCCGGGTTGGCGTGGTCGAGCAGCGGCGTGTCGACGAAGCCGGGGCAGATCGCACTGACCTTGACCCCGTGCGCCGCCGCCTCCACCCGAAGGGCCAGGGTCAGGCCGACGACGGCGTGCTTGGTCGTGGTGTACGGCAACATCAGCGGCGCGGGGATCAGCCCGGCCAGGGAGGCGGTGTTGACGATGTACCCGAAGCCCTGCTCGACCATGATCGGGTACGCCGCGTGGACACCGTGCACCACTCCGCGCAGGTTGACGTCGATCATGCGGTTCCAGTGGTCGAGGGTCAGCTCGTCGGTACGGCCTGCGACCGCGATGCCGGCGTTGTTGAACATGAAGTCCAGCCGTCCCCGGTCCGCCTTGACGCCTCGGACGAGGTCCGCAACGGCCGCCGCGTCGGTGACGTCCAGGCGGGCGCCGGCGCAGCCGAGTTCACCGGCCGTGGACTCGGCGTCCGCGATGTCGGCGATGGTGACGTCGACGCCGAGGCGGAGCAACTCGACGGCGAGCGCTCTTCCGATTCCGGACGACCCTCCGGTGACGATCGCGGTCTTCGCCATGACGGCTCCCTTTTGAGAAGACTCAACCTGATTGTCGCAAATGGCGTGGGACTCGCAGAGCAATGAGAATGCCAACTCGCGCGAGAGGGGTTCGGGCGTCTTTCAGGCGCTTATCATGGAGAAGTAAGCCAGCGGAGGAAGCGGGCGGATCGCCACGGCCGGAATTGGCTTTATCTCGCGTCCTCAAGATCCCGCGCGGTACAGTTCCGCCAAGGCCACGCGTCTGTGACCTTCTTGGATGCCCCCGCTGCGCCTATTGTGTTATTAGGCGAGGGGATCGCGAAGCTTGAGGAGCGCGCGTGCCTGAGACCTACGATGTCGCGATCATCGGTGGCGGCGTGATCGGGAGTGCGATCGCTCACCGTCTCGGTTCCGACGGGCTGAGCGTGGTCCTCCTCGAATCCGGACCTCGGCTCGGCCTCGGCGCCTCCGACGCGGCGATGGGCGGCATCCTCACTCAGACGGAGCCCGCCGCCCTCGGGCCCCTCAGCACGGTCATCAAGCGCAGCCGCGACATTTATCGCGACTGGCTCGCAGAGATCATCTCGATGTCGGGCGTCCCCGTCGATCTGCTGGAGGGCGGCGACATCCAGGTCGCGCTCGACGACGAGGCGATGACGCATCTGGAGAGCGAGGTTCTGCCCAAGTGGGCGAAATCGCCCTTCACCGTGGAGCCCCTGACCGCCGCCGAGGTCAGGCAATTGGAGCCGCTCCTCAGCGAGACGCTCGTCGGCGGCTTCCTGCTTCCCGACGAGTTGGCGCTCGACCCCCGGGAGCTCATGCACGCCCTGAACACCTTGCTGGCCGGATCGAGCCCGGCTCGGGTCCAGGTGGGTTCCCGCGCGGAGAAGGTGACGTCGACGACGCGGAGCGCCGTCGTCGAACTCCGCGGGGGCGGCCGAATCGAGGCCGACACTGTCGTCGTGGCCGCAGGCCACCACAGTGCCCGGTTCCTGCCTGAGAACATTCGCGAGCACCTTTTCCCGATCAAGGGTGAGGCCCTCGACATGCGGCCTCCCGGCTCGACCACGTACCCGCTGCGTCATCACGTCTACGCCGAGATCATCAAGGGCGACCTGAGGGCGTTCCCGTATCTCGTGCCGCGCCATGACGGGCGGGTGGCCGCGGGAGTCACGTACGAGCCTCGTGTCAGCGACACCGAGGTCACCGACCGTGCGCGCGACGAGATCATAAGGGGCGTGGCGGCGCTCCTGCCCGAGAGCATGACCTGGCCCATCGAGAGGCGCTGGGCGGGTCTTCGCCCCGGCACCTCGGACAGCAGGCCGGTCGTGGGCTTCGCCGACGCCCATGGGCGGGTGCTGGCGGCCACCGGTCACAGCGGCCTCGGAATCACCCTCGCGCCGGTCACGGCGGAGATGGTTTCCGCACTCGTCCGCCGGGACGTCGACGTGAAAACACGCGAGTGGCTCGACATCTGCCGGCCTGATCGCGAATTCGTCGCGGCGGCTAGTTCGGCGGGTACGCCAGCTCCCACAATTCTCTGAACCGTTCGCTCCGCTGTTTGACCCGCGGCGGTTCGAGCACCAGGAGCGTGTGGACGAAGGTGTGCGTCGCCAGGTCCCCCACCTGAGGTGCGGACGGCGTCACCTCGTAACTGACCACGTCATCAAAGAGAATGAAGTCGAACACGCCTAAGGGGGTCGCGAGAGCGCTGGGCGCGAGGAACCGTACCTGCACCCCGATTTCGTGATGCATAGTCCAAACGCGCTGGAACATCCTTGATTTCTGTGCCTCAGGATTTTCCACGAAGAAGATGCGGCGGATTCGCACGCCATCCTTGATGCGGTCTCGCTGCGCCTCCAGATAGCGCTGGCCGGCGTCGGTGGTCCAGAACCCGCCGTCGACCTCGCTGACGCCCTGGTCGACAACGTTCAGGCTGAGGGCGTCCAGGCTGCGCTGAGTGTTGTTGGTCAGACCGAGCAGCCAGTCGCGGTCCTCACCTTCGTAGATGACGTTCCCCTCGCCCAACTCCCGCAGCAGGGTGGAGATCCTGGCGATCTCCTGCTGGGCGAACGCCTGGACCAGCGCCGGCATCTCCTTGTCGACCCTGGTGGCGTTGCGAACCAGTTGTGTCACCACATCGGTCTGTACGGCGGACGCCTCCACGAGGCCGAACAGTTCTGTCGCCTCGTTGATCCTGGACAGGCCCTCGACCATCTCCTGACGCGTCGACTCCAACTGCTTGTCGACCTCGATCAGGTACTGGACGACGATGACCACGCCGCTGATGAAGACGGTGAGGACGAGCCCCCAGGCCTGAGGCTCCGCATCGGTGTTGAGGAAGGGGCCGTTGTCATCGGTCACGAAATACGTGGGGATGCCGATGGCCGCAGTGATGAGGATCTTCCGGAGAGTTCGCGGCACTATGTCCGTGCTCAGCTTGCCCTTGGCCATCACTGGGCCTTACCTCCGCCTGTCTCTCGTAGGAAGGCCAACGTTCGGACCGCGAGCTGGTCGCGGACCCGGTCGACCATCGACTGCCATTGCCGGGTGAACCCCGGACGCCGGTCGAGGCTCTCCCAGAAGGGGATCAGCGCGTCGTCCACGCGTGCCATCGGCATCCAGAGATGCAGGAGGTGATCGACGGCGGGAGCGAGCTTGACCGCGGTCTCCGTCGCCGAAGTTCCGCCGATGCGCGCGCGTTCGATGATCACCAGCAGGGAGGTCAGCAGCCAGTCGTGCAGTGCCAGGTCCTCGCAGAGGTCGACGACCCCGGGTGTGAACTCGCCCTGGTGCACGAGCCGGATCGTGCGCATCTGATCGGAGCGCAGAGTGAAGGTGATGGCCGGCTCACCAGGCTCCGCGACCCAGCGGAGCTTCGTGCGTGCGATCTTGAACGGTGTCCTCCGGTCCAGGAGCGATGACGTCTGCACGACGTCCATGAAGCGGGCGCTGATCGCACCCAGATCGAGGCCGTCCGGTGGCGGCTCCTCGGCGAACCCGTCGGCGAGGTCCCGGGCTTTGACCTTGCCGAGAACCTCGACCACGCCCGGACGGGCGAGGTAGTGCGACCACGGCTGCCTGCGGTCGGAGCCGGCGCGTTCGATCCGGGTGTGGGAGGAACCCTGCACGACCCGCCCACCGGTGATGGAGGAGCGGGACAGAACCGTTCCCGCCCCTCTGATCCGGGATCGCGACGCCGACGGGAGGCGGCAGTCGACCCCGGTCAGCAGATCGGGTGACACCGCGTGGACGATGGGGCGCCGGGACACGCGAACTCTCTCACCTGAAAGCAGGTTGAGGAGTTCATGGCAGGTCGATTCGGGTACCTCGCCGGAGTTCTGCAGCAATCCGGTGTGGACTTCCCCCATGACAAGCATCAGCTCGAAAACCCCTAGGTGAAGACGTAGGAGATGCGGTCGACGAGCTCTTCTTCGAGCTGGATGTCCTCGCCACCGCTTCGCGCGATCACCTGCCGCAGGACGTCGGCGTCCACCGCCACCTGGCTCAGGATCGTGCGCACGGCCAGTTCGACGGGCAGGAAACGAGGAGAAAGGACGGACAGGGTCGTGTACGCGCTGAACGGCGCCGCTGCCGGATTCAGCTGCACTATGGCGGGGAGCGACTCCCAGTCATCGGGAAAGCCGTCCCCGCGCGGGACGGGACGGAGCGGAACCTGCCCGTCCGCGCGTAGCAGGCCGAGACGCAGGAGTTGCCAGACCGCGGCCAGGAAGGGGCACGACCAGGTGCGCCTCCCGCCGCGCTCGTCCCACAGCTCCACGTCCACGAAGATGGAGTGGCCGCGTTTGGCGTTTTGGAGAGGCGGTGCCCACGGGGACGTCCTCCCCATGGCCTGCACGGTGCCGACCTGTGGCGAGCGGGCGCCGTTGCACAACCAGCCGCTCTCCTTCACCGGCGGGCGGGACCCGTTGGTGTCGGGCGGCGGATCGTTCACCAGCCGGCCTTCGACGAGTCTGGCCAGCTCGATTCCGTTCGACTCCGCGCACGAGGACTCTCTGGCGAGGTAGTCGATGGTCAGATCGCACTCGGCCGCCGCGTCGAGCACCATGGGCACCAGCTCGGCGGGCGTGCTGAAACGGCTGAAGTAATCGTCGATGAGGAAACACGTGCTGACCCTGGCCCGGCCGCCCGGGACCCGGTTCTGCCAGCTCGACCGGACCGCGCCGGCCCAGGGTGCGACCCGGCGGAACTGCTCCCGCAACCGTTCGGGGCCCGCCTCGAAGTCCTCCATGTAGAGATGGCCGAGTTCGATGGACACGTGCGACAGGGGAGTGGCGGCGACACGACGCTCCGCCGTCACCTCGCCGAACGTCGCGTTCACCGACGTCACAGACCCTCCCACGCGTTGTCGTCAACGATCTTCTTGGCCAGGTCGTCGAACGCGGCCGCCGTCTCGGCATTGGCGATCTTGCTTGCCAGGACGTCCTCGTCAGAGATGAGCTGCTCACGCCACTGGAGGATCGGATCCAGCGGGATCTTGCCGAGCATCACCGTACGGCCGACCTTGTGCCGGCCGGCCAGCTCGCGCAGCTCGCTGTCGCACGCGGACAACCATGCCCGCTGCTCGTCGCGCAGCCCCACCAGCTCGGCGGCGTCGGGCTCGAGTACGGCGGTCCGGACGAACCGGATGCGGTCCCGCAGGGTGTCACGGTCGTGACCGAACCTTGCGCCCACGTCGAGAAGCCCGTCGCCACCTCTGACCAGGCCGTCGGCCGCGATGATGTGCTGCCGGGTCCATCGGTGGAACACCAGCCATCGGAAGGGGACCGTCGGCAGTCGGACGGTGGCCTGAAGGACCAGCTCGGCCGTGAAGGAACGCCCGGCACTCAGATCGATCATGACCAGATCGAATTCCTCGTCCAGCCGGCTGAAGAGCTGCACGCATCTGCGGAGCATCTCCTCATCCACGGCGGGCAGCTCACCGCCGCCCTCGTTGCCGGGAAGCAGCACGAGCCGCCCCGCTCCAGGTGGCTTGGTCCGGAGCCCTTCGCGGTCGGATTCGGTCCAGACGTCGACGCGGTGCGGCTCGGGGGAGCCCTCGCTCAGGAGGTAGTCGTGCAGACCCGTGCGCGTGGTCCCCCTGGCGACCGAGCCGACGCTGAAGATCGCCCCGGCCGTGGGGGAACCGAAGTCGAAGTCGAGGTAGCACACGTCGTTGCCCTGGAGGGCATGCCGATAGACGATGTTGGTGCTCGTGACGGAGCGGCCGGTGCCGCCCTTGTCCGAGATGGCGAAGATCAACATCAGATCGCCTCCGACGCACTGTCCCGAGCGGTGGTGAGACGTTCCAGGTCGAGCAGCGCGTCGATCACGAGGGCGTTGGCGGTGGCGGGCCTGCTGGTGATGATCGTTCGTGCCCGGCTGAGCGCGGCCTGAATGCTGCGCAGCTTGGGCTGGATGGTCTGCCCGGCGATCAGGGGCCGGGTCACGAGTTCCTGGTCCAGCAGGTGCTCCGCCTCGCTGAGCATCTGGTAGGCGAGATCGACCAGCTCCGGGCTCCTGAGCGGGGAGTCCCCACTGGCCTGGGCGGCCGCGACGAGGAACTCCGCGACCCGCTCGGTGAAGTACCACGACGGTTCCTCGTGGCGCACCTCGATGTCGGAGTAGACGTTGCCCGGCTGGTCCCAAAGGCCCCGGCCGGGTCCCTCGTTGTTGCGGCGCAGCATGAGATGCCGCCACACGCTGTCGGCCAGGGTCAGCAGCCGTTCCCTGGTGGTGGTGCTCTGCGCGATCGACGCCGCGAGGATGGTTCTGATCAGGAGCTTGACCGCGAAGTCGGACACCACCCAGACGAGGGGCGGGCCGACCGCGTCGCTGCCCTGCAGATTGACCTGGACGCCCGGCGAGTGCAGGTGCACGGGCGGGTCTCCGGGTACGGCCCGGCGGATGATCCTCGCCCGGATGGCCAACTCCTCCAGGACGTCCGCGACCCGGTTGAGGTCGACGTCACCGGTCCGGTTGTTGACCAGGCTCTGCACGACGATGGCGCTGACGACGAGGCTGTAGTACTCGGACTCCTTCTCGTCGGAGGTCTTCCAGGGGATGTCCTCCAGAGGCCACGTGCCCCTGCCGTACATGGCGATGGTGCGCCAGTAGCGCTGCGTGATGTCCCATCGGCGCTGGAGCGCCTGGGACAGGGTCAGCTGGTCGTCGTCGAGCAGGCCGAGCACTCGGGTCCGCTCCGACCACAGATCCTGGACGCCGACGAGGGCGCTGACCGTGAAGTACAGGAAGGGCGTGTCCGCGGCGACGCCCTTGGCCTGGGGGCCCACGTGCAACGGCGTGTCGACGTCGGGGGCGTCCTTGACGATCCCCCAGGACCACCCGCACTCGAAGAGCAGGTTCTCGTTGTCGAGGTCGACCTCACTGCCGGATCCGATCGTGAGGTCACGCAGACCGGCGCGCATGGGCCGCAACTCGCGTCGCAGGTCGTCGAGGATCCGCCGCTCGGGGGCGCCGGTCTGGTTGACGGTGCGCAGCAGGGCGCGGCCGGCGACGGAGCCGGGGTCGAAGGCGTTGACCGTGAAGCTGCGCAGCAGCCCGACCATGGCCGCCGACAGGCGGATGTTCGCGAGTTCCTCGAGTTCCCTGATCTCCCGGCGGATGTCCTCCCGGCGGACGCTCTGCCGGAAGATCTTGAGGAAGCCCAGTGTGCTCAACATGAGCGTGATGGACATGGAGAAGGAGTCGACCACGTCCAGTTGCTGCTGTTCCGGGGTGACCTCGGCGTCGGGGTCGGCGGCGCCGAAGTAGGTGCCGCCGGAGAAGAGCGGACGTCCGTCGTCTCCGGTATAGGTGCGCAGATACTCGCTGATGACCTTCAGGAGGAGCTTGGGGATCTCAACGCTGTCGCCCAGTTTCGCGAGGGCGGTCAACACGTCGTCGGAGGTCTCGTCCGGGGTGTCCAGCCGGAATCCCGGCAGTTCGGAGGCCGGATACATGAAACAGAGGAGTTGCTCGGCGTCCGAAATGGAGTTCGACCCGTCGCGGCCTCCCCATGTCCAGCCCCCGCTGCGCATAGACGTACGGGTGGCCGCTTCCCACATTTCCAGGAGTTGTTGCCGCGGTTGCAGCTTCACGAGTACCTGACCCCCTTCAGTTGTACGCCCCAATCCGACATGACGCTCTTCGCACCGGCCGCTGACTCCTGAACGACGAATGGGTGGCCCCGGGTTCCTCTCACCCTTCGTCGGCGCCGTTCATCTGCCTGGACCGGCCGTCCGCGAGGGCCACCGCCGGAGAGGCCCGGCGTCGCGGGATATTCCGCTGGATCCAGATTCAGATGCATGGCGATGACCGATTCGGTGCTCGGATCGTTGTCGATATCCTTCCACAGTTGCAGGAAGACGTCGATGAGTCCCTTTTGCGGGTCGGTGATGATGCTGTCGCCCCAGATCAGCGTGGTCTCGCTGTTCTCGTCGAAATGGCGGAGCCGGAGAACAATCGGCTCCCGATCGACGAGGATAAACTTGTACGGAAATCTCTTGTTCGAGGCCTTCGCTACCGTATCGGTCTTCAGCTCGAACATCGCCCGGCAGTGCTCGATCATGGTGGTGGTCCGCGCGCTCGCGACGTACGGCTGGAGTTCCACGCGCGGGCCGAATTGACGGGCGAGGTCCCGCATGGCCTGCTGGGTCGTCCTTGTGTGATCGTCCACCAGTCTGTGGATCTCGATGATCACCGCGGCGGCGCCGATCGCCGGCAGACAGAAAATCGTCAGAGCCGCGACCGTGATTTCACGAGAACCGTCTATGAGGCCCTGCGCGGCTGAGCCGAGGGCGGCTCCGGCGACGACGCTTACAATTGCAAGAAACATTCGAAGCGATCTGCCGGACACTTCCATATGTAACGGCTCTCTCGTCGCGGTCCCGAGCCCCTTGGAACTCGAATGAGATTCTACAGGAACGGTCGGCGAGATGAAGAGCGAAACGATCAGCCCGCTGATCAGGGACGGTTCCGGTTGCTTCACGTACCGCCCACATTATGGGTGGCCGATATTCAATTTTGTGAATGTCCGTATCGGGATGTGGCGTCCGGCGTCGCGCGCCGTCCTCGCGGGCTCCGTCCTCGTTCGCATGCCGAAGGCGGAGCCGGCCGATATTCGGCGGGGTCGCCGGATGAATTCAGGTGACGTTTGAAGTTCCGGTCGTTGCTTTCTGGGCATTTGCGTCCGCGCGACGGAATTCCTGGGTGGGCCGCAAATCGATCGCGAGAATGCCGGAAATCATATATGCCGTCGCCGCGAATCGGCCGGCGTCTCCGATCCCGCACGTGAAGATCCGTTCAGGGCGCCGATGTCGATATGCGTCGCCAAGATCGTTCTTGACGGCCGAAGTGCGGAGAAACTCACCGAATGGGTGGAGACGCCTCAAGGGTGCCCGCATATCATGATTTTCTGCTCTGCGGTCCGGACGGGCGGCTCCACGGCAGGCGGGATCGCTGCGACGGGAGTCACTCGCGCGAACAAGGGACGCTCGTGTCTCTAGTCCGAGAGGTGAAATGCCCCATACTGATGCTGTCACGGATGTATCGGACAATCATGGTATGGCTGGTCGTTCTACTCGCAATGGGGCGGGCAAGGGGACGATCCTGGTCACAGGTTCAGGCATCGACGCGCGACGGCTGGAGGTTCTGCGGGCGCGGGGATACGACATCAGACAGCCTCCGCCTCTGCTGACCGAAGAGCAGTTGGCGCGCGAGCTCAAGGACGTCGTCGCCTACCTGCACGGAGGGGAGGAGCGCGCCACCCGCGCGGCTCTGGAGAGCGCTAAGAGCACATTGAAGGTCGTCGCCTTCCTCGGCGTCGGCTACGAGACGTTCGTCGACATGGCCGCGGCCGATGAATTGAAAATGGTCGTGACCTTCACACCCGGGGCGGCCAGGGACTCGGTGGCGACGTTCACCGTCGCGCAGATCATCAACGCCAACCTCCAGATGTTCCGGCTGATCGGCAACCGCTACCCCGACTGGAAATCGGTCCAGGACCTGCCGTACGAGCTCAGCGCCCGGAACGTCGGCATCGTCGGCATGGGTGTCATCGGCTCGCGAATCGCGGAGATGTTGCGGCGCGCCTTCGACGCGAACGTGGCGTACTACAGCCGGACCCCGAAGAAGCGTCTCGAGCGGACGCTCGGCATGGAGTTCAAGGCGCTTCCCGACCTGGCGGAGTGGAGTGACATCCTCGTCGTCATGGTCCCCGGCAACAGCACGACCTCGTCCATGATCGACGATGAGGTCCTCGGCGGGGTCCGCCCCGGAACCATCCTCATCAACACGGCCCGTCCGTCGGTGGTGGACCCCGAAGCCCTGTACACGAGCATGGAGACAGGCCGCATCCGGCTCGCCGCGTTCGACGGGTTCTACAGCAAGGACTCCGAGGCGGCGGCGAAGCTGCTCGAAGACTTCGGCAGCCGGATGATCGTGACCGGCCACGTCGCGTCCCACACGCTCCAGGGGATGGGCCGGATGCTCGATCAGGCGGTCATGTCCATCGACAACCTGCTGAGCGGCAAGCCCGATCCCCACACCGTGAGTGCCGCTGCCCGGATCCCCCGCCGGCCCCCGTCGTCCCGGCCGCCGGGGTGACAGACCGTGAACGGCCCGGAGCCGTCGTCGCCATCGGCGAGTGAGCGTCAGACGCCCCCGGCCATGGGCAGCCGCAACACGAACCTGGCGCCGACCGAGCTGTCCTCGATCTTCAGCGTTCCCCGGTGGCTCTCCGCGATCTGACGGGCTATCGAGAGCCCGAGCCCGGTGCCCCCGGCGTCCTTGCTGCGGGCCGCGTCGAGCCGGGTGAAGCGCTCGAAGACCATCTCCCGCTGGTCGGCTGGGATGCCCGCGCCGTCGTCGACGACCTCCAGGGCCCCCCATTGCCTGTCGAGCCGAACGCGCACCGTGATCAGCGACGCCGCGTGGCGTTCGGCGTTGTCGAGCAGGTTGTTGAGCAGGCGCGCGAGGCGGAGCCTGTCGCCGACGACGACCACCCCCGGCTCCAGTTCCCTGGCCACGTCGACCTTGCGCTGGCGGCGGTCGAGTTCGCGGGTGGCCAGGTCGGCGAGGTCGACGTGCTCCAGTTTGGGAGCCGCTCCGGCGTCCAGCCTCGCGATCTGGAGCAGGTCGGTGACGAGGGCCTGCAGCCGGTCCAGGCTGTCGAGCAGGGCGTCGCTGGTGACCAGCCAGTCGGTGGACTCCGGATGGAGCAGGGCCTCCTCGATCTCGGTGCGCATGGCCGTCAGCGGGCTGCGGAGGTCGTGGGAGGCGTCGGAGGCGAACCGCCGCTGCTGTTCGACGGCGAGTTCGGCCCGGTCGAGTGTCTGGTTGGCGGTTTCCGCTAGCCGTCTGATCTCGTCGCGGTATTTCGGCACAGGCACGCGCTGGCCCAGGTCGGTGGTGGTGATCACGGCGAGCTTGTCCGCGATCGCCTCGACGGGGGACAGCGCCCTGCCCACGGTCTGGTACGTCCCGAAGGCCGTGAGCCCGATCAGCAGCAGGGAACTGCCGATGAGGGCCATGAGGAGTTCGGAGCTGACGTACCAGGGCACCTCGGAGCCGGCGGCGTAGGCCAGCCACTGCCCGTCGGACTGCGGGACGCGCAGCGCGACGACGATCACGCACTGGTCCGGGTACGCGGGCGAGCGGCAGATGACCTTGCTCTCCTGCGCGCTGGACTCACTGGGGCGGAAGGCCGCCATCCGCGGCCTGCCGGACAGGTCGTAGCTCGTGGACACGATCTGGCCCGTGGGATTGACGACCTGGACCGCGGAGACGTCCTCGTCGAGGATGACCGGGGGCAGCCGCTCGCGCTTGATGAGGTAGCTGACCCGGACGGCCGTCGAGACGACCTCTTCGGTCTTGTACTTCTCCGCGGTGCCACGGACCGAGATCAGGACGAAGGCCCCGGCGGCAGCGCAGACGAGCAGCATGACGGCGCTCGCGATCACCGCCAGGCGCGTCCTAACCGACCATCCGTGCCACAAGTCCACCAGATCCCCCCGGTGATCAGATGACCACACTTGGCCGACCTGTCGCCAATTAAGGGAGATTCGATACTAAAAGCGGGCAAACCACCTTTAGGGTATCGCTAGCCTGCGAGCCATTCCACGGAGGTCGTCACCTCGTCGAGCACGGCCGGATCGGGGTCCACGCCGATCCCCGGGCCGGTGGGCACGTCGAGGTGCCCGTCGCGCAGTTCGAACGGCGCCGTGACGTCTCTCGCGAAGTATCTGCGCGACGCCGACGTGTCACCCGGCAGCGTGAACCCCGGAAGCGCGGCGAGGGCGACGTTGGCGGCGCGGCCGATTCCGGTCTCCAGCATGCCGCCGCACCAGACGGCGACGCCGTTCGCCCGGCACAGGTCGTGGATGCGCCGGGCCTCCAGATAACCGCCGACCCGTCCCGGCTTGATGTTGATCACCGAGCAGGCCTTGAGCGAGATCGCCGCGGCGGCGTGGGCAGCGGACTCGATCGACTCGTCGAGGCACACCGGCGTCCGCAGCCGCCGGGCCAGCTCGGCGTGCTGCACGAGGTCGTCGTCTGCCAGCGGTTGCTCGATCAGCAGCAGGCCGAACGCGTCGAGCTTGGCGAGATGGGCGGAATCGGTCAGCGTGTAGGCGGCGTTGGCGTCCACCTGGAGCAGCACGTCCCCGAAGCGCTCCCTGACGGCGCGGACCGGCTCGACGTCCCAGCCCGGCTCGATCTTGAGCTTGATCCGGACGTACCCCTCGGCGATGTAGCCGTCGACCGTGTCGAGCAGTTGCGGGATCGAATTCATGATCCCAACAGAGACGCCGCAGGGCACGGCGTCCCTCGACGCCCCGAGGAAGCGCGCGAACGACTCCCCGGAGGCCCGCAGCTGGGCGTCCAGCACGGCCGTCTCCAGAGCGGCCTTCGCCATCCGGTGCCCCTTCAGGGGCTCCAGCGCCTGGCCCACGCCGTACGCGTCGACGTGGTGCAGCGCCGTGAGCGCCGGGACCATGAAACGGCGCATCACGTCGGCAGCCCCGTCGACGTACTCGGGCGAGTACAGCGGCTCACCCATGGCGACGCACTCGGCCCAGCCCTCCGCCTCGGGCGTCACCACCCGCACCAGCAGCACGTCGCGGGAGTGCTCGGTCCCGAACGACGTGCGGAACGGCGCGACCAGCGGCATCGAGATCCGCCGCAGCTCGACTCCTGTGATCTTCATGTGCGCTCCACCACGTAGCAGCCGTCGGCCAGGCCCGTCACCCGGGCGCCCTGGGCCATCATCCCGCCCAGCACCTCTCGTACGGCGTGCCGCCACGCCTTGGCGAGCCCGGGATCACGCTGGCGGAGAGCCTCGATGTCCTCGGGGAGCGCGACGAGCACGACACGCGCGTCCGTCGGCCCGACCACCGGACGCCCCTCGTGCGACGCGACGCCGGCGACCGCGTCCGCCGGGACCTCCGGCCGGTACGGCCTGCCATCGCAGGCCTCCACGACGTGCGGATCGGTGAGCCGCCAGACGGCGAGCAGCCGGTCGGACTCGTCGCCCGCGTTGACCGCGTCGGTCATGGACCCGTAGAACTCCGGCAGGTACTCACTGGGGCGGGCCCCGAGCTTGGCCAGGTTGAAATAGGCGTTGCGCCGTACCAGCGGATCGTAGGTCCAGGTGATGACGCCGATTCCCCGGTCGAGCGCCCAGGCGCGCTGGTGGAGCTTCAGGGCGAACCCGGCGCCCCGCCTGACCGCGCCGGTGACGTGGGAGTGCAGCACCGTGCCGACGGGAGCGGCGAAGAATCCGGCCGACGCGCCCACGAGAGCCGTGCCGTCGTAGGCGCCGGCGACGTAGTTCCCCGCGTGGGACAGCGCCCGCATCATCTCGACGGTGATGGGCGGGTCGGTGGGATCGGGGTGCCAGATGTCGTCGAACAGCCTGGCCACCTGTACGAACGAGGGGATGTCATGCAGCTCGCGGAGCCGTACGCCGCTCCTGATCGCGGCGTCGGCGGCCTGCCGCCCCGCGGCGCTCACCGGGCACGCTCGCCGGCGAGCACATGGGAGGTCAGCGCCGCGACCAGGCGAGCCCGGACGGGCATCTCCGCGACGACGACGTGCTCCCCTGGCGCGTGGGCGCCCCCGCCCACGGCGCCGAGCCCGTCGAGCGTGGGACAGCCGACCCCTGCGGTGAAGTTGCCGTCGGAGCCGCCGCCCACCGAGACGCCGTCGAGGGCTCCCATGCCGAGGTCGCCGGCGATCCGTCCCGCGACCTCGAAGAGCTCAGCGGACGCGGACGCGTCGAGCGGCGGGCGGTTCGGGCCGCCGACGAGCTCCAGCCGGGTGCCCGGGGTCCTGGGCGTGAGGGCGCGCATCAGCTCGTCCACCCGGGCCTGCGCACGGGCGTCGGGAACGCGGACGTCGATGGCGACCCTGCCGATTGCGGGAACCGTGTTCGCGCTGGTCCCTGCGGACATCAGCGTCGGCGTGACCGAGACGAGGCCGGCCCGCGAGGAAGAATCGACGACGTCGGCGATGCCGGCGATCGCGAGGACCTGGTGGGCCAGCTCGACTCCGGCGTTGGCGCCCAGCTCGGGCTCCAGGCCGGCGTGGGCCGCCCGGCCGTGGACGACGAGCTCGTACCGGGAGACGCCCTTGCGCGCCGTCTTCAGCGCTCCGCCGTCGGCGCTGGCCTCCAGGACGAACGCCGCCTCGCAGGCCGCCGCGCCCTCCTCGATCAGCGGGCGGGACGTGGGGGAGCCGAGTTCCTCGTCGCCCACGACGAGCACGGCGACCCCGTCCGGCGACGGCAGCGAGGCCAGCGCGTGGAAGAGCTGCACCAGCCCAGCCTTCATGTCGAAGACCCCCGGCCCCCTGGCGATGCCGCCGGAGACCGACCAGGGATGTTCGCGCAGCGAGCCGATCGGCCAAACCGTGTCGTGATGGCCGAGCAGCAGCACCCGGGGTGTGCCGAACGTCCAGCGCAGGTGGGTGACCCCGCCGATCACCACCGTCTCGGGCTTCGCCTGGAGCATCCGGGTCCCCATCGCGGCGACCACCTCCGCGCTGCGCGCGACCGCGTCGTGGTCGCTCGAGTACGACTCGCAGACGACGAGCTCTTCGAGGTCGGCCAGCATGCCGTCGAGGTTCACGCGCGTCCCTGCCCCAGCTCGGCGCGGAACAGGCGGACCACGTTGCCGCCGACGATCTTGACGATCTCGTCGTCGGAGAAGCCGTGCTTGAGGAGGGCCTCGGTCACCAACGGCAGCCCGCGGGGCCCCTCGAGGCCGGGAATGGCCGCCGTCGCGTCGATCTCGCTGTAGCTGAAGCCCTCGCAGCACGGCGGGGTGAGGTCGACATGGACCTCTCTCATGAAATCGGGCCCGAGGCCGATGTGGTCGATGCCGGCGACGCCCGCGATGTGCTCGATGTGGTCGACCAGGTGGTCGACCGTGGCCGCGCGGGCGTCCATGGTCAGGAAGGCCGCCAGGAAGTTCACGCAGATCACACCGCCGCCGGCGGCGATCGCCCGGAGTTGGTCGTCGGTCAGGTTGCGGTGATGGTCGCGCAGCGCGCGTGCCGAGGAATGGGTGGCGATCACCGGCCGGGTCGCGAGCTCGAGGACGTGCCCGACCCCGGAGGCGCCCAGGTGGGACACGTCGAAGATCATGCCGAGGCGTTCCATCTCCTGGAGGGCCTCGACACCGTGACTGGTCAGCCGTGATCCGGTGCCGTCCTGCCCGCTCCCGTCCGCGAGAGCCGTACGGCCCCAGTGGGCGATGGAGGCGACGCGTACGCCGAGCCGGTGCATCGTCGAGACGAGCTCCACGCTCGCGTCGACGCCGGGCATGCTCTCCATGGCGAGCACCAGGGCGATCTTCCCGAGGGCGAGCGCCTGGTCGATCTCGGCGCCGTCGCGGCACAGGCGCACCGCGTCGGGGTTGCCCTCGGCCAGCACGTGGGCGCATTCGATCATGCGGAGCGTCTGGCGCAGCGCCCCCTCCGGGCGGTACGCGTCGTCGATGAACACCGGGAGGACCTGGACGTCGACGCCGCCCTCGACCAGCTGGGGCAACCACTGATCGCGGAAGAAGGAGGCCCATTTCTTCGGCGGGCGCGCGGACACCGCCATCAGGAGATCGTTGTGCGTGTCTGCGACGACCGCGTCCCTGTGGATGTCCTGCTGGTCAACGGGCACGTCGGGGTCCTCCCTTGCAGCCTGGTGTCACATGGACGTTACCTCGGTTTGCCGTTCTCGATAGTCTGCGCGGATGTCAACCTGCTCTCTCGCCGAGGTCGTCGCCGAACTCGAGGCGCGATACGACCCCGCCTGGGCCGAGACCTGGGACGCGGTGGGGCTCGTCTGCGGCGATCCCGCGCTGCCGGTACGGAAGGTCCTGTTCGCGGTGGACCCGGTCGCGGTGGTCGTCGACGAGGCGCTGGAATGGGGCGCCGACCTGATCGTCACGCACCACCCGCTCTATCTCCGGGGCACCACGAGCGTCGCGGCGACCACGTTCAAGGGCCGGGTGGTCCACCGGCTGATCAGGAACGACGTCGCGCTCTACACCGCCCACACCAACGCCGACGTCGCCGACCCCGGAGTCTCCGACGCGCTCGCCCGGGCCGTCGGGCTGAGCTCCGAGCTGCGGCCACTGCAGCCGTCGGCCGACGACCCGCGCCGCGGGCTCGGCCGGATCGGCCGGCTGCCCGCGCCCATGCCGCTCGGACGGTTCGCCGAACTCGCCGCGGCCGGTCTTCCCCGTACGGCACTGCGTGTGGCGGGCGACCCGGAGCGTATGGTCGAGACCGTCGCCGTGAGCGGGGGAGCGGGGGATTCGCTGCTCGCAGCGGCCCGGGCCGCCGGCGTGGACGTGTTCCTGACCGCGGACCTGCGCCACCACCCGGCCAGCGAGCACATGGAGGCGGGCGACCGGCCCGCGCTCATCGACGCCTCCCACTGGGCCACGGAATGGCCCTGGCTCGCCGACGCCGCCGCACATCTGACGTCGGCGATGGCGGCCAGGGGCATTAATGTTGAGGCGCGTATCTCCCGCGTCGTCACGGATGTATGGACGACCACAGACCTGGATCGAGGATGGGGATGAAGGCCGCACCCGAAGCACAGAGGCGTCTGCTCGATCTTTCCGAGCTGGATGCGGGGCTCGACCGGCTGAGGCATCGCCGTCGCACCCTGCCCGAACTCGCCGAGATCGAAGAGACGTCGAAGAGGCTCGCTCAGCTCGCCACCCAGGTGATCGCCGCCGAGACCGAGGCCGGTGACCTGTCGCGCGACCAGGCCAAGGCCGAGTCCGACGTGGACGCCGTGCGCATCCGGGCCGAGCGTGACCAAAAGCGGCTCGACTCCGGCCAGGTGTCCTCGCCCAAGGACCTGGCGAGCCTCCAGTCCGAGATCACCTCGCTCCACCGCCGCCAGGGCGACCTGGAGGAGGTCGTGCTGGAGATCATGGAGCGCCGCGAGGCCGTCGACACCCAGGTCTCCTCGCTCAAGTCCGAGCGGGACGAGGTGACGGCCGCGCTCGCCGCCTCGGGGGACCGGCGCGACGCCGCGTTCGCGGAGTTCGACAAGGAGACCGCCGAACTGCAGGGCAAGCGATCCGGGATCACCGACGACATCCCGGCGGACGTGCTCGGCCTCTACGAGAAGCTGCGCGACCAGTCCGGCACCGGAGCCGCGATGCTGCAGGGCGGCCGGTGCCTCGGGTGCCGCACCAGCCTGTCGATCGCCGATCTCAACCGGATCCGGGCCGCCGCCGCGGACGAGGTGGTCCGCTGCGAGGAATGCCGCCGGATCCTGGTCCGAACCCCCGAGTCCGGGCTGTGAGCTCGTTCGCCGTCGAGGCCGACGGCGGGTCGCGGGGCAACCCCGGCCCCGCGGGATACGGCGCCGTGGTGAAGGACGCCGACGGGCAGGTCGTCGCCGAGGCCGCCGAGTCCATCGGGCACGCGACGAACAACGTCGCCGAATACCGCGGGCTGATCGCCGGGCTTGAGGCGCTGGTCGCTCTCGGGGCCGAAGGCTCCGCCGTCACGGTGCGGATGGACTCCAAGCTGGTCATTGAGCAGATGGCCGGCCGGTGGAAGGTCAAGCACGAAGGACTGCGGCCGCTCGCGCTGGAGGCCGCCGCGCTCGCGCGGCGGTTCCGGGTGACGTGGACGTGGATCCCGAGAGAGAAGAACACCCACGCTGACCGGCTCGCCAACGAGGCGATGGACGCCGCGGCGCGAGGTGAGAAGTGGCAGGCCAAGACCCTCCCGGCCACGGGTTCGGCCACGAAGTCGGTCACCGGCTTGATCACCGGCTCAGGCACCGGCTCGGTCACGGATGCCGCCGCGGATTCCGCGGCAGGATTCTCCACGGGTTCCGCCGGCACCTCCGTGACGACGCGCGTCGAGCCATCCGAGACCGTCGCGTCCTCCGAGTCCTCGGAGAGCGGCGGCACCGGATGGATGGCGCGGCCGTCCCTCCGGCCCACTTCGCTGATCCTCCTGCGGCACGGCGAGACCCGGCTGTCGGTGGACAAGCGCTTCTCCGGTCTCGGCGACCCGTCTCTCACCGATGTCGGCCTGGCCCAGGCCGAAGCCGTCGCCTCCCGGCTGTCGCGCAAGCCGTACGAGATCGATGCGATCGTCAGCTCACCCCTGACGCGTGCCAGGCAGACCGCCGAGGCCGTGGCCGCGCGTACGGGTGTGGCCGTGTCGGTGGAGGAGGACCTCCGCGAGACGGACTTCGGCGCGTGGGAGGGGCACACGTTCGCCGAGATCCAGAAGCGGTGGCCGCGAGAGCTTGCGGCCTGGCTGGCCGACCCCGAGGTGGCTCCACCGGGCGGCGAGAGCTTCGCCACGACCGCCCTCCGGGTCGAGCGGGCCAGGGCGAGGATCATCGAGGCGCACCAGGGCAGGACCGTGCTCGTGGTGTCGCACGTGACGCCGATCAAGCTGCTCGTTCGGTCGGCCCTCGACGCCCCTCCGCAGGCGCTGTACCGGATGTACCTCGACCTGGCCTGCCTCTCGGTGATCGACTACTACGCCGACGGCCCCTGCGTGATGCGCTCCTTCAACGACACCGCGCACCTTCAGAGCTGAGCCGGGAGGCCGCTGTGGCGGGGGAGATCCGGCCGACCCGCTAGGCTTGTGAGTACGGCGGACGAGTCGGCCGGGCGGCCGCGTCGGGGCTTTCGGGCCCCGCCGAGGAAGGTCCGGGCTCCACAGAGCAGGGTGGTCGGTAACGCCGACCCGGGGTGACCCGCGGGACAGTGCCACAGAGAGCAGACCGCCCCTTCGGGGGTAAGGGTGAAAGGGTGGTGTAAGAGACCACCAGCGCCCACGGCGACGTGGGCGGCTAGGTAAACCCCACCCGGAGCAAGGTCAAGAAGGGGCGCCTCCTAGGAGGCGTTCCGCGCGCGACGTTCGAGGGCTGCTCGCCCGAGCCGCGCGGGTAGACCGCTTGAGGCCGCCGGCAACGGCGGTCCTAGATGGATGGCCGCCGATCGGCTCCGGCTGATCACAGAACCCGGCCTACAGGCCGACTCGTCCGCTGTTTCCCCGCCTGGGCTGGGGGTTCTTCCCGCCTCATTCATGATCGGCGGCATACTGGGGGCACATCGAGCGCGGAGCGGAACGCGTTGTCGAGCGCCGTACGAGCTCGTTCGAAGGCTTCCGGCACGAGGTGCCCGTAGAGGTCAACCGTCGTGGTGATCGACTCGTGGCCGAGCCATCGGGACACCTCGGAGATCGGAACGCCTTCGGCCAGAGCCGTACTCGCGAAGGTGTGCCGCAGATCGTTCGGCCGGTCCCGCCGGCGGCGGCGCACACCAACGCCGACAAGCGGCGTGAGCCATCGGA
This sequence comes from Planotetraspora kaengkrachanensis, assembly GCF_016862895.1. Taxonomy (GTDB): domain Bacteria; phylum Actinomycetota; class Actinomycetes; order Streptosporangiales; family Streptosporangiaceae; genus Planotetraspora; species Planotetraspora kaengkrachanensis. Next base: position 220,169 of record NZ_BONV01000010.1, on the reverse strand, counting down.
TCGACGGCATAGCGGCTTGTGCCGATGAAGGTCTCTCCCCAATGGGTGAACGGTCATGGCCACGGGAAGGCACGGAGCCGAGCAGGCCCCGGAAGCCGATAGGCGACGCTGTGTGAGAGGAAGAAGGGAAGGGAGTGAGGAGGCGGGGAAGTGCCGGGGGAAGACCTCGGGGCTCCGCCCCGAACCCCGGGGCGCTCCAGCTCCGAGAGGGGACGCCCGCGCACCATGGCGGGCCGTAGATGGCTGAGGTGAAGGTCCTGATCGCCCGCCTGCCATCGACCCAGGCAGAGCCCAGCAGATCGACTCCTCCAGGTCAAGCCCGGCCGTGCACGTTGGGCAACCCAGCGCGCGAGGAAGGTCACCCGGGAACATGTACACGCGAGGCCAGGCTTGACCCTCCGTCGCCGGCCCGCTGCCGCTACGCGGTGGGACGACAGCAGACGAGAGATCAGGACAAGGCCCGCGCGTGCGGGAGCGCACATCACACTCGCAGGGGACATGAGACGGAGAAACGGTCCAAGACGCCGAGGGAAACGGTCACCCTGCTGATCAGGACATGCAAATGCAGAACTCGTTGCCTTCCGGGTCCTGCCAGACCTGCCAGAGGTTCTCCTGGATGTCTCCGGCCGGGGTGGCTCCGAGCTCGGCTGCTCGGGCGGTCGCCGCTGTGAAGTCATCGGCGACCAGATCACAGTGAATGCGGTTCTTGACGGTCTTCGGCTCTGAGACCAATTGAAGGGCCAGGTTGGGGCCAAGGCTGATCCAGCCGTCTTCTCGGCGGGTGATCGCCAGGTCGAGTAACTCGCTCCAGAAGCGGGCGAGCAAGTCAAGATCGGTGGCGTCGATGACGATCCCGTTGATGCGGATGCCCATCCTGTCCTCTCGCCGCAGTGACTGGTCGCCGATCAGGCGAGCAGGCTATCGCGGCACAGGTCAAGGTGAGTGACCAACTGCGTGATACGCCGACGGACGACGCTGGACACTGGCGGACGGGAGTGGACTACCTCCGCAGGTAGAGGCCCTGTAAGACCAGTTCGAACACCTGTTGCTGTTACCTGATCCACCAGGATTTGCGGCCGCGCACGGCGACGTGTGATTCTCGGCCCGTGAGCAGCTCAGACGACGAGGTTTGGCCGGCCTATCTCGAGCACACCCGCGAGCTCGCGGGACAGCTCCTTCGCGCGGACGACCCTTACGACGTTGGGCTGCAATTCATGGGCGACACGATCGAGGTCATCACCACCGGCGAGTACGCGTACGCGGTCAGCATGTACAACTTGTGGGGTGAGCTCACCGACTGGGTGGAGCTCAAGCCAGCCGAGGAAGACCTTGCCAAGGCCGAGATGGTTCGGGCCGCCCGCGAATGGCTGGCCCTGAATCCTCGGGACAGGGACGCTGTACGCAGGTACTTCGATCACTGGCTACACGAAGTCTTTCACCGCCATCAGTCGTAGCGTGATGCATCCGGCGGGGGCACTTTGGGGGCACATGGCACCGGAAAGTGCTGGCAGGCGAGACAACGAACGGAAGCGTCATCGCAGGTCGCTTCGGAGGTGGAGCGAAAGCGTGCAGGTGGGGAGGGTGCGGAATTTGTACCCGGCCTACAGGCCGACTCGTCCGCTGTTAAGTCTCTGACCTGTGTCTATGCGGCTACTTGAGGCTGCTGTTCCGCTGCTGTTCCGTCAGTGCTGCGGTGACCATGGCTTCGACGGCACTCTACCGAGGTCTTCATCATCCGGAAACAGGTGCCCGTAGGTGTCCATGGTCTTGGCGATTGTGGCGTGGCCAAGACGCGTCTGGATGACTTTCGGATTCAGGTTCGCCCGGATGAGATTCGACGCGTAGAAGTGCCTGAGGTGGTGAAAGCGGGTGCCTTTGGGCAGGTCGGCCCTCTGTTGCTCCGTCGTGGGTCGACGAAAAACGGGGTGGCGAAGGCCGCCTGGTCTATGAATCCGATGGGATGGCCGTCACTCTCAGGCGTGCTGCAACCTGTCGACGAATGCGGCGAACTCGGCCCGCTGCTCATCGGCCATCGAGCCCTTCGGGATCGTGACCGCCTGGTACTTGCCGAACATGATGTACCAGACCTCGGGGGTCTCGACGACGCGACCGAGGCCGGCCCACCGAAACCGCGACTCAGCGAGCGGGTAGACCACGGTGACCCACTCGTCGTCCAGAGTCACGTGAAACCCGTCCTTGATGACGTCGGACTGCGCACGCATGGACTGAGCCATCGCGATCGGTGCGACCGCGACCGCGAACAGCAGTCCAAGGATCATGGCCAGGTAGGCGATCGGGTCCGAGGGATCCATTGCCACCAGGACGAGGCCGAGGACGATCAGCACTCCGCCCATGATGCGGATGAGTTTCAGCTGCGGACGGAGGAGGAACCGGAGTGTTCGCCGTAGCCGTTTCTCATCGTGGGGGACCTGCATGGAAATTTGCACCGTCGCATCCTAGATCGAGCGCTGGGTACTGATCATGCATGGGCCCTACGCCCCTCGACTTCGAGCTCGACGATGAAGCCTTTGCCCCAGGTCGCGATCAAGGGCTAATCAGAACTGCGACGTGTGATCCCGCGTGGTGGAGCGGCGGCAGTTCCACCTTGGCGACGGCGTTCTGCGGACTGACCGAGCGTCGCACCGTCGCAGAGCCTGCAGGAGGACACGTCCCTGAACACCATCCACCGTCTCAACTGGAACTCAATGGAGACGTGGCGTGTGGGCGCGTCATGATGACCCGGTGCACAGGGCGACCGCTTATCACGACGCACTCGGCGACTTCTTCGCGAAGAACGCGGATACGAGCCCGTACAACGCCTACACGGACAGACCTGCCATGTTGCAACTGGCGGGCGATGTCTCCGGGGCCAGAATCCTGGACGTCGGCTGTGGAGCAGGCCACTATGCGGCCGAACTCTCGGCCCGCGGCGCCCAGGTGGTCGGCATCGAGGGCAGCGCCACGTTGCTGCGCCATGCACGAGCACGCGTGAACGGGCAAGCAGAACTACTTCTCCATGATCTGGAAGAGCCACTCGGTTTCGCCGCTGACGCGTCGTTCGACGGGGCGGTCTGCGCCCTCGTACTCCATCACGTGAGGAACCGCGCGCAACTGCTGGATGAACTGCGCTGCGCCCTGCGCCCGGGGGCATGGCTGCTCGTATCGACCACTCACCCAACAGCCGACTGGCGGCGCTTCGGCGACTCGTACTTCAGTCAGGACTGGAGCGACCTGCCTGTCGCGGATGGCAGTTTCGCGATCCACTACCAGCGGATGCCGTTGGAGACGTTCTTGGGCGAGCTCCTGACCGCCGGGTTCGTGCTGGAGCAACTGATCGAACCCCGCCCCGCGGTCGGCCTTCGGGACATCGACGAAGCCGCCTACGACAAGCTTCATCAAGCGCCATGCTTCATCGCGGTGAAGCTGAGACGTCCTTGAGCGCAAACGGAGGCGGCCGGGCCCGGGCGATGGCCGCCTCCCTTGGCTGGGGTGCGGAGTCACAGCCAAGGAGTGTTCGACGTCATGTCGACCGCCGGCGTCCCCGATTCGCTGGACTCTGTCGTTACTGAATGCGGCGGCCCGTGATGTCCGCGCGAGCCGGCCGACACCCTGGACACGCAGAAGTCAGGTGACGACCTTGCCGATTTCGCCGGTCATCCAGATCAGGCGCTCACCGTTGTGATCGAACTCGTGCCGGCTGACCATGCCCATCCGCTGGTAGAAGCCCTCGGCGCGCGGCTCCGCTCCGACGCCGAGCAGACGTGCGCCCAGGGTGACCGCGCGCTGGACCAGGTGACTCCACAACAGGCGCCCGACCCCCGTGCCGATGAACGGCCGATCAACGAAGAACAGGCCGATTCCCAGGTAGTCCTCGTGCTCGTTGAGCGTGTAGAAACCGATGGGGACGCCGTCCTTCTCGGCGACCGTCGCATGGCGAGACGCGATGTCCTCGGCCGTGAGCTCCGGCGTCACGGCGGGAACGTCCGCCACGCGTCCGCCCACCCAATGCGACTTCGACCGCAGGAGCAGCCCATCAAGGAACGGAAGTTCCTCCAGCCGGGCTGGGCGGATCGAGACGCGTTCCATGCCACGAGCGTGGCATCCGCCAGACATGGTGTCATCGGGAATTCTCGCGACGAGCTGATGACGGCGGCCAGGTGGCGACGGCCCGTGCTGGACGGTTCCGCGACGCCCGTTTGTCTAGGCCTCGGTCCGCTTCTCCAGCCGGCTGCCACGCGGCAGGGTGACGGCCATGATGTTGCTGGGAATGTCCAGCTTGATGCGGTGCCATCTGCCGCGCGGGACGATGGCGGCCGTTCCGGCCGTCAGCCTGATCTCTTCCTCCTGCTGTCCCGGCTGCTCCGGCCGGAGGTAGAGCCGTATCTTCCCGATGAGGCACGACACGATCTCCTCGGCCTCGGGGTGGACCTCCCAGTGGTCGGCGTGTACGTCGGCGTCGGTCCTCGCGTAGAAGGCCGTCAGCTGCCAACCGTCCTGGTCGGAATCCATTCGTCTTTTCTGGGTGTGAATCCTGCCGCCTTGGTGAAGGCGGATGCGGGACGAGAAGAGATCGATCGGGGTGACGGTCATGTCGATGCGACCTTCCTGTGGCGTTCAGTCCTGGACGGGAAGCAAGTCGCGGTCATCGGTCTGCTCGGCCGGTGACGGCGGGCGGGTCCCGCGCAGGACGGTGAGGGCGATGAGGACGGCTGCGACCAGGAGCGCGGCGCTGAGCGTCAGGCCGAGTGCGTACCCGTCGTTGAGGGCCTCGGGCGTGACGGCCTCGCCGGTGCGGTTGTGCGCGGCGGTGCCGAGGACGGCCAGCCCGAGCGAGGCGCCGATCTGGCGTGAACTGTTGAGCAGGGCCGATGCGGTGCCGGTCTCGTGCGAAGCGACACCGGTGGTGGCGGTGGAGACGACCGGTCCGAGGCAGAGGCCGAAGCCGATGCTGGCGACGATCGAAGGCCCCAGGACGTCGGTGGCGAAGGAGCCGTCTGCGCTGATCATGCCCATCCAGGCCAACCCGGCCGCGGTGAGCAGTCCACCGACGACCAGAAGGGTGCGCGGTGCGAGACGGTAGCCGAGTTTGACGGCGAGCACGGAGCCGACGATCACACCGAGGGCGAACGGCAGGAACTCGATCCCGGTCAGGGCCGGCCCGACCCCGAGCACTCTTTGCAGATACAGGGACGCGAAGTAGGAGGCTGCGGTGATGGCTGCGCCGACCAGGATGTTGTAGGCGTTCGCGCCGGCGACCGAATGGTTGGCGAACAGTCCGAGCCGGATCAACGGTTCGCGGGCGGTGACCCGCTCGACGCGGATGAACGCGATGAGCAGAGCGGCGGCGGCCGCCAGGGTCGTCACGGTGACCGGCGAGGTCCACGAATACTGGTCGGTGCGGACGATGCCGAACACCAGCAGGGTCATGCCGGCCGTGGCCAGGACGGCGCCGAGGACGTCCGGGCGGCCCCGTCGCACCGTCGACGGGCCGGCGGAGACGCTCCACCAGACCATGAACAGCGAGATCACGGCCATCGGCACGTTCACGAACATCACCCAGCGCCAACCGGCGTACTCAGTGAGCAGACCGCCTATCAGGACGCCGAAGGCGGCCCCGGCGGCGTTCACCGCGCTCCAGATGCCGTAGGCCCGGACGCGGGCCCTGCCCGCAGGGAACGTCGCGGCCAGCAGCGCCAACGCGGCCGGAGCCAGCGCGGCGGCCCCGACGCCCTGTACGGCACGGGCGGCGACAAGATGGCCGGGTTCCTGGGCGAAGCCGCCGGCGAGCGAGGCGAGGCCGAACAGGCCGAGCCCGAGCAGCAGGAGCCGCCTGCGACCGTATCGGTCGGCGGCCTTGCCGCCCAGTAGGAGCAGTCCGCCGAAGGTGAGCGCGTAGGCGTGGATCACCCAGGTCAGCCCCACTGCGCTGAACCCGAGGCCGGCGGCGATCTGGGGAAGTCCGACGTTAACGACCGACAGATCCAGCGACACCATGAACTGCACGACGGCGACCGCGGCGAGGATGATCCCCGGACGGGCGCCCGGCTCGATGCCGACGCTTCCGGCTGTTGACCGTCCGCCTGTTCGGGGGCCGATGGATGTGCCGAGGGGGGTTCTCATGACCGAAATCGTCGTCCAGCGACTGTTCAGAAGCGTCGCACGAGCGAAGTGATCCGCCGCTACCGCGCCGGGATCAACGACCTATCGGACTACGACGCCGGAAGTACGCGCCCTGCCGGTGGCACCTCTGAACCACCACTGAACCTTCGCCAAATCATCTGGATCGGCCGCGAATGTAGGGTGAATCGCGGGAGATGCTGATCCGCCCGTCCGTACCTGGCGGGCCATGTTGACGGTGAGGTGCAGATGCGCATCGAGGGCCGGGGCGCACCCTATGCCGACTTCCCCTGGAACGAGATCGTTCCTGGTCTGTTCATGGGCGGACATCACTACCGCGACTCGTCCGGTGGCCTGCTTCCGGTGGTCGTCGGGAGTGAATTCGATGTGGTCGTCAGCCTTTATCGCCGTGACGGGCATGGCCCAGCTGAAGCAGTCGTCCACCGCTGTTGTGAGATCCCGGACGGACCGCTCACATCCCGGCAGCTCGCGGAGGTCGTGGAACTCGGGGAGTTCGCAGCAGCAGCCGTGCGGGAAGACCGCAAGGTCCTGGTTCGCTGCCAGGCCGGCTACAACCGGTCGGGTCTCGTCATCGTCCAGGCGCTCCTGACCCTCGGATACTCCCTGGATGACGCGATGTTCCTCGTCCGCAACCGCCGTTCGAAGTGGGCTCTGAGTAATCACTTGTTCGTCAACTACCTGACGACGGGGCTCGGCGTCGCCGGGTTGCTCGTCGGGCTCGACGACTGAAGCGCGTTGCGAGAAATCAGGCTCTTCGCCGCAGGATGGTGGGGTGTCTCGGACTTAACAGAGATTCGGCGCATCTCGAGTGGAGCGCATGAGATCATCCTGCCGTGATGGGCACTGATGAGGGCCACATTGTGCGCGCTCCTCTTGAAGAGGTGGCAGTCGCTTTCGCGGTCTTACATGCCGGGCTGCTCGCCTTGTGTCCATGGGTCTTTCGTGATTGGTTCCCCTCGCCTCGATGGCCCATGGTCGCCATGGCTGTGGGGGTGCTGATCGGCGGTGCCGGAATCGGACGGCATGTGGCACGGCCGTACGGTCGTGGATATCTCCGGTTCGGAGCGGCTGTCGGATTCTGGCTGGCCAGCCTGGTCGTGTTCGTCGGTGGATACATGTTCATGGGCATTGTGGCCTTCATGTACATGTAGGTTTCGCGCTCGAAACCTGTTTCTCCGACCGATGCCCCACCGCGCGACCACGTGCAGGAATGCCCTTCCGGCACCCTCTCCAGGCGTGAGGGTCGGCGACGTCGAGCGGGACCGACGAGGCTAGTCCTGGTGGGCTTCTTCCGCTTCGACTGCTCCAGGGCGTCCGGCTGCGATCGATGAGATCGCCGCCTCAATCCGGAGGCCGACACCGATCACGGCGAGCACGACGATTGCGAGAGCCGACCAGTCCCGAGGCGCCTGCGTATGAAGAACGATGAGCAGCAAAGCGACCGTAAGGGCTAGATTCCCGACTCCCCGTACGGTTCCCGAATCGCCCGCATTGCTCTGTATTGGCATGGTCATCGACTATAGAGATCTTTCGCGCAGGATTTCTGCCGGTCGCCGTATTCCACCTGTCCCGGCCGGGAGCCGGCCGGTGACGGCGGCGGGACGCCAACGGGTGTCGACGCGCCTGCATGATTCGATCAGGGCCGAAATGGTCCATGGCTAGCGTGCGGAGCACGTTGTGCGGAGTCTCCGCGCGGGTGACGGCGAAAGGCCAATCGTGATGAAGACGGACCTGAAACTGCGGCTTGCCGAGCGGTTCCTGGAGGTCAACGGACACCATCCGATGTCCGACGCCGACGACGCCTACGTCAGCGTGCAGTTCGTCGTCCTTGAGGAACTGTGCGCGGCACGCGGCCGCGATGCCGACGAGGTCCGCCAGTTGATGCTGGAGCGGCGCCTGCCGCTTCCCGGCTACCTCCGCTCCGACGGCGCCGAGATGGTTCCGGCCGACCTGTTCGCTCTCACGGAACAGGCGGGCGGCATGGACCGGCTCGAAACCTGGTTCACCGACTACTGGGCCGACCATGCTGTGGCACGGGACGAGTGGAGCTCCTACTTGAGCGGGCAATATGTGTGTCTGCACTCGGTCACCCCGGCCAACATCCAGCGCAAGGGTTACCTGACGAGCGCGATCAAGGCCGCGCCGGACGAGCCGGATGCCGGGTCAGCGCAGTGGTCCGAGCGCCTGCACGCTCTGATCGACGAACTCGATGCATTGGAACCCGAGTTCGCGGCCTACGATCGCCTCCGATTCGACGGTCCCACGTCCCGCGACACCTGCATCGTCGAGATGCGCACACGGTTTCCGCGCCCTGAGCCGGACAACACCGGTCACAGGTCCACATTCCATTCCTGAGGGAGAGCGCCGCCGCAGAAGACGCATACGAAGTCGCCCTCGCGCACGATGTTGTGTTCCCGGCAATCAGGACAGCGCCGGAAGGTAGGCGCGTCTGTGGACGTTCATGCGGTTCAACCTAAATCACCCGTGTGCCGAGAGTTCGGGCACGCGGCTACGGGAATCGCCGGCTGTGTACGGCCATTGGAAAAGAGCCTGCGCCCTGCGTGGCCTCAGCGTGTCTGACACAATGGCCGAATGCTTGATCATTTAGCTATTCAATGCGCCGACGTGGCCGCCAGCGCCGCGTTCTACGACGCCGTGCTCGCCCCGCTCGGCGGTCGGCGTCTGATGGATTTCGGCAGTGTGATCGGCTATGGCGTCGCGCAGAAACCCGACTTCTGGCTCGGGCAGAAGGCGACGGGTGACGGCTTCCGCGAGTCGCACATCGCGTTCGCCGCACCCGATCGGGCTGCGGTGAATGAATTCTTCAGAATCGCGGTCGACGCCGGTGCCGAGATTCTGCATGAGCCGCGCGTATGGCCCGAGTATCACGCGGGTTACTACGGCGCCTTCGTGCGCGACCCGGACGGCAACAACGTCGAGGCCGTCTGTCACCTCCCCGAGTGAGCCGCCCTCCGCGCTCACGCGATTCGCGGTGCGGATAGGGCGAGCCGCGGCCGGGTGCGGTCCCTTCGGCGTCGCGGTCAGCGGCCGATCAGTTCCAGGGAGACCTCCCACAGTCGCTCGGCGGCGACGGGGTCGAGGGCATGGGCGCGCACGCCGCTTTCCGCATGCAGGTCCGCCGTGAGTTCGGCTACGTCGTTGTCCTCGAAGTACCGTCCGCCGACTCCCGCGACGAGCGGGGACGCGGCGAACAGCACGGAGGTGGACGCGCCCTGCTCGGGGGTCTTCCAGTCGTAGTTGTCGAAGATCTCCTGGGCCGCCGCGCTGGTCTGGTGGCGCTGGAGGCCGGTGCGGATGCCGCCGGGCAGGAGGGCGTTGGCCGTGATGCCGTCGGCCGCCCAGCGCCTGGCCGCCTCGACCGCGAGCAGGACGTTGGCGGTCTTCGACTGGCCGTACGCCGACCATCCCTCATACGGCCGCCGCTCGAACATGATGTCGTCGAAGGCGATCGGCGACACGCGGTGCGCGTTCGAGCTCACCGAGACGATCCGGGCGTCTCCGGACTGGGCGAGGGCGTCGTGGAGGCGGAGCGCGAGGGCGAAATGCCCGAGGTGGTTCGTGGCGAACTGGAGCTCCCAGCCCTCCTTCGTCCGGTGCAACCCTTGGCGTGAATCACCGCAACCCCGCCCTCCCGTCCGCGCTGCCGACAGGAGGGCGTCGAAAAGGGCCTAGTCGATCGCGGCCACGCAGCCGTCGTCGCCGGTGCCGAGAGCCTGCTGGAGCAGCCCGTAGAGCGCCTCCCGCTGTGCGTCGCTCAGCGCCGCGAACACTTCGTCCTCGACCGCCGCGAGCGCGAACTCCGCCTTGGCGAGCCGCTTGGCGCCGGCGTCCGTGAGCTCGACGACGTGGCGGCGGCGGTCTTCTGGCGAGCGCCGCCGTGCGATCAGATTCTCGGCTTCGAGGTCGTTCAGCAGGCCGACGATGTTCGTCCCGTCAATCTCCAGTGTGGTCGCGAGCGCCTGTTGCGTGCAGCCACCGCGGTCCCGCAGCACCGTGAGGGCGATGAGGTGGCGGACACGAAGGCCGAGCGGCGCCAGCACCGACTCGGAGCGCAGACGCACACGGCGGGCCAGCTGGTCGAGCAGCGCGCCTGACCGATGCACCGGCTGGTTGACGACGGGCAGGGAGGCCATGGGGTCGATTCTAGCCGAGTTGACGTTCCATGCATGGAGCGCTAATCATTGATGCAACACAAACCATCTATGGAAGGTCAGTGATATGACTCACCTGTTGCACATCGACTCGAGCATCCAGGGCGACCGATCCGTCAGCCGTAAGCTCAGCGCCCGCGCCGCCGCCGTATGGCAGGCCAGGCATCCCGGCGGGACCGTCACGTACAGGGACCTGGGCGTTGAACCTCTGCCGCACCTCGACGCGGCCGGGGGACTGGCCAGGATGATTCCGCCTGATCAGCACACGCCCGCGCAGGCGGCGTCGTGGGCACTCACCGAGGTGCTCGTCAACGAGGTGAAGGAGGCCGACGCCATCGTGCTCGGGCTCCCGCTGTACAACTACGGGGCGCCGAGCAGCGTCAAGGCCTGGGTGGACCACATCATCGCCGGCGGGCTGTCGTTCGACCCCGCGACCATGACCGGCCTGCTCGGCGGACGCGACTTCGTCGTGGTCGCCAGCCGGGGCGGCGGTTACACCCCGGGCGCGCCTCGTGAGGGCTGGGACCACGCCGAGCCGTGGCTGCCGCACGGCCTCTCCGTCACCGGACTGGAGCCGCGCTTCATCGCGGCCGAACTCACGCTCGCGGAGGTCACGCCCGCCATGGCCGAGCTGATCCCGCTGGCGAACAAGAGCCTCGCCGCAGCGGAGCAGGAGATCGACGGACTGTGGTCCCCGGAGCCCGTGCTGGTCTGAGCCGGGCACTCGCCCTCGGTCATGGGTGACCGGTACGGCGGCCTCGTGGACGGCGAGGTCGCCGTACCGGCTTGTCGTCCGGAGGGGCGTCATCTGATGACAGACCGATCTCGGCTGAATCCGGAGGCAACCTTTTGACGTGATCATGCGTACGTGAAGGACATGAGTCCCCTGGGAGCACCATGACCCCGCCCGACGCGGGGTTCGCCGAGTTCGTGGCGGCACGGGCCACCGCTCTGTTGCGTACGGCACATCTGACGTGCGGATCCGCGGCCGAGGCGGAGGACGTGCTGCAGAGCGCGCTGGAGCGGGCGTACCGCAACTGGCACCGGCTGCGCGGGGACGCCGATCCCGAACCGTACGTCCGGCGGATCATCGTCAATCTGGCGATCAGCCGGGCTCGGCGCCGTGCCGTTCTGCGGTTCATCCCCGTGCACTCCCCGCCCGACCTGCCCTTCGTTCGGAGGGACATCGAATTGCGGCAGGTTCTGCTCGACGCCCTGCGTGCCCTGCCGCCCCGGCAGCGGGCGGTGGTGGTCCTGCGGTTCTGGGAGGACATGACCGAGGCCCAGACGGCGAAGGTGCTCGGGTGCTCCGTCGGGACGGTCAAGAGCCAGGCATCCAAGGCCTTGGCGCGGCTGCGCGTGCTGGTGGACCGGGAGGTGGTCACGAATGTCGACGCTTGAGGACGAACTGCGCCAGGCCATGACGGAGGAGACCGACTCGCTGCGGGCCGCGCCGGATCTGGTCGACCAGGTCGTACGGCTCTCGCGACACAGGAGGCACCGCCGGCTGAGGCTCGTGGCCACCGTGGCCGCCGTCTTCCTCGTGGCGGGAGCCGTACCGGCATTCGTGGCGTTCCAGCGAGCGGATCGGACGGCGGCCGTGAGACCCGTCGCCACGATCGACGGAGTCGACGTCCGCTATCTGCCCGACGACCTGGGTGAGCCCGAAGCGTTGCCGCTCAAGGAACGTGACCGGCGGGGAACGGTCCGCCTCCAGGGAAAGGCGCTGATGTGGTCTGAGGGAAACCGGTTCGTCCAGGTCTCCGTCTACCGGACCGAGCGCTCAGTCGAGGACGTCCAGGACATCCTTGCCCTGAACATCCTGCCCGGCGCCGATGAGTCGACCCTGAACGACGGGTACGTCAGTTCCCCCGACCGTACCGATCGGATGTGGGTGGCCGAGCCGGGTCTCGTGCTGAGGGTCATGACCTCGGTGTCGCTGAAGGACGACCTGGACAGGATCGCCGCGGGCCTCCGGGTCCAGCCAGAGGTCCCTGACGAGCGGATCACTCACCTGCCGGAGGGCCTCGATCGCGTCGACGGTGTCGAGGTTCGCGGGCTGCCCACGGGGTTCGGGGCACCCGTGGCGTTCGATGTCATCGACCACGAACTGACGGGCAAGGCCGTCCGCTGGTCCCAGGGCGACCGCTCGATCCAGGTGACGGTCTACCGGCCCGGCGAACCGGTGCCCGACCGCACGGCGCTCGGCGCTCTGCTCGCCATCCCCGAAGGGAACACCTGGCTCCGGCGCGGAAGCGGCATGATGTCGGCCGGTCACGACGACCTGGTCTGGGTGGAGCACGAGCATCTGGTGCTGCGGGTGACGACATCCGCCTCGGCCGGGAAGTACCTCGAACAGATCGCGCTCGCTCTCCGGGTGCCGTGGGACCACGATCTCGCGGGCGTACGGCTGGGCTACATGCCCGACGACCTGCGGGACGCCTCCGGCGAGGTACATGGGGTGAACGACGGTCAGGGCCGGTGGTTCAACCGCAACGACGGCGGAAGCCTGTCCGTGGAGGTCGTACGCGGGCCTCGCGCACAGAACCTCCAGAGCCTGCGCCAAGTCAGCTGGCCGACCGACGAACACCTCTTCGACGTGCACGAGACGGCGGTGCGGGGAGTCCCGGCGCTGGAAGGGCGCGTCATGCGGGCGGACAGATCAATGGACAAGGGCCGGATGCTCCTGTGGGTGATCCGGCCCGGCCTGGGCGTACGGATCTGGGCCACGCCCGATCTCACGAAACCGATGATGGCGATCGCCCGCGGTGTCACGCCCGTTCCGCCGGTGAAGGGGTAGCCCCGCCGGCCAGGTCGGGGGACCTGACCTGGCCGCCGGGGAATGCGGAAGGTGCGGCCGGAGTTGGCGCTTGTCGGGACGAGTGCGCCCTCAGGTGGACGAGTCCGTTCGTGATTTCGTGCTCGACCCGCAAGGAGAACCTCCCCACGTGGCAACAACGATCTCGAAGGGCATCGGTCTCCGTTCGGAGCGTGGACCGGTGCTGGCCGCCGTCATGCTCTCCACCGGACTGGTGGCTCTGGACAGCACGATCATCGCGACCGCGGTGCCGTCCATCGTCAGCGACCTCGGCGGTTTCTCCCAGTTCCCCTGGCTCTTCTCGATATATCTGCTGACGCAGGCGGTGACTGTCCCGCTGTACGGCAAGTTCGCCGACATCGCGGGACGCAAGCCGGTGATCCTGCTCGGCATCGCCGCATTCCTCATCGGTTCGGTGTTGTGCGGGTTCGCCTGGAGCATGCCCGCGCTCATCGCGTTCCGCGCCGTCCAGGGCATCGGCGCCGGAGCGGTCCAGCCGATCAGCATGACGATGATCGGTGACCTCTACACGGTCGAGGAGCGGGCCCGCGTGCAGGGCTACGTCGCCAGCGTCTGGGGCGTCGCCTCGGTCCTCGGGCCGACCCTCGGCGGCGTGTTCTCCGAGTACGTGTCGTGGCGGTGGATCTTCTTCATCAACCTGCCCCTCGGCGCCGTCGCGATGTGGATGATCGCCCGGCGCTTCAAGGAGAAAGTGACACCGGGTTCGCACCGCATCGACTACACGGGGGCGTCCCTGCTCATCGCGGGATCGTCCCTCCTCATCCTCGGCCTGCTCGAAGGCGGGGTCGCGTGGGGCTGGACCTCGGTGCCCAGCGTGGTCATCTTCGTGGTGGGCGTCGTCCTGCTGGTGGCGTTCGTGCTGGTCGAACGGAAAGCGGCCGAGCCGGTCCTGCCGCTGTGGGTCTTCCGCAACCGCACGCTCACGGGTGGCAATCTCGTCGCGGTGGGCGTCGGCGCGCTCCTGATCGGGCTGAGCTCCTACATCCCGACCTATGTGCAGGGGGTGCTCGGCACCGGGGCACTGGTGGCGGGCTTCGCGCTGGCCGCGCTCACCATCGGGTGGCCCATCGCCGCCGCCCTGTCGGGACGCGTCTACATGCGCATCGGCTTCAGGGACACGGCGCTCGTCGGCAGCCTGCTCATCGTGGCCGGTGCCGTCCTGTGCGGGCTGCTCGCGCAGAACGCCATGGTGTGGCAGGTGGCCGTGGCGTGCTTCATCGTCGGGGCGGGCCTCGGCCTGTCGTCCAGCCCGACCGTCGTCGCCGTCCAGTCGGTCGTCGGCTGGGAAAGGCGCGGCGTGGTGACCGCGACCAACATGTTCTGCCGCTCCATCGGCAGCGCGGTGGGGGCGGCCGTGCTGGGGGCCGTCTCCAACGCGACGCTGGCCGACCGGTTCGCCCACCCTCCGGCCGGTGTCGCCGGTCACCTCCCGAAGAGCGTCGACGCCACCAGCCTGGTGCTCGGAGGGCAGGGCTCGGCGGTCCGCGACTCCGCCGTGGGCGCGTTCGTCCGCCGGGCGCTCTACGACGCGGCACACCACACGTTCCTCGCGCTCATCGTGGTCGCCGTGCTCAGCGTGGGCGCGCTGCTGCTGATGCCCCGGCGCACCGAGCAGCTCACCTTCGACTGACCGGCGGCCTCGCCCGGGGGAGTCAGTGCTCCGGGTGCAGGGAGCCGCCGATGAACATGGCGGCGAGCATGGTGAACAGGAACGCCTGGAGGAACTGGATGAAGATCTCCAGGCCCGTCATCGCGACGGCGGTCACCACGCTGAGGATGCCGACGGTCGCGCCCGGCAGGGTCGGATGCGCGATCAGGAACCAGAAGCCGGCCGCGCTGAAGAACGCCAGCAGCAGGTGCCCCGCGAACATGTTGGCGAACAGCCGTACGGCATGGGTGAACGGCGCGGTGACGAAGTTGTAGAGCAGTTCGAGCGGGGCGAACAGGACGATGGCGAGGGGCTTCGGCAGGCCGGGCGGGAACATCATGTTCTTGAAGTAGCCGCCGAGCCCCTGGTGCCTGATGCCCAGGTAGATCTTCAGCACGTAGACCACCAGAGCGAAGATCACCGGGAACTCGATGTGCGAGTTCACCGGGAACTGCAGGACGGGGACGACCCCCATGAAGTTCCAGACGAGGATCAGCGCGAACAGGCTCAGCAGCAGCGGCATCCAGCGTTCGGCGTCCCTGCCCAGGAACGGCCGGGCCACCTGGTCGCGCACGAACTCGTAGACGTACTCGCCGGCGTTCTGCATGCCGCGCGGCACCAGCTTCGGAGAGGCGAACGCGGCCCACGCGAGCGCGCACACCAGGATCACACCGGCCGCCGCCATGACGACGGGCTTGTTCAGCCAGTGCGGTGCGCCGTCCCAGAGCGGCGGGAAGTCGAAGATGCCGATTCCCGGAGCCTCGAACTCGTCCACGGCGACAAGCGACACGCCCACTGACCGGGTCCCCTCGTGTGACCACAATACCGAGTACGACGTACTCGGTTTATGAATGCGAGACTACTTACTGGATACGTCGTACGCAATATCTGGCCGGTGACACTGTCGAGGTCTCATCAGGCCGCGGAGGTGTGGTAGCAGTTCAGACCAGGCAGAGCGGGAGACGGTGAGGATGACGAGTCGGGAGAACCTCTGGATGCGGCCGGAGCGTCCCGCCAGGGGACCGCGGCCGGCGTTCAGCCGCGCGCAGCTGACGGAGGCGGCCATCCGGATCGCCGACGCCGAAGGGCTGGCCGCGATCTCCATGCGCCGGCTAGCGACCGAGATCGGGGCCGGGACGATGTCCCTCTACCGATACGTCTCGGGCAAGGACGACGTCATCGAGCTGATGATCGACGCCGTCGTGGCGGACTACACCCCGCCTGACCTCGACCTGTCCGGAGACTGGCGGGCCGACCTGCGCGGGCTGGCCGGCCGGGTCCGCGAGGTCATCCTCCGCCACCCGTGGATCGCCCCGTTGTCGGGCACCCGGCAGCAGCCGAGCCCGAACCGGGTACGGATGCTCGACACGGCCCTGCGCATGGTCGACGGTCTCGGCCTGAGCTTCAACGAGATGCTGACGGTCATCGGCACGGTCTTCGCCTACGTCAACGGATTCGTGGAGAGCGAGCTGGCCGAGGCCGAGGCGTTGCGCCGTACGGGCCTCGACCTGATGGAGTGGATGACTCTGCAGGTCCCCTACCTGCAGTCCGT
Source organism: Planotetraspora kaengkrachanensis (assembly GCF_016862895.1). Classification (GTDB taxonomy): domain Bacteria; phylum Actinomycetota; class Actinomycetes; order Streptosporangiales; family Streptosporangiaceae; genus Planotetraspora; species Planotetraspora kaengkrachanensis. Next base: position 203,820 of record NZ_BONV01000010.1, on the reverse strand, counting down.
GGTCGCGAGCGGGCGCTTTCCCATGGTCGCGAGGATGCTGACGGAGGGCGGGCAGGACTATGTCGACGTGGGGGACCGGTTCGCCTACGGGCTCGACCGCCTCCTGGACGGCATCGCCGCCCGCCTGCCGTCAGCCTGAGCTCAGGCGCGCGCGTCCCAGTCGGCCAGGATGCGGGCCTCCTTCCCCGGGTCGATGCCGTGCCGCAACATCCGGTTGCCGAAGCTGCGCTCGTCCTCGGGGACGTCCTTCAGCCAGGCCCAGGTGTCCCTGACGGTCTCGGTGATGGGACGGCACGTCAATCCCGCAGCCAGCGCCTTGGCCGACGAGTGCGTCCAGCCGCCCTCGGTCTCCGGGCCCTGGGCCAGCCACAGGGGAAGCTCGGTCCACTGCCCCACCTCGTGGTCGAGCAGGAACCGGTCGTCCGCCCACACCAGTTCGGCGCCGGAGCCGGTGACCTCCACGCAGTCGGTCAGCCAGCTGCCGAAGGTGGCGTTCGCGGGGACGCCGCCGGTGAGGTAACGGCCCGTGGTGCCCTTCTCCGACTGGGCGACGGTGAAGGCCGCGATGTCCCTGGCGTCGATGAGCTGGATGGGCAGGTCGGGATCGCCCGGCGCGAGAACCCGGCCGCCCTTGGAGATCCGGGTGAGCCACCACGGCAGGCGGCCCACGTTCTCGTACGGCCCGATGATCAGGCCGGGGTTGACGATGAGGGAGGGTCCGTCGAAGTATCCCTCGACCGCCCGTTCGCAGCCCGCCTTCAGCACGCCGTACTCGCCGAAGTCGGCGTCGGCGTCGGGCGGGCACTCGTGCCGCGGGAAGGTCTCGTCCACGCCGTGCTTCGCCGGGAAGTCCGGATAGGCCGAGATGGTGGAGATGAACGTGTAGTGGCCGGCGTGCCCGGACAGCCGCCGTACCGCTTCGAGGACGTGGGCGGGCGTGTACCCGCAGACGTCGATGACGACGTCCCACTCCCGCCCGTCCACCAGCCGATCGAGGTCCGCTGGGACCTCCCGGTCGCCGTGCACGGCCCGCACGCCCGGCAGGCCGGGCCCGCTCACGCCCCGGTTGAACGTCGTGACCTCGTGTCCCTGGGCCAGGGCCGCCGCCACGATCGCACGGCCCAGGAACACCGAACCACCGATGATCAGAACTCTCATGAGCCCATCCTTCGCGAGACCGGACGACCGTGTCGCCGTGTTTTCACGATCAGCGGACGGGCTCAGCTGAGAGCGGACGGGTGGCTCAGCCGCGGCGCAGTTCCGGAACCGCGGAGAAGTGCTCCCGGTCCAGCACGTGGACCCGGGCCGCCGCGATGTCGAAATAGAGGCCGGTGAGCTCCAGGTTTCCCGCCCGCACCAGCTCGTTCACGAGAGGGTGGGTCTCCAGGTTGTCCAGCTGCTGGATCACGTTGACCCGGCACAGGCGGTCAAGCGGGCCGGCGTCGTCGTCCTCCCCGGGGAAGGCGGCGAACCTGGCCAGACTCCGGTGCCCGTGCTTGAGCCAGCTGCGCAGCGCGGGCAACTCGGGCGCTTCGCTCATGAGGGCGGACATCGCGCCGCAGCCCGAATGGCCGCACACCGTGATCGTCCGCACCTGAAGCACCTTCAGGGCGTACTCGATGGCCGCACAGACCGAGTCGTCGGGCGGGCCGCTCGAGCCGCTCGAGCCGCGTGGCACGAGGTTGCCGATGTTGCGCACCGTGAACAGGTCCCCCGGACCGCTCGCGGTGATGATGTTGGGCACGATCCGCGAGTCGGCGCACGTGATGAACAGGTGGGAGGGGGTCTGCCCGCCGGCCATCCTGTGCAGGAGCGGCCTGACCAGCGGCGCGGTCCTGCGGTGGAACTCCCGCGTCCCCTGCAGCAGGTCCGGCACGGCCTGCGCCCCGTCCGCCGCGTGCTCGCCGTCGGGGCCGTTCTCGCACACCTCGTCGTAGGCGCACGGGCTGTCGGCCTGACGTACGGGATCGACGACGTGGCGACGGTAGGCCCAGGGCAGCCAGAAGCGCTCGTGCTTCGGCGGTGTCCTGGCCGGCAGCATGCGGGCGCCGCTGACGGCAGCGGCGTACCACTCGCCGTGCATCTCGTCGATGTCGATCGTGCCGCCGCCGCGCTCGTGCTCCTGCCGCCAGGCGTGCAACGTCTCGAAGCCCGCGTGGTCCATGAAGTCGAGGTTCAGGTCGAGCTCCACCGCCGAACCCGGCGGGATCTTCGCGAGGGCCTCGGCCAGGCGGGGCACGCCGAGGAAGGTGAGAGATCCGGTGACGACGACGCGCCAGCGGTCGCCCGCCTGCCGTGCCACCACGGAGATCCAGGCGAGGCGCCGCAGGGCGAGCAGCGCGGCCAGCCCGAGGCCGAGCGCGACGCCCTCCGCGAGGCCGACGACCACGACGCCGCCCATGGTGACGAAGTAGATGGGCATCTCGCGGTGGCTGCGCAGGTTGCGGACATGCCCGAGGTTGACCATCTGCACGCCGATGAACAGCAGCAGCGCCGCCAGGGCCTCGAGCGGGATAAGGGCGATCATCCACGCGAATCCGGCGGTGAACAGCAGCACCCACACGCCGTGCAGGACGGTGGACCAGCGGCTGCGCGCCCCCGCCCTGGCGTTGGCCGTGGTGCGCACGACCACGCCGGACACCGGCAGGCCGCCGAGGGCGCCCGACACCACGTTGGCGACGCCCTGCGCCGCGAGCTCCCGGTCGAGGTCGGCACGCGGGCCGTCGTGCTGCCGGTTGGAGGCCACGCAGGTGAGGAGCGACTCGACGCCCGCGAGGAGGGCGACGAGCATGACGGCGCCGGCGATGGCGTGCCAGTCGCCCTGCGGCAGTATCGGGGACTCCAGGGAGGAGAAGCCGCCGGACAGGTCGACCCGTGTCAGGTCCCAGCCGAGCACCGCGGCCGTCAGGGCGGCGATGACCAGTGCGGCGAGCGGCGCGGGCACCACACTGAGCCGGGGCACCCGGGACCAGACGAGCAGCACCCCGATCGTCAGGAGGCCGACCAGGACGGCGTGGCTGTGGTTGTTCACGATCTGCGACGGCAGTTCGATGATGTTCTCGAACGCGGAGGTCTGGGATTGGCCGCCCAGCACGATGTGCAGCTGGGACAGTGCGATCACCACGCCGACCCCGGCGAGCATGCCGTGTACGACGGCGGGGGAGACGCCCAGCGCCGCCTTCGCCACCCGGAACGCGCCCAGGAGCAGCTGGAGCAGACCGGCGAGGAGCGTGATCATGCAGGTGGCCCGCCAGCCGTAGGTGTGGACCAGCTGAGCGACGACGAGCGACAGACCGGCCGCCGGTCCGCTGACCTGGACGACCGATCCGCCCAGCGCTCCGGCGACCACACCGCCCACGACGGCCGCCACGAGACCGGCTGCTATCGGGGCTCCGGAGGCGACGGCGATGCCCATTGACAGGGGCACCGCCACGAGGAAGACCACGAGAGAAGCCGGCACATCGTGCTGGAGTACCGACCTCCAATAGCGCTTTGAAATTGCCTGACTACTCTGTGTCATGGGGCGACCCTATGACAGGGGTCGCCCGCAGCTCAGGCAAGCCGGCGGAAAATCACCGGTAATAGTCGGGATAGTCAGGCTCGGAGTCAGGCTGACGGTGGCTGCCCCTGCGCGAACTCGTCGACTGCTGGGCGGTTCCGTAGAGCTCGTCGTAGGACGGCCAGCTGCCGCCCGCGTTCTGCTGCTCCGGCTCCGGCCACGACTGCGGGCCGTTGCCGCCGGGCTGCCCCTGCTGCTGGTCGTAGCCGTAAGGGCTCTGACCGGAGGGCACGTCGTACCCCGCCGACTCGTACGGCGACACCGTGTGCCCCGGGCCCGTGGGGGCGCCCGTGGGCCCGGCCGCGGAGTCGGCGTCTTCGATCGTCGCCCACCCCGCGCTCACCTCGTAGGAGGAGGTCCCGGTGGAGTATCCCGGGTCGTTCTGATACGAGGAGTAGCCGTCGTAGCCCGGCTGCTGGGCGGCCGGTTGCTGGTAGCTCTCGACGCTGGGCCAGGTCGTGTTGCTGCCCCCGCCGCGCGCCGGCTCGGGGTCGTCGAAGATGTCGCGAACACCGGACCAGGACGGCGAGGCGGCCGGGGTCGCAGGCCAGGAGGTCTCGCTCGGGGCGGGAGGCGCCGGGGTGGGCGGGATCGGGGTGACGGGCGGCACGGTCGGCGGCACCGTGTAGGACGGGCCCGTGTCCGCGGTCGTGAACAGGCCGCTGGAACCGGGGGGCAGGTCGTAGGAGTCGTTGCTCTGGGGTGCCTCGTACGCCGTCCAGCTGTCGAAGGATCCCGTGCCGGGCGCGGACGGGGTGGCCGAGGTCAGCGGATCGGGGGCGGGGGTCCCGGGCGCGGGGGCCGGAGCGAGCGTTTCGAACGGCCCTGTGCCGGTGGTGTACAACCCGGGCGCGGGAGCCGGGCCGAAGGAACCCGTGCCGGTGTTGTAGGACCCGGGGGCAGGCGCGTCGAACGAGCCGGTGCCGGTGGGGTACGGCCCTGTGGCGGGATTCGTTTCGAACGAGCCTGTGCCGGTGCCGTACGACCCGGCGGCGGGAGCCTGCGAGGACGTCGCGTCGAAGCCGCCGGCCAGCGGCCCGGTGCCGAGGGGGGCCTCGAAGGACCCGCCGGCGCGACCGGCGCCCGTGTCGGCGGAGCTCGCCGCGGAACGGCGGGCGGACCGCGAGGACCTGCCGGACCTGCCGGACCGGGACGAGGCCGAACCCGACGGACGGGACGGCGGGGTGAAGGCGTCGCCCGCGGGGGCCGTGCCGAACGATCCGGTCGCGGGGCTCGCGTCGAAAGACGCCGCCGAAGGTGCCGTGCTGAACGATCCGGTGGCGGGGCTCGCGTCGAACGAGGCCGCGGAGGGGATCGCGTCGAACGACCCGGTCGACGGGCTCGCGTCGAAAGCGTCCCCGGAGGGGGAGGACTGTGAGCGGCCGGACGCGGGCGTTCCGAGCCCGCCGAGGACATCGGGGGTCGGCGCGGAGAACGCCACGGTCTTCTGCTCGGCGGCGGCCGAGGCGGGAGTTGCCCGCTTGCGGCCGCTCGGACGGTCGGACGCGGCGCGCAGCGGAAGCGGAGCCTGAACGGTGACGGCGTCGGGGTCGGTGGCCCGGGACGGGGTCGCCGCCTGCGCGTTGGCCGGGGCGTCGCCCGCCGGCCTGCCCGCGGGACGAGGGGTCGCCGGCCGGGCACCGGGGCCGCTGAAGCCGCCGTCGTCGGCGCGCACGCGACTCCAGTAGTCGTCGTCGTAGTCGTCCGACTCGCCCCATTCGTCGACACCGCGACGGCCGCGCGGAGCGGCGGGCTGCTTGCCCCCGCTGCGCTGCGCGGGACGCGCCGCCTGCCGGCCTCCGGGCTTGGCCGCGGGGCGCGGCTTGGCCGCGGTCTTCTCCTTGTCGGAGTTCTCCTCGAAGGCGTCGAAGCCCTGGGGGAAGCTCTCGAAGAACGTCTCTTCAGCAGGACGGCGAGGCTTGGGGCCCTTGTTCTCCGCCATCGCCTTCAACCGCTCGGAAGATAGGGCGCTCTCCCTGCGGTTCATCGAGCGCATGCCCAGAGCCACGACGACGAGCACCAAGAGCACGACGGCGACGAGGCCCATAATGACCGCAGTCATAACACCACCTTCAAGGCCATGGCCTGCCTGCGGCGCCGGTGAGATCGCGCGGCCATCGACGCGACCTGCCCCCTTTGACCACCTGCGCTCAGCAATTGGATCCGATTCTGCTTGACCACAATGACCGTTGTCACACCCTAGGCGAAGATTGGTGTAGCACGACTACCTCCGGCGTTCAGCATGTCACTCGATGTCGTCCGCCGTGAGGCGTCCGCGAGCGATGGTGTGATCGGCGATGTGCTCCAGCGTCTCAGCCAGGGGCGCTCCCTGCTTGAGATCGAGCTTCGCGTCCAGCGCGTAGACAGTGAAACGGTAACTGCCGTCGGTCTGGCACGGAGGCGTATACCCGACTTTGCCGTTCGACGCCTGACCCTGCCTCGCCCCTCTCGGGACGCCGTTCTCGGCCAGCTCGGTGGTGTTCGGGTCGATGTTGAACACCACCCAGTTCACCGCGCTGCTCCTCGCACTGCTGTCGTCGACGACTATGGCAACCGACTTCGCGCCCGACGTGCCCGACCAGCGGAGGGGAGGATTTCCCAGCCCGCCGTCGCAGGAGTAGCCGTGCGGCAGGGGCGCCCCGTCACGGAAGCGCGGGCTCGACACGCTGATCACGTCGAGGTTCCTGGGCGATCCGCCGCCCAGGATCCCGCAGCCGGACGCCGCGAGCGCCACCGCCGTGATGACGACGGCGCATCGTGCGCCCGTGGACTTCGTCGGCGACCCCATGCCCGATGATGCTACGCGGATCGGAATGGTGCGCCGACCGAATCGGGCTGATCCGTGCCGCTGTCCCGCCGGGCGTACCGCTCTCACCTGGTGCGTCCTGTCTCTGATTCGTCCCATTCCAACCATCTGGTCCCGCTAGAGGGTACTGACTGCGCGGGGATGTGGCGTTTTCGGCGACAATCGAGGCATGCAGGGGGTGACGCTGGAGACCGGCGTGAGCTTCGCCGTCCTCGGGCCTCTCGAGGTACGCGAGGACGGCCGCCTGATCGAGATCGGCGGGCAGCGGCTGCGCGCCCTGCTCACCCTCCTGCTCCTCGACACCGGCCGCACCGTTCCCACCGACGCCCTGGTCGCCGGAGTGTGGGACGACCGCCCGCCGAACGGCGTGGGCAACGCGCTGCAGGCACTGGTGTCCCGGCTCCGGGCGACGATCGACCGGGCACTCGTGGTGGCGGACCCGTCCGGTTATCGCCTTCTGGTCCCGCCCGACCAGGTCGACGTCCACCGCTTCACCCGGCTGGCCCGCGAGGGAGGCCGGGCACTGGAGACGGGCGATCCCGGCCTGGCCGTACGTGCGCTCACCGAGGCTCTGCGCCTGTGGCGCGGCGCGCCGCTCACCGACCTGCCCGCCGGCGGGGTCGAGGTGGCCCGCCTCGAGGAGATCAGGGTCGCGGCGACCGAGGACAGGATCGACGCCGAGCTCAGGCTGGGACGGCACCCCGAGGCCGTGTCCGAGCTGTCCCGGCTCATCGCCGCCCACCCGCTGCGCGAGCGGTTGCGCGGGCTGCTGATGCGCGCGCTCTACGGTTCCGGCAGGCAGGTGGAGGCGCTGGCCGCCTACGAGGACGCCCGCGCCGCGTTCGCGGAACGGCTCGGCGCCGACCCCTCGCCCGCGCTGGCGGAGCTGCACCTGTCCATCCTGCGAGGCTCCGCTCTGCCCGGTGACCACGTGGCGCTGCCCGGTGACGGCTTCGCTCTGGCCGGTGACCGCGCGGGACTGCCCGGTGACGGCTCCGAGGTCCGCGGCATCGAGGGTCCGGGCCAGGTCCCGCCGCCCCCGCACGAGCCGGGCCGGCCGTTCGCCGCACCGTCGCCACCCGCGCGGAAGGGCAACCTGCGCGCCCGGCTGACCAGCTTCGTCGGGAGAGAGGGCGACGTCGAGCAGGCGGGGGAGCTGCTGGCCCGCAACCGCCTCGTCACGCTCCTCGGACCCGGCGGCGCGGGGAAGACCAGGCTCGCGGTCGAGTCCGCCGAGGCGTTCGCGCCCTACGCCCCGGACGGCGTGTGGCTCGTGGAGCTGGCGTCCGTGGCCGACCCGGCCCAGGTGCCGCGCGCGTTCCTGGCCGCGCTCGGTCTCCGGGACATGGGGCTCATGCCGGTGCGCTCGTCGGCCGGACCGGCGACGGACTCCGACGCGACCGACCGCCTGGTGACGGCGCTGGCGGGACGCTCACTGCTGATCGTGCTGGACAACTGCGAGCATCTCGTGCACGCCGCGGCGATCCTGGCGGACCGGCTGCTCGCCGACTGCCCCGGCGTCCGGATCCTGGTCACGAGCCGCGAGCCGCTCGGCATCACCGGTGAGGTGCTCTGGCCGGTCCAGCCGCTCGGTCTCGACCACGCCGTACGGCTGTTCGCCGACCGCGCGGCGGCGGCCCGGCCCGGCTACCGCGCGCAGGACGACCGGCTCGCGGTCGAGCGCATCTGCCGCGGGCTCGACGGCATGCCCCTGGCGATCGAGCTGGCGGCCGCCCGGCTGCGGACCCTGTCCGCCGAGCGGATCGCCGACCGGCTCAGCGACCGGTTCCGCCTGCTGACCAGCGGGAGCCGTACGGCCATGCCCCGGCACCAGACCCTGCGCGCGGTCGTCGAGTGGAGCTGGGACCTGCTCGACGACGAGGAGCGCACGCTCGCGGCGCGTCTTTCCGTCTTCGCGGGAGGCGGCACGCTGGAGAGCGCGGAGGAGGTCTGCCGCGGAGACCTTGACGTGCTCGGCCGCCTCGTCGACAAGTCGCTGGTGGTGTTCGACGGCGGCCGCTACGGCATGCTCGAAACGGTCCGCGCCTACGCGGCGGACCGGCTGGCGGAGACGGGTCACGAGCGCGAGATCCGGATGGCGCACGCCAGGTTCTTCGCCGAGATGGCCGAGACCGCCGACCCGCATCTTCGCCGGGCCGAGCAGGTCGAGTGGCTGCCCCGGCTGTGGGCCGAGCACGACAACCTGACATCTGCCCTGCTGTGGGCCACCGAACAGGGCGAGGCCGACGTCGCGCTGACGCTGGTCGGCAACCTCGGCTGGTACTGGTGGCTGGTGGGGCAGCGGCGGGAGGGCGCGCAGCGCGCCGAGGAGGTCCTGCGCATGGTGGCGGGGCCGGATTCCGGAGGCGACCCGGTGAAGGTCGCGCTCGCCCACGCGGTGCTCGGCCTCACCTGGGCCGCGGCGGACCTCCAGTGGGACAGGGCGAAGGAGAGTCTGAAGACGGCCATCAGGCTCCTGCGCGACCATCCGGCCCCGGTCTCGCAGCATCCGATGGCGGCGATGGCCGCGCCCATCCTGGCGCTCCTGCTCAGCTCCGACTTCGAGGCCAACGCCCGGCTGGAGGACCTGTTCGGCCATCCGGATCCGTGGGTGGTCGCCGCCGCCTACATGTTCCGCGGCAACATGGCGTTCAACTCGGGCCGGGTCGCGGAAGGGGAGGCCGACCTGCGGGCCTCCCTCGAACTGTTCAGAGAGGTCGGCGACCGGTGGGGGATGGGCAACGCGCTCGCGTCGCTCGCGGAGGCGGGCACGATGCGCGGCAGCGACGAGGCCATCGAGATCCTGCGGGAGGCCATCGCGCTCGTCGACGAGGTCGGGGCCGTGGAGGACACGCCGTACATCCGGACGCGCCTGGCGATCGCCCTCAACGTCGCGGGTGACCGCGCCGCCGCGGACGCGGTGCTGCGGGAGGCCATGCGCATCTGCGACGACAACGCCGACCTCATGGGGAAGGCAGGCGTGGAGCACGTCCGCGGCGACTTCGCCAGGGAGGCGGGAGAATTCGACGCCGCCCGCGAGTGCTACCACGAGGCGATGCGGCTGCTGGGCGGGCCGGAGATGTCGTCGGCCCGGCAGTTCCAGGCGACGCTGAGCGCGTCGCTCGGAATGCTGGCCGCACAGGAGGGCGACCTCAGAAGGGCGCGCCGCCTCCACGGAGAGGCGCTGACCCTCGCGGTCGAGGCACAGGACGGCCCGGTGGTCGCCCATGTGATCGTCGCGTACGCCTGTCTCGCCGCCATCGAAGGCGATCACGAGAGGGCGGCGGTGCTTCTCGGCGGGGCGACCGCCGTCCGGGGGATCGTGGACGTCGTCGGATTCGACCACGTCCGCGCCACCGAGACGGCCAAGGCCGCGCTCGGCGGGGAGGAGTTCTCCCGGTGCTACGAGCGCGGCCGGGCGATGACCCGGGAACAGGTCGTCGCCTTCGCGGGCTGACGCCGGCGCCGGCATCAGACGCGGTCGCGGAAGGCCCGGATCGACAGGGGCGCGAACACCACCGTGATGCCGACCGCCCAGAGCAGGGAGATTCCGGCGTGCTCGGCGACGGGACCGCCGCTGAGCAGTCCCCGCACCGCGTCGGACAGGTGGCTCACCGGGTTGACCTCGACCCACTTCTGCAGCCAGGTCGGCATCGTGTCGGTGCGCACGAAGGCGTTGCTGGTGAAGGTGATCGGCATCATCAGCGAGAACATCAGGATCTGGACCTTCTCCTGGTCGGAGGCGCGGAGGCCGACCAGGACCGCCACCCACGACATGGCCAGCGCGAAGGCCAGCAGCACCGCGAGCGCGCCGGCGACGCCGATCAGGCCCGTTTGCACCCGGAAACCGAGGACGAGGCCCAGACCCAGGAAGAGGGCGAACGCCCACACCTGCTTGAGCGTGTCGGCCACGATCCGTCCCGCGAGCGGGGCCGAGCGGGCGATCGGCAGGCTCCGCAACCGGTCGAAGACGCCCTTCGTGATGTCGGTGTTCAGCCCGACGGCCGTGGTCATGCTGGCGAACAACATGTTCTGCGCGACCAGGCCGGGCAGCGCGAACTGCAGATAGTCACCGGTCGACCCGGCGATGGCGCCGCCGAACACGTAGGTGAACAGCAACAGGAACATGACGGGCTGGACGCTCAGGTCGAGCAGCTCCATCGGATTGTGCTTGATCTGCACCAGGCTCCGCCACGACAGCGTCATGGTGTGGCGGAACGTGGCCGCGGGGCTGACCCTGGGGGCGGCGACGGCCCCTCCGGCGGTCCCGGCGATCGCGGTCATGATGTCTCCTCGTCAAGGTTGTCGGGGGTGCTCGGTCGGGTCCCGTTCGCCGCCGGGTCCGGCGGCGCCGGTGTGGTCGCCCGGCTCATGCCGGGACCTCCTCCGGTAGTTGCGCCTTGTCCACGGCCGCGTGCCCGGTGAGGGCGAGGAACACCTCGTCGAGACTCGACTTGCGCAGCGACAGTTCGGAGGCGATCACTCCGAGGTCGTCGAGACGGCGGACGATCGCGGGGACGGCGGCGGCGTCGCGCACCCCGGCCCTCACCAGGCCGCCCGACACGGTGGGCTCTGCGCCGAGGATGTCGCCGACCACGCGGGCCACCAGGTCGAGGTGGGCGGCCTCCACCGGCCGTACCTCCAGCACCTGGCCGCCGATCGTCGCCTTGAGCTCGTCGGACGTGCCGGTGGCGATGACCTTCCCGTGGTCGAACACGACGATGTCGTCGGCGAGCTGGTCGGCCTCCTCGAGGTACTGCGTGGTCAGCAGGACGGTCACCCCGTCGCTCTGGAGGCCGCGCACGACACCCCACAGCTCGGTGCGGCTGCGCGGGTCGAGTCCCGTCGTCGGCTCGTCGAGGAACAGCACCTGCGGACGGCCGATCAGGCTGGCCGCGAGATCGAGGCGCCGGCGCATGCCGCCGGAGTAGGTCTTCGTCGCCCGGCCTCCCGCGTCCGTCAGGTCGAAACGCTCCAGAAGCTCGGCGGCGCGCCGCCGAGCGTCGGCCCGCGTCATGTCGAGCAGGCGGCCGATCATCACGAGGTTCTCCACGCCGGTCAGCGTCTCGTCGACCGCGGCGTACTGACCTGTCAGCCCGATCAGCGAGCGCACCTGGTGCGCCTGCCTGACGACGTCGAACCCGCCCACCTGGGCCCGGCCGCCGTCCGGCCGCAGCAGGGTGGCGAGAATGCGGACGGCCGTGGTCTTGCCGGCGCCGTTGGGCCCCAGCACCCCCAGCAGCCGCCCCTGGGGCACCTCGAGATCGACCCCGTCGAGGGCACGGGTCTCGCCGTAGTGCTTGGCCAGGCCCTGTGCCTGGATCGCGTATCTCATCGACGTCCTCCCTGTTTGTGGACGCCCCCACCTTGCGGTATGCCACTGACAATTCACTGAGCGTCGCGATCAGCCGCTGACATATCGCTGACGGAGGGCCCCTGTCTCTTAGGGTGGGATTGTGAGAGGTCCATTACGGGATCCCGCCCATCGGGTGTCACGGCGCGCGATCGTCCTGTGGCTGATCGAGTCGCTGATCGGGTTCGCCGTCTTCTTCGGCGGCGCCCTGCTGCTCGCGTACTGGATCGGCCGCAGCGACTGGTCGGCCCTGCCCGGCTGGCTGTCCGACAACGCGTGGCTGCTCCCGCTCGTCGTCGGCGTCGTGACGGCGCCACTGGTGATCATCGAACCGCTCTGGCGCTACGCCGTGCACCGGTGGGAGCTTTCCGGCGACGTCGTGTACGCGAGGTCGGGCTGGCTGAGCAGGGAATGGGTGTTCGTTCCCGTCAGCCGGATCCAGACCGTGGACAAGGCGCAGGGCTGGTTCGAGCGCGCGCTCCGCCTCGCCACCGTGGAGATCCGCACCGCCTCGCACGCCGGGTCGTCGACGATCAAGGGCCTCGACTACGACGTGGCCGCCGGCTTCGCCGCGGAACTGGCCCGCCGGGCCCAGGAGCTCAGGGACGACGCGACATGACAGAGCCAGGTGCCGGACAGCCCGGTCCCGCGCCGTCAGGTCCCGGACAGCCGGGTCCGGCGCCGTCAGGTCCCGGACAGCCATGGCCGGCGCAGCCGGGCCCCGCTCGGCCGGAGGCCGGGCCGCCGGTGCCGGGCGGCCATCCCGCTCCTCCGGGCGCGACGCCGTACGGGAACACGGGTGAGCCCCGGCGGCTGAGCCCGCGCGTCCTGCTGATCGACCCGATCAGGATGTTGCCCGGGTTGTTGCTGCCTCTCGCCGGAGTCCTGGTGGCGGGCGGATTCTCGCCCGCGTCGTTCGGCTGGGCGGCCCTCGGCGTGGCGGGATCGGTGGTCTACGCGATCGTCCGCTGGGCCACGTTCACCTACCGCGTCTCCGGCGACCGGCTGGAGCTCACCCGCGCGCTCGTCAGCCGGTCGGTGCGGACGATCCCCCTGGAACGGGTCCGCGGCATCGACATCACCGCCCCGCCGCTGCACCGCCTGCTCCACCTCGCCGTCCTCAAGCTGGACACGGGCGCGGGCGGCGGCGAGCAGGAGGGCGAACTCGACGCGCTCACCGTCGAGGAGGCGGAGAACCTCCGGGCGGTGCTGCTGGCGCGCCGTGCCGTGACACCGTCCCGCCGGCCGGAAGGCTCGGCCGCGGAGCCCGAGGCCGCGGCGCTGTACGGCGCAGGGACCCCGGACGGCGTCGCCCGCGACGACGCCGCACCGGCACACGAACGGGCGTACGGCCCGGCGCCCGATGCGGTGCCCGGGCAGGTTTCCGGGCATCACGACGAGCGAGTCGTCGGCCGTGTGCCCCGATCCTGGCTCAGGTACGGCCCGCTGTCCGGCGCCTACCTGCTGACGCCCTTCGCGCTGCTGGCCGGAGCCGTCGGCCTGTTCTTCCAGGTGAGCGGCGAACTGCGTGTCGACGCGCGGACGGCGCGGGAGGTGTTCGCCTGGGTGGAGGACCGTCCCGCCCTTCTGGTCGCGGCCGCGGTGCTGCTGGTCCTCGCCATGCCCGTGGTCGGAGGCGTCATGTACGCCGTCTTCAACTGGGACTTCACCCTGCGCACCAGGGACGGCTATCTCGTGGCGGAGCGCGGCCTGGTCACGCGCCGCACCGTCTCCCTGGAACGCCGCAGGATCCGCGGATACGAGCTGGTCGACGGGTTGATCGAACGCCGGTTCAACGTCGTGCGGTTGTGGGCGGTGGTCACCGGCCTCGGCGACTCCGAGACAAGGGGGCAGCTGCTGCCGGTGGCACCCCGGACGTTCGCCACCACCGTCGCCTCGGACGCCGTAGGACCCTTCTCCGCCCCGCTGCGGCGGCACCCGCCCCAGGCGCGGCGCCGCAGGCTGTTCCGGGCCATCACACCCTGGCTGGCGGTCGCCGCCGCCGCGGTCCTGCTGGGATGGGAGGTCGCCGCCCTTGCCGCCGTGGTCCTGGCGCTGCTCGGAATACCGCTCGGGCTCGATCGCTACCGTTCCCTCGGGCACGCCTACGACGGCAAGCGGCTGTCGGTCCGCAGCGGGTCGCTGCGCAGAGCCCAGGCCGTCGTCGAGCGTCGCGCCGTCGTGGGCTGGACCCTGCGGCAGACGGTGTTCCAGCGGACGTCGGGCGTGCTGACCGTGGTCGCCGGCGTCGGCGCGGGCACCGGCGGATATCCCGCGATCGACACCGGGGAGACCCAGGGCGTGGAGTTCGCCGCCGAGGTCACCCCCGACTGGATCCGCCCGTTCCTCGCCCCGCCGGCCCAGGCCGACACCCAGTAGACCCGGCAGCGGCCAGGTCACGCGAAAGCGGGCACCCCGTCCGGGCCGACTCCGCAGAGGCGGCCCGGACGAAGTGCCCGCACGATGCAGACACCGCTCACTCGGGTCACTCGGGCTTGCGCGCCCCGAACATGATCTCGTCCCAGGTCGGAACAGAGGCGCGACGGCCCCGCGACTTCCGCGGCCGGGCCGGAGCCGGCTTCGGCACGGGCGGTGCGGGCGTCTCCGGCTTCGTGTCCTTGGGCGTTTCCTTGACGGCGGTCTTCACCGGCTCCTTCGCGGGAGCCTTGGCGGCCTCGTCCTTCGCGGCGGGTTCGGCGCCGTCCCTGCCGGTCGGCTTGGCGGCGGGGGCCGTCGCGGCCGTCCCGCCTCCAGGCCGGTCGCCGTTGCCGGCTCCGGCCCGAGCTGCCGCAGGGGCCTGAGCGGGTACCCCGCGTCCGGTCGTGGCAGGAGCAGCCGGCTTGGAAGGCGCAGGCTCTGCCTTCTCCGCCTTCTCCGCCTGCTTCGCCGGGGCCGCCGGAGCGCCGCCCGCGGGCCTGCCCGCCGCCGCCGTACCGGTGGCGGCACGCGGAGGTGCGGGAACCGGACGGGGAACAGGGGCGGGCCGCGGAACCGGACGGGGAGCGGGCGCGGGCGTTGGAGCAGGCTCGGCCGCGGTTTCGGCCGGCGTCTGCGCGGGAGCGGGATCCGTCCCCGCCGTAGCGCCGTGGGCCTCGTCTACGGATTCGTCAGAGTCCGCGGCGCCCGTGGAGTCCTCAGCGGTCCCCGAGGCGTCCGCCGCTGCCGTCTCCCGAGTCTCTTCGGCGGCGGGCTTCGCGTCGTGCTCGACGTCGGCCGAGGCGTCGGACTCGGCGTCGGATTCGGATTCGGATTCGGATTCGGCGTGAGGCTCGGCGGCCTCCTCGTCCTGTGCGTTCCGCGCGTCGGAAGCCGTCGCGGCGTCCGAGGCGGAAGCCTCGTGCGCCGGAGCGTTCTCGCCGATGCGGTCCGTCCCGGCCGTCTCCTGCTCCGACGCCTGTTCAAGGGCGGCGTCCCGCGACTGTCCGGGGTCGTCGAGAACGGGCTCGGGCGCCTCAGACGCGGAGGGCTCAAGGGCGAAGGGGAGCATGGACTCGGCGATCGCGGGCGCTTCGAACTCCGGCGCGCTGACGGCCGGGTGGTTGACGCGCCTGTCGTCCGCGACCGGGCGGAGCGGCGTCGGGGCCGGCGCGGCCGGTGTCGCCTGAGGCAGCAGGAAGGCGGGAGGCTCCTCCACCTCGTCCGGCTCGACCAGCGGCTCCGGCAGCCGGAAGGGCACCGGCGCGGGCTCGGATCGGTACGCGGCAGGGTCCTCGCGGCGCGGCTCGGACCGGTAGGTCGCCGGGTCTTCACGGCGCGGCTCGGACCGGTAGGTCGCCGGGTCCTCGCGGCGTGGCTCGGATCGGTAGGTCGCCGGGTCTTCACGGCGCGGCTCGGACCGATACGCCGCAGGCTCCTCGTAACGGGGCTCATGCCACGACGGGGGCTCCTGGCGCAGCGGAGGGTCGAGTCTGGCCGGCGGCTCGTGCCGTACGGCCGGGCGGTCGTAGCCGGGCTCGGCACGTCCCTGCGGGTTCTGCCGGCCGGGCAGCGACGAACCGGGAAGCGGCGCCACGGGGGCGAGCTTGGCCGCGAGCCTCGGCACGAAGGGGCGGACGGTCGAGTCGTCGGTGTCGGGCTCGACGTACTCGTCCGCCGACAGGCGCATGGCCTCGTCGTCGTTCGGGGTGATGTGGCGGCGCCGCGGGTCGAACAGCCACTCGGCGTGCCGGGTGTGCCCGTTCCAGACGAAGCCGAGCTTCACCCGCCACAGGTTGTCGTCGCGCTTGGAGGAGTCCCAGTCGATCTCGTCGGCGGGCACGCCGCGGCGGGTGAGCCGCTCGGCGACCAGATCGCCGAGCGTCGGGCCGGGGGTGGTCTCTCCGGGCAGGCGGACCGGGACGCGCTGCGCCTGCTGGGCCATGTACTCGCGCTCCTGGAGAACGGGTCCCTCGAACCAGCGGACTCGTTCCACCGGGATGCCGGCGGTGGCCGCGATCTCCTCAGCCGTCTCACCGGCGCGGATTCGAGCCTGGATCTCCTTGGGGCGCAACGGACTCTCCACTTCGATCTCGTACTGGCCGAGACGGGAGAAGTTGCCGCGGACCGCGGCGCGGAGCCGGTCGTCGACGGGAAGCGTGAACCGCGTGCCCCGTCCGGCCGTGGCCAGGACGAGATACGTTCCGTCCTCACTTACCGCGACGAGACGGAGCTCCTGCATGCGAGTCCCTTCGTCATCGTGCTGCGTCTTCCCCCGGACCCTTGAGTTTCTCGCGTGAGCCGGTTGCCTTCCAGCACCGTACCCGGCATGTCCGAACATCGCCTCGCCGAGGGGTGGGGCAGATGTTGTGACGCCGGTCACATTTTCCGCGCTCACCTTGCTACAGCCCGACGGACTACGGCAAGCGGGCTGATGTTCTCGACGGATTGTCCCGTACGGCGACGCCCCGAGGGGCGGAGTCGGCTCATGAAGCGAGAGAACGGAGGGTCGTTCTTCCTGAGGTGATGCGCGCTCACCGTCCGTGGCCGCGTCCGTCCCCGCGCCGGGACGGCGGAGGACGTCGTGGTCGCCGCGGAGGTCGTGGCGGCCCCCGCGGGGTGGTGGGCCCTCAGGCCCCACCCGCGGGAGGGGTTGATGTGCACTTGCTCCCCCGGGGTTCGAGTGGCACGCCGGGCTCAGGCCGCCCGTGCCTCGCAATGTGCCCGTAAGCCGGTCAGTTGAGGCAACCCGACACGCCGAGAACGCACCACGAAGGTGTTCTCTTTACGTGGCCGTGGTTTCCGAGCCCTCGGCGGGGGAACCGGCCCGTGCCGTGCCGAGCACCTGGTCAAGGTAGTCGTTGGCGAACAACCCGTGCGGGTCGAGCCTGTCACGCAACACCTGGAAGTCGGCGAATTTCGGGTAAACGGACTGGAGGTACGCCGCGTCCCGAGTGTGCAGTTTGCCCCAGTGCGGGCGGCCCTGGAACCTCGTCATGATCTCCTCGACGCCCGCGAAATAGGCGGGGTTCGGCGTCCGGCGGTAGACGTGGCAGGCGATGTACGCCGACGGCCTGCCGTACGCGGTGGACAGCCACGCGTCGGACGGCGGCGTCACCCTGACCTCGACCGGGAAGGTGATCTTCCAGTCGGCGCGCTCGATGAGGTCCCGCGTCTCGCGCAGGGCCTGGGCGAGGTGCCGGCGGGGGATGGCGTACTCCGTCTCGAGGAAGCGCACCTCCCGGACGGACGTGAAGATCTTGTATGAGGCGTCCACGCACTCCGACGCGCTCAGCACGCTCGCGGACAGGCCGTTGATGCGGGGGATGGTTGCGGGGAGGCGGTCTCCGAGGGCGCACATCGCGCCGAAGAGCGTGTTCTCCAGGAAGACGTTGTCCAGCCAGTGCTTGAACGCGCCCGGCGGCCGGGCGGGGCCGGGGGAGCGGTTGTTCCGCTTGACCAGGCAGGTGTCGGTGTGCGGCAGCCAGAAGAAGTCGAGGTGCTCGTTTTCGCCCGTGAGGTCATCGAGCGAGTCCAGGATGCGGGAGAACGACATCGGCTCGCGGCGCGCGTGGAGGAGGAAGGACGGCTCGACCCGGAACGTCACGGCGGTGAGGACGCCGAGGGCGCCCAGGCCGACGCGCGCCGCGTCGAACAGGTCGCCCTCGCTCACCGTGGCCGTCGAGCCGTCGGCCAGGACGATGTCCATCTCGAGGACCTGGTCGGCGAGGCCGCCGACCTCCCGGCCCGTGCCGTGGGTGCCGGTCTGGATGGCCCCGGCGACCGTCTGGGCGGTGATGTCCCCCATGTTGGCGAGGGCCAGCCCGCGTGCCTGGAGTTCCTCGTTGAGCACGCGAAGCGGGGTGCCCGCGGCGACCTTGACCCGGCCGTCGCCCGTCTCGATGATCCCGGTCAGCCCTTCCGGCCTGAGCATGATCCCGTCGGTGAGTGCCACGCCGGTGAACGAGTGTCCGGTGCCGAGCATGCGGACGCGCCGTCCGTCGCGCGCGGCGTCCGAGACGGCCCGCACCACGTCCTCGGCGGACGCGGGCGTCCGGAACTCGGAGGGAGTGACCGACTGGTTGCGTGCCCAGTTGACGAAGGCGCCCATGTTCCTCCTCGCGCAGTGAGAACCGCACGCCCCCGTCGTGGAACATGAACACTACTCATAAAATGACCGGCTGCCTATGGCCGGAGCGCCGCTCGCGCGGGTTCAGTTGGTGCGGTGCTCCGCCCGCACCAGAGTGGACCCCGCCACGCCGACCAGCGCCGCGGCGAGGGCGCAGGCGAAGGTGAACCCGTAGGCGTTCGACGCGCCGAACGTGTCGGTCAGGTGGCCGCCCGCCCAGGCGCCGATGGCCACGCCGAAGCCGAGCGACGTCGAGATCCAGGACATGCCCTCGGTGAGCTGCGAGGCCGGGACCAGGCGTTCGATGAGGGAGAAGCCCGTGATCAGGGTGGGGGAGATCGCCAGCCCGGCGAAGAACATGGCCACCGCCATCGCGCGGACGTCCCCCATCAGCAGGACCGGCGTCATCCCCGCCGCGAACACCGACAACGCCCGGATGAAGCGGCTGCGGAGGCTGATCCGCCAGTTGCGGGAGCCGTACCAGAGGCCGGAGACCATGCTCCCGCACGCGATCGAGGCGAGCAGGAACCCCGCCGCCGCCTTGCTGCCCTGTTCGTCGGCGAAGGCGACGGTGATGACGTCGACCGAGCCGAATACCGCGCCCATCGCGAGGAAGACGCCCGACAGCAGGGCCACCCCGGGGATGGCGATGGGGGAGCCCGAGTGGTCCTTGTGCCGGAGGGCCGGCGGCTCCGTGCCACGCAGCGCCGCGAACGCCAGCGTGCCCGCGACGGCGAGGACCAGGGCGACGATGAGCCCGGCGTACACGTTCACCGCCGTGGCGAGAGCGGTCACGAAGGCGGGGCCGCAGACGAAGATGACCTCGTCGGCCACCGACTCGAACGAGAAGGCGACGTGCAGCCGGTGCGAGCCCTTGAGAACGTGCGACCAGCGGGCCCGCACCATCGACCCCAGGGACGTGGCGGTGGCCCCCGCCGCGACGCCGGTCGCGTAGAGGGTCCAGATCGGGGCCTTCGTGTGGGCGCACATCATGAGGCCCGCGAGTGCGGCCCCGTGGAGGACGACGAGCGGCACGAGGATCTTCGCCTGGCCGTACCTGTCGACGAGGCGGCCGGACACCGGGGCGGCCACCGCGTTGGCGAGCGCGAAGGCGGCCGACACCGCGCCGGCGGTGGCGTAGGAACCCGTGAGCGCCGAGATGAGGAGAACCAGGCCGATGCCGAGCATCGACATGGGGATCCGGCCGACGAAGCCCGTGATGACGAAGCCCTTGACGCCGGGCGTGCCGAACAGACCTCGAAAGGGCCCCACCATGTCGCATCCCTTCAGCACCGTGTCGTCACGTGATCGCGGCCCGGCCAGGGGAACGCGTGGTCACGCTGTGCGTCCGGGCACACCGGCTGGGAGCGGCGGCGGCCGCGGGGCGTCGTCCCCACGGCACGCGGACGATGACGTACGCCGCTCGACCCTTACGCACAACCCCGGCGTAAGGCAAGTGATTTTTACGTCTTTGGGGTGAAGGGATTAACCTGAGCCAGGTGCGTCTTCTTCCCCGGTCCACGCATCTTCGTGCTCTTGTGGCCGGGCTGACCGTACTGATCGCCGGGATCGTCGCCGGAGGCTTCGTCCTGCTGGGCTCCGCCGGCGAAGGTGAACAGCCCGTGTCGGCCGGCGCCACTGCTCCTGTTCCGGTTCCCGGCTCTCCTTCGGCTTCGGCTGAGATCGTCCCCGACCCGGCGCTGCCCTCGAGCCCGCCCGTCGCCGACGCCGCCGTGCGCGTCACGCCGCCGAGCATGATGGCCATCGCTCCCGCTCCGGTCTCCGCCGACACGTTGCGGGCCATCGCCGCCCTGAAGAACGTGCGGGAGGTGGCGGGCGCCGACGGCGGCGCGGTGCGCGCCTCCGGCAGGGGACTGCAGTTGCTGGCCGTCGACCCCACCTCGTTCCGCTCGTGGACGCCCAAGCCCGTCGCCGACAAGCCCGAGGTCTGGAGCGCGCTTGCGCGTGACGAGGTCGTGGCCGACAGCGGGACGGTCGACCGCACGGGCATGGTGCTCGGCGCCGAATACCAGATCGACGGGGGCCCGCAGGTGCGCCTGGCGGCGTCCGCCCCGCTCGGCCTGCCCGGCGTCGACGGCCTGGTCAGCATCGGCCTGGGCCGTCGTCTGGGACTCGCCCCTGGCGTCGTCGTCCTCATCCACACCGACCACGGCACGGCCGACAGGCGCGCGGTCGGCCGGCTGCTCGGGAAAAGGGCGCAGATCGTCACCGTGGGTGCGGCCCGCACCCCGGTCGTCGCCCCGTCGAAGCCCGCCTCGACGTCCGGACTGGTCGGACGGCCGGGCAGCTACCTGGAGCTCTACCAGCGGGCCGCGACCACCTGCCCCGGCCTGTCCTGGACCGTCCTGGCGGCCATCGGGCAGGTGGAGAGCGGCCACGGGCGTAACAACGGGCCGTCCTCTGCGGGCGCGCTCGGGCCGATGCAGTTCATGCCGGCCACGTGGGAGGCCTACGGATTCGACGGCGACGGGGACGGCGAGAAGGACATCTGGAGCCCCTACGACGCCGTCCCGGCGGCCGCGAAATACCTCTGCGCGAACGGCGCCGGGCGCGGCGGCGACAAGCTCAGGAAGAGCGTCTGGTTCTACAACCACTCGTGGTCGTACGTGGACAAGGTCCTCGGTCTGGCCGGGGCGTACGCCCGGAGATATCCGTAGGGATCAGGAGGGCCTGCGCACCGGCGCCGGGCAGCAGGTGGCGGCGCAGAGGACGGGCTCGGGCTCGGCCAGCAGTTCGCTCACCATGGAGACGAACCGCGGGTGCGTGCCCGCGGTGGCCGCCCGGCTCAGCCTCATGCCGAGCTTGTCCGCCATGGTCGCCGCCTCGATGTCGAGGTCGTAGACGACCTCCATGTGGTCGGACACGAATCCGATAGGGACCACCACGACCGCGCGGACGCCTTCCACGTGCAGCGCCTCCAGGTGGTCGCACACGTCGGGCTCCAGCCAGGGGACGCTCGGCGGGCCGCTGCGGCTCTGCCAGACCAGGTCCCAGGACCGGCCCGCGCCCACCTGCTCGGTCACCAGCGCGGCGGCCTTCCTGAGCTGCGCCTCGTACGCCCCGCCCGCGGGGCCGGCGGTCCTCGCCATGGAGACCGGGATGCTGTGCGCGGTGAAGACGAAGCGCGCGCCGTCCCTGTCAGCGGGCGGAAGGGCCTCGAGAGCGGCGCGGGTGTGGTCGGCCATGGCCGCGATGAATCCGGGGTGGTCGTAGTAATGCCGCAGCTTGACGATCTCCGGCGCCCCGGGGACGGCTGCCCGCGCGCGGTCGATGTCGTCGAGGTACTGCCGGCAGCTCGAGTAGGAGCTGTAGGCGGCCGTGACGAACGCCGCCGCCTTCCTGACCCCGTCGGCCTTCATCTGGCGGACGGTGTCCTCCAGGAAGGGATGCCAGTTCCGGTTGCCCCAGTAGACCGGCAGGTCGACGTCGAGCGCCTCGATCAGGTCGCGGCACTGCTGGTTGATCGGGCTGACTCCGCCGAAGCCCTGATAGTGCGCCTCGACTTCGAGCAGCCGTTCACGCGGCACTCCGCGGCCCCGGACGACGTTCTCCAGGAACGGCATGACGTCGTCGGGCTTCTCCGGTCCGCCGAATGAGACGACCAGCAACGCGTCGTAAGGCAAGGTGCTCCCCATGGCTGTCCAGCCTACGCACGCGCCGGTCCGGTCGCGGCCGGAGGTGGGCTCCGTTGGGATCTTGCGGAGATCCAGGTAGGTTCGAGCGGTGAGCCAATTTCCGGACATCCGTGAATACGTTGCCCTGCCGCGCGTGGTGTCGCTGCGGCTCTCCCCCGACGGGACCCGGCTCGTGTCCGTGGTCCAGTCCCTCAACCCCGACCGCTCGTCGTACGGCACCGCGCTGTGGGAGATCCCGCTGGACCCCGCCGCGGAGGCGTACCGGCTGACACGGTCGGCGAAGGGAGAGGCGGGCGCGGAGTTCACTACCGGGGGAGAGCTGCTGTTCGTCTCCCGCCGGCCCGACGAGACCGTGAAGGACAACGACGAGGACGTCCCGGCGTTGTGGCTGCTCCCCGAGCGCGGCGAGCCCCGCCGGATCGCGGCCAGGCCCGGCGGGATCGGCGGCGTGCGGGCGGCAGGCGGCGCGGTGATCGTCGCCGCCAACGTGCTGCCCGGTGACGCCGCCACCGAGGAGGAGCGCCGGAAGGCTCGCAAGGACGCCGGCGTCAGCGCGATCCTGCATGAGCAGTACCCCATCCGTTACTGGGATCACGACCTCGGGCCCGCCCAGACCCGCCTGCTCGCCGGTTCCGTCCAGGGCGGCCTGGACGACGCCGCGGACCTGACGCCGGAGCCGGGCCGGGCGCTGGACAGGGTGTCGTTCGCCGTCACCCCCGACGGGTCGTCGGTCGTCACGACCTGGCTGGTCTACCTGCCCAGCGGCGAGATGCGGGCCGAACTCGCCGCCATCGACATCGCGACGGGCGCGCGGCGCACCCTGGCCGCCTCCGAGGGGCACGAGTTCGGCGGCCCCGTGGAGGTGTCGCCGGACGGCCGGTACGTCGCCTGCACCCGGGAACGGCTCGGCGACCAGGAACTCTCGACCGCGCTCGACCTGTGGGTCGTCGACCTGGAGACCGGCGAGGGCCGGGCGCTGGGCGGCGAACTGTTCCCGTCCGCCGTCGCGTGGGCGCCCTCGTCGGACGCGATCTACATCGCGGCCGATCACCTGGGCCGCCGGCCGGTGTTCCGGATCTCCCTCGACGGCGACGTGTCCCGGGTGACCGAGGACGACGGGGCCTACCAGGAGCTGTGCCCCGCTTCCGACGGCACGCTCTACGCCCTGCGCAGCGCCGTCGACTCGGCGCCCCGGCCCGTGCGGATCTCCCCGGACGGCTCCGTGACCGACCTGCCGTCGCCCGTGCCGTCGCTCGACCTGCCGGGCACGCTGACCGAGGTCAGCGCCGTCGCCGAGGACGGAACGGAGATCCGCGGCTGGCTCGTCGTGCCGTCCGAGGCGTCGGCGGAGAACCCGGCGCCGTTCCTCCTGTGGATCCACGGCGGCCCGGTGGGGAGCTGGAACGACTGGTCCTGGCGCTGGAACCCGTGGCTGATGGCCAGGAGCGGCTACGCCGTGCTGCTGCCGGACCCCGCCCTGTCCACCGGGTACGGCCAGTCGATGATCGACAGGGGCTGGGGCGACTGGGGGCCGGTCACCCACGCCGACCTGATGGCGATCACGGACGAGTGCCTCAAGCGGCCCGAGATCGACGACCAGCGGATCGCGGCCATGGGCGGATCGTTCGGCGGATACATGGCCAACTGGGTCGCCGGGCACACCGACCGGTTCAAGGCCATCGTCACCCACGCCTCGTTGTGGAACCTGGACCAGTTCGCCGGGACGACGGACGCCTCGATGTACTGGCAGCGGGAGTTCGGCTCGCCGGGCTCGGCCCGCTACGCCCGGCTGTCGCCGCACCACTCGCTGGACAAGATCTCCACGCCGATGCTGGTGATCCACGGCGACAAGGACTACCGGGTGCCGATCGGGGAGGGGCTGCGGCTCTGGTGGGACCTCCAGCGCTCAGGCGTCGAGTCGAAGTTTCTCTACTTCCCCGACGAGAACCACTGGGTCCTCAAGCCGGGCAACGCCGTCGCCTGGTACGAGACCGTGCTGGCCTTCCTGGCACAGCACGTGCTCGGCGCCCCCTGGGAGACCCCCGAGTCCCTGAGCTGACCCCGGGGCGCCGCCCCCCTTATGGGTGATCATGCACAGATTCGCCGGCACCCCTCGCGACCTGCACCTACTCGGGGCGTGATCATGCACGGGTTCGGTGATCAGCTGTACGGCCTGCGGCGTCGCAGTGCGTGATCATGCAGGCCTTCGGGCCCGCGAACGCTGATCTGGGAGGATGGCGTCCGTGACCATGCAGTCCGGAAATTTCCGGACTGCATGATCGTGTGAGGAGTCCGCGCAGGTCGCAGGGCATGATCCCGAACCTGTGCATGATCACGAAATGTGAGGGGGCAGGTCACAGTGGTTGATCGCGAAGGTGTGCATGATCACCCCCAAGGGGGACTCGCGCAGGATCACCCCCAAGGGGGGCCCGCGCATGATCACGGCGGAGGGGGGACGGCGGGGGAGTTGCTGACGCTGGCCGTCGACATCGCCCGCGAGGCGGGGGAGATGCTCCTCGCCAAGCGTCCCCCGCGGCCCGAGGTCCTCGCGACCAAGTCGAGCCCGACCGACATCGTGACCGCCCTGGACAAGGCCGCCGAGGAGTTGATCCGCAGCCGCATCGCCCAGGCGCGCCCCGGCGACGCCGTACTCGGCGAGGAAGGCGGCGACACGCCGGGTGAGGGCGCCGTCCGCTGGGTCGTCGACCCCATCGACGGCACCGTCAACTTCCTGTACGGCCTGCCGGACTGGGCCGTCAGCATCGGCGTCGAGGTGGACGGCGAGATCGTCGCCGGAGTGGTGAACAACGTGCCCCGCGGCCAGTTGTTCACGGCCGAGAAGGGTGAGGGGGCGTGGCTGGACGGCGAGCGCCTGAGCTGCAACACCGGCGTCCCCCTCGACCGGGCGCTCGTGGCCACCGGTTTCGGCTACGGAGCCGACCGGAGGCGGGTCCAGGCCGAGGTGCTGGCCCAGGTCATGCCGAGAATCCGGGACATCCGGAGGTCGGGCTCCTGCGCCGTCGACATGTGTTCCGTCGCCGCCGGCCGGGTCGACGCGTACTTCGAGCGCGGCACCAACTACTGGGACCACGCGGCGGGCGGGTTGATCGCGGCCGAGGCCGGCGCCAGGGTCGGCGGCCTGCGCGGTTGGCCGGTCCATCCTGACCTGATCATGTCCGCGGCGCCCGAACTGTTCGAGGAGTTGCGCGATCTGCTGATCCCGCTGGACCCCGACCACGACTGAGCGCCGTCCCGAGAACGGCGAAGGGGGCCCACCGCACCGGTGGGCCCCCTTGAGTTTTGATGCCGTCTTATCGCTGGATCGGGATGCCGTGATCGTCGGCCAGGCGGCGGAGGTCTTCGATCTCGGCGGTGAGCGCGTCGGCGAGGAAAGCGTCTCCACTCGACCTGGCCTCCTCGAGACCCTTGTAGGCCTGGTCGAGCCTGGTTTCGATCGTGCTGGTGAACTCGCCCATCTCACCTTCTTTCTTGGAGCGAAACATGCCGCGCGCGGACCCCGCAGCGGATCCTGGGGAGGGTACGCCTTCCCCGGCACACGACAATTTGGGGTGTAGCCCCCCATTACCCACCGCCGGGCTTGTCCCAAACCACCCAAATCATGTGCTCTGCATCACGTGATCGCGGGGAACCGCTTACCGCAGGCTTACGCCGGGTGTTGGGAGAATGAGGGCGTCATTCCAGCTGAGGAGGACCCAGATGCGCGTTCTTGTGGTGGAGGACGAGCGTGTGCTCGCGGACGCCATCGCGACCGGGCTGCGCCGGGAGGCGATGGCCGTGGACGTGGCGTACGACGGTGCCGCCGCGCTGGAGAAGACGGGCTACATCGACTACGACGTGATCGTGCTCGACCGCGACCTGCCGAAGGTCCACGGTGATCAGGTGGCGCGCGAGCTCGTCACCCAGCGGTCGGGTTCGCGGATCATCATGCTGACGGCCGCCGGCGACGTGGACGACAAGGTCGAGGGCCTGGAACTGGGCGCCGACGACTATCTCGCCAAGCCGTTCGCCTTCTTGGAGCTGGTCGCGCGCGTACGGGCGCTGGGCCGCAGGTCGGCGCCGCCCCTGCCTCCCGTGCTCGAGCGGGCGGGGATCCGCCTCGACCCGGGCAAGCGGCTCGTCGCGCGAGGCGACAGGGAGATCGCGCTGACCAAGAAGGAATTCGCGGTCCTCGAGGAGCTGATGCGCGCCGAGGGCGCCGTCGTCAGCCAGGAGGATCTTCTCGACAAGGCGTGGGACGAGCACATCGACCCGTTCACCAATGTCGTACGGGTGACCATGATGACGTTGCGCAAGAAGCTCGGTGAACCCCAGGTCATCGAGACCGTCCCCGGGGTGGGATACCGGCTGTGAGCCGATCACGGGGGACTCGAGGTGAGACGGTGAGCGGACCGGACGAGCCCGGCGCTCTCCCGGAGTCGGTCGAGTCCGGCGCCCGCCCGGGGCAGGGGGCGGAGAACCCGGCCGCAGGGGCGCCGCACACGGCCGAGCCGGGCGAGGAGCCGCCCGCCGGGCCGGGCCGGCGATCGGGGGGCCAGTTCCGCGGTCAGGTCCCGCCGCCGCCCAGCGGACCTCCCGTCTGGGACGGGCCACCGCCGCTCGTGGCCCATCCTGTGAAGGTGAGCCTTCTCGACCAGGCCAAGGCCCTGTCGGACCGGATGAGCATCCGATGGCGGCTGACGCTCACCTACAGCGCCCTGTTCTTCGCGGCGGGGGCCCTGCTCCTGCTCGTGATGTACCTGCTGGTGCGCCCGGTGCTGTCCAACGCCCTGGGCGTACGACTCACCGTCCCCGGCGACACGCCCCAGTGGCTCATCGACTACTGGGAGCAGGAGATCAGCTACAGGAACGCCTCCGTCAGCGACGCGGTGCTCGGCGCGCTGATCACCCGCGGGCTCCTGGCGCTCCTGGGAGTCGGCATCATCGCGGTGATCCTCGGATACATCGTGGCGGACCGGGCCCTGCGGCCGATCAAGCAGATGACGGCGACGGCTCGGAAGTTGTCCGAGACCTCGCTCGCCCACGAGCGCATCGACCTGACCGGCCCCGACGACGAGCTCAAGGAGCTCGCCGACACCTTCGACGCCATGCTGATCAGGCTCAACGCGGCCTTCGACGCCCAGCGCAGGTTCGTCGACAACGCCTCGCACGAGCTGAGGACGCCTCTCGCCATCAACCGGACGGTCCTGGAGGTCGCGCTCGCCGACCCCGAGGCGTCCGAAGACCTCAAGGTGCTCGGCCGTACGCTCCTGGGGACCACCGCGCGCAACGAGCGTCTGATCGAGGGACTGCTGCTGCTCGCCCGGAGCGATCGGGAGTTGTCCGTTCGCAAACCGGTGGACATTCAGGAGGTCGCCAGGACGGCGATCGAGCAACTCGCCACCTTCGCGGAAGAGGAAGAGATCGCCGTCGAATACGACCTTCATCCCGCGCTCACGACAGGTGATCCGGTTCTTCTCGAACGCTGCCTTTCGAACCTGATCGAGAACGGCATCAAGCACAATGCCGGACCTTCCGGAAAAGTCTGGGTCCGGACGGGAATTGTCGGTGGGGGTGCCGTTGTTCAGATCGCGAACACGGGACCACACGTTCCCGCGTACGAGGTGGACAGCCTGTTCGAGCCGTTCAGGAGACTGAACGCCGACAGGATCCAGTCGGCCAAAGGCGCGGGACTGGGCCTGTCCATCGTGCGCGGGATCGTCCGCGCGCATGGCGGATCGGTGAACGCCGTCCCCCGTGACGGTGGAGGCCTCGTGATGACGGTGCGTCTGTCGGGGGCGGGGGTGACCACCGGTGGGACGCAGTCGGCGCGCTGATGGAGCGCCAGCGCCGCACATGTGGTTGGATGTGCCGTCGAAACGCGGTGGGTCATACCGTCGATACTGTGGTTTTCGCCATATTTGGCTAACCAGGGCCTAGTACGGGATGCCCCTCTCGTGTTGGGAGGTTGAGTGTTCGTCCATGCGGGTACCGATTGCAAATCTCCCGGCGGCGACGGGCACAATTTCCGCCTCCCGAGCGTTGAAGACGCGCGACGTAGGCGCAGACAGATAGATGAGGGGGATGGAGTACGCAAATGGCAACCGACTACGACAGCCCGCGCAAGACTGATGACGACCTGAATGAGGACAGCCTTCAGGAGCTTCAGGCGCGGCGCAGCGACAAGTCGTCGGGCAGCATCGACATCGACGAGACGGATCTCGCCGAGTCGCTTGAGCTGCCGGGGGCTGACCTCTCCAACGAGGAGCTGTCTCTTAGGGTGATTCCGCGGCAGGCGGACGAGTTCACGTGCTCTCGTTGCTTCCTGGTGCATCACCGCAGCCAGCTGGCCTCCGAGAAGAACGGTCAGCAGGTCTGCCGAGAGTGCGCGGCCTAGGAGTCTCTTGAGGAGGGTCCGTTGACTCCCGAAACGGATCGATCGAACGAAGAGGTCGCCGACCTGGTCGGCAAGCTCGTGGCCCCTGACGAGGCGGACGGGGCCGAGCGGCGACGGCTGCTCGGCCGCCTCAGTAAGGCGCTCGCGACGTCGGCGAAGAACGCCCGTGTGTCAGGCTCGGGGCGTGGGCGATGGCTGGCCGACATGTTCGTCAGCATCGCCCAGCGGCTGCCGATCCGCGACTACGAGACCCTGCAGGAACACCATTACGGCCTGACGGGAGAGCAACTGGCCGACGACCTCGTCCGCACGGCGGCGAAGGCGACGACGGCCATCGGCGCGGTGGGGGGAGCCCTCGCCGCCGCCGAGTTCGCGGCCCCGCCCCTGCTGCTGTCCGCTCCGGCGCAGCTCGTGGCCGAGACGCTGGTCGTGGCCGCGATCGAGGTCAAGCTCCTCGCCGAACTGCACGAGGTGTACGGCGTGCCCGTCCAGGGCAACGGCTCCCAGCGGGCGGCCGCCTACACCATGGCCTGGTCGAAGCAGCGTGGAGTGAACCCCCTCACGCCCGGCTCGGCCACCTTCGCCCTGGGGGCGGCGGCGAAGACGGCCCTGCGCAACCGCCTCATGCGGACGCTCGGCAGGCATCTCACCACCCTCGGCCCGTTCCTCACCGGCGCGATCGCCGGAGGCGCGCTCAACAGGGCGGCCACCAAGAGGCTCGCGGAAGCCGTACGAGCCGATCTGCGCCGGCAACGGGCCCTGCCTCCCGCCTGATTTCCGGTCCGTCCCCCATCTGATCCGCGGCAGGACCGGGAAAGCCCGGTAGCGAAGTGTGGCGGATTGGTCTAAACCTCTTGGGCGACGGCTGTGAGCTGCGTGAGATCATCCTCACACCGTCCCTGATGAATTGTGCACGTTCTTGCGGGTATGGGCGATCGCAGCGGCCTTTCATATGGTGAGGCACAGCCGACCCTGGAGGGGCTTCATGCATGGCACCAGCGCGTTTCTGATCGTCGCGAACCGGCTTCCCGTGGACCGCGTAGGCGAGAAGGAATGGCGGCGCAGCCCCGGCGGACTCGTCACCGCGATCGCGCCCGTGATGCAGCGGCGCGACGGCGCCTGGCTCGGCTGGACCGGAGCCGCGGGGGAGGAGCTGAAGCCGTTCGACGACGACGGCATGCATCTGATCCCGGTGCCGCTGTCCGCCATGGAGGTCGAGCTCTACTACGAGGGCTTCTCCAACGCGACCCTGTGGCCGCTTTACCACGACGTGGTCGCGACCCCGGTCTACTCGCGGGTGCTGTGGGACGCCTACCGGGCGGTCAACGAACGGTTCGCCCGCGCCGCCGCCGACGCCGCCGCGCCCGGCGCCGTCGTGTGGGTGCAGGACTACCAGCTCCAGCTCGTGCCCGCCATGTTGCGCCGGCTGCGTCCCGACCTGAAGATCGGCTTCTTCCTGCACATCCCGTTCCCGCCCGCCGAGCTGTTCTGGCAGCTTCCCTGGCGGAGCGAGATCCTCGAGGGCCTGCTGGGCGCCGACCTCGTCGGATTCCAGCGTCCCGGCGGCGCCTCCAACTTCATCCGGCTCTGCCGCCGCCTCCTCGGCCTGCAGTACCACCGCAACGAGATCTACGTCGACGGCCGGACCGTCAGGGCCGAGGCGTTCCCGATCTCCGTGGACTTCGGCGAGCTCGACCAGATGGTCCGCGAGCCGCGTATCCAGGCCCGCGCCAAGGAGATCAGGGCCGAGCTCGGCGATCCCGAGCACGTGCTGCTCGGCGTGGACCGGCTCGACTACACCAAGGGCATCGGCCAGCGGCTCAAGGCGTTCGGCGAGCTGCTCGGCGACGGCACGGTCAAGCCGGGCGAGGCGGCGTTCGTCCAGGTGGCCACGCCCACGCGGGAGCGGGTCGCCGAGTACATCCGGCTGCGCAACGACATCGAGCTGAAGGTGGGGCGGATCAACGGCGAGCACGGCATGCTGGGCAGCCAGCCCATCACCTATCTCCACCAGTCGTACAGCAAGGCCGAACTCGCGGCGCTCTACTGCGCGGCCGACGTCATGGTGGTCACCCCGTTGCGCGACGGCATGAACCTCGTGGCCAAGGAGTACGTCGCGTGCCGGCACGATCTGCGGGGCGCCCTGGTGCTGAGCGAGTTCGCCGGGGCGGCCGACGAACTGCGGCAGGCGTTCCTCGTCAATCCGTACGACATCGAGGGCATGAAACGGGCCATGCTCTCGGCGATGCGGGCGACCCCGCACGAGCTGGGCCGCAGGATGCGTTCACTGAGGCGCAGGGTCGCGACGCACAACGTCGACAAGTGGGCCAGCGACTTCCTCACCGCCCTCGAGGCGCACTAGAGGTCCTTCGCCGCGTCCTTCCACGACCGCCATTTCCGGGCGGCGGCGCGGGTCGCCACGATGCGGGCGACCTCCATGCCGAGACCCATCACGACGGCATAGGCGATGGCCTCGCCGAGGCTGATCTCGGGGGAGTCGACGTTGGCCGGAGGCTTCTTGCCCGTCGACTTCTCCCAGGCGTACGAGAGCACCTTGCGTGAGGCGAAGCCCACGGCGAGCCCCACGAGACCGCCCACGATCCGCCACTGCATGTCGGGCTTGTCCGCGTCAGCCCGCGTAATGTCCGCCATGGTTCCTCCTCGGTGATGACCATAGTGTCTACCCATCCCAACCCCCGCCACGCCATTCGGCGTGATCATGCACGGATTCGTAGATCTGCACGCCGACCTGCCCCCCTCTTGGGGGTGATCATGCACACATTCGCGGATGTGGGCTCTGACCTGCCCCACCGCCGGGCGTGATCATGCACACATTCGCGCGCAGGCTCCTGGCCTGGAGTGAAGCCGCGCGTGATCATGCACGGATTCGCCGGCATGCTCCCTGGGCTGGTCCGGGACCTGTCGTGATCTGGCATGTCGTTGTCGTTGCCAGATCACCGATGCCGTTCGCGCAGGTCGGCGGGCACGTCACCGAATCTGTGCATGATCACGAAGTGGAAACGAGCAGGTCGGGGCGTGTTTCGCGAATCTGTGCATGATCACCCCAAGTGAGGGGGTGGTCGGGGCGGGAGTGCACGAAGGTGTGCATGATCACACCCAGGTTTCCAACCCAGGCCCGTGTGTTCCCAACCCAGGTCCCGGCCCAGGGGGTGCGGTCCCAGCCCAGGCCCGTGTGTTCCCAACCCAGATCCCAGCCCAGGGGGTCGGTCCCAACCAGGTCTCGACCCAGAGGGGTGTCCCAGGGGGTGTGTTCATTCGGAAATGCGGAGCGTGAGCGGAAACACGTGCGCGCCGGGGCGGAGAACATGCCAGGCTTGACGCGTGATCTCGCCTAAGGAGCGTGAAGACGCGGCCGTTCCCCGCGTTCTCGTCACGCTGGCCGCATGGAGCTGGCGCATGCTGCTGCTCGGCGCGATGATCTATGTGTTCGCGCTGATCATCGGGCGGCTGAGCTTCGTCGTCCTGCCGGTGGCCATCGCCTTCCTCCTGACCGCACTTCTGCTCCCGATGACCAGGCGGCTGCGCGGCTTCGGCCTGCGGCCCATCTACGCGACGTGGATCACCATGCTGTTCGGCCTGGCGATCATCGTCGGGGTCGGCTTCATGATCGGCCTGCGGGCCAACGAGGAGTTCCCGCGGCTGGTCGAGCAGATCCAGCTCACCGCCCGCAGCGTGCAGGACTGGTTGCTCCATGGGCCGCTCCAGCTCAAGGAGGCCCAGCTGGCCGACATGGTCGACCAGCTGACGCAGCAGATCAACGACCAGCGCAGCCAGATCACCGACACGCTGCTCACGGGTGCCACCGCGATCGTCGAGGTGCTCACCTCCATCGTCCTGATGTTGTTCGTGACGTTCTTCCTGCTCAAGGATGGCGACCGCATCTGGGCCTGGTTCCTGCGAGCGTTCGGCTCCACCTCGCCGCGCGTCGACCGCGCCGGTCGCGCCGCCTGGGTCACGATCTCCCACTACGTCCACGGCACCGTGGCCGTCGCGGCGATCCACGGAATCGTCATCGGCGTCGTCCTCGCCGGCATGCAGGTCCCGCTCTGGGCGCCGCTGGCGGTGGTGGTGTTCCTGGCCAGCTTCATCCCGATCGTCGGGATCTTCTTCGCGGGCACCATCGCGACCCTCGTGACGTTCGGATCGCAGGGCTGGGTGTACGCGCTGATCTTCGTGGGAGTCCTCGTCGTCGAGCAGCAACTGGAGAACCACGTCCTCCAGCCGCTCATCGTCGGCCGCGCCCTGGCGTTCCACCCTCTCGCGATCATCCTGGTCCTCGCCATCGGCGGTGTGCTGGGCGGAATCGCCGGAGCGGCCGTGGCGGTGCCCGTGACCGCGGTGATCTACCGCGCGCTGCCCGAGCTGAGACGGCGGTCCGAGGCCCCGCCCCCCGCGGACGACCCTCCACAGGCCACGCCGGACGTCCCCCCGCAGGCTTCGGAGCCCTCCCCGGAACGCTCGAGACCGTCGATCCCCGAACCCACCGCCACGGATGAGGATCAACCGTCGTCTAGCGCGGGAGGGGCGGTGTCTCCGCAGCACAACGGGTAGGGTCTTGCGTCATGAGCGTTGAAGTCCTGATCCATCGCCTGGACGCCGGGCTTCCGTTGCCGTCGTACGCCCACCCGGGCGACGCAGGCGCCGACCTCCGCGCGACCGTGGACGTCGAGCTGCTGCCCGGAGAGCGGGCCGTGGTGGGGACCGGGATCGCCATCGCGCTTCCCGACGGCTACGCCGCGTTCGTCCACCCCCGCTCCGGGCTGGCCGCCAAGTACGGCGTCACGCTCGTGAACGCGCCGGGGACGGTCGACGCGGGGTACCGCGGCGAGATCAAGGTGACCTTGATCAACACCGACGCCAAAGAGGCGGTACGGCTCAAGCGCGGCGACCGGATCGCGCAACTGGTCGTCCAGCGGGTGGAGAAGGCCGCTTTTCATGAGGTGGAGCGCCTGCCCGGATCGGCGCGCGGCGCCGACGGGTTCGGATCCACCGGTAGCTGAGAGCCGACAGATCGCGGCACTGCAGACAGAGGAGTGTGAAGGACGTGTTCCGACGCAGGCGAGGCGCGGAGGTGGAGGCGGCACCGGCCGTCTCGGAGGACCGGCCCGCTCCCGCGCGGACATCGGGCCCGTGGGACGCCCAGGAGGGCTACCCGGAGGCCGAGCGGGTCGACCTCGGAGGTCTCCACCTCCCGATCGGCCCGGGTTTCGAGGTGCAGCTCAGCCTGGCGGGGGACCAGATCGACGGTGCGCTCGTCCTGGTGAGCGAGAGCGCCCTCCAGGTGCACGCGTTCGCGGCTCCCAAGCGCAGCGGCATCTGGGACGAGGTCCGCGCTGAGTTGTCCCGTGAAGTCGTGAACGTGGGGGGCACGGTCCAGGAGCACGAGGGCCCGTTCGGCGTCGAACTGGCGGCCATGGTCCCCACGCAGGGCCAGGAGCCGCAGCCCGTCCGCTACATCGGGATCGACGGCCCCCGCTGGTTCCTCAGGGCGGTCATCAGCGGGCGCGCGGCCGTCGACCCGGCCGTGGCGGAGACCCTGGAGAACGTCGTCAGGGACATCGTGGTGGTCCGGGGCGACGAGCCCATGGCGCCCAAGGACCCGATCCAGCTCAGGCTGCCGGCTGAGGCCAGGCAGGCGATGGAGGAACAGGCCGCGCAACAGCCGAAGTTCCCGTTCGAGCGCGGCCCGGAGATCACCGAGACCCGCTGACCAT
Organism: Planotetraspora kaengkrachanensis; assembly: GCF_016862895.1. Taxonomy (GTDB): domain Bacteria; phylum Actinomycetota; class Actinomycetes; order Streptosporangiales; family Streptosporangiaceae; genus Planotetraspora; species Planotetraspora kaengkrachanensis. Next base: position 169,773 of record NZ_BONV01000010.1, on the reverse strand, counting down.
CCTGTCCGTGATGCGGAGATCCTCCATTCTTGTCCTTTAGGCTTCGGATGTGCTCAAGTAGTCTGCGATGAGAGCGTCCCCTACGCTTGAAGGCATGATGACGGGTCCTCTTAACTGCGAGCTGGGAAGCTGGTGAGCGACCGATGAGCACGCCGGAGCCTGCCAAACGTGGCGGACTGCGGGGCTTCTTTCAGCGGCTGGCCACCAGCCAGGCCGACCTCGAGGCGGCCGAGCTGCAGGAGGATCTGGGACGGCAGGGGGCCACTCCCATCGCCGCGTGTGGCGAACGGCGCCGCTTCTGTGTGGCGGGTACGCTACGTACCGTGACGTTGCGGCCGCGCGGGGGTGCGCCCGCTCTGGAGGCCGAGCTGTACGACGGGTCGGACGTGATCGACCTGGTCTGGCTGGGCCGCCGGAAGATCGTCGGGATCGAGCCCGGCCGCGTCGTACGGGCCGAGGGCCTGGTGAGTTTCCAGGACGGCCGCAAGGTCATGTTCAATCCTCGTTACGAGCTGCGCCCCGCGGGTGGCCCTTGATCATTCAGGAGACGGTATGAGCACAGCGGACACGACGGCCGCGCCGGAGGCGCACGCAACCGTTGAGTCGGCCGTCCGTGCCCAGCTGTCGAAGGCGCTGGGCGGCAAGCGGGGAATCGTCGAGGCGGCGGTTCCCACCGTCGTCTTCACCGGGATGTGGATCACGACGGAAGAGCTGAAGCTCTCGCTGATCGTCAGCATCGCCGCCGCGGTGGCCCTCCTGCTCGTACGGCTGGTCCAGCGGAGCACGCCGCAGTTCGTGCTCAACAGCCTCATCGGCATCGGAATCGGCGCATTCTTCGCGTCCAGGACCGGTGAGGCCAAGGACGTCTTCCTGCCGGGCATCTACTACAACGGCATCTACGCCGCGGGCATGCTCCTGTCGATCATCCTGCGCTGGCCGATCGTCGGCTTCCTCGTCGGATCGGTGACCGGCGACCCGACCGCCTGGCACAAGGATCCCGGCCTGGTGCGCCTGTGCACCCGGCTGACGTGGCTGCTGATGTTGCCCTGTCTGCTGCGCGTCGTGGTGCAGCTTCCGCTCTACTGGGCGGACCTGGTGGCCCCCCTCGGCGTCGCCAAGCTCGCGCTCGGCTGGCCCCTGCAGGTGGCCGGGCTCGCCGCGATGCTCTGGCTGCTCGCCAGGGGCCGTACCCCCATACAGCCCGGCCCGGCTCAGCCGGCGGCCTGACGCGGCCGCCGCGTCACGCGGCGGCCACGTCCAGCGATCATCCGCTCAGTGCGAGGACAGCAGCTGGGCGAGCTCGTGCTCGACCTCCTGGTTGGCAACGAAGAGCAGCTCGTCGCCCGCCTCCAGCGGATCGTCGACGGAGGGGACGAGCACCCTGCCCTCGCGGAGGATGGCGACCAGGGCGGCGTCCTCCGGCCACGGCACCGAACCCGCCCGCTGCCCGACCACCGGCGCGTCGTCGGCGAGGGTGAGCTCGACGAGGTTCGCCTGGCCCTGGCGGAAGGTCATCAGCCGGACCAGGTCTCCGACGCTGACGGCCTCCTCGACCAGCGCCGACAGCAGACGCGGGGTCGAGACGGCGACGTCCACCCCCCACGACTCGTTGAACAGCCACTCGTTCTTCGGGTGGTTGATGCGCGCGACCACGCGCGGCACGCCGTACTCGGTCTTGGCGAGCAGCGAGACGACGAGGTTGACCTTGTCGTCGCCGGAGGCCGCGATCACCACCTGGCAGCCGTTCAGCCCGGCCTCGTCGAGCGAGGAGATCTCGCAGGCGTCGGCGAGGAGCCACTCGGCCCGCGGGACGCTGTCGATCTTGATGGCTCGGGGGTCGATATCGATGAGCAGGACGTCGTGGCCGTTCTCCAGCAGCTCGGCCGCGATGGAGCGGCCCACGGCCCCCGCGCCCGCGATGGTGACGCGCATCAGTGCTCCTCGTCCGACGGCGCGCTGGACAACACCTTGTTGATCCGCTCCATCTCGTTCTCGGCCGCCATCAGGTGGAGGATGTCGCCCTCCTGGATCATGGTGTCCTCCTTCGGCACCAGCGCCTCGCCCATGCGGTTGACGAAGGCCACGCGGGCACCCGCGACGCCCTCGACGGCCATGGCGCGGGAGCCGATCCATCCGGGGTGGAAGGGGACCTCCGCCAGGATCACGGTGCCCGTGGGGTCGCGCCAGAGAGGTTCCGCGCCCTCGGGCAGGACCCTGCGCAGGATCTGGTCGGCCGTCCACCGGACGGTGGCGACGGTCGGGATGCCGAGCCGCTGGTACACCTCGGCGCGGCGGGAATCGTAGATGCGGGCGACGACGTTCTCCACTCCGAACATCTCCCGCGCCACCCGCGCGGAGATGATGTTGGAGTTGTCGCCGCTGCTGACGGCGACGAAGGCGGCGGCCGACTCGATGCCCGCCTCCCCGAGCACGTCGCGGTCGAAGCCCATGCCGGTCACCCGCCGGCCGCGGAAGCCCGCACGGAGCCTGCGGAAGGCCTGCGGGTCGCGGTCGATGATGGCGACCGAATGGCCGTTGTCCTCGAGAATGTGGGCGAGGGTCGATCCGACCCGCCCGCATCCCATGATCACGATATGCATACTCTCCCGCCGTGGGTTTGTGGCGGACTCCTGTTGCAGACAGTATGTCGCGCTCTCGTCCCAACCATGTGCGCCGGGCGGGCTGTCGCGTACTAGGCTCAACAGACGTGTCAAAGGTGACGGATCTTGTCAAACGGCTCCTCGTGGGGCGCGCTCTTCGAAGCACGCAGCTCCACGATCAGCTGCTGCCCAAACGCGTGGCCCTGCCGGTCTTCGCGAGTGACGCGCTGTCCTCCGTGGCCTACGCGCCGCAGGAGATCCTGGTCATCCTGTCACTGGCCGGCGCCACCTTCTACAGCTACAGCCCGTGGGTGGCGGCCGCCGTCGTCATCGTCATGCTGGTCGTGGTCGCGTCCTACCGGCAGAACGTGCACGCCTATCCCAGCGGCGGCGGCGACTACGAGGTGGCGACGACGAACCTCGGGGCGAACGCCGGGCTGACGGTGGCGAGTGCCCTGCTCGTCGACTACGTGCTCACGGTCGCCGTCTCCGTGGCCAACGGCGCCGACTACGTGGGGGCCACGATTCCCTTCGTGGCCGAGCACCGGCCACTCGTGGCGATCGGGATCGTGGTCCTCCTGACCGTCATCAACCTGCGGGGCCTGCGCGAGTCCGGGGTCGCGTTCGCGGTCCCCACGTACGCCTTCATGATCGCGGTCATCGGCATGGTCCTGTGGGGCATGTTCCGGCTGCTCGTCCTGGGGGACGAGTTGCGGGCGCCGACGGCCGGCTACGAGATCGTGTCCGAACAGGCGGACCTGGCCGGGTTCGCCCTCGCCTTCCTCGTCCTCCGGGCGTTCTCGTCCGGATGCGCCGCCCTGACGGGCGTCGAGGCGATCAGCAACGGCGTGCCCGCCTTCCGCAAGCCCAAGAGCCGCAACGCGGCGACGACGCTGCTGCTGATGGGCGGCATCGCCGTCACGATGTTCAGCGGGATCATCTTCCTGGGGCTGAAGTCCGGGGTGAAGGTCACCGAGCCCGCCAACGTCGCCAGGGACATCCTGATCGACGGCCACCCGGCCGGCGCCGACTACTACCAGCAGCCGATCATCGCGCAGGTCGCGTCGGCGGTCTTCGGCGACGGCTCGGCCCTGTTCGTGGTGATCTCGGCGGTGACCGCGCTCATCCTCTTCCTCGCCGCCAACACGGCCTTCAACGGCTTCCCCGTGCTGGGCTCGATCCTCGCCCAGGACCGGTACCTGCCGCGCCAGCTCCACACCCGCGGCGACCGCCTCGCCTTCAGCAACGGAATCGTCCTGCTGGCCGCCGGTGCGGGCCTGCTGATCTGGGCCTTCAACGCCGACGTGAGTAAGCTGCTCAACCTCTACATCGTCGGCGTCTTCGTCTCGTTCACGCTCAGCCAGCTCGGCATGGTCCGGCACTGGACCCGTCACCTGAAGACCGAGACCGACCCCAGGGCCCGGTTCCGCATGCTGAGGGCCCGCGTCATCAACGGCTTCGGCGGCGTCATGACCGGCGTCGTGCTGGTCGTCGTCCTGCTCACCAAGTTCACCCACGGCGCGTACATCGTCTGCATCGCGATGCCCGTCCTCTTCCTGATGATGAAGGGCATCCGCCACCACTACGACCGCGTCGCCGAGGAACTGGCCGCGCCCGAGGAGGGCCAGACCGACGAGTCGATGCTCCCGGCGCGCAACCACGCCGTCGTGCTCGTCTCCAAGGTCCACAAGCCGACGCTGCGCGCCCTGGCGTACGCGAAGGCGACCCGGCCCTCGACGCTGGAGGCCGTAACGGTCAGCGTGGACGCCGACGAGGCGGCCAGGCTGCAGGAGGAATGGGACCGCCGGGGCATCCCCGTGCCCTTGAAGATCCTCGACTCGCCCTACCGCGAGATCACCGGGCCGGTGCTCGAATACGTGAAGTCGCTGCGCCGCCGCTCGCCGCGCGACGTGGTGAGCGTCTACATCCCGGAGTACGTCGTCGGCCACTGGTGGGAGCACCTGCTCCACAACCAGAGCGCGCTGCGGCTCAAGGGCCGGCTGCTGTTCAAGCCCGGCGTCATGGTGACCAGCGTGCCGTGGCAGCTTGCCTCCTCCGACCGTCTCAAGAGCCGGCCGGTCGGTCTCGCGCCCGGCGCGGCCCGCCGTTCCTATTCGACGCCCGCGCCCAAGGACGACCAGGTCAAGGCATGATTGACCCCATGACAACGAAGGAGGGGCGCGGTGCCCGTTGAACTGACCGTGGATCGAGTCGCGAACGGCGGCTGGTGCGTGGCCAGGCACGAGGGTCGCGTGGTGTTCGTCCGGCATGCCCTGCCGGGGGAGCGGGTACTGGCGGAGATCACCGAGGAGACCGCCCGGTTCCTGAGGGCCGACGCCGTCGAGATCCTCGAGGCGTCCCCCGACCGGGTGACGCCACCCTGCCCCTTCAGCGGGCCCGGCCGGTGCGGCGGGTGCGACTGGCAGCATGCCTCCCTCGACGCGCAGCGGCGGCTGAAGGCCGAGGTCGTCGCCGAACAGCTCCAGCGGCTGGCCGGACTCGAGTGGAAGGGCGAGGTCGAGGAGGTGCCGGGCGCGCCCGGCGGCCTCGGCTGGCGCACGCGCGTGCAGTTCGCCGTCGACGACGACGGCACCGCGGGGCTCCGCCGGCATCGGTCGCACGTCATCGAGCACATCGACCGCTGCCTGATCGCCCATCCGGCCGTCGAGGAGATCGGAGCCGAGACTCTCGACTGGCGCGGAGGCGCCGCGGTCGAGGTGGTCGCGGCCGCGAGCGGCGACCGGGCGGTGATCGTGGAACCCCTGCCCCACCGGCGCGTGGCCGTACCGGACGTGGACGCGTCGGTCCTGCTCGACGAGGGCAGGCGCGGCACCCGCGCGCTCAGAGGGCAGGCGTCGCTGGTCGAGCGGGTACGCGACCGGGACTTCCGGGTGACCGCGAGCGGGTTCTGGCAGGTCCACCCCGGGGCGGCGGAGACGCTGCTCGACGCGGTGCTCGAATTCGGGCAGCCCAAGGAGGGGGAGTGGGCCCTCGACCTCTACTGCGGAGCCGGTCTGTTCGCGGCGGGACTGGCCCGGGCCGTCGGCCCCGAGGGAGCGGTGCTGGGCATCGAGTCGGAGCCGCAGGCCGTCCAGGACGCCCGGTGGAACCTGCGTGACCTCCCCCAGGCCACGTTCGAGCGCGGCAGGGTGGAGGAGGCCCTCGACAGGCTGGACGTCGAGGTGGCCGATCTCGTCGTCGCCGACCCGCCAAGAGCCGGGCTCGGCCGTCCGGTCGTGGACCGCGTCGCCTCGCTGCGCGCGCCGCGGATCGTCTACGTCTCCTGCGACCCCGCCACGCTGGCGCGCGACATCTCCTGGTTCGCCGGGCACGGCTACCGCATGGCCGGGCTGAGGGCGTTCGACCAGTACCCGATGACCCACCATGTGGAGTGCGTGGCACTGCTGGTCAAGGAGTAGATCAAGGTGCTGACCCGGGACGGAGTCATTCCGGCCCGGGTGTACGTCTCACGAAGTTGGCCGGTTTCCGCGCACGGCGAGCGCACGAGTGTCGAGTATGCGGATCCAGTGGGGCGAAACAGTAAGGTTTATACCTTTTGCGTGGATTTTGGCTTAAATGCTCTTATTCTCCCTGGCGGCAGTCTCCTGGGCGAGTTCCTTCGCGCGAGACGTCACCTCACGACCGTTGATCAGGTGGGGCTGACGCGTGCGGGCGACCGTCGCCGGACGCCCGGGTTGCGCCGCGAGGAGATCGCGAGGTTGGCCGGCCTGAGCACCGACTACTATGCGCGGCTGGAGCAGGGGCGGGACAACCACCCTTCGGCTCAGGTGCTCGCCTCTCTGGCGCAGGCCTTCCGGCTCAGTCCCGACGCGACTGAGCACCTGTACACGCTCGCCCAGCCGCGAGTGGGCGATCACGCAGCCGAGGCCCTTGCCGATCAGCTCGATGTGCGCGTCCTGCGGTTCATCGAGAGATGGGATGACACGTCGGCGTTAGTGGTGAACCGCCGCCTGGACATACTGGCTAAGAACCGGGTGGCCACCGCGCTCTTCAGCGGCTTCGAGCACACCGGCAACCTGATCAGGTTGACCTTCCTCAGCCCGTCGGCACGCGGGTGTGGTGGCGTTCAGGTGACGGTCGGGGCGCTGAGCAGGCGCAGGACGTCGTCCGCGGGGCGGGCGCCCCGGACCGACAACCACGCGAGCCCGGTCCGCGTCCGGAACGCCAGGAGCCTTTCCGCCTCGGAGACGGTGAGGTCGTCCGGGCTCACCAGAACGGGGGTGAGCCCCATCCGCTGCCAGCCCGCCCGACCGGTGACCCCGAGCGCCTCCTCGAGCTGGGCGTGCGCCGCCCTGGCGGCGACGGAGAGCCTGCGCAGGTTGTCGCGGGAGCCGGGCACGAACCTCATGAGCAGGTTGACGGTGTCGACCTCCGCTCCCGCCTCGCCGGTGGCGCGCAACATCTCGGCGTGAGCGGGCAGCAGGCCGTCCTCGGTCACGGGAAGGGTGAAGGTGACGCCGAGCGGGCGTCCAGCGTCCTGCGCCTCGTGCTGCAGGACCCCGATGACCAGGGCCCGGCGCTCGACGGTCGCGGGGTCGCCCGGATCGTCGAGCTCGAAGTCGATCGCGACGGGCTCGAAGTCGTCGATCATGCGCTGGTAGGCCGCGGTCAGACGGGTCTGGTTCGTGCAGGCGGCGGAGAGCTCAGGTCCGTACGGCCCGCCGAACGCCAGCCCGGCGTCCCCGCCCTGCTCGCGCAGCCGGCCGATGCGATCGGCGACCTGGTCGTCCTTCTCGGCCGTGCCGTCCCAGGTGGGGGTGCATCCGTCGATTCCCGCGGTGAGATGGCCGACCGTGTACCAGACGATCCCGGTGCGCCGGGCGTTGGCCGCCAGGTCGAACCGCGGGCTCCGGGTGGCGTCGACGAATCCCATGTAGCCCGAGGGGCGGCTGGTGTGCGTCCGATCCGGCGGAAGCCCGCCGGGCGGCTGCGCCGGAGGTCTCCCCGGATCGACCGCCAGGGGCGACTGCGCCGCCGCGGGCGATCTCGTCGGCCCGTCGGCCGTGCCCCAGTCGCCGCGCATCTGCGCGGGAAGCAGCCAGAGGGCGACCCCGGTGGTCGTGACCAGTGCGACCGCGGCCAGCATCACCAGGAAACGAGGCGGGTTCCCCGCCTCGCGGCCATGTCGTGCCGAATCCACCGTTCGCCACCCTCAGTCGTCTTGTGACTACGTTGCGCACAGGAGGCTTGCACTTTAGCAATCGCCCTCCGAGGGGGAAGGGATAATGGCCCGATGAAATTGAGGATCTTCACTGAGCCCCAGCAGGGCGCGACCTACGACGATCTGCTCGTGGTGGCCAGGGCGGCCGAGCGACTGGGTTTCGACGCGTTCTTCCGGTCCGACCATTACCAGCTGATCGGTTCGGGCGACCCGGGAGTCGGGTCGACGGACGCATGGGTGACGCTGGCGGGGCTCGCGCGGGAGACCTCGCGCATCCGGCTGGGCACGCTGGTGACGCCGACCACGTTCCGGTTCCCCGGCCCGCTCGCGATCAGCGTCGCGGGGGTCGACCAGATGAGCGGCGGGCGGGTCGAGCTCGGCCTCGGCGCCGGCTGGTACGACGACGAGCACCACGCGTACGGCATCCCGTTCCCGCCGGTGGGGGAGCGGTTCGATCGGCTCGAGGAGCAACTGGAGATCATCACCGGTCTCTGGGGCGCCACCAAGTCCTTCTCGTACGAGGGCGCCCACTACAGCGTGGCGGACTCCCCGGCGTTGCCGAAGCCGGTGCAGAGCCCGCGGCCTCCGCTCATCCTGGGTGGTGCCGGCGCGCGGCGGACGCCCAACCTGGTCGCCCGCTTCGCCGACGAGTACAACGTGCCCTTCCGCACCGTGGAGCAGACCGGCGCCGCCTACGACCGGGTGCGGGCGGCGTGCGAGGCGGCCGGCCGCGAGACCGTCCTGCTGTCGGCCGCCCAGGTCGTCTGCGTGGGCAGGGACGAGGCCGAACTCGCCAGGCGGGCCGAGGCCATCGGCCAGGACGTGGCGGAGCTGCGCGGCAACGGGCTGGCCGGGACTCCGGAGGAGGTCGTGGAGGGGATCGGCCGGTTCGGCGCGCTCGGCGCGGAGCGGGTCTACCTCCAGGTGCTCGACCTGGCCGACCTCGACCACCTGGAGCTGATCGCGGCCGAGGTCATGCCGCACGTCTGAACCGGCGAAAGGCGCGAGGCAAACCAGTCGCGGACGAAAGGGGCATCCGGCACACTTTGCCGGGTGCTCCTCACCATCTCGACGACCATGTCGCCTGCCACGGACCTGGGTTTCCTGCTGCACAAACATCCGGACCGCGTGCAGGAGTTCGGTCAGTCGTTCGGCACGGCCCGCGTCCTGTATCCCGAGGCGAGCGAGCACCGGTGCACGGCAGCGCTCCTGCTGGAGGTCGACCCGGTCCGGCTCGTCCGATCCCGGGGGAAGTCGTCACCCGACTTCTCGCTCGGGCAGTACGTCAACGACCGTCCGTACGCCGCGTCGTCGCTGCTCGCAGTCGCCCTGGCCGACGTGTTCCGTACGGCGAGGACCGGGCGCTGTACCGCCCGGCAGGAGCTCGCAGACGGGCCGATCCCGCTGGAACTCGGGCTGCCCGCGCTGCCGTGCAGGGGCGGCGCGGATCTCGCGCGCCGGCTGTTCGAACCCCTCGGCTGGCAGGTGGAGGCGACCGCCGTCCCGCTCGACGACGACTTCCCTGAATGGGGCGACTCGCGCTATGTCCGGCTGACGCTGCGCGGCGAGGTGCGGCTGGCCGACGCGCTCAACCACCTGTACGTGCTGCTCCCTGTGCTGGACGACGCCAAGCACTACTGGATCGCGGGCGACGAGGTGGACAAGCTGATCCGGGCGGGCGGCGGCTGGCTCGGCGCGCATCCGGAGCGGGTGCTGATCACGCGCCGGTACCTCGGCCGCCGCTGGGCGCTGGCCCGGACGGCCTTCGCCCGCCTGGCCGAGATCGGCGACGACGTCGAGGAGTCGCTGGAGCCGCCCGCCGAGGAGGAGATCGCCGACGCGCAGCACGACAGCGACACCACCACCGGCACCGACGCCGCCCCTGACGCAGATGGCGCCGATGGCGCCGGTGAGGCCGCCGAGGAGTCTCAGGCGGCCGGGCCCCGGACGCCGCTGAACACCGTGCGCCGTGACACGGTGGTGTCGGTGCTGGAGGAGATCGGCGCCCGTTCCGTCGTCGACCTCGGCTGCGGATCGGGCCAACTGGTGTCGGCGCTGCTGAGCCGCCCGTCGTTCACGAGGGTCACCGGGGTGGACGTGTCGGCGCGGGCGCTCGCCATGGCGGCGCGGAAGCTCAGGCTGGACCGCATGCCGGACGCCAAGCGGGCCCGGGTGGAGCTGTTCCAGGGGTCGCTGACGTACACGGACGCCCGGTTCGCGGGACATGACGCGGCGGTGCTGATGGAGGTCGTCGAGCACGTCGACCCGCCGAGGCTCCCCGCTCTCGAGCGGGTGGTCTTCGGCGTGGCCAGGCCGCGCCATGTCGTCGTGACCACGCCGAACGTGGAGCACAACGTCAAATACGAGGGCCTGGCGGATCCGGAGGGGGGCCCCTCACGGATGCGTCATCCGGACCACAGGTTCGAGTGGACCCGGGCCGAGTTCGCCGCGTGGGCGGCCGGGGTCTGCGACGCGTACGGCTACGAGGCGGCCTTCAGGCCGGTGGGGGAGGACGACCCCGAGGTGGGCCCGCCGACCCAGATGGCCGTGTTCCGTCTCCCCGCCCAGCCTCCCACGCCGTGATCATGCACGGATTCGGCTGCGGCGTACACATGCACAACGGGTTACGGAAGAGGTGGTCGTGATGGAGATCAGTGTTCCGCGGATGGCGCTGGTGCTGCTCGTCGGGATCTCGGGCAGCGGGAAGTCGACCTTCGCCGCCAGGCACTTCGCGCCCACCCAGGTCATCTCCTCGGACTACTGCCGCGGCCTGGTCTCCGACGACGAGAACGACCAGTCGGCGACGCCCGACGCGTTCGACGTCCTCCACTACATCGTGGGCACGCGGCTGAGGCGCGGCCTGCTGACGGTCGTCGACGCCACCAACGTCCAGTGGGAGGCGCGCAAGCAGCTGATCGAGCTGGCCAAGAGCCATGACGTGCTGGTCGACGCGATCGTGCTCGACGTCCCCGAGGAGGTGGCGATCGCCCGCAACGCCGCCAGGCCCGACCGGGCCTTCGGCGCGCACGTGATCACCCGGCAGAGGAAGGACCTGCGCCGTTCGCTCGGCAAGATCAGCAGGGACGGCTTCCGCCGGGTTCACGTGCTGCGCGGCGAGGAGATCGACGACGCCGTGATCACCTACGAGCGGGCATGGTCGGACCGGACCGAGCTCACCGGCCCCTTCGACATCATCGGCGACGTTCACGGCTGCCGTTCCGAGCTGGAGACCCTGCTGCGGACCCTCGGCTGGACGGTGACGCCCACGGGCGCCGTCCACCCAGAAGGCCGCACGGCCGTGTTCGTCGGCGACCTGGTCGACCGCGGCCCCGACACCCCGGGCGTGCTGCGCCTGGTCATGGGCATGGTCGAGGCGGGCACGGCGCTGTGCGTGTCCGGCAACCACGAGCAGAAGCTCGTCCGCGCGCTCAACGGGCGCAAGGTCCGCGTCGCCCACGGCCTGGAGGAGTCGCTCACCCAGCTCGCCGGGGAACCCGAGGAGTTCAGGGACGCCGCGAAGGCGTTCATGGACGGCCTCGTCAGCCACTACCGGCTCGACGGCGGCGCCCTCGTCGTCGCGCACGCCGGCCTCAAGGAGGCCTACCACGGGCGTGCGTCCGGCCGGGTGCGCGCCTTCGCGCTCTACGGCGACACGACGGGCGAGACCGACGAGTACGGCCTGCCGGTCAGGTACCCGTGGGCCGACGAGTACCGGGGGCGCGCGATGGTCGTCTACGGCCACACGCCGACCACGGAGCCCGAGTGGGTCAACAACACGATCTGCCTGGACACGGGGGCCGTGTTCGGCGGAAGCCTGACCGCGCTCCGCTACCCGGAACGGCGGATCGTCTCGGTCCCGGCGGAGAAGGTCTGGTACGAGCCGGTCAGGCCGCTCACCTCCCAGTACTCCCGTGACCCCGGCGTCCTCGACATCGGCGACGTGACGGGCACCCGGTACGTGGAGACCAGGTACGGCGGACGGGTCAAGATCGCACAGGAGAACTCGGCGGCCGCGCTGGAGATCATGAGCCGGTTCTCCGTGGACCCCCGCTGGCTCGTGTACCTTCCGCCGACCATGGCGCCGCCGGAGACCTCGGCGCTCGACGGGTTCCTCGAGCATCCGGACCAGGCGTTCGAGGAGTACTCAAGGGCGGGCGTGTCCCGGGTCGTGTGCGAGGAGAAGCACATGGGCTCGCGGGCGATAGCCGTACTGGCCAGGACCCCCGAGGCTGCGGCCAAGCGGTTCGGCGTCACGGACGGGACGACCGGCAGCGTCTACACGCGCACCGGGCGGCCGTTCTTCGACTCCCTCACCGGGGAACTCGTCGACCGGCTCCGGGACGCGGTGAGCCCGCTCTGGGACGAGCTGGAAACCGACTGGGTCGTGCTCGACTGCGAGCTGCTGCCCTGGTCGGCGAAGGCCGAAGGACTGATCCGCGACCAGTACGCCTCCGTCGGCGCCGCGGCGCGGACCGCCCTGCCCGAGGCGCTCGCCGTGCTCGAGACGGCGGCCGGGCGCGGCCTGGATGTAGGCGGCCTGGTCGACCGCACCCGACGCCGTCTGGACAACGCTGCCCTGTTTCGCGACGCGTATGCCCGATACTGCTGGCCGGTTTCCGGCCTCGACGGCGTACGGCTCGCGCCGTTCCAGATCCTCGCCTGCGAGGGCCGCGCGACGGCCGTGCTCGAACCGCACTCGTGGCACCTGGACGTGCTCGGGCGGCTGGAATCGGGCATCCTCGCGCCGACCAGGCACGTGTACGTGTCACTCGACTCGGAGGAGGAGCGGGCGGCTGCGGTCGACTGGTGGTCGGCGCTGACCGGCTCAGGCGGAGAGGGCATGGTGGTCAAGCCCGTCGAGCACACGCCCGGCCGGGTGCAGCCGGGGATCAAGGTGCGCGGGCGGGAGTACCTGCGGATCATCTACGGCCCGGACTACACGGAGTCGCTCGGTGAGCTGCGCGGGCGGTTCCTCGGCAGGAAGCGGTCGCTGGCGTCGCGCGAGCATGCGCTCGGCCTGGAGGCGCTCACCCGCCTCGCGGAGGGCGAACCTCTGTGGCGCGTGCACGAGATGGTGTTCGCCGTGCTCGCGCTGGAATCCGAGCCCGTCGACCCTCGTCTGTGAGGTGAACGTGGGGCCTCGCCGCTGAGGCGGCGATGCGGCGAGGCCTACGATCTGGTCATGCCTCCGACCAAGGCCGAGCTCGAGGCGGCCAGGGACGCGACGATCCCGGACGTGATCGGGCCCGGGCTCGACGTGCTGTTCTGCGGGATCAACCCGGGCCTGTACTCCGCCGCGACCGGCTTCCACTTCGCCCGCCCCGGCAACCGCTTCTGGCCCGCGTTGCACCTGTCGGGCCTGGTCCCGCGCCTGCTGGCGCCACACGAGCAGGGGCTGCTCCCGTCGTACGGCCTGGGCATCACCAACCTGGCGCCCCGGGCGACCGCGCGGGCGGAGGAGCTCACGCCAGGGGAGATCCGGGAGGGCGGCGCACGGCTCGCGGATCTCGTGCGGAGCAGCGGTCCCCGGGTCCTGGCCGTCTGCGGCGTCTCCGCCTACCGCGTCGCCTTCGGCCGTCCCAAGGCGGCGATCGGCCCGCAGGACGACGTCATCGGCGGCGCGGCCGTGTGGGTCCTGCCCAACCCGAGCGGCCTCAACGCCCACTGGAGGCTGGAGGCGATCGCCGCGGAGATGGCCCGCCTGCGCCCGGCGCCCGGCGGCGTTCCGGGGGAGACCCGGGTGATCGCCGGGGTTCAGGAGGAGACCCTGGTGATCGACGGCGGGGGCAACGGGGCGACCTCCCGCTCATAGTGGTCGAGCAGATCCTCTGCCGCGCCGTACAGTTCGGCCAGGATGCCCACGCACTCCTCGATCATGGGGGTGTCGGTGATGCGCCGCCCTCCGGTGTGGGCGCCCGTCCGGTCGTAGAGCACCTCGTACATGAGGTCGGGCCCCAGGATCACGAGTTCGGGAAGCGGGGCGGCGCGTTCCAGCCACCGCACCGCGGAGGCGGGCAGCACGCGGGCCCGCTCGCCCGCGTGGGTCCGCGCCGCGAGCAGCTCCAGCTCCCACTGCATGTACGGCGTGAGCGGCGTCTCCACGATCCGCAGCCGCCGGAGCTCGATCCGCGAGGGCAGATCGCGGGCGAAGCGCATCTCCCCGATCAAGGTCAGGGCGCGGTGCCAGTCGCCGTCCATCATGGCGACCCAGCTGGGCACGTCGGGTTCGTGGAAGTGCTGGGCGCGTTCGAGCTTCCAGACGACCCCCTCGACGTCCTGGAAGCACTCGTAGAACTCCGTGAGGTAGTCGGTGACGCGCAGGGTCACTCCCGCGGCCTGCCTGACGTGTTCGATCGCCTCTCCGGGCATGGGGCCTCCTCCGGCGTACAGCCGAGATCGAGTCACGGGACCCGCGTCGAGGCCCCAGCCCGGATCGTGGAACCTCGCGTGGTTCGTCCTGACGAAAGTGGTGGTCTTCAGTTCCCTGTGGAGTTGCTGCACACGGTCGTCTCCGCCGTGCCCAGCCTTCTGATCAGGATCTTCGTGATGGCCTGCCGCTCAGTCCTGTCCTCTGACTCGGGCTCTGCCTCGGTCGGATGCATCCTCGCCCTCCGTACTTCGCTGTGACCGCGCCCGTTTTCCCCCGAAAGCGACAGGTTGATGGTTCGTCGCGGGCCATCGCCGGTCAAGACCCAATTCTGTTGCGCTCGCGCGGTCATCCGGAGGGCGCGCACACGGAGCAGCCCGGGCGCGGCGGGTGGCGTACCCACACGTGGTGTTCGGGCGCGATGAGGTTCAGCCCCAGGAACGTTCCCGTGGTCGGCTGGGGGACCTCGGTGATCAGGGAGATCACGGCGTGCGCGACCAGTTGGCCGGAGATGCCGGCCGAGATGGCCATCACCCCTGGTCCGCCGAGGTCCGCGGGGAGGTCGGGCCGCCGTCTGCGCGCCTCGCCCTCGACGAGGCACTCGTAGCAGGCTCCGCGGCCGCGTTCGAACGTTCCCACGGTCACGAGCGGGCCGTTGTATCCGCCGCCGACCCAGGGCACGCCCGAGGCCGCGCAGACGCGGTTGGCCCAGACGCTGATCCCCTCGGCCAGGCCGCGTCCCTTCGGCTCGTCGGCGCACAGGGCGAGCACGTCGCAGTCCTGGACGAGGCGGCGCAGGCCCGCTTCGCCGTCCACCCTGCGGCTCTCGCCGGTGATCTCGATGTCGGAGTTCAGCCGGCGCAGGCGCTCCACCGCGATGTCGACCTTCATGCGGCCGATGTCCTCCTCGTTGTAGAGGACCTGCCGGTTCAGGTTCGACAACTCCACCACGTCGGCGTCGACGCAGTGGATGCGCCCGACGCCGGTCGCCGCGAGGGCCCAGGCGGCGTGGCTGCCGGTGCCGCCGAGGCCGAGGACGACGACACGGGCCTTCTTCAGGCGCACCTGCGCCTCCCAGGCGTGCGGCCGGGGCGTCAGGTCGACGAGGTGGAAGAACGCCTGACTCCTCCCGTACCTGTCGCGCTCCCGCGCGCTGATCTCGTCGGGCACCTGGGCGGACGCGTCCTCCACGTGGCCGGAGCCGATCAGCGTGCCCACGATCTCGCGTGCCTCGGGCGCGGAGATGCCGGGCACCGAGCCGCAGATCGTCCGCACGATGTCGTCGGGCGTCCGCGTGCCGTCCATCAGGGTCAGCGCGGCCCACGCACCCCCGAGGGGATCGGTGATCTCCGAGGCGATCCCGTAGATCTCGCCTCCGATGCGCACCGTGCCGTCGTCGAGCCTGTGCGGCTCGTGTGTGCGCTTGACGCGTGGCAGCAGCACCTGTCCGGACCCCCTCGCACGTCGGCCGGCGGAGCGGGCGCCCGCCCCGCCGCCTGCCCGAAGGTCACGCGGTCGAACCGGTGTGGCGACGTGTGCGGCAGCTGACCGGGACAGGCCTCGCTCGCCAAGTCATCATCTGGTGCCCGGTTGTTCAAGACCCAATTCCGGGCGGCCGGTGACGATGACCGCGGCGATGGTGAGCCAGGCCCGCCACGGCCATGATCAGCCAGATGACGAACATCACCTTGAGCACGGCGAACAGCGGCCAGGCCGTGCCGGTCAGCATCGCGAGGAGGACCAGGCCGCCGACGACCAGGAGCGGGGCCGGAGGTCCGCCCCGGTGGACCCGCCCGCGATGTGCCCGCCGGCGTGCCGCGGCCAGGTGCGGCCCCCAGGTCGCGAGGTCGCCGTGACGGCGCTGCCATGGTGGCCCGTCGTGCTCCCACGGCATGCCGTGCGTTCCCCGCGTGGGCCTGTACGGCGCGGCGCCGATGCCGTGCGGCACATCAGAGCCCGGGAGATCGGCGCCCGGGAGGTCGGCGGTGACCCGCCGGAGGTCGCCCGCGGTGCGGGCGGTAAGCGTGGCGTCGAGGCGCTGGTCGAGCTCGTCACGGGTGATCCGGCCCTGCACGAACGCGTCGTGCAGGCTCCGGGTCACCTCGTCGCGCTCCCTGTCGCCGATTCGCATCTCGTCCGGAGAGGCCATGGCCGTCACTCCTCGGCGGGGTCGCCGTCTGCGAGGATCTGGTACAGCTTGCGCCGCGTCTCTGTCAGCACCTGCTTGGCCTGCCTGACCTGGCCGTCGGTCCCGCTGTGCGCGAGCTGGAACAGGGCCGAGGCGGCCTGGCGGGACAGGTCGAACAGCTCGTGGACGTTGTCGCCGATGTCCGGCGTCATCTCCTCCCAGGGCGCCCGCACCTCCTCCGGGTGGGACTCGATGTACGCGCGGCCGGCCTCGGTGAGCTGGAAGGTCTTGCGCCCGTCCGACTCCTCGGCGCGGACCAGGCCCTCGTCGGTGAGCTGCTGGAGAGCCGGGTAGACGGCGCCGGGGCTGGGCTTCCAGCCGCCCTCGCTGCGCTCGGCGATCTCCTGGATGATCTGGTAGCCGTTGCGGGGCTCCTCGGCGAGCAGCGCGAGGATGGCGGCGCGCACGTCACCGCGCTTGGCCTTCCGCGGCCTGCCGAACCCCCGGCCGAAGGGCGTTCCGCCCGGCCCGAACGGTCCACCCGGCCCGAACGGCCCGCCGGGGCCACCCGGCCCGAAGCCGCCCCACGGGCCGCGCCCCCGGTGGCCGCCCCTGTGCCTGTGCTCCTGCGGTCCAGGGTTGTGATGCTCGTCGTGCCACATGGCTGCTCCTCTCATGGCGGCGCGCAGCGCGTGCCGTAACCGGTGGTACTCCTCTCGATGGGCCCATGGCCCGTTCATGGCGAAAGCCGCTGTCATGGTGTCCTCCTTGGAACGGTCTCGACTATCTCTTGATGCTTCAACGATATATCGCGACCGTTCTGAAGAACAAGCCATATCTCGAAATTTCGGCGAACCTAGGTGTCGTGTGCCAGTGCTAAAGATCACGCTGCCGCTGCCGGCCGTCGAGCTCAGCAGACCTCTGGCGTGATCATGCACGCATTCGGAGAACGAGCGCTCACCTGGACCGATTCACTTTGTGATCATGCACACCTTCGCGGACCGGTAGCCCTATCAGGGGTGACGTGGTTCGTGACCATGCAGCGTCCAGCGCCAGATCACGAACAACGTTTCCGCTGGTCACCGCGCACATCGACGAATTCGCGCATGATCACGAAATGAGGCCGCGCAGGTCAGGCCAGCCGTACGCGAGTCAGTGCATGATCACGGTTGGGGTGGGGGCTGGTCGGGCTGGCCGTACGCGAGGCTGTGCATGATCACGGTTGGGGTGGGGGCTGGTCGGGGCTGTCACGCGCGAGTCTGTGCATGATCACGCGGCGGGGGGTGCCGTCGTGGTGGCCGTGCTGACCGTGCCGTTTCTGTGGGTCGCGACGCCCGCGGAGCTGCGCCAGGCCGCCGAATCGGATACCGGGGAGCATAGTGATGCAGATCACGAGAATATCCGCCGAAACGGGAACAGGACCTGAGACCGGCACGTTATTTCGAGCAGACGGGGTTGTTCTGCTCTGAGAGGGCTGGGGGGTGCTCTCGGAGAGGAGCAATCCCGTCTGCCGTATCTACAGGCCATATCAGGCGACACGCGGCAAATGTTCGGTTCGATGATTTTGTCGGCCCGGTGCCGTACGATCTCGGCCGTGATCTTGTCATGATGGGGCATTCGCATGCCCTCAGCGGGGCTGTCGCCTGGCTGGCGGTCTCGCCGGCACTCATAGCGTTACCTGGTCTGACCTCTCCGGAACTGGCCACCGTGACGGGGCCTCTCGCGTCTCCGCCGGAGCTGATCGCGGGCGCGGTCATCTGCGCGGGGGCGGCGATGCTGCCCGACCTCGACCATCCGAGCGCGACCATCGCGCAGACCTTCGGGCCGGCCACCTGGCTGCTGAGCAAGGGCGTCAACTTCATCAGCGGCGGGCACCGGCACGCCACCCATTCCCTGCTGTTCGCCGCGTTGGCCGGGGTCGGCTCCCACCTGCTGGCGCACTACACCCCGGTCGGGCGCGACATCCTCATCGCGCTGATGATCGGCCTGGCGCTGCGGGCGATCGGGATCGGCATCCCGAACAAGACGATAACGTCGGCGGTCCTCAACGTCGCGCTGACGGCGGGACTGTTCGGCGCCTTCTTCATCATGGGCGTCACGTACTCCTGGCTGGGCTTCGCGATCGGGATCGGCTGTCTCGCCCACATCGTCGGCGACTGCCTGACCGAACGCGGCTGCCCGGTGTTGTGGCCCATCAAGGCGCGGTGGCTGCTGCCGTGGGACATCGGCTTCAAGACGGGCAAGAAGTTCGAGAACCAGATCGTCGGGCCGGTCCTGTCGGTCGCGGTGGTCGCGCTGCTCTGCCTGCGCCTCGTGCCCGCCTGACCGGCCTCTGAGGGGTTAACTTGATGTCGAGATATCTCTGGAGATACCTTGATGTCGAGACATCCGGACGCGCCGGACCCACCTCGTTGGCCGGCGCGTGCCGCAGGTGCGGCAGGATGCATACAACGTGAGACAAGCCCGGAAACCTGGGGAGGCGATCCTTCGTGTCCGCGAACAGCTTCGGCAGCCGTGACACGCTCCGCGTCGGTGACGCGTCGTACGAGATCTATCGGCTGGACGCCGTCGAGGGGTCGGCGCGCCTCCCGTACAGCCTGAAGATCCTTCTTGAGAACCTTCTCCGCACGGAGGACGGCGCGAACATCACCGCCGACCACGTGCGCGCCATCGCGGGCTGGGACCCCGGCGCCACCCCGAGCGTGGAGATCCAGTTCACGCCCGCCCGCGTGATCATGCAGGACTTCACCGGCGTCCCCTGCGTCGTGGACCTCGCCACCATGCGCGAGGCCGTGCGCGACCTGGGCGGCGACCCGGCGAGGATCAACCCCCTCGCCCCCGCCGAGATGGTCATCGACCACTCGGTCATCGTCGACTACTTCGGCCACCCCGACTCCTTCGCCCGCAACGTCGAGCGGGAGTACGAGCGCAACCGCGAGCGCTACCAGTTCCTGCGTTGGGGGCAGACCGCCTTCGACGAGTTCAAGGTCGTGCCGCCGGGCACCGGCATCGTCCACCAGGTGAACATCGAGCACCTGGCCCGCGTGGTCATGATCCGGGACGGTAAGGCGTACCCCGACACCTGCGTCGGCACCGACTCCCACACCACCATGGAGAACGGCATCGGCGTCCTCGGCTGGGGCGTCGGCGGCATCGAGGCGGAGGCCGCGATGCTCGGCCAGCCGATCTCGATGCTGATCCCGCGGGTGGTCGGCTTCAAGCTGACCGGCAAGCTGCCCGCGGGCGCGACCGCCACCGACCTCGTGCTCACGATCACCGAGATGCTGCGCAAGCACGGCGTGGTCGGCAAGTTCGTCGAGTTCTACGGCGAGGGCGTCTCCAGCGTGCCGCTGGCCAACCGGGCCACGATCGGCAACATGAGCCCCGAGTTCGGCTCCACCTGCGCGATCTTCCCGATCGACGAGCAGACGACCGACTACCTCAAGCTGACCGGCCGTTCCGCCGAGCAGGTCGCGCTCGTGGAGGCGTACGCCAAGGAGCAGGGCCTGTGGCTCGACCCGTCGGCGCCCGAGCCGGTCTTCTCCGAGTACATCGAGCTCGACC
The DNA here is from genome assembly GCF_016862895.1 of Planotetraspora kaengkrachanensis. Taxonomy (GTDB): domain Bacteria; phylum Actinomycetota; class Actinomycetes; order Streptosporangiales; family Streptosporangiaceae; genus Planotetraspora; species Planotetraspora kaengkrachanensis. Next base: position 149,932 of record NZ_BONV01000010.1, on the reverse strand, counting down.
TGGCGACTGTGGTCCCGTCGATCGCCGGGCCCAAGCGCCCGCAGGACCGCATCGCCCTGAGCGACTCCAAGGCCGCGTGGCGGGCCGCCGTCCGCGACTACGCGCCCGACGACAGCATCCAGGGCCCCGCGGACGAGGCCTCGGCGGAGTCGTTCCCCGCCTCGGACTCTCCGGCGATCTCCCACTCCGGCAACGGGGACGTGCCGCACGCGGCGCACCTCAACGGTGAGCGGCCGCACCGGCCGACGCCGGTCACGCTGTCGGACGGCACGTCGTTCGATATCGACCACGGCGTCGTCACGATCGCCGCGATCACCTCGTGCACCAACACCTCCAACCCGTACGTCATGCTGGGCGCGGCCCTGCTCGCCAAGAACGCCGTGGACAGGGGCCTGACCCGCAAGCCCTGGGTGAAGACCTCCCTGGCTCCCGGCTCGCAGGTCGTCACCGGCTACTTCGAGCGCTCCGGGCTCACGCCGTACCTCGACAAGCTGGGCTTCAACCTCGTCGGCTACGGCTGCACCACGTGCATCGGCAACTCGGGCCCGCTGGAGCCGGAGATCTCCGCGGCCGTCCAGGAGTCCGACCTCGCGGTGACGGCGGTCCTGTCGGGCAACCGCAACTTCGAGGGCCGGATCAACCCCGACGTCAAGATGAACTACCTGGCCTCGCCGCCGCTGGTCGTCGCCTACGCCCTGGCCGGCACGATGGACATCGACCTGAATAACGAGCCGCTCGGCACGGGTTCGGACGGCAAGCCGGTGTTCCTCGCCGACATCTGGCCCGCGCCGGAGGAGGTCGCCGCCGTGGTGTCGGAGTCGATCGGCCAGGACATGTTCCTGCGCGACTACGCCGACGTCTTCAAGGGCGACGAGAACTGGCAGTCGCTGCCCGTCCCGACCGGGAACACCTTCGAGTGGGACCCGTCGTCGACCTACGTGCGCAAGGCGCCGTACTTCGACGGGATGCCCGCGTCGCCCGAGCCGGTGTCCGACATCTCCGGCGCCCGGGTGCTGGCGCTGCTCGGCGACTCGGTCACGACCGACCACATCTCGCCGGCGGGCTCGATCAAGGCGGACTCCCCGGCCGGCCGCTACCTGCGCGAGCACGGCGTCGAGGTCAAGGACTTCAACTCGTACGGCTCCCGCCGCGGCAACCACGAGGTGATGATCCGGGGCACCTTCGCCAACATCCGGCTGAAGAACCTGCTGCTCAACGGCGTGGAGGGCGGCTTCACCCGCGACTTCACCAAGGGCGGCGAGCAGGCGTTCATCTACGACGCCTCGAGCAACTACCAGGCCGCCGGCGTCCCGCTGGTCGTCCTGGCCGGCAAGGAGTACGGCTCCGGGTCGTCCCGTGACTGGGCGGCCAAGGGAACCGCGCTGCTCGGCGTCCGCGCCGTCATCGCGGAGTCCTACGAGCGCATCCACCGGTCGAACCTGATCGGCATGGGCGTGCTGCCCCTGCAGTTCCCCGAGGGCCAGACGGCGGCGTCGCTGGGCCTGACCGGTGAGGAGACCTTCGACGTCACCGGCATCGAGGAGCTCAACGACGGGACCACGCCGGCGACCGTGACGGTCAAGGCGGGCGGCGTCGAGTTCCAGGCGGTCGTCCGGATCGACACCCCCGGAGAGGCCGACTACTACCGCCACGGCGGCATCATGCAGTACGTCCTGCGGTCGCTGCTCGCCAAGAGCTGACCCGACGACGAGTGAGCCGCCCGGACGACCTCCGTCCGGGCGGCTTTTGTCATTTCCGCAGCAGATGCTGGAGAACGGCTTTCAACTGGTCGAACACCGCGTCGTCCACGGACCCCAGCCGCCGATGGAGTCTACGCACGGATACGCTCCGCACCTGCTCCAACATGGCCCAGCTCGGCTTGTTCAGACCTGTTTCCAAGGTGTCCATCGCTACGTGAAACGGCCAGTCGCGCGCCGTCGTGGTGACGGGTGCCGTCACCACGAGGCCGAGGGGGACACCGTTGAGCGCCGGCCCGCTCATGATCACCGCAGGCCGTGTGCCGGCCTGCTCGCGGCCGAGCGTCTGGCCGAAGTCAGTCAGCCAGATGTCGCCCTGATCGATTCTCATCGTGCTCCTGAGGGGTGAGATGGGAGAAGTCCTCCGGCTCGAGGCCGTCCGCGACGGCGTTGTCGAAGATCGCGGTTTCGGCGAGATAGTCGGCCCAGGCCTCGGGATCCGCCTGTGTGCGGGCGACGGCCGCCGCACACGCCTGGACGAACTTCTTGTGCTCGTAATCGGAGACGGCATCGTCGATCACTGCGGTCATGGGTCTGCCTTCCTGTTCGGCGATTTGCGCGATCTTGTCGCGAGTAATGGTGCTGACCCTGATCGTCGTGTGCTTCTGCTCGCCGGTCATACGAAAGAGGCTACGCCGATGTCTACAGATGGGTCTATGACAATGTCGTCGAGATACAACCATACGAGTCGACCGATCACTCTCGCAAGAGAATTCGATTACTGACGGTGATTGGCGGCATATCCGGTTGCCTGAGGGGGACGGCGGACGGCAGGGTTGCCGGACATGTGGTCTGAGCTCTTTCCCCTGCTCGCCGGGGGCGTGGCGGTGTTCGTCGGCGCGGTCGTGCAGGGAGGGGTGGGCTTCGGCCTGGGCCTGATGGCCTCTCCGCTGATCGCCATCACGAACCCGGACGCCATGCCGGGCGCCGTCCAGGTCGTCAACGCCACGCTGCCGCTGTTCACACTGGCCGTCGAGTGGCGCGGAGTCGACTGGAAGGGCCTGGGCTTCGCCGTACTCGGCCGGTTGCCCGGCAGCGTCATCGGGGCCGTCGTCGTGGTCTACGTGAGCACCCGCGCGCTGGGTGTGCTCGTCGGCGTGATGGTGGTGATCGCGGTCGTGCTGACGGCGCGCGCGCCGGCCGTGCCGCGCAACGGCAAGACGATCGCGTCGGCCGGCTTCCTGTCCGGGATCACCGGGACGGCGACCGGCATCGGCGGCCCGCCGATGGCGCTGGTGTACCAAAGCGCCAGAGGGACGCAGGTCAGGGCCACTCTCGCCTTCTTCTTCCTGTTCGGCGCCCTGCAGTCGCTCGGCATCCTCGCCGTCGTGGGAAAGTTGCCGGCCCGCGCGCTCGGCATCGGGGCCGCCCTCATCCCGTTCATGATCCTCGGGTTCGCCGTCTCCGGCCCCCTGCGCCGGCGTCTTGACGGCGGAAGGCTCCGCGTCGCCGTGCTCACGGTGGCGGCCGTGTCCGCGTGCACCCTGATCGGCCAGAGTCTTGCCAGGTGGTGAAGGCCCGGCCAATTCTCGTTTCTCCATTGTTACCGCGGACAACAAAAGTTACCGTCCTGTGTCTTACCCCCCGCTTTGTTCTGTCTTACGTTGTCTCAAACAACATTCCCTGGAGCGGTGAGTGCCGTGACCCGGCGTTGCCGAACAGGGCGGCCGACCAGCAATCTCAGTGCCGGCTTCTGGGATCGACACGTGGCCGGTCGCACCTCCTCATAGACCCCCAGCCAGAAAGGACCCACGCCAATGCGCAAGGGGATCCTCACCATCGGCGCCACAGTCGCGGCGCTCTCTCTTGGTCTCACCGCCTGCGGGGGCGACGACGGTGGCACCACGGCCGCGCCGAGCGGGGCGCCTGCGGCGTCCGGTGCCTCGATCGGCAAGATCGGCGTAATCCTTCCCGACAGCAAGTCGTCGGCCCGGTGGGAGACCGCCGACAGGAAGTACCTCAAGGAGGCCTTCGACGCGGCGGGCGTGGAGTCGGACATCCAGAACGCCCAGGGCGACAAGACCGCGTTCCAGACGATCGCCGACCAGATGATCACCAACGGCGCCAAGGTCCTGGTGATCGTCAACCTGGACAGCGGCACCGGCAAGGCCGTGCTCGACAAGGCCCAGTCGCAGGGTGTCGCCACGATCGACTACGACCGCCTGACCCTCGGCGGCAGCGCCTCCTACTACGTGTCGTTCGACAACGAGAAGGTCGGCCAGCTGCAGGGTGAGGGCCTGGTCAAGTGCCTCACCGACGACAAGGTCGAAAAGCCGATCATCGCCGAGCTGAACGGCTCGCCGACCGACAACAACGCCACGCTGTTCAAGAACGGCTACGACTCGGTCCTCCAGCCCAAGTACGACTCCGGCGAGTACGTCAAGGGCCCGGACGACTCGGTTCCGGACTGGGACAACGCGCAGGCCGGCACGATCTTCGAGCAGCAGCTGACCCAGCAGCCCAAGATCGCCGGTGTCCTCGCCGCCAACGACGGCCTCGGCAACGCGGCCATCGCGGTGCTGAAGAAGGAGAAGCTGAACGGCAAGGTCCCGGTCACCGGCCAGGACGCGACCGTGCAGGGTCTGCAGAACATCCTCGCCGGCGACCAGTGCATGACGGTCTACAAGGCGATCAAGAAGGAGGCCGACGCGGCCTCGCAGCTGGCCATCGCCCTGGCCAAGGGTGAGAAGCCGGCTGCTCCGGCCAGCGTCAAGGACCCGGAGTCGAACCGTGACGTCCCGTCGGTCCTGCTCGACCCGCAGGCGATCTACTTCGACAACGTCAAGGACGTCGTCACCGACGGCTACGTGACCAAGGACGAGCTGTGCACGGGCGACTTCGCCGCCAAGTGCACCGAGGCCGGCGTCAGCTGAGTTCCACTCGCCGGGCCGGTACGGCGGCGCCGTACCGGCCCCTTGAAGTACGGAGTCATCCATCGTGTCCCAGGGACCGGTCCTGGAACTGCGCGGCATCAACAAGAGCTTCGGTGCCGTGCAGGTCCTTCACGACGTCGCCTTCTCGGCTTACTCAGGAGAGGTGACAGCACTTGTCGGCGACAACGGCGCCGGCAAGTCCACGCTGGTGAAGTGCATCGGTGGGATCCATCCCAGCGACACCGGCGAATACTTCTTCGAGGGCGAGAAGGTCCACGTGGGCGGACCCCGGGACGCCGCGGCCCTGGGCGTCGAGATCGTTTACCAGGACCTCGCCCTGTGCGACAACCTCGACATCGTGCAGAACATGTTCCTCGGCCGCGAGCGCAAGAGCGGCCTGGTCCTGGACGAGGCGAGCATGGAGGAGATGGCGGCCAAGACCCTCGACGGTCTGTCGGTCCGCACGGTGACCTCGCTGCGCCAGCACGTGTCCAGCCTCTCCGGAGGCCAGCGCCAGACGGTGGCGATCGCCAAGGCCGTCCTGTGGAACAGCAAGGTCGTCATCCTCGACGAGCCGACCGCCGCCCTCGGCGTGGCGCAGACCGCCCAGGTGCTCGAGCTGGTCCGCCGCCTCGCGGACAACGGCCTCGCCGTGGTGCTCATCTCGCACAACATGAACGACGTCTTCGCCGTGTCCGACCGGGTCGCGGCCCTCTACCTGGGGCGGATGGCCGCCCAGGTCAAGACCTCCGAGGTCACCCACTCGCAGGTCGTGGAACTCATCACGGCCGGGCGCAGCGGTGAGCTCGGCATCAAGAACGACAACGGAGCGGCAGCATGACCACGGAAACGCTCCCGGAGCAGCAGCGCAGGAACGACACCTCGATCACCGCCTACGCCGGGGGCTACGTCGACCGGGTGCGGGGCGGCGAGCTCGGCGCGCTGCCCGCGGTCTTCGGGCTCATCGTGCTCTGCGTGATCTTCTCGATCCTCCGCCCGGCCTTCCTGACGCCGGGGAACTTCGCGAACCTGTTCACCCAGGGCGCGGCGGTCGTGGTCATCGCGATGGGCCTGATCTTCGTCCTGCTCCTGGGCGAGATCGACCTGTCCGCGGGCTACGCCAGCGGCGTGTGCGCCGCCGTCCTCGCCGTGTCCCTGACCAACCAGGGGTACCCCTGGTACGTGGCGGTGCTGGCCGCGATGGTCACCGGCGTCGTCATCGGCGTGGCCCTGGGATCACTGGTCGCCAAGCTGGGCATCCCGTCGTTCGTCGTGACGCTGGCCGCCTTCCTCGGTTTCCAGGGCATTCTGCTGCTCCTGGTCAAGGGCGGCACGAACATCTCGATCAGGGACACCACGATCCTCGCGATCGCCAACAAGAACGTGCCGCCGATCGTGAGCTGGATCGTGCTGGTCGTCGGCGTGGCCGTCTACGCGGGCATCCAGCTCTTCAGGGCCCGGCGCCGCATCGGCCGAGGCCTGAAGGCCGACCCGTTCACGCTCATCGCCTTCCGCGTCCTGTCCCTCGCCGTCATCAGCGGCGTGGCCGTCTACGTGCTCAATCTGGAGCGCAGCCGCAACGCCCTCATCGTGTCGCTCAAGGGCGTGCCGATCGTGGTCCCGATCATCGTGGTGCTGCTGATCGTGTGGACGTTCGTCCTGCGCCGCACGGCGTACGGCCGGCACATCTACGCCGTCGGCGGCAACGCGGAGGCCTCGCGCCGCGCCGGCATCAACGTGGACCGCATCCGCATCTCGGCGTTCGTGATCTGTTCGTTCATGGCGTCCATCGGCGGCATCATCGCGGCGTCCCGCGCCAACTCGGTCGACCCGAACACGGGCGGAAGCGACGTGCTGCTGTTCGCGGTGGGCGCGGCCGTCATAGGCGGCACCAGCCTCTTCGGCGGCAAGGGCCGCGCCCTCGACGCGGTTCTGGGCGGCGCCGTCGTGGCCGTCATCCAGAACGGCATGGGCCTGATGGGCTACAGCGCGGGGGTGAAGTACGTCGTCACCGGCTCGGTCCTGCTGCTCGCGGCCGGCGTGGACGCCCTGTCCAGGAGACGGGCGGCCTCGACCGGCCGCCGATGACCCCCCGACGTAAAAGGGCGATCTCCACGTAGGGTGATCCCCGATCCCTGACCAACAAGGAGAACCGAGGCTGTCCAGATGATGCGCGCAGGTCCCTCACAGGAGGAGATCCGCAAGCACAACCTCGGCACACTGCTCCGCCACGTCCACCTGGGAGGCCCCACCTCCCGGGCGGAGCTGACCAGCCTGATGGGGCTCAACCGCAGCACCATCATGGCGCTGACCGCCGATCTGACGGCCGCGGGCCTGGTCAGGGAAGAGCTCCCGAAGGACACCGGCAAGGCGGGCCGCCCGTCGCTGGTCGTCAGGCCGGAGTCGTCGCGGGTCTACGTGCTGGCGTTCGACGTGGGCGTGGACCGGCTCGCCGCCGCCCGTGTCGGCCTCGGCGGGGTGATCCTGGACCGCCGGGTGGCCGTCCGGCAGCGCGGGTCGTTCGACATGGCCCAGGTCGTCGGCATCCTGGCCGGATTCGCCCGGCAGATGCTCCGCAAGACCCGCCCCGACACGGTCTGCGTCGGGGCGGCGGCGGCGTTCTGCGGCGCCGTGCGGAAGTCGGACGGGGTCGTCAGGATCGGGCCGAACATCGGCATGGAGGAGACGCCGTTCGGCGAGGAGCTCTCCGGGAAGCTCGACCTCGCGCTGCCGGTGAACGTCGGCAACGACGCCAACCTCGGCGCGCTCGCCGAGCACACGCGGGGGATCGGCCAGGGCTGCCGCGACCTCGTCTACCTGCACGGCGACGTGGGAATCGGCGGCGGCATCGTGGTGAACGGCCAGCTCCTCGGGGGGTTCGCCGGCTACGGCGGCGAGGTCGGCCACATGATCGTCAACCCCGGCGGGCGGCCGTGCGGCTGCGGGTCCCGCGGCTGCCTGGAGGCCGAGGTGGGGGAGCGGGCGCTGATGGACCGCGCCGGGCGCAACGGCAGCGACGCGGTCGGCCGTGACTGCGTGCGTTCGGTGGTCGACGCCGCCGACCGGGGCGACGTGGTCGCCCAGGAGGCGCTCCACGGGGTCGGGAACTGGCTCGGCCTCGGCGTCGCGAACCTGGTCAACATCTTCAACCCGGAGATGGTGATCTTCGGGGGGACGCTCAGGGAGATGTACCTGGGGTCCGCCGCTCAGGTGCGCAGCCAGATCAACGTCGGCACCCTCGGCGCGTCGCGGGAGAACCTGCGGCTGCGCACGTCGGGCCTGGGGGACGACGCGCCCCTCCTGGGAGCCGCCGAGCTGGCCTTCGGCCAGGTGCTCGCGGATCCGCTCGACGTCCTGTCCCGCCACACCTCGTGATCCGGCGCCCGAATCCGCGTGATCTGCCTCACATTCCCACAGGGCCGGGCGAAAGCCTAAGAGGAAGCTCGAGTGGGCATCCCACCCCATAAGGATGCGCCGGTCACGGATGGGGGCCCCGGGTGTCGAGGTGAATGCGCGGTAAAGCACAATTAACGAGAATTCCCTCTCGGGGTGTGAAGGTTCAGTGCAGTTCCTAGAGGGAGAGCCGCTCTCGCGAACTACACTCTGGTCTGTTCGAAGACGAGCGAAAGGGATGACTCGGTGGGGATTCTGGAGACGATTAAGGATCCGCTCGATCTGAAGAAGCTGGCGTCCGGCGATCTGCCGGAGCTCGCCGCCGAGATCCGGGACCTGCTGGTCTCCACCGTGGCCCGCACAGGGGGTCACCTGGGCCCCAACCTGGGCGTCGTGGAGCTGACCATCGCCCTGCACCGCGTCTTCGACTCTCCGCGCGACCGGATCATGTTCGACACCGGCCACCAGGCGTACGTCCACAAGATGCTGACCGGCCGGGCAGGCGACTTCGGCACGCTGCGCCAGGAGGGCGGGCTGTCCGGCTACCCCAGCCAGGCGGAGTCCGAGCACGACGTCATCGAGAACTCCCACGCCTCCACCGCGCTGTCCTACGCCGACGGCCTGGCCAAGGCGTTCACGCTCCGCGGCGAGACCGACCGCACCGCGGTCGCCGTGATCGGCGACGGCGCGCTGACGGGCGGCATGGCCTGGGAGGCGCTGAACAACATCGCCGGTCGCAAGGACCTGCCCCTGATCGTCGTGGTCAACGACAACGGGCGCTCGTACTCCCCGACGATCGGCGGCCTCGCCTCCCACCTGTCGACGCTGCGCATGACCCAGCGGTACGAGCAGGCGCTCGAGCTGGTCAAGAACAACCTCGGCCGGGTCCCCGTCGTCGGCGCGCCGCTGTACGAGACCCTGCACGGCGTGAAGAAGGGGCTGAAGGACATCTTCGCCCCGCAGGTCATGTTCGAGGACCTGGGCCTGAAGTACGTCGGCCCCATCGACGGACACGACGAGGCGGCCGTCGAGGCGGCGCTGCGCCGGGCGCGGGCCTACCGCGGGCCCGTCATCGTCCACGTGATCACGCACAAGGGCCACGGCTACGCGCACGCGGAGAACCACGACGAGGACTGCTTCCACAGCCCGCAGCCGTTCGACGTCGAGACGGGCGAGGAGCGGGCGCGGCCGCACAGCTGGACCAACGTGTTCAGCGAGGAGATGGTGAAGATCGGCGCGCAGCGGGAGGACGTCGTCGCGATCACCGCGGCCATGCTCCACCCGGTCGGGCTCGCCGCGTTCGCGGACGCCCACCCCGAGCGGATCTACGACGTCGGCATCGCGGAGCAGCATGCGCTGACCAGCGCCGCGGGTCTCGCCCTCGGCGGCCTGCACCCCGTGGTGGCGATCTACGCGACCTTCCTCAACCGGGCCTACGACCAGCTGCTGATGGACGTCGCCCTGCACCGGCTCCCCGTCACGGTCGTGCTCGACCGCGCGGGCGTCACCGGAGACGACGGGCCGAGCCACAACGGCATGTGGGACCTGTCGATGCTCCAGGTGGTCCCCGGCCTGTCGATCGCCGTCCCGCGCGACGCCGTACGGCTCCGCGAACTGCTCGCCGAGTCGGTCGGCATCGAGGACGGCCCGTCGGTCGTCCGCTTCCCCAAGGGCGCGCTGCCCCGGGAGATCGAGGCGGTCGGCCACCTCGGCGGGATGGACGTGCTGCGGGCGGGCGACCCCGACGTCCTGCTGGTCGCCGTCGGCCCCATGGCCGACATCTGCATGGACGCGGCGACCCTGCTGGACGCCCAGGGGATCTCCGCCACGGTGGTCGACCCCCGCTGGGTCAAGCCGCTGGACGAGGCCCTGGTGCTCGCGGCGGCGGCGCACAAGCTGGTCGTGGTCGTCGAGGACGGCGGGCGGTCCGGAGGCGTGGGCGACGCCGTCGCCCGCATGCTGCGCGACGCCGACGTCGACGTGCCGGTGCGGACCTACGGGATCCCCCAGCGCTTCCTCGACCACGCCAAGCGCCAGAAGATCCTCTCCGACATCGGGCTCACCGGGCAGGACCTCGCCCGTGAGATCACCGAGGCGGTCGCCAAGCGTTCGCCCGTGCTGGAACGGCATCCCGCCCGCCAGGCACAGTGATCTCCGTGTGATCCGGCGGCCCCGGACCGGCCCGCCGGGCCGGGGGCCGCCGACGGTAACCGGGCGTAACACCGGCGATTACGGGAAGTCTGCAGGTCATCGGCACGATGAGGAGCCTGCGGATGAGTGTGTTCCGTACCAAGACGGTTGAGCAGTCGATCCGGGACGCCGAGGGCGGCGAACACCGCCTGAAGCGGAGTCTCAGCGCGCTCGATCTGACGGTGTTCGGGATCGGCGTCATCGTCGGCACGGGCATCTTCGTGCTGACCGGCGTGGCCGCGCGCAACACGGCAGGGCCGGCCGTCGCGTTGTCGTTCGTCGTCGCCGGGATCGCCTGCGGGCTCGCGGCGCTCTGCTACGCCGAGTTCGCGTCCACCGTCCCCGTCGCGGGTTCGGCCTACACCTTCGCCTACGCGACGATCGGCGAGTTCCCCGCGTGGATCATCGGCTGGGACCTCATGCTCGAGATGGCCCTCGGCGCCGCCGTCGTCGCCTCCGGCTGGTCGGGATACCTCACGTCGCTGCTGAAGAACTTCGGGGTCGACCTGCCGGCCTCCCTGGCCGGCGACGCCGCCGTCGTCAACGTGCCCGCGGCGCTGATCGTGCTGGCGCTGACGGCCGTCCTGGTCGCCGGGATCAAGCTCTCTGCGCGCTTCAACGCGACCATGGTGGCGATCAAGATGGCGGTCGTCCTGCTCGTCATCGTCGCCGGGCTGTTCTACGTGAAGGGCGCCAACTACCAGCCGTTCATCCCGCCGGCCCACGAGGTCGACGGCAAGGGCGGACTCGCCGCGCCGCTCATCCAGGTGCTGTTCGGCGTGCAGCCGGTGGTCTTCGGCGTCTTCGGGATCTTCACGGGTGCGGCGCTGGTCTTCTTCGCCTACATCGGGTTCGACGTGGTCGCCACGGCGGCCGAGGAGACCCGCCGGCCCCAGCGTGACCTCCCCATCGGCATCATCGCCTCGCTGGCCGTGTGCACGGTCCTCTACGTCGCGGTCTCCCTCGTCGTGGTCGGCATGCAGCACTACTCCTCGCTGAGCGTGTCGGCGCCGCTCGCCGACGCCTTCAGAGCGGTGGGAGCACCGTGGCTGGCGACGCTCATCAGCGTCGGCGGCATCGCGGGACTGACCACGGTCGTGATGATCCTCATGCTGGGGCAGAGCCGGGTGCTGTTCGCGATGTGCCGCGACAACCTGCTGCCGCGGCCCCTCGCCCGCGTCCACCCCCGGTTCCGCACGCCGTACCGGATCACGGTCGTCATCGGGGTGGTGACGGCGCTCCTGGCGGCGTTCATCCCGCTTGCGGCGATCGCCGAACTGGTCAACATCGGCACGCTGTTCGCGTTCGTCGTGGTCTCGATCGCGGTGATCATCCTCAGGCGCACCCGGCCGGAGCTGCCGCGGGCCTTCCGGACCCCGTGGGTGCCGGTCGTGCCGGTTCTCGCGGTCCTCGCGTGCGTCTACCTGATGCTGAACCTGCCGGTCGAGACCTGGCTCAGGTTCCTCGTGTGGATGGTCATCGGCGCCGGCGTCTACTTCGGGTACGGCCGCCGCCGCAGCCGGGTGCCGGTCACTGAGGAGCCAGTCCTCGAAAACTGAGGACGGCGCCCGCGACGGTCAGCAGGAGCCCGCTGCCGCCCAGGAGCAGCCGGTAGCCCCGGAGGCCGAGACGGTGCCTGCCCGCCCCCACGGCCCAGGCGAGAGCCACCTTGGAGCCGCACAGGACCAGGTAGAAGCCGCCCACGAAGGCCAGGGCCGACGCGGGCGAGTGCTCCCACGCGGCGTCGAAGGCCGGCGCGCCGACGGCGATCCAGAAGAGCCAGGGATGGGGATTGAGGAGGTTCACCGCGACCGCGCTCAGGACCTGCCGCACCGAGGAGGGCTCCGTCTCGCCGGGCCGCGGAGGCTCCGCCGTACGGGACTCGCGGATGGTCGAGACGCCCAGGTAGACGACGTAGAGCCCGCCGACGACCGACAGCACGCGGACGAACGTCCCCGGCATCGCGCCGACCACGGTCAGGGAGAGCAGCACGACGGGAAGGTCGGACAGCAGCGGCACGCAGGCCAGGCGCACTCCGGACCGGAAGCCGCCGCGCAGGCTGGCGGCGATCACGAGGCTCAGCAGCGCGCCCGGAGTGACTCCGGCGCCCAGCCCGAGGCTGAGCCCCAGCAGCAACTCCGTCACGCGGCGATCCTCCCGATCTGTCCTGGTGAGGTTACCGGGAAGGCCGCCGGTGGGGGAATCGGGGTGATCAGTTCTCCGCGAGCGGGATCCTCACCACGAACCGGGCGCCACCCATGTCCGAACGTTCGGCCGTCAGGGTTCCCCGGTGGGCCTGCGCGATGTCACGTGCGATGGCCAAGCCGAGCCCGGTGCCGCCCTGGTCGCGGCTTCGTGCGGCGTCCAGGCGGGTGAACCGCTCGAAGATCCGCTCCCTGTCGGCGCCGGCGATCCCCGTTCCGTCGTCGGAGACCGCGAGCACGGCGGCGGAGCCCTCGCGGTAAACGTCGACGTGCACCGTCTGAGCCGCGTGCCGCTGGGCGTTGTCCAGCAGGTTCGTCAGCACACGTGCCAACTGGATCCGGCAGGCCCTGACAGTCGTGCCGGCCTCCAGTCGCAGCCGCGCGGGAAGGCGGTCCGAGCGCAGGGCGATCTCCTCCTCGACCAAGAGAGACAGATCCATCGCTTCCCCTTCGATCGGCATTCCGGCTTCCAAACGTGAGAGCAGCAGCAGGTCGGCGATGATCGTCTGCAGCCTGTCGACGTCGCCCAACGCGTCGCGGAGCAGGTCGGGGAGCGCCGTCTCGTCCGGATGCAGTTGCGCCTCCTCCAGGAGGACACGCAACCCGGCCAGGGGAGTGCGCAGTTCATGGGAGGCGTCACACGCGAATCGCCGTTGCTGGGCGAGCGCTCGTTCGGACCCCTCCTTCGCCACCTCCAGGCGATCGAGAGTGCCGTTGATCGTCCTGGCGAGCTGGACGATCTCGTCGTTGCCGCGCGGCTCGGGTACGCGGCAGCTGAGATTGTTGCTGTTGATCGTGGTCAACGTCCCGCGGATGGCCTCGATCGGGCACAGCAGCCGACCGATGATCTTCCATACCACCCATGCGGCCAGCACGATGAGCGCGGCCGCCTGGAGCGCGAACAGCCACTGGCCTCGCGTGGTGCCGGTCGTGCGACTGGCCGCGTAGACGACGGCGGAGCCAGGCGTGGGATCCACCCGGAGAGCCGCGACGTATACGCACCCCAGGGGCTGCGACGCGCAGGTGCGGAGGTCCAGTTGGGGGGCGCCGGCCGACGGCCACACGTCGGTCAGCGGCGCGAGCCCACGGGCGGCGGGGGTCGCAGCGAGCACGCGCCGGTCCGGCCCGACGACCTGGATGACGTCGACACCTGTGATGTCCGGCCTGACCGGATCTCTCGCCCGTCCGGAACGGACGGTGGATGCGGTCATGGTGGCCTGACGCTGGACGTCCATCCAGGCGGTGTCGTTCTCGGCCTGGCCCGTCAGCATTTCTTCCTGGACGAAGGCCGGTACGGCGAAGAGCGCCACCAGTGCCGCGATCAGGAGGGTCGTGCGGGGCCGTATCGACCGGAGGAACAGCCGGGTGCAACGGTCGGACAGAGTCGTGGGGAGAGTCGTGGGGCGCAAAGAAACCTCCCTGGCAAGTGATCAATGTTCTGCACTGGACCGCTTGTGCCGGTTGATCACCGGGGCCTTGGCTCGGTCCTCGCCGCCCGACACGGCATGAGCATCGTGACCCTCTGACACGCACGTCACATCGCATATCTGGACTAGGTTGTGCACCGGCATCGATGCAGGTCGGAATGGGGCGGGACCATCGCCGGGACAGGCCGGAACCGTAAACTGGCAGTGTGGCGGGCGCTTATTCCCCCGAATGGGCGGCCGCGGGCGGGCTCGACTCCGGGTGGTCGTCATGGCCGGGGTGGCGCGGCAGGGCACGCGAATGGAGCGTCGTGGCCGACGCGCTGCGGGAGGCCCGCACCGGCCGGGGTGCCGTCCTGCTGGTCGAGGGCCGGTCAGGGATGGGGAAGACCCGCCTGCTCAAGGAGGCCGCCGGTGCGGCGGCATGGGCCCGCTTCGCAGTCGGCCGGGGCGCCGCGGACGAACTAGATTTCGTTCCGCTCGTCCCCCTGAGATCGGCGGTGCGGGAGATCACCGGTGTCTCCGTGGCCCCGTCGACGACGATCCCCATGACGGCGGATGTGCGGCTCGCCATGATGCAGCAGCTGAGTGAACCGCTGGAGAGACAAGCCGCATACGGGCCGGCCCTGGTCACCCTCGATGACCTGCAATGGGCCGATCACCTGACGCTCCTGGCGATCCGGCGGATGGTCCGGGACCTGGTCTCGTATCCGCTCGTCTGGATGTTGTCGCGCACCTCGGGCGACGGCCCTGTGCCACCTCTGGACCACCTGTACGACTGCCTGGAGCGCGACGGCGCGACTCGCGTCGTGATGGAGGCGTTGGACGAGCAGGCGGTGGCTGAGATCGCCTCGGACATTCTGGGTGCCGCACCCGGCCCCGATGTGCTCGCGCTGTCGGCCCTGCTGGAGGGGAACCCCTTTCAGCTCCTGGAGACTCTCGACAAGCTGAGCTCAGAGGGCGTGATCGAGGTGACAGGAGGTCATGCGCGCCTGGGGTCGGAACAGCGGCCGGGCGTACAGACGATCACGTCCAAGCGCATAGACGAGCTTTCTCCGCCTACTCGCGAGCTGGTCCAGGTCGCCGCGATCCTGGGCCGCGCGTTCACCGTGATAGATCTGGGCGCGCTGCTCGGAAAGCCGGCCGCTGCCCTCGTGCGGCTGCTGGACGAGGCGATGTCGGCGGGCATATTGCTCGCCGCAGAGGCACACCTGGCCTTCCGCCACGACTTGCTGCGACACGCAGTGATCGAAACGCTGGCGCCGCCGATCCGGTTGGCGCTGCACCGGGAGGCGGGTCAGATGTTGCTCGCCAGCCGGGGCTCCGCCGTACCGGCCGCCCCGCACCTCATCAAGAGCGCGCTGCACGGCGACGTCGAGGCCCTCAGGGGGCTCGACCGCGCGGCGCTGGAGGTGTTCGCGTTCTCCCCGCAGACCTCGGTCGACTTGTCCATGCGGGCGCTCGAGATCAGCGATCTGACCGATCCTGACCGGTTCGACCGTGTCACGACTGCGGTCCAGGCTCTGGCGGTCACAGGACGGGCACCAAAGGCGATCCTCCTCGCTCAGGAGGCGCTCAACACGGCGCCCCCCGGCGCGGCCCCGCGCCTGCGATGTGCGCTTGCGTACGCGCTGCTGCTGAGCGGCCGGTCGGCCGCCGCGGTGGCCGAGGCCGAAAGAGTGCTGGCCCTGCGCGACGTGTCCGCAGAGCTTCGCGGAATCGCCGAATCGGCCCTCTTCGTGGGACTCCTGTCACTCAAAGACTTCTGGAACGGACGCCCACACGCGGAAGCCGTTCTGGCCGATTCGGCGGAGCGCGACGACACGGCGCTGGTCGGCGCCCATATGCTGCTCGCGCAGTGCGCCGTGGTCGACGGGAAGGTCCACGACTCCTTCGGCCATCTGCAGGAGGCGGTGCGGATCACGACGACGGGCTCGGTGGAGGCGTGCGAACGGCCGTACCCCCTCATGCTGCTGAGCAAGAACTACAAGTTCACGGGGCAGTTCGAGGCAGCCGAACGGACCGTCCGGGTCCTCACGGAGGAGATCGAGCGGCTGGGTCAATCGGCACAGGCCGCCCAGCCGGCGTTCTTCCGCAGCTGCCTGTGCCTGGCCGTCGGCCGGCTCGACGACGCGGTGGCCGAGGCGCAGGAAGGGCTGACCATCAGCGAGGAGCTGGGCGGTCACGGATCCGATCTGGCGGGGCTCTGCGTGCTGGCGCTCGTGTCCGTGCGGCGCGGCGACCTCGAGTCCGCGGCCAGGCACATCGGTCGCTCCCCAGGCGAGCGGGAGATCATGTACAGCGCGGCCTGGGGGAGGTGGATCGAGGCAGTGGTCGCGGAGGCCTCTGGAGACCCCCGCGGCGCCGTGGACGTGCTCCGGACCGCCTACACCGGTACGCGGGAAAGGCGCTGGACGCTCGTCCTGGAACCCCTCGCGGCCGCCTGGATGACCAGGGTGGCGCTGACCACTGAGAACCGGCCCCTCGCTGAGAAGGTCGTCGACACGGCGGAATCGCTGGCACGTGGCAACCCCGATTTCCCCGTGCTCGCCGCCGCGGCGGCGCACGCCCGCGGCGTACTCGACCGCGCCCCGGCCGCCCTGGCCCGTGCCGCCGCCGATCATCCCGATCCGTGGGGCCGTTCCTCGGCGGCCGAAGACCTCGGGGTCGTGCTGACCGCCGATCCCCATGAGAGGCCCCGTGCCGTCTCCCGCCTCGAGGAGGCGCTCCACGGCTACGAAAACGTCGGTGCGCTGCGTGACGCGGCCCGCGTCAGGGCCCGGCTGCGGGAGCTGGGCGTTCGCCATCGCCACTGGACTCGTGCCGAGCGCCCGACCTCAGGCTGGGCAAGTCTGACCGACACCGAACGCGCCGTCGTGGAGCTGGTCGCCAAGAGCCTTACAAACCGGCAGGTGGCCGCGCAGATGTTCCTGTCACCCCACACGGTGTCCACCCACCTGCGCCATGTCTTCGGCAAGCTCGGCATCGCGTCGCGTGTCGAGCTCGCCCGGCTCGCCGCAGAAAGGCACCTGGTCGAATCGCCGGACGACGGCGACGCGTAGTGCCGCGACCAGGCGGCCGCGGCACCACGTCGTGATCAGACGGCGGGGACGGACGCGACGCCGGGGGCCAGGAAGCGGCCGCCGGTGACCTCCTCGGAGATCCCGGTCCTGTCCAGGTACGGCGTGACGCCGCCGGTGTGGAACGGCCAGCCGGCGCCGAGGATCATGCACAGGTCGATGTCCTCGGCCGCCGAGACGACGCCCTCGTCCAGCATGAGCCGGATCTCCTGCGCCAGCGCCCGCAGGGCCCGCAGGCGCACCTGCTCGCCGGTCGACGGCCGGGAACCGCCCTCGAACAGCGCCCGGGCCTGCGGATCGATCTGGAAGTCGGCCCCGTAGAGGCCCGGCTTGCCCGCCGCGACCAGCTTGGCCAGGTTCTCCGACACGCCGTAGCGGTCGGGGAAGGCCGCGTGCATGGTCTCCGCGACGTGCAGCGCGACGGCGGGGCCGACGAGCTGCAGCAGGGCGAACGGCGTCATCGGCAGCCCGAGGCCGTCGAGCGCGTGGTCGGCCGTCTCCACGGGGGTGCCCTCGTCGACGGCGGCGATCACCTCGCCCATGAAGCGGGTCAGCAGCCGGTTGACGACGAACGCCGGGGCATCCTTGACCAGCACCGACGACTTCTTGAGCGACTTGGCGACGGAGAAGGTGGTCGCCAGCGTCGCGTCGTCGGTGGCCGCGCCGCGCACGATCTCGAGCAGCGGCAGCACGGCGACCGGGTTGAAGAAGTGGAAGCCGACCACGCGCTCGGGGTGGCGGAGCCCGGCGGCCATCTCCGTGATCGACAGCGAGGAGGTGTTGGTGGCGAGCACGCACGTCTCGGCGACGACGGCCTCGACCTCGGCGAAGACCTGCTGCTTGACCTTGAGGTCCTCGAAGACGGCCTCGATGACGAAGTCGGCGTCAGCGAACGCGTCCTTGGTGAGCGAGCCGGTGACCAGCGCCTTCAGCCGGTTGGCCTGGTCGCCGGAGATCCTGCCCTTGGCCTGCAGCTTGCCGATCTCGGCGTGGACGTAGCCGACGCCCTTGTCGAGGCGGTCCTGGTCGAGGTCGGTCAGGACGACCGGCACCTCGAGCCTGCGCGCGAACAGCAGCGCGAGCTGGGAGGCCATCAGCCCGGCCCCCACGACGCCGACCTTGGTGACCTTGCGCGCGAGCGCCTTGTCCGGCGCGCCCGCGGGCCGCTTGGCCCGGCGCTGCACCAGGTCGAAGGAGTACAGTCCGGCCCGCAGTTCGTCGCCCATCAGGAGGTCGGCCAGGGCCTCGTCCTCCGCGGCGAAGCCCTCGGCCCGCGACGCCGTACGGGCCAGGGCCACGAGGTCGAGCGCCCGGTAGGGCGCGGGGGAGGCGCCGCGCAGCTTGAGGTCGACGAGCGTGCGCGCCTGGTCGATGACGGGAGTCCAGTCCGCGTCGGTGTGGGAGGCCCGCTCGACGGTCACCTCGCCGCGCAGCACCTGGGCCGCCCAGCGCAGCGACTCTTCGAGGAAGTCCGCAGGCTCGAACATCGCGTCGGCGACACCCAGTTCGAAGGCGTCCCGCCCCTTGATCATGCGGTTCTGCGAGAGGGGGTTTTCGATGATCAGCTTGAGGGCCTTCTCCGGGCCGACGAGGCGGGGGAGGAGTTGCGTGCCGCCCCAGCCGGGGACCAGGCCGAGGAAGCACTCGGGGAGTGCGACGGCCGGCACACCGGAGGAGATCGTCCGGTAGGTGCAGTGGAGCGCGATCTCCAGGCCGCCGCCCATCGCCGCGCCGTTGACGAACGCGAACGAGGGCACGCCCAGCTCGCCGAGGCGGCCGAAGACGTGGTGGCCGAGCGCGCCGATGGCCCTGGCCTCCGCGTGGGAGCTCACCGAGGCGACCCCGGTGAGGTCGGCCCCGACCGCGAAGATGAACGGCTTGCCGACGACCCCCACGGCCACGACGTCCGTCCGGGCCGCGACGCCGTCGAGGGCCTCGTCGATCGCGAGCAGCCCCTGCGGGCCGAAGGTGTTGGGCTTGGTGTGGTCGAAGCCGTTGTCCAGCGTGATCAGGGCCATGGTCCCCGCGCCGTACGGCAGGTCGACGTCGCGGACGAGTGCCCTGGTGACGACCTCGTCGGCGTTCTTCCCCGTGAGGAGGGACTTCCAGTTCTCGACGTTACTCATGCCAGGTTCTCCCAGATGACCGTGCCGCCCATGCCCATGCCGACGCACATCGTCGTGATGCCGTACCTGACGTCGGGGCGCTCGGAGAACTCCCGCGCCAGCTGCGTCATCAGCCGCACGCCCGAGGAGGCGAGGGGGTGGCCGAACGCGATCGCGCCGCCGTACGGGTTGACGCGGGGGTCGTCGTCGGCGATGCCGAAGTGCTCGAGGAAGGCGAGCACCTGGACGGCGAACGCCTCGTTGATCTCGAACAGGCCGACGTCGCCGATGGACAGCCCCGCCAGGCGCAGCGCCCGTTCGGTGGAGGGGATGGGGCCCACGCCCATGACCTCGGGGTCCACACCGGCGAACGCGTAGGAGACCAGGCGCATCTTCGGGTTCAGGCCCAGTTCGCGCGCGACCTCCTCCGCGGCGACGATGCATCCCGTCGCGCCGTCGTTGATGCCGGAGGCGTTGCCCGCGGTGACCCTGCCGTGCGCCCGGAACGGGGTCTTCAGCGCGCTCAGCCCCTCGAGCGTGGTGCCCGGGCGGGGCGCCTCGTCGACGGTGGCCAGGCCCCAGCCCTCGGCGGCCTTGCGGGCCGCCATCGGGACCAGGTCGGGCTGGATCCTGCCGTCGGCGTACGCCTTGGCGACCTTCTCCTGCGAGGCCACGGCGAACGCGTCGGCGCGGTCCTTGGTGATGGAGGGGTACCGGTCGTGGAGGTTCTCCGCGGTCATGCCCATGACCAGGGCGGATCCGTCGACGAGCTGCTCGGACAGGAACCGCGGGTTGGGATCGACGCCCTCGCCCATCGGATGCCGGCCCATGTGCTCGACCCCGCCGGCGACGGCCACGTCGTAGGCGCCGAAGGAGATGCCGCCCGCGACGCTGGTGACGGCGGTCATCGCGCCCGCGCACATGCGGTCGATGGCGTAGCCGGGGACCGACTTGGGCAGCCCGGCCAGCACGGCGGCCGACCGGCCGATGGTCAGGCCCTGGTCGCCGATCTGCGTGGTGGCCGCGATGGCGACCTCGTCCACCCGGTCGGGCGGGAGGTTCGGATTGCGCCGCATCAGTTCACGGATGACACGGACGACCAGGTCGTCGGCGCGCGTCTCGGCGTACAGGCCCTTGGGGCCCGATTTGCCGAAAGGCGTTCTGACGCCGTCGACGAAGACGACTTCACGGGATGCGGGCACGGGGATTCGCTCCTGTTGCTCGGCAGCTTCCGAAGCCAATGCTACTGGCCAGTAACCAATGCCCGGATCGGGGGGTGCGCGGATCGGCTTGCCATACTGGAAACCGCTTTCCTGATCGCCGCGGGAGGTCGTGTGGTCACGCTCGAGGACGTCGCACGGCATGCCGGGGTCTCGCTCGCGACGGCGTCGCGCGTGCTCAACGGCAGCTCGCGCCAGGTAGGGCGGGTGATGCGCGAGCGGGTGGAGAAGGCCGCCGCCGAGCTCGGATACCGGACCAACGTGGCCGCGCAGACCCTCGCCCGCGGCGCGAGCGAGGTCATCGGGCTGGTCGTCCACGACCTCGTCGACCCCTACTTCGCGGTAATCGCCGACGGCGCCATGCGGGCCGCGGACGCCCGAGGGCACATGGTCATGGTCGGCACCACCCGCCGCGACCCCGAACGTGAGATCGCCTATGTCTCGACCCTGCACGCGCAGCGGGCGCGTGCGGTCCTGATCGCCGGATCCCGCGTCACCGACGACGGCGTGACCGGTCGGCTGC
The DNA here is from genome assembly GCF_016862895.1 of Planotetraspora kaengkrachanensis. GTDB lineage: Bacteria > Actinomycetota > Actinomycetes > Streptosporangiales > Streptosporangiaceae > Planotetraspora > Planotetraspora kaengkrachanensis. Next base: position 129,163 of record NZ_BONV01000010.1, on the reverse strand, counting down.
GGGCCGAACTCGGCCGCTACCAGGAAACGGGCGGCCGCGTCGCCTGCGTCGGGCAGGACCTGCTCGGCGTCGCCACGGTAGCCCCCGCCAACCGCGAGGGCGCGGCCGACCTGGCCCGGGCCCTCGCCGCGCTCGGGCACACCCGGTTCGCCGTGCTGGCGGGCCCGCCCGACCTGCACACGGCCATCGACCGCCGCACCGGCTTCACCGAGGCGCTCGCGGAGCTCGGCCTGCCGGAACCGCGGATCGTGCACGGCTCGTTCGACCGCGACGGCGGCCACGCCGCGGTCCAGGAGATCGCGGACGCCACGTGCGTGTTCGCCGTCAACGACGTCATGGCCGTCGGCGCGCTCGCCGCCCTGCGGGACAGGGGAGTGCGCGTGCCCGACGACGTCTCGGTGGCCGGCTTCGACGACATCGCGACCCTGCGCGACCTCGCGCCGGCCCTGTCGACCGTACGGCTGCCGCTGGCGGACATGGGCGCACGCGCGGTCGAACTGGCGCTGTCCGACGCGCCGGCGACCGTGGTCGACGTCGAGGGCCGGGTCGTGCTGCGCGACAGCGTCAGGCGCCTTCGATGAGACTGACGTAGCGGGCCTTCATCGTGCTGACGACGTCGTCGGGGTCCGCGGCCCAGACGTCCGCGTTGAAGATCTCGACCTCCACGTCGCCCGCGTACCCGGCCGCGGTGACGGCGCCGGTCAGCGATCCGAAGTCGATCACCCCGTCGCCCATCATGCCGCGGCCGAGCAGCACGTCGGCGGGGAGCGGGCTGAGGAAGTCGCAGACCTGGTAGGAGGCGATGCGCCCCTCCGCGCCCGCGCGCGCGATCTGCTCGAAGACCTGGGGGTCCCACCAGACGTGGAAGGTGTCGATCACCACTCCCACCGTTTCCGGCGCGTACGGCGCGGCGAGGTCGAGCGCCTGGCCGAGGGTGGACAGCACCGCCCTGTCGGCGCAGTAGACGGGATGGAGCGGCTCGAGGGCCAGCCGCACGCCGCGCTCCGCGGCATAGGGGGCGAGCACGGCCAGCGCCTCGGCGACCCTCGCCCGGGCGGCGGGCAGGTCGCGTGAGATCTCGCCCAGGGGCTCGCCCGGCACGACCCCGGGCAGGCCGCCGACCACCATGACCAGGCAGGCGGCCCCAAGGGCGGCCGCCTCGTCGACGGCCAGTCGGTTGTCCGCTTCGAAATCGGGCGAGGTGAGGAACCCGCCCCTGCAGAGGGAGGACACGCGCAGGCCCGCGTTCCCGACGAGGGCGACCGTCTCGTCGAGGCCCTGCGCGGCCACCTCCTGCCGCCACAGGCCGATGGCCTCCAGGCCGTGTCGTACGCACCCGTCGACGGCCTCCGCCACCGTCCACCGCCTGGTCGTCCACTGGTTCAACGACAACCGTTTCAACGACAACCGTCCGAGCCCCACCCGCACCCCTCCCGCGTGATCATGCACAAGTTCGTCATCATGTCCCCTCACCGGCTCCCCTCTTTGGGGTGATCATGCACAGGTTCGTGATCAGGCCTCCTGAGCTGGACTGATCCCTTTGGTGATCATGCAGAGATTCGTGATCAGGGCGCCCAGGCTGGGGCGACGTCAATCGTGATCATGCGGTGTCGCGCTCGAGGCTTCGCCCCTGCATGATCACGCAAGGTGTTTCCGCAGGTCGGGGATGCCGTGCACGAATCTGTGCATGATCACGTGCAACGTTGGCGCAGGTCGGGGGGTCTTCGCGTGAATCTGCGCATGATCACCACCAAGGGGTGTGCTGGTCGGCGGGCATGATCGCGAACCTGTGCATGATCACGCCAAGGGGAGGGCTGTGCGTGATCACGCCGAGAGGAGGGTGGTCATGCGGTGGGCGGCCAGGTCGGGGTCGGGGAGGAGGCCGGCCTGGTCGGCGAGGCGGAAGACCTCGGCCAGATGTTCGATCGACCGGGCCGACTGGGCCCCGTTCACCATGACGAACTCGTCCTGGTGCCCCGCCAGCCAGGCGAGGAACACGATCCCCGTCTTGTAATGGAAGGTCGGAGCCTCGAAGATCTTCCTCGACAACGCCACCGTCGGCCCGAATATCTCCTCATAAATGGCGAAATGTCGAGCCCTGGCACCCGCCTCATCGGCCGTCTCGGCCTGATCCAGCGCCTCCAGCGCCGCAGCGGCCGCCGGGGCGATGGCGTCGAAGATCCCCAGCAGCGCGTGCGACCCCGACCTGATGAGCGAGGGGTAGTTGAAGTCGTCCCCGGTGTAGAGCCGCACGCCCTCCGGCAGGGCCGCGCGCAGGCGCACCTCGTGGTCCTCGTCCAGCAGCGACACCTTGACGCCCTCGACCCTGGAGGCGTGCTCGCGGACGAGGGCGAGGAACGACTCGGTGGCCTCGTCCACGTCGGCCGACCCCCAGTACCCGGCGAGCTGCGGGTCGAACATCTCGCCCAGCCAGTGCAGAATCACCGGCCGGTCCGCCTGGCCGAGGAGCCTGCCGTACACCGCGTGGTAGTCCTCGGGCCCGCACGCGACCCGGGCGAGCTGACGGCTGGCCATCAGGATCAGCCCGGCGCCCGCCGCGCGGACGGCCTCCATCTGCTCCAGGTAGGCGATGGTGACCGCGTCGAGCGTGCCCGCGTCCGGCACGTGGTCGGTGCCCGCGCCGCAGGCCAGCAGGTCGGCGGGATCGCCCAGCGACCGCGCCTCGGCGGCGCTGCGCGCGATCAGCTCGCGGGTCGCGGGCCAGTCAAGGCCCATGTTCCGCTGCGCGGTGTCCATGGCGTCCGCGACGCGGAAGGAGTACGACCACAGGTGGCGCCGGAAGCGCAGGGTGGCGTCCCAGTCGACCGCGGCGGGCCTGCCGGGGCCGTTGTCCGCGCGGGCGTCCGCGACCACGTGCGCCGCCGCGTAGGCGACCCGGCGCACCGGCGGTCCGCCCGGGCGCGCCCAGGCGACCGGTTCCCCCAGTTCGTACGGCTCTCGCGTCCCGGGCAGCGAGATGACCCGCCCAGCCGAGGTCACAGCCCCTCCACCCGGAGGCGGCGGCCCTCCACGTGGGAACGCAGGCCGAGTTCGGCGATCTGGACGCCGCGGGCGCCGGCGGCGAACGAGTAGGGGAACGGAGCATCCTCAAGCACGTGCCGGACGAACATCTCCCACTGGGTCTTGAAGCCGTTGTCGAAGTCGGCGTTGTCCGGCACCCGCTGCCACTGGTCGCGGAACGACTCGGTGGCGGGCTGGTCGGGGTTCCACACCGGCCGCGGCGTGCCGGCGCGGTCCTGGATCCGGCACTCGCGAAGCCCGGCGACCGCGCTGCCGTGGGTTCCGTCCACCTGGAACTCCACCAGTTCGTCGCGGTTCACCCGTACCGCCCAGGAGGAGTTGATCTGGGCGACGATCCCGCCTTCGAGCTCGAAGACGCCGTAGGCCGCGTCGTCGGCGGTCGCCGCGTACGCCTTGCCGTTCTCATCCCAACGCTCTGGGATGTGCGTGCTGACGTGCGCGTACACCGACTCCACCCGGCCGAAGAGGTTCTCCAGCACGTAGGTCCAATGCGGGAACATGTCGAGCACGATGCCGCCGCCGTCCTCGGCCCGGTAGTTCCACGAGGGGCGTTGCGCCGGTTGCCAGTCGCCCTCGAACACCCAGTAGCCGAACTCGCCGCGCACCGAGAGGATCCGGCCGAAGAACCCGCCGTCGACGAGGCGCCTGAGCTTGAGCAGGCCAGGGAGGAAGAGCTTGTCCTGCACGACGCCGTTCTTCACCCCGGCGTCCTCGGCCGCCCGGGCCAGTCGCACGGCGTCGGCGAGAGTCTCGGCTGTCGGCTTCTCGGTGTAGACGTGCTTGCCCCGCGCGATCGCCTTGAGCGTCGCGGGCACCCGGGCCTGCGTGACCTGGGCGTCGAAGTAGATCTCGTTGGCCGGATCGGCCAGGGCGGCGTCCAGGTCGGTGGTGTAGTCGGCGACGCCGTGCCGCTCGGCGATGTCGGCGAGTTTGCCGAGGCCGCGGCCGACGAGTACGGGGCGCAGGCTCACCCGGCCGCCGTCGGTCAGGGTCACCCCGCCCTGCTCGTTGATGGCGAGAACGGAACGGACCAGATGCTGGCGGTATCCCATCCGCCCGGTCGCGCCGTTCATGACGACGCCGAGAACGCGGTCGCTCATCCGAAGCACTCCTGATCGAGGGGGGAAAGCGCTTTCCCGGCGAGCCTAACACCGGTCGGGACCAGGAACGAGGCCGGTCAGACCTCGCCCTTGATCTCCAGGCGTTCGAGGGACTTGGCCATCGGATGTGCGGTCAGCGCGATCTGCCACTCACGGGCTCCCAGCCCGCGCAGCCGCTCGGCGACGGCCTGCTCGGACAGGTCCGCGGGAGGCTCCCATGCGAGCCGGCGCACCGCGTCAGGCTGGAGCAGGTTCTCGATCGGCATGCGGTGCTCGTCGGCGAGCGCGGCGACCACCGTGCGAACGGCCCCCAGCCGGCGTGCGGCGGCAGGGTCGCGGTCCGCCCACCGGTTGGCGGGAGGAGGCCCGTCTCCCGGGCCGACCGGTTGCGGCAGGTCAGACTCGGCCAGCCCGCGCGCCCGGGTCACGGCTCCCAGCCAGTCACGCAGGTGGCGCCGGGCGCTGCGGCCGGTGAAGGGGGCGATCTCGGTCAGCGCCTTGGTGGTTCGCGGCAGGTCGAGCGCGGCCTGCACGATCGCCGAGTCCGGCAGCACCCGGCCGGGCGCGAGATCGGAGGTCCGGGCGATCTCGTCCCGGAGCGTCCACAGCTCGCGGACGACGGCGAGGCCGCGCAGCGTGCGCACGCGGTGGATGCCCGAGGTCCGCCGCCACGGATCGCTCCTCGGCGGGTGGGCGGGGGCGGCGACGATGGAGGCGAACTCCTCTATCGCCCAGTCGAGCTTGCCCGTGGACTCGAGCTCGGCGTACAGGGCGTCGCGGAGCTCGATCAGCACCTCGACGTCGAGCGCGGCGTACCGGAGCCAGGCCTCGGGAAGGGGCCGGGTCGACCAGTCGGCCGCGGAGTGCCCCTTCTCCAGCCGCAACCCGAGGACGACCTCCACCATCGTGCCGAGCCCGACGCGCTCGTAGCCGAGCAGCCTTCCCGCCAGCTCGGTGTCGAACAGCCGCCGCGGCCGGAAACCGAGCTCGGACAGGCAGGGCAGGTCCTGCGTCGCCGCGTGCAGCACGATCTCGGCGTCCGCGAGGGCGTGGTCGAGCCCGCTCAGGTCGGGGCAGCCGATCGGGTCGATGAGCGCGCTGCCCGCGCCCGTACGGCGAAGCTGGACGAGGTAGGCCCGGCCGCTGTAGCGGTAGCCCGAGGCGCGTTCGGCGTCGACGGCCACGGGGCCGGTGCCCCCGGCGAAGGCGCGCACGACGGCCTCCAGAGCCGCAGGGTCCTCGATGACGGAGGGGATGCCCTCGCGCGGCTCCAACAGGGGCTGGACTTCGGGTTCGGTCACAGGTTCTCGGTCACAGGTCAAGGCACTTTCGGATCTTCTCGGCGCGCCGGGCGCGGGTGAAGCGCCGCGACGTCGGGGGGCAGCGGCGGGATGCCCGCCGCGAGGCACATCAGGTCGCACCAGGCGGCGACGTGCGCGGACAGGTCCTCGTCCAGCGGCGACCAGGACGCCCGCAGCTCCAGCTCCGTGGTGACGGGGTCCTCGGCCTTGTTGCCGAAGCCCTCGGACACCGCGCGCGTGACCGTGCCGCCGGCAGCGGCGTAGTTCGCGCCGTGGGAGTCGAGCGCCTCGGTGAGCCAGCTCCACGCTACCGGCCCGAGCAGCGGGTCGGACGTGATCTCCGGCTCCATGTCGGCGCGCACGTAGGCGACCAGGCGGAACGGGCCCTCCCAGCCCCGCTGGCCGTCGGGATCGAACAGCATGATCAGGCGGCCGACGGCGAGCTCGTCGTCGTCGCGGTAAACGGAGGCTCCGACCGCTCCCGAATAGGGGGCGAGGCGCTGGGGGGCGGGGATGTCCTCCAGCTCGATCTCCGGCCGCACCTCGGCGGGGCGCAGCGTCTCCAGCGCACGCCGGAAGGCGGCTGGAGGCGCCGGCGGTTCACCGAGGGTCATGACCGAAGAGTAGGTCGGATTCGGGAGAGCGCGTAGCACGGGGGTGGCGATGGGGGGCATGGATGGTGGTCAAGCCGTCGCCGTCGCAAACAGCAGGGTGCCTCCGCAGGTCATGCAGAGGAACTCGGGACGCTCGTCGTGGCCGTCCGGGCAGGTGGGCTGCTCGAACGTGCGCTCGGCGTCGCAGCCGGCACAGTGCTCAGTGCGGCGTTCGGGGGAACTCCACATCGAAGTCATCGCTCCGGGCCTCTCGTCGGATCCGCGGTCGTGTCGGTCGCTCAGGACTGATCCGACGTTGGCATGTCCCGCCGACATTTCCCCGCAACGCACTCGGCGTGTCTCGAAAGTGGCATTGGAATCGATGCCGGATGCTCGTTTGACGAACATTTTGCCGAGCCGCGAGAAGATCCACACGACGGAGTGTGCCAACCATACCGATCATTGGCGCCGGGCGTGCCGCGCCGTGCCGGGGGGAGCGAAGATCATCCCGATGCCGTGCCGAGCTGAGAGGTTGGCGCACCCGGCGGTCGCCCGGCATGGGACGCTGGGGGAGTGAATCCCCAGCTGGCCGACTCCGCTTTTCTCCGCGCCTGCCGGCGCGAGCCCGTCCCGCACACCCCCGTCTGGTTCATGCGCCAGGCAGGACGGTCGCTGCCCGAGTACCGGCGCGTCAGGGAGGGGCTCGCGATGCTCACCGCGTGCGCCACCCCGGATCTCGTCGTGGAGGTCACCATGCAGCCCGTCCGCCGGTACGGCGTGGACGCGGCGATCTTCTTCAGCGACATCGTGGTGCCGCTGAAGGCCATCGGGGTGGACCTCGACATCAAGCCCGGTGTCGGCCCGGTCGTCGAGTCGCCGATCGCCGACCACGCCGGGGTCGCCCGCCTGCGGCCGCTGGAGCCGGACGACGTCTCGTACATCACCGAGGCGGTGGAGGCGCTCGTCAAGGAGCTCGACTCGACTCCGCTGATCGGCTTCGCCGGAGGGCCCTTCACCCTGGCGTCCTATCTGATCGAGGGCGGCCCCTCCAAGAACCACGACCGCACCAAGGCCATGATGTACGGCGAGCCCGAGCTGTGGCACGAGCTGATGGACCGGCTCACCACGATCACCCTGGGGTTCCTGCGCGTTCAGGCCGCGGCGGGCGCGTCGGCGGTGCAGCTGTTCGACTCCTGGGTCGGCGCGGTCGCGCCGCAGGACTACCGGACCTATGTGCTTCCCCACACCAGCCGGATCTTCACGGAGCTGGAGGACCTCGGGGTGCCGCGGATCCACTTCGGCGTCGGGACGGGTGAGCTGCTCGGCCTCATGGGCGAGGCCGGGGCCGACGTGGTCGGGGTCGACTGGCGGGTGCCGCTGGACGAGGCGGCCCTGCGGGTCGGCGCGGGCAAGGCGCTCCAGGGCAACCTCGACCCCGCGATCCTGCTCGCTCCGTGGAAGGTGGTCGACGAGCGCGCCCGCGAGGTGGTGGAGCGCGGCCGGGTGGCGGAGGGGCACGTGTTCAACCTCGGGCACGGCGTGCTCCCGTCCACCGACCCCGGCCAGTTGGCGCGCCTCACCGAACTCGTTCACGAGGTGTCCGCGCGCTGAGTCTCACCGCCCGGGCGGAGGTCCCTCCTGTGGGCCGTCGCCCGGCCGGTCACCGTGCGGCGGGCCGGGTGGCGGCCCTGGAGGTGCCGCAGCGGCCGTTCCCGCAGGCGTTCCTGCGGCCGTTCCTGGGGGTGGTCCGCCCGCCATCACCGGCACGGGCGGCTCGCCGCCCGATCTCTTCGCCGGTGTGCCTGCCGTACGGCGTGGCCTGAGCCGGCGCATGGCCGTGACGACGGCCAGCCAGCCGACGACGGCCACGACCAGCCACGGGAGCAGCGCGCCCAGCACGGCGAGGGCGACGCCGGTCGACGCCACCAGCGTCTCCCAGCCCTTCTCCAGACCCGAGAGGAAGCTCGGCCCCTCCGGCTCGGCGACTTCCGCGGCCTGCGCCGGGGTCGGCGGCAGGACCACGGTGAGCGTGATGGTCGCCATGCCGGTCCGCTCCGACAGCGCCCGCTGCCGGGCCTGCAGCGACTCGAGGTCGGCCTCCCTGCCGGCGATCTCCCGCTCGATCTCCAGGATCTCGCCGATCGCCGTGGCCTTCGACAGCAGCCGGCGGAACTGGGCGAGCGAGGACTCGGCCGACTTCACCCGGCTGGCGACGTCGGCGACCTCCCCGGTGACGTCCTCGGTCCCCTGCTGCTGCGAGATCCGTTTGCCCAGGTCGCGGCCGAGCCGTGCGAGCACGTCCGGGTACTGGGCCGGTGGGACCTTGAAGGTGACGACCGCGATGTCGTTGCCCGGCTGGGAGGTGCTCTTCTCGTCGGATGCGTAGCCGCCGGCCGCGGTCACGATCTGGCGCGCCTTGTCCGCCGTGCCCGTCACGTCCTTGGCCTGCACGGTGAGCTCCGCCGTCTGGACGAGGGACCTGTCCGAGGACACGATCTTGGCGTTGCCCGCCCTGGGCGCTCCGGGACCCGCGGAGGACCCCACGGAGCCCCCGGATGCCACGGATCCCCCGGACCCCACGGGGCCGCCGGCGGCGTCCTCGGCGGTGACCGACTCAGGGGCCACTGGGGCGACCGCCCCGTCGGCCGTGCTCGACATGCCCGACTCTGAGCCGGCGCCGCATCCCGAGATCAGGAAAGCGGTCGCCGCGACGAGGGCGACGCCGTACCGGATTCGTCTCATGTCCTTGAGACGGATCCCCTCACGGGCCGGTTTCGCTACCGGCGTCACGATGCCGTCACGTGTCGATCTCGCTGAGCCATCGCCCGGAGCCCGGCCCGTGACCTTGCACGGCGGTGCCGGGGCCGAAGGAAAGGGACGGTAACTTCAGTCGATATGGAAGGGACCTCTGGCCGTCGTGTGGTCGTCGTGGGGGCGGGCATCGCCGGCCTGGCCGCCGCGTGGCATCTCCACCGCGGCGACCCGACGTTGCGGATCACTGTGCTCGACGGCGCGTCGCGCACGGGAGGCAAGCTGTTCTCCTCTGAGGTCGGCGGCGTGGAGATCGACGCCGGGGCCGAGGCCATGCTCGCGCGGCGGCCAGAGGGCAAGGAACTCGCGCGGCAGGCCGGGCTCGGCGACACGCTCGTGAACCCCGGCACGACCACGTCGGCCATCCTGTCCAGGGGGGCGCTGCGCCTGCTGCCCAAGGGGCACGTGATGGGAGTGCCGTCCGACGTGGCGGCGCTCGCCCGCTCGGGCATCCTGTCGCCCGGAGGTCTCGCGCGGGTGCCGCTCGACCAGGTGCTTCCCCCGACGCTGGTCACGACGGACGTCTCGGTCGCCGCGTACATCAGGGCGCGCGTCGGAGGCGAGGTCGTGGACCGGATGATCGAACCGCTGCTCGGCGGGGTCTACGCGGGCCGGGCCGAGACGCTCTCCCTCGAGGCCACGATGCCCGGCGTCGCGGCGGCGGCCCGCACGGAGCGGTCCCTGCTGAAGGCGGCGAGGGACCTGGCCGCCAAGGCGCCGAAGGACGCGGGCCCGGTCTTCATCACGCTCAAGGGCGGCCTGGGCGGCCTGCCCGGGGCCGTGGCCGCGGCGTCGGGCGCCGAGGTGCGCACCGGGGTGATGGTCCGCGACCTCGTGCGCACCCCGGACGGCTGGCGGCTGATCACCGGGCCCACCCGGGAGGAGGAGGCCGTCGAGGCCGACGCCGTCATCCTGGCCGTGCCCGCCACCGCCGCCGCGCGGCTGCTGGAGCGGGAGGCGCCGAGGGCCGCGGCGGAACTGGCCGGGATCGAGTACGCCAGCATGGCGATCGTCACCCTCGCGTATCCGGCATCCGCCTTCCCCGAACCGCCGTCCGGCAGCGGATACCTCGTGCCGCCGGTCGAGGGCAGGCCGGTCAAGGCCGTGACGTTCAGCACCACCAAGTGGCCGCACCTCGCCGGGGCCGACCCGAACCTGGTCCTCGTGCGCTGCTCGATCGGCCGGCTGGGGGAGGAGGCCCTGCTCCAGCGGGACGACGCCGAGCTCGTGGCCTTCGCGATGAACGAGATGACCGAGACCATGGGGGTGCGCGGGCTGCCGATCGACACCCGGGTCACCCGGTGGGGTGGCGCGCTTCCCCAGTACGACGTCGGTCATCTCGACCGGGTCGCGCGCGTCCGCGCCGCGGTTGCGGACCAACCGGGCCTGGCCGTGTGCGGAGCCGCCTACGACGGTGTGGGCATCCCGGCCTGCATCGCCACGGGCCGTACGGCCGCCGCCCGCGTCCTCGACCACCTCAACGCCCGGTCCACGGCCGGGGCGCGGGAGGAACCGGACGCCTGAGACGGCAGAATGGGGCCTATGACGGACGGCACCGCGCGGCCCAAGGCGCGTGATCTCAACCAGGTAATCCGCTACACGATGTGGTCGGTCTTCAGGCTCCGTGACCAGCTCCCGCCCGGCCGCGAGGCCGTCGCCGGTGAGGTGAGCGAGCTCCTGGAGCAGTCGGCGGGCAAGGACGTGGTGACCCGCGGGTGCTACGACGTCTCCGGCTTCCGGGCGGACGCCGACTACATGTTCTGGTGGCACGCCCCCTCCGCGGAGGACCTGCAGGAGGTCTACACGCGTCTGCGCCGCACCGAGCTCGGCCGGGCCAGCGAGCCCGTCTGGTCGGCGATGGCCCTGCACCGGCCCGCCGAGTTCAACAAGTCCCACATCCCGGCCTTCCTGGCCGAGGAGGAGCCGCGGGGCTTCGTCTGCGTCTACCCGTTCGTCAGGTCGCTGGAGTGGTACCTGCTCGACGACGCCGACCGCAGGCGGATGCTCGCCGAGCACGGCAAGATGGCGCGCGACTATCCCGACGTGCGGGCCAACACCGTCGCCTGCTTCGCGCTCAACGACTTCGAGTGGATGCTCGCCTTCGAGGCCGACGAGCTCCACCGGATCGTCGACCTGATGCGCCATCTGCGCGGAGCCGAGGCCCGGCGGCACACCCGGGTCGAGATCCCCTTCTACACGGGCACCCGCAAGCCCGTCAGCGAGCTCATCGCCGCACTGCCCTGATGAGGGGAAACCGCCGGTGTCACACTGTGATCTTTGTCATACTCGGTGGAAATCCCCTATCCAGGTGAGGCCGCCGTGTCGAGGCATGTGGCACGTTCCAGAGGGCGCCGCCGCAAGACCCGGTCACGCAGCTGGGTCGTCGAGGGGAGCGTCGGCGCGGCGGTGATCGCGACAGCCGTCCTCGTGACGATGGGGCCGGTCCAGCTGTGGCCGTCCGGATCCCGTACGGCCATCGCGCCCGCGGGACCGGACGCGGGGCCGGTCACCCGGATCGACGTCCGCGCGCGGGACGACGCCCCGCGCGAGCCGGACGAGACGGTGGGGATGGCGGCGCCGACGCGGTCGGACTACACCGACGACAAGGCCGTCGCCTTCTTCCGTACCCGATGGCGGGACCGCACGTCGGCCCTGGTCCGCGACATCCGCACGACCGGGGGATACCTGCGGATCTACACCGACCTCCCGGAGGCCGCCGACGACTCCGACGCCGCGATCACGTTGTGCGAGCGGGGGCTGGAGTACCTGGCGGCGGCGGGCGACACCTCGCGGGTCGTCTTCGTCCAGGCCGATCTCGGGGAGAACGGCAACCCGGTCCTCGCCAACGTCCTCGGCCCGGATGATCCCGACTGTCAGGTCACCAGCCCCGAGCCCCGGTGACGCCGTACGGCGTGGCGCCTGTGCGTGCACGCCGTACGGACCGGGTCACTTCTCAGGTCACTCCGCGGGCGTCAGGGTCAGCGACACCGAGTTGATGCAGTAGCGGTCGTCCGTGGGAGTGGGATAGCCCTCCCCGTGGAAGACGTGCCCGAGGTGGGAGTCGCACCGGGCGCAGCGGACCTCCACCCTGCTCATTCCGAGGGAGTCGTCCTCGATGAGGGTCACCGCCTCCGACTTCGACGGTTCGAAGAACGACGGCCATCCGCAGTGGGACTCGAACTTCGTGTCCGAGCGGAACAGCTCTGCTCCACACGCGCGGCACGTGTAGACGCCCGTCGTCTTGGTGTCCACATACTCACCGGTGAAGGGCCGCTCCGTCCCGGCCTGCCGGAGCACGCGGAACTCCTCGGGCGACAACTGCACGCGCCACTCGGCGTCGCTCTTGACCACCTTGTCCATGTTCACCAGCCTAAGCGCGGCCGCCCCCTGTGGGGATTACGTACTAAGAACCACGCGCACCCGGGGGATCTTCCCGCAAGAGTTCTTTCCGGCGAAGCATCCATTCGCCATTCTTTTTGCGTCTTCACTGGTGAGGAGGCCGTCCGACCATCCGTTCCGGAGGGGGCCGGCCTGTCCCGCCGTCCCGGCGGCGAAGCGCCCTACCCGTGCTGGGCGCCGCCGGACGGCAAGAGGATGCCGCCCGTCCGGGCGGCCCGTCGTGTCCGTCCCGTCGCGGGGGAGACGGCGCTCGTCACGTGAGCGCCGTCCACGCCGCGGCCACGGGCCCCGCGCCGGGTGGGCGGGGTGGCTCGTGGGTGCTCCCGGTCCGGCCGCCGTTGGCAGCCCGGGACGGACCCTCTTTCCCGCCTCTTCCGGGGTAGTGTCCGAGCCATGGCATCGCCGTACATCGAAATCGACGCCGGTGGACGGACCGTCAAGGTCACGAACCCGGACAAGGTCTACTTTCCCGCCGCCGGGGCCACCAAGCGCGACCTGGTGGAGTACTACATCAGCGTCGGCGACGGCGTGCTCCGCGCGCTCGGCGACCGGCCCACGTACCTGAAACGGCATCCGGACGGCGTCGAGTCGGAGGCGATCTACCAGAAGCGGATGCCCAAGCATCCCGACTGGATCGAGACGGCCACCGTGCGCTTCCCCAGCGGCCGCACGGCCGACGCCTTCTGCCCGACCGAGGTCGCCGCCTTCGCGTGGTGCGCCAACCTCGGCACGATCGACTTCCACCCCTGGGCCGCGCGCCGGCCCGACCTGGAACATCCCGACGAGCTGCGCATCGACATCGACCCGCAGCCGGGGACGGGGTTCGAGGAGGCGCGGAAGGTCGCGTTCACCGCCAGGGAGGTCCTCGGGGAACTGGGCGTCGAAGGCTTCCCGAAGACGTCGGGGAACCGCGGCATCCACATCACCATCCGCGTCGAGCCCCGCTGGTCGTTCGTCGACGTCCGGCACGCCGGCATCGCCCTCGCCCGCGAGGTGGAGCGCCGCCGTCCGGACCTCGCGACGACGGCCTGGTGGAAGGAGGAGCGCGGCGAGCGGGTCTTCATCGACTTCAACCAGAACGCGCTGGACCGCACGGTGGTCGGCGCCTACTCGGTCCGCGCCCGCCCCGACGCCCGCGTCTCCGCGCCGGTGACCTGGGACGAGCTGGAGGACTGCGACCCCGGCGACTTCGACATCAGGACCATGCCGGAGCGGTTCGCGAAACTGGGCGACGTCCACCGGGGCATCGGCGACCAGGTGTTCGCCCTCGACACGCTGCTGGAGTGGTACGCCGCCGACGACCGGGGCGACATGCCGTACCCGCCGAACTACCCCAAGATGCCGGGGGAGCCCAAGCGGGTCCAGCCGTCGAAGGCGAGGCCGTCCGCCGGCGAGGCGGACGCCTGAGCCCGCGCCAGGAATCATCGGTCGACGCTCCCGGTCCGGTCGACGCCCCCGGTCCGGCCGGCGTCTACGGCCCGGTCAGACGTGGCGGTCCACCATGGTCGCGACCACGAGCACCAAGGCCGCGACCAACCCGACCCTGATCATCGTCCCGACGCCGCCCCAGGCCGTGGAACGGAGTTTGGGGAGGCCCTCCACCGCCTTCCGCCAGTCCCGCCACGCGTTGAGCATGAGCTGGAACTTGCGCCCCGCGACGAACAGAGCGATGCCGATGGCGATGAAGAGCAGGATCCGGCCGTCCGACGAAGCCTCCATCGGCGCTCCTTACGGGGGGCGATCACGTACTCACTCACCGTACGCCTCGGCAGCTCACGTGGCCACCGGGTATCGAACGTCCGGGACGCCGCCGAAGCGTGGCCCCGGGGCCGGGAGGTCAGGGGTCGCGGGGGAGGCCGAGGGCGCGCTCTCCGATGATGTTCAGCTGCACCTCGGTCGTGCCGCCGCCGATCGTGAAGGCCCTCGTGGTGAGGATCATCCGGCTCCAGTGGGGGTCGGAGGGGTTCAGCGACCAGCAGAACTCCGAGACCCGCTGCGCCTGGCCCATGCCGAGCAGTTTGCGCACGCTGGAGGCGGCGCCGGAGTCCGTCCCCTCCAGCCGGGCCAGGGTGACCCGCAGCCCGAGGGCGGAGATGGCGTGACCCTCGGCGTAGAGCCGGCCCGCCTCCTCGAGTTGTGACTCGCGCAACGGCCCGGCCTTGGCGAGATGGGCGGCCATGTCGCCGTGCTGCGAGCCGGGGCCCCAGGAGTCGCCGAGGGACACCCTCTCGTGCGACAGGGTGTCCCTCGCGACCCGCCATCCCTGGCCGGGCTCTCCGACCACCAGCGAGTCCGGCACGAAGACGTCGTCGAGGAAGACCTGGTTGAAGATCTCGTCGCCGTTGATCTCCTTGAGCGGGCGGACCTCCACACCCGGGGAGGACATGTCCACGAGGAAGTAGGTGATGCCCTCGTGTTTGGGCGCGTCCGGGTCGGTCCTGGCCAGGCAGATCGCCCAACGGGCGTACTGGGCGAGGGACGTCCAGATCTTCTGGCCGCTGATGAGCCAGCCGCCCTCCGCCCGTACCGCCTTCGTCGTCAACGACGCGAGGTCGGAGCCCGCCCCCGGCTCGCTGAACAGCTGGCACCAGACGATCTCGCCTCTGAGCGTCCCGGGGAGGAATTCTTCCTGCTGCTCGCGGGTGCCGTACCGGACGATGGAGGGGACGGCCCACGCCGCGATGCCGAGGTTGGGGCGGCCGAGATGCCGGAACTCCTGCTGGATGATCACCTGTTCCAGCGGCGAGGCGGCCCTGCCCCACGGCTCGGGCAGGTGCGGAATCATCCAGCCTCCGCTCGCGAACCCGGCACGCCGCTCCGCGGGATCCAGCGCGCCGAGCCGGGCCGCCTCCGCGCGGATCCGCTCCCGCAGCGGCAGGGCCTCGTCGGGCAGGTCGGGCTCGAGGTCCCTGCGGCCGCCCGCCATCGCGAGGCGCGTCACCTGACCGGCCCACACCCCGGGATCGCCCGCCAGCGCGCGGAGCGCGAGGGCCCGCCGGTAGTACAGATGGGCGTCGTGCTCGAAGGTGTAGCCGATGCCGCCGAGCACCTGGATCGCGCCGGCCGCGCAGCGCACCGCCGCGTCCGGGGCGACGACGGCCGCCCCCGCTGCGGCGATCCGCGTTCCGTGGCCGTCCTCGACGGCGCGGGCCGCGTCCCACACGGCCGCCCTTGCCTGCTCCAGCGCGACCAGCATCGAGGCGCAGCGGTGCTTGACGCCCTGGAACTGCCCGATGGGCCGCCCGAACTGGACCCGGGTCCTGGCGTACTCGGCCGCCGTCGACACGGCCCACGCCGCGACCCCGCAGGCCTCCGCCCCCGCGAGCACGGCGATCACGTCGCGGACCGTCGCCGAGGTCACGTCCGGCAGAACGCGGTCCTCGTCCACGTCGTCTGCGGCGTGAACGGACACGTGGACGAGCCCGCGGGTGAGGTCGAGGCCGGCGGCCGCCTCGATCGTGACGTCCGCGGCGTCCAGGACCGCCCAGCGGCCGCCCACGGGCGTGATCACGATGCCGGCGTCGGGCTCGCCGAGGGCGAGCCCCTCCTGGGAGGTCTCCGGGAACGCGACGGCCGCGGTGAGCGAGCCGTCGGCCAGCCGGGGGAGCAGTTCGGCCCGGAGGGCCTCCGTCCCCGATCCGGCGACGAGGGCTGACGCGATCACCGTGGGCAGGAACGGGCCGGGGGCGCAGCGTTCGCCGAGCACCTCAAGGACGACGGCCAGTTCCGGCGTCCCGAACCCCTGCCCTCCGTGCTCCTCGGGCAGGTGCAGGCCGAGCAGCCCCTGCGCGGCCAGGTCGTCCCAGAACTCGCGGTGGTCGGCGGCTCTGACGGGGATCCGCCGTTCGGCGAAACGCCGTACGGACGCCGCGAGGTCCCGGTGGTCGGTGGTCAGCCCGATGCCCATGCGCGCACTGTAGATCGCCGTCCGGCCCCGCGCCAGATCGCCGGCGGCCCTCCGGGCGCTACCAGCGGATCGTCGTCGTGATCAGCATGACGAGCACGAAGGTGGACATGCCCGTGACGCCGTGCAGGAGGATGGCGAGCATCGGGCGCCTGCTTCCCGCGCCCCGCGCGTGGCGCCCTCCGCCCAGCCAGCGCGTCAGCATCGTGAATCCGAGCAGCGCGACCGCGGTGATCACGACCAGGGCGGCCCAGGCGTAGGTCTCGTCGTGGGTGACGAGGAAGACCACCCACAGGACGAGCCCGGCGACGGCGAGGACCGGGTGGCCGACGATCAGAGTGCGGGGATAGCGGGTGACCTTGGTGCCCTGCGGACGCAGGCCGCCTTCCGCCAGCCACCGGATCATGAGGTACAGCCCGGCCAGGGTAGAGACCAGCCATACGGTGAGTGCGGCGAGTTGCACGGGCCCTCCGACAGGTTTCCGAACTTGCCTGTGAGGTCTTTTGTCAATTCGCCGCGATCTCACACCCTGTGACATCGAACCGTTATCGGCTCGTCTCCGCCGTGCCGGTCTGTCGCCCGCGTGTGCCACTGTAGAAACCGTGCGCCGTATCCATCCCGACGTCGAGGACGATCCCGATCTGGTCGTCTCCTACGCCTGCCCGCGTGACGAGTGGCTGAGACTCAACATGGTGGCCAGCGCCGACGGCGCGGCGTGGATGAAGGGTCTGTCCGCCGGGCTGTCCGGCGAGGGCGACAGGAAGATCTTCGGCGTCCTGCGCGGTCTCGCCGACGTGGTCCTCGCCGGGGCGGCGACCGTCCGCACCGAGGGGTACCGCCCGGCCCGCCCCCGCGAGTCGTGGTCCGCCCTCAGGCAGGGCCGCCCGCCCGCGCCGCCCATCGCCGTCGTGACCCGGCAGCTCGACCTCGACCTCGGCGGTCCGCTGTTCACCGAGGCCGAGCCGTACGCGCGGCCCATCGTCATCACCACGGAGGCGGCCCCGCTGGACCGCCGCGAGAAGGCGGCGGAGAACGCCGACGTCGTCATCGCCGGAGACGACCGGGTCGACCTGGCCCGCGCCGTCCGCGAGCTGCGCCGCAGAGGGCTCGGCAGGATCCTGTGCGAGGGCGGTCCGCGCCTGAACGCGCAGCTCGCCGCCGCCGGGCTGGTCGACGAGCTCTGCCTGTCGTTCAGCCCCGTGCTCCTCGGGGGGGACGCCGCCCGGATCCTCAACGGCGTGGGGTCGCAGACTCCCCTCGTGCTCGCCCAGGTGCTGGAAGAGGACGGCTTCCTCTTCTGCCGATACGTCAGGGAGGTCCAGGATGGCACTGCCGGTTGAACCGCCGGTCTCGCCGATGCTCGCGAAGGCGGTCAAGGGCATGCCGCCCCAGGACGGCTCGCTCTACTACGAGCCGAAGTGGGACGGCTTCCGCTGCATCGTCTTCCGTGACGGCGACGAGGTCTATCTCGGCAGCCGCAACGAGCGGCCGTTCACGCGCTACTTCCCCGAGCTGGTCGAGGCGGTGAAGAAGGAACTTCCGCCGCGCTGCGTCGTCGACGGCGAGATCATCATCATCCAGGGGGACGCGCTCCAGTTCGACACCCTCCAGCAGCGCATCCACCCGGCGGCCTCGAGGGTGAAGCTGCTGTCTGAGCAGGTGCCCGCGTCGTTCGTGGCCTTCGACCTGCTGGCCCTCGGGTCCGAGAACCTCATGGAGGAGCCGTTCTCGGTGCGCAGGGCGCGGCTGGAGGAGATCCTCACCGGGGCGGGCGACTCCGTGCGGCTCACGCCCGTCACGCAGGACGACAAGGTGGCCGCCGAGTGGTTCGACATGTTCGAGGGCGCGGGGCTCGACGGCATCGTGGTCAAGCCGGGCGACCTGCCGTACGCGCCGGACAAGCGGGTCATGTTCAAGGTGAAGCACGAGCGCACGGCCGACTGCGTCGTCGCGGGCTACCGGGAGCACAAGTCCGGTCCGATCGTCGGCTCCCTGCTGCTGGGGCTGTACTCGCCGGACGGGCGGCTGCACCACGTGGGCGTGGCGGCGTCGTTCCCCATGAAGCGGCGGGAGGAGCTCGTCGCGGAGCTCGCGCCGTACCGGCTGGACGATCTCAGCGAGCATCCCTGGGGCGCGTGGGCCGAGTTCGCGCAGGGCGGATCCGACGGTCAGCGGCTGCCTGGCGCGGTCTCCCGGTGGAACGCGAAGAAGGACCTGTCGTTCATCCCGCTCCGGCCCGAGCTGGTGATCGAGGTGGCTTACGACCACATGGAGGGTGACCGGTTCCGGCACACGGCCCAGTTCCGCCGCTGGCGCCCGGACCGCACGCCGTCCTCCTGCACCTACGAGCAGCTGGACAGGCCGGTCCGGTACGACCTCGGCGAGATCCTGGCCAAATAGCCGTCAGCCCGTGAGGGCCCGGACGCCGGCGGTGACGACCACGGCGACCGCCACCACCACGAGGAACGGTGCCCGCAGGAGCAGGGCCACCGCGGCCCCGGCGAGGCCTGCCGCCCGGGCGTCCACGACCAGCGCGCGCCCCTCGCCGAACGTCTGCAGCGCGATGAGGGCGGCGAGGGTCGCGATGGGTACGAGCGCCGCCAGCCTGCGGATCAGGGGCCGTTCCAGGACTGAGGCCGGGACGGACAGGCCGAGCACCTTCACGGCGTAGCAGCCCGCGGCGACGACGGCGATGGCGGCCCAGATCATGAGTTGTCTCCTCGGCGGCGGGTCACGATGAGGACGGCCGGCGCGGCGAGCGCCGCCACGAGCACGGGCACTCCGGCGGGCACGACGGGCAGGCAGAGCAGTGCGAGCACGGCGGCGACGGCGGCGGTCACCGGCTCGGGCCGGTCACGGACCCGTCGCCACGATCCGCTCGAGCCCGTGCCGCGCGTCATCGACGCAAGGAGGGCCAGGAAGGCCGCCGGGCCGGCGGCGTCGATGCCCCAGGCCGACGGATCGCCGAGCGCGGACGCGCCGAGGGCGCCCACCAGGGTGGTGACGTTCCAGCCCAGGTAGAGGCTCACGCCGGTGACGGTGAAGCCGAGGCGCGCGGAGGCGCGGTCCGGCTGGGCGAGGGCCACGGCCGAGGTCTCGTCGATCACCCACTGCGCGGCCAGCGGGCGGACCTTCGGGGGCAG
This sequence comes from Planotetraspora kaengkrachanensis, assembly GCF_016862895.1. GTDB lineage: Bacteria > Actinomycetota > Actinomycetes > Streptosporangiales > Streptosporangiaceae > Planotetraspora > Planotetraspora kaengkrachanensis. The sequence goes on along the minus strand of NZ_BONV01000010.1, from coordinate 109,870 downwards.
GTCGAGCAGGTGCGCCAGCCGCAACCCGTAGAAGGCGTTGCGCGCCCCGAGGAAGAGGGCGCCCGCGGCGGCGGCGAACGGGGCGCCGCCCGCTCCGATGGCCGTGACGAGGGCGAACTGCGACGCGCCGGTGAAGACCAGCAGCGACAGGACGCAGGTCTGCGCCGTGCTCATTCCGGCTCCCGCCGAGGTGACGCCGAAGGCGAAGCCGGACAGGCCGACCGCGATCCCCACGCCGAGGGCGTCGCGGACGACCGCGGCTCGCGGCTTGGCGGGAAGGGAGGCCGGGGTGGGGGATGCGGTCACCCGGCTGACGTTAGGTCCGCGGCCTTTCGGGTGTCTTGTACGTTCTTGCGCTCCCGGCGGTAGGCGCCCGGCGGTACGCCGACGATGCGGGTGAAGTGCCGGTTGAGGTGCGGCTGGTCGGTGAAACCCACGGTCACGGCGGCGTCCGCGGGCGACACGCCGGAGTCGAGGAGGTGCCGGGCCCGCCGCACCCTCGCGTCGGTGAGCCACGCGTGGGGCGGCATGCCGTACGCGTCGCGGAAGGCCCGCAGCAACGCGAACGGGCCGGCGCCGAGCTCGGCGGCGAGTTCCCGCAGGGACGGAGGCGCGGCCATCCTGGACTCGAGGATCTCCCTGGCCCGCGACGCGTCGCGCGGGGCCGCGGCCCGGGCGGGGCGGGCGGGCAGGGACGTCCCGCTGGAACGCAGCAGCCGGGCCACCACCAGGCGGAGCATCGTGTCGGCGGCGAGCGCGTTCTGACCGTCGGCGGCCCGGAGCACCTGGGTGATCAGGCGCACGGCATGCGGATCGTGGGTCACGGCGACGGAGAAACCGGGGTTCCCGCGGATCGAGGTCGTCTCCGCGGCGATCTCGCCCACGACGGCCGCCGACGGATAGATCACGCTGTACGTCCAGCCCTCCGGCACGCCCGCCTGGCCCGTGTGCACCGTGTCGGGGTTGACCAGCGCGAGGTGGCCCGCGCCCGCGCGCTCGATCGAGTCGCGGTGGTGGAACTCCTCGACGCCCGAGGTGATCGCGGCGATGACGAACGACTCGTGCGTGTGCCGGGCGAAGGTCTTTCTGACGTAGCGGGCGTCGAGCAGGTCGACTCCCGGCAGCCCGGGATGCCGCCAGTGCCGTGCCCGCTCCCGTCCGCTCATCGCCGCGCCGGCTCCCATGCGTTCAGCCGCGCCGGCTCCCATGCGTTCAGCCGCGCCGGCTTCCATGCGCTCATCGCCGTGCCCGCTCGAGTGGCCGGCCCCCGCGGGCTCATCGCCGTACCCCTCGCGTGGGCCGCTTGCGTGCGCTCATCGCCGTGGGTCAGCCTTCGCCGGCGCGGCGCAGGAGCTGGAGCGACCGGGCTGTGACGGGCACCTTGGCGCCCGCGGGGAAGGTCTCCTCGCCGGCCGCCTCCTCCCGGGGGCTCTCGTCGGCCGTGTCGAGGACGAGGTGCCATGCCTGGCCGAACTCGGCGCCGGGGAGGTTGAAAGTGAGCTCGTCGTGATGGGCGTTGATCAGCATCAGGAACGAGTCGTCCCTGATCCTCTCTCCGCGCTGCCCGGGCTCGCTGATCGCCTCTCCGTTCAGGAACACCGCGAGCGACTTGGCGTAGCCCGCGTTCCAGTCGGAGTCCGCCATCTCCTGGCCCGACGGCGTCAGCCACACGATGTCGCGCGTGCCGTCCTGCACCCGGCCGCGGAAGAACCTGCGCCGGCGGAACACCGGATGCTCGCGCCGCAGCGCCGCCAGCGCGCGGACGAACTCCAGGAGGTCCTCCTCCTGCTTGACCAGCGACCAGTCGATCCAGGACGTCTCGTTGTCCTGGCAGTAGGCGTTGTTGTTGCCGCCCTGGGTCCGGCCGAACTCGTCGCCGGCCAGCACCATCGGGACGCCCTGGGAGACGAAAAGGGTGGCCAGGAAGTTGCGGCGCTGCCGCCGGCGCAGCCGTACGATCCCGGGGTCCTCGACGGGGCCCTCGGCGCCGCAGTTCCACGAGCGGTTGTCATCGGTGCCGTCGCGGTTGGCCTCGCCGTTGGCGTCGTTGTGCTTGCGGTTGTAGGAGACCAGGTCGGCAAGGGTGAAACCGTCGTGACAGGTCACGAAGTTGATCGAGGCCACGGGGCGGCGGCCGCTGGTGGCGTAGAGGTCGCTCGACCCGGTCAGCCGTGAGGCGAACTCGGGCATGGTGCGGGAGCTGCCCCGCCAGAAATCCCGGACGGAATCCCGATATTTGCCGTTCCACTCCGTCCATAAGGGCGGGAAGTTTCCGACCTGATAGCCGCCGGGACCGACGTCCCACGGCTCGGCGATCAGCTTGACCTGCGAGATCACCGGGTCCTGCTGGATGAGGTCGAAGAACGCGCTCAACCGGTCGACGTCGTGCAGCTCGCGGGCGAGCGCGGCGGCGAGGTCGAAGCGGAAGCCGTCCACGTGCATCTCGAGGACCCAGTAGCGCAGCGAGTCCATGATGAGCTGCAGCGCGTGGGGCGAGCGGACGTTCAGCGAGTTGCCGCAGCCGGTGTAGTCGAGGTAGTAGCGGCGGTCCTCGTCGCGCAGCCGGTAGTAGGCGACGTTGTCGATGCCGCGGAAGCCGAGGGTCGGGCCCATGTGGTCGCCCTCGGCGGTGTGGTTGTAGACGACGTCGAGGATGACCTCGATGCCCGCCTCGTGCAGCGCGCGGACCATCGCCTTGAACTCCTGGACCTGCTCGCCGCGCTGCCCGGCACTGGAGTAGGCGTTGTGCGGCGCGAGATAGGCGATCGTGTTGTAGCCCCAGTAGTTCGTGAGCCCGCGGGCCACCATCGCGTGCTCGGGCACGAACTGGTGGACCGGCATCAGCTCGACGGCGGTGACGCCGATCGACTGCAGGTGCTCGATGACGGCGGGGTGGGCGAGGCCGGCGTACGTGCCGCGCTGCTCCTCCGGCACCTTCGGATGCCGGATGGTCAGGCCGCGCACGTGGGCCTCGTAGATGACCGTCTCGTGGTACGGAGTGCGGGGCGGCCGGTCGTTGCCCCACTCGAAGAAGGGGTTGACGACGACGTTCTTCGGCATGTAGCGGGCGGAGTCGTCGACGTTCAGCCGGGCCGGATCGGTGAAGTGGTAGGAGAACAGGGACTCGTTCCATCGGACCGAGCCCTCGACGGCCTTGCCGTACGGGTCGAGCAGGAGCTTGGCGGGGTTGTTCCGGTGGCCGTGCCCCGGCCGGTACGGCCCGTGCACGCGGAAGCCGTACCGCTGACCGGGCATGATCCCCGGCAGGTAGCCGTGCCAGACGAACCCGTCGACCTCGGGGAGGTCGATGCGGCTCTCCGCGCCGTCGTCGTCGAACAGGCACAGCTCGACCCGCTCGGCCACCTCGGAGAACACCGAGAAACTGGTGCCCACTCCATCCCAGGTGGCTCCCAGCGGGTACGGCTCTCCTGGCCAAACTTCACGCATGTGACCTCATTCTCCACTCCCGCGGTCGATCGCGCACCTGGAGAGGTACGACGCGGTCGGAGACCTCGTCAGGAAACCCTCACCGGGCCCATCGCCGGGAACGTCCTCGGTAGATCATCACCGGAAAGCTTTCCTGGAAACCGCCGATCGAACATTGTTCTGGACCGTCTTCTGCCGGGGGACGGGGTCGGCCCGGGGTAGACGCGCGAGAGCCCCCACCGGACCGCGTCCGGAGGGGGCTCTGCCCGGCTGTCGGGGGAGATCAGCCGACCAGCTCGGCGTTCAGGGTGATCGTCGTGCCGGTGAGGGCCTTGCTCACCGGGCAGTTGGCCTTGGCCGTCTCGGCGGCCTGCTGGAAGTCCTCGGCGGACAGGCCGGGGACCTGGCCGCGGACCGACAGCACGATGCCGGTGATGCCCTCACCGGGCTGGAAGGTGACGTCGGCCTTGGTCTCGAGGGACTGCGGCGGGGTGCCCGCGCCGGCCAGGGCGTGGGAAAGGGCCATCGAGAAGCAGGAGGAGTGGGCGGCCGCGATCAGCTCTTCGGGGCTGGTCTTGCCGTTGGCCGTCTCGGAGCGGGAAGCCCAGGTGACGTCGAAGGTGCCGACGCCGGAGGTGTCCAGCGAGACGACGCCCGAGCCGTCGAGGAGAGCGCCCTTCCACTGCGTGGTCGCGGTACGCGTGGTCGCCATGGCGATTGTCCCTTCATCGGTTAAGTCACATCCAGGAGCGAGCTTAGAGCCTCCCCATGTGGTGATCATGCACAGGTTCGCCCAAGCCCCTCCCACCCTGCCCCCCTGTTGGTGGTGATCATGCACAGGTTCGTGGATGTGCCCTCTGAGCAGCCCAAATCTTGGGTGTGATCATGCATGGCTTCGATGCCCAGCCCCCGCTCTCCTCGCGGGTGATCATGCACGAGTTCGTTGGCGTGGTCCGTGACCTGCGACGACGCAGTTTGTGATCATGCACACTTTCGCGTGGGGCCGTGCGGACCTGCGGCTTCCCTGTGCGTGATCATGCAGGAGTCTTCGCGCTCTGTCGGAACGAGCGCTTCTCGCCTGCATGATCACCCTGACTGAAACCCCTGTTCATCCCGAATGATCGCGAAGTCGTGCCTGATCACGTACGGCGAAGCCGCAGGTCGCGAGGCATGATCGCGAATCCGTGCATGATCACGAAGGGGGCGGGCGCAGGTCGCGAGGCGTGATCACGAACCTGTGCATGATCACGCCCGAGAAGTGCGTGATCACGCCCGAGAAGTGCATGATCACGCGCCGTGAGTTCGTGCATGATCATGGCACGGGCTCAGGATGCTCGTTCGATTATCGACTCCAGGTTGAGGCCGGTCGGTAGCGTCCCGAAGGCCCTTCCCCATTCGCCGCCGAGCCGGGAGGCGCAGAACGCGTCCGCCACCGCCGCGGGAGCGTGCCGTACGAGCAGGGACGCCTGGAGCAGCAGCGTGAGCTCCTCGGCCAGGCGCCTGGCATCGCCCTCCCCGGCCGACGCGAGCGTCTTGCGCGCCCGTTCGGCGGCGTCGGTCACCCGGCGGTCGCCGGCCAGCGCGACCTCGGCGAAGAACGCCTCCAGCCCCTCCGGCTCCCGGGTGAGCGCCCGGACGAGATCGAGCGCCGCGACGTTGCCCGAGCCCTCCCAGATGCCGTTGAGCGGCGAGTCGCGGAACAGCCGCGGCATCTGCGACTCCTCGACGTACCCGTTGCCGCCCAGGCACTCGAGCGCCTCGGCGGCGTGGACGGGGGCCCGCTTGCAGATCCAGTACTTCGATGCGGCGAGTGCCGTACGGCGGAACAGTCCCTCGGCGGCGTCGCCGCGCACCGCGCGGTCGGTGGCGCCCGCCAGGCGCATCATCAGCGTGGTCGCCGCCTCGGACTCCAGGGCCAGGTCGGCGAGCACGTTCCGCATCAACGGCTGCTCGATGAGGGGCTTGCCGAAGGCCTTGCGGTGGGTGGTGTGATGGATCGCCTGGGCCAGGCCGTACCGCATGCCGGCCGCCGAGCCGATCACGCAGTCGAGCCGGGTCATGTTGACCATCTCGATGATCGTGCGGACGCCTCGCCCCTCCTCGCCGACGAGGTAGGCGATGGCGCCGTCGTACTCCACCTCGGCCGAGGCGTTCGACCGGTTGCCCAGCTTGTCCTTCAGCCGCATGAGCCGCATCGCGTTGCGGGAGCCGTCCGGGAGCACGCGGGGCAGCAGGAAGCACGAAAGCCCGCCGGGAGCCTGGGCCAGGACGAGGAAGACGTCGCACATCGGCGCGGAGTTGAACCACTTGTGGCCGGTCAGGGCGAACGTGCCGTCGCCGAGCCGCTCGGCCCTGGTGGTGTTGGCGCGGACGTCGGATCCGCCCTGCTTCTCGGTCATGGCCATGCCGGCCAGCACGCCGCGCTTGTCGTGCGCGGGCCTGAGCCCGTAGTCGTAACTCCGGGAGGCGAGCAGAGGCTCCCACTCGGACCTGAGGTCGGGGGAGTGCCTGAGCGCCGCCACCGCGGCGTACGTCATGGAGATCGGGCAGCCGTGCCCCGCCTCGACCTGTGACCAGGTGAAGAACTTCGCGGCCCTGGCCACGTGGGCGCCGGGCCGGGCGGAGGTCCACGGGGAGGCGTGCATGCCGTTCGCGACCGCGACGGCCACCAGCTCGTGCCACGCTGGGTGGAACTCCACCTCGTCGACGCGGTTGCCGTACCGGTCGTGCGTCCGCAGGATCGGCGGGTTCTCGTTGGCCAGCCGTCCCCAGTCCTGGGCCTTCGCGGAACCGGCCAGCAGGCCGAGCTGTCGGAGCTCCCCGGTCGCCCAGTCCGCGCCCTCCCGGTCCAGCCCGTCGAGCAGGGCGCGGTCGTTCGACACGTCGTGCCCGATCAGCGGCGGTGCCTGGTTGATCACGTCGTGGGTCACTTGGGCCTCCTGTCCGGGTCCTCGCCATCCATCTCAACATTTCAAGTGGATGATGAAATGCGGGGGTCGACGGGAATAACTCCGCGATCACACCCGGCGGCCGTCAGGCGCGGCGGGCACGAAGTTCGTCCCCTGGGAGAATCGGATTCCTTCCCAGGGAGGATAGGTCGATCGCGTCTGTCGGGATAGCGTGGACGCCGTGAGTGATCCGGGTGAGATGCGTGCTTCCGACGCGGAACGGGAGCAAGTGGTCGAAAGACTTCGCGAGGCCTCGGTCGAAGGTCGGCTGACCCTCGCCGAGCTGACCGAGCGGACCGAGGCGGCCTATCTGGCCCGGACCCACGCGGAGCTCGCCCAGCTCACCACTGATCTGCCCGGCGGAGCCCCGGCCCCCGGACCCACCCCCGGCCCCGGCCCTCAGCCGGTCAAGCCCATGGGCAAGGTCCGGACCTGGGTCGTGGCGGTCATGGGCGACGCCAAGCGCAACGGCACCTGGCGCATCGACCAGGAGATCGGCGCCGTCAGCGTGATGGGCGACGTGACGCTCGACCTCCGGGAAGCCGAGGTGCGCACGCCCGAGGTGGAGATCACGGCCACCTGCGTCATGGGCGACCTGAAGATCATTGTGCCGGACGGCGTCGACGTACAGCTTTCCGGCGTGGCCATCATGGGCGACAAGAAGGTCCAGGTGGTGGAGGCGCCGGCCGGCCAGAACGCCCCCGTCGTCAAGGTCAAGGCCTTCGTCCTCATGGGCGATGTGAAGATCATCGGTGACTCGCTGGCCACGCCCATCAAGCGGGGATGGTTCGCCTGGAGTGAGTGGTGGTGGGACCGCCGCAAGGAGGGGCGCCACCAGATCCATCGGGACATCCGCCAGTCGATCGAGATGGGCCGCCAGGCCCACCGCGAGATGATGCAGGCCCACAGGGACGCCCAAAGGGAGTTCCGCCACGGGTTCCGCGACGCCATGCGAGGCGAGCGGGAGGTCCGCCGGCAGATGATGCGCGACGACCAGGAGGCCCGCAGGGAGTCCCGCCGCGAGGAGCGCGACGCCTGGCGGGAGGGGCGCCAGGGCGACCCCCCGCCTTCCGCGCCCTACTGAGTAGTGTCCGTGGATCTTCGATGGCGGTCTGGGGGAGATCGCCGGCGCCACCTCCGGCGACCCAGACGCTGATCCGCCCGAGGAGCCCCGTCATGAGCGAACCTCCCCGCCGCACCCGCGTCGCCATGGTGGCCGATGTGGAGGCCGAACGGCTCGATCTCGCCGGCCTTCTCGACACACTCGACGACCGCGAATGGCAGGTGCAGTCGCTGTGCGCCGGCTGGACCGTCCGCGACGTGGTCGCTCATCTCACGCTCGCCGATCGCGAGTTCACCGCCACGATGCTCCGGGTGATCCGGGTTCGCGGCGACTTCGACGGGGCGACCGCGGACATGGCCCGCGAACGGGCCCTCCGCTACAGCCCCGCCGAACTCGTCACACAGTTGCGGGAAACGGCGGGGCGGCCCCGGCGGTTCCCGATGAGCGGCTCACTGGACCCGCTGACCGACATCCTGGTGCACGGGCAGGACATCGCCCGGCCGCTCGGCAGAGAGCGCCCGATGCCCGCCGAACGGGTGCTGCCGGTGCTGCGGCACGTGTGGGACAGCTTCTTCTACGGCACGCGCAAGCGCTTCGCCGGGCTGCGGTTCGTCGCCAGCGACGCCGATTGGGCGGCCGGCGACGGTCCGCGGGAGGTGCGGGGACCGTCCGGCGACCTGCTCCTCCTCGCCACGGGACGGCGGACAGGACCGGGCGGGCTGACCGGCGACGGGATCGCCGAGGCCGTGGCCCGGCTGAAGTAGGCCCGCGCGGCTGAAAGCAGGCCCGCGCGGGCGCCATCGGGATCCGCGTGACACGCCTCAGGCGGTCGCGACGGCAGCCGGGCGCCGTACGGCCTGGCCGTACCTTTCGAGGACGACGCTGACGATTTCTGGGGCGGCCCCGAGGACGCCGGCGACCACGTCGGCTCCGGCCTCCCGGGTGTCGCGCGCGACCTTGTCGGCGAAGTGGCCCGGCGCCAGCAGGTAGGGGGCGACGACGACCCTGGGCGCTCCGGCGCGCCTGAGCCGCGCCACCTCCTGTTCCGGGGTGGGGGCGGCGGCGGAGGCGAAGGCCTCGGTGACCGACCACCAGGGGCGCGCCCGCGCCCATTCACGGGCCATCCGGGCGATCACGAGGTTGGCCCGCCGGTCGCTGGAGCCCGCGGACACGAGGACCACGGCGGTGCCCGGGTCGCCCGGCGTCACCCCGGCCTCGGCGAGCCGGCGTTCGAGCGCCCCGACGAGGAGCGGGTGCGGCCCGAGGGTGTCACCGTACGCGACCTGGAGTCTCGGGCGGCGCGCGGACGCCTCACGCAGCGCGGCGGGGATGTCCACCCGGCTGTGGTAGGCCGCGGTGAGAAGCAGAGGGAGGACGACGGCCTCGTCCAGGCCGCACAGGGCCGACGCCAGCGTCGGCGGGGCGTGATCGAGGTAGGCCGTCCTGACCTCGAGACCGGGCTCGCGCAGCCGTACGGCGTGCACGAGTTCCTCCACCGTCGCGGCGGCGCGCGGGTCGCGGGACCCGTGCGCCACCGCGATCAGCGGTGCCCGGTCGGCTGGACGGCTGTGCATGGTCACGAGTGGAGTTCCGCCTGGTAGTCGGGTGTTTTCACGAATTCGCGCATGATCACGTCCGGTGGAGGAGCAGGTCAGTGGCCGTTTCTCCGAACCTGTGCATGATCACGCCCCCCGCCCCCCGCCCCCCGCCCCCGGCGGGGTGGGGGGTCAGAGGTGGATGCCGCACTCGATCTTGCCGAGGCCCGCCCAGCGGCCGCTCCGCGGGTCCTCGCCGGGCGCGACCTGACGGGTGCAGGGCCCGCAGCCGATCGAGGGGTAGTTGTCGTAGTGCAGCGGGTTGATCAGCACACCGTTGTCCGCGATGTAGTTGTCGACCTCCTCCTGCGTCCACCGGGCGATCGGGTTGACCTTGACCATCTGCCGCTTGGCGTCCCACTCGACGACCTTGGTGTTCGTCCGGGTGGGCGACTCGTCGCGGCGGATGCCCGAGATCCAGGCCAGGTACGGCTCGAGCGCCCGGTTGAGCGGCTCCACCTTGCGCAGGTAGCAGCACAGGTCAGGGTTGCGGCCGAACAACCGGGGGCCGAGGTCGCGATCCTGCTCGGCCACCGTCCGCGACGGCTGAATGTCGATCACATTGACGTCGTAGACCTGGCGTACGGCGTCACGCGTGCCGATGGTCTCCGCGAAGTGGTAGCCGGTGTCGATGAACAGCACGTCCACGCCGGGCTTGACCCGGCTGACCAGATCGATCAGCAGCGCGTCGCTCATCGAGGACGTGAGACAGAGACGGTCGCCGAACGTGGCGGCGGCCCAGCGGATGATCTCACGCGCGGGCGCGTCCTCAAGGAACTCGGCCGCGGACTCGACGATGCTCTGCAGGTCGAGCGTCACCCGCTGGCGTTGTAGGTTGGCCTCTATCTCCACGACGGTCATCGCTACTCCTCAAACGTCATTTCTCTAAGATCGCTTTTAGGCTCGTCACGAACGGACGCCCAGACCGAGGAACTTCACCCGGAAGGCCCGGGCGCAGGAGCGGCAGTACCACCCGTAGCTCTCCTCCTCGGTGACGTACGGCTCGAGGTCCTCCTCGCCGCAGTACGGGCAGTAGAACGGCGCCGCTCTCTCGCTCATTTGAGGTCGGCCTCGTCGGCGCGCTGGACCCACTCGCTGAAGGTCTCGCCCTCGTTCTTCTGCTTCTCGAAGTTCCGGACCACGCGCTCCACGTAGTCGGGCAGCTCCTCGGCGGTGGCCTTCAGCCCGCGGACCTTCCGCCCGAAGTTGGGGTTGAGGCCGACGGACCCGCCCAGGTGGACCTGGAAGCCCTCGACCTGCTCGCCCTTGTCGTTGGTGACCAGCTGGCCCTTCAGCCCGATGTCGGCGACCTGGATGCGGGCGCAGGAGTTGGGGCAGCCGTTGACGTTGATGGTCAGCGGCTCGGAGAAGTCGGGGAGCCGCTTCTCCAGCTCGTCGATCAGGTCGGAGGCCGTGGCCTTGGTCTCGACGATCGCCAGCTTGCAGAACTCGATGCCGGTGCACGCCATGGTCTGGCGGCGGAAGGTCGAGGGGTTGACCTGGAGGTCGGCCGCCTCGAGTTCCCTGACGATCGACTCCACCTGGTCGGGCGCGACGTCGAGGACGACCATCTTCTGCTCGACCGTCGTCCGCACCCGCGTCGCGCCGTGGCGCTCGGCGATGTCGGCGATCTCGTGGAGCTTGTCGCCGTCGACCCGGCCGACCTTGGGGGCGAAACCGACGTAGAAGTTGCCGTCGCGCTGCGGGTGGACGCCCACGTGGTCGCGGCGGCCGCCGCGGGGCAGCTCGGGAGCCGGGCCGTCGGCCAGCGCGTAGTGCAGGTACTCGGTCTCGAGGGTCTGCCGGAACTTCTCCGCCCCCCAGTCGCTGACCAGGAACTTGATCCTGGCCCGATGGCGCAGGCGGCGGTAGCCGTAGTCGCGGAAGATGCCGCAGATCCCCGCCCAGACCTCGTGGACCTGCTCGGGCCGGACGAACGCGCCGAGCCGCTTGGCGAACATCGGGTTGGTCGACAGGCCGCCGCCCACCCAGACGTCGAAGCCCTGCTCGCCCTGCTCGTTCACGACGCCGACGAAGGCGATGTCGTTGATCTCGTGGACGGTGCAGTGTGCCGTGCAGCCGCTGATCGCCGACTTGAACTTCCTGGGGAGGTTGGAGAACTCCGGGCTCCCGATGTAGCGCTCGTTGATCTCGTGGATCTGGACGGTGCCGTCGATCACCTCGTCGGCGTCGATGCCGGCGAGCGGGCAGCCCAGGATGACACGGGGCGTGTCACCACAGGCCTCCATCGTCGACAGGCCGACGGCCTCCAGCCGCTCCCAGATGTCGGGGACCGCCTCGACCTCGATCCAGTGCAACTGGATGTTCTGCCGGTCGGTGATGTCGGCCGTGCCCCTGCCGTACTCGTTGGAGATGTCGGCGATCACCCGGAGCTGCTCCAGGCTGAGCTGGCCGCCGTCGATCCGGACGCGGAGCATGAAGTAGCGGTCGTCGAGCTCCTCGGGCTCGAGGATGGCCGTCTTGCCGCCGTCGATCCCGGGCCGGCGCTGGGTGTACAGCCCGAACCACCGGAACCGCCCCCGGAGGTCGGCCGGGTCGATCGAGTCGAAACCACGCTTCGAGTAGACGTCGATGATCCGCTGACGGACGTTGAGCCCGTCGTCGTTCTTCTTGTTCTCCTCGTTCTTGTTCAGCGGCTCACGGTAACCGAGAGCCCACTGTCCTTCGCCGCGTGGGCGCTTGTGGTGGCGGTTCGCCGGGCGGGCCGGGGTGCTCATGGGCACGTCCTTTTCCGAGTGATCGGTCTGAGCATCGGACTACGGTCCGGGACGCGCGGGGACAGGCGGCCTCTCACCTCGTCATCGAGTGTGAGGGCATGAAAAAGACGCCTGCCATGCGCCCCGGGTCAACAGTGGGAGCGGTCAGCCGGCGTCGATACAGATGGCACTACGGACGCGCAGAAGGTCGACGTGACGTCGCACGACGAGCAGTGGGTCCGCTGGCATGTCCTAGACGATACCTCGGAGATCCCAGATGTCCAAGTTCGTGTCCACGATGCGGGACTGTAATCTTTCGTTCATTTCTCCAGGCGAGACGGGTCGTCACCCCTGACTCACCCAGTTCTCCGGCGGCTCGGTCCGCCGGCCGTCCGGCCGCTCCTGATGCTGGCAGTCGCACCACGACCCGCCCCTGCAGTCGTCGTGCCTGCGGTCCTTGCACGCTTCGCAGATCATGTCTTCATTGTTCTCCGCCGGTTACGCTGACGTGAGCCGCCTGTCGCCGGCGGGTCTGTCACGGGAGATGTGATGGGTGTCACAGGATCCGGGCTCATGGCCGAACTCGTCGCCGACCTCCGGGCGGAGACGGCCGACCTCGCCGGGATGGTCGAGAACCTCGACGCCGCCGGCTGGGACCTGCCGACCCCGGCGGCCGGCTGGGCCGTACGGGATCAGATCAGTCATCTGGCGTGGTTCGACGAAGCGGCGACCCGCGCGCTGACCGACCCCGGCGGGTTCCGCGCCGCCAGGGACGGCCTGCTCGCCAAGGGCGAGTCGTTCATCGACGAGCTGGCGCACGCCGACCGCCGCAGCCCCCGCGAGCTCATGGACGGATTCGTGACGGCCCGCGCCCGCATGATCGGGGAGTTCGAGCGGACCGACCCCCGCCTGAGGGTGCCCTGGTACGGGCCCGACATGTCGGCGGCGTCGTCCGCGACGGCTCGCCTGATGGAGACGTGGGCGCACGGCCAGGACGTGGCCGACGCGCTCGGGATCGCCCGGGTGCCGAGCGTCCGCCTGCGGCACGTGGCGAGCCTGGGCGTGCGCGCCCTGCCGTACGGCTTCGCGGTGCGCGGCCTCGCGCTCCCCTCCGACCCGGTGCGCGTCGAGCTGACCCTGCCCGGCGGCGACGTGTGGACGGCCGGGCCCGCCGGGGCCGACGACGTCGTCCGCGGACCGGCGCTCGACTTCTGCCTGCTGGTCACTCAGCGCTGTCATCTCGACGACACCGCTCTCGAGGCCGCGGGCGCCACGGCGACGGCGTGGCTGAAGATCGCGCAGGCGTTCGCCGGGCCGCCGGGAGCAGGCCGGAGTCCCGGGAACACCCCGGCATTGGCGAAACGCCGGGTATGACCCCCTATCCTTGGCCTGACGACGGCGTCGAGGCCCGGGCCGAGCCGGGCGGCGGTATTCGCGCCGGATGCGGGTAGTGCTCAGATCTAACAGCCGGTGTTCGCATGAAAGATCACGCTGAGCCGCGGACGCCATCACTGTGTGTATACGGTTGGGTGCCATGACGTCCACGGACGCTTCGACGCGCAGGCCCAGGCATGTCTCACGCCTGGCGATGGCGCGGGCCCGTGCCCGCATGAGCTGGGTCCGCGACACCAGCGGCTGGGCACTGGTGAAGGCGACCACCATGGCGGGCGTCAACTACCGCGTGACCGGCCTCGCGGGTGAGGCGGCCTTCTTCGCGCTGCTGTCGCTGCCGCCCTTCGTCCTGGGGCTGCTCGGCGTCATGGGCCACCTGAGCGGGATGCTCGGCGCGGACACCGTCCTGGAGATCAAGCAGTGGGTCGTCGACCAGGCCGAACTGCTGTTCACCAGCAACACCGTGGACCGGGTGGTCACGCCCCTGCTCAACGACGTGCTGACCGGCGGCCAGGTGTCGCTGATCTCCGTCGGCTTCCTGCTGTCGTTGTGGTCGGGCTCCCGCGCGCTGTTCGTGTACGTCGACCTGATCTCCATCGCGTACGGCCTGGGGGAGACGCGCGGGATCATCCGCACCCGGGTCATGTCGTTCGGCCTGTACGTGGCCGCGCTCCTGATCGGCCTCGTCATCATGCCCACCCTGGTGATCGGGCCCACGCTGCTGTCCAACGCCCTCAGCCGGTACGGCGTGCTCGTCGCGGTCTTCTACTGGCCTGTGGTCATCGTCGGATCGGTCCTGATGCTCACGCTGCTCTACCACGTGAGCGTTCCGAGGCGGACGCGCTGGTGGCGTGAGACGCCAGGGGCCGTCCTCGCTCTGATCATCTGGATCCTCTGCGCGACCGTTCTCCGCGAGGTGCTGGCCGCCTGGTTCACGCCGCTGTCGATCTACGGATCGCTGGCCGCCCCGATCGCCGTGCTGCTGTGGCTGTACATCACCGCCCTCGCCGTGCTGATCGGCGCCACACTGAACGCCGAAGTGGACCGGATGTGGCCCCTGAACGGCACGGCCCGCCACGAGCGATCCGGCTGAACGATCAACCGATCCCCGGCGTGGCCTGATTTGTCGCGAAACGACGGGTGATCCGTAATGATGTCTGCGATGAACGCGCAGCCATCCGCAGAGGACACGACGCCGGTCGCCCGCAGGACGATCGGTCCGTACGTCCCGGTCCGCCGGCTCGGCGAGGGCGGTATGGGGATCGTCTACCTCGCCCACGACGCCGCGGGGCGGCAGGTCGCCGTGAAGGTGATGCGGCCCGAGCTCGCGTCGCAGGAGCAGTTCAGGAGCCGGTTCCGCAAGGAGGCCGAGGCCGCCAAGCGCGTCGCCCGCTTCTGCACGGCGCCCCTCCTCGACGCCGGTCTGGACGGCGAGCAGGCCTACCTGGTCACGGAGTACGTCGAAGGTCCCGACCTGTCCGCGGTGGTGGAGGCGCAGGGGCCCATGAGCGGCTCCAACCTCGACGCGCTCGCGGTGGGAGTGGCGACGGCGCTGGCGGCCATCCACCGGGCGGGGGTGGTCCACCGCGATCTCAAGCCGTCCAACATCCTGCTGGCGCCGGTCGGCCCCCGGGTGATCGACTTCGGCATCGCCCAGCTCGCGGACACCCTGGCGGAGCAGACCGGGACGGTGATCGGGACGCCGAGCTACATGTCGCCGGAGCAGGCGCGGGGCGAGACGGTGACCGCCGCGGCCGACGTCTTCGCGTGGGGATGCGTCGTCGGGTACGCGGGCACCGGGCGGCCGCCGTTCGGCCGTGGGAGCACACCCGAGGTGCTGTTCCGGGTCGCCCACCACGTGCCCGAGCTCCGGGGGCTGGACGAACGCCTGCGGCCGCTCGTCGAGAGGGCCCTCGACAAGGACCACGAGCGGAGGCCGTCGGCGCAGGAGCTCCTCGACCGGCTGCTCGGCCGGGAGGAGGTCGCCGTCGAGGCCGCCACCCGGATCGTGAGCGAGGCGTGGACCAGCCCGGAGCCGGACGGGGCCGGCCCGGACTCCGGCGGCACCGTGCGCTCGGCCGCCGCGCCGGCCGCCGGGGACGCGGCGGGCCGTACGTCCCAGGCCGGTGCCGTGTCACGCCGCCGGCTCCCGGCCGTGCTGGCCGGAGCGGTCGCCGCCGTCGCGGTGGCGGTGACGGCCGTCGTGGTTTTCCATCCGTTCGGCCTGGGCGAGAAGGAGAACCCGAGCGGTCCGCTGGCGACCCATGACGTGCAGATCAGCGGCATCCCCCTCAAGGCGACCATCGACGCGGCGACGCGGCAGGGGACCTCCGTGAGCGTCCGGTTCTCGGTCCAGGTGAGCGGCGCCAAGCAGTGGTGGCCGGGAGACCTGTTCGGTGACGCGGCCTCCGGAGTCAGCCTCATCGACGCGCCCAGCGGATCGAAGTTCACCCCGGCGAGCAAGGACGGCGACTGCCTGTGCACCTCGATGCCCAAGCAGTGGCTGAAGTCCGGGGACACCCTGGCCGTCTACGCGAGCTATTCCGACGTGCCGGAGAGCGTGGAGACGGTCGGCGTCGACATCCCCGGATTCGGCCTCATTCCCGACATCCCAATCACGGATGGGTGAGCCGTACCGGACCGCTCCCGATAAAGTAGGGAAGTCGCGACTGGCGCTGACGTGTCCCCGAGGGGCCGCGTCGAAGGTGGGTCACCACCGGGGAGCATTCTCGCGGAGGCCGTGCGCCTGGGCCGCCGTCACCGCCGATACGGACAAGGAAGCGCCATGGCTGGGAACTCGCTGAACGCCGTCGATCCCGAACTCGCCGGGCTCATCGCGGCAGAGGAACGACGGCAGGCCGACACGGTCAAGCTCATCGCGTCCGAGAACTACGTGTCCAAGGCCGTTCTCGAGGCCACGGGGACGGTTCTCACGAACAAGTACTCCGAGGGTTACGCGGGCAAGCGTTACTACGAGGGCCAGCAGGTCATCGACCAGATCGAGACTCTGGCCGTGGAGCGGGCCAAGTCGCTGTTCGGCGTGAACCACGCCAACGTCCAGCCGTACTCGGGATCGCCCGCGAACCTGGCGATCTACCTGGCGTTCCTGAACCCCGGTGACACCGTGCTGGGCATGGGCCTCCCGTTCGGCGGCCACCTCACCCACGGCTGGTCGGTCTCGGCCACCGGCAAGTGGTTCAACGCCGTCCGGTACGGCGTGCGCAAGGACACCGGCCGCATCGACATGGACGAGGTCCGCGCGCTGGCTCTGGAGCACCGGCCCAAGCTGATCTTCTGTGGCGGCACCGCGATCCCGCGCACGATCGACTTCCCGGCGTTCGCCGAGATCGCGCGTGAGGTCGGGGCGGTCCTGGCGGCCGACATCGCGCACATCGCCGGCCTCGTCGCGGGCGGCGCCCACCCCTCGCCGGTCGGCCACGCCGACGTGATCTCCACCACGACGCACAAGACCCTTCGCGGCCCGCGTGGCGCCATGCTGATGGCGACCTCGGACGAGCACGCGACCGCCCTCAACAAGGCCGTGTTCCCGGGTCTGCAGGGCGGACCGCACAACCACACGACCGCCGCCATCGCGGTGGCCCTTCACGAGGCCGCCCAGCCAGACTTCAAGGCCTACGCCGCGCAGGTCGTGAAGAACGCCCAGGCGCTCGCCGACGAGCTGGCGGGCAGGGGGTTCGACCTCGTCTCCGGCGGCACCGACAACCACCTGATCCTGATGGACCTCACGCCCAAGGGGATCGGCGGCAAGCCGGCCGCTCAGGCTCTCGACCGGGCCGGCCTGGAGACGAACTACAACACGGTGCCCTTCGACCCGCGCAAGCCGTTCGACCCCTCCGGCATCCGGATCGGCACGCCGTCGGTGACGTCGCGGGGCATGGGCGAGGCGGAGATGCGGCAGATCGGCGCCTGGATCGACGAGGTCGTCACGGCCCTGGCCAAGGGCGACGCCGAGGACGTGATCGCTCGGGTCCACCGTGAGGTCAGCGACCTCACGGCCCAGTTCCCCGCCCCTGGCCTCTCCTGACCTCCGGGCGTGATCATGCGCAGGTTCCCCGGAACCTGTGCATGATCACGCTGAGGCAATCGCCTGGTCAGCGGTGACCGGGCCGAATCTGTGCATGATCACGGCGGGGAACGCCGCAGGCGGAGGGCCTTTCGGCGAATCTGTGCATGATCACCCCCAAAAAAGTGTGCGGGGAAAAGTGGGTTGCGGAGCGGTCGGGGGCTCCGTAGGGTTCTGGCAACGCCGCTTCGAACGCGGCCTCGGAGCTGTGGGAGGTGAGGAACATGCGGGTCTTTCTGACGAGCATGCCGTCCATCAACCTCCGGGTGCCCGCCTAGTTCTCGCTGAGGCACCCGTCTCCGAAGGGTGTCTTCACCGATGTTGTTCGATCTTTCGCTTCTCGGCTGGCAGGACGACCGATACTCCGAGCTTCCCGCGGGCACCGTTCCCGCCCGGGTGGCCAGGGTCGACCGCGGCGCCGCCGAAGTCATCGCCGCCGACGGCACACTCCAGGCCAGGTACGGCTCGCACGTCCGCAGGGCCGCCGCGGCCGATCCGATCGCCCTTCCCTGTGTGGGCGACTGGGTGGCCCTCCGGCGGCTTCCTGAGGGCCGCTACGAGCTCGACGGGGTGCTTCCCCGTACGTCGGCCTTCGTCCGTGGCGGCGTGAGCCGTACGTCCAGGGGCGGCCTGTCCGGCGACGGGCAGGGCCAGGTCCTGGCCGCCAACGTGGACGTCGTGTTCGTCGCCGAGCCGTCGATGCATTCCACCGATTTCGCCGATCTCGGCAGGATCGAGCGCCTCGTGGCGCTGGCCTGGGAGAGTGGCGGCACGCCCGTCGTCCTGATCACCAAGACCGACCTGTTCGAGATGGGGCTCGACGACCTGCTCGCCGATGTCGCCGCCTCGGCTCCGGGGGTGGACGTCCACGCGGTCAGCTCGCTGGCGGGCGACGGCGTCGACCTCGTCCGCGCCCATCTCGCCGGCTCAAGGACGGCGGTGGTGCTCGGTCCCTCGGGGGCCGGCAAGTCCACTCTGGTCAACGCGCTCGCCCAGGACGCGGTGATGGAGACCCAGCAGGTCAGGGCGGCCGACGGCCGGGGCAGGCATACGACCGTCCACCGGGAGCTCATCCCGCTGCCCGGCGGCGGGCTCATCATCGACACCCCCGGCATCCGCAGGGTCGGCCTGTACGAGATGAGCGACGGGGTGGACCTCGTGTTCTCCGACATCGAGGAGCTGGCCGGGCAGTGCCGGTTCTCCGACTGCGGACACGGCGAGGAGCCAGGATGCGCCGTGCAGGAGGCGGTCGAGTCGGGCGAGCTGCCCGTGCGGCGGCTGCAGAGCTGGCACAAGCTGCAGCGGGAGGCCGCCTGGATGGCCCGCAGGGCCGACGCCCGTCTCCAGAGTGAGGAGACCCGCAAATGGAAGATCATCCACAAGGAGATGCGCAGGTCGGGCCGGGCCCGCCCCTAGAGGTGCCTGGCGAGATTTGTCGGGTATGAGGAATTTATGAAGCCGATGCGGGTGCGGCTGCCGTTCACGGACAGGGCCCAGGCGGGAACGCTTCTCGCCCACGCCCTGTACGGCATGCGCCGGAGGGATCCGGTGGTGCTCGCCCTGCCGCGAGGCGGGGTGGCGGTGGCCGCGCCCGTGTCGGACATGCTCGACGCGCCCCTCGACGTGCTCGTGACACGGAAGATCGGATGCCCGGGTCAGCCGGAGCTCGGCGTCGGCGCGATCGCCGAGGGCGGGGAGCCGGTGTTCCACCAGGATCTGCTGGAGAAGCTCGGACTCGAGCCGGAGGACGTCCTGCCGGTCGTGGACCGGGAACGGCTCGAACTGGCCAGGCGGGTGAAGGTCTACCGCGGCACGCGGCCGGCGCCCGATCTCCGCGGCAAGGACGTGATCGTCGTCGACGACGGGATGGCGACGGGGGGAACCGCGACGGCGGCGCTGCGGGCCGTGCGGGCGCGGCAGGAGGGGCAGGGCACGTCGACTCTGGCGGTTCCGGTCGCCGCAGGGGATACCGTGGAGCGCATGCGGAAAGAAGCCGACAATGTCGTGATTCTCGCGGTTCCGTGGGGTTTCCGCGCGGTCGGGCAGTGGTACGAATCCTTCGACCAACTGACCGACGACGATGTTCTCGACCTGCTCAGGGAACGGCCGTGACCTGAGGGTGTCCCGCGTTCCCTGGGGAGGGGTGGGCGGAACACCCGGAGGCCTGCTGAAGCGTGTCGGGGGAGGGGGAAGACGGCTCAGGCGACAGCGCTGATACCGGCGCTCGCCGCGCGGCGCATACGGCGACGACGCTCGGAGGCGCGCTCGTCCTCGTTCAGCCCGCCCCAGGTCCCGTACTTCTCGGGACGGGACAGGGCGTAGTCGAGGCACTCGGCGCGCACGGGACACTGAGCGCAGATGGCCTTGGCCTTGCGCTCACGGATGTCGCGCTCCGGCTGACGCTCACCGTCAGGACCGAAGAACAGCACAAGGTCCTCTCCCCGGCACGCGGCATCATCCTGCCATCCCCAACTGGGGCGCGGGCGGGCGAGCTGCCGACGTACCTGAGACATGAGAAACCACCTTTGGTGAGAGGTATTTCAAGGGTTCGTGCCGCATTGGACGCTTGTGGCGTCCCTGTATCCAACGCGAGGACTGGCCGTGATGTTCCCGTTCCGGTCGGTGGCCTCAGGTCAGAGCCGCAGTGAGCTGCCTCAATTCGGCCAACCTGTAGGTCGAGATCTCGTCGGTGCAGGTCATCCCGCACGGTGCCGACAACACCGCACGTTCGACCACAACCCGAAATCGCGACGTCCCCCGCTGTGACGTGCTTCGCACGACGCACACCGTGGTGTCGCCTTCCGACCGGGAGGATTCCACGGCCACTCCGCCGACCGAGACCTCACCCGTGTGGGACCGGACGAAATGCTCGGCGGCTTGCAATGGCTCAGGGATACCCGCGCGCCCCCGGAAACGGTCGAGGACGACCTCGCCGTGCCGGTACGCGTTTGCCGCCGCGATCGCAGCAGCTTGAGACATGCTGCCGTAGTAAAGCCCGTGTGGCAAGCATACGAGGTTAGCGGCGTATCGATCGCCGCCAACATGAGTGGTCTCCCAGGCCCCTCCGGGCAGGTTCCCGTCCAGGAACCGGGCCAGCGGAAGGCCGAAACGGGCGCAGCACGCGTTGCGTTTGCCGTGCGTGCAGACCAGGAACATCGGCTCGTTCACCAGTATGCAGGACTCCGGAACCACTCCGTGCACGACGGAGCCCAGGTCAAGATCGTCGGGGTTCTCGAAGAAGCCCTCCGCGAGCCACGGCTCGGCGCCGACGGACGAGGCCACGAACACGTGCACTGGACCGGTCCGGCTGGTGCGGCGGCCCGGGCGGCGGATCAACTGGGGCCGGACGCCCAGCGACCGGGCCCGGTCGATCAGCGCGAGCACCGGCTCGGGCAGCTTCATCTCTTCGAGGTAGGCCGCCCACGGCCCGGAGTGCTCGATCAGCAGCCAGAACCGCGCGCCGGTGGTCGCGCTCGCGTAGACGGGGGCGGTGCCGGTGTGGCACGCGGCGGAATGCTCGCAGCCGTTGGCCATCGGTGGTCCCCCGCCTCCCTCACGCTCGATTAGGTAAGTCTTACCTTAGCTAATCGAGTCAAACGGTGTGACGGGTGGGTCCCAGGAAGCCGTGAGTGCCTCCTCGGCCGCCGGAAGCGCCGCCTCGCGGTCGGCGGCGACCAGCCCGATCCGCGTGCGCCGGTCGAGCAGGTCGCCCGGGTCGAGAGCGCCTTCGTGCCTGACCGCCCACACCAGCTCCGCCCGTGTCACCCCCAGCGCGACGGGCTCGGCCAGCGCCGGATCCTCCCGCGCCAGCGCCTGTACGGCAGGGGCCTCCGTGCCGTACCGCTCGGCCAGCCTGGCCGGGATCCCCTCGGACGAGGGGACGGCGACCCTGGCGGCCGGACCGGGAGCGCCGACCAGCGGAAGCCGTGCCGTACGGCTCGGCGGCGCGCCCGGGCAGGCGGCGTCGACGGCGTCCTCGGCCATGCGGCGGTAGGTGGTGAGCTTTCCGCCCACGACGGTCACCACGCCGTCGGGCGACCGCAGCACCGCGTGCTTGCGGGAGACGTCAGCCGTCCTGCCGCCTCCCGAGTCGACCAGCGGGCGCAGCCCGGCGTAGGCGCCGGCCACCTGCTCCCGTCCGACCGGCTCGGACAGGACCGAGCTCAGGACGTCGAGGAGGAAGGCCACGTCGCTCTCCGGCGCCTCCGGGACGTCGGGGAGGGGACCGTCGACGGGCTCGTCCGTCAGGCCCACGTGGACCCGCCCGTCGGCCTGCGGGAGGACGAGCACGAAGCGGTTCGGCTCGCCGGGGATCGGCACGTGCATCCCGGCGCGCAGCCCGCCGAGCACTTCCGGCCCGAGCACGAGGTGGGTGCCGCGGGAGGGGCGCAGCCGTACCGACGGGACGAGTTCACCGGCCCACACCCCGGCCGCGTTGATCACGGCGCGGGCCCTGATCCCGAACTCGGCGCCGGTCAGCTCGTCGCGGACCTGGGCTCCGTCTCCGGCGAGGGACAGCGCGCGGCACCTGGTGAGGATCCGCGCCCCGTGGCCCGCGGCGGTGCGGGCCACGGCGAGGACGAGCCTCGCGTCGTCCACGACCCTTCCGTCCCAGGACAGCAGCGCCCCGCGCAGGCCGCGCGGGCTCAGCGGCGGCGCAAGGGCGAGCGCGCGCCCGGCGGGCACGCGCGACGGCCCGGGCAGGACGGCGCGCGGCGTGCGGACGGCGGCCCGCAGCGCGTCGCCCAGCCGGTAGCCCGCCATGACCACGGCCGCCTGCGAGCGCGGCACCGCCGGCGTGAGCGGCAGCAGGTACGGCTGGGCGCGGACCAGGTGGGGGGCGGTGTGGCGCAGCAGCACGCCACGCTCGGCCGCGCTCTCGTGCGCGACGCCGATCTGGCCCTTCGCGAGGTAGCGCAGCCCGCCGTGGATGAGTTTCGAGCTCCATCGGGAGGTGCCGAAGGCGATGTCGTGCGCGTCGATCGCGGCGACCGTCAGGCCGCGCGACGCGGCGTCGAGCGCCGCTCCCGCGCCTGTGGCGCCGAGGCCGACGACGAGGACGTCGACCACGGTGTCCCGGACCTCGGCGAGCTCGCGAGCCCGCCGGGAGGCGTTCAGCGAAGTGTCCATACCGCTCCTTGGGCCGCGTATTACCCTTGAGTAACCTATCTGGAGGCGTGCACGACGTGGAGACCCCTTCGACCCCCGCGGAACCGATGCTCTGGTCCGGCTGGGGTGATCCCGCCAAGGCGACGGAGTTGCCGGAACCCGTACGCAAGCTGCTCGCCGACTTCCTCGGCGTACAGGGGCCGGCCGCCCCGGCCGCCACCTTCGGCGAGGTGCGGCTGCCGGCAGCGGCCCTCCCGCCGGCCGTTCTGGCCGCGCTCGCGGCGATCACGGGGGCCGGGTACGTGCGCACCGACGACGACGCCCGCATCCGCCACACCCGCGGCAGGTCCACGCCCGACCTGCTGCGGATGCGGGCGGGAGACGGCTCGGACGCCCCCGACGCCGTCGTCCTGCCCGGCTCGCACGACGAGGTGGCCGCCGTTCTGCGCGTGTGCGCTGAGCACAGGGTGGCCGTGGTGCCGTTCGGCGGGGGGACGTCGGTCGTCGGCGGCCTGGTCGCCTCCCGCGAGGGATTCGCGGGGGTGGCGGCCCTTGACCTGTCCCGGCTGAACAGGCTCGTCTCGGTGGACGTGGAGTCGATGGTCGCCGAGATGGAGCCCGGCCTCCGCGCGCCCCAGGCGGAGGAACTGCTCGCCTCCCACGGCCTTACGCTCGGGCACTTCCCGCAGTCCTACGAGTACGCGACGCTCGGCGGTTTCGCCGCGGCCAGGTCGAGCGGGCAGGCGTCAGCCGGGTACGGCCGGTTCGACGACATGGTCGTCGGCATGACCGTCGCGACGCCGCGCGGCACGCTGGAGACGGGCCGCGCCCCCAAGTCGGCGGCGGGCCCCGACCTGCGGCAGGTGATCCTCGGTTCCGAGGGCGCCTTCGGGGTGATCACCTCGCTCAGGCTGCGCGTCCGCCGGGCTCCCGAGCGGCGGGTCTACGAGGGCTGGCGGTTCGCGACGTTCGCCGAGGGGCTGGCGGCCGTCCGGCGGCTCGCGCAGGACGGCCCCGCGCCGACCGTCCTGCGGCTGTCCGACGAGACGGAGACCCTGGTGGGCCTGGCCCAGCCCGGTGAGCTCGGCTCGTCGGCGACGGGTTCCGGCTGCCTCGTCGTCGCCGGTTACGAGGGCGGCCCCGACGACGTGTCGTACCGGGGGGAGCGTGCGGCGGCGGTCCTGGCCGCGACGGGCGGCGTCCATCTCGGTCCCGAGCCAGGGGAGAAGTGGGCGCACGGGCGGTTCGACGCGCCGTACCTGCGGGACTCGCTGCTCGCCGCGGGCGCGACCGTGGAGACGCTGGAGACGGCCTGCTTCTGGTCCGCCGTGCCGCGCCTCTACGAGGCCGTACGGCAGGCCCTCACGGCCGCGCTCGGCTCACCGCTGGTGATGTGCCACGTCTCGCACGTGTACGGCACGGGCGCCTCCCTGTACTTCACCGTGGTCACCGCGCAGACGGATGATCCGGTCGGCCAGTGGGCCGCGGCCAAGCGGGCGGCGAGCGAGGCGATCCTGCGCGCCGGAGGGACCATCACCCACCACCACGGCGTCGGGCGCGACCACCGTGAGGCGTTCGGCGCGGAGATCGGGGAACTGGGCGCGGAGATCCTGCGGGCGGTCAAGGAACGTCTCGATCCGGCGGGTGTGCTCAATCCCGGGGTGATGATTCCGTAGATCCCTTCGCTGCTGAAGCGTCAAGATTGTCCCATGGTGGATGTCGGCACCGCGGCGGCGCGCGGAAAGCAGGTCTCTTCACGGGTGTCGGAGGAGGGGGCCGGGTGGAACTGTCAGCAGATCGGCACCTTCGACAAGCTGCGGCCGAGCAGGAACACCTTCACCTGGCTGAATCCCGTGACCCTGTGGCGGTCACGCAACGAGATCCTCGCCCAGCTCTTCGGCGACCCCTCGTCCGAGGTCAGGCGCCGGTGGATGGCCGCGCAGCGGGAGCGCGGCGCCGACCCCGACCTCCGGGTCGCGCACGAGGTGGGGGAGGAGTTCTCGTTCCTGGTCCTGGGTGACACCGGCGAGGGCGACGCCTCCCAGTACGCGGTGGTCCCCGGCATGCTGAAGCTGGGGGAGGACACGTCGTTCGCCGTCGTGGCCAGCGACGTGATCTATCCCACCGGCTCGGGCAACGAGTACGGCGACAAGTTCTTCCGCCCCTACCAGGACTACGCGGCCCCGATCTACGCGGTCCCCGGCAACCACGACTGGTACGACGGGCTCGGCGGTTTCATGCGGGTCTTCTGCGACGCGCGGCCGCTCGAGGTCCAGCGGCAGGGGTTCCGGCTGTCGCCCGCGGGCATCCGCGGACTGCTCTGGAAGAAGCCGGACGTCATCGACGAGGCGGCCCTGGAACAGGCGCGGAAGATGCGCTCGCTCCCCGAGCAGCAGGCCACGCTGCCCGCGCCGTACTGGATGCTGGACCTCGGCAGGCTGGTCGTCGTCGGGATCGACACGGGCATCAAGGGCGACATCGACCGCGAACAGGGGGAGTGGCTGCGCCGCGTGTCCGCCGACCCCCGGCCCAAGATCCTCATCACCGGCAAGCCGATCTACGTGCGCAACGAGTACCACCCCTGCGCGATCGAGGGCGGGGGGACGGTCGACGACGTCGTCCGCGACCCGGCGAACAACTACGTGGCCGCGATCGGCGGGGACGTCCACAACTACGAGCGTTATCCCGTCCACGTGGGCGGCCGGACGATCCAGTACATCGTCTCCGGAGGCGGGGGCGCGTTCATGCACGCGACGCACACGACCCCCAGGGTCGACGTCGGAGGCGTGCACGAGGACGAGTTCAAGTGCTATCCGCTGCGCGGCGACTCGTTGTCGTTCTACAGCCTGCTCTACAGCAGGCGACTGCGCATGCGCTGGCTCTACATCACCCCCGAGCAGGGCCTCGAGCTCATGTCGCGGCGGGTGGGCAACACGCCGCCCAGGCCCACCCCCGGCGCGCGGGTCACGGCGCGGACGCGGTGGGCCGCGCGCCTGCTCGGCGGCTGGCCGATGCCCTTCCGCCTGCCCGTCGGACGGGTCTTCCACCGGTGGATCTCGGAGCTGTCCGACTGGGACACCCCGCCGTTCTTCAAGAGCTTCCTGCACGTGTCCGTCACGGCCGACCGGCTGAAGATCAGGTGCTTCGCCGCGACGGGCTGCCTGGCGCAGGAGATCGACCCGCCGCTGGAGGACGAGGTCGAGATACCCCTCTGACCGATGTCGGTGCCGCCTGGCACTCTTGGGGCGTGCACGTAGTGGTGGCGGCCGACTCCGACGGCGGCGGGTCGATCCGCCAGGCCGGGAGCGAGGCCGTCAGGGTCGCCGACCTGGCGCAGGCCGTCCGGGAGCTGGAGGCCGGGCGCCCCCGCTGGGCGTGGGCCGACGCGCGCCGCGTCTACCCGGCCCTGCTGGCCGGAGGCGTACGGCTGTCGCGCTGCCATGACGTGACGCTGACCGAGGGCCTCCTGCTGGCGGCGGACGGGCGCTACGGCGAGCCCAGACAGCCTGCGGCGGCCTACGCGCGGCTCCACGGCCTTCCCGTGCCCGCGGACGTCCACGAGAGCGCGGAGGCGGCTCAGGTCGCGCTCTTCGAGCCCGCGAAGGACGGGCCGGACGTGGCGGAGGCCGACCTGGTCGCCGAGGTGCTCGACGACCAGCTGCGCCGGATCGCCCTGACCCCCGACCCGGGGCGTTTCCGCCTGCTCGTCGCGGCCGAGTCCGCGGGGGCGCTCATCGCCGCGGAGATGGCGCACGACGGCATGCCGTGGCGGCGGGACGTCCACGACGCCCTGCTGACGGAGCTGCTCGGGCCGCGCCCGGCGCACGGGATGCGGCCGGCCAGGTTGCAGGCGCTCGCCGACGAGATCTCCGCCGCGTTCGGCCACCCGGTGAACCCCGACTCCCCCCAGCAGATCGTCAAGGCGTACAAGGGCGCGGGCATCGCGATCCCCTCCACTCGGTCATACGTGATCAAGGAGGTCGAGCATCCGGGTACGCGCCCGTTGCTCGCCTACAAGGAGCTGGCCAGGCTCTACAGCTTCCACGGCTGGGTCTGGGCCGACCAGTGGGTGCGGGACGACCGGTTCCACCCGGAGTACGTCGTGGGAGGCGTCGTCAGCGGCCGATGGGCCACGAGCGGCGGGGGCGCCCTGCAGATCCCCAAGGTCATGCGCCGCGTGGTGGTGGCCGACGAGGGCTGGACGCTGGTCGTGGCCGACGCGGCCCAGCTGGAGCCGCGGGTCCTGGCGGCGATGGCCGGCGACGGCGGGCTGGCCCGGGCGGCCGGCGAGATCGACCTGTACGCCGCCCTGGCCCAGGCGTTCGGCGGCGCCCGCGACTCCGCGAAGATCGCCATGTTGTCCGCGATGTACGGCGGCACCAGCGGCGACGCGCCCAAGCTCCTCGCCGTCATGCGCCAGCGTTTCCCGCAGGCGTACGGGTTCGTGGAGGACGCCGCGCGGGCGGGGGAGGACGGCAGGCTGGTCAGGTCGTGGCTCGGCCGTACGAGCCCGCCGCCGTCCGCCCGGTGGCGCGAGCTGGTCTCCGGCCCGGAGGGCGTCAGGGCGGCCCGCGACCGCGGCCGGTTCACCCGGAACTTCGTCGTGCAGGCCACGGCCGCGGAGTGGGCGCTGACGCTCATGGCCGTGCTCAGGGGCCTGCTGCCGGAGCCGGCGAGGCTCGTGTTCTTCCAGCACGACGAGGTCATGGTGCACTGCCCCGAGGACCTGGCGCCCGAGGTGCGCGCCGCGGTCGCGCGGGCGGCGGAGGAGGCGACGCGGCTCGTGTTCGGGCAGACTCCGGTGCGCTTCCCGATGGAGGCGGTCGCCGTCGCCTGCTACGCCGACGCGAAGTGACGGCCGGCGAGCGGACGGCCCGGGCCTGTCACGCCGCCGGGGTGAAGGTGTTCCAGAGCGCCTGGCGGACGGGCGCGGCCGACTCTCCCCAGTCGTAGTCGGGGGAGGAGAACGTGATCGAGTAGCCCTGACCGTCGGCCTCCACGTACCGGGTGACGGCGTGGACGGTCACCTGGTCGGCGTTGGTGTAGGTGTACTCCCAGTCGGCCGCCGGCCACCGGTAGTCGACCTTCGCGAGCTGGACCTGCGTGTAGTCGGGGTAGTCCTGGGCGTTCAGGTTCTGCTCGACCGCCTGGAGCGCCGCCAGGCTGCCGTCCTTGATCTTCTGGATCTTGATCTGCTGGGCGCTGTCCTTCGGGCCCGAGTAGGTCACGGAGCCGCCCTGATCGGCCACCGTCCAGTCCTTGGGCACCGCGACGGACACGCCGTTCTCGCTGTGCGGGGTGAAGCCCTTGGGCACCTGGACCGCGGACGCTTCGTCGGACGGCTCCTTCTGCCCGCTCACGGACGGGACCCCCTGGGCGACCTCCTGTGTGGAGTCGTCCGATCCGCCCGGCATCAGGACGAACAGGAGGGTGACCACCAGGCCGATCACCGCCACGGCGATCACGGCGATCAGGACGGTCGGACGGGATTCGCGCTCCTCGACCTGCTCGTCCTCGTCCCTGCGCCTGCGGCCGGTCTGCGGGCTCGTTACGGAGCGTCCCCCGGTGGAGTGCGGCCCCGTCGAGTGCGGGCCGGTGGAGTGCGGACCTGTCGAGTGCGGGCCGGTGGAGTGCGCTCCCGTGGAGTGCCCGGGTGCGGGCGTGCGGAAGGGCCCGGTCATGCGGTGCTCGCCGGTGCCGTTGCGGCCCGGCCTGCCCGCCAGGTCGCCCGGGAGGTCGCCGGGAGACGGCGTCGGCCACATCGCCTCACGCGACCGCTCCGGCGCGTGGGTGGAGCCCGAAGGAGAGGCCAGGGCGTCGAAGGCCGGCGTCGCGTGGGGACCCGAGGCGGTGTAGGGCTGCGGGCCGCTCATGGACCCGGGCATGTCCTCGGGGGCGAACGGCACGCGTACCGGGCCCGACGGCGTCTCGATGATGCGGGAGGGAAGCGGTCCCGACGGGAGGTCGAGCGGCGGCAGCAGTCCGGCGGGCGTGGGGTTCTGGGGCGTCGGCATGGACAGCGAGGAGACGCCGCGCCCGGGCAGGCCGGCTCCGCTGCTGTGCAGCACCCGCTCCAGCATCTCGGCCACCTGCGCCGCCGCGATGCGGTCGGCCGGGTTCTTGCGCAGCAACCCCTCGATCACGGGGAGCAGCGCGCCCGCCCGCTGCGGCCGGTTCGGCTCCTGGGTGAGCACCGCGCCGAGGACGGCGACCGCGTCGGCCCCCTCGTACGGCGGCCGTCCCTCGACGGCCGCGTACAGGGTGGCGCCGAACGACCACAGGTCGGCGGCGTGGGTGATGGGGCGGCCCTGCAGGCGCTCCGGCGGGATGTAGGCCGGCGAGCCCATCAGGAGCCCGGTCTGGGTGATCGTGACGTCGCCCTCGATGGCGGCGATGCCGAAGTCGGTCAGGACGACGCGGTCGGCGGTGAGGAGCACGTTGCCCGGCTTGACGTCACGGTGGAGGATGCCGGCGGCGTGGGCGTGCCGGATGGCGTCGAGCACCCGGATGCCGATCTCGGCCGCCTGGATCACGGGGAGGGGGCCGCTCTGGCGGACGGCCTGCTCCAGGGACCACGCGCGGACCAGTTCCATCACGATCCAGGGCCGGCCGTCCTCCTCGACCACGTCGTGAACGGTCACGATCCCGGGGTGGCTGAGCCGGGCGGCGGAGCGCGCCTCGCGGAGCACACGGCGGTTGGCGACCTGAGTGGCCGACTGGTCGAGCCCGTAAGGAAGGATCAGCTCCTTGACGGCGACGTCACGGTCGAGGAGCACGTCGTGGGCGTGCCAGACCATGCCCATGCCGCCGCGGCCGACGGGGGAGAGCAGGCGGTAGCGCCGGCCGACGAGCCGTCCCTGTCCGTCCGGCGTCGCCTCAGTGGGGACGTTTCCCATATGTCCCTGGCCCTCGGGCATAGGGGGGACCATACCGAGCAGGCCATCGGTCGACATAGGACGGTCCCCAATTCATCGTTCGATCCGCGAGATCCCCCGACGGATCAAGCGAATTCCACTGGATATGTGAGGTTTGGGCTACCGATATTAGGGTCAAGTCGGCCCCAAAGGGAATTCATGCCTGAGTCAAGGCCTGTAGGGCCGCCGTGAAGACCTCGGCGGGCGGAGTCACCAGACCTGCCCCGACCTGCCCGGTTCCCGCCACGCGGCCCGCTATGCCGGTGTTCACGACGGGCAGGAGTCCGGTCCTGGCGACGAGGGTGACGTCGATGCCCACGGGCGTCCCCCGGAAGCCCAGCCCCGGGATCTGGTAGGCCGGATGCTCGGCCAGCGTGATCTCGTACATCGAGGTCGTGGCCGCTATGGCGTCCGGCACGTCGCCGCCGACGAACCGCACGATGGCCGGCGCCGCCGCCATCGCGAAGCCTCCGAGCCCCACCGTCTCGGTGATCGTCGAGTCGCCGATGTCCGGATTGGCGTCGCCGGGGCCGTACGCGCCGAGGTAGAGGCCGTCGGGGACGCCGGCGGGCCCGGTGAACCAGCGATCGCCGAGCCCGGACACCTGGATACCGAATTCCGTTCCATTTCGAGCCATGGCGACGACGAGACTCGACCCAGGAACGTTCCGCGCCGCGTCGGCGCTCACTTTCGCCGCAGCCATTCCCGCGTTCAAGAAGAAATGATCATTTCCATTGACGAAACGCAGGACCTCCGCGGCCCGTTCCGGCGCGGCCTCGACGATCGCCGGGGCGAGCTCCCGCACCAGGAGCGAGGTGGCCGCCCGGTTGCGGTTGTGGAGTTCGTCGCCCATCTGCAGGGCCTGAGCGATGAGCGAGCGCAGATCGAGCGGGCCGGTGCGGCGGAGGGCCGCCTGGAGGACCGGGCCCAGCACCTCGCCCATCCAGCGCAGCCGTTCGACCACCTCGGAGCCGTAGGCGCCGTACCGCAGCACCTTGCCCAGGCCCTCGTTCAGCGAGCAGTAGGCGGTGCCGCCGTGCTCGGCGTCGGCGACCTCGAGCATCCACATCGACGGGCTGACGACCCCCGCCATCGGCCCCACCGTGCGGTGGTGGTGACAGGAGTCGAGGGTGATCCCGTCGCCGGCCGCGAGCCTGCGCTCCGCCTCCTCGGGGGAGTCGGCCAGGCCCTCGAACAACATCGCGCCGATGAGGGCGCCCCGCATCGGGCCGGAGGCGCGTTCCCAGGTGACGGGCGGCCCGGCGTGGAAGAACGTGCCGGGTTCCAGCCCGAGGACGTCGCGAGCCGGCCGTACGTCGACGAGCCGGGGCCGGGCCGACAGCAGCCGCCCGACGGCCAGCGCGTTGGCGCGCTCCCGGCGCGGATCGGCCAGCACGCGCGCCAGCGCCGCCGGCGTGCCGGGCAGCGGCGGCCGCCAGTCGACCGGCGCGCGCGGCACCGCCTGCTGGTCGAGGGCCTCGCCGAGCACGGACGCGCCCACGGTGATCACGCGGGGCTCGCCCAGCAACATCGAGAGGGTCATGAGGCTCCGATCAGGAGGCGGGCGTGGCGGGCCGCGGCGGCGTTGGACGTGAACACGGCGGCTCCGGCCTCGTTCAGGCGGGCGGCCTGGGAACGCAGGCCCTGCGGGTCGCCCTCGGTGCCGACCAGCGCGACCACCACGGCCACGCCGCGCTCGCACGCGCCGGCGACGGCCGGCGCCAGCGACGCGGCCGGGTCGGGATCGGCGCCGTGGCCGAGGACCACGTCGAGCAGGACGGCGCCCGACTCCACCGCCGCGAGCGCCTCCAGACGGAGGGCGGGGTCGATCATGGGGTGGGCGCGCCCCCGTGTGTACTCGTCGTCGCCGAAGTCGGTGAACTCACCGGCGCCCGCGATGAGGGCGGCCTCGGTGCAGAGCGTGCCTCCGGAGTAGAGGCCGCGCAGCGGTCCTCCGGGGACGGACGGGTTTTCGGCCGCCCACGAGGGCCACTCGGGCACCGGGACGCCGAGGGCTCCCAGGACCTTCTCCACGGTCGTCGTCAGGTCGTCCTGCCCCGGCCCGAGCAGCGCGCGGACGACGGGTTTGGCCAGGCTCTGTTCCTGCACGGCCGCCGCCACCTCGGGGGCGGGCGGTTTGGAGACCAGCACGATCAGCTCGGTCGCCGGGTCCTCGTCGAGTGCCAGCAGCGCCTGCTTCGTCGAGCGCCCGCCGACCTGCGCGGACAGGTCTCTGCCGCCCACTCCGAGCAGGTGGCTGACGCCCACGCCCGCCAGGTCGAGCAGACTCGTCACCTGCTGCGCGCCTGTGCCCGATGCGGCCACCACGCCGACCGGGCCGGGGCGCAGGACGTTGGCGAAGCCCAGACCCGCCCCGCCGATCACGGCGGTTCCGCAGTCGGGGCCCATCACGAGCACGCCCCTGTCCCTGGCGCGGTCCTTGAGGACGATCTCCAGCTCGACCGGGACGTTGTCACTGAAGATCATGACGGACAGGCCCGCCTCGACGGCGTCGCACGCCTCCACGAAGGCGTGCTCGCCGGGGACGCTCACGAGGGCCACCGTCGCGTCCCAGGCCCTGCTCGCGGAACGGGTGGTGCGCGGCAGCTGGTCGCGCGCCCGCGAACCGCCGCCCGGCGACCCGGCCGTGAGCAGCCGGTCGAGCTCGGCCGCCGCCTGCTCGAGCTGCTCGTCCCCGGACGCCCTGATCGCGACGAGCAGGTCGCCTCCCGTCGCCGCCGGTACGGCGAAGCCGAGGTCGCGGGCCAGGTCCACGTTGAGCTCGGTCGCCATCGCCACGAGGGCGGCCTCGACGTCGGTGCGAGCGGCGAGGGCCTGACTCACCCGCATGAGGCTCACCGAGTCGTGGTAGACCCCGGCACGCACTTCGACCAGATCGCTCAATTAGGGCTCCCCGTTGGAACGGACGGCGTGGGACAGGACGGCGGACATGCCGATGTGGACGCCCCAGGCGATGTCGGCGCCCGAGGTGTGCCCCAGCTGGAGCAGGCGGTGCGCCGCGGCCTCGAGGGGCTGCCGCCCCGTCACGGCCCGCAGCACCCCGACGACCTCGGAGGTCGTCTGGCCCTTCGCGGCGCAGTGGAGCAGCGTCGCCGAGATCGGCGTGGTCCGGGTGCGGGCGTCGTAGGTGACGGCCGTGGCGAGCCAGTCGGCCAGCCAGACGGCCCTCGGCGTGCCGGT
Source organism: Planotetraspora kaengkrachanensis (assembly GCF_016862895.1). GTDB lineage: Bacteria > Actinomycetota > Actinomycetes > Streptosporangiales > Streptosporangiaceae > Planotetraspora > Planotetraspora kaengkrachanensis. The sequence goes on along the minus strand of NZ_BONV01000010.1, from coordinate 77,421 downwards.
CGCCTCCCCCAGGTGCCGCAGGGCGACCAGCAGGCCGGAGAGCATGTCGTCGCCACTCGGCGTGAGCCCGGGGCCGAGCCCGATCAGGCGTTCTGCCGCCGTGATGGCGTCGGCGAGGGAGCCGGCCCGGCAGCCGGCCTCCAGGAGGCTCGGAGCCCCTTCCTGGTCGAGTCCCGGCCGTCTCGGCGTCCGGCGCCTGATCTCGCCGAGCCGCGCGGCCGACCGCGAGAGCCGTACGAGGTCGGCGGGGCCGAGGGGCGGCGCGGGGTCCCACCAGCGGCGGACCCGGACCGACAGCCCGCCGATCTCGACGGCCCCGTCTCCGACCCAGCCGTCGTCGCCCGCGGCGATGCCGTCGAGCGGGTCCACGACCACGACGGCGTTGGGCAGGCGGACGCCCTGGCCGGTCACGAGTGTCACGACATGGGGCTCGGTCTCGCTCCTCACCTCGAGGTAGACCGCGAGGGGGAAGGCCGCGAGCACCCGAGCCGGGCGGCGCGGCGACTCGAGGGCGTCGCGCAGCGCGGCGCTGGCCGCCCCGGTCACGTATGCGGGGCCGCCGACGCCCCGGAAGGCGGGCGACGTCGTCCGCCGGGCTTTCGGGCGTGTTCCAACAGTCACCGAACCTCCCGACAAGCCAGTTCCTGCCGACGCTAGAACGAGGTTGGCACGGTCCGTACGGAGAAAGCTGCCAACAGTCCGCCAAATGCTTGGCTCTTCCTGACAGTCGGGTCGATCATGCACAATCGGCGTGAGACCTTGACACCCCGGAGCGCATGATGACGATGGATCCGGCCCCCCCGGCGATGCGCCTGGCCAGCACGGGAACGATCCTCCACGGTGTTTCCGTGGGCGAGGTGCTCGGGGTGTCGACCCTGGCGGAGGCCCGGCTGATCGCGGGCAAGAGCGGACTCGACCGCATCGTCCAGCGGCTGAACGTCATGGAGGTCCCCGACATCCTCGCGTGGGTGAAACCGCACGAGTTGCTGCTGACGACGGGTTATCCGCTGCGGAACACGCCCCAGTCGCTCGACCGCCTCGTCGCCGACCTCGACGAGCGGGGGCTCGCCGCTCTCGCGATCAAGCTCGGGCGCTACCTGGACGAGTTGCCGGGGGAGATGGTCGAGCAGGCCGACAGACTGGGCTTCCCGCTGATCCTGCTGCCCAACGACGTCGGTTTCGACGACATCCTCAACCAGGTCCTCACCGACATCCTCAACCGGCAGGCGGCGATCCTCGCGCGGACGGAGGAGGCGCACCGGGCCCTCGTGCAGATCGTCCTCGCGGGCGGAGGGATGCGCGAGGTGACGGCCGAGGTCGCCGGTCTGCTGCACGCGGCCGTCGCGGCGGTGGACGCGTCCGGCCGGCTCCTGGCCACGGCGGGGGACGCCGAGCAGGTCACGATGCTGCGGGAGGCGCACGGCGCCGGCGCGGCCTCGCCGACGGTCGAGCCCGTTACCAGGGCCGACGGGCACTACGTGGCCGTGCCGGTCGTGGCCGGAGGCCACCACCACGGCAGGATCGTCGCCTTCAGCGCGGCGGGCACGCTCACCCCGAGCGACATCGGGATCCTGGAGCGCGCGGCCACGGTCGCCGCCCTGGTCATCACCCGGCAGGAGGCGGTCACCGCCGTCGAGAGCAAGTACCGCGCCGACTTCCTGCGGGACGTGCTCACCGGCCGGGGCGGCACGCGGGTCGCCGAGCGCGCCCAGGCGTTCGGCTGGAACCTGGAACGCCCGGTGAGCGTGCTCGTGGCGGAGATCGACCCGGACGCCGACGAGCGCCCGGCGCAGGACCGCATGCTCGCGGCCTGGCAGGCCGCGGTGCGCAGGTTCGACCCGAGGGGAGCGGTCGCCGGCTTCTCCCACGAGGTCGTCGCCATCGTCGGGGCCGACGTGGACGCTCCCAAGCTCGCCAGGGACGCGCTGACCGCCATCGCCGACGGCACGTTCTCGACCGGGCTCAGCCGGGTCTCGACCGGGACGGACTCCCTCCCCGCGGCCTACGGCCAGGCGCTCAAGGCCGCCAGGGTGGGACGCCAGCTCCACGGGTCGGGAGCCGTCGCCCACTTCGACGAACTCGGCGTCTACCGGCTCCTGTCCCTGGTCAACGACACCGACGAACTGCACGCGTTCGTCCGGGAGACGCTCGGGTCGCTCGCGGGCGACGACGACGTGGAGAACGCCGACCTGCGCAGGACCCTGCAGGTGCTGCTGGACACCAACCTGAACGTGGCGGAGACGGCCCGGCGGCTGCACTTCCACTACAACACGCTCCGCTACCGGATCGGCAAGCTGGAGCGGCTGCTCGGCAACTTCACCGAGGACGCCCACCTGAGGCTGAACCTGACCCTGGCGCTCCACGTGCTCCGCATGCGCGGCATCTGACCCTATATTGACGCCGTGAAAGAGACCTTCGAGCTCAGGGGCGACTACATCCCGCTGTGCGACCTGCTGAAATTCTGCTTCGTCACCGAGAGCGGCGGCGCGGCCAAACATCTCATCGCCGAGGGCAACGTCCTGGTGGACGGCGAGGTGGAGCTGCGCAAGGCGTGCAAGATCCGGGCGGGTCAGGTCGTCAGCGGGGACGGGTTCGAGATCCGGGTGATCGCCACCTCGTGATCGGCCGATCGGCGGCTCCTCCCCGCCCTCAGGCGAGGTCCTGCCGTTCCGCGTGGACCGAGAGCACGCCATGGCCGACCTCATGAGGGCCGCCGGCGTCGATCCCCCGCGCTGACGCACCGGGATCGATTCCGAACGGTGAGCGAGGTTTCGGCGTCAACCGGGTTCGGCTTTGGCAGATCATGCCCATGTCTAACGGCCCCGGCCGTCTTACAGTCCCGGCAAACGGTCGAGATCGACCGCACGAAGCGCCGCGGCGGGACGCCGGCGGGGTGGCCACCGGCCCACGGCCCGTTTAGCTGGAGGGGCTCACATGGCATTTCGATGGACGGTCCACGGTGAGGGACGAGCACTCGCGCCGGGCGAGGTCGTCCGGCCCGACGAGCGGCTGAGCTGGCCGCGGACGCTGGGCTTCGGCGCGCAGCACGTGATCGCGATGTTCGGTGCGACGTTCGTCTTCCCACTGGTCATGGGGCTCGACCCCAACCTCGCGATCATGATGTCGGGCGTCGCGACGATCCTGTTCCTGCTCATCGTCCAGGGCAAGGTCCCGAGCTATCTCGGAACGTCGGCATCGTTCGTCGGCGCCGTCGCGGCCATCCGCGCGGCCGGCGGCGACGACGGCCGGGTGACCGGTGCCATCCTCGTCGCGGGTGTGGTGCTGGCCGCCGTCGGCGTCGCCGTCCACTTCCTCGGCGTCCAGATCATCCACAAGGTCTTCCCGCCGGTGGTGACCGGTGCGGTGGTCATGCTGATCGGGTTCGGCCTGGCGTACGTCGTCGCGGACATCTACTGGCCGCAGGATCACTGGATCGCGCTCGTGACGATGATCGCCACCGGGCTGTTCCTGGTGATCTTCAAGGGCTTCCTCGGCCGGATCGGCATCCTCCTCGGCCTGATCTTCGGGTTCGCGTTGTCCTGGGTGGTCGACAAGATCTGGGGGAACATCACCGCCCTCAACGCCGGGACCGGCCAGATCGACACGCACCCCCGCGTGAACTTCGACGCCGTCTCGTCGGCGAACCTGTTCGGCCTGCCGAGCTTCCACGCGCCGAGCTTCCAGGCCTCGGCCGCCATCCTGGTGCTGCCCGCGGTCATCGCGCTCATCGCGGAGAACGTCGGCCACGTCAAGGCGGTCGGCGAGATGACCGGCACGGACGTCGATCCCCTGATGGGCCGGGCCATCATCGGCGACGGCGTCGGCACCGCCCTCGCCAGCGCCGTCGGCGGCTCGCCCACCACGACGTACGCGGAGAACATCGGCGTCATGGCCGCCACCCGCGTCTACTCGACCGCCGCGTACTACATCGCCGCCCTCGTGGCGATTCTGTTCGGCTTCTCGCCCAAGTTCGGCGCGCTCGTCGCCGCCACGCCCGGAGGCGTGCTCGGCGGTGTCACGGTCATCCTGTACGGCATGATCGGCCTGCTGGGCGCGAAGATCTGGATCGAGAACCGGGTCGATTTCTCCGATCCGGTCAACATGGTCCCGATCGGAGCGGGGATCATCCTCGCGGTCGGCCCCGTGACGCATCAGATCACCGGCGATTTCTCGCTCGCCGGGATCACGCTCGGCACCATAGTGGTACTTGGTGGATATCACCTGCTCCGCGCGATGGCGCGCCGTCCCGACAAGGAGGTCTCCGGTGGGGAGATCGGATTCGAGCGAGACGCTGCGGCGGGCTGAGGGGCGGGTCCCCCTGTCGTGAAGCCGCCCCCCTTCGACTACCACCGGCCCGCCGGCCTCGGCGAGGCGCTTCGGTCCCTCGCCGAGGCCGGCGCGCACGGCAAGGTCCTGGCGGGCGGCCAGAGCCTGATCCCGCTGCTCAACATGCGGCTGGCCGCGCCCGGGCACCTCGTCGACATCAACGGCCTGACCGAGCTCGGCACGATCGCCGCGGACGCGTCGGGAGTGCGGGTGGGCGCCCTGGCCAGGCACGCCGTGGTGGAACGATCCGGCTCGGCGCGCGCCGCGCAGCCGCTGCTCGCCCAGGCGCTCAGGCTGGTCGCCCACCCGGTGATCCGCAACCGCGGCACCGTCGTCGGCAGCCTCGTCCACGCCGACCCGTCCGCCGAGATGCCCGCCGTCCTGGCCCTGCTCGGCGGCTCGGTACGCCTGGCGAGCCTCGGCGGCGAGCGCGACGTCGCGGCGGCGGACTTCTTCGTCGGGCCGCTGGAGTCGGCCTGCCTGCCGGGGGAGCTGGCCGTGTCGGCGTTCTTCCCCGCGCTGCCCGAGCGGTCGGGGACCGCGTTCTGCGAGGTGGCCCGGCGCCACGGCGACTACGCGGTCGCCGGAGTGGCCGCCGCCGTCACGCTCGACGAGGACTTCCGGATCTCCGCGGCGCGGGTGGTCTGCGTCAGCGTCGGCCCGGTGCCCGTGGTCGTGGACGTGACCGGCGTCTGCGGCCGGCGGCCCCCGGCGTCCGTCGACTGGGACGCGGTCGCGAGAGCCGTACAGGACCGGATCGAACCCGAGGGCGACATCCACGCGACGGCCGACTACCGGCGCCACCTCACCGGGGTGCTCGTCACGAAGGCGCTGCGCGGCGCGGCCCACGAAGCGGCCGAGGGCGGGGAGGGACCGGCATGAGCGAGACGACCGGCGCGCACAGGGCTCACGCCGTCACGCTGACAGTCAACGGCGTGCTGCACCAGGTGACGGTGCCCGCCCGGCGGTTGTTGTCCGACTGCCTGCGCCACGACCTCGGGCTCACAGGCACCCACGTCGGCTGCGAGCACGGCGTGTGCGGCGCGTGCACGGTGTTGCTGGACGGCGAGCCGATCCGGTCGTGCCTGACGTTCGCGGTGACGGTCGACGGCCACGAGATCACCACGGTCGAGGGGCTGGCCGAGGGCGGCGCCCTGTCCCCGGTGCAGCGGGCGTTCACGGAGTGCCACGGACTGCAGTGCGGCTTCTGCACCCCCGGCTTCCTCTGCACGGTCACCGCGTTCCTGCGGGACAACCGGACGCCGACCGACGAGGAGGTCCTCGAGGCCGTCTCGGGAAACCTGTGCCGGTGCACCGGCTACCAGAACATCATCAAGGCGGTCCACCGGGCCGCGGAGATCCAGGCGGAGGAGTCCGGGTGACGACGAAGCTGTTCGGGGAGCCGGTCCGGCGACGGGAGGACGCCCGCCTGATCACCGGTCAGGGGCGGTTCCTCGACGACCTCGGCGCGAACGCCCTGGCCGCGGCGTTCGTCAGGTCGCCGCACGCGCACGCCAGGATCCGGGACGTCGACGTCTCCGCCGCGCTGGACGTGGAGGGCCTGGTCGCGATCTACACGTGGGAGGACCTCCCCGGCCTGATCGCCGAGCCGTTGCCGCTGCTGATCCCGCACCCCGCGCTCACCCACGGCCGCACCGGTCACGCGCTCGCGCGCGACGTGGTTCGGCACGTCGGCGAACCCGTCGTCATGGTCGTGGCCGCCGACCGTTACGTGGCCGAGGACGCCTGCGCGCTCATCGAGGTCGACTACGAACTGCTCAAGCCGGTCGTCGGGGTCGAGGAGGCCGCGGAGGCCGTCAACCTCGTCCACGCCGACGTGCCCGGCAACATCGGCGCGCACCTGGTGCAGGAGGTGCACTCGGCGGCGGGGACGTCCGCGCGGGAGGCCATCGAGGCGGCGCCCCACACGCTGGCGTTCAGGCTCGACATCGAGCGGAGCGCCTCCATGCCCCTGGAGGGCAGGGGCGTCTACGCGCGCTGGGACGCCGACGACGAGTCGCTGCGGGTCTACTCCTCCACGCAGACCTCCACCAGCGTGCGGATGGCCGTCGCGGCCAAGCTCGGTCTTGCGCTGCCCAAGGTGGAGGTCATCGCGCCGGACGTGGGCGGCGGCTTCGGCGTCAAGATCGTCCACCCGTGGCCGGAGGAGATCCTCGTGCCGTGGGCCGCCCGCCTGCTCGGCCGTGAGGTCAAGTGGACAGAGGACCGGCGTGAGCACTTCATCTCCTCGGCCCACGAGCGCGCCCAGGTGCACCACGTGCGGGTCGGCTTCGACGACGACGGCCGCGTCCTCGGCCTCGACGTCAACATCCTGCACGACCACGGCGCCTACACGCCGTACGGAATCATCGTGCCGATCATCACCTCGACCCAGCTGGTCGGGCCGTACAAGATCGGGGCCTACCGGGTCGAGTTCACCTCGATCTACACCAACACCGTGCAGGTCACGCCGTACCGGGGCGCCGGCAGGCCCCAGGGCGTGTTCTGCATGGAGCGCACGATGGACCGGATCGCCGCCCACCTCGGACGGGACCGCACCGAGGTGCGCGCCGCCAACTTCATCCAGCCCGGCGAGTTCCCCTACGACCAGGGGATGACCTTCCAGGACGGCCGCCCGCTGATCTACGACAGCGGCGACTATCCCGAGTCGCTGCGGATGCTCAAGGAACTCATCGGCTGGGACTCCTTCCCGGCGACGAAGGCCGAGGCCGCCGCCGAGGGGCGCACGATCGGCATCGGCGTCGGCTGCTACGTCGAGGGCACCGGGGTCGGGCCGTACGAAGGCGGCCACGTGCAGATCACCTCGGACGGGCGGGTGCACGTCTCGACCGGGCTCACCTCGCAGGGGCAGGGACACGAGACGGTGTTCGCGCAGATCGCGGCGACCGAGCTCGGCGTGCCCATCGAGAGGGTGTCCGTCGTCACGGGCGACACCCGGCGGTTCGGCTACGCCGTGGGGACGTTCGCCTCCAGGGCGGCGGTCATGAGCGGCAACGCCATCGCCCTGGCCTGCAGGAAGGTTCGGGACAAGGCCCTGAAGGTCGCCGCGGACGCCCTCGAGGCCGACCCCCGCGACCTGGAGATCACCGACGGGGTCGTCCACGTGGCCGGCGCGCCGTCGGCGTCGATCCCGCTCGCGACGGTCGCGGTGCTGTCCAACCCGCTGAGGTACGCCTTCGACCAGGAGGCCCAGCGGGCCACGCAGTTCGCCGGGCCGTCCTCCGACGACCGCCCGCCCGTGGAGGACGGCGAGGAACCCGGGATGGAGGGCAGGGACTACTACTCGCCGATCCGGTCGACGTTCGCGTCCGGCATGCACGCCGCCATCGTGGAGACCGACCCGCTCACCGCCGAGATCAAGATCCTCCGATACGTGGTCGTCCACGACTGCGGCAAGCTGATCAACCCGATGATCGTCGAAGGGCAGATCCACGGGGGAGTGGGCCAGGGCGTGGGCGGCGCGCTCTACGAGAAGATGGCCTACGACGAGCACGGGCAGCTGCTGAACGCCTCGTTCATGGACTTCCTGATGCCCTACGCCACCGAGGTGCCGCGGATCGAGACCGCGCATCTGGAGACGCCCTCGCCGCTGAACCCGCTGGGGGTCAAGGGCGCAGGGGAGGCGGGGGTGATCCCCGTCTCCGCCGTCGTCGCCGCCGCGATCGAGGACGCCGAGGGCATCACGATCGACCGGATGCCGATCTCCCCCTCCGATCTCTACTCGCTGCGGACGGACACGCGCCTGCGGAAGATCCAGTAGGTCCAGGCCTGGTAGGCGATCACCCCGGGGAGGGCCAACGCGCCGAGCCAGGTCAGCACGGTCAGGGTGTAGGGCGCGGATGCCGCCTCGGCGACCGAGATGCCCGGCATCGGAGCCGGCCACAACCGCCCGAAAACAGTCGCCGTCGTGAACACGATCGCGGCGGCGGTCGCCGTGAACGCCCAGCCCTCCCTGCGCCGCCAGGCCAGCGCCACGCCCGAGGCCAGGGCGGCCATCGCGGCCAGCGCCGAGGCCCACAGGAACGGCGACGCCGACCAGTCGGGAACGGTCAGGGCGGAGGATCCGGGAAGGGACGGCAGCGCCACTGCGGCGAGGGGGACCGCGGCCCCGGACACGAGGAGTGCGGCACGCCGGGCGCGGGCGCGGACGGGCCCCGTCGTCCTGAGCGCGACGAACACCGCGCCGTGCAGCGTCGCCATCGCCAGCGACAACGCGCCGCCGACCGCGGTCGCGACAGCCGTGCCGTACACCATGTGCCCGAAGACCGCGCCCCAGAGGAATGCGGGGAGCACGCTGCCCGCCACGATCCCGGCGTCGCAGAGCGCGAGCTCCCTGCGGGAGGTCACCTTGCCGCGCCACTCCAGGCCGACGCCGCGCACGATGAGCCCCACGATGACCACGAAGACGGGGAGGTAGAAGCCGCTGAGCATGTGGGCGTACCACACGGGGAAGGCGGCGAACATGGCGCCGACGGCGGTGATCAGCCAGACCTCGTTGCCGTCCCACACCGGCCCGATCGTCGTGACGACCTGCCTGCGCTCCGCCTCCGACCTGGACAGCAGCGGCATCAGCGCGCCCGCGCCGAAGTCGAATCCCTCCAGCACGAAGTAGCCCGTCCAGAGGAACGCGATCATGATGAACCAGAACGTCGTCAGCGTCATGGGAATGCTCCTCAGTACATGAGGGTCGGGGTCAGCCGCGCCTCGCCGGAGGGGACCGGCTCGACGGGGAGAGGCTCGGGACCGGCCTTGACGTGGCGCACCAGCAGGACGCCCTCCGCCACGGCGAGCACGCCGTACAGCAGGGTGAAGCCCGCCAGGGTGGCCGCGACCTCCGCCAGGGCGACCCCGGGCGACACGCTGGCCGCGGTCATGAGCTCGCCCTGCACCGTCCAGGGCTGGCGGCCGATCTCGCTGAGCAGCCAGCCCGCGACGATCGCCGTCGTCGGCAGGGGCAGCGCGAGCACGCACAGGCGGGCGAACCAGCGGGGCGGCCGGGCCCGGCGCCGGGTGAGCCACAGGCCGAGGAACGACAGCGCGACCGTCGCCATGCCGAACACGATCATCACGCGGAACGACCAGAAGACCACCGGCACGTTCGGCGTGTAGTCGGCGGGCCCGAAGGCGGCGGCGTAGCGCCGCTCGATGTCGTCGGTCCCCTGGATCACGGCCCGCGGGTCGTGGGCGGCCAGGAGGCTCAGCAGGTTCGGCACCTCGACCCCGGGGACCACGCTGAAGGGCGCTCCCGCGGTGTCGTGGCGCAGCCCCTCCGCGGCGGCGAGCTTCATCGGCTGCTGCTCGCTGAGCAGGCGCGCCGACTGGTCGCCCGTGCCCGCCACCACGATCCCGGCGATCGCGGTCATCACGAGCGCGCCGCGCAGGCTCGCCCGCCACATCCCGGCCTCGCCGTACGAGCCCTCCGAGCCCTTCGAGCCCTCCGAGCCCTTCGAGCCCTTCGATCCCCCTGAGCCCTCGCGCAGGATCCGGTAACCGCTGACCGCGATCACGAACCCGCCGGCCACGACGAAGGCGCCGGCGACCACGTGGGGCACCTGGGCGAGCGCCGTCGAGTTGGTCAGGACGGCCCACAGGTCGGTCATCCGGGCCCGGCCGCCGACGACCTCGTAGCCGACGGGGTGCTTCATCCAGGCGTTCGCGGCGAGGATGAAGTACGCGGACAGGTTGGAGCCGATGACCGCGGCCCACAGGCAGGCGAGGTGGACCGCGCGCGGAAGCCGCTCCCAGCCGAAGATCCACAGGCCGAGGAAGGTCGACTCCAGGAAGAACGCGAGCAGCGCCTCCATGGCGAGCGGCGCTCCGAAGACGTCCCCCACGAAGATCGAGTACTGGCTCCAGTTCATGCCGAACTGGAACTCCTGCACGATCCCCGTGACCACCCCCATCGCGAAGTTGATCAGGAAGAGCTTGCCGAAGAACTTGGTGAGCCGCAGCAGGTGCTCGCCGTCCCCGCCCCGGCGCGTCCGCCGGAGCCAGGCCGTCTGCAGTCCTGCGACGAAGACGCCGAGCCCGATCGTCAGGGGTACGAAGAGAAAGTGGTAGACGGTGGTGACCCCGAACTGCCACCGTGCCAGGTCCAGCGCGTCCATGTCCCCCTCGCGGGTGCCGGAGCTCTACAGCTTGTAGTTCTACCTCTAGTAGTACTACAAGCTGTAGAGCAATGAGCGAGTGCGGTGCCGGGAACCGATGCGATCTTCGTCACAGAGGTCGTGCGTCTCCCGGAGGTACTGCGACCCGGCCTCTAGGGCGCCCCGAGCACGCCGAGCCGGAGGCGAGGCAATAGACACCGGTGACCCGCTTGTACGCCGACCGACCGATTGGGCATGAGTACGGCTGCGACGACCGGGCGACGTGTGAACTTCTGGGTAACACCGCCGTGACGGAGAGGCAGATGTTGCCGTACTCGCCGGTCCCGGAGATTGTCTAGTGTGCTCGGCATCGGAGGTGCCCATGAAGGTCGTTGGCAGTGCAGTGCTCGCAGCCGAGCGCAAGCGGGTCTGGGACGCGCTTCAGGACCCCGCCGTCCTGGTGCGGACGATCCCCGGCTGCGAGCGGCTGGAGGAGATCGGCGGCGACGCCTACAAGATGACGGTCGCCGCGGGGGTCGCCTCGATCAGGGGCGTCTATCAGGGTGAGGTCGTCCTCGCCGACCAGCACGAACCCGAGCGCTTCGTGCTCACTGCGCGAGGGCAGGGCGCCCCCGGCACGGTCGAGGCCACCGTGCGCGTACGGCTCAGCGAGGCGGAGGAGGGCGGCACCCGCGTCGACTACGACGCCGAGGCCGTCGTGGGCGGGATGATCGGCGGAGTCGGCCAGCGCATGCTCGGCTCGGTGGCCAAGAGGACGGCCGGCGAGTTCTTCACCGCCGTCGAGCGGCACCTCGTGTCCGGGCCGGCCGCGGTGCCCGCCGTGCCGGAGAAGGCGGCCGAGGCCGTCCCCGCCGCGGCCGCCGAGGCGGCGCCCGGCGCCCAGGTCTTCACCCGGCCCGCCGAGCCGGCGGCCCGGGCGGGCGCGCCGGTGTGGCCGGTGCTGACCGCGTTCGGCATGGGCGCGGGGATCGCGCTGGGAGGCGCGGTGATCGGCTGGCTTCTCGGCCGGTCCGGGCGGCGGCGCTAGCGTCTTCGCCCATGGTGGCAGGGTCTGACGACGGGCTGAGTTTTCTTCGGCAGAGTGCGCCGGTTCCGGGGGCCGGTCGCTGTCGGTAAACACTGGAGCATGGGTAGCGTCCGCATCGGGGTCGACACCGGGGGCACGTTCACGGACGTCGTCCTGGTCGACGAGGAGACCGGTGAGATCGTCACGACCAAGACCCCCTCGACACCTGCCAATCCGGCGGACGGATTCATGGCAGGTGTCCACAAGGTCTTGGAGCTCCACGCTGGCTCGGACGACCTCGGCGGCGTGGCCGCGATCGTCCACGGCACCACGGTGGCCACCAACCAGTTGCTCGAGGACCGCCCCGACGGCACCGAGCACCTGGGCTTCGTCACGACCGAGGGTTTCGAGTTCATCCTGGAGATAGCCAGGCAGAGCGTGCCGGACGGCTACGGCAACTCCTACTTCTGGGTCAAGCCGCCCCGGATCGTCCCGGTGCGCCGGGTGCGGACCGTCGGCGGGCGGCTCGACCACCTCGGGCGCGAGGTGCGGTCGTTCGACGAGGCGGGAGCCGTACAGGCCGCCCGCTGGTTCGCCGAGAACGGCGTCACCGCGATCGGTGTGTGCTTTCTGCACTCCTACGCGAACCCCGCACACGAACGGCGCATGCGCGAGGTGATCGAGCGGGAGCACCCGGACGCGGTGGTGTCGTTGTCGAGCGACGTCCTGCGGGAGTACCGGGAGTACGAGCGGTCGGTGACCACGCTCGTCGACGCGGCGGTCAAGCCCATCATGCGGCGGTACATCGGCAACCTGTCGGACCGGATCGGGCGGCCGTTCTCGGTGATGAAGAGCAACGGAGGCGTGTTGTCGGCGTCCGAGGTGGTCCACCAGCCGATCACGACGGTCCTGTCCGGGCCCGCGGCGGGCGCACTCGGCGCCGCCCTGATCGCCGGGACGGCCGGCCACCCCGGTGTGATCACGCTCGACGGCGGCGGCACCTCCACCGACGTGGCGGTGGTGGTCGACGGCGAGCCGTCCCTGACGACCGAGGGCACCATCGGCAGGTACCCCTGCAAGATCCCCATGATCGACATCGTGACCGTGGGCGCGGGGGGCGGGTCGATCGCGTGGATCTCCCCGGAGGGCACGCTGAAGGTCGGGCCGCGGTCGGCGGGCGCCGACCCGGGGCCGCTCTGTTACGGCAGGGGCGGCACTGAGGTCACCGTCACCGACGCCCACGTCTTCCTCGGCCGGGTGCCTCCCCACCTCCTCGGCGGGGAGATCCCGCTCGACGTGTCGGCGGCGCGGGCGGGGATCGAGGCCCTCGCCGGCAAGCTCGGCCTGTCGCCCGAGCGCTGCGCGACCGGCATCCTCGAGATCAGCGCGTTCAACCAGTCGAACGCGATCCGCCAGATCACCGTCAAACGCGGCCTCGACGTGCGGGACTTCCCCATGGTCGCGTTCGGCGGATCGGGGCCGCTGCTCGCCTGCCGGCTGATCGACATCCTCGGTCTCCGGGCCGCGATCGTCCCGCCGAACCCGGGGAACGTGTCGGCGTTCGGCCTGCTCACGGTCGACGTGAAGAACGACTACGTCCGCACCCACGTCTCCCGCGACCCCTCGCGGGAGACGCTGCGCGCCGTCTTCGCCGAACTCGAGGGCCAGGCCGCCGCCGCGCTCGACCGCGAGGGCTTCACGAGTCACGTGTACGCGCGCAGCGCCGACCTGCGTTACTACGGCCAGGCCTACGAGGTCAGGGTGCCCGCTCCCGACGGGCCGCTGGACGACGGCTGGCGGGCCGCCGTCGTGGACCGCTTCCACGAGGCGCACCAGCGGCTCTACGGGTACGGCTACCGCGACGACCCCAGACACGCCGTCGAATGGGTGAACCTGCGGGTCTCCGGCATCGGCCCGATCACCAGGCCGGCGATCGCGCGCGTGCCGTACCAGCCGGAGGAGCCGAGCCCGATCGCGACGCGGGACGTCTTCTACGAACGGTGGGGCCGCACGGTGATCTACCGCCGCGCCGACCTCGGCGCGGGCGCCGTGGTCACCGGCCCCGCGGTCGTCGAGGAGTACGGCTCGACCCTGCCGGTGCACCCCGGCTTCACGGCGACCATGGACGACTACGGCAACCTCGTGGTGGTGAGCGACTCATGAGCGACGTGGATCCGATCCTGGTGGAGATCGTCGAGGGGACTCTCGCGTCGGTCGAGATGGAGGTCGAGACCTCGATCGCCAGGACCGCCCGCTCTCCGATGATCCGCGACGCGCACGACTTCCGCGCGGGCATCCACGACGTACGGCTGCGCAAGCTGACCGGCAGGTCGTACTCGGCGCTGGTCCACCCGGTCGTGCGGGACTTCCCGATCGAGACGATGCGGCCGGGCGACGTCTACTTCCACAACGACGTCTACCTGTCGGAGGGCGGCATCGGCCACCTGCCCGATCTGTGCGTCACCGTGCCGGTCTTCCACGAGGGCGAGGTGGTGGCCTTCGTCCAGGCGTTCGGGCACCACGACGACATCGGGGGCGCCGTGCCGGGCTCGATGCCTTCGCACGCGCGAAGCGCCTTCGAAGAGGGCCTCATGGTCCCCCCGATCAAGCTCTGGGACCAGGGCGTGCCCAACCGCGCGGCCCTGACGATCATGACGCGCAACTCGCGGATGCCCGACTCGCTCGCGGGCGACCTCGACGCGGAGTGCTCGGCCTGCCTGATGGGCGCACGGAGGCTGGGGGAGATCTTCGACCGGTACGGCCGCGCGGCCGTCGAGGCCTGCTTCGACGCGATCATCGCCAAGACGACGGAGACGTTCCGGCGGGAGCTGCTGTCGAAGATCCCCGAGGGAGTGCACGTCTGGGAGGACTACGCCGAGCACGACGGCGTCGACGAGCCCCGGCTGCACACCCAGCGGATCACCCTGACCGTGGACCACTCGGCCGAGGTGCCGTTGACGATCGACTTCACCGGGACGTCCGCCCAGGCCAAGGGGCCGATCAACCATGCCGGCGACTACGCCGACGGGGTGTTCCTGAAGAAGTGGCTCGCGCCGGTCCTGCGCAACCTCGCGGACACGCCCGAGCGGATGGCGGAACTCGACGTCAACGAGGGAGTCGTCCCGCTGATCAGGATGGTGTTCCCGGAGAAGGGCACGCTGCTGACGCCGATCTTCCCGGCGCCGACCAACGCCAGGACGTTCGTGATCCTCCGGCTCCTCGGCGTGCTGGCGGGCGTGCTCGCCAAGGCCACCGGGGGGCGCATGCCGGCCGACCAGGAGACCATCCGCTACACCGGTGTCTACGGCGAGTCCGACGACGGTCCGTACCTGATGCGCGAGGTGCTCGGCGGGGGTTCCGGCGGGCGCTGGTACGCCGACGGCGAGGACACCATCCACGTCGTCCCCGACTCGCGCAACATCCCGGTCGAGTTCGCCGAGTCGCGCTGGCCGTTCCTGGTCGAACGGCTCGGGCTGGCCGTCGACAGCGGCGGGCCGGGGCAGTTCCGGGGCGGCCTCGGCTACGACAAGCACATCCGGATGTTGCGGGACGCGTCGTTCATGTCGATCGCCGACCGGTCCATCCTGTCGTGCTGGGGCGTGAACGGCGGCCGGGCGGGCCGTCCCTTCCTCGTCACGGTGAACGGCGAGGAGATGGAGGGCCTGGTGGACGACTTCCCCGTGAAGGCGGGGGAGATCGTGCGGGTCAAGACCACGGGGGGCGGCGGGTGGGGCTCGCCGTACGAGCGGGAGGCCGCGCGGGTGGCCGCCGACGTCCGCGACGGGAAGGTGTCCGTCGAGGCCGCGAAGAACGACTACGGCGTCGTCCTGCACGGCCCTCGTGACGATCCGCGGATCGACGAGGAGGCCACGGCGCGGCTACGGGCGGCGGCACGGGCGGACGCGCCGACGCCGCGGGACGCCTTCTTCGACCGGGGGCCGGGTTACCCGAGGCTCTCCGGCGGCCTGGCGCACGCCGACGTCGACCACCTCTGAGACCGCCTCGCTGCGCCTCGCTCCGCATCGCCGATCGGGTCCAGGGGAACCGTATGGCGGCCGCCAGGCGTGCCCTCGTGATTGGAGGCGACGCCTCTGGGTAGCCGAATAACGACAAAACGATACGAGGGCGGTGAACGGACAGATGGCGAAGCTAATCGAGCGGATCAAGGAGTATCTCCGCGGGCCGCAGGGCCGGCGGATGACGGAGAAGGCGAAGACGATGGCCCGTGACCCGCGCAACAGGGAACGGCTCCAGCGGCTGATGGATCGGATGCGCGGACACAAGCAGCCCCACTGACCTCACGGTTCCTTTCCGCACCCGCTGTCGGCGCGGTGCGGAACTTCGCCGTGGAACGGGCCACCGTACGGCCGGCGGCCTGTCACGACGACGTCGCCTGATGACCGGGCGGCGCCTTCAGTGGAAGTGATCCGGGTCAACTGGCAGTCTTGCCGGAGGAGCCGGAATCGTCTTCCGTGGAGGCTGACCGTGCAGAGACCTCTCCGTAGCCAGGGACCTCTCAGCGGCGTCGTCGTGCTCGACCTGTCCCGGGCTCTGGCCGGCCCGCACGGCGCCCAGATGCTCGGTGACCTGGGAGCACACGTGATCAAGGTCGAGCACCCGTCCGGGGACGAGTCGCGGCACTGGGGTCCGCCGTTCGTCGGGCCAGATCACGATATTTCGACGTATTACCTGGCGGCGAACCGCAACAAGCAGTCGATCATCCTGGACATGAAGTCCGCCGAGGGCCGGGACCTCGTCGAACGGCTCGTACGGCAGAGCGACGTGCTGGTCGAGAACTTCCGCTCGGGAGTGCTCGACCGGCTCGGGTTCTCCGTCGAGCGCCTGCACGAGCTCAACCCGCGCCTGATCGTCTTGTCGATCACGGGATTCGGGCACGACGGGCCCGAGGGCGGCAGACCCGGCTATGACCAGATCGCCCAGGGCGAGGCGGGTCTCATGTCGCTCACGGGTCCGTCGCCGGACGAGCCGTACCGGGTGGGTGCCTCGATCGCCGACCTGCTGGCGGGCATGCACGGCGCGTACGGCGTCGCCGCCGCCCTCTACGACCGGGAGCGGACCGGCCGCGGCACGGTTGTTCGCACGTCGCTGCTGGCCTCGGTGGTGGGCGTGCACTCCTACCACGGGACGGCCTGGACCGTGGGGGAGACCGTTCCGCGCGCCAGCGGCAATCACCACGCCTCGATAGCGCCCTACGGGGCGTTCCACTGCGCGGACGGCATGATCCAGCTCGCGGTCGCCAACGACGGCCAGTGGCGCAAGATCGCTCAGCTCCTGGACATAGATCCAGATATCCCGAAATATGCCACTAACAGGGATCGGTTCGCGCATCGGGAGGAGCTGATCGCCGACATGGAGAAGGCGCTGGCCGCGCACACCCGGGCGCACTGGCTGACGACGCTGGGCGAACTCGGCGTCCCCTCCGGCGCCATCCGCTCGATCGACGAGGTCTACGCCTGGGATCAGGTGCACGCGCAGGGGCTGGTGGTCACCGTCGACCATCCCGTGCTCGGCCCGATCGACCTGCCCGGGCCGCCATTGCGCTTCGACGGGGACGAACCGCGTGACCACACGCCGCCTCCCGCCCTGGGCCAGGACAACGACGCCGTCCTCGAATGGCTCCGCGAGCGCGAACGATGACCGCACGCCCGGACGCGCGAGCCCTCATCGTCCGGGTGCTCGACGCCCACTCATGGAAATCGTGGGACGAACCTCCCCTCGACCGGGCCGCCCCGGGTTCGCAGTACGCGGAGGAACTCGCCGCCGCCCGGGCGGCCACCGGCTACGACGAGGCGGTGATCACGGGGGAGGGCACGCTCGACGGCCGGCGGGTGGCCGTCGTGGCCTGCGAATTCTCCTTCCTCGCCGGGTCGATCGGCGTCGCCGCCACCGAGCGGCTCGTCCGCGCCGTCGAACGGGCCACCGCCGAACGGCTGCCGCTGCTCGCCGCCCCGGCCAGTGGCGGGACCCGCATGCAGGAGGGCGCGCTCGCCTTCGCCCAGATGGTGAAGATCACGGTCGCGGTGACGGCCCATCGCGACGCGGGCCTGCCGTACGTCGTCTATCTGCGCCACCCCACGACTGGAGGCGTCTTCGCGTCGTGGGGCTCGCTCGGCCATGTGACCGCCGCGGAGCCGGGGGCGCTCATCGGCTTCCTCGGCCCCCGGGTGTACGAGTCGCTCTACGGCTTCCCGTTCCCCGAGGACGTGCAGGTCGCCGAGAACCTGTACGCCCACGGCCTGATCGACGCCGTGGTCTCCGCCGAGGACGCACGCGAGATCGCCATCAGGGCGCTCGCCGTGTTGTGCGCCCCGAGGAAGGGGCTGGCCCGCGGCCCGGAACCGGAGGACGACGGCGAGCGGGCGGAGGCGTGGGAAGCGATCATGCGCTCCCGCCGCGACGACCGGCCGGGGGTGCGCAGCCTGCTCAAGCTGGGCGCCGCCGACGTCACGCCGCTCAACGGCACCGGCACGGGGGAGCACGAGCCCGGCCTGATGCTCGCCCTCGCCCGGTTCGGCACGGCGCCCGCCGTCGTGCTCGGCCAGGACCGCAGGCGCCAGCGGGCCGGGGCGCCCCTCGGCCCGGCGGGGCTGCGGGTGGCGCGCCGCGGCATGCGCCTGGCGTCCGAACTCGGCCTGCCCCTGGTCACGGTGATCGACACGGCGGGCGCGGCGTTGTCCAAGGCGGCGGAGGAGGGCGGCCTCGCGGCGGAGATCGCCCGTTCGCTGGCCGACCTTGTCATGCTGGACGCGCCGACCGTCTGCCTGCTGCTCGGCGAGGGCGCCGGCGGGGCGGCGCTGGCCCTGCTGCCCGCCGACCGGGTCGTGTGCGCGCAACACGGATGGCTGTCCCCGCTTCCGCCGGAGGGCGCGTCGGCGATCCTCTACCGGACCGTCGACTTCGCGCCGGAGATCGCGCGGTCCCAGGGCGTCCGGGCCGTGGAACTGATGCGGGACGGCATCGTCGACCGGATCGTTCCGGAACGCCCTGACGCGGCCTACGAGCCCGAGGCCTTCTGCCGCCGGGTCGCCCGGACACTCGAGTACGAGATCATCGGCCTGCTCGACACGCCCGCCCCCGAGCGCCTCGCCGCGAGGCTGGCGCGTTACCGGTCGCTGGGGTCCTGATCGCCGGTGGTGGGGACGGGCACCCGCTCGACCCGGATCGAGTGCACCTCGTCCCGGGGGACGACCACCTCGTAGGCGCCGTGGTCGACCAGCCAGTAGCCGAGGGCCTCCGCCTTCATCCCGCTGTGCCCGGTGTAGGCGATGTGCAGGCCGTCGGAGTCGCCGTCGTCCTCGTCGAGGACGAGGCACGGTTCGCCGCCGAACGCCCCGACCGTGCGCAGCAGCGTCAGCGACCGCAGGTCGGAGCGGCGCACCGTCAGGCGCCAGTAGCTGCCGACCTTGGCGAAGCCCTCGTCGGCTGACTCGCTGAACAGGACGACGTCGTCGCTGTCCGGCCCGATGGCCGCGGCGTAGGTCTGGTCGCGGTACTCGGCGACGAACCCCAGACCGGCGGGTTCGATGTCCGTCATGACGCGGGCCGCCAGGTCAGGCCGTCGTAGCCGGCGAAGGGGCGTTCCCCGGCGCCGGTGAGATGAATGATCTCCGCTCCGGCCGGGATCGGCATCGGCATGGTGTGGAACTGAGGCACCACATGCTCCCGGGAGGTGGTGAACCCGTTGCCCGTGAACGGCGGTGAATCGCTCCAATCCCCGCCCATGTGCGGGCCGTACGGTACGACGTAGGTGTCGATGTCACGCGCGTACCACCGCATGATGTACAGCTCGGGCACGTCCGGCGTCAGCTCCGATCCTTCGAAGCCCAGGTCGAGGGCTTCCACGAGCGACCCGGGAGTGGTGAGACGGCCGCAGTCCTGCACTCGGTAGACGTACCCGGAGATGATCGTCCGTTTGCTTCCCAGGTACGGCACGAGCAGCCTGGGCGGGATCACCTTCTGCATCTGTGTCCTGTGTCCCGGCTCGCTCATGGGCACAAGTTTACGAGCCGCCGATTCCGAGCCGGCGATGTTCCAGTGACGGAAGGGTCCTTCGCACGATTTCGGTCAGGCCGGCGTCGATCTCCCCGACCTGTACGGCGGGCCCCGGACCGAGATCGTGCCGGACGGCGCCGATCGGATCGATCAGCATGCTGCGGCCCACGCCGAACGAGTCGCGGGCGGACGGATTCGGAGCCTGTCCGACGGCGATCGTCCAGGTCGTGTTCTCGATCGCCCGCGCCCTGACCAGCGTGACCCAGTGATCCTCCTTCATCGGGCCGGAGCCCCACGCCGCGATGACGGCGAAGGCGTCGGCCCCCTGATCGACCAGCTCCCTGGCCAGCTCGGGAAACCGGATGTCGTAGCAGGTGATGAGGCCGATCCTCAGCCCGGCGAGCTCCACGACCACCGGAGTGTCCCCGGGCGCCACGAGTTCGGACTCCCGGGCGCCGAACGAGTCGAACAGGTGGATCTTCCGGTAGGCGCCCGCGAGCCGCCCCGTCCGGTCCAGGGCGACGGCCGTGTTGAAGACGCGGCCGCCCTCGGCCGGCTCGAACACCCCCGCGATGACGGCCGTGCCGTGCTCCCTGGCGGCCTCGGCGAGCCCGGTGACGAACGGGCCGTCGAGAGGCTCGGCCGCCTCGGTGACACCCCTGCCGAAACGGGTCAGCGTCGCCTCGGGGAAGACGGCCAGGTCGGCGCCTTCCGCCCGGGCCAGCGCCTCACGAACGGTCTCGAGGTTCGTCTTCGGATCGTGGTCGACGGGGATCTGGCACAGGGCGATTCGAGTCACGAGTCCCAGTCTGCCGGTTGGCGACCGGTTCCCACCAGGTGAGCGATCGCCAGACCCATTCGAGGGGGCCGTACCGGTAGCGCGTCAGCCACCACCGGCTGAACGCGGCCTGCGCCGCGAGCGTGACGACGGTGACGCCGACGACGGCCGAGCCCGTGCCGTCCGCGCGCAGCAGAGGGGCCGCCGCCACGATGGCGGCCGTGCTGCTCACGTAGTTGGTGAGCGCCATCCTGCCGAGCGCCTCGAAGACCGCGGTCCGCCGCACGGCCAGCAGGAAGCCGGTACCGTACGCGGCCGCGCCGCACAGGGCCGCCGCCTGGTAGACCCCGCCGCCCGGCGGCGAATGGGTCCACCACCAGGTCAGCAGCACGGCGAGCACGGCGCTCGTCCCGAACACGACCGGCGACGCCAGGCGGCCGGCTCCGCCGTACTCGACGGTGGCGAGACCGAGCAGGAACAGCGCGGCGATCAGCACGTACGGCTTGCCCGTGACCATCGCGGGGACCATCGTGCCCAGGCCGGCGAGCAGCACGAGCGGCCGGGGCAGGAAGCTCGCCGGGAGCAGGACGGTGACGCCGAGGATCGCGTACGGCAGCAGCACCTCACCCGGCTCCACCCACGTGTGGACGGCGCCGAGCAGGGCGAGGACGACGAGCCGGCGCAGCAGCACCAGCCGGGGATGAGACGTCCGCGACCGGGCCGACCGCAGGAAGAGGGCGAAGCCCATGCCGAAGAGGAACGCGAAGACCGGATAGAAGCGGCTCTGGAACAGGTTGCCCATCACCCAGTCGATCGACGTCGCCTTCCGGTCGGCGAGCGTGTGCTGCCAGGTGTTGACGAGCATGATCCCGCAGATCGCGAATCCGCGTAGCGCGTCGAGCGAGCGAACGCGGCCGGTCGGCGCGGAGTGGTCCATACCCGCCAGTCCACCACGGACCTGTGGCCGATCACGAGATTCTGACGATCTGGAAGCCCGCGTCGGCGAGGATCCCGGGCAGGCTCCGCACGGTGTCGCGGTCCTTCTCCCTGGCCTCGGCCGACAATCTGTCCCAGCTGTCGAGGTCGGGGTGCCTCCTGCGCTCGGCATCCCTGATCGGGCCCCACGTCCAGCCGTTCCTGATCAGGTTCTTCAGCCAGCGTTCGTGCTCCATCTGGGAGAGCCGCTCGATCTCGTGGTCCTTGAAGGCGAACTCCAGGTCGGGCTCGACCCGGGGGGCGAGCGCGCAGCCGATGGCGGCGAGTTTGCGGCCGATGTCCTCGGCCTGGCCCCGGTTGGCGGCCTTCAGACGCGGCGGCAGCGCGTCCCAGCCGACCATGGAGGCGTTCGCGGCGGAGGTGTTCCTGGCGGTGTTGACGATCAGGTAGTTCTCGTGGATCGCCCGCGCCAGCGTCTCCACCAGGTCCTCGGTGATGAGCCGGGGATCGCCCGCCGCCTCGTTGATCGCGAAGATGCGCAGGGCCCCGGACAGGCCCTCCAGCAGCCGGACGTCGTCGAAGGCGCTGCCGAACGTGGCCGTCTGCTCGACCCGCACGACGAGGGAGCCGGGTCCGCAGCACCACAACCGCAGCGAGGTGAGCGCCGTCTTGAGCGCCAGGTCCTGGTCGGCGTAGCAGATGAACACCCGCTGCGGCGTCTCGCCCGGCAGCAGATCGGTCAGCGGCAGGTCACTGGGCGCGACGTCGTGGCACGTGAGCGCGCACACCTCGCCGATGAACTCGAACCTGTGGCACAGGGCGGGCGCGGCCTGGCTCGCGTGGGTGTCGATCAGCGTGACCGGCAGGCGGGGCGCGTCGGAGCCCTGGAGCCGGCGCCGTCTGGCGATCTCGGTGAGCAGGCTGCGGCCGAACGCGTCGAGACCGATCACCACGATGGGGCGGTCGTTCACGATGGGGTGCTGCTCGAGCAGGACGCGGGCGGCCAGTTCGTCGAGGTTGAAGAAGTCCAGGCGCAGCCGCGGCGTGCCGGGAAGGCCGAGCCGCCTCGCCCGGAGCGCGGCGCACAGGTCGGGATCGGATATGTGCGCGTACGCGGAGAGCGGATGCCGCTCACCGATCCTGGGCATGCCGTGCGCGGCCAGCGCGATGGCGGTGTTCACGGAGCTGTCGGCCTCGCAGGCGTACAGCACCGACGCCCGGTGCACGCCGGCCGCCCGCAGGGTGGAGGGGCTCCGCGCGTCCCCGTTGACGTAGAGGACCCTCCCGTCGCCCATGGGCGGGGTGGAGGAGGAGCCGATCATCACGATTCTCTCGCTCGTGCGGCGGAGTTTCTCGACCAGGGCGATCGCCACCGCCCCGGATCCGCAGACGACGACGTGGTCGCGGGATTCACGGGCCCGTATCCGCCGCATTTCCGAGGAAAGGAGCAGGCGGGCGCCTTCGACCAGCGTGTAAACGGTGACCCCCGGTGCGGCGAACCGGGCGAATTCCAGCGCGCCGGGAAGAGGGCCGTTGCCCTCGAGAGGGGCGGAGTCGAAGACGAACAGCTGGAGGTCCCAGTAGAGGAGGTCCAGACGGGTGGGGGGCAGGCCGCCGATGTCCGGGGCGTACGCGGCCAGCCCGATGTATCCGGCCGCCAGCGCCGCGAGCCCGAGGAACACAAAGGTGACACGTACCACAAAGGTCGCGGAAAACGTCATTCCCTCTCTTCCTTTGCTGAGTGGCACGTACCAAACGGGCCGTCTTTTGAAAGTAACCCGGTGAAACAGGTTGATCTAGAGCTGTTATCCGTGAATCCCGCTCAATCGCGACAAATGCCGTGCTTCTTGCTTAATGGGCATATATCGTGACGAGTTGTGAATAGGCTCCGCCCGGGGGTGGGGGGTCGCGCCCGCCGGGCATAAGGTGGCCGCTGTGGAAGAGCCGCTGGTGGGACGGATGCGCGAGTTCGGCACGACCGTCTTCGCGACGATGACGAAACTGGCCGTGGACACGGGTGCGATCAACCTCGGCCAGGGCTTCCCCGACACCGACGGGCCCGCCCGCATGCTCGAGCGCGCCGTCGACGCCGTCAGGGGCGGGCTGAACCAGTACCCGCCGGGTCCCGGCGTCCCGGAGCTGCGCCAGGCCGTCTCCGACCACCGCAAGGACTGGTACGGCCTGGCCTACGACCCCGGCGCCGAGGTGCTGGTCACGGTCGGCGCGACGGAGGCGATCGCGGCCGCCGTGCTCGCCGTCTGCGAGCCCGGAGACGAAGTGATCGTCTTCGAGCCCTTCTACGACTCCTACGGCGCGGCCGTGGCGCTCGCGGGCGCGGTGCGCAAGCCCGTGACCCTGCGGGTCGACGCGGGCCGCTTCACCTTCGACCCCGCGGAGCTGGCCGCCGCGGCCGGTCCCCGCACCAGGGCCGTCCTGGTCAACTCGCCGCACAACCCCACGGGGACCGTCTTCACCCGGGCGGAGCTCGAGGAGATCGCCGCGGTCTGCAGGGACCACGACCTGATCGCCGTCACCGACGAGGTCTACGAGCATCTGACCTTCGACGGCGTGGAGCACATCCCGCTCGCGACGCTCCCCGGCATGCGGGAGCGGACGATCATGATCTCCTCGGCGGGCAAGAGCTTCAGCGTGACCGGCTGGAAGACCGGATGGATCTGCGCGCCGCCCTCGCTCACGCGGGCGGTCCAGACGGTCAAGCAGTTCCTGACCTTCACCTCCAGCGCGCCCTGGCAGCTGGCCGTGGCGTACGCGCTGCGCGAGGAGATGGAGTGGGTGGCGGCGCAGCGGGCCGCCCTGCAGGCCAAGCGCGACCGGCTGGCGGCGGGGTTGCGGACGGCCGGGTTCGACGTGCTGCGACCCGCCGGCACCTACTTCGTCCAGACTGACATCCGCCCGCTGGGGTTCGACGACGGCCTTGAGTTCGCCATGCGGCTGCCCGAGTTGGCGGGCGTGGTCGCCATCCCCACCCAGGTCTTCTACGACCGGCCCGAGCGCGGGCGCCAGTTCGTGCGTTTCGCCTTCTGCAAGAGGGACGAGGTCATCGACGAGGCCGTCGCGCGCCTGTCGCGACTTGGTTGAAACACGCCTGTGAAACGCCCGTGAAGTGCTTGCATGGACTTGGCACCCTTTTTAACCGGGCGTTAAGGTTTCAAGGTCATGAATTGGAAGCGCAAGGTCAACTCGAAGCTCGTCGGACTGACCGGATACACGATCAAGCGGCCGGACTCCATTCCTGAGATGTTCATGCGGATGTCGAACGACGCGGTTCGGCCCCCGGCCGATCGCGACGCCGACCGCCTTCTGCGCGACCCGGTGTTCGTGTTGTCCTCGGTGCGGTCCGGGTCGACGTTGCTGCGGGTCATGCTGAACTGCCACTCCCAGATCCACGCGCCGCACGAACTGCATGTGCGCCGCCTGTCGGTCAACCTCCCCACCGAGCCGTTGCGCCAGGCGATGGACGCCCTCGGGCACACGCAGAGCGACATCGAGCACATCCTGTGGGACCGGCTCATGCACAGGGAGCTCACCAGGAGCGGCAAGCGCATCCTCGTGGAGAAGACGCCGAGCAACGTGTTCGCCTGGCGGCGCATCTCGACGTGCTGGCCGGAGGCGCGGTTCATCTTCCTGATCAGGCACCCGATGTCGATCGCCCAGTCCTGGGCGGAGGCCGACCCCGAGCGGCGCTCCCCTGAGGATGCCGTCCGGCACACCCTGAACTACATGACGTACCTGGAGAACGCCAGGAACCGGCTGCCCGGCCTGACCGTGCGGTACGAGAAGCTCACGGAGGAGCCGGAGGTCCACCTGCGGCGGATCTGCGAGTTCCTCGGCGTGCCCTGGGAGCCGGTCATGTTGCAGTACGGCGAACGCCAGGACGGGGAGTTCGTCAAGGGCATCGGCGACTGGCGGGACAAGATCAAGACCGGCACCGTCCAGCGGGGGCGGGCACTGCCGTCCCCCGAGGACGTGCCGGAGGCCCTTCACGACATCTGCCGCAAATGGGACTACATGTAGGCCGTGGTCAGTCGCGGTTGTTGTGCAGGGCCCGCGTGAGCACGTAGGCCAGGTTCACCACACCGATGACGCCGAAGACCAGCATGAGACCGAACGTGCCCGGAACATTGGAGGACACGATCGCCACCAGGGGGATGGACAACGCCAGCGAACCCAGGCCGAGCGTCATCTGCGCCCAGTCGAGCGGCGGGCGCTTGCCCTTCTTCTCGGCCAGCCGTGAGTCGATCACGGTGTTGACCCTGTCGACGAGCGATTCGGCCAGCTCCAGTTCGTACTGAGGGCCGAGCTCGCGGCGGGCGGCGAACGCCGCGCCGACTTCGTTGGGTTCAAGCTTCTCGGGGGGCACGAACCCGATTCTGCCGTCATTTCGCGCCACTGCGGCAGATCCGGGTCAACCCTGCGAAGGCTTGCCGAAGGATGGTCGTCCGATGGGCGACATTCGCCAATGAAGGGCCGTCCCGGGCTGGATAGTTTCGCGATGTGGGCGGACGCATACTGATCGCGCTGGGCGGCAACGCGATGACGGCTCCCGACGGGAGCGCCGCGCCGGATGACCAGCACCGGGCGATCGGGCGGGCGATGACGCACGTCGCGAGCCTCATCAGGGCCGGTCACGAGGTGATGCTCACCCATGGCAACGGCCCCCAGGTCGGCAACATCCTGCTGAAGAACCAGCTCACCGCGCACGTCGTGCCGCCCGTCCCCCTGGACTGGTGCGTCGCGCAGACGCAGGGCACGATCGGCACCCTCATCATGAACGCGCTGGAACACGCGCTGGCGCCCGAGCCGGTCCGGCTGGCCACCGTGGTGACCCGGACGCTGGTCGACCGCGCGGACCCCGCGTTCCTCGACCCGGTGAAGCCCATCGGGCGGTACTTCGAGGAGGCCGAGGCCCGCCGCCTCGAGGGCCACGGCCAGGCCTGGCGCCGGTTCGAGCGCGGCTGGCGCAGGGTCGTGGCCTCGCCGCGGCCGGTCGAGATCCTGGACGCGGCCGTGGCGGTCACCCTCATGGAGGCGGGGTACACCGTGGTCGCCGCCGGAGGCGGGGGAGTGCCCGTCGTCCGCGGCGCCGACGGCGAACTCGCCGGCGTCGAGGCCGTCATCGACAAGGACCTCGCGGCCGCGGAGCTGGCGAGGGCCGTACACGCCACGGATCTGGTCATCGCGACCGACGTGCCGAACGCGGTCGTCGGGTTCGGGACGGCCGCGGCCCGGCCGATCGAGGAGATCACCACGGACGGGCTCAGGGCACTGCAGGCCGGCGGGCACTTCGCCGACGGCAGCATGGGGCCCAAGGTGGAGGCCGCGCTGCGTTTCGCCGAGGAGGGCGGGCAGGCGGTGATCACCTCGTTGGAGCACATCGGCGAGGCGCTATCAGGAAATATCGGGACAAGGGTATTCAGAGGGGCGGAGAGATAGATGCCGGATCCGATCGAGGTACGGAAGGTCGCCATCGAGGGCGTCACCGACGCGTCCGGGCTCGCCAGGCTGATCGACGACGGGATCATCGAGGCCGACCGCGTCCTGGCGGTCATCGGGAAGACCGAGGGCAACGGAGGCGTCAACGACTACACCCGCATCCTCGCCGACCGGGCCTTCCGCGAGGTGCTCGTCGCCAAGGGCACAAGGTCCGAGGACGAGGTCAGGCAGGTGCCCCTCGTCTGGTCGGGCGGCACCGACGGTGTGCTGAGCCCGCACGCCACCGTCTTCGCGAGCCTCGACCCGGCGAAGGCCGTGCCGACCGACGAGCCGCGCGTCAGCGTCGGCGTGGCGATGAGCGAGGTCATCCTGCCCGAGGACATCGGCAGGCCGGCGATGGTGGAGAAGGTGGCCGCCGGAGTGCGGGAGGCCATGAAGATCGCCGGAATCGACGACCCGGCCGACGTCCACTACGTGCAGACCAAGACCCCGCTCCTCACCCTGTCGACGATCACCGACGCGAAGGAGCGCGGGCACACGGTCGTCACCGAGGACACGCTCAAGTCGATGGACATCTCCAACTCCACGACCGCCCTCGGCATCGCCGTGGCGCTGGGGGAGATCGAGATGCCCTCGGCCGAGCAGATCCACAAGGACCTGTCCCTCTACTCGTCGGTCGCCTCGTGCTCCAGCGGCGTCGAGCTCGACGTGGCCCAGATCGTGGTGGTCGGCAATGTCCGGGGCGTCGGCGGCCGCTACCGGGCGGGCCACTCGGTCATGCGGGACGCCCTCGACGCCGACGGCATCTGGGCGGCCATCCGCGACTCCGGCATCGACCTCCCCGAGCGGCCCCACCCCTCCGACCTGGGCGGCCGGCTGGTCAACGTCTTCATGAAGTGCGAGGCCGACCCCTCCGGGCGGGTCCGCGGGCGGCGCAACATCATGCTCGACGACTCCGACGTGCACTGGCACCGGCAGATCAAGGCCACCGTCGGCGGCGTCGCGGCGAGCGTGACCGGCGACCCCGCGGTGTTCGTCTCCGTCGCGGCGGTCCACCAGGGCCCCTCGGGCGGCGGGCCGGTGATCGCGATCGCCGACCTTTCCTGACGCCGGGTAGGCTCCTGAGCCGTGCCCGCCATTCCGCAGCCCCTGCGACCCGACGACGACGGCGGCGCGGACGCGCCGGTCTCCGCGGCCCTGGCCGGCTACCAGGCCGGTACGGCGACCGCCGCCGACGTGCTCGCCGTAATGGGCGAGGCCAGGCTCCTCGTGCCGGTCGTGGCCCTGCTCACCGAGTCCGAGGTGGGCGAGCACGGGCTGCGGCAGGAGAAGGAGAGCGAGATGGCGCTCCCCAAGCTCGTCGGCAAGGACGGCAGGCAGGCCGTCCTCGCCTTCACGGGAGCCGAGCCGATGGCCAGGTGGCGGGCGGACGCCCGGCCGGTCCAGGCGACCGCACCCCAGGTGTGCCAGGCCGCCCGCCACGAGAACGCGTCGGCCGTCGTCGTCGACGTCGCGGGGCCGGTCCCCTTCGTGATCGAGGGCGGCATGCTGCAGGCCCTGGCCACGATCGAGGAGGCCAGGCGCGACCCGTCGGCCGTCGACCGGCTCGTGGAGTCGCTTCCCGGCGCGATGGTGGCGCGGCTGGGGGAGAGTCCACGACGATGGTGGTCCCGGAGGCGGCGCGGATAGGGGCGGTCCATGGTCGTTGAGGTGGCCGTGCCCGTCGCCGTCGCCGCCCTCCTCGGACTGATCGCCGGCGCCTACGTGCGGGCGCTCGCCGCCGGCTTCGTCGAGGAAGAGCCGGAGGACTACCGGAAGGAGAGGCGCGAGGCCTTCGCCCACGCGATCAGGATCGTGCCCCTGCCGCGCCGGCCGTACCTGATCGAAGGGGCGACCGCGCTCGCGGCCGCACTGGTCACCTGGCGGCTCCACGGCGAATGGCTGCTCGTCCCCTTTCTCTACGCGGTGGTCGCCGGCGTGGCGCTCGCCGTGATCGACTGGCGGACCCTCCGGCTGCCCGACGTGATCACGCTGCCGTCCTATCCGATCGTCCTCGTCCTGCTCATCCCCTCGGGGCGGCTGGGCCCGGCCGTGATCTGGGGACTCATCCTCGGCGGGGCGTTCGCCGTCCTGTGGTTCATCCGTCCCACGGGCCTGTACCTCGGGGACGTCAAGCTCGCCGGTGTCATCGGGATGCTGACGGGCGCGCTCGGCTCGCAGGTCGCGATCACCGCGGGGGTGGGCGGCCACTTTCTGGGCGCGATCTACGTGGTGGGCCTCCTGGTCACCCACCGGGCGAATCGCACCACCGAGTTCGCCTTCGGGCCGTTCATGCTCGTCGCGGCACTCGTGGCGGTGCTGACCCGCGGGTGACACATGGAAGACTTGTCAGCATGTTGCGCTGGTTGACGGCAGGGGAGTCACACGGCCCCGAGCTTCTCGCGATCTTGGAGGGCCTCCCCGCGGGGGTGGCGGTGACCACGGCGGAGATCGACGAGGCGCTGCGCCGCCGCCGCCTCGGATACGGCCGCGGCGCGCGGATGAAGTTCGAGCAGGACGTGGTGACGATCTCCGGCGGCGTACGGCACGGCCGCACGCTCGGCTCGCCGGTGGCCATCCGGGTGGGCAACACCGAATGGCCCAAGTGGGAGACCGTGATGGCCGCCGACCCGGTCGACCCCGCGATCCTCGAGGGGCAGGCGCGCAACGCGCCCCGGTCGCGTCCCCGGCCCGGCCACGCCGACCTCGCGGGCATGCAGAAGTACGGCTTCGACGACGCGCGCCCGGTGCTCGACCGGGCCAGCGCCCGCGAGACCGCCGCCCGCGTGGCGCTCGGCCAGGTCGCCAGGAGCTTCCTCAAGCAGGCCCTCGGCGTCGACATCGTCAGCCACGTCGTGTCGATCGGTGAGGCGACGGCCCCCCGGGACGTCGTCCCCGGTCCCGGCGACATGGCGGCGGTCGACGCCGACCCCGTGCGCTGCGTCGACCCCGAGGCGAGCGCGGCGATGGTGGCCGAGATCGACAAGGCGCACAAGGACGGCGACACGCTGGGCGGCGTCGTCGAGGTCCTCGCCTACGGACTGCCGCCGGGTCTCGGCAGCTACACCCACTGGGACCGGAGGCTCGACTCCCGGCTCGCAGGCGCGCTGATGGGCATCCAGGCGATCAAGGGCGTCGCGGTCGGCGACGGCTTCGAGACCGCGCGCCGGCCGGGCTCGCGGGCCCACGACGAGATCGAGAACACCGCCGGAGGGGTCCGGCGGATCACGAACCGGGCCGGCGGCGTCGAGGGCGGCATGACCAACGGCGAGCCGCTGCGGGTCAGCGCCGCCATGAAGCCGATCTCCACCGTCCCCCGGGCGCTCGCGACCGTCGACGTGCTGACGGGTGAGGCGGCCACGGCCCACCACGAGCGCTCCGACGTGTGCGCCGTGCCCGCCGCCGCGATCGTCGCCGAGGCGATGGTCGCGCTCGTGCTCGCCGACGCCGCCGTCGAGAAGTTCGGCGGCGACTCGGTCGAGGAGGTCGCCCGCAACGTGGCGGGTTACCTCTCCTCTCTGGTGATCAAGTAATAAGGTCTGTGATCATGAGTTCGGCGTCTCAACAGCCTGTAGCGGTTCTCATCGGACCGCCGGGTTCCGGCAAGTCGACCGTCGGCCGGCTCCTCGCCGACCGCCTCGGGCTGTCCTTCCGCGACACCGACACCGACGTCGAGGCCGTCGCGGGCAAGCCGATCAGCGATGTCTTCGTCGAGGACGGCGAGGCCGCGTTCCGCGAGATGGAGGCGGTGGCCGTACGAGCCGCGCTGGAGGGCCACGACGGCGTGTTGTCGGTCGGCGGCGGCGCGGTCCTGCACGGCCCGACCCAGGAACTGCTGGCCGGCCACCGCGTCGTCTACCTGCGGGTCGGGCTCGACCAGGCGGTCAAGCGGGTCGGTCTCGGCTCCGCCAGGCCTCTGCTGGTGCTCAACCCGCGCAGCCAGCTCAGGAAGCTGATGGAGGAGCGCCGCCCGGTCTACGAGCGGCTGGCCGTCACCACGGTGGAGACCGACGACCGGGAGCCCGCGGACATCGTCACCGAGATCGCGGCCACGCTGTGACCGCCACGCGCATCACCGTGCGGGGGGACAAACCCTACGACGTCGTCGTCGGCACCGGCGTCCTGGGCGAGCTGCCCGGACTGCTCGCCGCGGGCGTCCAGACGGTGGCGGTGGTCCACCCGGCGAGCCTTCCCGAGATCGCGCGGCCGGTCTGCGGGGTGCTGGAGGCGGCCGGGCTCGAGGTGCTCTCCCTGCCGGTCCCCGACGGCGAGGCGGCCAAGACCGTCGAGGTCGCGGCCGAGCTCTGGTCGGCATTCGGGCGTTACGGCGTGACGCGCTCCGACGCGGTCGTCGGCGTCGGCGGGGGAGCGACCACCGACCTGGCCGGTTTCGCGGCCGCGACCTGGCTGCGTGGAGTGCAGGTGGTGCAGGTCCCGACCACGTTGCTGGGCATGGTCGACGCGGCCGTCGGCGGCAAGACCGGCATCAACACGCCCGAGGGCAAGAACCTCGTCGGCTCCTTCCACCCTCCCGCGGGTGTCCTGTGCGATCTGGCGACGCTGGTGAGCGTGCCCCGCGAGGACTACGTCGCCGGGCTCGCCGAGGTGATCAAGGGTGGCTTCATCGCCGACCCGACGATCCTCATGCTCATCGAGGACGACCCGGCCGGCGCCTGCACTCCGGAGGGCGGCCACACCCGCCAGCTGATCGAGCGGAAGATCCAGGTCAAGGCCGACGTCGTCGGCGCCGACCTGCGTGAGAGCGGTGTGCGGGAGATCCTCAACTACGGCCACACCCTCGCCCACGCGATCGAGCGGGTCGAGCACTTCCACATCAGGCATGGAGAGGCCGTGGCGATCGGCCTCGTCTACGCGGCCGAACTGTCCCGCCTCGACGGCCGGATCGGCAGGGACATCGTGGAGCGCACGCGGTCCATCCTCACCTCGGTCGGGCTGCCCACGGCCTACCGCAAGGAGGCGTGGCCCGAGCTCCGCGACCACATGCGGGTCGACAAGAAGAGCCGCGGGGCGACGTTGCGCTTCGTCGTGCTCGACGGGATCGCCAAGGTGTCCCGCCTGGAGAACCCGTCGGAGGAACTGCTGGAAGCGGCCTACCGGGAGGTCGGCCGATGAGGCCAGTGCTCGTGCTGAACGGTCCCAACCTCGGGCGTCTCGGCAGCCGGGAGCCCGACGTCTACGGCGCGCAGACCTTCGACGACCTGTCGGCCCTGTGCCGGGAGACGGGCCGGGAGCTCGGCCTGTCGGTTGAGGTCAGGCAGACCGACGACGAGGCGGAACTGGTCGGCTGGATCCACGAGGCCGCCGACTCCCGCACGCCCGTCGTCCTCAACCCGGCGGCGTTCACGCACTACTCCTACGCGCTGCGCGACGCGATCGCCCAGCGGACGGCACCCCTGGTCGAGGTGCACCTGTCCAACCCCAGCGCCCGGGAGGAGTTCCGCCACACGTCGGTCGTGGCGGCCGTCGCGACGGGGACGATCGCCGGGTTCGGCATGCGGTCATATGAACTCGCACTGCGCGCGATCGCCGATACTGGTGAGTAACGACTGATACAGCAGAGCAAGGCGGGTTCGATGAGCTACGGGTCATATGTCGCAATAGGAGATAGTTTCACGGAAGGCCTGAACGACCCGCTGCTCGCCGGTCCACCCGTCGGCCCTGACGGGGTGACCCGATACCGCGGATGGGCCGACCGGGTCGCCGAGCGGCTGGCCGAGCGGGAACCCGAGTTCACGTATGCCAACCTGGCGATCCGCGGCAAGCTCATCGACCAGATCGTCGAATCGCAGGTGCCGCAGGCGGTCGAGATGCGGCCGGATCTGATCAGCTTCTGCGCGGGCGGCAACGACCTTCTCCGGCCCGGAGCCGACCCCGACCGCATGGCCAAGAAGTTCGCGACGGCCGTGCGGACCCTGCGCGGGACCGGTGCGGAGGTCGTGCTGTTCACCGGCATGGACCCCCGGGACACGCCGATCATGCGCGTGGCGCGCGGGAAGTTCGCCATCTTCTTCATGCACGTGCGCGGGATCGCCGACCTGTACGGCTGCCGCCTGGTGGACATCTGGTCCCTGCAGTCGCTGCGCGACTGGCGGGCGTGGAGCGACGACCGGCTGCACCTGAACGCGGAAGGCCACCGCATCGTCGCCGGGAAGGTGCTCGATGTGCTCGGCGTCCCGTCGGACGACTGGCGGAAGACCTGGCCGGCCCGGGAACACGTGGACGCGAGGATCAAGCGCCGCGAGGACGTCCAATGGGTGCGTGAGCACCTGGCCCCGTGGCTCGGCCGGCGCGTGCGGCGCACGTCCTCCGGCGACGGCCTCGACGCCAAGCGCCCGGGCCTGACCCCTCTCGGCTGAACGGCGCTCGCTGAAAACGCTCTCACGCGACGTAGGCTGGTCCGGTGGAGCTCACGGACATTCGTGTATATCCGCTGAAGTCCGCGGCCGGCCTCGCGCGTGAGAGCGCTCTTGTGCATCCGTGGGGACTCGAGGGCGACCGCCGCTGGGCGGTGGTCGGCGAGGACGGCGAGAACCTGTGGCTGGGTGAGTTCCCCCGCATGGTCTCGGTGCGCACCCGCGAGCTCGGCGACGGCGGTCTCGCGATCTCCGCGGCGGGTCTCCCCGACCTGACGGTGCCCCCGGCGACCGGTCCCGCCGTGCCCGTCGGGTTCTCCGGCCTCGACCGGGCCGTCGCCGCCGACGACGCCGCGCACGCGTGGTTCACCCGGCTGCTGGGATGCCCGGCCAGGCTCGTGTGGCTGGACGACCCCCGCCGCCGCCCGGTCTCCGATCGGCACGGCGGGCTGCCCGGAGACGTCGTCAGCTTCGCCTGGGACGCTCCGCTGCTGCTCACCTCGGCCGCTTCGCTGCGCCGGCTCGACGACTGGATCGCCGAAGAGGCGATGGAACGGCTGGAGGAGGTGCCCGCTCCGCTGTCGGTCGCCAGATTCCGGCCCAACGTGGTCGTCGACGGGGCCGAGCCGTACGCGGAGGACGGCTGGTCGGAGGTCCGCATCGGCGAGGTCGGCTTCCGCGTCTCAGAGCTGTGCGACCGGTGCGCGGTCACGACGATCGACCCGGACACGCATGCCAGGGGCAAGGAGCCGCTGCGGACGCTGGCCAGGCACCGCCGATGGGACGGCAGGACGTGGTTCGGCGTCCGCCTGGTGCCGAGCAACCCCGGCACCATCCAGCTGGGGGACCCTGTCACGCCCCTGTGACGACGTCCCCGTGACGTTGTTCGATCGCGGTTCAGGACAGATTCGCCCAGCGTACAGGGGCAATGGGAGGCGACGGTTTCCTGCTCGCTCCTACGTTGGGGCCCACTCGTGCCGGCCGGCCGGCCTCTCGAGGCACGGGTGAGGAGAGGACCGATGATGGTGAACCGACGGCGGATGGTGGCGTTCGCCGTGGCGCTGTTCGCGTCCGCGACGCTCACGCTGGGGGCGGCATCCGCGTCCACGACGACCGCCGACCACGGTGCCGCCGGGCACCAACGACTGCGTGTGATGACGCTCAACATCTTCTACGGGGGCGACGACCTCGATCTGAAGACCGGCGATTTCTGCGCGGAGGCCAACGGGTGCCCGCAGACCCTGGTGCAGATCGAACGCGCCATCACGCAGGCGCGTGCCGACATCGTCGGCGTGCAGGAGCCGGAGCGCGACGTGGAGAGGATCGCGTCGGCGCTCGGCTGGTACGGGAGCGACCGGGCCCACGTCATGTCCCGCTTCCCGATCATCGACCCGCCTGGCGGCGACGGCCTGTACGTGTACGTCGAGGTGGCTCCGGGCCGGGTCGTGGCCGTCGCCAACACCCACCTGCCGTCCGACCCCTACGGCCCGTACCTGGTGCGGGACGGCGGCACCGCGAAGCAGGTGCTCGATCTCGAGCGCGAGACCCGGCTGCCCGCCGTGCAGGACCTGGTCAAGGTGCTCCCCACGCTGGCCCGCAAGGGCATCCCGGTCATGCTGACCGGAGACTTCAACAGCCCCTCCCACCTGGACTGGACGCCCGCGGTCGCGGCCGAGCGCGCGGACGTCCCCTACCCGGTGAAGTGGCCGGCCAGCAGCGCGCTGGCGGACGCGGGACTGCGGGACACCTATCGTGAGGCGCACCCCGACCCCGTCGCCGTCCCCGGCTTCACCTGGACGCCGGGCAGCCCCGAGGCCGACCCGCACGAGGTGTTCGACCGGATCGACTGGGTGCTGACCGCCGGTCCGACCCGCACGATCGACAGCTCGGTCGTCGGTGAGAAGGGCGGGCCCGACGTGGGAGTGGGCGTTTCGCCCTGGCCGACCGACCACCGGGGCGTCGTGTCCACGATGGACGTCGTGCCGGCGGTGCCTCAGGTCCTGGTGTCACCGGCCACCCGCCGCGTCACCATCGGCAAGGACCTCCCCGTCACCTACCACGCCCCCGGACGGCAGGGCGAGCGGGTGGAACTGCGGGACGCGAAGGGCCGCGTCGCCGCCTCGCGCGCGACGAAGCCCGGGAGGACCGACGGCTCGGTCTCGCTGCCGACCAGGGGCCTGCGCCGTGGGGCCTACGACGTGG
Source organism: Planotetraspora kaengkrachanensis (assembly GCF_016862895.1). Classification (GTDB taxonomy): domain Bacteria; phylum Actinomycetota; class Actinomycetes; order Streptosporangiales; family Streptosporangiaceae; genus Planotetraspora; species Planotetraspora kaengkrachanensis. Next base: position 42,165 of record NZ_BONV01000010.1, on the reverse strand, counting down.
CCCTCGTCTCCGGAGGCAGGACGGTCTCGGAGGCGCAGGTCTGGCTCTACCCCGCGGGCGAGCCGACCACGGTGTCGGTCGGCAAGAGCCGTTACAAGCAGGGTGAGCCGATCACGGTCGACTGGTCGAACGCGCCCGGCATGGGCCTGGACTGGGTCTCGGTCTATGCCTGCCCGGGCGGCGAATGCGCCGACACCTCCGAATATCTCGTGTACACCTACACCGACTCGCGGATCGAGGGTCAGGCGAAGATCGGGCCGAAGGCGATCGGGGCCGACTCCTCGTGGCCGCTGGCCCCGGGCAAGTACGTGGTCAGGCTCCTGCCCGACGACGGACTGGTCTCGGTGGCGCAGTCGGCCGTGTTCACGGTTACCAAGCAGTAGCGACCCTAGCGGCCGGCCCCGGTCAGGCGTCCGCCGTGAGGCGCCGCAGCGCCTCGCGGACCTTGCCGGGGTCGGTCGTGCGCCAGAACGGCGGCAGCGAGTTCAGCAGGAATCCGCCGTAGCGAGCCGTGACCAGCCGGGGGTCGAGCACCGCGACGACGCCCCTGTCGTCCATCGAGCGCAGCAGCCTGCCGGCGCCCTGCGCCAGCAACAGCGCCGCATGCGTGGCCGCGACCGACATGAAGCCGTTTCCGCCGGTGGCGGCGACGTGCCGCTGCCGGGCCGAGGCCAGCGGGTCGTCCGGCCGGGGGAACGGGATGCGGTCGATGACGACCAGGGTGAGCGACTCGCCGGGCACGTCCACCCCCTGCCACAGCGACAGGGTGCCGAACAGGCACGTCGCGGGGTCGGCGGAGAACTGCTTGACCAGCTGGGACGTCGAGTCGTCGCCCTGGCAGAGCAACGGGACGTCGAGCCGCTCGCGCAGCGCCTCGGTGGCGGCCTTGGCCGCCCTCATCGAGGAGAACAGGCCGAGCGTCCGGCCGCCCGCCGCCTCGATCAGCTCGGTGATCTCCGTGAGGTACGCCTCGGGCAGGCCGTCGCGGCCGGGCTGCGGCAGGTGCTTGGCCACGTAGAGGATGCCACTGCGCGGATGGTCGAACGGCGACCCGACGTCGATGCCCGTCCAGTCGCCGGTGAGGCCCCACTGACGGGCCATGCCGTCGAAGGAGCCGCCGAGCGCGAGGGTGGCGCTGGTGAGGACGACCGTGCGGTCGCCGAACAGCTTGTCGCGCAACATCCCGCCCACCGACAGCGGCGCCACGCGCAGCGTCGGAGGGATCCGGCCGCGTCCCTCGTCGAGCCAGACGACCTCCGCCCGGTCTGCCTCGGAGTCGGCGCCGAACGCGTCCAGCATCCGCTGGGCGGTGTCGTGGACCTCGTCGAGCGCGGTGAACGTCGCCTTGCGCAGGCCGGCGTTCTCCGGGTCGTCCTTGTCCTTGTTGCGCGGGCCAAGGGCCGTGATGCAGGCGAAGGCGGCGTCGCGCACCAGGGCGAGGGTGAGCGCCAGCGACTGCGGCAGGTCGTCGACCCTGCCGGGCGGAGCTGCGGCGAGCAGGGCGGCGAGGTCCTCTCCCGCCTCCTGGAGCCGGTCGGCCAGCCCCTGCTCGATCAGCCGTCCCACGCGGCGGACGGCGACGCCCACCGTGCCCTCCGACAGCTCGTCGGTGACCACCGACGTGACCCTGTCGACGAGTTCGTGCGCCTCGTCGACGACGACGACGTCGTGTTCCGGCAGGACGGGGAAGTCCTCCATGGCGTCGATGGCCAGCAGCGCGTGGTTGGTGACCACCACGTCGGCCTGGCCGGCCCGCTCCCTGGCGAGCTCGGCGAAGCACTCCATGCCGCTCGGGCAGCGCTGCGCGCCGAGGCACTCCTTGGCGTGCACGGAGAACTGCCGCCACGCCTGGTCGTTGACGCCGGGGACGAGCTCGTCGCGGTCGCCCGTCTCGGTCTCCGAGGCCCACTCCTGGATCCGCTGGACCATCCGTCCTGTCGCGCTCACCTCGCGCGGATCGAAGAGCTGGTCGTCCTCGTCGTCGGGCATGCCCGCGGCCATCTTGTGGCGGCACAGGTAGTTGCGGCGGCCCTTCAGGATCGCGAACTCCGGCCGGTGCGGGAGCAGGCCCTCGAGCGCGTCGGCGAGCCTCGGCAGGTCGCGGTCGACGAGCTGGCGCTGGAGGGCGATCGTGGCGGTGGAGACGACCACGGCGCCGTCGCTGTCCGCGGCGTGCCTGATCGCGGGGATCAGGTAGGCGAGCGACTTGCCGGTGCCCGTGCCCGCCTGGACCGCGAGGTGCTCCTTGGCCTCGACCGCGTCCCGCACCGCCCGGGCCATCGTGACCTGCCCGGGGCGCTCGGAGCCGCCCAGCTCCTTCACCGCGGTGGTGAGCAGTTCTTCGACGGGCGGGAGGTCGCGGTTGTCCTTGGGCACGGGAGAACGCTACCTGCTGCCGCCGACATCCGAGGCGTGAGCGGACGGGTGCATCCTGGCGTTCCAGGAGCCGGAAATCGTCTCTCGTGGCACACTGGACGTCACACTCTCGAGGTCAACGTCGATCTACCGAGTAGGGGACAAAAAGGACAGAGAAGACGTTGGGTAGGGTTTCCCGAGGTTGAGTGGACGGATAAGGGCGGTAAAGGCACTATGTCTGTCATGTCGGAAGTTGTCCCGTTGCCATCATTCGGTGAGGTGTTCTTCGATGCCCGGGGCCAGGACCGGGTCCTCCGGGTGACCTGGCACGAGGGAACACTGGTCCTGAGCCTTTGGCGCGGCGAGATGTGCACCGGAAGTTTCCGGATGCCCCTGGATGACGTGGGTCGCCTCATCGACGGTCTCGACGAGATATACGCCGAGGCCGGCGGCCAGTACGCCGACGACGGCGCGGACCCCGGCACCGGCCCGATGCCCCGCCAGGACGCGGTCCACCCCGGACACCCCCGACAGCCCGGACAGCCCGGACAGCCCGAATACGCCGGGCGCCCTTCCGACTATCCCGCTCCTCAGGCCGAGTACCCGGACTACCCCGGCACCGGTCAGTATTCGCGGCCCGCGCCCGACCAGTACGGCGGGCCCGCGCCTGACCAGTACACAGCGTCCGCGCCCGACCAGTACGGGGCGCCCACGCCTGACCAGTACGCAGCGCCCGCGCCCGACCAGTACGGCGGGCCGAGCGGCCCGCAGCCTCCCATGGGCGCGAACGACGTCCTCGTGGCCCGCGGCGCTCCGCCGCCCAGTCAGCCCCCGCGCGAGGTGCCCCGCGAGCGGCCGTTCGCCCCCGGCGCCTACGAGGAACCCGCCCGCCAGTACGGCGCGCCGCCCGCCGGCCGTCAGGGGCAGCCCGGTCATCCCGGCCAACCCGCCGGGGGGCACCCCGGCCAGCCCGGGCACCCCGGACATCCCGGCCAGCCTGTGCATCCCGGTCAGCCCGGACGTTCCGGCCCGCCCGCCGGAGCCCGCCCGGCCCCGCCCGCAGCGGGACACCCCGGTCAGCCGGGCCGCGGACGGCCCGTTCACCCGGGTCAGCCCCCCGCCGCCGCGCATCCCGGTCAGGGCGGCTACCAGTACGACACCGGACCCCAGGACCAGGTGTACCAGCAGCAGGGGAGGGTCGATCCGAGCGATCCGCTCGGTCTCGGCCAGGGCCAGGGTCAGGGCCGGCCGTACCCGCAGGACTATCAACAGGACTACCAGCAGGAGTACCGGCAGGAACATCCGCAGGAGCCCATGTACGCCACGGGTGAGCGCCTGCGGCCGGATCAGCGGCCGGACGACCCGCGGGACGACCAGCGCGTCTGGTGACTGATGCGATGGGTGGGTTATCCGGAGTCGCCGGGATAAGTACGCTCATCCGTTGATGGACATCTCCACCGCACTGCAGTTCCTGTTACTGCCCGCCGGCGCCCTGGCGATCGCAGGTTTCGCGAGACGCCAGGGTTGGTCCGCGCCGCTCCTGCTCGTCGTCGCCGGGCTGGTCGCCTCCTTCGTCCCGGGCATGCCCGCCTACGAGCTGGACCCCCAGATCGTCCTTTCCGTCTTCCTGCCGCCGATGCTCTACTCGGCGGCACTGGACAGCTCCTACCTGCGCCTGCGTGACGTGAAGCAGGTGGTGGGCCTGCTCGCCGTCGGGCTCGTCCTGTTCACCACGGTTGTGATCGGGCTCGTCGCGCACGCCCTGATCCCGGGGCTGCCACTTGCCGCGGCCTTCGCGCTCGGGGCGATCGTGGCGCCGACCGACGCCGTCTCCGCCATCGCGGTCGGCAGGAAGCTCGGCCTGCCGCGAAAGTCGATCACGATCCTCGTCGGCGAGGGCCTGTTCAACGACGCAACGGCGCTGACGGCGTACCGGGTGGCGGTCGCCGCGGCCGTCGCGGGCACCACGGCCGACCTGCTCAGCGCGGGCGGGGAGTTCCTCTACTCGGCCGGTACCGGCATCGTCATCGGGCTCGTCATCGCGTACGCCGTGGGAATCCTGCTGCGTCGGCTCAGCGACTCGCTGATCGCCAATGGAATCTCACTGCTCGTCCCTTATGGGGCCTATGTCGCCGCGGAGGCCGTGCACGCGTCCGGAGTGATCTCCGTGGTGATCGCCGGGATCTATCTGGGCCACGAGATGAGCCGCACGAGCTACGGCACCCGCATCCTGTCGGGCGCCGTGTGGAAGGTCGCCGACCTCGTGCTCGAGTCCATCGTGTTCGCCCTGATCGGCCTGCAGGTGCGGCCGATCGTCATGGGCCTGGCGGAGAAGGACTTCGCCCGGGTCGGGATCTACGCGGGCGTGGTGTTCCTGCTCGCCGTCGTGCTCCGGGCGCTGTGGGTGCCGATCACCGTTTACCTGCCGACGCTGCTCAGGCGGGTGCGGGAGCGGCACGGCGTGCCGGCCTGGCGCAACGTCGCGCTCACGAGTTGGGCGGGCATGCGCGGGGTGGTCTCGCTCGCCGCCGCGTTCGGTCTGCCGGAGGACTTCCCCCAGCGTGACCTGCTGCTGTTCCTGACGTTCGCCGTCGTCATCGGCACCCTGATCGTGCAGGGCCTGTCGTTCCCGTGGCTGATCAAGAAGCTCGGCGTCTCCAACGACGCGGAGCGCTACTCGGACGATCTGTCGGAGGCGGCCGCCCAGCAGGCCGCGGCGGCGGCCGCCCTCGCGCGGCTCGACGAGCTGATCGCCGACGGCGTCCTCGACGTCCACGAGGAGGTCGTCCAGCAGCTGCGCTCCCGCGCCGAGCGTACGGCGCTGCGCGCGTGGGAGAGGCTCGGCGGCGGCACCGGCCTCGACGGCGCCGAGACCCCGTCGACGGTCTACCGGCGCCTGCGCAGGGAGATGCTCACCGCTGAGCGTGAGGTGTTCGTGCGGTTGAGGGACGAGCGGCGGATCGACGACGAGGTGCTGCACCGGGTGATGCAGGAGCTCGACTTCGAGGAGGCCACGCTCGAACGGAGCTGACCGCCGGGAGACTCAGCCCAGGGCGTTGTCCACGTAGCACCAGCGCCAGTCCTCACCCGGTTCGAAGGAACGCACGACCGGGTGCCCGTCCTGCTGGAAGTGCGCGGTCGCGTGGCGGTTGGGGGAGGAGTCGCAACATCCCACGTGGCCGCACGACAGACACTTGCGCAGGTGGACCCAGCGCGAGCCCATCTCCAGGCACTCCACGCATCCCAGCGTCGTCTGCGGCTCAGGGTCGGGCACGGTCAGCATGTGTTCACAGATCCCCATGATGTTCATGCTAGTCCGCCGGAAATCCCCTGTTGGGTAGGGTCTGTGTATGCGATCCCTCCCGCTCGCGGCCGCCGTTGCGGCGGCCTCCGTCATGTTGGTCTCCGGATGTTCCGCCGCCGACAAGGCGCAGTCCTGTATCGAAGCCCCCAAGCTGATCAGTGAGACGATCAGCAACATCACCGCTGTGGCCAATGATCCCGAGGCGATGCAGAAGGAGATCACCGACGGCGCCGCCAAGCTGAACGATCTCGCCGCCGACGCGGGGGACACCACGCTCAACCAGGCCCTGCAGGGGATGGCCGACAGCCTCGAGAAGCTCAACGTGGACGACGCCAACGCGGCCGTCGACGCCGCGCAGAAGGCGGCCACCGACAGCGCCACCTACCTCAAGCAGATCACGGAGGCCTGCCTGTAACCCGGCATATCCACGGGAAAAGGGGCAAAATTAGCCTGTCTCCATGGATGGGCAGGAGCCGGACCCCAGGTTCACGTTGGCCAACGAACGCACGTACCTCACCTGGCTGAGCACGTCTTTGGCGCTCAGCGCCGGAGGCATCGCCATCGCGGTCGTGCCCGAGGGCGTGTTCGTGCCGTGGGTCCGCACACTGCTCGCCCTGGTGCTCGTGTCGTTGTCCGCCGTCTCCGCCGCCACCGCCTATCCGCGGTGGCGGCACATCCAGCGGGCGCTGCGCCGCGGCGACCCGCTGCCGCCGCCCGCGCTCGCCCCCGTCTTCGGCTACGGCGTCGCCACGGTGGCGGTCGTCGCCCTGCTGCTGATCCTCGTCGGGCGATGACCTCGGGCCTGCACAACGAGCGGACGCGGCTGGCCTGGGTCAGGACGGCGACCGTCCTGGCCGTCGCAGGCCTCGTCGCCGCCGGAGCGGGACTGCGCGGCGGCGAGGGACCGTTGATGATCACGCCCTTCGCGGTCGCCGCGCTCTGCGGAGCGATCCTGCTTCTGCGCACCGGCGCGCGGTACAGGCGTGTCGAGCGGGCACTGCGCGACGGCGCCCCGCTGGACGACAAGGTGGACGCCCGCCTCGCGTGGGCCGGCGTCCTCTGCGTGGTGGCCGGGGCGCTGGCGCTGGTCCTGTCCCGCTGACCCGCTCGGCGTGCGGCTCAGCCGTCCTGGCGGGCCGCCTCGATGGTGTCGGCGACCTCGGTGTGCCGCTCGGTCTCCTCCTGCGCGAAACGCTCCGCGTCCAGCTTCTCCGCGATGTCCTCGTCCTGCTTCATGAGGGCGTCGAGGCTCTGTCCCGCCATGTCGAGCACGCCCATGTCGGCGTACGCCTTCTGCAGGCGAGGGCTCCACAGGCCGATGTCCTTGACGCAGGGCACGATGCGGCTGAACAGCAGCGAACGGAACAGCCTGAGGTACTCGGACCGGTCGGTGGCCTCCATGGCCTCGGCCACCTCGTCCTTGCCGAGGCCGAGCGTCTCCCACGTCTCCTGACCGCGGAGACGATCGCGCATGAGGTAGCAGCCCTCGATGACGAAGTCCTCACGCTCCTGCCGCTCGGCCTCGGACAGGTTCCGGTAGTAGTCCCGCAGGGCCATCCGGCCGAAGGCGACGTGCCGCGCCTCGTCCTGCATGACGTACGCCAGGATCTGCTTGGGCAGCGGCTTGGTGGTGATGTCGCGCATCACGCCGAACGCGGCCAGGGCCAGCCCCTCGATCAGCACCTGCATGCCGAGATAGGGCATGTCCCACCGGGAGTCGCTGAGCGTGCTGTCCAGCAGCGCCTTGAGGTGCTGGTTGATGGGGTAGACGAGCCCGACCTTGTCCTGGAGGAACCGGGCGTAGGTCTCCGCGTGCCGCGCCTCGTCCATCGTCTGCGTCGCCGCGTAGAACTTCGAGTCCAGGTCGGGCACCGACTCGACGATCCGGGCCGAGCAGATCATGGCGCCCTGCTCGCCGTGCAGGAACTGGGAGAACTGCCAGGAGGCGCTGTGCAGCCTGACGTCCTTGCGCTGCCGGTCGTCCATGCGCTCCCAGAGCGGCGTGCCGTAGATGGAGATCGACTGGTCGGGGACGCCGAGCACGTCGTACGGATCGACCTCGAGGTCCCAGTCGATGCGCTTGACGGAGTCCCACTGCTTGTCCTTGCCCTTCTGGTAGAGGGCGAGCATGCGGTCCCTGCCGTCGTCGTACTCCCAGGTGAACCGCGCGGCCCCGGTCATCTCCACGTCCCATGTGGAGAGCTCGGGGGGAATGGTGTAGAGCTCGTGGGTCGACACGGGAGGCCTCCTCGACGTACACCGTACGTAGTGATTCGAGACTGGCACGTACGCTGTACGTCCGTCAACGGGGTGGGAGACAATCGCCTCATGCTCAGCCGCGGCAGGATCGTCGACGCAGCCATCGACCTCATCGAGCGCGAGGGCGCCGACGCCGTCTCCATGCGCGGGATCGCGGCCGGGCTGGGGGTGGGGGTCATGTCGCTCTACAACCACGTCCCCAACAAGGCGGCGCTGCTCGACGCCATCTCGGAGACGATCCTTTCGAAGATCGAGTTCACCGACGACCCGTCGGCCCACTGGACCGACCGGGTGCGCGTCCAGGCGAGGGCGTTCCGGCAGATCGCCCACCACTACCCGCGCTCGACGATGGTGGTGTTCAGCCGGCAGCTCCACTCCTCCGCCGGGCTGCTGCCGGTGGAACGTGCTCTGTCGACGTTGCGCGACGCGGGGTTCGAGGGGCCCGAGGCGGTCCGGATGTTGCGGATGTTCGTCGCCTACATCGTCGGTTCGCTGCTGAGGGAGGTCGGTGTCACGCCGACCTTCGCGCCCGTGCGGGGCGACGCGACGGTCGCCGAGATCGATCCGGTGCTGTTCCCCGAGGTGAGCTCGCTCGCGCCGCTTCTGACCTCGTGCGACCACGAGGAGGAGTTCGAGTTCGGGCTGGAGCTGCTCGTGCAGGCCATGGCCGTCCGGGCCGGAGAGCCCTCTGGAAGGAGAGGCGCCCGGGGGTGACCCCCGGGCGCCTCGAGGGAACGGTCCCTTCCCCTGGGCGTTCCCTGGACCTGCTCAGTACCAGTTGTGCGACTGGAAGTGACCCCAGGCGCCGCATGGTGAGCCGTACCGGCCCTTGATGTATCGCAGGCCCCAACGGATCTGGGTCTGCGGGTTGAACCGCCAGTCCTCGGCGACGTATCCCATCTTGCTTCCGGGCAGAGCCTGCGGGATCCCGTAGGCTCCGGAGCCCGAGTTGTAGGCCCGGTGATTCCAGTTGCTCTCCCGGGTCCACAGGCTGTCCAGGCACTGGAACTGCGTGCTCGGCCATGCCCTTCGGCTGACGAGGCGGAAGGCGTAGGCCTTGCTCCTGGTCTTCGTCGGGGCGGGCGCCCGCTGGATCTTGTGGGCCTTCACCGAGACGCGCATCTTCCACGTCGCGACATGAATGCCCTGACGGGTCTGCGCGCCCTGGTCGGCCGTGGACTGCTCGGCCATCGCCGGTGTGGCGCTCGCGCCGCCGATCACGCTGAACGCGATCACGGCCACCGTTGTGTTGCGCAGAACACTGAAACTGTCCAAATCGGTCCTTGTCGTCGGGTCGCGTGCGGAAGGCGGTCGCATGCGGGTGCACACGCTCGCCGGCCGTACCGCGCCCATGGCGTGAGCGCGGCCGTCCGCTCGGCCTGCATCGGATCCAAGACAACTTCCGGCAGGCACCGCGACGGGTCCTTTAGGCGGATTGAAGTACGACGACCCGGCTCACGGCCGCCACCTGGGACACGCGGCGGACGGTTCTTTGCCGATTCGGTTCCGGGCGGCGGGCGTCTCGCGGGACGGCGATGACGTTACGCGGCCGCCCTTGACCTGGATGTACGGGAGCGCCACCGGCACGTCCGGTACCGAACATCACTCGGTATAGTCCGCTCATGAGCCTTCTCGAAACACCCGTCAACACCCTCGAGGGCGCCCCCACAACCCTCGGTGAGATCCTCGGCGGCCGCGCGGCCCTCGTGGTCAACGTCGCCTCGAGGTGTGGCCTGACGCCGCAGTACGCCGGGCTCGTCCGGCTTCAGGAGAGCTACGCCGACCGCGGGTTCACCGTCGTCGGCGTCCCGTGCAACCAGTTCATGGGCCAGGAGCCGGGCTCGGCCGAGGAGATCCAGGAGTTCTGCTCGACCACGTACGGCGTGGACTTCCCGCTACTGGAGAAGACCGAGGTCAACGGGGACGACAGACATCCGCTGTACACGGAGCTGACCGCGACCGCGGACGCGGAGGGCGCCACCGGCGACGTTCAGTGGAACTTCGAGAAGTTCCTTCTCGCCGCCGACGGCGAGGTCGTGGCGAGGTTCCGGCCCCGCGTCGAGCCGGAGTCGCCCGAGGTCGTCGAGGCGATCGAGAAGGTCATCTCCTAGGCCCGCAACTGGCCCGCACGATGAGCTCGGTCGGCAGGGTCACCGTCCGCGGGCGGCGTCCCTGCCGCAGCACCAGTTCGGCGGCGCGGTAGCCCACGTCCTGGGCGGGCTGTGCGATGACGGTCAGCGGCGGGGAGCACAGCTCGGCCCAGGGCACGTCGTCGAACATGATGAGTGACACGTCCCTCGGGATCCGCACGTGGAGTTCGCGCGCGGCCAGGACCGTGGCCTCGCCGAGCATGTTCCCCCCGGCCAGCACCGCCGTGAGGTCGGCGCGGTGCTGCAGCAGTCCCGCGGCGGCCGCGTACGCCGAGTCGCGGCTGGCGCGCGCGAGGACGACGAGTTCGGGATCCACCGGCACGCCCAGCGAGGCCAGCGTGTCGGTGAAGGCGGCCACCCGCTGCGACTGCCCGTGCCGGGCCAGGAAGGCGATCTTCCTGTGGCCGAGGCCGACGAGGTACTCCACCGCGGTGCGCACGCCGGCGCGGTCGTCGGCGACCACCCCGGGGACGTCGTCGCGCACCTGCCTGTCCGCGAAGACCACGTTCAGGCCGGCGCGCAGCGCGGGCGCCCACGTCTCGCCGTCACCGGAGGGGACCGCGATGACCCGGTCCATGCTCTGCTCGATGAGCGTGCCGATGAGCTCGGCCTCCTGCTCCGGGTCGTCCCCGGTCACCCCGATCGTCACCGGCTCGCCGTACGACCTGGCGCACGACAGCACGCCGTCGGTCAGCCGGGCGTAGAAGCTGTCGGTGATGTCCGGGACGAGAAGCCCGATCCCCCCGGACCGCTGCTGACGGAGGTTGCGTCCCAGGGCGCTCGGCCGGTAGTCGAGCCGGGCCGCCGCCGCCAGCACGCGTTCGCGCGTCTCGGCGCTGGCCGACCCTCCCGACAGGACGCGGGAAACCGTGGCGACTCCGACTCCCGCCGCCTCCGCGACGTCCTTGATCGTCGTACGGCGTTGCGCCATGTTCATGGAAACGATTCCATCATGCTTCCATCCCTTATGCGAGCAAAACCTTGACATTAGACGGTAGTTCGGGTGAGATTCCTGAAAACGTATCCAAGTACCTTGTTTGGGAACCGCGAAGGACTGGCATGGCTGCAATCGTTCTGAGCAACGTCGACAAGATCTACGCGGGAGGCGTCAAGGCCGTCAACGGCCTGAACCTTGAGATCAAGGACGGCGAGTTCATGGTGCTGGTCGGCCCGTCGGGATGTGGCAAGTCCACCGCCCTGCGGATGATCGCCGGCCTTGAGGACATCAGCGGTGGCGAGATCTCCATCGGCGACCGGGTGGTCAACCACCTGCCTCCGAAGGACCGGGACATCGCGATGGTGTTCCAGAACTACGCCCTGTACCCCCACATGACCGTCGAGGAGAACCTCGCCTTCGGTCTCAAGCTCCGCAAGATGCCCAAGGCGGAGATCCAGAAGCGCGTCCAGGACGCCGCCCGGATGCTCGGTCTGGAGCAGTACCTCAAGCGCAAGCCCGCCGCCCTGTCCGGTGGGCAGCGCCAGCGTGTCGCCATGGGCCGCGCCATCGTCCGCGAGCCGCAGGCCTTCCTCATGGACGAGCCGCTGTCGAACCTCGACGCCAAGCTCCGCGTCTCCATGCGCGCCTCGCTCAACCAGCTGCACGAGCGTCTCGGCGTCACCACCGTCTACGTGACCCACGACCAGGTCGAGGCCATGACCCTCGGCGACCGCGTCTGCGTCCTGCGCGACGGCCTGCTCCAGCAGGTGGACACCCCGCAGAACCTGTTCGACAGCCCGGTCAACCTGTTCGTCGCCGGCTTCATGGGCTCCCCGTCCATGAACTTCACCTACGCCGAGCTGACCAAGGACGAGAGCGGCGCGGCCGTGGAATTCGCGGGCCACAAGCTGCCCGTGCCCGACTCGACGTTCGCCGAGAAGCCCGGCCTCGACGGCTACATCGGCAAGAAGATCATCCTCGGCATCCGCCCCTCGGACTTCGAGGACTCGGTGTCCGCCAACGGCAACACCGGCGGCTGGGTGAGCGTCCCCGTCCGCGCGAACGTCACCGAGGAGCTCGGCTCCGAGATCAACGTCCTGTTCACGATCGACGCCCCGCCGGTCGAGCACAAGGACACCGTGGCCGCGCAGCACGACGGCGACGAGGAGGAGGCGGCGGCGCTGCCGCTGTCGGGCGACAAGTCCCTGTGGACCGCCCGCGTCAACGCCCGCAGCCACGTCCGTCCCGGCCAGGACATCGAGCTCGTCGTCGACACGCACAACCTGCACTTCTTCGACGTCGACTCGGGCCTGTCCATCGGCCACGAGGCCAACGTCGGCAGCTGACTCGAGCATCGGCCGTTTTGTAAGTGCGGCGGTCGGCTTGACGCCGCCGCACTTGCAAAACGGCCGTGCCGTCTCGGGAAGGTCAGTGGAGCACCACCGACGAGCAGTGGAGCCGTGCGGGTGATCTCGCCATGGCTCATCCGCCCTGATCGATTGGGAGCCGCGGTTCCAGCCAGGGGAACACGACATACCAGAGCAGCGCCGCGGTGATCCTGATCAGCAGAAGTGAGATGAACAGCCGGACCGCGATTCCGCCCGGCAGCCGTCGTCATATGAACCCGTACATGTCAGCTTCTCCCTGTCGTGATCACGTATGGCGCCCCGCACGCCTCGCCGGCACGCCGTAGACGACCGGGCGCTCTTGTGCGGAGTACTTCGGGTCGCAGGTGGTCATGGTGATCAGCGCCTGCGAGGGCCGCTGTGCGGGATGTTCAGGCACCGGGTTGACGACATCCGTCCGGGTGGGACCAATGATCTCCTGCCGGATGACCTGGTAGGTATAGCGGGCGTCTGTTGCGTCCACCACGATGTCGTCACCGTGCCGTAGCTCATTGATTCGGGTGAACGGCGCCGAATAGGTGGTCCGGTGCCCGGAAATCGCGAAATTTCCTATCTGGCCGGGCATTGCCGTACCGGGATAATGGCCCGGACCCTTGCGCAATTCCTCGGAATCGGCGCCTTCGACTATGGCGTACTTGTAATCAGGGCCCAATCGGGGGATGCGGAGCAAACGCGAGGGCGCCGCCGAGCTTGATCCTCCCGGGAGCGTTGTTTCCCCACGCACCACGATCACACGCGTAACCGGTGAAACAGGCTCTTCACAATCCAGGGTGTAGTCGTAGCCTGAATCCGCCGGTTTCCAACAGGGATCTGGCAATGTAGTTGGTGAGGTTGCGGAATCCGAGGGCGGAGCCGCGGAGGTGTTCGAGCCGTCCGTTGATAGCCTCGGTCGGTCCGTTGGAAGTGCCCGGGCGTTCGAAGTAGGCCAGCACGTCGGTTGCTCGCTTCTTCAGTGTCCGGCCGAGCGTGATGATCTCGCTCAACGCGCTCGGGACGCCCTGGCTGACCGACTCGATCAACTTCACCATCAGCTCTCGGCCCTTCCTGCGATCGGGTTCCCGGTAGGCGGCGATCATCCGCTGGTAGACCCCCCATGTGGCTTCGACCTCAACGTGAGCGTCCCTCGCAAACAGCGCGGCCAGTCGGTCCTTCTGCTTGTCGGTGAGCAGGTCAGCGCCGGTATGGAGGGTTCGCCGTGCGGTATAGAGCAGGTCGCTCTTGCGTCCGCGGTGCCCGTGGATGGTCAGTTGGACACGTCGGCGGCATCGGTCGAGTGCGTCGCCGGCCAGACGCACGACGTGGAATGGGTCCATGACCGCGACCGCGTCGGGCAGTTCCTCGCTGGCGGCGGTCTTGAACCCGGTGAAACCGTCCATCGCGACGACCTCGATGCGGTTGCGCCAGGACTCTTCGCGTTCGGCAAGCCAGGCCTTGAAAGCCTGCTTGGAGCGGCCTTCGACCATGTCGAGCAGCCGGGCAGGGCCGGTGCCGTCGCGGGTGCCGGTCAGGTCAATGACCACAGTGACGTACTTGTCGTCACGCCTGGTATGGCGCCACACGTGCTCGTCGACGCCGATCGCGGTGACGTCGTCGAAGCGGCCGGTGTCGTCGATGAGGACGCGCTTGCCCTCGGCCAGAACGGCATCGTTGGCGGTGTTCCAGGCGACCCCGAGCCCTTCGGCGACACGGGCGACAGTGAGGTGCTGGCAGACGATGGCTTCAAGCGACCACCGTAGCCCGCGGCGTGAGAGCTTCGCCCGCGGCTCAGCCGCCTTGGTGGTGTCTTGCCGCCACACGTGCCCACAGCCGATGCAGCGGTAGCGTCGGATCGTGACGTGAAGGATCGTGGGCCGCCAGCCGAGTGGCTCGTGCGCCAGTCGCCGGGTCACGGTGTCACGTGGTGTGCCTTCGCAACCGCAGCGGCGGCACCACTGATCGGACTCGACGACCCGGCACGCGAGAACCGCACGATCCGGGGTGAGTCGCTGACCGGTGACTTCGAGCCCGAGCTCGTCAAGGCGGCAGAACGTATTCATGTCAGCGCGGGCGAAGCCCGCCTCAGGGGTAGCGTCGTGCAACGTCGAGGTCTTCCGGATGGACTTGGGCTAGGAAGCCCCCTTCCTTGGGAGACCTCGGCGCCTACCCGGCCACCGACGCAGGGCGAGCTGCCCCCGCCGGTCCCTGACGGTTGATGATCTGAAGTCATCCAGGTGAGGGCGAATCGTCCTGCTTCGGCCCCGGTCGCGCGAAGGTGACCGGGGCCGAAACTTGAACGGTGGCTTCGGTCGCGGCTTGTGGACCGTTCAGCTCTGGGGCATTCAGCGGCCGATGTCGTCCAGCTCGGTCAAGTCCTCATGAGAGAGACAGAGTCCCGCGCCGGCGATGTTCTCGCGCAGGTGTGCCGTCGATGATGTGCCGGGGATGAGCAGGATGTTCGGTGATCGCTGCAGCAGCCAGGCCAGTGCGACGGCCATCGGTGTCGCCTCCAATCGGGCGGCGACCGCCGAGAGCGCCGAGGACTGAAGCGGGGTAAAGCCCCCGAGGGGGAAGAAGGGCACGTACGCGACGTCGTCGGTGGCGAGCCGGTCGATGAGCTTGTCGTCGTGGCGGTGGGCGAGGTTGTACATGTTCTGCACGCACACGATCGGCGCGATGCTCTGTGCCTCGGTGACCTGCCCCTCGGTGGCGTTGCTGACCCCGAGGTGGCGGATCAGACCCTGCTGCTGGAGTTCGACGAGCGTCTCGAATGCCTCGGCGAGCGAGCCGGGCTGGGGACCTTCGGCGTTGCCGAGTCGGAGGTTGACCAGGTCGAGTACGTCGAGCCGGAGGGACGTGAGGTTGTCGTGGACCTGGCGGCGCAGGTCTTCGGGTCGCCGGGCCGTAGGCCAGCCACCCTGTTCGTCGCGGGTCGCGCCCACCTTGGTCACGATGTGCAGCGACTCGGGATAGGGGTGCAGTGCCTCGCGGATCAACTCGTTGGTGACCCGCGGCCCGTAGGCGTCGCTGGTGTCGATGTGGGTGATACCGAGGTCGACCGCTTCACGCAGAACGGCCAGGGCACCTTCGCGATCGGCGGGCGGCCCCATGACCCACGGGCCGGCCAGTTGCATGGCGCCGTAGCCGAACCGGGTGACGGCCAGGTCACCCAGAGTCCAGGTGCCGCCGGGAAGAGAGAGGGAGGGTGTGCTCATCTTGTTGCCTTTCGTCGTGCACTTGGGGGGTGGCGCCTGCTGCCTCCCTGCATCATCATTGGAGAGAAACTTCCTGTCGGGAAGTAGGCACTTTGGAGTGCGTAACCCACCCATCGGTGAGAGGTGCAATCAGTGACGACGATGAAGGCGGCCCAGAAGAGGGCTCAGGCCAAGGTGGAGTACAACGCGTTCCTGGCAGGGTGCCCCAGCCGGCAGCTGCTCGACCGAATCTCGAACAAGTGGGTCGTCCTGATCCTGTGTGCGCTGGGCGGCGACAACAGCGCTGGCCAGCCCGGTGCAGCACACGCAGACGCTCCGAGGCCGATGCGTTACTCCGAGATCTCTCGCCTTCTGGCCGGGGTCAGCCAGAAGATGCTGACCCAGACGCTACGGTCGCTGGAGCACGATGGTCTGCTCACCCGTACCGTGACGCCAACCGTCCCTGTCACCGTCTCCTACGAGCTGACCGACCTCGGTCTCTCGCTCCACCACATGACGCGCGGGCTCAGAAACTGGGCGCAGACGCACATGGCCGAGGTCCTCGAAAACCGCGAGAACTACGACTCTCGCACCTCCTGACGACTCACATCCAACCGTCCAACAGCTCTACCTTCTCGGCGCTACACCCTCAACTGCGAAGAGCCGTGAAACAAGCCGACTGTCAATAAAGAGAGAACGGTCACTGATCATTCAGTAAGCGTCGTGCGGTGACGGCGTTCGTCTTGATCGGACGCCGTATAACAGGTCGAGGTGGCAAACATTCGCTGGTATTCCGGCGAAATGTGTGTGACCGGAAGGATCGTTATCGGGGGAGTCCGAAATGGCACGAAAAAACGCGATGCCTATTCTTTTGACGATGATGGTCGCGGGCGGACGTCGCCGGTCTTCTTGTGCGAAGTAGAAAACGCCGACTGCTCGTCATCGGCCTGCCGGCGCTGGCCTTCGGCCTCACGCTGGCCGGGGGCTGGTCGGCATATCGCGGTCTGAGCGTGCGGGATCACCTGGAGGCGACCAGGACCGCGCTCCTACGGCTACGTGCGGAGGACCCCACGTCGATGGCCGGGGCGCTCGCGGACGCCCAGCGGCATGCGGCCGAAGCGCGGCGGCTCACCGGCGGTCTCGACTGGTCGCTGCTCACCCACGCTCCCGTGGTGGGAGACGGCGCCACGACCGTGCGAGGGTTGGCCGAGGCCGTTGCGGAACTCACCGATGTACTGGCCGGAGTTCACCGGGCCGGCGCGCCGTTCATGACGGCGAATGCGCTTTCGACGGGCAATCTGCGGCCGCTGCTGGCGGGTCTCGACGCGGCGGCGCCGGTCCTGGGCGATGCCGCAGCCCGGCTCGCCACGATGAGTTCGCACGTGGCGGAGACGCCGGCGCAGAGCGGTGTGGACGTTCTGGACCGAGCGCGCGCTACGACACTTGCTGAAGTCGATCGGCTGCGCGGCTGGCTGGATGCGGCGGCGAGGGCCGCCGAACTTCTGCCTCCGATGCTGGGTCAGGATGGTACGCGCCGTTACTTCCTGGGCTTCCAGACCAATGCCGAGGCGCGCGGAACCGGAGGCCTGGTCGGTGCGTTCGGCATCCTGAAAGCCGGCCGCGGCAAGCTCGGCATCGAGCGGCTGTCCCCTAACATCGATCTCCCTGAGGCTCCCCAGCCTGCCGCCGACAACGGACCGGAATTCCGGGCTCGCTACGGTCCCAGCGCGACCTCCATGCTCTCCATTTCCAACCTCTCCCCGCATTTCCCGTACGCGGCGACCACCTGGACCGGGCTCTGGGAACGGCAGACCGGCCAGCGACTGGACGGAGCCATCGCGACCGACCCGATCGGTCTCTCTTACCTGCTGGAACTGATCGGGGCGGTCAGGCTCCCCAGCGGGGAGACGGTGACAGCCGCGAACGTCGTCGACCTCACCGAGCGCGCGGCCTACGTCCGATACCAGGACTCGGGAGAACGCAAGCGGTTTCTCATCCAGATCGCCGGCGCGATCAGCGAGGCGCTGATCAGATCGCGGCCCGAGCCCACCCGGCTGTTGCCGGTCTTGTCCCGGCTGGTGGACGAGCGGAGGATCCAGATCTGGAGCCGCAGAGATACCGAGGAGCAACGCCTCGCGACGACTCCGGTCGGCGGCGTCCTGCCGGAGCAGCCGGGACCGTTCGCAGGGCTGGTGATCAACAATTCGGCCGGCAGCAAACTCGACTACTACCTGGAGCGTTCCCTGACGTACACCCTTGGCGTGTGCCACGACGGGCTGAGGTCCACAAGAGTGCGGATCCGGCTCGCCAACGACGTGCCGCGAGGGCGACTTCCCACCTACGTCACCGATCGGCTCGACTCCCCGGAGCGTCCCCACACCGTCGGTTCCAACCTCCTGTGGGTGTCCCTCTACGCCGGGGTCGGCACGAAGGTGAGTGCGGTGCGCCTCGACGGTCATCCCACTGGGATCATCAGTGAGGTCGAACGATCCCACCCCGTCTACTCGACCGTCCTGGAGTTCGCCCCCAGGCAGTCGAGGACACTGGAATTCGACCTGCTGGAACCCTCCTCCGCCGCGGCGCCGGTGGTTCCGGTACAGCCGCTGGTTCGCCCCCAGCTCACCCAGATCACCCAAGACAGCCAGGGCTGCGCCCCTTGACCGGCGGGCGAGCGGTGCCGACATCCCGCGCAGGCTTCCACATTCTGTTCGTATGCACAGGCAACATCTGCCGGTCGGCGCTGGCGGAGCGGCTGACCCTGTCGGCCCTCGGGCCAGGTTCCCCGCTGCTGGTGACCAGCGCGGGGACCCGTGCCCAGGCGGGACGCCCGATGGCTGAGCGGGCGCGGCGCGTGCTGGTCCGGCTCGGCGGGGACCCAGAAGGCTTCGCCTCACGCCCGCTCACCCCGGCGATGGTCGTCGCCGCTGATCTCGTGCTCACGGCCTCGTCCGAGCACCGTGCCGAAGCGGTGGCCATGCATCCCCTCGCGGCCACGCGTACGTTCACCATCGCCGAGTTCGGCACGCTGGCCCGGGCCGTGGCCGCGGAGAGCCTCGTCCGCCATGAGGATCCCGTACGGCGAGCCCACGCCTTGGCCGCGGAGGCGAGGGCACTGCGCGGGCTGGTCCGGGTGGAACAGCCCGACATCGCCGACCCCTACGGAGGCTCTCGTAGGGCCCACCGGGCGGCGGCCCGCCGAATCTCGGAGTCGCTCGCTGTCCCGCTCAAGCTCCTCACGCACTCACCGGTGTCTTGACCTCGGCCTCGTAGCCGTAGCCGTAGTAGTGGCCGTGCTTGGCCGGCGCGAAGTTCAGGACGGTCCCGAGGAGGCGAGCGTTGATCGACGACAGCAGCTCTGTGGCGCGCGCCACCTGCTCCCGCCGGGTCTTGCCGTACCGTGCGACGAGGAGAGTGCCGTCGCAGATCGCCGCGAGCGCCACGGCGTCGGTTACGGGCAGCAGCGGTGGAGCATCGAGGATCACCATGTCGTAGTCACTCGTGAGCTGGGCCAGCAGCGAGCGCATTCCCTGCGAGCCGAGCAACTCGCTGGGGTTCGGCGGGATCTGGCCGCTCGGAAGCACAGAGAGGCAGGGCTGGCCCCAGGTCTGGATGACGTCGGCCAGGCGCGCCTTCTCGATCAGAACGTCCGTGAGGCCCATGGAGCCCTCGATGCCCAGGTAATCAGGGATGCGAGGGCGGCGGAGGTCGCCGTCGACCAGGATCACGCGCCATCCCGCCTGGGCCAGCGTGATCGCCAGGTTGGCCGAGGTGGAGGATTTGCCGTCGCTCGGCAGGCAGCTGGTCACGACGAGCGACTTCGGCTGCTTGTCCACCCCGATGAACTGGAGGTTGGTCCGCAGCGAGCGGTACGCCTCGGACCTCGAGGATCGGCGGTTGCTACGGACGATCAAAGGGTGCCGCCGCGCGTCCCGCTCGTAGCCGATGACCCCGAGAACCGAACTCTTCGATGCCTGCTGCAGCGCCTCTGAGGTTTTGACGGTCGTGTCCAGCCGATCCCGGACCACGAGTGAGCTGAATGCGACGAGCAACGCGATAAGCACGGCGATCGCGAAGTTGACCACTGGCCGGGGACTGACCGGTTCCTCCGGGACCTCGGCCCGATCCACAATGGTGACCTTGACCGCCGGACGGCTGTCCGGAGTCGACCGCTCAATCTGGTCGATCATCCGGCTGAATTCGGATCCCAGGCTGTTGGCGAGTAGTGCCGCGCGCGCGGGGTCGTGGTCACTGACCTTGGCGCGTAGAAGCACGGTGCCGGGGACGGGTTCCGCCGTGATGTTCGCCTGGAGTCGCTCGACATCCTCGCCCGTGGTGATGCGGCTGACCAGTCGACGACTTGTCAGCAGACTGGCGTAGGACTGCACTCCCTGGGACAGCGCCCCAGCCTGGTAGGCGGGGGAGAGGCTGCCTTCCTTGTCGTAACTGGAGAACAGCATGGTAGTCGTCGCATCGTACTCAGGCGGCGTGTTCGAGGTCACGACAAGGGCGGCACCGACCGCGATGGACAGCGAGAGCAGGAGGAACAGCCAGCCCCTGCGTACGAGTCGCATGTAGTAGAGCAGATCCATCTGATCATTGCCGCCTTTCTCGAATGAGCGCAGGAGCCTTCTTGGGATGCTTTGACGGGTAGACCCGTACCCGTTGCGGCAGGCCGATGAGAACGCACGCGGCCCCTATTCCGCTGATCGTCGCGAGGAGCGGCGAGATCCAGCCCAGCGTCATTGCCAGGTCGACCATGCCGGCCGCAGCCGCGGCAGCGGCGAGTACGAGGGCCGTCAGCCTCGTGCTGAGGCCGAGTTTGCGGAGGCGGTGGGAAAGATGGTCGGTTCCGCCCCGCATTATCGGTCGGCCCGCCCTCTTCCGGGACACGACAACGATCCCTGTGTCGACGATCGCGACGAAGACAGGCAGAAGCAACCCCGCGATCACCGTTTCCGTGCTCCGTCCGGTGACCAGCAGGGCCGCTGAGCTGGCGAGGACGAATCCGATGAAGAGCGATCCTGCGTCGCCCATGAACACCTTCGCCGGTGCCCAGTTGTGCAGAAGGAAGCCCAGCCCGGCGAAGGCCAATGTGCACAGGAGCAGTCCGACCACGGGCTGTCCGTATACGAAGGCCGTCCCGGCGAGACAGGCGGCGCTGGCCGTTGTGATGGCTCCGAGGTTGCCGTCCATGTTGTCGAGGAGATTGAAGGAGTTGGCGACCACGACGATCCACAGCGCGGTGATCGGACCGTCCAGCCATCCACCGGTGACCGTCGCCTGGACCCCGCTCAGCACGACTCCGCACGCCACCACCGACTCGACTGCCAGTCGGGTGAGCGGGGTGAGCGGGGAGAGATCATCGATCAGGCCGAGCAGCCCTATCACCACCGCGGCGACAATGATCACGCTGGTCCGGCGATCGGCCAGACCGAGCAACGCGACGGGGGGAACGGTGGTTCCCAGCATGATCGCGATTCCACCCAGATAGGGGACGGGCCGGCCGTGGGCCTTATAGCCGTTCGGGCGATCGGTGATACCCCAGCGGAGTGCGAGACGCCCCAGGACATGGGTGCCGCCGGCGGCCAGCAGAAGGCCGGCCGCTCCGGCGGTGAGGAGGGCGGTGGCGTTCACCGCTGCGGTGCCGCCAGATCAGCCCGGGCCTCGGCGATGGTCTCCACCAGTATGTCCATGAGCGATCGTGTCGGTGCCCAGCCGGTGAGCTCGCGAAGCTTGGTGGTGTCGGGAACCCTGCGCGTCATGTCCTCGAAGCCCGGCCCGTAGGCCTCGGCATACGGAACAAGGTCGATCCCGGATGTGCTGCCGCTGAGTTCCGTGACCAGTTTGGCGAGCCGCAGAATGCTGAGCTCGTCGCCGGCACCGATATTGAAGGTCTGACCGACCGCCCTGTCATTGTCGAGCAGCAGGACCAAGGCCTCCACGACGTCCCGCACGTGGATGAAGCAGCGGGTCTGGGTGCCGTCACCGAAGACGGTGAGTGGGAGACCGCTGATCGCCTGCTTGATGAGCCCTGGGATGACCATGCCGTAGGCCGGGCTCTGCCGCGGTCCCACCGTGTTGAAGAACCTGACGATGATCGTCGAAAGGCCGCGTTCCCTGTGATAGGCGTTGGCCAGGATCTCGTCGACGGCCTTGGCGGTGCTGTACGCCCATTTGGCCACGGAGGGGCTGCCCAGGATGCGATCGGACGTCTCCGGGAGCGGCCCGCTGGAGTTCTTCCCGTAGATCTCACTCGTGCTGGCGACAAGGATCTTCCGGCGATATCGGTGAGCAGCCTCGATGACGATCTCCGTGCCGCGGATGTTCGTCGTGAGCGACCGCAGCGGCTGGTCCAGGATCAGCTTGACCCCGACGGCGGCGGCGAGATGGACGACCACGTCGCAGGTGTGGACCAGTTCGTCGACCACGAGTTCGTCGAGGACCGAGCCCTGGACCACGCGCAGTCGGGGATTGTCCGCCTGGTGCGCGAGATTGGCGGGGCGGCCCGTTGACATGTTGTCCAAAACCACTACGGAGTCGCCGCGGGCGAGCAACGCGTCCGTCAGATGGGACCCGATGAAGCCACTTCCGCCCGTTATCAGGTAGGTGTTTCCGCTTGACATAGTCAACGACTTCTCTCCATCCATATGGCGGTTGACAGGATCGTTGGATAGGTGCGTACGAACGAGGTGTGAGTCAGTCAGGCGCCTTCGCCCGGGCCACTCTCGTTGCGGAGATTCGTGTTCATCGCCTTCTCGAGCCACGTCACTGTCAGGCGGAGTCCCTCCTCCAGCGGCACGGGCCGCACCCCAGGGAACAGTCCGAGCAGCAGGCGGGAAGAAGCCTGTGACTCCCTGATGTCGCCCGCGCGCGGGGGGAGAAAGTCCGTCTCGATCGGCCGGTCGAGGATGGTTTCCAGGGCGTCCTTGAGACACAGCAGCGACACGCGCGTGCCGAATGCGAGGTTGACCGGCTTCCTGCTCGTGACGCGGCGGACGGCGGCGTCGGCCAGGACGTGCGCCACCGATCCGACATAGGTGAAGTCCCGTGCCTGATTCCCGTCGCCGTAGATCGGGAGTGGCCGGCCGCGCAGAGCGGCGGACACGAACGCCGGAATGACCGCAGCGTATGCGTGGTCGGCGGCCTGCATGGGCCCGTAGACGTTGAAGAAGCGGAACGGCAGGACCGGCAGGCCAAAGCTTTCTGCGTATGCCACGGCGTAGGCCTCCGTGGCGAGCTTGCTGACGCCGTACGGGCTGAGCGGCCGCGTCGGGAGGTCCTCGTGCTTGTACGGCTCCGGGCAGTCGCCGTACACCGAGGACGAGGACGCGAGGATGACGTGCGGCGGCGTGGTGGTCCGGCACGCCTCGAGGAGGTGGAGCGTTCCCGTCGCGTTGGCGGTATGCGAGGCGATGGGGTCGATCAGGGACCGGGGCACCGAAGGCCGTGCCGCGAGGTGGATCACATGTGTGACTCCGGCCATGAGCTCCGCCAGCAGCTCCCGGTCCAGAATGCTGCCCGTCACGAAGTCGACCCCCACGTCTGCGAGGTTGTCGATGTTCCCGCTGCTGAGGTCGTCCAGCACGGTGATGCTCTCGACTTCCGGTCGGGTCGTGAGCGTCCGGCAGAGGTTGGCGCCGATGAACCCGGCGCCGCCCGTTACAAGGATTCTCATGTCGTGCTTCCCGGTGTTAGTTGGTGTCGCGGCGCGGCGCGCAGCGACCGGTAAAGCGCTTCGGTGTCCGCCACCAGTCGATCCACTCCGAAGGAACTCGACGTCCAGTCGCGGGCGGACTCGCCCATCCGGCGCGCGAGCGCCGGGTCGGACAACAGGCGGAGGGTGTGCTCGGCCAGTTCACCCGCATCGGGAGCGGCCAGCAGGCCGGTGACGCCGTCGCGGACGATCTCCGGGATGCTTCCCACACGCGTGGAGACAACGGGAGTGCCGGCCATCCCCGCCTCGATGAGGGTCAGCGGCGTGCCCTCGTTGTCGGAGGTCATCAGGACCACGTCGGCCGCCGCGTAGACGGTCTCGACGTCTCGTCGCCACCCCAGCAGGCGGAAGGAGCCCCACATGTCCGCGATGCCCCGCTCCAGCTCCTCCTTGAGCTCGCCGCCTCCGCAGACGACGAACCGGCAGGCGGGCAGGCGCTGGAGCACGGCGCGCGCGGTGGCGAGGAACCGGTCGGGCCGCTTCACCTGGGTGAGCCGGCCGACGAATGCGACGACGGGCGCGTCCAGGGGTAGGTCCAGAGCGGTACGGGCCGCCTCGCGGTCGGGAGTCCGGCCCAGCTGCAGGCCGGGCGGGATTACGACGTACTGCTCCGGCCGGCCGATCCCAGCGGCGAGAAGGTCGTCGCGGACCTTGGCTCCGACCGTCACCAGACGATCGGACATGGAGGCGAGGCGCCGTTCCGTCCAGATGTAGAGGCGGCGCTTGGACGGCGAGAAGTAGCCGCCCTCAAGGAGATGCCCATGGAAAACGTGCACCCGGGCCGAGCCGGTGCCGGCGAGGCGGGCGGCCATACGACCGAGCGCGCCGGCCTTGGCGGTGTGCGTGTGCACGATGTGCGGCCGGAAGCTGCGCATGGCGCTGATCAGCCGAAGGAGCGCGCGATAGTCATCGGCCGGCTTGACCGCTCGGCCGAGGCCCGGGATCCGATGAACTTGCAGCGTCGCGTCCAGGAGTTGAAGATGGTCGCCTTCGGCGCCATCGACATATCCCGTATAGAGGCGACGGTCGAATTCATCGGCGTTGAGCCGCCCGTCCAGTCCCATGACTAGAGCCGCAGGGCCGCCGACGTTCATGCGCGCGATGATTTCCATGACACGAATACGGCCGTCTGGCGTCATCACGGGCCCCTCGCTGACAGATGCGGTTCACGCCGGAGAAACTAACTCGGACGCGTGTCTCCTCCGGGACGCGCTCACCGTGACGGCGAAGAGTTTCCGAATTCGGTACCCGAACATGATCGAGTAGCCGCTGCTCCATCAGCGGGCGAACGGCCTGGTCACGCACTGTCAACCGGGCGGTTCCCCTGGGGCTGGGCAGCTGGAGTTCGACGGGGAAAAAGAAAGTCAAGGGACCGTGTTTCGCTTGAGGCCGGCCGGTTCAACGATTTCCCTTACGTTTACCGGTGAACTCGGGAGCTGGCTGTTCAAAGCGCTTCCCGGCCGCCCCGTGCGGGGATTCCTGATGGCGCAGACAAAGGATCGGCAAGTGGGGGCACGTGAATGGCTATTCCTATTTCAACTGCAGGCACGACACGTTGGAGCACGATGAGTGATCTTCGGGTGTGCGAGGTCACGAAGACCCTTGACCTCGGAGGTGTCGAGGTGCTGCTCGTCGAGCGGCTTCTGAAGGCTCGCGAAGGAATCGTGAACTACACGGTGATCTGCCTGCGGGCATCGACGGATGAACTCATACAGCGGCTGCGCTCGGCAGGAATAACGGTCATCGATCTCACTGCGGGTCCCCGGCCGCTGGTCTACGCCAGGCTCGTCACAGCGGTCCGCCGAGTCGCGCCTCATGTGCTGAATGTGCACTCTCCGGCGCCCCTCATCGTCCTCCGGCCGTTCGTCCGGCTCGCCAGGAAGCGTCCCGCTCTCGTTTCGACCGTTCACAACGAACGCTGGCCGAAAACGATGTACCTCGACCGCTTGACCCGATGGCTGGACGACTGCACGGTGGCCGTGTCGCCGCTCGTGGCCCGGTCGCGTGCCGTCATCGGCGCTCGTCGCGTGCTCACCCGAATGCACGGGGTCGACGTGCAGGGACAGCGGTGGTGGGCCGCCCGGGCGAGCCTCCTGCGGCGTGAGTTGAACCTGCCGGAAGACTCGTTCCTGTTCGCCTGCGTAGCCAACTTCCGCCCACAGAAGAATCACCGGCTGCTCCTTCAGGCGGCCGCAGAGGTCGTGCGGCGCCGGCCGGATGCCGTTTTCGCGCTCGCCGGTGACGGGCCGTTGCGGGACGAGGTAGTCCGCGACGTGGAGGCTCGGGGCCTGGGCGACCACGTACGCGTGCTGGGGAGGCTCCCGCGGGCCGCGCGGCTGGTCGCAGCAGCCGACCTGCTGGTGCTCAGCTCCGACCATGAAGGGCTGCCGGTGGTGGTCATGGAGGCGCTGGCGGCCGGGGTGCCTGTCGTCTCCACCCGGGTCGGGGGAGTGCCGGACCTGATCGCCTCCGGCCGGAACGGGATTTTGACCGAGCCGGGCTCAGCCGGTGCCCTGGCAGAGGCGATGCTCCGGGGGATGGAGCCGCAGACACACCGTGAATTGCGTGCCGGAGCCCTGGCCAGCGCGGAGAGTGTGGACATGGCCGGCACGGCAGAGTGGTTCGAAGAGCTTTACGCGGAGCTGGCCAGGGACGTGAAGGCCTGATGTGCGGATAGCGGGGATCGCTTCGACGGCGACGCCGGATCCCGAGATCGTGCGGCCGGGCATCGACCGCGTTCAGTCGGTGATTCCGAATGTCGCGTACATCTCCATGAGGAGCACGGCACCGACATGATCCACCGACCGAAGGGGCGCCTTCGCCATCCGGGATCGCGCCCGGGGACGGCTCGTTCCGGCTGCTGAGCGATCGGTCGCCGCCTGGCGGCCGCACGAGCTGTTGTACGCCCGAAAGAAGGCGTTCGGCGTCCCGCTCGCAGCCGGACAGGGACATTCACACCCTCGCCGACTACCCGAAGCGTGCCGGCGATCCCTCGCTCCTCACCGAATCCGAGTCACGGTGGGAATCGACGTCGGTCGCCGCTTCATGGAATGGGGGCAAGCTCCGGGGACGAGGTCTCTCTTTTCGAGCCTGACATCTTGTCCAGGCGACCGCGGCCAGCAGGCTCGTGATCATCATGAGTGGCATCCGTTGCCGGAAGATCAGACCGATATTGGCGACCGTCGTCGCGTAGACAATGAAGCCGGAAACGATGAACAGTGCGAGCACCAACAGCAGCCTTCGATCCCGCCGCCACAACTCGCGGGCCCCGATCATCGCGTTCCAGAGTAGGTAATACCAGATCGCCGTCTCAATCTTACCGAGCTGCAGTACAAGGCTCCCATCAGTCCACGGGAACGGCGAGAGGAGCGTGTAGAGCAGCTTCGGCCCGAGAGCTCCCCATGCGGCGCCGCCGTCTTCGAAGGTCACCCCCGAGCCTCCGCTGCCGGCGCTGAACATGCGCACCTCGGTGGACTGAGCATGAAGCAATTCTTCCTGTATCGGCGCCGTGAGCAGTTGGTCTCCTGTTCCGACGAGAACCATCAGGCCGGTCACGAGCAGTCCGATGAGCACGGCAGCGCTACGCAATGACAAGATGCGCTTGGGGCTGAGCGCACTGAGGAGGAGTGGTGGTGCGCACATGAAGACCATGTACGGCCGCACTTGCCACAGCGTCCAGAGCAACGGTGCGGCCATCATCACCTTTCGTATGTCGAAGCGTCGCAGATTCGACAGGCCGAGGCCGAGACAGGAAACGACCAGGAAAGCATTTATGCCATCCTTGAACGTGTCGGACGAGTGCAGCACGAACGACGGCATGAACGCCGTTATGACGAGCAGCCGAAATGCCGCGGACTCGTTGGCCCCGACCAGCGTCGCCATCTTGTGGATGACAACGCACAGCGCACACGAAATCAGTGCCACAACCGCTGTGCATGCTAGTTCGGCTGGGCCGTCGCATACGTACATGATGGCCGCGAAGAGATTGCAGACCGCGCCGACGGAATATAGACCCGGTAGTTGTTCTGCTGTGACGAAATGAAAGCCCTCCCACTCCCAGCGCGCCAATATCTTTGTGGCCAGGTCCATATACGCGGCATCGTCGCCGCCATAGTCGATGACATCGGCCTGCATCACCAGGAGATGAAGAATTATTCTCACAGCGTAGGCGGCCAGCAATACCGGTAGTATGCGTCGAGCCGTCTGAGGAGCGAACGTCGTTTGCACGATAACGCCGAGCATCGCTGCGGCGACGGCAACGATAAGGTACTCCACTGGAAAGTTCCTCCACACGCCTTGAGGTCGACCCTGAGGCGGGTCTGTCGAAATCAGCTCCAAGCACAGACTTCGTCATACAGTCGGTCGAGGATTTCGCCGTTTGGCTGATGTCCACAAGATCTGCGTTGTTCCGTGCCCATTCGCGAAACCGCGCGTGACTTCTGGGCATGCATCACCGCAGGATGGTCTACGCGAGCACGTGGGGATCTCCAGGCCTGGTCAGGAGCAGGACCCTGCCCCCAGAGCCGTGACGGCGATCGGAGCACCGTTGAGGGGGAGAGGGAAGTGGAAGTTGACGAGCACGACCTCTGCGCCGCCTGTCCCGAGGTTTTTGATGACTTCGCAGGCGTGCAATTGCATCACGATGCGGCCTCGGAAGACTCCCCATGCTGACTATGGCGGAATGAAAGGTGGGCACGGTGCAACCCGGTTTCTTCGGATGCACGGCCGAAACCGTTCTGAATCCCCATGGCGTGATGTTCGATGCTCACCTGAATCAGCATCGCCCGCACGGAGTGAACAACGTCGGTGACAGCACCATACGACCCCAAGACATTGTGCAGTTCTGCCCCCGGTATTACCCATACGGCTGCGAGAAGCTCCGTGTTCTGCGCCTGGGCCCTCGGCCAGCACGTCCTCGCCCACGTTCCCCGCCGTTGCGGCGCCCTTGCCGGCCTGCCTGACCTCGTCATGAGCGCCACGGGTTGCAGAACGAGGCCACTGATGGCCAAGGAACCCCAGCCGAAAACTCAGCGGGTCGCCTCCGCCGGCGGTTCACCATCTCAGGCGGCTAACCGTTCCTGCTGTTCGAACGAATGACGAGGCCTCCCCGGCAGCCACCGGGGAGGCCTCGATCACGACGTCAATCTGACATCTGGGGGGTGACGTAAGGCGCATGCGTCGACGGAGCGGGCGGGTATGCCGCCTTCGCCTTAGATTTGTTGTTCTGCTTCTGCATCGGATTGGTCTGGTTGTCGGTCTTCTGGAACGGCGTGACGAGCAGGGCGAAGTCGCGCAGCAGGGACTGGAGTTGGTGCTCGTGCTGACGCTCGTGCTGCCGCTCGTGGTTGCGGTTCCGGTTGTGGTTGCGGTTGCGGTGTCCACGGCCCCACCCGTCGCCGCATCCGCGGCAGCCGCTCATGACGGTGGTGGCGTTCGCGGCGCCAGCGGCCACGGCGGTCTCGAGGGCGATGGCTCCACCGGTCAGCGCGGTGCTGATGGTGAGAACGCCGACGAGGCTCTTGAAGTTTGACATTTAATTTCCCCCTGAAAACGTGTGCCCAATTGCTTTGATGGTTCCCCGGCAATCGGGTATATGCGCTTGCGGAGACCCTTTTCGGGCCATCCATCTGTCGTCTTGCTTTCCGGGGCGACTGAGCGCCAAACGACGATCAGTCGCTTTTGCACGCCGGTTGTCGCTTTATTGATGACGTCGACCAAGTAACGAGCGTATTGCTCTAAATTGTCATTTATGTCTGATTTTGTACCCCGTCCGGCGCTGGTCGGCGTGCGGCGACACGTCGTTCGCGGAAGGAGCCCGCACACGCGTGCCGAGGTCCCCGGCGCGCAGGGGTCCTTCATCGCCAGCATCCCGTGTGTGTTGCGCATCCCGCTCAGTAGCTCAGCGGGTCTTGGGAAGGGCGACTGGTGAGCGTTTCCCTATCGCACGATGCCGAATTCTGTGGAGTGAATTTCGCTACCGCCGGCTCGGCCGCTCAGTGATCGGCCGAGCTTCTCTTCATACGAGTTGATCTTAGTACGCAACTCGCAATAATCGGCGGAGCGGATTGCTCAAGCGTTGGCACAATACCAAGAGCTAACCAGATGCTGTACGGATCGATTACGGCTTGGCCAAGTTTACTGTGGAATACGGCCTCTGCGACTGTTCGTCGGTGTTGTTCACGCAGTTGGGGATCGCTTCCGCACTCTTTTGATCGCCGGGGTCTTGTGGGTTTCGCGTTTATCGCGGATCAGGTGGATGTCCAGCTCGGCCGGCACAGTCCGGGCGGCGAGTTCGTCGTTCGACGGGTGCTCGGCCCCGCCTGCAGCACCCGCAGGTGTCGAAAATGATCAGGAGATGCTCTCGGACCTGACATACGGATCCAGCGCCGACCGCATGGTGGCCGGGCGCGGGAGTAGCGCGGATTTCGGGATTCCCGCCGACCGTGCGAACCAGGAGATCTCCAATGCCGCCATGAGAACGTAGGTGATGGTGGACGAGAGAGCGGCACCCACCACGCCCCATCGAGGAATGAGTGCCAGGTTGAGCAGAATGTTCGCGGCCGCCGCTCCGACAGGAATGGCAGTCATGCTGATGGGCCGGCCGAGGCGTACGAGATATTGCTCGACCGGCCGCGTCAGGAAGAGCGCGATCATTCCTGGTGCCAGCACCAGCAAGGGGGCGACGCAACCCGCGTAGGACTGGCCATAGAGCAGAGGGATCACGGTGGGGGACAGCGCGGCGAGCACCCCGATGAAGGCCGCAGACAGGAGCAGGCTCAGCCGGATGATGCGGGCGGTGACCTGCGCGGCGTCGTTCATGTCGCTCGACGCCTGCTGGGGAAGGGCGACCTGTGTGATCGCCTCGGCTGGGATGCGCGCGAGTTCGAGCACTGTGACGGCCACGGTGTAAATGCCCACCGCCGCGGCGGAGTCCAAGGCATGGAGCAGCAGAATGTCCACCGTCAGCAGAAGATTGAAGGCCACCACCCCGACGTGGTAGCGGCTCCCGAGGGCCAGTTGGCGGCATGCCAGCCGACCTCCGCCTCTGAGGGGGCGAAGCCTCAGCGCCCGGATGAGAATGAGAGAAGGGACGGTTATGGAGATCGTCCAGCACACCACGACGCTTGCGACCGTGACATTGCCGATGGCGATGAGGACCAGAAGAGGGAGGCACTGGATCAGGCCCGCCGCCACCGTCGCGCGGTTGACGACGCCCACTTCTGACCGCAGCAATGCGATCCCTCTGAGGTTGGTCGTCATGACACCGAACGGCACGGCAAGCAGTGCCAAGTAGAGCAGCGGAGACGTTGTGGGCATGGCGCCGAGCAGCGTCAGCATCATCCCGACCAGTGCGGTGACAATCCCCAGGATCAGGCCGAGAAACAGGCCGTTCACAGCAAGACAGTGTCGTCGCGCCTGATCCGCCCAGAGGGAGATCTGCGTCTGCTCGATGGAGAAGTGCCCCATGACGATGGCCGTGGCCGCCGCGGTGGCGATGATCGCGTAGGTTCCCCGGCCCTCAGGCTGGAGAGTGCGCGCGAGCAACACCCCTGTCACGGTCGCCAGCAGCAGCCGAAGCACTCGGCTCGCCATCGTCTGAGCGACCTTGCTCAGCGACGAGTTCACATTTGAGCCGCGGAGCATCGCACCTCGCTCGGGCTCTGCGCACCGGGTACGGCGTGTGCCCTGTGCCAGAGCTCGAACTGCAGCAGCGCCCAAAGCTGTACGGAGTGGTCGGCCCCTCTCTGATGGCGCTGGAGCAGGCCTCGCACCGCCGACGGGCGGAACATGCCCCTGCCCCGCGCGGTGTGGTCGGTCAGCATGTCGAAGGCCAGATCGCGCAACTCCCGTCGGAGCCACATGGCCAGCGGAACACCGAATCCTTGTTTGGGGCGGTTCATGAGTTCCTGCGGAAGCCAGGGCGCGACCGCGCGTTTGAGCAGCCGCTTCGTCTGACCTTCATGCACCTTGAGCTGCAGCGGAAGGCCTGCCGCCCATTCCATCAGATGGTGATCGAGGAAGGGGGACCGTGCCTCCAGAGAGTTGGCCATGGTGGAGATGTCCACCTTCACCAGCAGATCCCCGGGTAGGTAGGAGTTGACGTCCACATCCATGAGCCGCCCAAGGTCTGTGTCCGCCCGCGACTCTCGGTAGGCCTCCTCCAGGAGGTTGTAACTGTCCACACCGGCCAGTTGCGTCCGGAACTCGTCGCCGTAGAGCGCGTGCTTTCCTTCACCGGTGAAGGCGGACATCATCAAGGCATAGCGCCGGGCCGGCGGCTCAGCTGTGAACTGCAGGACCCGGCCGAGACGCCGGGTGACGGTGCCCGGTGCGCCCTTTTCGGCGAAGAAGCCGCCGACTCGCAGCGGGATTCCGGCCAGCGCGCGGGGAAGAACCGGAATCCGGCCGCTGCCGGCGGCCAGTGTGTAGCGGTTGTATCCACCGAAACACTCGTCGCCGCCGTCGCCGTTGAGGGCGACCGTGACGTGCTGGCGGCTCAACCAGGCCACGTAGAAACTGGGTATCGCCGATGAATCGGCGAAGGGCTCGTCGAAGTGCCATGTGATCTTCGGCAGGATGTCCAGCAGATCCGGGGTGATCACCAGCTCACGATGCTCGGTCCCGTAGCGCTGGGCGACCAGGCGGGCCCAGTGTCGTTCGTCGTAGCGCTTGTCGGTGAAGCCGATACTGAACGTCCTGACCGGCTCGCCGTGCTGCATCGCCATGGCCGCGACCACCGCGGAGGAATCGATGCCGCCGGACAGGAACGCTCCGATGGGCCGCTCACTGACCATCCGAATCCGGGTCGCCTCCAGCAGCAGTTCCCGAAGTCGTTCCTCTTCGGACTGTTCGTCCGCCACATGGCGCGGAGTGGAGTCGAACCGCCAGTAAGGACTCACGGTGACGCGGCCGTCTTCCCAGGTGAGCACATGGCCTGGAGAGAGCTTATAGGTCCCTTGGTAGATGCTCCACGGAGCCGGAACGTACAAGTATGTGAGGTAGTGGTGGAGAGCCACCGGGTTAACCTCGCGGGACATGTCCGGGTCCGTCGCGAGTGCCTTGAGCTCCGACGCGAATCGGATCGAGGAATGATCCGATCGCCAATAGAGCGGCTTCTTCCCGACCCGGTCCCTGGCCAGGACCAGGCGCCTGCGATCACGGTCCCAGATGGCGAACGCGAACATGCCGCGGAGCCGATGGACGAGGTCTACGCCGAATTCCTCGTAGAGATGCACGAGGCACTCGGAGTCGCCCTCGCTGCGCAGGATGTGGCCCTTGGCGACCAGTTCTCGGCGAAGTTCGGCGAAGTTGTAAATCTCGCCGTTGAACACGGCCACGATCCGGCCGTCCTCGCTGTAGACGGGCTGGTCACCCGAGGCGACGTCGATGATGGCGAGGCGTTGCATGCCCAGAGCCGCATGTTCATCCGAGTGGAAGCCTGCCCCGTCGGGTCCCCTGTGCGTGATCGCCCCGCACATGCGGCGGACGAGCTCCGGGTCGGGGCGCGATGTCGACACGATTCCGGCTATCCCGCACATCGGTTCTCCAAAAGACGCTGGTACAGCTTGATGTGGTCGTCGACCATGACGTCCAGGCAGAGGTTCTTGCGCGCCCACGCACGGGCTGCGACTCCTAGGGCGGCGGCGAGTTCCGGATTCTCGACCAGGAGGGTGATTCCCTCGGCGAGAGCGGCGGGGTCGGCGGGGGGGACGAGGATTCCGCGGTCTTCGAGCAGTTCGGGCGTCCCACCGACCGAAGTCGCGATGACCGGCCTGCCCGCAGCCATCGCTTCCATGACCGAGTTGTTCAGGCCTTCGGACTCGGAAGGGAGGACCACCATGTCGGCGCGCGCCAGGAATCCCGCGACGTCCCTCCGGTCCCCCAGGAAGCGGACGTCGACGGCGAGCGCACGCGCCCGGCTCTCGAGGTCGTCCCGTTCTGGTCCGTCTCCGACGAGCACAAGTGTGACGGGCAGTCCCTGACGGGAAAGCAGGGAGGCGGCCTCGAGGAGGAAGCGATGGCCCTTCGCCGGGCCGAGGCGGGACAAGCACAGCACGACGGGGAGCGTGGTGTCGATGTTCTCCGGCAGGACCGCTTGGAACGCCGAATCGGAAAGGCCGTTACGGATCACGCTCAGCTTCCGTACCGGGACACGCTCGACCGTACGGGCATCCTCCGCGAGGGCGGCCGCATTCGCGACGACGTGATCAGTGATCCCAGTCGCGACCCGTTCCAGGGCATGCACCCATCGGGGTCTCTGCTTGAGAAGAGAACTCTGGTTGCGCCGTCCTGCCACCACGACCGGAACCCGTGCCAGCCGGGCGGCGGGCGGCCCAATGACGTAACTCTCGTAGAGCAACGCGTGCAGGACCTCCGGCTTCAGCCGTCTGAGCAGGCTGACCATGCGTGCGAAGGCGCGCAGGTTCCTGACCAGGGCCACAGGGGGGGATGGCTTTCGGGTGAAGCCGAGATGATGAACGTGGACCCCTGCGTCCCGGAGAGTCGACTCATGCGGTCCCCCTCTCGACAGCAGGAGTACGTGGACCGCGACGCCTGAGCGCCGCAATTCCCGCGCGAGCAGGGACAGTTGTTGCTGGGCTCCGCCCAGATTCAGCTCCCCGATGAGAAACGCGACGCAATTGATGCGGGCCTTCACTCCGGCCGCCATGAAGATTCCTTTCCGGTTGCCGCTGATATGCCATATGAGGAACCTGAAGCGCCGTGCCCGGCACACGACTTTCTGATATTCGGGCACCTCGGGCGGATCCTTATGACGGCCGGACTTCGTCGTAATGGGTACGCAAGAGCGTCGACGTGGTGAGGGGCCTCGGGCTTGACCCTCGTGCTGAGCGGAGACACAGGATCACGCCCTAGATCGTGATGCAGCCCATCACATATCTGAGCGGCACTGGCCATTGCCCGCTCCACGGCCAAGGATTCCTGGCTGTTAAGGACCTGGCGTTGTGTGCTTCGTGGTCGTGGTCGGCGACCAATGCCATCGTCTATCTCCGGCGCGGATCGCCGGTATTCCGGGTCGCTCGGTAGCGGCCGGAACTTCCTGGCGATCCGCGCGGCTCGCTGCCTTCCCTATGTCGGTGTCCCAATCTCATATATGGCATAGTCCCCAGAGCGGAACCGAAGCTTGGCGACGTCACCGATATGCGAGTCCGGATTTATTCGGCGTTCATCCACGAAGAGCCAGTGGACACCGTAACGCTCCTGGAGTTGACGCATCGTACTCCATGAAGGTCGGTAAAAGGCCGCGTCGTTCAGGCTGAGCCTTTCGGCATCCCAAAATGGCAGGCCGTCGACTCGCTGGCCTCCGAGACGCCAGCGGTCATTGTTCGTCGGAGTGTACATCCACCCCTCGACGAGAACGCGGCGTTCGGTCAGCGCGGCCACCCAGGCTTCGCGACTGTCGCATGGGCTCTCGTATCCCCAGAGGCAATGCGAATTTGTGGCGACCAGTTGATTCGGCTCAGAATGGGCCCGCAACCAGCGCCCTGCCGTCAAGATGCCTTGTGGGACGGCCTGTGCAACGACAGGATGGGCCAACCCATGGAAATTGACAGGGGAGGTGGGCGTGTCCTTTTCCACGGTCGACACGACGCGAGTGAACCAGGCGGCCGGCAGGCCGGCACTTGTGAGGAAAAGGATTATGACCGTCCAGGCACGAAGCCCGGCTCGCCCCGTGACATACATCACTATCACGGGCACCACGGCGATGACGAGGAGCGCGATATACGGAAGGACCAGGACGCTATCCGACTGGCCGGGTTTCAGGGGAACCCTGACACCGCAGAGCATACGGATCAGGTAAGTGGCCACCATCCCGATGCCTACTGAAAGGATCACCGTCCGCAGCGGCAGCCGTGCCCGTCGCACGAGCAGAGTGAGTCCGTAGACCGCAAGGATGGCCAGATAAGGACCGGCCGCCTGAAGGAAGTAGCCCTGGGCATTGTGTGGATGGCTGAGCACGAGCATTGCCCCGATACCCGCGGCGCCCATGCCCAGCATGAGAAGCACTGCGGGTTGCATGAGCGACCGAGGCCGGCTCAGCAGGCCGAGGATCCCCAACCACATGACGGACCAGTTCGCCACATACATGAGTGCCACGCCGACCACGGCCGCGAGTGAGGGTTCGACCGTGGTGAACAGAGCGGTCAATTTCCCCCACTCGCCCCGCGCAACGGAGAAAGGCGCCAAGGTCAGCCCTTGCCTCGAATGGCCGAACAGCACAATCTGGGCATAGAGAAAACACGAGGCGGTCATTCCGAGTGCGACGATTGTCGGCCACCGGAGCTTGCGCTGCCTGACTACTTCGACCGCGGCCACGGTACCCAGTCCAGCGGCCAGTATGGGCAGGTGTGTGGCCTTCGCTCCCATCGCCACCACGAGAAAGACGCCCAGCAAGAGCCATACGCCCA
The DNA here is from genome assembly GCF_016862895.1 of Planotetraspora kaengkrachanensis. Classification (GTDB taxonomy): domain Bacteria; phylum Actinomycetota; class Actinomycetes; order Streptosporangiales; family Streptosporangiaceae; genus Planotetraspora; species Planotetraspora kaengkrachanensis. The sequence goes on along the minus strand of NZ_BONV01000010.1, from coordinate 6,442 downwards.
GAGTATGCCGCCGGCGCTGAAGAAGATCGATGAGAAGGAGAACGACCGGGGCGAACAGGAGAGCTCCAAATGTCTCCGTGGGGCTCTCCCACGACTGAACAGGAGTCATCTCGAATACGCTGGTCCTTGTCCCGAGATAAAGGTTCGGAGCTGCCAGCAGGACTGCGCCCATGACGGCGATCAGCGCCGCCGGCCATGAATGGATGACGCGCCGCGCGATCGCGCACAACAGGACGACGAGGGCGGCGAACATAGGTAGCAGGCCCAAGCGGACAAGCAGCACCAGCGGTTCCACTCCGGTCACCCAGCTCGTCGCCGCGAAATGCGTATAGAGGAACCAGTGATAGAACAGCGGTTCGCCGGCCACCATGGGCACTGTGGGCGGCATATGGTTTTTCAACTCACCGATCAACGACAAGTGATATGGCACGTCTATGTTCGACGCCGCCATCGCCGGCCAGGTGATGGCATTTGTCTTGAAGTACGAAACGCTCCAGACGACCAGATATGCAATCGTTAGAGCAAGGGCCCAGGACCACCAGGTAGGTGCTTTCGGGCGAGCTGTCGGCTTCCAACGACTTCGTAGCCGGGGAACGGTCAGGAAGGCGGCATAGGTGGCGATCGGCCACACCAGGACCAGCAGTGGCGCTCCGATCGCCCGGGCTCCGATATAGGTGAGCACTTCTATGGCGAAGCCCAGAACGAGGCCCAATGATATTTCTTCTGCCAGCGTGTGAGCCTGGCCGAACACTGCCCGGATGATCAGCATGCCGGGAAGCAGGATTCCGAGGATGGTGTAGACGCTGAACGCCGCCATGTCGGAGCTTGAAACACCCGAGAAGCTCAGCATGACCAGGGTGAAAGCCGTCACAGCCGCCGCCGGCAGCCACGACCACAATCCAGTCAGCCATCGGCGTCGAGTGGAATGTTTCCCTTTGGGGGCGAACCCGACCTGTTGCAGCTCTTCCGAAGGGTTGACCGAGCCTGGCGCAAGGTTCGTCAGAGGCGAAGATTCGACCATACGCATAAGTCTGGCGATTTCGGCGCGACAAGACCGTCTAGACACCCGCTCTTGTGAGATAATTGCCGGCCGGAGGTGAAAGGGTTACTCTTGGATAAATCCAATCTTCGGCTGTCACGCCGAGTTTCCCCCGAATGTCATGTCACGTGGCATATCCGTACCTGTGCAGATGAGACGCGAGGGAATACTCCAGCAGTGCGAGCTGCTCCCGGGAAAGATCTTTCCGAAAAGCATCGGCACGCCCGGGGGAGAACTCGTGGCGTGCGAGGCCTCGCTCGAAGCCCTTCGTCCAGGGCAATCCAAGAAACTCCAGGATCATGTCCATATGCTTACGCGGGTCGGCGAGCAGATCCTCATAGCGCACCTCGAACCAAAGGTCGGAGGGCACGGTCGTGCGCGCGACCTCGAAGGCGTCCATCAGCAGTTTCCAGCCGATTCCGGCTAGATGTACGAGCGACCTTCCCTCACGCTCCCATTCCTGGGCGTAGCCGTCGGAGAGTGGTCCCAACTCCCAGCGCGACGGCCCGAGGTACCCGCTCCACCATGTCATTTGGAGCAAAGAGTTCGCCACGGCGCGCCCGTCGCGCACGATGTGCACGAATCGAGCCTCGGGAAACACCTCGTGCAGGAACGAGGCTCTGGGCCAGAGGGTGAATTTATGAACGAAGTGCTGACCTGGTTCCGTGGCTCCCCGGCTCTCGAAGAAGACACGCAAGCGATCCGCCAGCCATGGGGTCGCGTCCGCGGCCACCAGATCCCGGAACGGATTGACCAGGGTCGGAGAGACCTCACGGCTCAGGGCCACGTAGCCCTCAGAAGGGCGTAGCCGTTTTCTGAAACCGGTCGGCATTCGCCGGTAGATGATTCCATTGAGTGGCCGAACCGATGCGGGAGTTCGCCGCCACCGATCGTCGAGGTTGGATACGAAACTCACATCCGGGTGGCGGGCGATCACGTCGTGGACGAGTGTGGAGCCGCAGCGTCCGGTTCCGATGAGGAAGTTAAGCATGTGACCTGACCTGATCCGTATGAATCGCTTCCCGTGCTGGCGCGGAGCCGCGGCGCACGGCCGGGGTGACGCTGAGGGCGAGGGCGATGCATGCCAGCGGAACCGCCGGCAGGGCGAAGCGGTAAGAGCTCTGGTTCGTGGCAATGGCGAGCACCAAGAGTGCCACCGCCATCAACCACGGCATCAGTGACGGGGTCGGTAGCCGGCGTTTGTAGCGCACCATCCAAGCCACCGGTGCCACGAAGGCGAGGAGCAGCATCAGGCCTGGCAGGAAGATCCAATACTCGTACCGTTCGAGGAACGTGGCGAAGGGCGCGACCGCCCTCGGCGCGCCGCTGTAACCGTATGTTCGCGCGAGATCCGCCTGCTCCGGTGGAACTTCGGCGGATACGGCAGGGAACAGGAAGGCGGCATCAGCGTGCACCGGTGGGTCCCGCCGGACCAGGGTGTCGGTCAGGTCGCGCAGGATGATGAGGGCGTAGTCAACGGGCTGGGCGACGATGGCGCGCAGCGCGAAATTCCGTGCGAGAGAGTTGTTTTCAGGGCTGAGCGGCGGACCTGGCCTCCTGTACAACCAGGCGTTCTGGTCGGTCAGGTATTCCTGCGGGCGCTTGGTGTCGAGCAAGAAGTTCCATGGCCACGTGGCGGCGGCCCGGTGCGGCTCAGGTGGGCAAAGCGGTAGGAGATCGGCTGGTGGACGTATCTTCGAGCAGTCGGCAAACGACATTGTGCGCGACCAGAGGAGCATTCCGTCGTTCGAACCGAGTGCGAAGACGCCGTTGTGTGCCTGAAACCACAGACCATAGGCGCCGAGCGGCACGAGGCAGGTCGCCGCAGCCGCGAGCAGTGTGCGCAACGCGACTCGCCGCGCCAGGAGAAGGCCGAGGAAGAGCAGAACGAGCGGCAGACCTATTGATCGGGTGAGCGTGGCGGCGGCGAGCAGGAGCCCTGCTGCAACGGCCATGGGCGGTGTGAGCCGGCGCCGCCACAGTGTGACGACGACAGCCCACGTCACAAGGCAGGTGAAGAGCGTCTCGCTGAGCAGGGCATGCTCGATCACCAACTGGCGAGGATCGAGGAGAACGGGAAGAGCGGCGGCCACTGCCAGGACCGGCCGCACCTGCCACCGGCGGAGCAGGGCATAAATCAGAATTCCGGTGGCCAGCCCCAGAAGGTGCTGGGCGGCCACGACGAGCCCGCTGCTGTGAAAAGGCAGGAATATTCGAAGGAACACAGAATAGCCGGCTGGCCGCCACGGGTTGGGCACGATCCGCAGTGCGTCAGTGACATAGGCGGTGGTGTCCCCGTACCAAAAGGCCTGTCGGTATCCAAGCATGGCAGTTGAACGCAGCAGCACTGCGGCAATTACGGCCAGGGCGATAGGGGCGCGGGCAGCGGCGAGGAACCGTGATTTGAGAGGCGTGGAGCCGGAGTCGTCGGCCTCCATGTCGCCGAGTGCTCTTCCGGGGTGCGCTCTAATGACCGGAAAACTTGAGACAATTTTGAGCATGCCATTGACTTTCATAGGCATGTTCACCCGCCTTTGCTTCGCATGCCGATCGACTTCCGACACTAATCGGCATGTAGCGCGGAACCGCCTAGTGGCCGCAGTTGGGAGAGCCATCCTCTATCCGGCATGGACTCCGCATTCGGGACGATTCATCGCACCTAGATGAGCTCTTCAGCCGGCCGGCTCGCGCCGGTGCGGAGCAAGATAATCGTCCGGGGCGGCCCGCACGAGAAGTGTAGAAAGATGGCGACAACCGTTCCTCATAAAAGGACTGGCAAGAAATGAGTCGAGGGCGGCCGATCCAGTGAGTCGTGAGCACCACCCTTGTCATGCTTGCGAGCAGGTCTAAAACCGCAGGCTTTCTGCGCCGGACGGAGCACCTTCGCGCGGACACCAGTCTCTGGATTTTCCGGCCCTAGTGGGTTTTCCTTTCGGCGCCATTGGCGGCGCTGTCGGCATGCGTTCCCGCCGCACACCTCCTCGTCGTCACGCTGGGTTTGTGCGGGGTTTCTTGCGTGGATATGACCTTGCTCAGGCGACCGGGCCGCGTACCGCGTACCTGACGGTTCGGGTTCGTGACCAGCCATCGTTGTCGCCGTAATCGAGGGGATCGTAGGTGTTGACTGTGAGAAAGCCGTCGCGACCGCGGACGATCCGCGCAGGCCTGATCGCCGGCGGTCTTGGCTTGGTCGCCATGCTGAGCCCGATACACGGCGCCTGGGGCCAGGAGCATCCACCGACTGCGGCGCCCACGCCGTCGGGGACGCCGACTCTCTCTGCGGTGCCGGCTGTCACGCCGTCCGGGATGCCGGCGTCGTCTGGGACGCCGAAGGTGTCTGCGACGTCGTCTGGGGCGCCGACGGTGTCTGCGAGCTCGTCCGGGACGCCGGAACAGAGCGAGGGGAAGGCGCCGCTCTTCCACCTTGGGGAGAAGAGCCTCCCGACTCACGGTTCGAAGCAACCGCGCAGGAGTCGCCAAGCGGCGGCCTGCCCGCCCACCTCCATCATCTGCATTGAGAACAGCCTGCCTGGGAGCCCGCCCAGCGAATGGGACGTGCCTGGAGCAGGCAGCACCAACATTCAGGGCTTCGCGACGAACATGAGTGTCAACGTCGGGGAGACGGCGCAGTTCAAGGTGAAGACCGATGCGACGGATTACCGCGTGGACATCTACCGCGTCGGCTATTACAGCGGACTGGGAGCTCGGAAAATCACCACCGTCCAGCCCTCCGCCACCCTGCCTCAGACGCAGCCGGACTGCCTGAGTGACCCCACCATAGGCCTGGTCGACTGCGGTAACTGGGCGATATCCGCCTCCTGGGCGGTGCCGAACGACACCGTTTCCGGGGTCTACCTCGCGAACCTGGTGCGAGAGGATGGGACAACCGGTGTAAGCCAGATAATTTTCGTTGTGCGGGATGATGCTCGTAATTCCGATCTACTGGCGCAAACCTCTGACTCAACGTGGCAGGCATACAACACCTATGGTGGGAACAGCCTTTATCTGGGGAGCCCGGCAGGAAGGGCCTTCGCGGTCAGCTACAACCGTCCGGTGACCACACGAGGCAGCAGTTGTTGCAAAGGGTCGGTTGAAAGCTATTTCTTCAACTCCGAATACCCCATGGTCAGGTGGCTGGAGGCCAACAGTTACGACGTCAGCTATACGAGCAACGTCGACACGGCCAGGCGGGGAGCGGAACTGCTTGACCACAAGGTTTTCCTGTCCGTCGGGCACGACGAGTACTGGTCGAACGACATGCGGAACAACGTGGAGAACGCCCGCGCCCAGGGCGTCGATCTGTCGTTCTTCTCCGGTAACGAGGTGTTCTGGAAGACGAGATGGCAGGACAGCATCGATGGATCGACCACACCGTTCCGGACACTTGTCTGCTACAAGGAGACTGCTGCGAACGCCAAGATCGACCCGAGTCCTCAGTGGACCGGTACGTGGCGCGATCCGCGTTTCTCCCCGCCGTCCAATGGCGGTAGGCCGGAGAACGCGCTGACCGGCACGCTGCACATGGTGAACGGCACCCGCAACGATCCAATGATGGTCCCGGCTGAATACGCCCCCATGCGGTTTTGGCGCAACACGTCCGTCGCGAACCTTTCGCCTGGTCAGACGGCGAATTTCGCCGCCGGTATGCTTGGCTACGAATGGGACGAGGCGCCCTACAACGGATTCCAGCCGGCGGGCCCTGTGCAACTGTCCAGCACGACAATCGATGTGACGCCGCAGTACCTGCTCGACTTCGGGTCGACATATGGCGCGGGGGTGGCGACCCACCATCTGGTGCTCTACCGGGCGCCGAGTGGCGCGCTGGTCTTCGGCGCGGGAACCACTCAGTGGTCGTGGGGACTGGACGCCGTTCATGATCGCCCCGGTACGCCCGCGGACATCCGGATACGGCAGGCGACCGTGAATCTCTTCGCGGACATGGGGGCCCAGCCGGCGACGCTCCAACCGGACTTGGTTCCGGCGACACAGTCGACGGACACCGCTCCTCCGACGTCTGCCATCAGCAGTCCCGTGAACGGTGCGACCTTTTCGGCGAAAAGCCCCGTCACGGTACAAGGCACGGCGGCGGACACCGGCGGAGGAGTCGTGGCCGCCGTCGAGGTGTCCGTGGACGGCGGGACGACCTGGCGTCCGGCGACAGGGCGCACGAGTTGGGTGTTCAGCTGGACGCCGACGACTACGGGGACGGTGAAGATCCAGACCCGGGCGGTCGACGACATCGGCAACCTGCAAGCGACCCCCACCATGACCACCGTCACCGTCGTGAACACGCTCTGGCCGCCGACCACGACGCCCGCGGTCGACTCCAATAACGACACCAAGCCGGTGGAGATCGGCGTGAAGTTCAAGTCGACGACTCCGGGCACCATCACGGGGATCAGG
>NZ_BONV01000009.1 GCF_016862895.1 Planotetraspora kaengkrachanensis | reverse complement strand
CCCCCTCCAGGTGCTTTCGGCTTTGGCGCAGGCGGTGTCGGCTGAGATCGCGCTCCGTGGCGCGTTGACTCGTGCGAATCGTCGTGTGTCCGCGTTGCAGGCGGCGGGAGCGACCTCGACGGAGCTTGCGCAAACTCTTCAGCGGAGCCTTCTACCGCCGATCATGCCGCAGATGGCTGGTATGCAGACAGCGGCGGCGTTCATCCCCGCCGCCGGAGGCGTGATCGTCACGGGAGACTTTTACGACCTGTTCCCGCTCGGAGAATCACGCTGGTGCGTGGTGCTGGGAGACGTCTCCGGACATGGTGTAGACGCTGCACAGATCACGACTCTGGCCAGATACACCATCCGCGCCGACGCACTCAACACCCTGTCGCCCACTGCGTTTGGCGCAGCTCAATCAGGCGCTATTGGTCCAACGCCAACCAGACGAACGGTTTCTGACCGCGGTCTGCGCCATCCTGCGACCGGACCAGGACGGTTTCACCGGCCTGATCACCACCGCAGGGCACCCGTCGGCACTGATACACCGCGCTGACGGCACCGTGGAGTCCCTGCGGACCTCGGGCACCTTGCTCGGCATGTTCGAGGACGCCGACCTTGGACAGGTCCGGTTCTCGCTGCGTCCCGGGGATGCCCTTGTGCTGTATTCCGACGGGGTCACTGAGGCGCACGCTGCGAACAACTGGGATCTTTTTGGAGAAGAGCGGCTGATCGCGCTGATCGCGAAGGTCGTGGACGCGGAGGCAGATGCTCTGGTGAAGTCGATCAGTGAGGCTGTCTTGGTATACAGCAATGGGCACATGATCGATGACATGGCCATTCTGGTGCTTCGTGTTCTGCCATCCGGCGAGACGACTGAAGGCAGGTAGTGGGCTCCACAAATCATCGGTACGAACGCCGTTGCTCGTCCACCGCCGGGGGAGCCCGGCAGGACTGTTTACGCTCTCAAGAGATCCGCGAGTTGCCGGGCGTTGGTTTGCGCGTAGTCGCGGTAGCAGTTGTTCATGAGCGCGTGCGTGCTGGAGGTCTCCCCGGCCAGCTCGTGCAGCTTCGGCGCCCACTCCCGCAGTTCCTCGGTGGAGTAGAGGTAGCCGAAGCGTTCGTGGATGTCGTGGCTGGTCCACTTGTCGCTGTGGCCGTGGAACCTGACTATCTCGAGGTCAGCCGTGGCCGCCAGGACAGGGGGAATCGAGCAGGGATGCCCTTGGGGCATGTCGACGCAAACGTAGGGGATGCCGTGCGAGCGCAGGAAGTCCAGCGTCTCGGCCTGGTTGTCCTCAGTCATCCAGGTTCGATTGCGGAACTCGACCGACATTCCCAACGGCTCACACCGCCGTTTGCATTCGAGGATGTAGTTCTTGTTGCGCCTGCCGATCGGGAACCATCGTGGGAACTGGAAGAGCACCGCGCCGAGCTTGCCGGCCTCGCGGATCGGTACCAGCGCGGAGACGAAGCGTTCCCATACCTTGTCGACGCGTCCGTGATCCAGGTCCCGCACATACAGGTTTTTCCTGCCCGTACCGGATTCGATCCGCAACTCCTTGGGCAGCGCCGCCGGACGGGTCGGATGACAGGTCAGCAGTGAGAACGCCTTGACGTCGAAGGTGAAGCCCTGCGGGGTCCGCCGGACCCACGATCGCACCGTCTCGGCTGCGGGCAGGGCGTAGTACGTCGAATCCACCTCCACAAGCGGGAACCGGTTCGCGTAGTACCGAAGGCGTTCCTCCGGCGTCGTGGCGTCCGGCGGGTACCAGCCGGACCGCAGGAGTGTGGCGTCCGTCCACGACGCCGTGCCGACCAGGATCTGTCCCATGTCTCACCACCGAGGGCGTACGGCTAGGCCGAGAGCACGACCTTGTTGCAGTCGTCGACCTTGTTCTTGAACATGTCGTAGCCCCGCGGAGCGTCGCGCAGCGGCAGTCGGTGAGTGATGACGAAGCTCGGGTCGATGTCGCCGTTCTCGATCCGGCGGAGCAGCGGCTTCAGATACCGCTGCACATGGCACTGCCCCGACCTCAGCGTCAACGACCTGTTCATGAACGTTCCCACCGGGAACTTGTCGACGAATCCCGCGTAGGCCCCGATGACCGAAACCGTTCCCCCGTTGCGGCACGCCATGATCGCCTCGCGCAGGGCGTACGGCCGGTCCGTCTCCATGCGCGTCGCCTGCTTCGTGCGGTCGTAGGCGTACATCGCCGGATTGGGGTGGTGGGCTTCCATGCCCACGGCGTCGATGCACGCGTCAGGCCCGCGGCCGGCGGTGATGTCGAGCAGCGCCTCTTGGACGTCGACGTCCTCGTAGTCGATCGTCTCGGCCCCCGCCCGCTCTGCGATTTTCAAGCGGTAGGGGAGGCGGTCGATGGAGATCACGCGCTCGGCGCCCATGAGGTAGGCGCTGGCGACCGCGAACTGACCGACGGGGCCGGCGCCCCAGACTGCGATCACATCGCCCGGCTTGATGTCGCACATCTCGGCGCCCATCCATCCGGTGGGCAGGATGTCGGACAGGAACAGCACCTTCTCGTCGGGCAGCTCATTCTCGATCTTGATGGGGCCGATGTCCGCGAACGGCACCCTGGCGTACTCGGCCTGGCCGCCCGGATACCCGCCCAGCATGTGGGAGTACCCGAAGATCCCCGCGGGCGCGTGGCCCATGAACTTCTCCGCCAGCCCCGCGTTGGGGTTGGAGTTTTCGCACAGCGAGAACATCTCGTGCTCGCACGCGCTGCAGTTTCCGCAGGCTATGGGGAAGGGCACCACCACTCTGTCGCCGACCCGGAGGTTCGACACGGAGGGTCCCACCTCCACGACTTCACCCATGAACTCGTGGCCGAGGATGTCGCCCTTCTTCATGGTCAGGACGTACCCGTCCAGGAGATGCAGGTCGGAGCCGCAGATCGCGGTCGACGTGATCCGCACGATCGCGTCGCGGCTGTTGAGGATCTTCGGGTCGGGCACGTCCCGCACCTCGACGGTGTTGCGGCCCATCCAGCAGTTCGCCTTCATCGGAGCCTCCTCACGCGACCGGCTGCGCACGTCGCTGGAACGCCTGCCGCAGCGCCCGGGTGCCCTCAGGGCTGCCCTCTGATCTGACCACCTCGCCGGTCTCCATAACCTGCTTGAAGCGGCGCAGGTCGTCCCGCACCTGTTGCTCGGGATGTTCACCTGTCAGCTTGGCCAGGGCGCCTCCCAGCCGGCCGGCCGGCATGTGGTAGCACAGTTGCACCCGCACCTCGGTCCCGCGGCCGCCCGGCGCGTCGGTGAACCGCACGACTCCGCTGTTCGGGACGAGGGAACCGCCGGTCGAGCGCCAGGCGATCAGCTCCCCGGGGCGGTCATCGATGATCTCGGCGTCCCACTCCACGGCCTTCGTCGCCGGGCCGCGCACCCTCCAGTGGGTTTGCCCGTCGCTCATCCTCACCGAGTCGACGTGTGCCATGAAGCGGGGGAAGTTCTCGAAGTCGTGCCAGAACCGGTAGACCTCCTCCCGAGGGCGTTTCACGGTGATGGCGGCGCGCAACTCTCTCTCGGCCGTGTCCGCCGCGCGGCCTCGGGCCCGGCGAATCCTCAGTGCGGCGTACGCGTCCACAGCTGTGACGGCGATGACCCCGGCGGTGACGGCGGCGATCCGGCGGCGTCTTGTACCCGTACGTCCGACCAGCGCACCGGTAAGCGAGGTCACGTCCACGGCGTCACCCGCGAGACGGCTCCACAGCCCGGGGGCATGATCCCTGCCGTGCAGGAGGGTTGCCGCGTGAAGCAGTTGCCGCGAGCCGGCCAGCGGTATGGCCACCCGGGCCGCGGGCGAGTCATCGACCCCGCTGATGCGGGCGACGGCACGCGGGGCGGCGAGTTGCATCGCCCCCAAGGTCAGGCTGGCCCATCCGAGCACGTGTGCGAGCCGGTCGGGCATGGAGTCGTGAGTACCACTCATAACGTCCTCGCAGGCTCTCGCTCCGGGCTCCCACGTGGTCGCGACTGGCACCGGCCGGTCCGTCAGGGAGCAAGCGAATATCCACCGATATATGACGTCGAATGTCTTCGCTGGCCTTACCCAGCCGCGACGAGACGACACCCGGACCCTCGTCGCGGTCATCGAACCTCCCTCCGCATGATCGGATGTGTTGATCGGCGGTGCGTACGGCGAATTGACTGTCACTGCAGTACTTGTTACGAAAGTGAACCCGCCGAAGGCCTGGGAACTACCGGATGCTTGAGAAGTAAAGGACTGTCAGCGCTTGAGGGAGATGGCAAGTTACGTCTTCCTCCATGAGGAGGTCACGGACCGGGTGCTGATAGGTCCGTGACCACGATTCGTTAAGCCTGCCGGGCGACCGGCGGGAGAGTGAAACCCTTGAAGAGCGTTTGATCATGTATTGAGACGTGTCACGAGCCAGGTGATGGCGGCGGCAGTCCCATCGGCTCGGTCGTCAGTCGTTTTGCCGCTGGATGCTTTCAAGCAAATCAAGATGCTCCTGGACGACCGGTTTGGCGTCGCGGGCGAGTCGCTTGACCTGCTCCGATGAGCCGTTCGACAGCTCCGTCGCAACAGCGGTGAGCGTCTTGCGGTGTCCGGTGATCTGTGAGGCGACCCACGCCCGGTCGAACTCGGCGCCCTTCTTACCGGAGACCTGCTCGAGCGCTACCTGCTGCTCGTCGCTCGGTTCATCTGGAAGAGCGACGCCAACCTGGTCGGCCACTCTGCCGCCGTCGTCATCGAGAGCCTTGTGGTCGCGGATAAGCCGTGCGCCCATGTCGCGGACCGCCTCCGTGGTCGCCTGCTTCTGCGCGACCTGCCCTGCCTTGATCTCCGCCAGGTTCCCCTGGTGCGCCGCGAGTAGGAATGTCCGGTCCTGTTCGTTGACTTCGGGCGTTGCGGCGGCGTAAGTGCTGGTGCTGCCTACCAGCGTGCCGGACATGATGGCGATCAGAGCGATGAGCCGTGTCAGCATCAGATCCTCCGATCCTCTCCGGAACGGCAGGCTGATCGGCAGCGGTCCCATCCGGAGCGACAGTTTCTAGCTTCATACCCACTGGAAGATCCCGGCGGAAATGGGCCGTTTATTGCTGCTCAAGAGGACCGGTGGTGGAAGTGCTAGGTCTACTGGCCCTCGGTCTCAGTAACGCAGAGTTCTCCGATCGCCTGTTCCTGTCCGAGGCGACCGTCGCAACCCACGTCGCTCGCATCCTTGCCAATCTCGGGCTCCGGGACCGTGCCCAGGCAGTCATCGTTCCCTACGAGACCGGACCGGTCAGCGTCGGGCGGCACCAAGGGGAGGCACGGCCCGCCGAGCACGACGTCGGCCTGGCGGGATATCCCGGCCAGGTACGGGTCCTGGCGGAGCGTCTACACCCGTTTCCGGCGCTGGGCGTTGGACGGCACCTTCACCCGCATGCTGCACGCTCTGCAGGCTGATGCCGACGCAGCGGCCGACCTCGATTGGTTGGTGGCGGTCGATTCAACCGTAGTGCGGGCGCACCAGCACGCCGCCGGAGCCAAAAAGGGGGGCCAGATCCAGACGAGCCGGCAGATCACGCCCTCGGCCGATCCCGTGGTGGACTGACCAGCAAAATCCACCTGGCCTGCGACGGACGTGGACGACCGTTGGCGTTCGTTGTGACCGGCGGCAACGTGAACGACTGCACCCGTCTGGAACAGGTGCTGCACGCCATCCGCGTTCCCCGGCAGGGGCTGGGCCGGCCACGAACCCGCCCCGATCATGTGGTGGCCGACAAGGGCTACAGCTCCCGCGCCATCCGCAGCTACCTGCGGCGGCGCGGGATCAGCCACACCATCCCTGAGCGGGCCGACCAGATCGCCAACCGCAGGAACCGAGGCAGCAGAGGAGGTCGCCGACCGGCCTTCGACCGCGACGTCTACAAGCGCCGCAACGTCGTTGAACGCTGCTTCAACCAGCTCAAACAGTTCCGCGCTCTGGCCACCCGCTACGACAAAACCGCCACCTCATACACCGCCGTCGTCACCATCGCCGCGATGCTTCTCTGGCTCTAACGGCACTTCGAAGACACGGCCTAGCACGGGTGGCTCCCAGGTGGCCCCACTATTCCCCTATCGCTTTGGGCGCCGCCCCGGCCATGGTCTTCAAACTCGTCGAGTCTGCCCAGCAACGGTGGCGGGCGGTGAACGCACTCCACCTCGTCGCCCTCGTCCGCGCCCTTGTCCCGCTTCGAGGGCGGCCGCCTTGTCGAACGCCCGAGAATCCTCGCGGCCTGATCGAAGCCGCGAGGAGCGGGCCGGGCGCCAGGCGCGGGACTACTCCACGCGGGAGTGCTGCCCGGTGCGGGCGCGCAAGGCTTGCGTGAACCACGTGAACACCGGCGTCAGGCTGGGCGGGACGGGCCATCCGTTGATGACGGCCAGTAGGTGAAAGTAGCGTTCCGCGCGGGGGTCGCCGGCGATCTCCAGACGTGTCAGCAGCCAGTGGCGCAAGTCGGCGTCGTCGGCGCGGCTGAAGGTTTGCGCGTAGCGGGCGGTGAGGGCGTCGATGATGGGTGCGGCCTCGGCCGAGGCTGCAGCGATGCCGGCATCGAGCGCGCGGCCGACGCTGTCCCGAACGGTCTCGGTGAGGTCGTGGTGCAAGCCGGTGCGGTCGCCTTGGGCGCGCTCGGCCGCCTGGTACTCCGCCATGCGGCGCACGGCCGCGCGGAAGTCGGGATCCTGGGTGAGCTCGGCGAGTTCCACCCAGGCGTCGACCTGCTCGGGTTCGGGGTCGTCCGGCAGTTCGGGCATGGCCGAGCGCATCATGTCGACGAAGTCGGCGTTGGCGTCGAGCCCCCCGAACGTGTCGTCGATGAAGTCGGTGATCAGGCGTCGGCGTTCGTCGTCGGAAAGCTTGGCGAGCTTGTGCATGAGGTCCATCTCCTCGGGGCTGGAGCCGCGTTTGGCCACCGCGCGCAACACGGCGCGCCGCAGTCGCAGAGTGCGGATCTGCACCTCCAGGGCATCGGCGTGTGCGGCCGCAACCTCGGGCACCGAGACCTCCCGATCCAGCACCTGCCGGATGACGGCAAGGTCGAGGCCCAGGTCACGCAAGGTGCGCACCAGGTCCAGACGCGTGAGCGCGCCGATGTCGTAGAGCCGGTAGCCAGCCGGGCTGCGGTCTGTCGGCGGCACGATCCCGGTGTCGGAGTAGAACCGGATGGTCTTGACCGTCAGCCCGGTCCGCCGGGCCAGGTCACCGATCGTGAAGAGCGTGTCGCCGTCCATGCCCGCACTCTCGCGCCTCCCCCTACGGGAGACTCAACCTCAGTTTCTCCGCTGGGGTTGCCAATCCACAGGTATTGACAATTACGCGTTCGATGGTGATGTCGTGGGTGGGTGGGTGGGTGGGTGGGTGGCGTTGAGGCGTTCGGGCATCCCGGGCCGGCGACGCGGCGGGCCGGGTTCCCGCAGGTGCGGGTGCTGGCTCTGGTGGCGTGCGCGTAGCAGGCCGTGTTCGTCCAGCGACGAGCTCGGCCCCAACCGGCATCGCGAGCTCGGCGGAACACCCGGGCACGCCTTCGACGCAACATCCTTCAAGACCGGTCAACATGCCTGACGTGCCTGACAAGATCATCTAGCTCTGACCTGCGAGAAGAGGATAAGAACCCAAGATAAGTGCACACTGCGATCCCTGGCTCGAAGCTGATCGAACTCGAACACAGCGGGTACTTCGGCCATCTGGAAGAGCCGGCCCGATTCGCCGATGCCGTGACGGCCCTCATGCCGACCGGCCCACCGACTGAGCTCGGCGTTCAACGCCGACGGTCTTCGGACGGGCACAGGCACCGGGCAATCCGGCTCTTCGCCCTTCCGGTGGGAGGGCGCACGCAGAGGTGTTGGTGCCTTGACCCGTGGTGGTGGCTGGGCGATGGTCGGTCACGACTCGGTGATCGCGATCGCGACGAGGGCCGCGGTGAAGGGGGCGGGTTCGAGATCACCTCGTACGGCGAGCTGCTGGGTGTAGCCGTGGCAGAGGGCAACGAAGGCTTCGGCGATCCGGGCCGCGTGCGCGGGCTCGTGGTCGGGCAGGAGGGCGGCGACCGCTTCGCGCAGCTCCTGGAGTTGGCGGTGGACCAGGGCGGCGAGGCTCGGGGTGACGGCGGCCTCGGCGTAGATCTGGGCGACCAGCCGGGCGTGGTCCTCCTGGCGCGCCAGGGTGCGAATGTGCTGAAGGAAGTCGTGGATGGACTCGGCGGTCAGCTCCGCGGGCAACGCGTGGCCTGCTTGTTCACAGATGGCGGCGACGATCTCGTCCTTGCTCGTGAAGTACCGGTAGATCGCCCCGGTGGAGAGCCCGGAGGCTTCGACGATGTCGGTCATGGACGTTCGTGCGAAGCCGTGAACGGCGAAGCGGGCGCGGGCGGCGTCGATGATCTGCTGACGGCGGGCGTCGAGGTGGGCTTGGCTGACCTTTGGCATAGAGAACGACCATTCGTTTTACATGTTAACGTCGTCGACCTTACCGCAACTCCGTCTACCTCTGAGGAGACCCCCATGCGTTACCAGACCTTCGGGCGACACAGCGGCCTGCGGGTCTCGGAGTATGTGCTGGGCACGGCCAACTTCGGCTCGGCCCCGGCCGCGGCGGGCCTGGAAGGCTCCAGGGCGATCTTCGAGTCGTTCGTGGCCGCCGGCGGGACCACCATCGACGTCTCGAACATCTACCAGGACGGTGAGGCCGAGACCGTCCTGGGCGATCTGCTGGGACGCGAGCGCGACGACTACGTCGTGATCACCAAATACACCGGGAGCAGGAGCGCCCAAGTCCGCCCGGGCACCACGGGCAACAGCCGCAAGACCATGATCCGGTCCCTGGAGGAGAGCCTGCGGCGGTTGAGAACCGACTACGTCGACGTCTTCATGCCGCACTTCCCCGACGGCGTGACCCCGTTGCCGGAGATCCTGGCCGGCTTCGAGGACCTGATCAGGGCGGGCAAGATCCGCTACGGCGGACTGTCCAATTTCCCGGCCTGGCGGGTGGCGGGCGCCGCCGTCAGGTCGGAACTGAGTGGGCGCATGCCGCTGGTCGGCATCCAGACCGAATACAGCCTGGCCGAACGCTCCGCGGAACGAGAATTCTTCCCGATGGCCCAAGCACACGGACTGGGCGTCGTCCTCTACTCCCCGCTGGCCGGTGGCCTGCTGACCGGGAAGTACCGTCACGGCGAGCAGGGGCGACTCAGTGCACGGGCCGCGGCCGACAACACCGCCCGCGAGGGCGGTGCGCAGCGCACCGCCGTGCTCGACGCCGTCCTCGCCGTAGCCGATGAGATGGGCACAGGCCCGGTCCAGGTTGCACTGGCCTGGCTGCGTCAACGCGCCGCCCGCGCCCGGACCTCGATGATCCCCATCGTGGGGCCCCGCACCCCGGCGCACCTGGCGGGATACCTCGACGCCCTGAACGTCGAACTCGACCCTCACCACTACCAGAGGCTGGACGAGGTCAGCGCGATCAGGTTCGGTGCACCGTACGAAGACGTGGCCGGAGCGCTGACCCACGGCGTCGACGGGGACCGAAGTCTCCTCGACGACCCGCTCATCCCGGTGATCTGACACCGGCCCACCCGCCCGCCACGGCTGATCCCGCCTCATGCCTGAGCCGGCCCGCTCCGTCCACCGCTCATGCCGCCTGGAGTACTCATGGCCCTCGCCCACATTGCCGCCATCAACCTCGAATGCCCTGACCCCGTCTCCTGGCCCGCTTCTGGGCACACCTGCTCGGCGGCGAGATGACAGTCGAGACACCGGAATTCTGCGCAGTCAAGATCGGGACGCTCCACCTCGGCACAATCCGTGTCGAGGACTACCAGCCACCGACCTGGCCATCCCATGACCGCTCACAGCAGATCCACCTCGACCTCACCGTCGACGACCTCGACACCGCCGAACACGAGGCGGTCCGACTCGGCATGCTGCCCGACCTGGCGTTGCTGCGTGCCGGGCTGATCGAGGCCGGCAGGCTGCATCCGCTCGTTGCAACGGCGCTTCTACCCGGCCATTCGCCGGACGCCAAGCCACACGGCCACCAGAGCGAGAACGGACCGCGAATGGTCGTACGAGGTGCTGGGGGTCACGGAGACGACAGGCGCTGTCCTCTGGCTCCGACGGCCCCGGCGGACGGGTCTCGTCACGAGTTCTTCATGTTCTGGAAACGGGCCATTGACATCGAGAGGGCCGATTCTATGATTGGTGCGAATCGGTTCGAATAGCAGGTGCCGCACATGCGTGGGCCGGTCCGTTGTGCCGGCGAGCATCAGGTGCGCGGACGGCGGTCATATCGAGTCATGAAGTCCAAGGCGGCGATCGCGCACGGCCTCATGGAGCATTTGCGCGGCACCGTCTCCAATGTCCCGACGGGAATCGAAGCATATTCACGGGGCTGGCGAGATTCACGCCGGAGTTTTAGATTGCCAGGCCTGGTGCGATGAATGGCCACGATCTAAGCCCACCCATTCCTGGGGCTCCACTCCACCTTTTGTCACTCAAGAAGTCAATCTGTGGCACGAGCTTCGACACGCGCCTCACCGGCGGTCACAGGGGTTCGCCGGTCGCGATGACGGGCGGAATCCGAGAATGTTCACGAGGACGAGGCCTCCGGCTGCACTCTGCCGCGGCTCCTCGGCACACGAAAGATCGAATCCGCACTTTTGTTGTAGGTGTTCGTACTTTGCTTGACCGTCAACATAAGTAGGCTTAGCATCGCGCGATATGACTGAAAAATGCTTACCGGCGACAAAAGTTCGGGGCGGCGTCGCCGGAATTCGCGAATTAAGGCGGTTTCATGCCGAACGAGTGTGACGTCGTGCACGTCCGCGCGCCTGACCATCCCAAACCCGTGCCACCCGGGTGGTGGGTCGCGTGCTGAAAATGACGGGCATCGGCAAGAGCTTCCTCGGCGTCCGGGTTCTCCAGGGAGTGGACCTGGAGGCGGCCGCGGGAGAGGTGCACGCGGTGGTCGGCGAGAACGGCGCCGGCAAGTCGACGCTGATGAAGATCCTCGCCGGCGTCCACATTCCCGACGAGGGGACGATCGAGGTCGACGGGCGAAGCGTGGAGTTCGGGCATCCGGTCGAGGCGCAGCTAGCCGGCGTGGCGATCATCTACCAGGAGTTCAACCTGCTGCCGGAGCGGACCGTCGCCGAGAATGTATATCTTGGCCGCGAACCGGTTCGACGGGGCCTGGTCGACCGGGCGGCCATGGAGAAGGCGACCGGCGAGTTGCTGCGCTCGCTCGGCGAGAAGTCGTTCGGCCCGCGCGACCTCGTCCGGCGGCTCTCGGTGGCGCAGCAGCAGGTCGTCGAGATCGCCAAGGCGCTGTCGCTGAACGCTCGGATAGTGGTCATGGACGAGCCGACCGCCGCGCTGGCCGACCACGAGGTCGAACTGCTGTACACCTTGGTGCGGCGGCTCGCCGGACGCGGCATAGCGGTCCTGTACATCTCGCACCGGCTCCGGGAGATCTTCGAACTGGCCGACCAGATCACCGTGCTCAAGGACGGCGCCCGTGTCACCACCGCGCCGGCCTCCAGCCTGGACGCCGGGGCTCTGGTCCGCCTGATGGTCGGCCGGGAGCTCGACTCCTACTTCCCGCCGCGGGCGGCCGGACCTCCAGGTGAGGCGCTGCTCAGCGTGCGCGGCGGAGGCAACGACCGGCTGCACGGCATCGACCTCGACCTGCGCGCCGGGGAGATCGTCGGCCTCGCCGGACTGCAGGGCTCGGGCCGTACGGAACTGGCGAAGGCGCTGTTCGGAGCCGAACCCTTCACCACTGGGGACATGAAGCCCCGTCGCCCCCGCTCTCCCCGCGACGCCATCGCCGTGGGGATCGGCCTGGTCACCGAGGACCGCAAGGCGGAGGGACTTCTCCTCAACCAGCAGGTACGCGACAACGCCGTGCTCGTCGCCCGTGCCACGGGACGGCCCCGGTCGGGAACCGACCGGTTGCTGGAGCGCGTCCGGCTCAATCCGCCCCGGCCCCGGCAGGAGGTCCGATTACTCTCCGGCGGGAACCAGCAGAAGGTCGTGCTGGCCAAATGGATGACGGTCGCACCGCGCGTCATGCTGTTCGACGAACCCACACGCGGTGTCGATGTCGGCGCCAAAGCGGCCATCCACGACCTCATGCGCGAGCTGGCCCGCGATGGCACGGCGATCCTCATGATCTCCTCCGAGCTTCCCGAGCTCATCGGCATGAGCGACCGCATCGTGGTGCTGCGGGACGGTCGCATCGCCGGAGAACTGCCCGCCGGCCCCACCGAGGAGGCCGTGATGCGCCTGGCGGCGGCGTCATGACCGAGCAGATCAAAGTCCGGCGCGTCCCGGCGGGGGGCTCGATTCTCCAGCGGTTGTCGGGCGACCGGCCCGCGCGTCCCGTCTACCTGGCACTGGCCCTCCTGATCCTGCTGGGCTGGTTACTGGTCGCGCTGGACGGCGGGCAGTTCGTCAGCTTGGAGAACATCGTCGGGATCCAGCAGCGGTCCGCGGCGCTGGGCATCGTCGCGGTCGGTCAGACCGTGGTGATCCTGGCTGGGAGCCTGGACCTTTCCGTGGCCTACCTGATCAGCCTGAACTCGCTCGTCGCGGCCGAGATCATGGCGGGCGGCGACGGGGCCGTACTGCCCGGGGTCACCACCGTACTGGTAGTCAGCGCGCTGGTGGGACTGGTGAACGGGCTGATCATCACCAGGCTGCGGGTACACGCCTTCATCGCCACGCTCGGGGTCGCGCTGATCATCCGCGGGCTGCTGGACCAGCGGTACGACGGGCCGGCGGGCAGCGTGCCGGCCTCGTTCCTCCATATCGGATACGACCGTATCGGGCCCGTGCCGGTGTCGGCGCTGCTGTGGGCGGCGGTCGCGGTGTCCGCGTGGTTCCTGCTAAGCCGGACACGCCTGGGATACCGGATCTACGCGGTCGGCGGTGACGCGGAGGTCGCGCGGCTGTCGGGTGTGCGAACCGGGCGGGTCGTGGTCGCCGCGCACGTGATCTGCTCGGTCTGCGCGGGGATCGCAGGGCTGCTGCTCGTTTCCAGGCTCGCGGCGGGCGCCCCGACGGTGGGGACCGACGGCGGGTACGACCTGGAGTCGATCGCCGCGGTCGTGCTCGGTGGGACGGCCCTGGCCGGGGGACGCGGCGGGGTCGCCGGCACCGTCGGCGGCGTCCTGCTCCTGGCCGTCTTGGACAGCGTCTTCAACCAGCTCGAGGTCGACTCCTTCGCCAAGGATGTCGTACGCGGCGTGGTCCTGGTGGCCGCCCTGGCGATCTACGCGCGCAGGAGGCGGACGGCATGAAGCGCTCGCTGCCGATCTTCGTGGTGTTGGCCGCCCTGCTCGTCGCGATCGCGGTCGCCAACCCTTACTTCTTGGATCCGCCGGCCTTCCTCGCCTTCGTCAAGCGCGCCGCGCCCCTGGTGATCCTCGCCGCCGGACAGTACTTCGTGATCGTTTCCGGGGAGTTCGACCTGTCGGTCGGCTCGCTGGTCACCGCCGAGGTCGTGATCGCCGCCCGGCTCATCGACGGCACCGCGGCGGCGACCTGGCCCGTGATGGTGCTGCTGATCGCGCTGGGGCTGCTGGCCGGGCTGGTCAACGGGAGCGTCACCACTCTGCTGCGGGTGCCGTCGTTCATCACCACGCTCGGTATGATGCTGATCCTTTCCGGCGCGGTGTTCCTCTGGACGGGCGGCTCGCCGCGCGGCGCCCTGTCACCGCAGTTCCGGGAGCTGGGCCGGGGCAGCCTCGGCCCGGTGCCCTGGTCGGTCCTGATCCTCGTCGTGACCGCGGCCGCGGCGATCTGGGCGATGCGCGCCGACTTCGGCCGCACGCTGGTCGCAGCGGGCGACAACGACCGCGCCGCGGCACTGTCCGGCGTCCGCGTCCCACGGATCAGGACGATCGGGTTCATGATCTCCGGGCTGTCCGCGGCGGTCGCCGCGATCCTGCTCGGCGGCTTCGCCGGAGTGTCCGCGCAGGTCGGCCAGGGGCTTGAGTTCCAGGCGATCACCGCGGTCGTGCTCGGCGGCGTGGTTCTCGGCGGCGGCCGCGGTTCGGTGGTCGCCGCCATGGCGGGCGCCTTCACCTTGGAGGCGCTTTTCACCCTGCTCAATCTGTACGGCATCTCGGGGGCGCTGGAGCCGGCTGTGCAGGGGTTCATCATCATCGGCGCCGTGGCGCTGGGAGCGGTGAACTTCCGGCGCAGACGGCCCGCGGTCGCCTGACCCACCCCATTGAGTCGCCTGACCCACCCCATTGAAAGGAAAGACTGTGCAGATTGCTTCACGACGGCTGTTCGCCGGCGCCGCGCTGGCTGGGCTGGTGCTGGCGGTCGCCGCGTGCACCAGCGACACGCCCACCACCTCCGCCCCGTCCGGCTCCACACCCGCCGCTGAGGCGGGGGCCTCGGGCAAGGGCACCGGAGAGCAGTCGAAGTTCTTCGTCCAGGCCGACTACGACGCCCAGATGGCGATGCGCACCGCGCAGCCCACCGGCCCGGTGGACAAGCCGTGGGAACAGAGCATCGATCCTGAACTCATCGACACCGCCGCCTACAAGAAGCCGGGGCCGTATCACCTGTGCTTCTCCAACGCGGCGGTGAACAACGCCTGGCGGCAGGTCGGCTGGAAGAGCATGCAAGCCGAGGTCTCGCTGCACAAGGAGATCAAGACTTTCACCGCGCTGGACGCCGAGGGCAAGGACGACAAACAGATCTCCGACATCGCCGAGTTGCAGACCAAGGGCTGCGACGCGCTGATTATCTCGCCCAACACCACCGCGACACTGACCCCCGCGGTGTCCGGCGCGTGCCCGAAGGTCCCCGTCATCGTGTTCGACCGGGGGGTGCAGACGGACTGCCCGGTCACCTTCATCAAGCCGATCGGCGGGTACGCCTTCGGCGCCGAGGCCGCCGAGTTCCTCGTCGGCAAGGTGCCGCCGGGCGGGAAGATCCTGGCGTTGCGCATCCTGCCCGGCGTGGACGTGCTGGAGACCCGCTGGTCGGCGGCCAAGGTCGCGTTCGACAAGAGCGAACTCAAGGTCGTCGGCGTCGAGTTCACCGACGGCGACGCCGCCAAGACCAAGAGCATTGTCACCGACTACATCCAGCGATACGGCAAGATCGACGGTGTCTGGATGGACGCGGGCGCCACCGCCGTCGCGGCGGTGGAGGCGTTCGAGGACGCCGGGCAGCCTGTCCCGCCGATCAACGGCGAGGACCAGGAGGACTTCCTGAAGAAGTGGAGCGAGGCGAAGCTCACCGCCATCGCCCCGACCTATCCGACCTACCAGTGGCGCACACCGATCATCGCGGCCCTCAAGATCCTGAACGGCGAGCAGGTGCCCAAGGTCTGGAACCTGCCGCAGCCGGCGATCACCCAGGACAAGCTCGCCTCCTACCTCCGGCCCGGCATGCCTCCGCTGCACTACGCGCTGTGCGGCTGCGAGAACCTGCCCGGTTACCCGGAGAAATGGGGTGGCACGTCATGATCGGCGTCAACACATGGGTCTGGGTCTCGCCGCTCACCGACGAGGCCCTGGCCGATCTCGCGCCGCGGATCGCGGCGTGGGGATTCGACGTGATCGAGCTTCCGGTCGAGCGCCCTGGCGACTGGAGGCCCGCCAGGGCCGCCGACCTGTTGGCGGAACTCGGGCTGGGCGCGTCGATCGTGCTCACGACGCCGCCGGGACGCGAGCTCGTCGGCGCCCCGTCGCAGACGGTCCGGGAGACCCAGGACTACCTGCGGCACTGCGTGGACGTCGCGGTGACCGTCGGCGCGCCGGCGGTCAGCGGTCCCGCCTACGCCTCGGTCGGCCGGACGTGGCGGATGAGCCCGGACGAGCGGCAGGACGTCTACGCCGAGCTGAGGGAGAACCTGAAACCGGTCGTCGCCTACGCCGCCGAGCGCGGGGTGCGGATCGGCGTCGAACCGCTCAACCGGTACGAGACCAGCGTCATCAACACGGTCGAACAGGCGCTGGAGGCCCTTCCCGACGAGTGCGGTCTCGCGCTCGACATCTACCACCTGAACATCGAGGAGAAGGACCCCCTCCAGGCCGTCCGGCTGGCCGGCGCCAGGATCGCGCACATCCAGGCGAGCGGCACCGACCGCGGCGCCCCCGGCGCGGACCACTTCGACTGGCCGGGCTTCGCCGCCGCCGTACGGGACGCGGGCTACGCCGGGCCTCTGGTGATCGAGTCCTTCACCGCCGAGAACCAGACCATCGCCACCGCCGCGTCCATCTGGCGTCCCCTGGCCCGGAGCCAGGACGCCCTGGCCACCGAAGGCCTGGCCTTCCTGCGGAGCCTTGGACACTGATCGGAGCCGGCGCGTGCGCCGGCCGTTCTCGAGGGCGCCACGCGCGCCGCCCCATGCCCGCCGGGCCTTCTCGCCAGATGTTAACGCTCACAGGAACCGGCATACCCCCCCATCCCCTTGGAGATCCTCCATGCGGAGATCACGCCTGCTCCATGTCCTGACCGCCGCGCTGCTGGTACTGCCGTTCGCCGCGGTGCCGGCGGCTAACGCGGCCGCCCCCCTGTTCAAGGTGCTGCTGTTCACCAAGACCGCCGCCGGAGCCTATCGACACGACTCCATCGACGCCGGCGTCGCGATGTTCCAGCAGATGGCGACCGACAACAACTTCCAGGTCGACCGCACCGAGGACGCCAGCGTCTTCAACACCGCGACCCTGAGCACCTACGACGCGGTGATCATGCTGCAGACGTCCGGCATGGTCTGGGACACCGACGCCCAGCGCCAGGCCGTCCAGGCGTATGTGCGCGCCGGCCATGGGGTCATGGCGATCCACAACGCCACCGACATGAACATCGAGTCGCAGTTCCCCTGGTGGGACCAGGTCGTGATGGCCGGCGCCCACATGACCCAGCACTCCTCGATCGTGCAGGGCACCGCCAAGGTCGCCGACAAGGTCCACCCCTCGACCCAGGGCCTGCCGGACCGGTGGACCCGCACGGAGGAGTGGTACAACTTCGACAAGAACATGCGCGGCTCAGTCCACGTGCTGGTGACCGCAGACGAGACCACCTACGACGCCGGGCCGAACAAGATGGGCGCCGACCACCCCATTTCGTGGTGCCAGATCGCCGAAGGCGGCCGCGTGTGGGCCACCGCGATGGGCCACCAGGCCTCCTCCTACTCCGAGTCTTTGTTCAAGCAGCACCTCCTGGGCGCGGTGAAGTGGGCGGCGGGCGCCGTGCCGGGTGACTGCGGCGGCACGGTCGCGGTCCGGTACCAGAAGGTGACCCTGGACGCCGCGCCGGACCAGCCGATGGAGCTGGACGTTGCCGCGGACGGCACGGTGTTCTACATCTCCCGTTCCGGCAAGGTGAACATGATCCCTTCAGGCGGAGCCACGCGTGTCATCGGCACCCTGTCGGTGTACGACGGCGGCGAGGACGGCGGGGTCGGCCTGGCGCTCGATCCGAACTTCGCCACCAACCGCTGGATCTATGTCAACTACTCGCCGCTCAACGGCGGCGAGGTGAACCGGGTCTCCCGGTTCACCTTCAACGGCACCACCCTCGACCTGAGCAGCGAGAAGAAGCTTCTCGAGGTCCCCGCCTACCGCAACGTCGACGAGCCCGGCCACACCGGCGGGTACATGGCGTTCGGCCCGGGCGGCAACCTGTACATCGGGCCCGGTGACGACACCAACCCCAACGCCTCCAGTGGCTACGCCCCGATCGACGAACGGTCCGGCCGGGAGCACTACGATGCCCAGCGCTCTGCGGCCAACACCAACGACCTGCGCGGCAAGATCCTGCGCGTCCACCCCGAACCCGACGGCACCTACACGATCCCGTCGGGCAACCTGTTCGCGCCCGGCACCGCCAAGACGCGTCCCGAGATCTACGCCATGGGCTTCCGCAACCCGTTCCGCTTCTCGGTCGACCGGGACACCGGCTGGATCTCGATGGCGGACTACGGTCCCGACGCGGGCAGCGCCAACTCCAGCCGCGGTCCCGAGGGCACCGTGGAATGGAACCTGATCAAGCAGCCGGGCTTCTACGGCTGGCCCTACTGCACCGGCAACAACGTCCCGTTCAACGACTTCAACTTCTCCGCCAACACCTCAGGCGCGAAGTTCAACTGCTCGGCGCCGGTGAACGACTCACCCAACAACACCGGGCTGACCAACCTGCCGGCGGCCAAGCCTGCGACCGTGTGGTACAACTACCACCCCTCGGCCGAGTTCCCCGAGATCGACTGCTGCAACGGCGCGGCCCCGATGGGCGGCCCGTTCTACCACTACGACCCGGCGAGCACGTCCGCCCGCAAGTTCCCCGCCTACTTCGACAAGACGCCGTTCTTCTATGAGTGGCAGCGCAATTTCGTCAAGGAGTTCCGCCTGGACTCCTCCGGCAACCTCCTGAAGATCAACCCGTTCGTCGCGCAGCTCTCCCTGCACGCGCCGATCGACATGAAGTTCGGCCCCGACGGCGCCCTGTACCTCGCCGAGTGGGGCAACGGCTACGGTCACGCCAACACCGACGACGGCATCTACCGGGTGGACTACGTCGCAGGGAACCGGGCGCCCGTCGCCAAGGCGAGCGGCAGTCCCACCTCGGGCAGGGCCCCGCTGACCGTCGCGTTCTCCTCGGCGGGTTCCTCCGACCCCGACGGCGACACGATCACCTACAGCTGGAACTTCGGGGACGGGGGGACCTCCACCAGCGCGAACCCGTCCCACACCTTCACGGCCAACGGTACCTACAACGCAAGACTGACGGTGACCGACGCCTCTAGGAACACGGGCACCGCGGACGTGACCATCACTGTCGGCAACACCGCGCCCACGGTGACCTTCGGGGCCCCGCCGAACGGCGGGTTCATCGACTTCGGCGACAGCGTCTCCTACACGGTGAATGTGACCGATCCCGAGGACGGCGTCATCGACTGCTCCAAGGTGACGCTGATCACCGCGCTCGGCCATGACACGCACGCCCACGACACCGGGCAGTACACCGGCTGCTCGGGAACGGTGCCCACCAGCCTCTCCGGGCATGACGAGGCGTCCGACGTCTACTATGTTCTGATCGCCGAGTACACCGACAGCGGTGGCCTGAAAAGCAGTACCGGCATCACGCTGCAGCCCAAGCACAAGCAGGCCGAGTTCTTCACCGGCTCGTCGGGGATCCGGGTCGTCGATCAGTCCGGAGCGGAGGGCGGCCGGCGCATCGGCGACATCTCCAACAACGACTGGATCTCCTTCAACCCGGTGAACTTGTCGGGCGTCGACTCAGTGTCGTTCCGCGTGTCGGCGCCCTCCAACACCGGCGGCTCGATCGAGTTACGCGCCGACTCGCCGACCGGCACGCTCATCGCGTCCGGCTCGGTGCCCAGCACCGGCGGATGGGACACCTACGTGTCGCTCCCGGCCGTCGCCGTGACCAACCCCGGTGGAACCCACAACGTCTACGCGGTGTTCAAGGCGCCGACCGGGAACTCGTACGACCTGGACTCGATCACCTTCAACGGCAGGGGCGTCGGGTCGGGAAGCGGCACGAGTGGCCCGCAGGCCGGGCGCACCTACACGCTGACCGCGGTGCACAGCAACAAGCTCGCCGACGTCCGAGGCCGGTCGACGGCCGACGGCGCCGCCGTGACGCAGTACACCGCGAACGGAGGCACCAACCAGCAGTGGAAGCTCGCCGACGGAGGAAACGGGACATTCACCCTGGCCGCCGTGCACAGCAACAAGTGCATGCAGGTACAGGGGTCGTCCACCGCCGACGGGGCACTCGTACAGCAGTCGACGTGCACCGGCGGCAACAACCAGAAGTGGAAGATCGAGGCGTCCGGCTCCGGCTATCGCCTGGTCTCGGTGAGCGGCAACAAGTGCCTTGACGTCCCGGGCGCGTCCACCGCCGACGACGTCCAACTGACTCAGTGGACCTGTAACAACGGCACCAACCAGCAGTGGAGGTTCACTCAGCTCAACTGACACCCCTACCCAGCGCCCGCTTTCGCGGGCGCTGGGTACGGCCGATCGGGCGCGTATCCGGTGATGGCGACCGCAGTCGCCGCTCCACGCTGTTCACCTCCCGAGATGGGGGCCCTGTCGTCGTGACCCGGCCGCGTGGCCGACGGCGGGTAACGCCACCCGCCCACGACGCATCCCTCAGGTCGCGGCAGTAGTTCCTAGAGATGGCGGGGCGGTCGGACACCGTCGTCGCCGTGGTCGGCTGGGCGGACCTGCCCCGGCCGATCTCGACGAGGAACTACACGGCCGGTGAAAGGCGTCGTCGTGGTGGTTGAGCTTCTCCACGTCGTCCTGTGCGGTGATCATGGCGGCCCGGTGCCGTTCGATTTCGTGAGCTGGTCCGCGGTGGTGCGGGCGTCCGCGATCCCGGTGGCCACCGGCTCGAACAGGAGCATCACACTATGATCATCTTGGTGGAGACGACTCAACGTCACCACCGAATTCGTGCCAGAGCCGTTCGTCTTACAGTCCCGTTCTTGGTTGGCGTCATGTGATGTTCAGTCTGCACCTCGGATACGGATCTTGGTGACGGCGTCCAGTGCGGTTTCGTCGGCGTCAGGGAGGGTGTGAAGGTACTTCTCGGTGGTGGCAATACTGGCGTGGCCGAGACGCTCTTTGACGACCTGGAGATCGGCTCCGCCGGCGAGGAGCCACGAAGCGTGAGCATGGCGCAGGCCATGCATCCGTACGTGGATCTGGAGGCCGGCAATGCTCAGCGCGGGGATCCAGACCTGCTTCCGGAACCAATCTCGAGGAATGTGCCCATCGGTGTCTCTGCTTCTCGGTGTCCTGGGGGAGTCCTTACCGGCAGCGCGGCGCTCGGCATGCGAACCGCGCCAGGGTCGCGTGAGGCTGGCGGCCAGCGACGCACCGGCGACCCCGTCCGCCGGTGACCATGGCGCGCACCACAAACACAGCAGCGCCCACGCGCGGTCCTCCCGTAGGCCACCGAGGTCCATCGCAGGCAGCGCCGCGATCGGGACATGTGACGCCTCCGCTTCTGCCGCTCTCAGTGACGGTGGGCGGCTCGCAGCAGCGGGCCGCGTTGATGCTCCGTCGTGCCGCCCCAGATGCCGTAGGTCTCACCGTTACGGATCGCGTATCGCAGGCACCTGTCGCGGATGAGGCAGCCCCCTCACACCCGCAACGCCGGCCCGATGCTCACCCTGTCGTTCGGCGGCGGGAAGAAAACGTCCACGTCGATCCCGCTGCGGGTCTGTTTGGTGATCGAGAGTCAGCAGGATTGCGCCTAACCCGCCGGCGCGATACCGCCGCACCCACGCATGCACCGACTGCCGCGACACCCCATACTGTTCGGCGACCTCGGTCACCGGGGATCCTGCCTCTACGTCCAACACAGCGCGATACCGCTGCTCCATGACGCTCAGCTCCACCAGCGCCAACCCGAACCCCCATGTGATCGCCATCGATCACATAAAGCCGGGTCAGCCGACGTGGTGTAAAGCATCAACCGAAGACGCCGTGTCAAGCATCAGCCGAGGTAGGACAGACCGTCGGCGTCTTCGATCCGGACGGCGACGCGCCGCCCGACCAGGATCTCCGCTGCGGGCAGGTAGCATCCGGCCAGACTGACCATGCCGGACTTGTTGACCGTCCGCGCTACCTCCAGCGCGGCGTCGGTCTCGGCGTGCGACAACGGGGACGGCCCGCCGGGCGGCCACCACGGGCGAAAAGGCCGGCCAGGTCTGCCGTCTACAGGTGAGAGCGCAGGCTTTGCAGCCACACTCCCGCGACCAGTAGATGGATCACGTTCACGCCTCGCCCTCAATACGCAGCTCACGATCAGGTGCTGCGACAAGCACTAGAACCTAAGCGTCGACAAGGGGTCAGAACTCGAGCGTCGTCGACACTCGCGATCACCTCGAGTGATGACCGCGATGGCGCCCTGACCTCGGCATACGGACATTAGCGGAAGCGCGCGGCCACCGCCGAGTGGCCGACATGAGGACTCGTTATGCGCAGGACGTCCTCCCGCTTACGTTCCACTCTCGGTCTGCCATCGGATCAACGCTCGGTCTGCGAGGAGTCCTCTGGGG
The DNA here is from genome assembly GCF_016862895.1 of Planotetraspora kaengkrachanensis. GTDB lineage: Bacteria > Actinomycetota > Actinomycetes > Streptosporangiales > Streptosporangiaceae > Planotetraspora > Planotetraspora kaengkrachanensis. The sequence goes on along the minus strand of NZ_BONV01000009.1, from coordinate 248,208 downwards.
TGCATATGGCGATGGTGCTTACGGTGCCATTGCCCCAAACAGTGGTGTTCATCATCGTCCGCCCGTCCAGGGACGCCACCGTGAACTCCGGCACGAAGCGCGTCGTGAACAGCCCCGCCATTCCGCTTCGCAGCAGATCTATTTCACTCGCGACGAAATCCCAGTCATCGAGGAGGCGTACCTGAACCCATGCGTTGTCATCGTACCCATCGTCAGTTTCGTCGTATCTCGCGTAGCAGACTACGAGCAGGAACTCGCGATTCTCATTGAAGAGCTCGTATTCGGTTGCCATTCGGAACCAACTCGCATGGACTTTGTCCGGCATGTCCGGAGCATCGACATCGGCTATCTCGTCCGGATGGGAATCGAACCGGCCGTGCTCGGGGCTTGCGCTCGCGGGTGAGTATCCCGGTGGCAGCGGAGGCAACCGGACATCCTCCCGGTTCCACCGCTTGACGAAGTGCAGACCGGCGGGTGCGAGCAGAGCGGCCACATCGGCATCGGTGAGCGTCACAGCCGTACGATAGCCCTCAGCTGGATCTTGCGGTTCGCTACTGCTTGCCAGGATGACGGTCCGTCATGTGATGAAGGACCTTCGAGCTCAGTGGGCGGGGTCAGCAGAAGCTGACCCCGCCCATTTTCAGGTGTTTCATTCAGTGGTTCGTAGGAGTTCTGCTAGTTCTTGCGGTTGCCGTTTCCGTTACCGTGGACCTTTGACTCGGATGCGACGGTGCCGTTGGCGGCGAGGGTGAGGCGCATCGCCTGCCCCGGGGGTGCCTTGAAGTCGAACATGTTGTCCAGGTCTCCGGAGGTGGCATCGGCGGAGACACCGCCGACCCTTCCGGTGTTCCAGTTGTCCTCGATGAACTTGAGGATGGAGGACTGGGTGGTCAGGGTGTGGTCGATGAAGTTCTTCTTCGCGTAGGGCGAGATCACCAGGAGCGGCTGGCGGGGGCCGGGGCCGCAGCGGTTGACCTGGCCGCCGATGTCGAGGGTGGCGGCGTTGGTGCAGATTGCGGAGTTGCCGCTGGCGGCGCTGCCGTTGGTGATGGTGGCGGCGACGTGGTCGTACCAGCCGTCGGAGTCGTCGTAGGCGATCACGATCGCGGTGTCGGCCCAGGCGGGCGAGGCCTCGATGGCGTTGATTTCCTTGACGAGGGAGATCTGCTCGTCGACCGGGTTGGAGCTGCCGGGGTGTCCGTCCTGGGCGGCCGCGGCCTTCACGAAGGAGACCGCGGGGAGCTTGTCGGCGGCCAGCGCCTGGTAGAAGTAGCTGACGTCGTAGTTGTGGTTTGCCTGGCCGTCATGGCCGACCTCGTCGAGCGAGGCGGGCAGGAGGTGGTGCGGGTTGGAGGTCGACTCGTAGTAGGCGAACGGCGCGTGGTGTGGCACATAGGCGCCGAGCGGGAAGTTCGCGTTCTCCGCGGTGATCGGCACCATGGCGCCGCAGACGGCGTAGCCGGTCGGGCTGTCGGCCGCGGTCGTGGTCGGCGTGAAGCCGTCCTCGAACCATCCCCAGCTGACGCCGCGGGAGTTGAGCAGGTCGCCGATGTTCTTGCCGGTCATCTTGGTGAGGTTGCCGGTCTTGGTGTGGTTGCTGTCGGCGCAGTCGTCGTAGAACGGGTCAGGGTCGCTCGTCACGGTCGTCGTGGTGGTTGAGGTCGGGACCCCGGTGACGGAGTTCACGCTGAGCGCGCCGGAGGTGTTGCCCGAGACCAGGTTGAGAGCGCCCGGCGTGGACGGGCCGAAGCCGGTGCTGAAGCTGTTGTCGCTCATGGCGTAGTTCTGGGCCAGGGTCCACAGCGCGGTCACGGTGTTGCCGTCGTAGTAGTCCATGACGATTCCGTCGGTGCCGTAGAGGGTGGACGGGCTGCAACTACTGGTCTCGGTCTCCTCGACGAAGCGGTCCATCAGGCCGCCATCGAAGGCCTTCTGCTCACTGCCGTAGGAGTGGGACTGGTCGCAAGTGAGCGCGTGCGCCGCGTCGAGACGCTGCGGGTTGAACGCGTTCGGGTTGTTGGTGAGCAGGTCCGGGTGGGAGATGTAGTTGTTCGGGATCGGCGTTCCTGCCTTGGCGGTGAACGTGGTGCCGTCGGTGTTGGCCGCATGCGGGTAGGTGCCGAAGTAGTGGTCGAAGGAGTTGTTCTCGTCGTAGATCACCACGACGTGCTTGATCGGGGTCGCAGTCTTGGCGGAATTGTCGGCCTTCGGTGCGGCGTTGGCTGACGTGCCGAGGTTAGCGACGCCGAACACGGTCGCGGCCACGGCGGCAACCGACGCGGCCGCGAGGGCGGCGCGTTTGTGACCGATGGAGCGCATTGCAATGGTGCCTTTCGGGTTTCTTTTTGGTGGGTACTTTCGCGGGCCGGTCAGTTCATCAGGGTGCGGCCGAGCCAGTCGTTGGAGTCGCGGGCACCGGGCAGCGCGAAGTAGTAGCCGCCGCCGAACGGGGAGATGTAGTCGGTCAGGGCTTCATCGACCAGCCGCTGCTGCACGGCGGCGAACTGCCGCTTGATGTCTTGGTTGAAGGTCGTGAAGATGAGGCCCATGTCGAGCTGGCCGTTGGTGTCGGTGCCGGCGTTGTAGTTGTAGCCGCGACGCAGCAGCCGCGAAGAGTCGGTCGCGGGCGTGCGCGGGTTGGCGAGCCGGATGTGGGCGCCGGTGGGGATCGCGTCACCGTTCGGGTCGTTGAGGTAGTCCGGAGTGTCCGTCTCGTTGACTCCGGTCAGGGGCGCGCCGACGCCGCGGGAGCGGCCGATCATGTTCTCCTGCTCGCGCAGCGAAACCCGGTCCCAGAACTCGACCAGCATGCGGATGAGCCGGACGACGTGGTAGCTGCCGCCCGCGGTCCAGGCGGGTTCGCTGCCGTCGGTCGCGGCCCAGACCAGCCGTGCCATCTCGGCCGGGTCGTTGATGTTCGGGTTTGCGGTGCCGTCCTTGAACCCCATCAGGTTGCGGGGTGTTCCGGTCGGGCGAGGCGGGGAGATGAACCCGTCGGTCCGCCACCGGACAGCCATGCCGCCGCGGGTGGCGCGGGTGATGTCGCGCATGGCGTGGATCACGGTGTCGGCATGGTCGGCGCGCAGCTGCAGCAGGAGGTCCCCGTCACACATGTCGCGGCGCAGCGCGTCGTTCGGGAAGTCCGGCATCGTCATCAACCGGGCCGGTTTCCGATCCGCCAACCCGTAACGGTCATCGAACAGGCTCGCGCCCACCGACAGCGTCACGGTCAGACCATCCGGGCTAATGTCGGGCCCCACGACGCCAGAGTCCGACGGCGGCGCGGTGATGCCGACCGACGGCGGGGCACCACCAGCAGCCAGAAACCGTGCCCGGCTAGTGATCGCCTGGAACAGCTCGGACAGCTCGGCACGATCGGCTGCGGTGACATCGAGCGCCAGGAATGCCGCTGCGGCTTGGGGCGGAGTGAGCACACCCTGCTGGTGCTCGCCGTAGAAGGCGAACCGCCCACCGGTAGGCGCGGCCGACGAGTCCGCAGCCGATGGCGCTGCGTCGGCGTGAACGGCCGCCGCACCTATCCCCGCGCCGAGGGCGGCGGTGCCGAGGCTCGCGCCGACCGCGCCCAAGAACCCACGCCGGCCCACCATCCGCGTGGGGCCGTTTCCGTCCGTGCTGGCGTTCCGGTTCTGGGTCACTGGTCGGCCACCCTCGGGTCGGTGACCGCGGCGATCGGGGCGAGCAGCTCCACGGTGCGCTCCAAGTCGGCGTCGAGCGCTTCGCGCTGGGCGCGGTCCAGCGAATCCAACGCCCGCCAGGTACCGCCGGTCTTGTAGGAGGCGACCAAGTTCGCGGTGCGGGACAGCCACGCGTCCGCGTCGCTCAGCCCGGCGTAGCGAGGGGTCACGAGGGGGCGGATCGGGTCGAGCACCGCGCGGGTCGCCTCGATATCGGCCGCAATCACCGCCAACCCGGTGTGCGAACCGGCGTCGTCGGCACCAGTGAGGGTGAACTGGATCGCGTCTTCCAAGATCTCATGCGAACGCAGACCGAGATCGATGGCGTTCACCGGCGTCTTGGCCAGCGTCGCCGTTAACGATCCGATGTCGGTGATGAGCCGCGAGGCAACCGGCGCGGCGTCGGCGATCGGTCGATCGCTCCACAACAGCGCCTCGATCTTGCGCAGCCCGTGCAGATCGGAGTCCTCCAGCGCCGAGCTACCGGCGGCTGGATCACCATCAATAGCGTCGGCCAGATCCCCGAACGCCCCGTAGGCCGCACCGAGGCGCGAGTAGTCCTGCTGGGCCGTCAGCCAAGCCGCCTGTGAGACAGCACGGTCGCCACTCACAATCGCTGTGGCGAGTCGTTGTGCGTCGCTCGCCAGTCCATTGAGATGGGAGCCGACCCACTCGTTGTAAGTGTGAGCGGCGGGAAGCAAATCCGCTCGGGTCACCACCTCGATGCCAGGAGTCGGGACAAGCCCAGCCGGGGAATCGCGCACCGTCACCATCGGCCCGGCGATCGGATCGTTACCAGCCGGCATACACACGAACCGGTACCGGCCGTCGGCGAGAGTGACTCGCAGGTGGTAGACCGTGCTCGGGCCCAGACCCTCAGCCTCGGCATACACCTTCCGGTCATCGGCCCCTTCGAGGTAGACCGCTTCACCGGCGACGGTGGAATTCGACACCGCGAAATCGAACGCGCCGCCGGTGGCCGGACCCGACCAGCCGTCACCACATGCATCGAAGCCGTTCACCACCGCTATCGCGCCCGCCGAAGGCGAAGAGGATTCCCGACTTGAACCGAAGGTCCGCGACACGAACACCGCACTCACTGCAATAAGCGCGGCCGCAACGATCACGGCCACAACCACCAACAGCCGCCGCCCGCCGGGCGCGACAAAAACGGAAGAACGCACAGCAAGGGCTCGCAGGTAGACAACGGGTAACAAACCGAACTTAAGGCCATGCTTAGCAGCACAGTCGTTTGACGCAAGAGTCTTCCCACGAGATTCATGCTCAGTTCAGCGACACCGCTCAGATGTCAACAGATGTTCGTCCGGGCGTTATCTCGGCTGCTCAGCCTCAAGACGTACTTCACAGTGACCGGGACGGCGCCGCCGTCGATTTCGATCTCGACGGTCGGAGTGGGCGGCGATGTTGTGGTACCAGGCGGGATTGCCGGAAGCTCCGGCGGCCGAGGCGACGATCAGCCAGGACCCCTCAGGCGGGGGGAACGAGGCACCGGTGCGCTGCGCCTGGCGCTGGTCTTGGCGCCGATGGTGGTCAGGACCAGGGCGTCCATGCCCATGACCCGGCCGCCCCTGCGATGATCACGGCCTTCACCTTCTTGTTCCACGCGCGCGCGAGCGGAAGGAAGCCGCACTCCTGCCGTGCCACCAACGGCTTCGCGCCACCAACGGCTGGTCAGCCTGGGACACGATGCGACATGGAACCCCACGGGCCCGTCCAAGGTGATCACCATGGTTCTGATCGTGTCGGGCTGGGTTCTGGTCACCACGGTCGCCGCCGCAGCCGCACGCGCGTTCAATCGCTCCTGAAACGCTCTTGCCATCTAGAAACCGCGACGCAGCAAGCAGACAGTGACTGGGACCTGCTGGCAGAGTTCGGGTTCATGCTTGCCCGTCAGTCCAGGATGCCGGCGACGACCCAGCCCTCGTAGCGGTGCTCGATCTCGACGACGCCCTGCCCCTTGCTGGACGACGCGCGGACCCGGTAGCCGCACCTCGTGATCCATCGGCTCGGCTAGCGGGTCGATCCACCACGGGCGCATGCTCCGCCACTCCTCGACCAGCTCGACGACCGTGTACTCCCGGCCACGCCACACGAAGCTGCGCGGCGATCCGTCCTCGTTTTCGGTCGCCTCGCACGGCTCGTTATACACAAGCATCGAACCAGAATGCACCGAAACGAACCCGTGGTGTTCGTCATCAGAGGATCATGAGTACCCCGAATGGACCGATCCCGGTGGAGGACATATGACGTGGGAAGCGCGCGACCTGCCCGTTCTGCGTGCCATCGTCGAGATGACCGACGAAGGCGCCTGGCACATCGAGGCCGACGACGTGACCAAGCGGATCGGCCTGGGCGCATTCGAGGTGGAGCGCGCCTTCAACGCGCTGGCCGCAGAGCACCCGCCCTTCTTCGAATTCGAGGACATCACCGCGTTCGACTCCGACGGTCGCGAGATCGTGGTGTACAACCCCACCGGGCACGCGCGCCGGACCGTCGGCAGTTGGCCGACGCCGGAACTGCTGGCCAACCGGATCGTCAGCGGCCTGAACGCCGCCGCAGAGGTTGAAGAGGACTACGACAAGCGCAGCAAGCTCAAGAAGACCGCCGGATGGCTCGGCGGTGCAGGCCGCGACATCCTCGTCGACATCACCACCGCCGTGATCACCAAGCAGACCGGGATCAGCTAGGACCACTCATGGCCAACGAACTCCTCGTCGCCCTGGTCGGCATCGGCGGCACACTCGCCGCCACCATCGTGACCTACATCGGCGGCAGCCAACAGGCCGCGAGGGGCCAAAAGGCCGAACGGGAGAAGGCCCGGCAAGAGCGGCGAGCGGTCGTCTATCTCGACGTGCTGACCATGATGCTCGGCCTGAGCGAAAAGGTGGACCGCTTGGCGTTGCGCACAACGGAGTCGGACGTGGAGGTGGGGCGCAAAGATTTCCCCACCCGCCAGGAACTCGCTGTGGTGCAGGCCAAGATTCGGCTGTACGGGACGAAGGTTGTACGGCAGCTGTATCAGGAATGGCTCGGCCTCCTGAACGAGCTGCTCGATACGGACAACTACATCGAATATGCCCGCCGGTGGGGCGCCGTCACAATGCTGAGCGAGATAAGCGCGAAGCAGGCGGCGGGGCGCAAGGCGCTGGCCGACGTCGTCGACCGTCTGAGTGAGCAGATGAACCGGGAGCTCGATGAGTAGGCCTGACGTGGACGCAGGCTCCGCCAGAGGTCGATCAGTTCTTCAGGAGCGCCTGAAACTCAGGGCAGTCCACGCCGTGCCACTCGCGGATGAAGATGTCATCGCCATCGCGGATAGCCTCCGCATGCCACGGAAGGCACTCATGGCATGGCCAGATCTCGTAGGGCGTACCGTCTTCACTCTCTGCTGCCACGTCGATCGATCCGACGGGCGCCGAGTAGGTGGTGTTGGGCCTGCGCTTCGGGGGGGTGTCCACACCGTCAAGTATCGATCGAAGTGAATGGATGTGGAGGGTGAAACGGGGGCAGCGGACCGACCATGATGGACGCGTGGACGTAGCCATCCGTACCGAGCTGTGGACCGTGGACGACGCCGCGGCGCAGCTGCACCCCGAGATGACTCCCGCTCAGGTGCGCGCCCTCATCCTCATCGCCGGCCTCCAACCGCTGGGCCGGAAGCCGGCCGGGCGGTACGGCGGCCGGCCTCCGGCTGTCTACGACGGCGAGCAACTGCGCCAGGCGCACGCCGTGGGTCGCGCCCCTGCTGGTGGCACCTGCGGGTTTGTGACAAACTAAACGCCAGAAGACGTGTCTCTGCAGCCCGGCCAAAGCGCCGGGCTCTCGCATTTCTGGGATAGTCCCGTCCTCGTGAGAGGACCTACTTGAGGCGCCGTGACTCGCGGACCAGCTCATCGGGCGCGAAGCTGCGTGCCAAGGTCTTCCGGCACTGCTGGAATGCGACAACGCCGAGGATGATCCCGGCAAGGCCGGGGATGCTGTTCGCGGGAGAAGCCCAGTGGAGACTCCCTGCCAGCTCGAACACGAAGATGGTCAGGAAGATGGTTGCTACGCCAGCAACGCCCGAAATAAGTAGTCGAATGCCGTTAGACACAGGTCGTTCCTCGGGGTGATCGAAACGGGAGAAGGACCTGATTTGTACCGTCTCGGGAAGTCGCGCCACAAGTGACAATCGGGGAACTCGAGTCGTACGTCGGGACTAAGTCCTCGACTCCCTCGACGAACCAGACCCGCCACGGTCCGCGAGCCGCGTATGGATAGAGCGCTGCGGCAAGACCCGGATCCGACTCGGCTGATGCCAAGCAAGGGGCGCGGCGGTCACGCTTACCGCCGCCTCATCGCCCAGGTCAAAGCCGGGCCCGAGGATTGGACCTGCTGCCGATGCCGCCTCCCAATCGACCCTGCCATCCCCTGGCCCGACAAGCGGTGCTGGTCCCTCGACCACCTCGACGAGCTCGCCCTCGGCGGATCCCTGCTCGACCCGGCCAACGCCGCCGCCGCTCACTTCGACTGCAACAGCCGAGCCGGGCGAGCCCTCCAGGACCTCATGAACAGCCAGCCGATCCAGTCGAGAGCGTGGTGAGACCGTGCCGACAAAATCTCGGAGCGAAACGTCGAATCACGTTTCCGCAGGTCAGAGTATGTTCTTTTTTCAAGATCAATAGCAGGTTGGAGACCCCGCAGTCTCCCATTTTCTCCCCCGTGCTCTCCCGTGCCCGGGGCGAGGCGAGGGGTGGGGGCCGTGCCGCCGGCGCGCCGCAAGCTGGTCCTCGGTCGCGGCGAAGGCTCCGGAACGTGCGCCTGATCTCCGCGAGGCGGGCAAGGCCGCGATCGGTGCGATGGACTGGCTCACCGATGGCGACAAGGCGCTGGCCACGCTCGCTCTGCGGCGTGAGTTCGCCGGCGACACGGCGGCGCTGCGGCGCCTGCAAAAGCTCGAAGCGATGTGCGAGGTCACCAAGACGGTCGGGTGGCTCGGCCCGCAGCTGCAGGGCGTGTTGCGTGACCTCGGTGGTGCGCCGGCCCGGGCGGCGATGAAGGTCGACAAACCAGTCGGGGGGCGCCTTGCTCAGCCCGACGCTGTTGGGGAGCACGACTCCTAGGCTCTGGACTCCGCCGCTCGTCACCGGTCGACGGGGCCCGTGCGGGTGCGGCTGCGCGCTGACACCGAAGACGTCGCTGGGGTTCTCCTGCGTGGACTTCGCGCGGGACGTCCTCGGCATCGAACTCCTGCCGTGGCAGCGATGGCTGCTGATCCACGCCCTGGAGCTCCGCCCGGATGGCCGGTTCTGATACCGGACGTCTGGTCGCCAGGCAGAACGGGAAGACCACGCTGGTCGAGGTCAAGAACCTCTGGAAGATGTTCGTCCTGCCCGCGCGCGCCGCCTGGAGGGCGTCCCGCTGCTCGTCGGTGATCTCTGCTTCCTGGTTGGCGACGTCGATCGATGACGGAAGGGCGTCGCAGAGTTCCCTTACGCGGGCTTCGGCCGCGAAGAAGTCCCGCTGCGGTTCGCGTAACCGGGGGCGTGGTTCTCGTGGGAGAGATTTGGGAGATGCGAGCTCTCATCGAGCGCTCACGAACGCGCTCCAACGCACGCGAACAAACGCCTTGACCTGGGGTGATGCGAGTACCGGCTGGTCCGGAGAATGCCCGGACAGTCCTTACAAGCGAGGGGTCATTGGTTCGAGCCAGTACCGCCCACCCAGGTCAGACCAGCTTTTTGGGCCTCGGACGAAGATCTGAAACAGGCCGTCGCTCGACGAGGCTGCCGACCAGGAGCTGGGCCGCCGTGCAAGCCACCGTGGTGCGGGGGTCGTCCAACCTGGGCCGGGTCGAGGTGCAGGTGTGCGGGCCGTGTCGGCGGGCGCAGCAGGCGGGGGCGGGCCGGTGGCAGCGGTAAGCCCCGCATCTGGTGGTTGCGGGGCCCCGGGCGGTGACCGGAGGGTCAGCGGGCGCGGGCCTGGGCGAGGGCGCGTGCGACGAACCCGCTGCGGGCGTTTGACGGCTGGCACAGCTCGCCTTCGGCCTCTTGGCGCTCGTGCTCGGGGCGGGTCTCCTGGTCGACGATCACCATGAGGTGGGCGGCCGCGTGGTCGAGCTGGATGATGCAGTCGAGCGGACTGGCGGTGCGGGCGTTGGTGGTCATCTTCGGTCCGTGCGGTCAGCCGGTGGCGGTGGGGGTGCGGTCAGCGCTCGCAGAATAGGTTTCGCGGCGCTCGTTGTCGACGCCGCTGGACCAGCCGGCCTCGTGCGGCCGGTCCGGTAGCGGGTGCCGAAGGTCACGATGTGCCATTGGACGTCCCCGCAGGGGGCACAGGAAGCGAGGGCCTGCTTGCGGCCGGGCTGGAGGCGGGCAGTGTCAGTTCTCGCCCGATTTGATCCACGCGGGCATCTGACCTGCGGTGGATCAGATAGGTCTGGAGAAGGCTACGCCTCGTAGTCCCATTCGATCCGCCCGACTGATGACGCCAGACGTGGTGCCGGGCGTAGACGCTCATTTATTGGTCAGCAGGTAGACGTCGTCGGTTGGCGAGTGCCGTCGCCGGAGTTCGGCGGCGAAGTCTTCCGCGTCCGGACGGCTGTGATCCTCGCCGGCGTGGAATCGTCGTGCCGCCTCGGTCCAGTAAGGGGACAGCAGTATCGAGGCGCATGCGCCCTGCGGGACCCTGGTCGTCGTCGGTCTCGCCCACGCGCAGTCTCGCGGCGATCGTCTGCTCGACGGCGAGAGGATCCACAGCGTCGGCACTCAGGTCCGCTTGTCCGCTCGAATCACCTGTGACTGACGTTGAGAGCGGCCAGTTTGACCACGGCGTTCTCGGAGGGGCTACCGGGCTCGGCCTGGCTCACGATGAGTTGTTGGCCGGCAACGTGGTTGACGGCGAAAGCCTGAAAGCGAAGGGTCATCGCACCGACCGCCCGGTGATGGAACCGTCTGGTTCTATGACTACAGGCCCAGCACCCTACGTCGTAGCGAGCCCACTTCTGGCGAAAGTCTTCGCTCGCAAGCGATAGCTCCTTGACAAGCTCGGACAGGGCCGGATCGTCGCGATATGCCCCCAGTGCGGCGTGAAGGTGGGCTACCTTATCGCAGGCCTCCTGCTCCCAGTCCGGATAGAACTCGCGTGCCGCAGGGTCGAGGAAGGTCAGCCGTATCAGGTTGTCGCTGTAGCCCAACCCCTCGTAGAGAGCCACGTTCAGCGGATTTTGGGCCAGCACGTCCAATCGGTGGTTCACCACACGCGCCGGAGCGTGATCCCAGCTGTCCATGAGGCGCAGAGTAGTCGAGTCGACCTGCTCGACGCCGCGGACCGACCCGCGCTTGCGAGTCAGCGGGTGTGCGAGATGGTGAAGGTGCTCGGTGGCCTCAGAGTCGAGTTGGAGGACGCACGCCAGGGCGCTGAGGACCTGATCCGATGGGTGGCGTTGCCGGCCCTGCTCCAGTCGGGTGTAGTAGTCGATGCTGACCCCGGCCAGCATGGCCACCTCCTCGCGACGTAATCCCGGTGTCCTGCGGTGGTCGCCGACGCGCGTGAGCCCCACCCGGTCGGGGGTGGTGAGATGGCGTCTGGCGCGAAGGAACTGACCAAGAGGGTTCCTCATAGCGGACAGAGTAGGAAGCCGCATATCAAGTTCATGCAAAAGTTGCGTTTGCCCGACATCGAGAGTTCGGACAAATTGCCTAAGTTTGACCGTTCCGGTTTTCGGGTTGGCAGGGAGGGCCCTCGGCTGCGCCTGGATGCCATCCGACCCAACACCGGCCTGATTCCAGCTACGGTCCCGCGACGACTCACACCCGAAGACGATCACACACCCGCGATCACGCAACGCCGGAATGCGCGGGCCGTGAATGCATACGTGTCGAGGGCAAGTACAAACTGCTCAACGATGTCGACACCCCGATCGGATCATCCGGTGCGACTCGGCGACGTACTTCCAATTCGCGCCGCAGGCGTGTGTCTTCTACGAGGTGCTCCTGCACATCACCTATTAGACAGGTGACCGAGACGTGGCCCTGGTCGCCAACCACAAAAAGATCGCCCAGGACACGCTATCCGCTGCTGGTTCCCGAGGGCTTTCCGCGGCCGAGGGACAAGCGCATCCCTGGCCGCCTGGGGGAGTGCCGCCGATCCAGGGTTGCACGGCTACGACCCGAGCAACACCGGGCTGGCCAAGAACCACGAAGACCACAAGGAAGCCGCCTGCTATCGCACAGGCGTCCAGCGGGACGTCTACTACGACCTGTGGGACGTGACAAATGCACTGAGACGGATCAAGTCGCTCCGCTCCGCGGCTTGCTGTCGGATCTCGGTAGGCGGGCACCCAGCTGCCGTTGTGGTGAGCTTGGAAGAAGCGTTCAGCGTGCTGGTGAATCGCGATGAGCATGGGTGTCTCCCTTAGACCGATTCGCGGCGGAGGCCGATGGTGGTGGCCAGCCAGCGCAGCCGTTCGTTGGCGATTCGGTGCCCCTGGGCTCGGAGCTGGGCAGCGAGATCCATCTGACTGAGCCGAATGCCGCGCTGCTCGGCCTGGGAGACGAGGGTTTGCGCGGCCTGAATGAGTTGATCGTCGCCGTCCTGCTGAGAGAGCGGGATGGTCGGGAATGCCGCGCCCGCGAGTTGCAACCGGATGGCGATCCGCTCGGACAGTGGCGCTCGCCACCGCCACAACCAACGTCCGTGCTCTTGGTGGAGAGTCGAGATGGCGTGCAGATGCAGGTACTCGAGTTGCAGGCCACGGGGATAGCTGGTGACGTTCCACAACACCATGCGCCGCCAGAGCAGGAAGCTCGAAATGGGGGAGAGGAGCCAGCGGGTCAGGAGGACACGTTCGCGGTGCGATCCGGTGGCGAGGCCGACCCAGCGGCGGATGAGGTGGCGAACGCCTTCGATGACGGTGATGAACAGGACGGGCATCGCCGCGTGCATGACGCTGGCGATGGGGTCCCCCTGGGCCACGGGAGTACGCAGGCGACCGACTCCTCGGCGTGCTCACGGCGGCCCACGGAACCGCCTGGAAGATTCGGCGCCTGGCGGCCCGACCGCATGACTCACGTGTGGCCCACCATGACTCACGATCAGATGAAGCGGCAAGGCGTCGATAACGGTGGCGCTGCGCTCGTAGCAGCGGGCGAGCCGGTGGAAGGCCTTCTGCCAGGCATGGGTGCGTTCGACGTGCCAACGCTGACTGGCCTGGATAGGAGCCTTCTCGGCTGGGACGACCGCGCCACCCGGCGACCATGACCACCAGCCCCCTGCGCGCGGGAACTTGTGCAGCCAGAGGCTGGATCACTACGGGGGGGTTCCGCCCCGGGTGTTTGGAGGACCCACGTTGGCGAGCTTGATCGCATCCCGCACACCTGGTGAGCCGTCAGCGAACGAAGACATGCCCGCCAGGGCAGCCGTGCAGGCTGGGGACATGGATGTGATCGAGGTACTGCCGAGGCTGCGCATGCTCCGCTTCCCGGTGGGGGCGGCCTATCTGTGGCGGGACGACGACGAGCTGACCCTGATCGACACTGGGACGGTGGACTGCGCCGCGAAGATCGAGGAAGTTCTGGACGGCGAGCTGCGGCGGATCGTGCTGACGCACTGGCACGAGGACCATATGGGCTCGGCTGCCGAACTGGCCGCCCGGCACGGCGCGGAGGTGGTGGCTCATCGGCTGGAGGCGTTGGTGATCCGGGGCGAGGCGGCCGGGTCGCCGCCGGTACTCGAGGAATTCGAGGTGCCGATCCGGGCGGCCCTTCCGCCACTGCCCCCGGCCCCGCCGTGCCGGGTGGATCGTGAGGTGGAGGACGGCGATGTGCTGGAGTTCGGCGGCGGGGCGGTGGTGGTTGCGGTGCCCGGGCACACGGACGGGTCGATCGCGCTCCACTTGCCCGGGCCAAGGGCGCTGTTCACTGGGGATGCAGTCGCCAACGTCGGCCAGACCATGCTGGGTGTCTTCAACACCGACCGCACCCGGGCCATCGAGTCGCTCCACCGGCTTGCCAAGCTGGGGGTCGACACGGCGGTCTTCGGGCACGGTGACCCAATCTCGCACGGTGCGGCGGCCGCTCTGCAAACAGCAGCAGCCTCAGCAGTGTGACGGAGGTCAGCTTTTCGGCAGGCTGGGCGGTTTGATCTCAGAGGCCGAACAACCTCGTCGTCCAAACCACAGCGCCATGATGGCAGCGCAGGTGCAGGCCCTCCGATGGTCACAGAGCGTTCAACTCGGTAACCACGAACCTGTGCCTGCCCCGTCTGCCCACCGGCCCAGTAACCGCCTATCCGCGCGGCCTCTTAGAACTGCAGCAGCTGGCGAATGCCTTGCCGGTTGTGCGCGTCGGACAAAGCCTCGTTCACCGCTTCGGGAGGCCGACGGGAGGTGACAAGAGGCTCGTCAATACGGGCTGATCGGAGTTGGCTTACCGTCATCAGGTAGTCATTCAGCAGCAGATCATCGACAACGTCGAGAACCGCGGGCCTAGCCTAGGGTCACCATCAAGGCGTACGGGTCGGCCCACCAGCCCTTGATCTCGCCCGGCAGGCGGGTGACAGCAGGTGCTGGGCGATGCGGGTGCCGCGGTGAAGGTCGGACTTCCGTCCCATACCGCGTCGCGAACACCAGATCGTGATCCTTCCACGCGGCTGCCGATCTCTGCCGGATGACGGCTTGCCGGTCCCTGTGAAGCCTCAGCGCCTCCACGCACCGCGCCGGCAGAGCCAGGGTCCGCCGTGATGTCCGGGTCTTGGTGTCTCCGTCAGTTCGTACGGAGTGCCAGAGCATGACGGATGGCGGTGCGGGAGGAGTCGAGTCCGGATCGCCTTCCAGATCAAGATGCGACCAGGTAAGCGCCCGTAGCTCTTCGGTGCGAGCTCCGATCAGCAGCGACAGCACGATGTAGGCGTGCATGCTCGTGCCCTCCGCCGTCCTGAGAATGGCCTCGGCCTGATCCAGGGTGAGCGACTTGGACGGACGCCCCTGTTTTCCCTTCGGAACCTCGCAGAGCAAGACCACGTTCCGCTTGACCGCGCGACCGTTCAACCCGTAGGCCAGCCAGTCGCGTATGGCGTCAGCCACAGTTCCGCCGTTGGCCGCACCGGTCAGCCCGTCGTCATGGTCCCGAAGGATTTCCTTCAGCTTGTCCTTCGCGGCGGTCTTGGTTTTGCCGCGACCTGGAAGTGCGGAACGAAGTTCGAGACGACGCAGTTCGAGTGATCTCTGAGGGGAGAGGTCGGGCGCAATCGACCTGACCTCAACTCCACCTGAGGTCCAGGTGCTGGTGCCTGACGGAGATCGAGACCTGGGCCATCTGTGAGCCGCAGCCGTGCCCGTCACGTGCCTGTCAGAACGGTGACTCATGGCAAGACACGGAAGGCCACGAGCGAGACGATGGGGCGCGTGACCAGCGCCGCAGCAGCTCGTAGGACCCTGTACACAGATCTTCCAAACTGGGGGTCTAGGCCCTGTTGCGAAAGTGCTGGTCACTGTTCAAGGCTCGATCAGCCAAACGGGGAAGCGCCCGGGTCGATAGGCCATGATTTGCGCTGGGAGCAATCGGCTGCGGAGGAGTGCCGTTGAGCAAGACAGTGCCGGTGATCTGCGATGGCGCGATGTTCTGGGCTTATGACGTGGCACTCGGGGTCCTCTTCATCGAAGCGGCGCGAGTCGGTGCGGAGGCGCCGGCGGACCTCCGGCCCTCGTGGTGGCCGGAGTTGGAGCAGGATCTCCGCACACACGCGTTGGTGGGCAGCAGTTTCGCAGTCCTGCTGGACGACTTCAGCGAGGACCAGCGACAGGTGCTCCTGCACTGTGTTGTGGAGGCGGCTCGCCGGATCGAGGCCCGCGGCGGCGTGGACCGAGCCGAGGTCTCGACCTGGCCCGAGTTAGAGGAGAGTGCGACCAGCTTCCTGCGCGGTGCAGAGCACATCAACGCGGCTCCGCTTGTTGAGCTGGCAGAGGCTCTGGTCGATCTGGCTGCTGGCACCCTCCCTCCAGCTCCGGCTGAGCGGCATTGGTACTACGGAACTCCAGGGGGCCGGATCGTGCAAGGCGGATAGGCAGAGGGATGCTCAGAGCCGGGGATGTCGGCGCCCCCGAGTGAGTGTCAAACTGAGTGACTTCCGGGGCGCCCAGTCTCGCCCTTCGATGCACATCCATGCACTGCACATGTGGATTTACCGGCAATTCCCCCCGGTGGAACAGATGCTGCTGGACGCGGCCGAACTCCGCGACACAGGCGTTCGTACGGCATCAGCTACTGCGGCCAGATCTGGCGGGCGCGAGGAAGGTCCTCGATTCCGCCGCCGAGAGGAATCACGCCCCATAGGAATGGGATGACGTAGTTGGGTGGCTCGCCGAGAAGGTCCGGGAGCTCATCTTCGGTGATGTCGAGGGAGAAGGGCCTGCCCCTGCGCTCCGGCGCCCATCCCTCGTCGAGTGCACGTCGGATGGTCGATTCCACCAGGCCCGGGCGTACAGCGATGGCTCGCTCTCCGAGCCAGTTGTCGGGCCGGGCACAGGGGAGGGTGACCTTGAGGACGTTGGCGGGTTGTGGGGCGTGTTCCACCGAGAAAGAGAGGGGAGTCCAGCCGTTGCCTTCGCAGTAGGTGGGCCGGTGACGGATGCGCCACCGGAATACCACGTCGGCCACGGTGATGAGCCGCGAGCCCTTCTTGGGCATCGCCATGAATCTCTCCTGCTCCGCCCATGTCCCGTGAGGCGTCGGAACCAGAGCTGCACCGTGGTGGATCCCCGGGAGCGTAGCGTCTGCCCGAGGACCTGAGCGACCGAGTAATCAGGTGAGCGGCGGAGGCGTCCACGCGGACCTCATGGGGACCACGAGGGGACCACACGTCATGCGCGTAGCCGAACAACCTGCACGTCACCAAACGTCGTGCATGGCTACCTGAAAGCCGTTGAGCTGTAAAAACGCCTACCCCACTTCCTGGGGGTCAAGTGGGGGCCGAATCGCTCGCGATCTGTAAGGGCAGAGGGGCACAACGAGGCCAAATGACGCCGTGATCATTCCGGAGAATCACCGGAACGACTTAATGGGCCTGATCGGTGTTCCAGGGGCGCCCTATCCAGGTGTTCTCCTCTAGGTATGCCGCGAGCCTTGGGAAGCGTCGCCTCACCTCGCCGGCATCGCTCAAGTCTGTGGGTACACCGGCAGGTTCCTCCGGCCCGGAGGGCCCGTCCATCGCGGGGGGTTTGCCGGTGAGTGCTATGTGAGCTTCGACCGGCAAGCCGGAGAACCAGTCAACGCGCGCGTTGTGTCGATCGGCCGCCAGTTCAACGAGGCAGTCTGGATCGTCCTTCACCCGACGCATCACGAATCGGCCGTGCGACACAATCCAGTCCTGAATCGACAGGAAGGTGTCGTCGTCGAATGGGCCAAGCAGCAGGGTCGCCGCGTCTCGGATCGGCCAGGAATACAAATCGTCTTGGGCGCGCAACCATAGCTCTTCGAACTCGAGTATCTTGTTCTCGTCTAGCGCGCGAAGACGGCGTAGGAGTAGGCGAGCGACATGCTCAGTGTCAGCTCCCGCCTCACTGCGACAAATCTCAACGATCTGCCAAAAGGTCTCCTCCTGCATGACGAGAACCTACCAAGCGCGGGTGACTATCTGGGTGACGAGCAGGTCGGCGAGGAAACGGAACTGGACGAAGTCAGCCGACACTGCGCCATCTGTTCCGTCTCTGTTCCGCCGGAGCGCGAGAGATCTCCGAAACCGTTGGCAACCGCTGGAAAATGAAATCCCAGGTCAGGCCCGGTTTAGGCGGTCAGTCGCAGGTCAGAGACACGCGAGATCAGAACCCGGCCTACAGGCCGACTCGTCCGCTGTTAAGCCTCAGACCTCGGGTATGTGCCCGTCTCCTCCGCCGGCTCAGGCAACAAAGCCGATCGCCACCGCACGGTCCAACCTCATGGCTGACAGTGTGCCGGGAAGGGCGATCGCAGTTCACATGTGCCTGCGGAGCTGTAGCCGATCAGTCGATCCGGTCGCTCACCCCAGCACCTTCGGGTCGTCACCCGGGAAGCTCCTGGGCATGCCCGGCACGTCGATGGTGCGCCGGTACACGCCGGCCAGGAATTCCACGGCGCCGACCGGGAACTCCGACCAGTCGCCGTTGGCTCCGCGGACGACCACCGGCCAGGCGTCCGGGTCGGGGGAGCTCATCTTCCAGTAGAAGCCGTCCCCCTCATTGGACTCCGCCCAGCACAACAGGCCACCCGGCTCCGGGTAGGGAACGTAGTCCTCGTGTCGCCTATCTCGTACAGATCCTGGAGGATCTCGGATGAGTACCGGCGCCCGGACGCCCATGACGCCTCGGCCCCGGGCCGCGGAACGGACACGAAGAGGAAATCGTCGACAACCAGCGGCGGGTACGCCTCCGCCAGGGAACGGTAGTCGGAGGGCAGCGCCGTACCCAGGTCCGCTTCAAGGGCCGCCCAGTCCACGCTACGGCGCGCCGGCGCACGCCACTGCGTCATCGACGGAAGCGTGGCCTCCAGCTCTTCGACTCTCAGCATGGTGTCTGCCAATCCATGATGTTCAATCACCTCGCGTACCCGACCGAGGTTAGGGTCTCGGACCCGACTGCGCGCACCCCGATAGCGGTGCCGAAGTCGCTTCCCGCCATGATTGCGCCAGTCCACGAAAGGCGCGGGAGGGGAACAGCATGTGGGTTATGCACGCAGGAACCGACACCGTGCGAGCCCCGAGCCGCGACACCATGCTCAGAGCTATCCAGGCTGCTACCAGCCACGGCCAAGGAGAGATCTGGCTGGAGCATCCCGACGGCCCCGCGCTGGGCATCGTGCTCGGCCAGACGCGCGCCATGGTCCTGCGCCTGGAGGAAGCAGGCGACGCCGGCTACCACGCCGTGGATCTCACCGCTGCGCCGATACCGTCGGATACCTACACCCTGAGCAACGGCCAGGTCGATGAGTACGACGACCGCGACACGGTCAATGCGCATCACGTTCTATCGATCGTCGATCATTTCCTCGCCACAGGTGAGCGCTGGACCGGCGTCGTCTGGCACAACGACGGAGAAGATCCGTGAGTCACGAACCTTCAGATCGATGGCACTTGGATGGGGGTTGAAGTGACTTGACGAACTGAGACTGGCGAGGAGTCGACTGAGTGACTATCCGAGTGACAATCGCCATGGACGGGCCAGCGGTTGCGTGATCAGTCTCTCCAGTGGAACCAGACGTCGAAGATCGAATGCGGCTGACCATCACCGAGATTCGTGTCGATCGTGAGATGCGGCAGGGCCTGCCGGCTCAGCAGGTGAGGGCCGACGATGGCGATGTGATGTCGATCCAGGACGTGGGAGATCTGCTCACAGCCTCTCTCCCATGCGGGGATCGGCAGTTCAGTGACGGCGTCGAGCCATGGCATGGAGTGCGTCCCGCGACCATCGGGGTGAGTGGAGCGCTCGCCGGGGGACAGGACGCAGGCGATCGGGGCCAGACGGCACAACACCACCGTGAATCCTTCGACCGTGACATAGCCGTCTGGTTCAAGGTGCCGGGCGGATCCGTCTCGCCTGGTTAGGAAGACGTCGACATACGATGCATAGCCGGCGTCATAGTGTGCAAATTCCGCGTGCTCAACGACAAGTTCGGGGATCCGATTAAGGTCTGCGACGACCCGGCGGAGGTAACTCTCTACTGCTTCAGACCCTCCGGCCCAGGGGCCTTCGCTCTGAGCGGCGCGTACCTGTGAATCAGGATCGAGAAGCAGGGCCTCGATATCCGCGGACGCATGATCGTGTTCGTGCATGCCGACAGTCTCCACGATGCTGATGACCGATTCGGGGTTGTGGATATCCAGAGGCCGCTGTGGGAGGCGGCGGTAGCCTGATGGCATGACTGCTGAGCCGCTGCATCACGCCAAGGACGATCCGGCGGAGATCTTGCGTGTGCTGCCGGAGCGGTGGCACGAGCAGTTCCTCAGCGAGTATCACAGTGCCGTGGACGCGGCCCACGAGGTGTGGCGGTTCCAGCAACTTCGGGAGCTCCTGCGCGTGTGGCGACTGCATGCGGCTGCGGTCTCCGATCCCGATTTCGACACGGCGGAGCGGGCGGTTCGAGAGGGCCGGCGCGAGGAGTTCGTCGGTTGGCGCAGGTTAAGGGCGCTTTCGGCCGACGTGGGCGATGTGGCCAAGACGCTTCACACCGAAGAGGTCACTGGTTCGATCCCGGTATCGCCCACCAAGTTTCCGCTTATCAAAGGCCGGATCTCGCTCCTGCGGGTCCGGCCTTTCGTCGTCTGGACCGTGATTGGACCGTGGGACCAGACGACAGCCACCGCCCTGAGGTCACTGAGCCGCTCTCTCCGGCACCTGGTTGCGTGGGGCGGTGTCAGTTTCCGACACCAGCACCTCCGGCACCGGGACGGACTACAGCGTTGATGTGACGGCAACCCGTGAGTATGACATCGGGTGCTGATAGAGGCTGGTGGGTTGCTGCGCCACTCCTGCTGAAGGCACAACCACGATTCTCAAGCTGACCGCGCGGGCGGGTCACCCCGCACTTCCAGAAGCGTGATTGGCTGAGCACCCAGAGGGGGAGCCAAGTCGGGAGCCAAGTCGGGAGCCACACGCGGTGGACCAGTGCGAACGGGTCTGGACTCAGTTGACTGGCCTGGTCTCGCATCCGGATCAGCGTGAATTGATCGACACGGGGAGAGCCAGGTTCGAGTCCTATCGCCCCGTCGGCGGCTGAGCAGGTGGCGCGCCGTCGCGCCAACGTACCTTGCCCGGGACCTTGTAGACGTCCAGCTGCTGTGAACGGACGCCCGTGGCTGACCCCGGGCAGCGCCAGTGCCTGTCGCGTGCTCTGTCCTCGAGCTTCTTGCCGCTGATGGGCATGACGAAGGTCAGGCGCGTCGGCCGTAGGTGCGCGGATCCACGGGCTGCTCGGTCTTGGGAAGCCCGCCGACCACGAGACGGTAGGAGTCGATCACGAGCTCCTTCACTAGCTTCTCGTCGATGGTGCCCCCGCCTTCCACCGTGATCCAGTGCCTCTTGTTCATGTGATAGCCGGGGGTAATGTCTGCGTACCGCTCACGCAGGGCTGCGGCGTCGTCCGGATCAGCTTTCAGGATCACGACGGGGCGCCCCGGCATGTCGGTCATGAGCATGAAGACCTTGCCGCGTACCTTGTAGAGCTCCCAGTCGGGGCCGAAACGACGCTCCAGGTCGGCGCCGGGCAGTTCCACGGTGCAGTCGCCCGCGATCTTCTGCAGCTCCTGTCCGTCCAAGGTGATCAACTCCTCTATCGATTCGAGTGCCCTGACCGCCCGGCCAAGGCCCAAGGTGGCGTCTCCCGCATGGCCGCCACGAACGGCGGCGCCCGCACGCCGGCAACAGTGACGGAAGCGTCTGATCGCGGCGAAGCTCGTCGGACCGGCCACCACCGCGGCCTGCACCAGCGCCAGGATCACCACCAGCGAATGACGCCGCCCCGCCGATCCCGCGGATCGGTGATCTGCGCCCACACCTGCCGAAGATCGGCTTCTGGGCCACAGGGCCGTTCTGCTCGACCAGGACAGTGGCGACGGCCGAGACGGCCGCGGGCATGACAGACTGCAACGACAACGAGGCTCCGGCGAACGAGATGATCTTCGACAATCACCCGTTCTATGGGGCCTTGCTGCACGTAAGGGCCGCGACCCCCCTCCGCGATCACTCTGTGACCCAATCCCCGCGTCTCAGCATCCGAGAACGCGGTCGCCCTGGGGCCTCCAGGCACACTCTGCGGCCCACTTTCCCGAGACCTGGACGCCAACTCGACGTCGCGGCTGGTGTTACGGGGAGAGGGAAACAGTCCTCTCGCATCGGACAGTGCAGGTCGAGAACCCGATGTCGGGCGACCGCGGACGCCGCTGGGGCATCCTGGCCACCAACGATTTGGGGAGCCGACCGGCGACCCGCGACCGACATCGCGCGGGCCGTGATGACCGGCGGCGCCTGCCGCCGGGCTGGTTGTCCGGGGTGGGCCGACATCGAGGACCGAGGTGTCCGCGGTCCTCGTACTTTGGCGACAGTCGTTCCGATGCCGGGGATGTTTAGGCGAAGGTGAACAGCTGGTCGGCTTCGAAGCGCGAAATCGGGGTGGTGTACACCTTCGCGGGGTCAGGGTAGCCGAGGGCCAGCAGCACTGTCGTGGTGTGGCCGGTCTCGCGGATCTTGAAGGCCTTGTCGACACTGGTCGGGTCGAACCCTTCGAGCGGCATGGCTTCGACGCCGAGCTCAGCAGCCGCCATCATGGTCAGACCCATAGCCAGGTAGGTCTGCTTTTCCATCCAGTGGTTCAGGTCCTTGTAGCCGTAGTTGCGCAGGTTGAGGAAGTCGCGGGTCATGAACTCCCACAGCTCGTGCTTTGCCGGGTCGGGGAACCGCCCGTCGACCCTCTCCTTGTTGAACACCTCTTCGATGTGGCTCTCGGGTAGATCTGCCCGGGTGGTGAGGATAATGGTGTGTGAGGCGTTCAGGATCTTCTCGCTGTTGTCCTGGAATCGTTCGCCCAGGTTGGCCGCCAGCCGCTCCTTGCCTTCGGGCGTGGCGAGGACGTAGAAGTGGTTGGCCTGTACGTTCGTCGACGACGGCGTCGAGCGCAGGAACCTCAGCAGTTGCTGAAGTGTCTCCTCCGGGATGGTCTTGCTGGCGTCGAAGTACCTGGTGAGGTGCTTGTTCATGAGCTTGTCGAGATCCATGTCAACCTGCCTTCTTCTTGCGATCAGTGGGTGAGGAGCCGGTGAATCGTGGGGTTCGGGCTAGTTCGTGGTGCGGGCGAGCAGTTCGTTGATGCGGTCGAAGCTCATACCACCTGTCGTCGCCGAGGCGAGGTCGCCCGCGACGAGCGCCTTCGTGGCTTGTTCGAGTGCGCCCATCGCTTGGGTGTAGAGCAATGGGCCCAAGCTGATGCGCTTGACCCCGGCCTTCTGCAGTTCGGCCACGGTCAGCACCTTGTCCGACGGTGACACGAGGACGTTGACCGGTGTCGGCGCGACCGCGGTGACGATCGCGACGAGGGCGTCGAGGTCGGGTGGGAATGGGGCGTAGAGCACATCCGCGCCGACCTCGGCGAAGGCCGTCAGACGCCGGATGGTGTCGTCGAGATCGGGCCGCCCCTGGATGAAGTTGTCGGTGCGGCCGGTGACGACGATGCGCCCCTTGGCCGCGTCGACGGCGCTACGTATGCGATTGACTGCCTCGTCGAAGTCGCGGATCGGTCGATCGGGATTGCCCGAGGTGTCCTCGACCCCGATACCGGCCAAGCCAGACTCGACGGCGGCCTCAACGGTCGCGGCGACGTCTTCAAGCGTGTCGCCGTAACCGTCCTCGAAGTCTCCGTTGACCGGCAGCCCGGCGAGTCGGCCGAGCAGTCGTGCATGCTCGAGATGCTCGTCGCGGGTGACTTCGTGACGTCCGTCGGACCGGCCGAGCGTGGCGGCGAGCGCCGCCGACGATGTCGCGATCGCCTCGAAGCCGGCATCGGCCAGCATCAACGCCGAGAGGCCGTCCCAGGCGTTCGGCATGACGAGGCCACCGTCGCGGGTGTGCAGCGCCATGAATTTCTCATAGAGTTCGGAGCCCGGCATGTCGAGCCTTTCCTGAATGATCGTTGAGTCGGTGAGGGGTTTGCGGCTGGGTGCGTGGAGCGCGTCCAGGTTCCGGCGATCAACCGGTTGGTGGGGTGTTGTTGGCGGCTGCGTGGAGCTTCTTAAGCCGACCCGGCCCTAACAGACGAGATGACGCGCGATGAGTCCGTCGATGATGTCCATGCGCTCTACGAGGTGGGTCTGTTCGCCCGTCGGTGTCTGGCGCGGGTACTCCTAGATCGACTGATGCCCGTCGGTGAGGTAGGTCCCGGTACGCCACCCAGTTCTCGAAGACTCCTTCGCGGCGACGGGCGGCGAAGTCGCCGGCGAGGAAGGCACGGATCGACTCGCGGCCCTGGACCACTCCAGACCCCATGTCTCCCGACAAAAGCACGGCGGTGGGTGTTTCGATGACGCCGTCGGCCGCGTAGAGGTCGGCGATCTTGTCCGCGTCCTGGGCCAGCACGGCTTCGTGCCAGGCGCGGAACACATGCTCGATCGCGCTCTCGCTCGCCGCGTCGGGCGCCGTCGGCTCCGGGTGCGGGTTTACTGGGCCACGACCGTATCGACCGAGCCGATGGCGGGGATGTCGAGGTCGGTCTGGTTGACGTTGTTGATGAAGTTGGTGAGCAGGAACTGCACTGCCAACGCGACGATCGCCAGGATCTGCGGGTCGGTGTACCCGGCGCCTCGCACACCCGCGAGCTCGGCGTCGCTGACCTGCCCGCGGCTGTCGACTACCCGTTGCGCGAAGCGAGCGGCCGCGGCGCGCTTGGGATCGACAGAGCTCCCGACGCGGCCGAGCTCGATGTCGTCGCCTGACATGCCGCTGAATTTGGTCGCGACGTGGGTGTGTATCGCCAGGCAGTAACTGCAGTCGTTGGCTTGCGACACGGCCAGCGCGATGCTGTTCCGGGTCTTCGCGTCCAGAACTCGGCTCAAGGTGCCTTGCAGAGTCGTGACGACCTCGAGAACGGTCGGGTTCGACGCGATGGTCTTGAACATGTTCGGGACGAAGCCGAGCTGCGTACCAACGTTGTCGAGTATCCGCTGCGCGCCGGCGGGCACATCCTCTGGGGCGGGAACATTCAGTCGTGACACAGCGAATCGACCTCCGGTCGCGGTGTGAGTAGTCGTCGTCGAGCCCAAGTCGGGGTCTTAGTGCTTCAGAGTTCCGCCGCAGGCCTTACCTGCGCTGGCCGCAACCTCGCCGGTTGCGCCGGGCGCCCGGTGACCTGCATTGCGAGGGGTGACTCGGTCGCGCCGAGTTCCGGATCTCTTCACAGCGGGGGAACCGTGCAAGTGGGACTATATAGTCCAAAAGCTGCGGTTACAACCACTTGTCGTAACGAAAGTCTCCAGCCGCACGGGGCGACGCCATCCGGATCCCCGGCGTGCATCCCGGATGCCGAGTTGGCTCAGGAACAGCATCTGGGAGTTCCTCTTCGGGTGGCCGCCGTCCCTCTACTGATCAGGCACCACCTGCGGCCGCAGAGCTGCCCGGTGGCCGGTCGTCATCCCGGTTTCGGCGCATGGCGCTGGCGGACCGCACGGAATCTCCAGGGCTGCTCGCGCCTGGTCATGCAGTCGCTAGCACGAGGAGATTTGGACGATTTAGTCCGGCCAATCTATGCTTGTCCAAGGTTGTCAAGTCGGGATGTCAAGAGCCTGGAGTTACTCATGGGGGGCATTGGTGAATTCCTGCGCGCTCGGCGCCAGGTCACGGCCCCTGACCAGGTGGGGCTGACGGGCGTTGTCGACCGCCGCCGGACGCCTGGGTTACGCCGGTTGCCACTGCGATGCCCAGGCGGCCGCCTCGATGTTCCCCTCTGGAGTCGCCCGGACGGTGCGCTCGGCGAGCTTGCGGCCGACCTGATCGATGGCGACCAGGGTGTGAGTCCGTTTTGTGGGCGTCGATTCCGATGACGACCAAGCGTGCCTCCCGGATACGGGCTGATAGTTGGGCGATCCAGGCTCCGACCGCCCGGCGGGCACGCCTAAATCGAGCTGCTCGCACGCACCTATCAAGCCACGCCGGGAGGATGAGAGCCCGGCGGGCCGCACATCACGACAAGCCGCCGGCATCTGCCGGGGCAGCAAAGAAACGAGCAAACCCGCCGGAACGCTTTTGATCCCTCCCATTCACGCGAAGAAAGCCGTGGCCCGCTTGAGGACGTCGACGTCCTCGCGCAGCCGGCGGTTCTCCCGCCGCAACGCGGCCAGCTCTTCCCGCTCGCTGCTGGTGGTTTTGTTCGCCCGAGTGGCCCGGACACACGGGGCACGTGGCTCGACATCTCGGGCTCCAGCTCGTGGTTGCTTCTGCCAACCCCAGGTCCCGCCTAACCGCGACCGCCGGATGGCCAACGCGATGAGGTCACTTCTCATCCGTCCGGCTGCGCGTTCTCAAGACACGGGTAAGAAGGAGAGCCCTCCCCGATACCAACGTCTAGTTGAACGCGCAAGCTGACTCTGACTGCACCAACTCGAGCGCCCGGCTACGGCCCGTCGCCTCCGCCGGTGGTCTCGACGTGGAGAGGCCATCGAGGGGTGCGGGGTGGGTGCTTCCTGGTGCCCACGCGGCCAGTCACGAGGGCGAATGCGGCCAGCCAAAGGATCGATGAGGGGAAACGGATGAAGGCAGTGGTTGGGGAGACCGTCGTGGCCGAGGCTGCGAACGAGGCGGTGGTCAGGATGGAGGGGAATGCCTACTTCCCGCCGGACTCAGTTGTGGCCGGCGTGCTCCTCGACAGCCCAACGCCCTACACCTGCCCCTGGAAGGGGAGGGCGCAGTATCACGACGTCCTGGTCGGTGAGACGGTGCTCAGGGACGGGGCTTGGTCCTATCCGGACATCAAGGAGTCGGCGGCGGCCCGTGTTGGCCGCGACTTCAGTGGCTATGTCGCTTTCGATGGGCGCCAGGTTCGGATCGAGATCTGACCGAGCTGTCGCCCCCAAGCCGGTCAACGTCCTAGTCAGCCCTCGGGATACGGCTGCCCTCGCGGAACTGCAGACGATCGGTGTCCGCCGGATCAGCCTCGGGGTCGACCCCTACACGCACGCCTTCGCGGCCACAGGCGGCCGCGGCGAAGCTTGCGAAGGGAGACCTGACGGCACTCGCATCAAATCTCAACTTCGGCCACATCATCGACCTCATCGAGGGCTAACACGGCCGCGCAGCCGCGCACTGGGCGCATGGAGCTAGATCGCAACGTGAGCTGTGTTGACTGTCCGCGTGACTCGCGCAGATACACCCCGGGGTGCTTACAGAGCAGAGCCCGGTCAGGAGCATGCCATGAGTGAAGAGAACACATGATCGAAAACGAAGAGGCGACGCCGACACACCACGCACCGCAGGTGCGCCTGGTCACGGGATCGTCGTGCAGCGCGGCCGTCCCGACCCAGCCTGCAGCCGCCCGCGCGGTCGCCACTGCTGCGGAGCCCGGTAGCAGGCGGGGCTGGGCGTCCGTCGGTGCGGTCGCGCTCGGCGCGTTCGTCATCGTCATGACGGAGACGCTGCCAGTGGGGCTGCTGCCGCAGATCACCGACGGACTGCATGTCTCGCTCGGCCTCGCGGGGCTGATGGTGCTCGTGCCGGGTTTCAGCGCCGCGGTGTCGGCGCCGCTGTTCTTCCGCAGCTCCGGCCGCTTCAACCGGCGCTCGGTCATCCTCGTCCTGGGTCTAACGGTGCTGGTGTCGAACATGGTCGTCGCGGTGGCGCCGAACTTCGTCCTGGTGCTGATCGCCCGTATGCTCTTCGGCGCCACCCTCGGAGCCTTCTGGACCGTGGTCTCACCGGTCGGACCCAAGCTGGTGGGCCCAGCCTGCGGCACTCGCGCCATCACCATCATCGCGGCCGGTATTTCGGGTGGGACGGTGGTGGGGCTGCCTGCGGGACAGTTCCTCGGCGACCTCGTCGGCTGGCGTCTCACTTTCGCCATTGCGGCGGCGGCGACACTGCTTGTCGTGGTTGTGCAGACGGTCGTGCTGCCGGGTATTCCGCCGGACGGGCGTACGCACCTGCGTGATCTTTTGGGAGTCGTGACGCGGCGGGCCGCCCGGTTTGGGATGGCAGCGGGCGCGATGGTGTTCATCGGACAGTTCGCCGCCTGGACCTATGTCACCCCGTTCCTGATGGACCACACGCATCTGTCCAGCGGCGTGATCTCCCTGCTGTACGTCATCTACGGATGTGGTGGCATTGTCGGCTCACTCATCGCCGGATCGCTGTTCAAGCGCGGAGTGATCGGCAGCTTCGCCGGGGCGGCGGCGGTGGTGGCCGCATTGCTCATCGGGCTGGCGAGCGCGGGCAGCTTACCCTGGCTGGCTGGCCTGTTGCTCGTGCTGTGGGGTTTGTTCTGGGGAATTGTGAACCCGGGAACGCTGGTCTGGATACTCGACGCGGCCCCAGAAACCCCAGAGGCCGCGTCGGCGGTGAATGTGACGAACCTTCAGATAGCCGTGGCGGCAGGGTCTGGCCTCGGCGCGATCCTTGTTTCGTCGACAACCTTGCAGACGGTTTTCCTCACAGCGGGCTTCATCGTCCTTGCCTCCGCCGTGCTCGCCGCGGTGGCGGCGCGGTTCGTAACACTCGCCCGGAGGGAATGAGGAGACCGAAGCGAGGCAGGGAGTGGCCGGGCGCTCAGAGCCCCGGGCGCACTCGGCGCTCTTGGGAGCGACAGTGATCGGGCTCGCTGAGACTTCACGCCCTCCCACAGGGGGTTGCCGAGCGGGGCGTCGAAGCCCGCGTCGGGCCGCCTCCGCCCGTAGGTGTCGAAGAAGACCTCGGAAAACTCGATCTCCCAGAGGAACGGGCGGATGTGTTCCCGGATCGCCGCCGACGCGATTCGTGAAGGTCGGGAAGGTCATGACCACGATTCAGCACGTTGCGGAACACCGCCCAGCGCTGGCCATTCCCCCGTAGCGGGGACGTCCGCTTTCCGGTACGGCTAACAAGATCCGAGCGGTCGAAGATCAGCCTATTCTCGAAGAAGGGCGCGATCCACCAGTCCACCAAGGCTTGAAGCCGGGTGAAGTCGTCCCCGGCGAGTAAGCGAGCGAGGCGCTGTTCCTTCGCCCTGATCTGGAGGCGGTCATCGGAGGGGTTGGTCACCAGAGCTCGTCGTACCCGGATCACATCGGCCAGGTCGAATGGGGATCTGCTCGGAGCTGGCGTTCTCGGTGAGCGGGCGCAGCGTCTCCCCGACGACGAAGTGGGGGAGGGGCCATCGCCGAGAGCTGCCGTGGCGCACGTGTGTCAGGCGGGCTGTCGCACCGCCGTCCCAAGATTGTTGTCGATCAGGTATCGCCAGAGTCCATCCGCGCCGCGGTACTCGATGTCGCTTGCCGAGCCTTCGAGGTGCACGTGCTTACCGTCGGGACCTGTGCCATCAATTGACTAGTCCAGCACGATCTGGGCGATATCGCCGGCAATGAACACATGGCGCGCCTTGGCCTCCAGCGGCAGGCCGAGGCTGATATCGCGCTCGAGTTCGGCAGCGATCTCGGTGCGATCAGTCACGGTTCGCTCCTCGGGCTCCGGCTCCTGATGTGCTGGCCGGCTTTGTCGAATCCCGGTTTGGTCACTGCGAAGTCCGTGGCACCGGGCACGGACGGAAGTGTGTCCGTCGATTGCCGATAGTTCGGTCAGACGGCCAATCCGGCCCCGCCGGACACCACGATCTCTTGCCCGGTGATGTACGCGGCTCCGTCCGAAGCGAGGAACGCGACGGTCTCGGCGATGTCCTCAGGCATGCCGACGCGACCGAACGGGTTCTTTGCCGCCATAGCGGCCAGCATCGCGGCGACCTCATCGGATCCCATGCCGGGTGTGGTCCGCATCATGGGGGTGTCGGTGAATCCCGGGCTGACGGCGTTGACTCGGATGCGGCGTGGGGCGAGCTCCAGGGCCAGCGTTGGGATCATGGTCAGCAGTGCGCCTCGTGACCCGGCTGTGACACTGTTGCCGGGCAGGGCGCGCGTCGCTCCGATACCCGCGGTGACAATGATCGAAGCGCCGTCAGACAGCAGTGGGAGCGTTTTTACCAGAGTGAAGAACTGTCCTTTGGTATTGACGGCGAACACGTCGTCGAAGGTGGCTTCGTCGCAGGCGTCCAGCGCCATGGGACGGCTGATGCCGGCGTTCAGGAACAGCGTTGTCAGAGTCCCGAATCGTTCGCTGACTTCGGATACCACCCGGTCAGTGTCAGCAAGCGAGCGCGCGTCAGCACGCAATACCAGGACGTCCTCGGGTAGTTCCTCGCGTGCCCGGGCGACGCTTTCCGGACGTTGTCCGGTGACCGCGACCCGGTAACCACGACTATGCAGAACCTCCGCAGTCGCCTTCCCGATCCCGCTGGTGCCACCGGTGATCAGAGCTGCACGTGCCGACATGATGATCACTCCACATTAGTTATTGCAGTGAATGTCATCGCTGTAGACCGTAATGACACTCAGGACATGACAAGGCCGCATCGATTCCCGTTCAGCGAGACGGAGTCTCGTGACAAGGGCGGTAATCCCCGACACAGCCGCGCCGATGATTAGCGAAGCCCTCGCGACACAGTGCTGGCTTGGAACGCTTGGCTGATTGCGCGTGCGGTCGCCAGGACCGCGGGCATCGCGGTGACCTCCGATGCGGCGTTAGGCACTACGTGGCGGTGATCGTCGACGCCACGCTGAAGAGTGGGTCCATCGCCGAGAGCTGCCGTGGCGCACGTGTGTCAGGCGGGCTGTCGCACCGCCGTCCCAAGATTGTTGTCGATCAGGTATCGCCAGAGTCCATCCGCGCCGCGGTACTCGATGTCGCTTGCCGAGCCTTCGAGGTGCACGTGCTTACCGTCGGGACCTGTGCCATCAATTGACTAGTCCAGCACGATCTGGGCGATATCGCCGGCAATGAACACATGGCGCGCCTTGGCCTCCAGCGGCAGGCCGAGGCTGATATCGCGCTCGAGTTCGGCAGCGATCTCGGTGCGATCAGTGACGGTTCGCCCGTCTTTCGCGATGAACGCGGCCTCCGGGTCGTACAAGGTCATCATCGCGCTGACCTTGCCGGAGTTAAATCACTCAAGCAGCGACGCGGCAATGCCTTCGGGTTCAGTGGGGAGTGAGTAGGACTAGGACATCAGGGTCTCCTGTTCGTGTTGGTTGAGCAGTCGACGCTACCAGTGCCAGGCGCGGGAGGATACCCCTTTTTGGGACTTTTTCGTCCATGACTTCTCATCTGGTCCTGTTGTCTGGTCGGCTGGCCGCGCAAGGTGTCCCTAGCGGCTGACCTCGAAGAATCATGCCGTTCGTCGTTCGCGTGTAGCTGCCGACGGCACGACTTGCTTGAGTGGCCTACCACTCCTGGATTAACAAGTGGACTATTTCGACCAGTATTGTGGATGGCTGCACAAGGGTGCTGCGTGCGGTGATGAGCGCATGGACGATGGGGGGCGCGGGCGGCGGTCTTGGTCGCGACGGCGGCCAGTTGCAGGCCGTCTCGGAGTTTTCTCAGCGTGATGGCCTGGTAGCTCATCAACGCCATGATGCTGCTCGCCAGGTTGGGATCGCCGGCCGAGTGCGCGGCTCGAAGGCCGGTCAAGTACCTGCGCTGGGCCTTGCCGTCGTCGCCTGCTTCCTGTGCCGTCCAGCCGGACGTCTGTGCGAGCTGGCCAAGGTTCTGGCCGACCGGTCACATATTGGTGAAGCTCTGGGGCCGACCCGCGCTATCGGCGAACCGGAGCCGGGGCGCCGGCGTGCCCGTTGCGTGCCCGTACGGTCGGCCAACAGCGGGGAATCACGGGGACTCACGGTCATTCGACCGACATACGCGCAGATCAGCGGTGATCCCACTGTCTACGTGGGCGCCCCGCCTTCCGAACTCTAGATCAATCGTTCGCGTATTCGATCTTTGCCGGTCTGTGTCGTCGTGAGATAAAAGAGGTTCTCCGCACCGGTCGCACCGCGCGAACGGTGGCGAGCGCTGGAACGGTCGAGCATCGTTCCCGGACGGAGGGCGATGGAGACGAGCTCACCCGGCGAGGAGTACCTGCTGATCACCAGCAAGGACCGGCCGTTACCGAGCGTCGTGATCCTCTGCCTGGCCGGGGCCGTGCTCGCCGGGGGGTACCCGGCGCTCCGGTGGGTCTCACAACATGTTGACGGCTTGGCCCTCGGCTCGGCCTACTCGGCGGGAGGCGTGTTCCTCCTGCTGGTGTTGTGGGTGGTGGGCAAGCATGTGGAGTTCCTCGTGAACTGGGCGTACTGGCGGCGGCGAGGGGTTCCGGCGATGCGGTTGACTCCCTCAGGCCTGGACTACAGTGGCGCCTTCACCGGCACGTTTCCGCTTCACGTTCCGTGGGGCCTGGTCGAGGGTTGCGGCTACCGGCCGAATGGCGACGGGCATCTTTTCTGGTGCGTCGACCTCCACCCCGCCGCCGTGGTGGACTCGGTACCCGCCTCGATCTACGTGAGGCCCGTCGCACCGAACCGCGCCCGGGAGGTCGCTGAGGAGCTGGCCCGGGCCGCCTCTGCGGATGGTGAGCACGTCGATGTCGACCTGCTCTCGCACGAGTTGGCATTCGGTACGCCGGTGGCCATCAACCTCCACCGGGTCCATGGCGTGCCGCTGGCGGAAGTCGAGGAAAAGCTCCAGGGGTGGACGGACGGGCGGTGCTCGTTCCGGGCCTGTCCCGTCTGACATCCATGTGGCCACTTCCCTTGGCTGCGGGGGCGGAACCACAGCCAAGGGGGTGTTCGACGTCACGTCGACCGCCGGCGTCCCCGCTTCGCTGCACCCTGCCGGTCACTGGGTGCGGCGGCCCGTGATGGCGGTCGGAGAACTCCCCAGGCTCGAGCCTCACCTCGACCCACAATGGCCGCATGGCTTCACGAAAGTACGGGCCGCTTGGTCGTCACCTTCAGGAAGACGGCCGCGACCGCGTCGAGTTGACGTTCTCACAGATCGAGCAGATCATCGGCGCGCCATTGCCAGACGGTGCCCGCAACTACGCCTGGTGGATTTGAGATAGCAAGACCCACACCCAAGCCGTCTGGCTGGAGGTCGGCTATCAGGTGCAGCTACACCGCGAGCATGAGTTCGTGGTGTTCATCAAGCCGTGACTGGATCAGCTCCGCCCTCAAGACCCGACCGGATGACAGCGCGCGATCGCGGAGTACGACCCGAACGTGCTGCGCAGCAGAGACAGGGACTCCCGGAGTAGTGACCGGTAGAGTCCCTTCTCGTATTCGATCCCGGTGTGGCGGAGGTATGGGGGCGGTGGGAGAAAACCCGAGGCTCGCCCCGGCCCTCTAAGCCTGAGTGACGAACTGGGTGACAACCACGCCGTATTGCCCTGAACGTTGCCGGACTCTCAAGGATGGGACAGTTCGGACAGTAGCGAGACGAAGCTGTGCCGCATCTCCCGAGGCGTCCAGTCGTCCGCGGGTTGACGTCCGCCTTCTTGAGGTCCGGTGCGGAAGGCCCGCCGCACGTTGCCCGCGTCGAGCTCGGTGCCGGACAAACCTTGTGCCCCACGTGCTTGCTTCCCTTTTGGTGAGGGACCGCCGCGCCCGCAACAGCTAACCTTCTTTACAATTCCTTTCACGGGAGGTTGGCATGCGCCGTCTGGCCGCTCTTGTCTGCTTACTCGTCCCCCTCCTCATCGCGGTCCCTGCCAGGGCCGCGGCCACCCCGATGCAGGTCTACGGGTCATGGCACTGCGGCAACGACGCCTGCATCTGGGGCGCCGTCCGTGATGTGAGCGAGTTCGACCAGAAGAACCACTGGCTCATCGACCGAGGCGACGGCCATCCCTCGGTCAACGTCGTAGTGCTCAGTTTCGTCCATCCGGTGAAGCTGCTGCACAAGACGACCGACGCCCAGACCCTCGACGGCGTTCCACGCGGCATGACCGCCGACATCGTGAACTACTTCAAGAGCCGCGGCATCCGGGTCATGCTGTCCATCGGCGGCATCACCTACACCGACGCGTGGAACGCGGCCTTGGCGGAGAACGCGGCCCAGTTCGGCCGCAATGCCGCCGAGGTGGCCCAGCGGCTCGGCGTCGGCATCGAGATCGACTACGAGGAGAACAGCGGCGCCGACCTCGCGGGCCTGCAGTCCTTCATCGACGCCTACCGTGCCGTCCTGCCGTACGACGCCACGGGAGCCAACCACGCGGCGCGCCTGACCATCGACCTGGCCGCAGGCGATCGATGGCTGATCGACATCGGCAGAAAGGCGACGGCGGACTGGCTGCGCACCACCGCGCCGGTCCTCGACTACGCCAACGCGATGGTTCCCGCCCGCCAGCCGAGTGCTTCCGCCGCGATCGCCAACTGGCAGGAGCACCTGGACGGCAAGCCGACCTACGCCCCGCCGATCCCGCCGCTGGCTCCCGCCAAGTTCACCGGCAGCCTCTACATCGCCGAGGGGAACAAGGTCCTTCCCGAGTGCACCGCCTTCGGTGCGTCGCTGCAGAACACCACCGGCACCTTCGTGCAGACGGCCGCGCCGAACGGCGCGGGAACGAGCTCGGGACTGCTCGGCTACATGTTCTGGGCGGCGGAACGGCCCTCCACCCGCGGCGTGACCACCCTGCCGCCCAACACGTGTGAGGGCGGCGTGGGCGGCGGCGCGACGGCCTACTCCGTTCCGATTCCGATGCCCGCCCTGCGGCAGAGTTGAGCGCGCCGGGGGCCGCCGTGCACCGGCGGCTCCCGGCGATCCCGATCAACGCGGGCCGAGGGTCGGACGAATTCAGAGTCGGCGCAGCTTCAGAGCAGGCCGCGGGAGGTGAACGCGGCACGCACCACGCCGGCCGCCGTGGCGCCACCGTGCCGCTGAGCGGCGGCGACGGTGGCCTCGGCCGCCGCGTGGAAGGTGATGTCCTTGGTGAAGTCGAACTGCGCGTCGATGATGATCGTGCTTGCCGAACGGTCGCCCAGCTTGGTGTGGATCTCGTACAACGCCGAGGACCAGATCTCACCGTCGGCGTGCACCTCGCCGACCACGTCCTCGGGGTAGTGCTTGGTGCCGTCCAGGCGGCGCAGGCAATGCGGGACGCCAGAGGTGTAGGAGACGGAGTCCCAGTCGGCGACGCACGCCTCGGGGGTCTTAGTCGGCGTGCCGGCCTTCCAGCTGGTCACGGCGACGGAGAGATAGTCGCCGAAGGCCTCGCCGATCGAACCTGACTCCAGGGTGGTCCCGAATCCGGTGACCTGACCGTCCTGCACCGAGTGGCCGTACTCGTGGACGATCACTTCTCCGTCCTCGCCGTCGTCCACGCCGCCCTTGCCGAGGGTGATGTTGGCCTTGTCGTCCCTGAAGAAGGAGTTGTCCCCGCCGTACTGGTTGATCCGCAGCTCGATCCGGCGCTGATTGACCGGACGCAGCCGGGACCCGAAGCCCAGCGACTGGATGTACTGCTGCGCGGTGGTGACCCAGTAGTAGCCCATCACCTGCTCGAACTGGTCACTGTCCCGGTGCCAGGCGGGGAAGGCCCCGTTCACGACCCGGGCGGCCTTGCCGGTCTCGCTCTTGACCGTGACGTAGCGCCCCGTGAGGGTGCCCGAACCGTCCAGGTCGGTAAGTGCGACTGTGCGGTAGGCCCCGGCGAAGGCGGCGCCGTCGCGGTCCTTGTCATCGGTGAGAGATTCGTCGCCGGTGCTCTGGACGGGGTTGGGGGAGAAGACGGTGGCAGTGGGATCGGCGGCGGCCTGGGCCGCGCTCGGAGTGAGTAGCCCGGTCGCACAGGCGAGAGCAAGGCAGGCGACAGGAATACGGCGTCGGGGGGCGTTCACCGAAGAATCCTCCTTGAATCAGGAACAAACATGGCGAATCTACGGCCGACACGATCTGCTGTCACCCGCCTGACCGATGTCAGAAAACGCGGAAAGCTCACTCCTGCGATTATTGGAAGAGACCTTTACGAACGAATGCCGCCCGCTTATCGTGGGGCCGAGAGCTCACGGGGGACAGCAGTGACCACGCAGCATCGGACCCCTGCGGAGGCGTTTGTTGAACGTCCGTCGTGTCCTCGCGATCCTCCTCGTCCCTCTCCTCGTCTCTCTGGCCACGCCTCCCGCGGTGGCCGCCACAGCGGTCGCGTTCGGTTCGGTCGTCCCGGTACCCGTCACCACGACCGCGACCCCCGGGGTGAGCTACGCCATCACCACCTCGACCGCTGTCTACACCGACCCCGCCGCGGCCGGCATCGGCGACCGGCTCGCCGCACTCCTGCGCCGTTCCACCGGCTACCCGATCCCCGTCGCCCCCGCACCCGGCACCGGCGGCATCTCCCTCCTGCTGTCCGGCGCCCCCGCCACGGTCGGACCCGAGGGTTACCAGCTCGACGTCACCGGCACGTCCATCGTCATCCGGGCCAACCAGCCGGCGGGCCTCGCCAACGGCGTGCAGACCCTGCACCAGCTTCTGCCCGTCGCGGCCGACAGCGCGACGGTCCAGCCGGGCCCGTGGCCGGTGCCCGGCGGCCACATCGTGGACTACCCGAGGTTCGGCTATCGCGGCGCCATGCTGGATGTGGCCCGGCACTTCTTCACGGTGGCCGCGGTCGAGCGGTACATCGACCAGCTCGCCCTCTACAAGATCAACTACCTGCACCTGCACCTTTCCGACGACCAGGGCTGGCGCATCGCGATCGGTTCCTGGCCGAATCTGGCGACGTACGGCGGCAGCACCGCCGTAGGCGGAGGCCCCGGCGGTTACTACACCCAGGCCGACTACCAGCAGATCGTGGCCTACGCCGCCGCACGCTTCGTCACGGTCGTCCCTGAGATCGACATGCCGGGCCACACCAACGCGGCGCTGGCGTCCTACCCGGCGCTCAACTGCGACGGCGTCGCTCCACCGCTCTACACCGGCACCGACGTCGGCTTCAGCTCGCTGTGCACCTCCAAGGAGCTCACCTACACCTTCATCGACCAGGTCTTCGGGGAGCTCGCAGCCCTCACACCGGGCCCCTACCTGCACATCGGCGGCGACGAGGCCGCCTCCACCGCGCCCGCCGACTACGCGGCGTTCGTCAACCGGGTCCAGCAGATCGTCGCGGCGCACGGCAAGACCGTCACCGGCTGGCACGACATCGTGAACGCCACACCGCTCCCCTCGACGGTCGCGCAGTACTGGGGAACCACCACCCGCGACTCCGCGGTGGCCACGGCCGCCCAACGCGGCACGCGGCTCATCATGTCGCCCGCCAGCCGGACCTACATCGACATGAAATACAACTCACGCACGACCCTCGGGCAGAACTGGGCCGGCTACATCGACGTCAAGACCGCCTACGACTGGGACCCCGGCGCCTACCTCAAGGGTGTGACCGCCGCATCCGTGCTCGGAGTCGAGGCGCCGCTGTGGACCGAGACCATCGTCACGGGCGCCGACATCGACTACATGGCCTTCCCCAGGCTCCCGGCGGTGGCGGAGCTGGGCTGGTCGCCGCAGGCGACCCACAACTGGACGGCCTTCAAGCAGCGGCTCGGCGCCCAGGGCCCGCGCTGGCACGTCATGGGCGTCAACTACTACCACTCCACGCAGATCTCCTGGCCGGGCGGTTCCTGATGCGTCGACTCCTCGCGATCCTCGCCTCCACCCTCACCTTGGTACTGGCCATCGGCGTCGTCGACGCCCGCGCGGCCACCGTCACCTCCACCGAGCTCACCTCCGGCTGGGCACTGCGCTCGGCCACCGGACTGTCCGACTCCGGCGCGGCCATCTCACAGGTCGGCTACTCCACCTCGGGCTGGAACCCTGTCTCACTGCCGTCCACGGTGCTGGCCGGGCTGGTGGCGAACAACGTCTACCAGAACATCTTCTTCGGTCAGAACCTCAAGAACGTCCCCGACCTGACAGGGCAGGACTGGTGGTTCAGAGGCGAGTTCACCGCCGCGGCCACCTCCCCGGGGCAGGTCTACTGGTTGCGCTTCAAGGGCATCAGCTACCGCGCGCAGATCTGGTTGAACGGCACTCAGCTCGACGCCAACGCGGTGGGCACGATGGTCGGCCACGAGTACAACGCAACCGGCGTGATCCACCCCGGCGCGGTCAACGCCCTGGCCATTCGCGTCACGCCCCCGGCACACGACTGCAAGGACCTGTCGTTCTGCACCGTCGACTGGAATCCCGAAGCCCCCGACATGAACGCCGGGCTGTGGGGCAAGACGCTGCTGGACACCACTGGGCCCGTCGCTCTGCGCGACCCCTACGTCAAGACCGTCCTGCCGCTGCCCGCCACCAACGCCGCTGATCTGACCGTCTACGTCGACGCGGTCAACGCCACGGCGGCGCCGGTCACCACCACGATCAACGCCACCATCAGCAAGGCGGGGCAGCCGAGCATCCCGCTCAGCCAGACCGTCACCCTGAACGCGAACGAGCGCCGCGAGGTCTCCTTCGCCCCGGTCCACGTCACCAACCCCGTCCTGTGGTGGCCCTACCAGTTCGGGTCGCCGGAGCTCTACCAGCTCAGCGTCTCGGCGACCGCGGGCGGGGCGACCTCCGACACCAAGGCGATCGACTTCGGCATCCGCCAGTTCACCGACTACCGCACCACCGTCAACGGCACGTCGTTCGCCGGTTACAAGGTCAACGGCCAGAACATCATGTTCCGCGGCGGCGGCTACATGTGGGACATGCTGCAGCGCTGGGACACCAAGACCAACGCCGCGCACATCAAGTACGTCAAGGACATGGGCCTCAACACCATCCGCCTGGAGGGCACGCTCGGCAACGAGGAGCTGTACGACCTGGCCGACAAGGCCGGCATCATGGTGATGCCCGGCTTCGTCTGCTGCAGCGCGTGGGAGAACGACAGCGGATGGTCGGCCGAGCAGGCCCAGGTCGCCCTCGCCTCCCTCGACACCCAGATGCGCGCCACCCGCGCCCACGCCAGCACATTCCTGTGGACCTACGGCAGCGACCAGCCGCCGACCGCCGCCCACCTGACTGCCTACAAGAACCGCGCAACCGCCCTGCACTGGCAGAACCCGACCCTGGACAACGTCGCCACCTGGTCCAACGCGAACGCCGGCATGAAGATGGACGGTCCGTACGTGTGGGAGCCGCCGGTCCTGTGGTGGGACACCACCAAGGC
Organism: Planotetraspora kaengkrachanensis; assembly: GCF_016862895.1. Classification (GTDB taxonomy): domain Bacteria; phylum Actinomycetota; class Actinomycetes; order Streptosporangiales; family Streptosporangiaceae; genus Planotetraspora; species Planotetraspora kaengkrachanensis. The sequence goes on along the minus strand of NZ_BONV01000009.1, from coordinate 209,789 downwards.
GGGCAGCGCCTTCGGCACCACGGGCGAGGAAGGCACCGAGTCGCCGCCGCCGCTGGAGAGCGTGCAGCGCTTCCTGGCCCCCGCCGACCAGTGGCCGCTCGGCACCGCCTGGAACTACCACGCGGGCAAGGCCGGCAGCGTCTTCGACAACACCGCCCCGTTCACCTCCGGGCTCAACAGCCGGTACGGCACGGCCACCAGCGCGGCCGACTACTCACGCAAGGCAGAGCTGCAGAACTACGAGAACACCAGGGCCTTCTTCGAGGCGTGGAACTCCCATGAGTACACCCAGTCCTTCGGCACCATCTTCTGGATGCTGAACAGCGCCTGGCCGTCGGTGCACTGGAACCTGTACGACTACTACTTCAAACCCGGCGGCGGCTACTTCGGCAGCAAGAAGGCCAACGAGCCGGTGCACATCGCCTACGACTACGCCACCAAGAAGGTGTTCGTGGTCAACTCCACCCTCACGGCCCGCAGCGGCCTGACCGCGACGGCGACGCTGTACAACATCCCGGACCTGGCCCAGAAGTACACCACGTCGGTGCCCGTCACCGCCGCGGCCAACTCCTCCACCCAGGTTTCGACCATCCCCACCGTCACCGGCCTGTCCAGCACCTACTTCATCCGCCTCCAGGTCAAGGACGCGAGCGGGGCGACGGTCAGCAACAACCTGTACTGGTACTCCACGACGGCCGACACGCTCGGGAACAAGAGCAACTGGTACCGGACCACGCCCAAGAACTCCGCCAACCTCACCGGGCTGAACAGCCTGGCCAGCAATCCCAACCTGAACGCCACCACGTCCAGGGCCACCTCGGGCGGCCAGGAAACAGTCACGATCACCCTCACGAACACGAGCGCGACCAACCTCGCCTTCTTCGTCCGCCCCGAGATCACCGCGGGCAACGGCGGCACCGAGGTCGTGCCGGTCACCTACACCGACAACTACATCTCCCTCTGGCCGGGGGAGTCGACCACCGTCACCGCCGCCTACCAGACGGCCGACCTCGGCGGACAAGCCCCCTACCTGCGGTTACGCGGCTACAACATCCCCACCTCATCCGTCCCTGTTTCCTAGGTCTCCCCAGATAACGCCGCTCTCGACGAGGTGGCACAGTTGCGCGGAGCCCTGAACGGCCTGGTGGCTGAACGCGACCAGCTCGAAGCCGAACTCGCGAACTTGAAGGCGGAGAGCTGAGCTGAACCGCCTGACGCGCAACAAGAGCACGACAGAGGGGCACCGGCGAAAACGCTCGTGCCCCTCTGTTCTCTCTACTTCAGCGGCCGCCCGTCACCACCGGACACTGAGCGACTCCGTCCGGATCGCCGGGCTGGTAGTCGTCTCCATCCGGGTCATTCGGGGCGCGTCCAGTGAATTTGACTCGCCCTAGGGCGATCAAACGCCAAATGTGTGCCCGTACCCTGCTGCGACCTGCCCAAATGCCCCGGGTGGCGGGACTTGGAATTCTCCCGTATTGCTGATGCAATATGGCCGTTCGCAGCGGATGGCGAATTTGCCCGCCCCACCTTGTTTATTTACTGAATTGCACGGATAATTCTTTTCTTGTCCCGCTTGTTCTAGTTAGACGGTACGGAGCGCGGGAGGGCGAAGGGCCGGCCAGGTGATGCACGTTCTCCACAGGATCGGCCTCCGGGGTGCCGTCCACGCCAGGCGCCGGCCAGGGAGTCAGGCACAGTTCCGCGCGTGACGTTCGGGGGTAAAACAGCACATATGTGCCGCTGGCTCGCCTATTCCGGCTCGCCGATCAATCTGGAAAAGCTGCTCTACGAGCCGGAGCACTCGCTGATTCACCAAAGCCTCCACGCCAGACTCGGCGCGGAGACGGTCAACGGCGACGGGTTCGGGGTCGGCTACTACGACGACGTCGAGGTGCCGCCCGCGGTCTTCAAGGACACCAAGCCCGCCTGGGGCGACCGGAACCTGCGCGAACTCGCGCGCCACGTCCGGTCGCCGTTGTTCATGGCCCACGTGCGCGCGTCGTCCGGGACGGCCGTACAGCAGACGAACTGCCATCCGTTCCGCCACGGCAACTGGCTGTGGATGCACAACGGCGCGATCTCTCAATTCGGCCGGCTCAAACGCGACCTCGTACTGGCCGTCGAACCGGAGCTGTTTCCGGCGATCGAGGGGTCCACGGATTCTGAGGTCATGTTCTTCTTGGCGCTCACGTTCGGGCTGCGCGAGGACCCGCCGGGCGCGGTGGAGCGGATGGTCGGATTCGTGGAGGAGACGGGACGGGCGCACGGCGTAGAGCACCCGGTCCAGATGACGGTGGCAACATCGGACGGCGAGCGGCTGTGGGCGTTTCGCTACTCCACCGAGCGTCGTTCGCGATCACTTTTCCACAGCACCACCACAGAGTGTCTCCGGGACCTGCACCCCGAGGTGTTCATGCGTGCGGAGCTGTCCGGCGACGCACGGGTCCTTGTGTCCGAACCCCTGCGTGACCTGCCCGGCCTGTGGATCGAGGCTCCGGAGTCGACCTTCACGGTGATTAGCCACGGGTTATTCGAAATGCACCCATTCCATCCGAAGCCTGAGTAGCGGAGATGCGACTGGACGGCACATGCAGCCGCGGTGGCGGCGCAGGCCGTCCGCCACGGATACGTCGCTCAGTGGACCTCGCCGAGATCTGCCCCGAGTGATGCGGCTGTAAGGCGGGACACTCAATGCCCCGCTCTTCTTTCGGCGAGGAGAGCGGGGCGCTGCTTCACGCCCTGGACGCCGTCTTGGTTCGCTGGGTCCGCGATGCAGGGCGGCCAGGCTTCCTGGCCGGAGCTTCCTGCTTGTCGCGGGCGGTCGCGGCCTTGGCGGTCTCGGAGACCTTGCCGAGTTCCTGAGCAGCCTCTCTGCTCACCTGCTTCACGACCTTCCGGCCTCGGACCGCCAGCTCGTCATAAACCACGTTGAGCAGAGCGGTCACGGTGTCGGTGACCTCACGCGCCGGCTCCGGCAGGTTCTCGGCGACGGTCTTGCGGGCCCTACTTGGCAGCTCTTTCGCGGTCTCGCCGACTTCGTGACGGCCCGTGCGCAGCTGCTTGGGCACCTTGCGCAGTTTCTCGACCGCGTAGCTGGTGGCGCCCGCGAAGGCGTAAAACGGCTTGGACTCGGTGAACTGTTTGACCCTTGTGGTGAGCGCCATGGTCACCCCTTCTCTGTAATCCAGTAGGCAGGGCCGTCCGTCGAAGGGACAGCCCACCGATCGGTGGCCCAGCCGCTTGGGTGGCCGGCCTGCCAATCCCTGGCCCGGCTGCCTTGCGGAACGACTCAGAGATCGATCAACGGGCGACCGCTGATCGTGACGTCGGCCCGAATCGCGGCCACCGCGTCATCGTCGCCCCATACCCACAGCCTCAGCGCTGCTACCTGCAACATGTCCACCAGCAAGCCAAAAATCGGTCACGCCGACCGGTCGTACGTCGCTATGTAGTTAAGACGCGCGCCAGCCCACCCCTTGGAGGGTGGCGGTCCGGGGGCGAAGCTCATCGGGCACAGGTCCTGTAAGGCGCCGGGGGCAACGCGGTCCTTGATCAGGCCTTGCCCAGGCCAGCGGTATCGGTAGGTGCCGCAGCGGGGATCTTCGTGGCGAGCGCACGCCATTCGGGGGGAGCGGCGGGCGCTCGAGAGGAACACTGCCAGACGGGCCCCCGTCCCACCGAGACGGGGACGGGGGCCACCGCGCGGCCGGACAGCATGCTTGAGCTCCCCAAATATCCGCGCGACAGGTACTTTGCACGGCACAGGCCGAGGTTGCTCGGCCTGCCGTACCCGGGGGGACCGTCGATCAGCGGTGCCGCGCTCGGGGGCGACCCGCACGCTGTCGCGTTTCCCCGAGCGATGCCGGGCACCTACGGCTTCTCTTTCTTGGGGCTGAGGCGGCCGTCGCACAGTACGTCACGACGGGCCCGGTGGCGGAGGCTTGCCGGCATCGCCGCGCGGCTCGAACCCGGCCGGTGGCTGGTCCTGCTGTGCTTCGACCGGCTCGACAAAGCAGGCGTCTGGTGTCACCGGACCATGTTCGCGGACTGGTGGCAGGAGCAGACCGGGCAGGTGCGCCGGCTCACCGACATCCTCACCGCCGCCATCACGGATTTCTGCTCCTGACCGCCGGTCAGCCCGCCGGCCCGCAGACCGTTCCGGCCCGAGGAATCTCAGCTCGGCCAGGTACCTGTCGGCGTGCCCGGTCATGCACCGGTTGCCCGCGAGGTACATGACATGACCGGATCCTTCGTACGGCACGGAGACCGAGCCGGGGATCTTCCGGACCAGGGCCGCCGTATTGGCGTAGTTGCTGTAACCGCCGATGCCGAGTGCGGGTGGGAAGCCGCCGGCTGGGAGCGGCCGGGGCGGGTTGGCCGCGGCCCGGCTCCATCCGGCACACGCCAGTGACTCCCAGCCGGTGGCGCCGCCGCCGAAGCCGGGGGAGATCCGCTTGGCGTGCCCTCCGCCGGCGAAGAACCTCAGGTGCAGGTCGCTCAGTCGGACCGTGCCGAGCCCGGGCGACGTGTAGGTGACCGGGTGCCGCGTGGTCCTCTCGATGAGCGCGCGCCATGTCCTTCTCACGTCCTGTCCGTGGAGGGCGCAGGAATCGTCGTCTGCGCACCAGGCGGCGAACCGGGTGAAGCTCCGCCACGGGCGCCGGATGGAGTCCCGCCGGCGCAGCACGCCAGTAAGAGACGATCTCCACGAGGCGCGGCAACATCTGTATGCACTCGGCCATGGTTGAGGTGCCTCCACCGTCATCCGGACGATTCAGCAGAGCGCGCCGGCTCTCGCCCGTCCCTCAGAAATACGCCTCAATCACCACGCCGTCCGGTGACGGCACCGCGACACGTGCGAGCCCGACCACGCTCGATAGTGGCGAGCGCGAACGAGACCGAGGGCTCGGACAGTCCCGATTCTCGGGCGAGTTGGGCACGGAAAGATCGTTGACATTCGTTAGTAAGGCTTACAAACTATCAACGAACGTCGGTTTTGCTGGGACACATCCTCGGTAGTCGCAGACCTGGGAACGGAGGTTGCCGCGTCACATCAGGTGCGAACGCCGCCCCAGCCTTCTCCTTTCCGGATCTCGCCCCCGTTCAACGGAGATCGGAGTGTTGCTGTTGAAGAGTCCGCGATCATTATCGGCGCGTCGCAGCCTCCGCCGTAGAACGGCCTTCGCGGCCGTTCTGGCGATGAGCGTGAGCTCAATCGGTATCACCTCGGCCGCGGGCGCGGCCGACGGGGCTCCCGTGGGAGCCGGTCAGCCCACAATCGTTCAAGGAGCGGTCGGGAACGCCACCCCGATCGCCGGGTGGAAGCTCAAGTCGTCGAGCGCTGTGAGGTCGGGCGGTGAGGACGTATCTCAGCCCAACTTCAAGGACGCGGGGTGGCTGCCGGTGTCCCCGCGCTCGACGGTGCTCGCCGGCCTGGTGGAGAACGGCCGCTATCCCGACCTGTTCTACTCCACGAACATGCGCGACAACGTGGACAAAGCGGATTTCAAGGTCCCCTGGTGGTACCGCGAGGAGTTCGTTGTCACCGGAAAGCCGGGCCTGACGACGACTCTCCGCTTGAACGGCATCATCTCCCGGGCGGACATCTGGCTGAACGGACAGCAGGTGGCCACGAAGGATGAGGTCGTCGGCGCGTACAACATCAAGGAACTTGATGTGACCGATCTCGTCCGCCCTGGCAAGAACGCGCTGGCGATCGAGTCGTATCCGGCAGATCCCGACCGGGACCTGTCCATCGGCTGGATCGACTGGGCGCAGTCCCCTCCGGACAACAACATGGGGATCTGGCGTGACGTGGAGATCGTACGTTCTGGGCCGGTGTCGCTGACCGAACCGCGGGTGCTCACCGACGTCTCCCTGCCAGGCCTGGACCATGCCGACCTGACCGTCAAGGTAGACGTGCGCAACGCCGGTGACCAGCCCCGCACCGTGGCCGTCGAAGGCAAGATCGACAACGTCGTCGTCAAGAAGACGGTCACGCTGACGCCGCGGGAGATGCGGACGGTCGTCTTCACCCCTGAGGAGTTCGGTCAGCTCTCGATCGACAACCCGCGGATCTGGTGGCCCGCGCAGATGGGCAAGCAGCCACTTTACGACCTCGATCTGACGGCGCACGTGGACGGAGATCTCTCCGACCGGGCGCACACCACCTTCGGTATCCGCGACGTCACCTCGCACGTCAACTCCGACAACGGTCGCCAGTTCGTCGTCAACGGCAAGCCGCTGCTCATCCGGGGCGGGGGCTGGGCGTCCGACCTCCTTCTGCGGCCCGAGCTCGGCAAGATGGAAGACCAGTTCCGCTATGCCGTCGACCTCGGACTGAACACCATTCGCACCGAAGGCAAGCTGGAGAGCGACGAGTTCTACGCACTCGCCGACCGCTACGGCATCATGATCATGCCGGGCTGGGAATGCTGCCATAAGTGGGAGAAGTGGACCGGCACGAACAAGTGGACCGATGAAGACCGGCGGGTCGCCGGGGAGTTGATGGCCAGCGAGGCGAAGTTGCTGCGCAACCACCCGAGCGTCATCGCCTTCCTGATCGGCAGCGACAAGGTTCCGCCGGCGGACATCGAAAAGCTCTACGTCGACACGCTGCGCGACAACGACTGGCGTAACCCGATCATCCCTTCCGCCGCGACCACGACGGGGGCGATCACCGGCAAGTCGGGAATGAAGATGTCCGGCCCATACGACTGGGTACCGCCGAACTACTGGTACAACAAGCAGGTTGGGGGCGCAGAGGGCTTCAACGCCGAACTGAGCGCGGGCAAGAGCATCCCGACGCTCGACAGCCTGCGCAAGATGCTCTCCCCAGCCGAACAGGACGCCTTGTGGCAGGACTTCAACGCCGCGCAGTATCACGCCGCACCATCGTCCACGTTCACCAATCTCAAGCTCTTCAGCAACGCGCTGGCGGGCCGCTACGGCGCGCCGAAGAGCCTTGAGGACTACGTCGCCAAGGCGCAGCTGGCGAACTATGAGAACGTGCGCGCGCAGTTCGAGGCATATATCCGCAACATGAATGACACCAGCAAGCCGTCGACCGGACTCGTCTACTGGATGCTCAACAATGCCTGGCCGTCGCTGAACTGGCACCTCTACGACTACTACCTGAACCCGGCAGGCTCGTACTTCGGGGCGAAGAAGGCGAATGAGAACCTGCACGTGCAGTACTCCTACGACGACCGTTCCGTCGTCGGGGTCAACCACACCGCCGAACCCGCGAAGGACCTGACCATCTCGGCGGAGGTCTACAACCTCGACGGGACATTGCGGTACAGCAAGCGGGTCGGCGACGTCAGCCTGTCTGCCAACCGGTCCGAGAGGTTGCTGACCCTTCCGCAGCTGAATGATCTATCGCGGACGTACTTCGTCAAGCTCGTCATGACCGACCGCGGCGGGGCCACCGTCAGCCGCAACGTCTACTGGCTGTCGACGCAACCCGACGTCATCAACTACGCCAAGTCGGACTGGTACTACACGCCGACGACGCAGTACGCCGGGCTGTCCGACCTCGCCGACCTGGCTCCGGCCACGGTGAGCACGAGCACGAGTTCACGCGAGAGCCGCGACGGCACCGCGGAGACGACGGTCACCCTCACCAACAGCTCCGACAAGATCGCGTTTTTCGTGAACCTCACCCTTCGCCAGGGCCCCGGCGGAGACACCGTCACACCGGTCACGTGGAGCGACAACTACGTGTCGATCTGGCCTGGAGAGTCACTCACTGTGACGGCCACGTACCGTCGGACCGACCTGGCCGGCAAGACCCCCAGCGTCGACGTATCCGGCTGGAACACGCCGACCATGACCCTGTCAGGGCTCTGACCAGCACGGCGCCATAAACGAGGGTGGGTCCCTGGGCATCGACGCAGGGACCCGCCCTTTGACCCGGATCCACGAGCGGCTGGGCCGGCGATGGTTACCAACCGATGCAAACCTCGGCAGCCAGATCAGTCAGATAAAGATGGGAGAACTTCGCATGAGACGTTTCTCTAGGGCGCGAGGTCGAGGGACACGCTTGGCTTCGCGTCTTAGCCTCCTGATCGCCACGGTCTTCGCGGTTTCGTTTGTGCACGTGCCGGCATCTTCTGCGCTGGCGGCCCCGAGTCTCACGATCTCCGCAACCCACAGCCTCGACACATTTCTCAAAGGGCAGCCCGACAACACAACCGTGTACTCCGGAACTCTTCAGTTGACGGTCACGAACTCCGGAGACGGCCCGACCCAAAGCGCGGTTACCGTGTCCGACGTGCTCCCGGCCGGCCTGTCGGCGCTTGTCAACAACGCTGGGTTCGGTGCCGGGCCGGTCGCCGCGTCCGGGAACGGGTGGACCTGCTCCGGCTCCACGTCCGTCACGTGTACGCGCAGCGACCCATTGCGCGCGCGGTCCTCCTACCCTCCGATCGCGATCACCGTGAAAGTGGCCACCAATGCAGCGGCGTTGCTGACCAACACCCCCACGGTTGCCGGTGGCGGGGACGAGACCCCTGGCTCCGACACCGATTCCATCCCGGTGACGGGGGACGCCTGTCCCAATGGGTGGTCGCCGGAGGAGGCGGTGTCGTTCGCGCCGCCAGTACCGGCGATTGACTCGGGCGTCCGCAACCCCGAGCGCGCCGACGGGTGCACGCTGCTCGACGTCATCTGGAATGCGGAACCATTCAAGAACCACGGCAGCTTTGTCTCCACCGTGGCCCACGCGACCAATGAGTTCGTCAAGAAAGGGCTCCTGTCGCCGGCCCAGCAACGCGCGATCCAAGGGGCCGCCTCACGCTCGGACGTGGGTACGAAAAAGGACAACCAGATCCCCAACTCGTGCCCCAACCGCCTTGCGATCACCTTCGACGACGGGCCATCGTTCTACCGACCCCAGACCCTGCAGATCTTCCGTGACAACCAGGTTCATGGAGTGTTCTTCGATCTCGGCATGAGAGCAGAGGCCAACCCGCAGATCGAGAGGTTTACGCGGAGCGAGGGCCACGTCCTGCTCAACCACACGTATAACCACACCGATATGAACGCGCTCTCCGACGCGGCGAAGATCGAGGAAGTGCAACACAACGAGGCCGCCTTCGATGCGATTGGTGCCCCTTTCACCTTCAAGGGGATCCGAACACCGTTCGGCAGCGCCAACACCCATACGCAGGAGGTCGTGAGCTCGCAGGGCTACACCTACTTCCTCACCAGAATCGAAACGGGTGCCGACTACGAGCCGGCTACGACCGCGGAGCAGACGCGCGACTCGATCCTCAGCCAACTGCATCCAGGAGCCATCATCGGTCTGCACGATGGCCCGATCGACACGCCGGCCGGTGCCGCGACGGTGGATGCCGTGAGACAGATCCTCCCCGCGGCCCGCGCCATGGGCTACTGCTGGGGCAAGGTCGATCACACCGGCCAGGTCGTGGCCGATCGGTATGTCTCCTCCGGCAAACCCATTCCGCAGATCACCAACCCCGTGCCGTACAACTTCCTGGAACGCCCCGGCACGCCTCCGGAGCCCTGGTTCGTCGCTCCGGACCCCATAGCAATCTCCGCAACCCACGGCCCTTCTACGTTCGTGCCGGGACAGACCGGCACACTGACGCTGACTGTCACGAACACCAGCGGCCAGCCGAGCGATCCCGATCCCATCGGCGGAAGCACGGTCACGGTACAGGACGTGATTCCAGCCGGCCTCACGGCCACGGCGGCGTCGGGTCCAGGTTGGACCTGCAGTGGATCGCGGACGAGAACGTGCACCCGTAGCGACACTTTGGGTCCGTATTCGGACTATCCGCCGATCACGATCACCGTGAACGTAAGCAACAATGCTCCGACGACAATCGTGAACGACCCCACGGTCACAGCTCACGGGCAAGCGTGGAAGGACCAGGCCCGTGACACGATCAGCGTTGCTCGGCCATAGCCTCACGGGGCCGATCCCCGGACCGGTGTAGTCGGAGCAACTGTGCAAGCGGGGTCGACCCGAAACGGTCGACCCCGCGCGGCAAGCGACGAGTCTCCTCTTTGCGGAGAGAGGCGTGGGTGAGGCGGATGGCGGGTGCCTTGAGGACACCGGTCATGTGATGCAGCGGTGTGCTATCCGTTGGTGTCTTTGAGCGGCCAGCCGTTCTGCAGGTAGACAGTCCGGTCGGCGTTGGCGGCGTCCGCACACGCGGTGATGCGCCGTGCCAGGTGGGGGGCCAGGCGGTCGGTCCACTCCTGGCGGGAGGACCAGGCGACGGCGGTTAGTTCGTCGTCGTGGGGGTGGATGGCGGCGGCCTCGGCCGGGCTGAGGACGCCGCCGTCGAACAGGAAGTTGATCAGCGGGGGCCGCCCGTCGTTCTGGGCGGGGACGATATCGATGGCAAGCAGCCGGCCTGGCAGAAGGTTCAGGCCGAACTCCTCACTTACTTCGCGGGCAGCGGCGTCCCACGGATATTCGCCATGCTCCAGGGCGCCGCCGGGGATTTCCCAGGTGTCGCACCTGTAGGCGGGCTGTACGAGCAGCACGCGGCCGTCGCTGTCGCCAGGTTTTGGAGATCGGCCGCAGGTCAGAGAAACGCTGTGATCACAACCCGGCGTACAGACCGACTGTGTTGGACCGGCCGACCTCACTCCTGCGTGGATGCGGCAGGTTCGCGAGCGCATGCCGGTTTGTCGCCGAAATGGCAGGATTCGGTCGTGGGTATCGAGGCGAGTTCCGGGCGAGTCAGCGAGTCGCAGTTGGTTGCGGACCTGGTTGGACTGGATCAACCCGGCGACGTGATCCGGAAGGCGGGGGAATGGCTGGCCGCTCAGTTGGCCGACGAAGGCTTCACCTGGGTTAGGTCGCAGGGCAAGTTGGAGCACCGGGGCGGTAAGCGCAGCGAGCGGATTTACCTGCAAAACTCGGCTGGGAACCGCACCGGGCAGTTGATCGCGTTCGGAGCTGTTTAAACGTCCGTGACGGGGCGCTGCGGACATGGCGGCGCACCAACCCGGACCACGTCCTCGCGGGCGGTGTCGACGATTTCGTGTGCGGACACCCGCTCGAGGTGCTGACGAACACCCCCAGCGAACGGGCAGGTCGACATCACCAGTCGAGAAAGGCGGGTCGAAGTGCTCGACAACTTCGTCTCGCTGATCCGGACCGTAGCGCTCCCGTGGTTTGCCACTACGGCATCTCCGCAGCGGCTCGCGGCCGAGGCCCCGGTCGTGACGCTAAGCATCTACCCAACCGCTCTGATCGAATGGCTGGCCAGCAAGGGCGAACACTCGCTGGCCGGCGTCGTGCTTCGGCGTTGGCTGACATTGCATCCACACCTTCGATCGCAGTTCGACGAAGGTATGAACCTTGCCCGGGAAGGCCTGAGGCCCTACAGGAACGACACGTGTGTAGCGGCTGGCTGGACCAGCTTCATGCTAGGAATCACCTGACCGAGCCCAGCGTCCGGTTCCACTCGATCACCACGTTGCCCCGGGCCGGCTGTGCGAGGACGTGCGCGGTCGCGAGGGGGGTGGCATGGGCGGCGGGTGCCGCGGCGTGCTGGGCACCGACTGTCAGGAAGGCCACCGCGAGCGCGAGCACAGGCCGCCGCTGGGTTCTCCCCGGTTCTAGAAGCGCGAAGATCCTCACGATCCTCCTCCTGTCAGGTAGCGGAGCGCCGTGTGGGGCTCCTCGTCGGTGTTCGTCCAGGTCACAGTGGTCCCCACCGGAACCGTGACGGCCGCGGGCGCGAACGCGAAATTCTTGATCGCCCCCGCCCCGGCCGTCAGCGTCACAGACCACCGTCGATCCGGACGACGGAAACGGCATGACGTCGACATGTTCCCCCCCATCCGGTCCGTCTCGGACGGACCACCTCATCCAGGCCTTCGAGGCCTCGAACAGAGATAGGAGGAGGGGTTACATCCCAGACTATTGATCCCGATGAAAGTAGTTCGGCAACGCAATATGCTGCGGACGACCGGAGCCGTCGAGGTGGGGATTGTGGCAAAAGAGGGAGAATCACGGGCTCGCCGCATCGGGGCCGGCGCTCGGATCGGTGTGATCCTGGCTGTGGCGTCTTTTGTGAACTACATGGCTTGGCTGGGGTGGGACCATGAATGGGATGTCGAGCCGGACGGCAGTCTCAGCGGGCCCTATCAGCCTTGGCAGGTGGCGGGGCTGGTCGTCGGTCTGGGATTCCTCGCCGGACTCGCCGGGCGGCGCGGTCACCCCCGGATCGGCACGCTCAGTATCGCGGGTGTGATGTGGTTGTCCTGGTCAGTCAATGCCGCCATTTCGGACGATAGTGGCTTGTGGGCCGTGGGTGCCGCGATGTTGCTCCCTGCCGTCTTCTTAGGTGTCGGCCTCGTCGCATTTCTTACATCTTTAAGCAAATCCTCTCGTCATGGAGTTCGGCGTGCCGAGTGATCCAGGCGCGTCGTGCCACTAGACAGCGCTCATGGACCTCATGGTCCGGATGGCACGACAACGTCAGGGCCGCCTGATCTACCAGCACGCCGTACGCGGCGTCATCCACCCCACAGGGCGTCTGGGCCGCGCGTTCCGACGCCCCGGCCCCGACCCCGGCCTGAATAGCGGGTCCTGACGTGGGCGCGGCAGGGTTGTCGAATCGGGCGCATTCCCGCTGTTCAACCGATCGATTCTGGACTCCCGCACCGCCCATCTCGCTCCCGACGAGCGTTTCCAGCACGGGCTCGGCCGCATCCTCGACGCCATCGCCGCGCTCAGCACATCGCTTCGCTCCCGTTGACCAGGAAGGCAAGGCTGTGGCTGTGAAGGAGCGGTGGGATCGCACCGTTCTCGACGCACCCGCATGCCAGAACCTCTCCCGAATTCTGTGGCGGATGCAGGCACCTCATCCGGTGTCGTGTCCCCGCTACCAGACGAGTCTGCGTCGCAGGCGGCGTACGGCAAGGATCAGGATGGCCACGGCGGCGAGTGCCCCGCCGGCGACGAGCATCCACGGCGGCGCCGAATCCAGGAGCGCGGGAAGGCCCCAACTCGCCGCTCGCGGCGGGAACGTGAGGGTGCCCGTGACCGTTCGATGGACTCGGCCGCTCTCCAGGGCGAGCGCCACCTTCCAGGGGCCGTCGGGCAACGGCTGGCGCAGCATGACGGAGACGGGGGCGTTGGAGCCCGGTGCCAGCGTCGTGCCGACCTGGGCGGCGAACGGTCCGGCCTGCAGCCCGTTGGGACCCTCGGACAGCCACATCTGCCCGCTGAGGTCGAGGGCGCGTTCACCGGTGTTGTGAACGGTCGCCCGCACGGTCGGCAGGCCGTCCTCGGTACGGCCGGGCAGCAGGCTCTCGATGCGGAAGTCGGACGGGGGATCGCCGCCGGGACCGACATCCAGATAGATCCTGATGCCCACTCCGTTGACCACCCGGATGGTCGAGCCGGAGGCCGGGCCGGCGGGAGCGGACCGCACCTGGGCCCAGATGCCGCCGTACCGCTCTCCGCGGCTGGCGGACTCCGGGATGCTGATCGTCGCAGTCAAGGGGATGCGGCTGTGCGGCGGGGCCACCACCTGGGGCCGGTCGACGGTGACCCACGTGCTCAGCTCGTTGGCGTCGCGGTCCGCGGAGGGCACGAACGCGTTGCCCTGGATCTCGGCCGCGCCGGGAAAGATCGCGATGTGCTGGGCCGTACTCGAGGTGTTGGTGATCTCGAAGCGACGCGAGATCGTCGTTCCCGGGTTGATGTGGTCGACGATGTAGAGCCGGGCCCGCGAGTCGTCGCTCCGGTTGGACGAGGCTTCGAGCAGCCGGATGCCGAGGGAGCCGTCGGCTTCCCCGGCGTGGGCGGCGGGTGGCAACGCGAACGCCGGGGCGCCGCCGGCGACATGAATCGCCAGCAGCGCCCCGATCGCGGCGAACAGCCTGGTGCGTAGTGCCACCCGGCTACGCCACCGTGTGGGAGATCGTGCCGGTGTAGGTGCCCGCAACATTGCTGAGGGCGATCGCCGCCGTGATCAGCGGGTCCCACGTGGCCGAGTTGTTGCCCGTGCCGCCGGTGTGGCTGTATGCCGTACGCGACGTGTCCAGCGACGCCGTCAAGTTAACACGTGGGGAAATATCGCCTGACGTGTTGAAGTCAAGTGTTGATCAACGTTCTGACGTGCAAAGACGACACGGTCGGCCCCGTGTCGGATACGGCAGGTGAGTTCGGCGAGATCCGTGTCGTCCTCGCAGGGCAATGGCGGCACGTAGTCGCGACCCTGACCCGTGCAAGGGGGTGTGCTGCCCTAATCGGGAGCCTCATCTCACCCCGCATCTGGCCCTGACCCCGTCACCATGACCAGCATGATCACGACGGAAATGGCTCCCTACAGCCTTCCTGTGCCTGTCTCATTCCCACCGCTTTGCGGAATGTTGCTCCGCGGAGGCATAGCCGGGGGGCGCCTCCAGCCGTCTAGAGGGCGATTGCACTTTGGAGGTGACGATGGATTCAGCGGCGGAGGCACGATTCCGTGAGTTCGTGGTGGCGAATTCGGTCGCACTGCTGCGCTTGGCGTATCTGCTCAGCGGAGGTGATCAGCACGCGGCCGAAGATCTGCTCCAGATCTCACTCACGAAGACGGCCACACGTTGGTCCACGGTGAAGAGCCCGGAACTGTATGTCCGGCGAGTGATGTACCGCCAGCAGGTCGACTGGTGGCGGCTCAAGTGGAGGCGGCGCGAGACCCATGTCGCGGTCCTCCCCGACAAGGCTCGGCACGACGACACTCCGGCATCGGACCTGAAGATCGTCGTCCACGGCGCTCTGGCTCGGCTCACGCCCAGGCAACGGGCCGTACTGGTCCTGCGGTTCTTCGAGGACCTGCCTGAAGGGGAGGTCGCGCGCCTGCTCGAGTGCAGTGTCGGAACGGTGCGCAGCACCACTCACCGATCGCTGGCACGGCTGCGTGAGCTGGCTCCCGAACTCAACGAACTGAGGCTCATCGAGGAGGTCCGATAGTGGAGCTTGACAGGCTGATCAAGAACGCCTGCGAGGATTGGTCGGCGAAGGCGCAGATGCCCGTGGGACTGGCCGACCTGGCACTACGGGGGCGTAGCCGTCGGCGGGCCGTCAAGGCAGCGCTTGCCGCAGCGTTGGCCGCATTTCTCACGGGGGCAGCAGTGGTGGTCGGCTCCACCGTGGCGACGCCGATCGCGGAGCGGCAGCCGACACAACCGCCTACGCCCCAGCTCGCCTTCCAACCCGTGGCCCTGTCCGCGGACACCGCGGTGCGCACCGATCTCGGCAGTACGTTCCCGCGCCGCCTCGTCGCGGCAGGTCACGTCGCCGTCGCCGCGTACCACACCGATCGGCTGCGGGCCTCGGCCGGCGGCGCAAAGACGGTGGAAAGCACGTGGTACCTGTACAACCCGACGTCGGGCACGTACGAGGAAACCCCCTGGGCCAACCTGGACGTCGCGCCGGGCATGCACCAGGCCGCCGTGCTGGAAGGCCCGCTGCCCACCTCACGCGTCGGCCTGCTCGACATGAAGACCCAGAAGGTGACCCGCTGGATATCGGTCGAACACCCGGTCGGGGGTGTGTCCTGGTCGCCGAACGGGCGCCGGCTGATCATGACGGCCTATGCGCGTAACCCCTACACGATCCCCGCACCCGGCCCGTGCCTGCTGAGCGGTTCCGTCGACGCGGCGTCGCGTGCCGGACATGGCGATATCAAGCCCTGCGGGCCCGATCATGCGAGTTCGCGACTCGGCTACTACATCGTCGACGAATCAGGAGACACCACCTTCCACGCCCTGCCGCCGGATCCCGCCAATGGCAACCTGCCGCAGGACCTTGGCTGGAGCAGGGACGGCACGCTGATCTGGGCGCCCACTGCGACCGCGCCCACGAAGGTCTTTTACACCCCGGACGGAGAGCAGCGACCCGCGCCGGCGCACGAGGCTGATGACGCGGAGCCGGCCGGGCTCTCCCCGAACGGCACTCTCCTGCCCAAGTTCGGGCCGCGCCCCGGTCCCGCCGTCACCGTCAGGAACGTGACCACCGGCAAGGTCGTCGCGGTTCTGCCGATTGAGGGAGCCGAGGCCTGGGCCGATGACCACCAGTTGTTCGCGGTCGGCTGCGACCCAAAACGGTGCAAGGGCACGGGCGAGTTCCACAACCGGCTGCTCCTGGTGAATCTCAAGGGCGAGATCAAACCTCTCACCGGGTACCACCGTTCGGACCGGGAAGGCTCGTGGGTGCCGCTGTTCACTCACCGCTGAGGGCCGTCTTGCGCGTGCCGTACATCCGAGCTGGTACGCGCGGCGGGACATACGCCCCATAGCTGCCGCTCGTAGGGGCGATGAGGACGCCACGTCGGAATCAGACCGGCGTCGAGTTCCTCGGCCGGCTTCCGGCCGCTTCCACGAAGACGGACGCGTCCTCGCGATTCGTCGGGAAGATGACGGACGCTGGGTTCCACCTGGGGGGAGTGGTCGAGTTGGACGAGACCCTGGAGCACGCGGTTGTCCGCGAAGTTCTCGAGGAGACCGGGATTCGGGTCAAGCCTGAAGTGCTGACCGGGGTCTACAAGAACATGAACCTTGGTGTCGTGTCCCTCACCTTCCGGTGCCATCCCATAGGCGGGGAACCGCGGCCGAGCGATGGAGCCCTGGAATCGACCTGGCTGACACTGCTGTGGGCGGCCGGATCACGGACCGTGCTGGCAGCCCCGTGCTCGACGCGTCTCATCGGTGCGGTGGAACAGGGCCACCAAGGCCGGGACTCCATGCTCCTCGGCGTAACACTCCGCATGGACGAGTCGGCGAGGCGAGCCGCGCAGGTCGGAGAGGAAGGGAATCCAGTAGGCCCGCCATGCGCCCTCTACAGCCCCGTCAATCGGATGTGACCCGACCCCCGGGCCGTCAGGATCGATATTCTTGCCGCAGACCGGACATATGAGCATGAGGGATCCTGCTCACTGTCCATCTCCGACGTCAACTTCCACAACGTCTGTGGTCGGCGCTTCCCCGGAGCATGCAGGCGCCCTTCATTTCACTGGTCCGCCCGACGCCACTTCACCATGTAGCCGGGTCCGGAGTCGGCGGACCGGTTTGGTCGGTCGAAGGGGCGCCACTCGGCGATCAGGCGAAGGCCGTTGGCAGGCGTGACCCGATGCGGCGCGAGGAGGCGCTCAAGTTCGTCATACCGATCGTTGACGCCACCCCCTCCGGGATGGCTCTCGATGCCAACCTCGCCCGCGTCGTGACGCTGAGCAAAGTTGACGTATATCTGCCACGACTCACTTTCCATGGCGAAGGCATCCGGGCCAGCCGGCCAGACGAAGTATTCGTCATCGCCCGCATCTCCATGGTTGTAGTCGTGCAGGGCCTGAAAGTAGTGGACCGCACCCCAAACATCCGCGAGCCCACTTCGGGGGCCGTCATACCAGTCCAGCTCGATATGGACTCGCTCGAAACCGAGACGCATCAGGTCTTCTTCGGGCTGCTTATCCACCTAGGCAGGGTACAGGCCGCAGACCTGTTAAAGATTTCCATCCGTGGCCAAGCCGCCTTCGGTGGACAGCCAGTCGCCGGGGGAGAGGGGGAATCTCGACGATCCAGAGGAGAAGGCGGACCGCGGGGGACGGGCACGCCGGGAGGACGGATCGGCGAGGGTTGTTTTCGGGGCTGCTTCCGGGGACACCGCAGGGGGTGTTCGAGGATGGGGAACACAGCGTGCGCTGCCAGATCGTCACCATGGCCCACCCTCACGCAAGGTGCACGGAGGAGGGAGAATCGCGTGCAGGGGCGGAGCCCCTCCCGAATTGGCGGGCCAGTGTAATTGCCCTCCAGACTGATCTTGCCCCGCCGATTCAGCACCACCGCAGCGATGCGTCAAGCCCCCAGGTGGTGGGAAAGGAAACGTGTGTCATGGAAGAAGTGCGTAATTTATCGGAGGTTCGGCGGCCACGCGGGTATCTGGTCTTCGTTCCCGGATTTCCGACAGCTCTCGTTGCGATCGTTGCCATCGGCAATATATGGGCCTCGTGTGATGTCGGTGTGAATGCTCAGGCCAACGCCGGGTTCCTCATGTATATTGCATCACCGTTGATCTGGTTCGCAACGACTGTTTCCTGGGCGGTTCTGTACGGCGTGATCGCAAGATTCAACCGTCGAGCAGCACTGATCGTCGGGACGGTTTTTAATCTGTGGTTTCTCTGGTTCCTGATCGCATATTTCGGCGCGGATGGCACATACCCGGATCCTATATGCCCGGGGAATGTGCCGCCCTGGTGGCCGAATTTCATTCCGATCTAATCCGACCTCGCTCATTTCGAATGTGATCTCGTCGCCGGCCTGGCGGTCCGGTCCCTCACGTGCCGACGCCGGCGAAAGGAAGGTGCGTCTCGGACTGACTGCCCCGCGCGGTGAGCACGGCGAACCCGAGGGACCGCGCATGCTCCACCGCCTCCGCCTGCAGTGCGCTCTTGCCGACCCCGGGCTCTCCGAGCAGCCCGATCGCGCGACCACGGAAATCGACGCCGTCCAGATGTCCGAACAGGGACCGCAGTTCGTCGTCGCGCCCGACGAGGGGCCGGCGGGTGGTCGCCTTCATGGAGTCGAGCATCCAGCCGCCGGCGTCCGGTGTCCAACCGGTGTGAGCGTCCCCGGCTGAATGGTCGTCGGGCGCAGGGGCGACCGGCTCCCCGATATCGGACGCGGCGTCTTTCGGCAGAACAGGGGGTGCTGGACCTCGCGGCCTCCATCGACGGGCGGCCTGATCCTGCCTCGTTCGCCCACCTTGCCCGGGAGTAAGCCGGGAAAAACAGGCGGACAGTTTCGTAGCGGCTGCGCGAATAGATCTTGACAACGTTGTCTGCGAGGGACACCCTAACCGCTGTCTCTGTCCGGGTGCGCCCCTCCGCGAGCCCACCATCCCGTTCCGCTCAGCTGGACCAGCTGGCGGGCCGTGCCGCGGGTCCCGACCTATATGGAGGTCTCCCATGTTGACCACGCTGACTCGCACGGCACTCGCCGCTGCGCTCGGCGGCGCCGTGCTGATCGGCGGCACCACACAGGCAGTTGCGGCATCTCCGCCCGCGCGGGCCGACGTGTTCGCCGACCCGGTGCAATACGTGAATCCGTTGATCGGGACGGGTAACGGCGGTGATGTCGTCGGCGACATCAACGACTTCCCCGGGGTGGACACGCCGTTCGGCATGATGCAGCTCAGCCCGGACACGGTCGGCTCGGGCGTGGGCTACTCCTACGGCAAGTCATCGATCCGCGGATTCAGCCTGAACCACGCGTCCGCCGGGTGCAGCGTGTTCGGAGACGTGCCGATCCTGCCCACGACCGGCCCCATCGGCACGGACCCGGGGAACGCCTCGGCGACGTTCTCCCACGAGCACGAGCACGCCACTCTCGGCTCCTACGACGTGCTGCTCACCGATTCGGGCGTCAACGTCAACCTGACGGCCGCCAGCCGTACGGGCCTGCTCTCGTTCGCATATCCCGCGGGCAGCACCGCGCAGGTGCTGGTGAAGTCGGGTGCGAGTCTCGGCGGGAACAGCGCCGCGTCCGTCACCGTCGACGGCGACGACGAGGTGTCAGGCTCGGCGACGGCGAACGGGCTGTGCGGATTGGGCAGCTACACCGTTTACTTCGACATCAAGTTCTCGCAGCCGTTCACCGCCCACGGCACCTGGCAGGGAAAGACCGTCACCGCCGGGTCGGCCGGCGCGAGCGGGAAGGGGTCCGGCGCCTACCTGACCTTCGACACGAGCAGCTCCACGACGGTGCGCGCGAAGGTCGGGATGTCGTATGTGAGCGTCGACGGGGCGCGCAAGAACATGGCTTCCGAGATCCACGGCTGGAACCCCACGCCGGTGCAGCAGCAGACCCGCGCCGCGTGGCGCCGGGCGCTGAACACCGTTCAGGTCGGCGGTGGCACCGCCGCGAACCTGACCACGTTCTATACCGCTCTGTACCACTCGCTGCAGTTCCCGAGCGTCTTCAACGACGTGGACGGCCGCTACATGGGCTTCGACGACGAGGTCCATCACGTGCCGGCCGGGCAGACGCAGTACGCCACGTTCTCCGACTGGGACACCTACCGCGCCCTCGCGCCGCTGCAGGCCATGCTGTTCCCCAAGGAATCCGGCGACATGGCGAACTCGCTGATCCGCGATGCGGAGCAGCAGGGTGGCTGGATGCCGCGCTGGCCGCTGGCGAACGTGAGCACGACCGGCACGATGAACGGCGACAGCGCGGTGCCGCTCATCGCGAACACCGTGGCCTTCGGCGGCCGGAACGTCGACATCGCGCGCGTGCTGCCCATCATGCTCAAGGGGGCCAACCACTCGGAGGAGCTGGGCTGGGGCTGGCAGGAGCGCCAGTGCGTGGAGGAGTACGTCCAGCTCGGCTACGCACCGAACGACGCCTGCTCGCAGGGCGCGCACGGCCGGCAGGGGGTCTCCGAGACGCTCGAGTGGTCCATCGACGACTTCGCGATCTCGCAGCTGGCGGCCGCGATCGGAGACAAGCGCACCGCGGCGCAGTACCAGCTGCGCAGCCAGAACTGGCAGAACACCTTCAATCCCACGACCGGCTACCTCCAGCCGCGTGACGAACGCGGCGCGTTCCCGAACGGTCCCGCGTTCGTCGCTCCGCCCGCGAACGCCTTCGGCCAGGACGGCTACGACGAGGGCAACGCCGCCGACTACGGCTGGGAGGTCCCGCAGAACATGGCGGGCCTGATCGCCGCGATGGGCGGGAAGGACGTCGCGATCCCGCGCCTGGACACGTTCTTCAGCGAGATCAACGCCGGCCCGAACGCTCCGTACATGTGGATGGGCAACGAGGTCGACCTCTCCGTTCCGTACGTGTACGACTACCTGGGCCAGCCGTGGAAGACCCAGGCCCAGGTACGGAAGATCGAGCACGAACTGTACCCGCCCACCCCGGACGGGCTGCCCGGCAACGACGACCTCGGCGCGATGTCGTCCTGGTACGTGTGGTCGGCGCTCGGGATGTTCCCGGTGACGCCCGGCCGGGCCGACCTGGCCCTCGGCAGCCCGCTGTTCACCCACGCCGTCGTCCACCTCGGCAACGGGCGGGCGATCGACATCCACGCCCCCGCCGCCGGCGACGACACTCCGTACGTCACCAGTGTGCGGCTGAACGGGCACCGCTTCGACAGCACCGGGCTGCCTGAGTCGGTCGTGACCCGCGGCGGCCGGCTCGACTTCAGCCTGTCGAGCTCACCCGACACCAGATGGGCGACCGGCCCGCATGACGCCCCGCCCTCGTACCAGACCGGCCAGGACCCGGCCATCGGGTTCACCGACCCGTCCGGTCCGATCACTGTGACCGCGGGCGACACCAAGCAGGTCACCGTGGGCGCGCAGGGCACCGGGCTGCACGCCACGAACGTGAAGTGGACCGCGCACGCCTCCGGCGGCATGACCGTCAGCCCTTCCTCCGGCACGCTTCACGTGGCAGCCGACGGCCGCGCCAGTACGGACGCCGCGGTGTCCGTCCCGGCATCGACCGACTCGGGCTTCTACCCGGTCACGTTCAGCTTCACGACCAGCGGAGGGCAGGAACTGCCGGGCGGTGTGGTGGTGACGACCGTGCAGGCCGCCGACCACACCGCGATCGTGGCCGACGATCTCGGCAACCCCGACGTCCCCAACGGCCTCACCGTGAAGGAGGAGGGCGACGGCCACACCACCGCCACCACGGCAGGCGGCCTGCCCGGCCGTACCACCACGGGGACCGGGTCGTTCTACATGTACTTCAACATCGACAACTCGCTCGTTCCCGGCGGCAAGTACGACGCGACCGCGTACATCAGCTACTTCGACCAGGGGACGGGCAGCTGGGGCATCCAGTACGACTCCTACGGCAACGTGAACAACAACGCCTACCGGGACTCGGCCCGCGTGACGAACACCAACACCGGCACCTGGAAGACCGCGGCGATCCCGCTGCCCGAGGCCGCGTTGAGCGGCCGTGAGAACGGTGGCAGTGACCTGCGGCTGAACATCGGCGCCGGCAGCCAGGTGATCGGCCGTGTCGCGTTCGCCGTCACCGGCGACAATGTGCTCGCCATGCACCTGGCGTCGGCGCAACCGGTCGCTCCGGCAGTCACCACCCAGCCCGCGGACGCGACGGCCAACGGCGGTCCGGTGTCCTTCACGGCGGCGGCGACGGGCGACCCGCAGCCGGCGGTGCGGTGGCAGGCGAGCCCGCCCGGCGGCGACTGGGCCGACGTCAGCGGCGCGACCAGCACCACCCTGACACTGACCAGCCCGCAGGACCATCCCGACGGCACCCGGTTCCGCGCGGTCTTCACCAACCTGGCGGGCGAAGCCGCCACTGATCCCGCAACCCTGCGTGATTAGCGCCGGAGGACCGCGTTGACCGTGGATTGACGGGACGTAACGCACATAGCGGGGGCCGCCCCCCTCAGGGGCGGCCGCCGCGCACGGCGCACCTTCGGGGCGGCCGAGTGCGCCGTCGCCGAGGAACACGGTGACGTTGGCGACGCCGGCGGCGGCCAGGCGGTCCCGGGCACTGAAATCCGTATTTTTCGGGTGTTTCGCAATCTCGCTCATCAGATGCTGAGGCCTGATCGGTCTGCCACAAGCACGAACGAGGAGAAAGCGGCCATGGCGTGTGCTGACAACGACCTCAGGAGACGAGCCTGGCCGGCGGCAGCTACGAGGTGACGATCAAGGGCACCGCCGGATGGGCGGACTTCGAGCGCGGCGGCACGGTGCGCATTCTCGACACGATCTCCGAGGTGGGGACGACCAATGAGGTCAACATCGTGGACCTCTGCCTGATCTCGGGCTTCCCGGGAGCCCAACCGGAAGAAACCGCAAGGGTGATCACAGCCCCGACCGTCTACACGACGACTTACTGTGCGGACTCGTCGGGTATCCCCGCGCGACGTGGCAGATGGAATGATTACGGCAGGTTACGCGGAGTCGGATGGCTGCCCGTTCTTGGCGGCCACCTTTGGGACGGCGAACTCATCGTAGGTGCGGGGACTGATGGGTGGAAGATTCCGTCGGCGCGTCGGCTTGATACGTGAGGCGTCGAAGCCCTCGGGCCATTCGGTCTTCTCGTCGAAGACCACTCGTTTCAGCGAGGCGCCTGTCAGGTCGGCGCCGGCCAGCGTGGCCTCTCGAAGGTCGGCGTAGTCCATGCGAGCGCCGCGCAAGTTGGCATTCCGCAGGTCGGCCCTGGTCAGATCCGTTCCACGGAGATCAACGCCCTCCGCGATGACCCCGGTCAGGACGGCGTCGCGCAGGTCGGCCTGGTAGAGAACGGCGTCGATGAGGTTCGTCTCCGCCAGTCTTACTCCGGTGAGATCCGCTCGGGTCAGATCGGCTCCGATGAGGGAGGCCTCCGTCAGGTCGCTGAAGTGGAGATCCGCGTCCCGGAGCCGAACGGAGGCGAGGTTGGCCTTGGGAAGGACCAGGCGGTCGAGAAGGAGCACCTGACCTCGGATCGGGGCCCGGCGGCCGAGCACGGTCAGCGCTGCGTGGATGTCGGGGGCTCGCAGGGAAAGGTTGACCTCGCTGCCCGGCGGTGTGCCGGCCTGCCGCGCGTGCCCTGCACCTCGTTGAGGATCGCGGGTGCGGTTGCCGACGAACGAGGAGAGGATCTCCGAGATGGACCGGCGGTCGGCCGAGGAGGAGCGGGAGATGCGTTCGAGGGCGTAGATGCCGCCGAGGCGGACGTCCAGGTTTGGATCGCCCAGATGGGTGATGGCGGCGGCGAAGGACTCCGTGGCCTGCCCGTGGCGGCTGAGCTGTAGTTGACGCCAGGTCAGATAGGCGCCGATCAGAAGTACCAAACCACCGACGCCTTGGAGCAGGGCGGTTCGGATGCCGTTCACTGCGGCGGCGTAGTCGTCCGGTGGCTTGGCGGTGCCCAGGTCCCATGCGAGGACATAGCGGGGGAGGAACAGGGCGCAGGCCAGTGTGATGAGTCCTAAGAGCGCGGTGAAGACGAAGGGCGCCGATATCCAATATCGCCATGGGGCGCGTCCCCGTGCGATCTTGTCTGTTCGCACAGGGTGGCCGGGGAGACGAGGTATGCGATCTTCGAAGCGGCTCATGGGCACCCGAGGGATCGGCAATGGGAGCGGGTTCCACTGTCTCGCGTGCGCAGGTACATGGCCAGGACCGGGACTGTACGGTTTCCGACCCTAGGCGGTGCGGGGTAGCGGATCTCGATGGCAGGGGTACCCGCGCAGCGGCACGGCCCGCGTTCAACGCGTTCGGCGGTTCGATCCCAAGTTCGCCGAAGCACACCGCCGCGGCATGGGGCGCAGGCCACAGTCAGGAACGCGCCTCACCTACGTGGGCTCCGTGACGGTGCGAACAGCCTTCAGTGATCGGTGGTCCCGAGCGTGACGGTGAGGTCCTCCTCGGCGGCCAGCACTTCTCCGTCGAACGCCAGTCGAGCGGCGGCGACTGAGGCGGCCCGGTCGTTGCCCGGCCAAAAGTGGGTGAGCATCAGTCGGCGGGCGCCCGCCCGGCGGGCCCAGTGACCGGCCTCGGTGGAGGTCAGGAGATTGCGTACGGGGCGGCTCGTCTCACCTTCGCGGTCGGTGGCCTCGACGATGAACAGGTCGGCGTCGCGGCCGAGCTCGGCCAGCACGGAGGTCGGGCCGGTGTCCCCGGAGTAGGCCAAGGCGATCCCGTCGGCCTGTACGCGGACGCCCGCGTTGGGCACGTAGTGCGGGAGCGACAGTCCCGTCAGGTCGAACGGCCCCATCCGGTGGCTGCCGGGCAGCGGATGCACTTCGAAGACCGCTTCCAGGTCGGCGTCGGGTTCCAGGCCGCCGATGCGGTCGAGCACGCCCGGCGGGCAGTACAACGGCAGTCGCGGTCCACCGGAGTCGCCGTAGAACCGCATCCGGAACAGCCCGTGAAGGTCGATGCAGTGATCGGGGTGCTCGTGGGTGATGACGACGGCGTCCACGGCGCCGTCCGGCCAGTGCGTCAGGAGCCGCGGCAGCGTGGCGTATCCGAGGTCGAGCACCAAGCGGTAGCCGTCCCAGTCCACCGCGAAACCGCTGCAGGCACGGCCTGGTTCCGGAAAGGCGCCGCAACTGCCGAGCACGGTGACCTGTCGCATTCGCACAGGATGCCAGGCCTTGTCGGCTTCCATCCGGGACCTTCGCTTGTTCAGCGCAGCTGATCTTGTCGGTGAGGCTGTCCAGCCTTGAAGCCGCGGCCTGATCCGTACTTGAGCTGGTGCTCCTAGCGCGTCGGCCGAGAGCGGGGTTCACGTTTGGCGGGTGGGGAAGCGGGCTTCGCATCGCGGCGGTTGGCGCGCATGCTCGTGATCGTGACGGTGCTCAGGACGGCGACGATGACCCCCAGTGAGACCAGAGTGGGAATCTGCGGAACCCACGCCCACAGGCCGTGTGCCCAGTGGAGGACGAGCTTGATCCCGATGAAGGCGAGGATGACGCCGAGGCCGTGGTTCAGGTGCCGCAGCTTCGTCAGGACGCCGAGGAGCACGAAGTAGAGCGCCCGCAGGCCCAGCAGGGCGAAGGCGTTGGTGGCGAAGACGAGGAAGGGGTCCTGGGTCACGCCGTACACAGCGGGCACAGAATCGACGGCGAAGACGATGTCGGTGGCGAAGACGGCCACGATGGCCAGCGCCAGCGGGGTCAGGGCGCGCTGTCCGTCCTCGCGAACGACCAGGCGGGAGCCGCGGAAGTCGTCGGTGACCCGCATGAAGCGCCGCAGCAGCCGGATCGTGCGCATGGAGGCGATGTCGACCTCCTGCTCCTTTCCGCTCAACGCCTGCTTGATGATCTTCCCTGCGGTGACGATCAGTATCCCGCCGAACAGCAGGAACGCCCATGCGCCGCTCTGCAGGACGGCCGCGCCCAGCGCGATGAAGATCCCGCGTAGCACCAGCGCCCCGACGATGCCGTACAGCAGGACCCGGCGGGCCAGCTCGGGAGGGACCGCGAAGGCGGACAGCAGCAGCATGAACACGAACAGGTTGTCCACCGAGAGCGACTTCTCCACGACGTAGCCGGTGAAGAACTCCGTCGCCACGCGGGACCCGAAGGCCCCCCAAATGAAGACGCCGAAGATCACAGGCAGGGCCAGGTAGAAGAGCGACCAGCCCACCGCTTCGCGCATCCGCACCTCGTGCGGGCGGCGGGTCACGATGAAGTCGACGGCCAGCAGCAGCACCAGGCCGGCGATGGTGATCGTCCACAGGCTCGGCGAACCGATCGTTTCAAGATCGGCTCCCGACAGGACCACCTCCGCTGGCACGGGACCTCCTCGAACGCACTCGGCTGCTCGAGGTCTCCTTCACCTGCACTGTGCGGGCGGCCGCCCGGGGACGTTCATGCCACGTCCGTACTGACCGGATCGGCACTTGGGAAGTACTCCCCTCGTCATCAGGTTAAGCCAGGGCACTCGCTGCGCCCCGGGCAGGAGCCTGGAACGGGTGCGCGGGGATTTGACTAGGTCCTGACCTGCGCGGATAGTGGAATCAGTACGGGGAGTACCCGCCGTTCGAGACTCCGATCGCCACCCCGAGCATGGGAGCCGGCGGGTGACCTTCCCGCCCGGCATGTGAGTGCGGGAAGACCTACGTCCTCGTGGTCACATGTCCACAGCGAGGTCGCGGGGAGGGCGCGATGCCGACCACTGTGCTTCTCGAAATCTTGGCGGGCGTCCTGTTGACGATCTCCGCGATCGTTACCATCGCCGCCCTGTGGCCGGTGCGGCCGCCTCCCCGGCCGCCGTCCGCCCCAAAGCCGCTTGCTCCATCCCGTCCGCCGGTGGCCGGCACAAGGCACCGGGGTGCGGCTCCGCCGCGCCTGCGCCGGCACCGCGAATGATCCGGAAACAAGATCCCTCAGGAAATCGACGAGGCGCCGTCAGGCTCCGGGTGCCGATCGGCCGCCTCGGTGCGCGCCTCGATGGCCTGCAGCACGGCCACCATGTCGGCCCCGCCGTGTCCCAGCCCGACGGTTTCGTCGAAGAGCGCGTGGCAGACGTCCAGCAGCGGTGAGGCCAGGCCCGACCGCCTGGCCGCCTCGGCGATCAGCCTGTTGTTCTTCAGGACGTCCAGGGCCGCGGCCTGCACGGCGAAGTCCCGGTCCAGCAGTTTGGGAGCCTTCATGCGGGAGACGCCGCTCGCCATCGGACCGGCGTCGAGCACGGCGAGGAACCGCTCCCTGTCCAGCCCGTGCCGTTCGGCGAAATGGAACGCCTCCGTGAGGCCGGTCACCATGGTGATCAGGAAGAGGTTCACCGCCAGCTTCATGACCAGCCCGTTGGGCACCGCCCCGCAGGAGAACGTCGCGTGGCAGACCGGTTGAAGCAGCGGGCGAACCGCCTCAACGTCCGCCGGCTCTCCGGCCAGCATCGCCACGAGACGTCCCGCCTCCGCGGGCTCGCGCGAGCCGGAGACCGGAGCTTCCACATAGGCGCCCCCGGACGCGCGGATGTCGGCTTCGAGCGCGTGCGAGTACTCCGGAGACGTCGTCCCCATGTGGACGATCGTGTGCCCTGCGACGTTCACTCCGAACTCCGGCGTGCCGCGACCCAGAACGGAGTCGATCGCGCCGCCGTCGGCGAGCATCAGGAGGACCAGGCGGGCCGACGCGAAGACCTCCGCGGGAGACTCCGCCACCGTCGCACCCGCCGCGCCGAGGGCCTCGCTCCTGGCCGCGGTACGGTTCCACACGACCAGATCCGTCCCCGCCTTGGCCAGG
Source organism: Planotetraspora kaengkrachanensis (assembly GCF_016862895.1). Classification (GTDB taxonomy): domain Bacteria; phylum Actinomycetota; class Actinomycetes; order Streptosporangiales; family Streptosporangiaceae; genus Planotetraspora; species Planotetraspora kaengkrachanensis. The sequence continues at coordinate 182,068 of NZ_BONV01000009.1, read as the reverse complement.
TTGAGTGCCATGGGCTGCCCCATCACACCCAGTCCGATGAAGCCTGTGACCACCCTGCACCGCCGCCCGGATCCGATTATGACAGCCGTCATAGTAGCTGCCGCCGTGCCGCACGGGAACGGGTCACGAGGCGGGACACTGGTTCTGGTCAGTCGCGTCGCCTGGAGGTCGATCATGACGGGGCCCGTACGAGGATCGCGCGAGCGGATGGTCTTCAGCGCCGCCCAGCTCATACGGCGCGACGGGGTGACCGCGACGGGCATGCGCGACGTCGTCACGCACGCGCAGGCGCCGCGGGGGTCGCTTCAGCACCATTTCCCCGGAGGCAAACAACAGCTCGTCAACGAGGCGGTGGACTGGGCCGGCCGCTACGCCGCCAAGCGGATCGCCCGTTTCCTGTCTGAGATGCCCGAGCCGTCGCCGAGCCTGCTGTTCGCCGCGATGGTGCGTCAGTGGACCGACGAATACCAGACGACAGGGTTCGCGGGCGGGTGCCCCGTGGCCGCGGCGACGGTCGACTGCGCTCATGCCACCGACGCCACCAGGCAGGCCGCCGCAGCCGCGTTCGCGGCCTGGAGCAGGCCTGTCGCCCAGGCCCTGACGGACATGGGCGTGCCGGCCGAGCAGGCCGGCTCGCTCGCCACGCTCATGATCAGCGCCCTGGAGGGAGCGATACTGATCGCCAGAGCGGAGCAGGATGTACGCGCCCTGCTCACCGTCGCACGAGAGCTCGGACCGCTCCTCGATGCCGCGTCATCCGACGCTCGCCGAGGGTCCACCGGAGAGTCCCACTGAACGGGCACCGGCATCTGGGTCGCCTCAGCAGCTGACGTTCCCGCATCACCTTCACCCGAGGCCGACCGTGGCCCCCGTGTCCCAGGTCGTCCGCCCCTAACGGCATCCGGCGTCGGGCGCCGCCTCGCCGGTCGCCGTCGCTGCACTTGAGGTGGCGGCTCTCCATCGCTTCAGGAAATTCCGCGTTTCGTGGCGTTGACAGAAGATCGCCCTACTGCCAAAGTCACCAATTGACTAGTTCACTTGGTCGTTACGAGCTCGAAACGGATGGCGGAAGCATGGCGGAGTACGACGCGCCTGTCTCCCCGTCGATGAGGCCCAGCCTCACCGACGGATTGATGACCCAGATCCTGGAGATCATCAGGCAGGAGAACCTGGGCTACGGCGACGGGCTTCCCACGGTCCGGGAGATGGCGAAGCGGTTCTCGGTCACGGCGCCGACCATCAGGGAGGCGCTTCGCGGCCTGCAGGCGACCGGAGCGGTCGAGCTGCGGCACGGCTCGGGTGTCTACGTGGGAGCCGGCGTCTCCCGGATGGTTCTCGCCAACCCCCACACGACCGGGATCACCACCGAGGCGACCCTGCAGCTCGTCGAGGCCCGGCTGATGATCGAGCCCACCATCGCCATGCGGGCGGCGCTGCACCGCACGTCGGACAACCTCGACCGGCTCCGGGCGGCGCTCGCGACCGCGCTGGAGCCGCGCGACGCCGACCGGCCCGACGCGCGGTTGAACTTCCACCGCGAACTCGCCGCGGCGTCGGGCAACACCGTCATCTACGAGGTGATCGACTCGCTGCTCGCCGTACGCAGGCGGGAGCAGCGGGAGGTGCGGCAGATGTACGACCACCGGGCCGACTACGGCCAGCACGTCGCCATCTTCGAGGCGGTCGCCGAGCAGGACGCGGAACGAGCCGGTGAACTGACCCGTGCGCACCTGACCGAAATCCGCAACGCGGTCGCATCGCGCCTGTCCTGACATCGAATCGCGCCCCGGCTCGGTGTTCGCGGGCGCTCCGGCTGTATCGAGAAAGACTGGAGAACCACATTGCAAGGCGTAGGGCCGCAGCAGCGGAGTCGCACTCGGGGGAGCGGTTACCTTCTCGCCGAGATGACCTGGCCCGAGGTGGAGGCCGCCCGCGAGGCGGCGCCGCTGGTGATCGTGCCGCTCGGTTCATGCGAGCAACACGGCCGCGGCATGGCCCTGCAGACGGACACGGTCCGCGCTGTCGAGCTGGCCAAGCTGGTCGCCGAACGAATGGCGCCGCGCGCGGTGATCGCACCGGAGACGACGGTCGGCCTGTCCGAGCACCACATGGGCTTTCCCGGCACGATCACGTTGACGCCGCAGACGTTGCAGCAGGTCGTCTACGAGATGGTGCACAGCCTGTACCGGCACGGCTGGCGCAAGGTGTTCCTGCTCAACGGCCACGGCGGCAACAATGCGGTGGTCGACGTCGTCTCGGTCCGCCTGCGCACCGACTTCCCCGACCTGCACCTGGCCTCCAGCGGCATCTCCGCCCTGGTACCGGACGTCATCAGCCAGGAGGGGGTCAGCGAACTGCGCGGTCATTCGTGTGAGGTGGAGACCTCGCAGGCGCTCTACCTGGCACCTGAGCTGGTGCGTAAGGAAAGCCTCGTCCGCGGCACGAACCGGCGGGCGGACCTCGACGCGGCGGGACGGCTCAGCCGGATGCATCCCGCGATCCACTTTCCCCAGCCGTACCACCGCCTCGACCCGAACGGAGCCCTCGGCGACGCCACCGCCGCCAGCGCCGAGTTCGGTGAGCGGCAGGTGTCGGTCGCCCTCGACCGGCTCACCTCGTTCCTGGAGCAGTTCATCGCCCTGCCGTCGCCGGATGCCGGCTCGGCGGCCGGCCCCCGTCCCCTCTGAGCATCGGTCTGTCCTACGCACAAACCCTTCGTTCACCACATCAAGGAGCCACCATGCCCCCCGCATCCGTACGCGACAGACGTCGGACCTCCTTGCGGCTGGCCACGATCGCCCTGGCGGTCGCGCTGGCCGGCTCAGCCTGCGGCGGCGCCGACGCCACCGACGCCGCCACACAGAACGGCGCAGATCTGGGGCTGATCAAGCCGGGCACCCTGTCGATCGCCTTCCGCACCGACGACAAGCCCGCGTCGTTCCTGCAGGACGGCAAGGCCACCGGCATGTACGTCGACCTCATGGATGAGATCGCCAAGCGCATGGGCCTGAAGACGACGTACGTCTCCAGCGACTTCGCGAGCCTGCTCCCCAGCGTCCGCAATCACCGGTACGACACCGCGGCGTTCGGCGTCCTGGTCACGCCGGAACGCGAGGCCGTCACGAACTTCACCGCCGCCGTCTCGTACGGCGAGGCGCAGCTGATCTCCCTCAAGGGATCGCCGCTCGCGACCATCAGCGCCTCCGGGGGCAAGACGGTCGCCATCACCCGCGGAAGCGCGCTCATCCCGCTGCTGCAGAAGACCGCTCCCACGGTGGTCATCAAGGAGTTCCCGAACATCGCGTCGAGCGCGAACGCCCTGACCGCGGGGCAGGTGGACGGATTGTTCTCCGGCACCGCCACCGTGCGCGAGTTGCTCGCCCAGCATGACGACTTCACCGCCTCCGAGGTGATCACGTCGGGCAAGACGGCGTTCCCGGTCGCCAAGGACAAGCAGAAGCTCCTCGACGCGGTGAACAAGAACCTCGACAGCATGATCGAGGACGGCACGTACACCCGGCTGTTCTACAAGTGGAACCCGGCGGACGCCCAGATACCCGAGGAACTGGTCACCGAGCACCCGGGCATGCCGACGACCGCCCCCGCCGGGGCCGCGGCGTCCGTGGCGCCGTCCGCGAGCTCGTAGGAGGCCTGCGATGTTCGAGGGCCTTCAGCGGGTCTGGGAGACGTTCTTCAACCTCGACCTCATCGGGCAGACCCTGCCGACTCTGCTGCGAGTCGGCCTCCTCAACACGCTGCTCCTGGCGGTGCTCGCCAGCGTGATCGGCGTCGTCGTCGGCGTCGTGATCGCGGCCGGGCTGATGTCGTCCAAGGTGGCGGTCCGTCTGCCGTGCCGGGTGTACGTCGACGTCCTCCGAGGGCTGCCACACATCCTCACCGTCTACCTCGTCGGGCAGGGACTGCCGCTCGCCGGCATCACGCTGTTCGGTGAGAGCACCTACGGATATGCCGCGCTGGCGATCGGCCTGCTCGAAGGCGCCTACATGGCCGAGATCTTCAGGGCGGGATTCCAGAGCGTGGAGAAGGGACAGACGGAGGCGGCCCGCAGCCTCGGCCTTTCCCACCTCGAGACGCTGCGGTTCGTGGTCTTCCCGACCGGGGCCCGTCGCGTCCTGCCGCCTCTGACCGGTCAGTTCATCCTCGTCATCAAGGGCACCGCGCTGGTCTACCTCCTCGGCCTGACGGCCGGCCAGCGGGAGATGTTCGCGATCGCGCAGGACACGGCGATCGTCAACGCGTCGCTGTCGCCGCTCGTGGCGGCGGGCCTCCTCTTCCTGGCGATCACCGTGCCGATGACCTACGCGGTCAACGCCTGGGAACGGCGGCTCCGGGACGGGCGGAAGGACGCTCCGGCCGACAGCGCGACCGACAGCGCAACCGACAGGGACCGGGCACTCGCACACCAAGGCACGGGATGACCCCATGACGGCACAGACCACATCGCAGGCACCCGCGACCCACGGCACCCCGGTGACCTTCGACCACGTGAACAAGAGATTCGGGCGGACCCAGGTCCTCCACGACATCTGCCTGGAGGTCCCGGGCGGTCAGACCACGTGCATCGTCGGACCCTCGGGTTCGGGCAAGTCGACCCTGCTGCGCTGCACCAACCGGCTCGAGGAACCCGACGAGGGCAGGGTGTTCCTCGGCGACACCGACGTGACCGACGGGTCGGCGGACATCGACGCGGTCCGCGCTCGGGTCGGCATGGTCTTCCAGACCTTCAACCTGTTCCCCTACCGCACCGCGCTGGACAACATCACGCTCGCACTCCGGCGCGTACGCAAGCTGCCGGCCGAGGAGGCGGCGGAGCGGGCACGCGCGCAGCTGGCGTCTGTGGGCCTGGCCGGCCTGGAGCACCGGCGGCCGGCGCAACTGTCAGGAGGCCAGCAGCAACGCGTGGCGATCGCCCGCGCGCTGGCGATGGAACCGGAGGTGATGCTGTTCGACGAGGCGACGTCCGCGCTCGACCCTGAGCTGGTCAAGGGCGTGCTGTCCATCATGCGCGACCTGGCCGGGCAGGGAATGACGATGATCGTGGTGACGCACGAGATGCGCTTCGCGCAGGAGGCCGCCGGTCAGGTCGTCTTCCTCGACCACGGCAGGCTGATCGAGAAGGCCGCTCCGGACAAGTTCTTCGGCGCACCGGAAAGTCCGCGCCTCCAGGCGTTCCTGAGCGCGGTCACCTGATCCCCGCCGCGCTCACCGCACCCCCCAACCCGCAAACCTTCGGCGGAAGGCTGGTTCAGCATGCGCACGTTCACCCCCAAACTCCTACGCGTCGCGGCGTCGGCCGCGCTCGTCGTGGGACTCACCGCGGCCGCCGTGACGCCCGCGTCGGCGGAACCCGTACGGCAGGCCGGTCCGCGCGGGCATGAGGCCGGGGTCGTCGACCACCCGGTCCCGACCCGAGGCTGCCGGCGGGCGCCCACGGCGGAGCCCGGGGTCTCGGAGCAGCGCACCATCGTCTCCGGCGGCGTGACGCGCTCCTACGTTCTGCACCTTCCCGAGGGCTACCGACCCGGGAGGAAGACGCCGCTGGTCATGGCGTTCCACGGCCGCAAAGGCAGCAGTGAGCAGATCGAAGGGTTCACCGGCATCTCGGCGCTCGACGCGATCGCCGTCTACCCGCTGGGCCTGATAGGCGAGGGCGGCCACACCGCGTGGCAGGGCGCCCCTTACGCGTCGGGCGCCGACGACGTGCTGTTCGTCAGCGACCTTCTCAACGAACTGCAGGGCACCCTTTGCGTCGACCCGGCCCGCATCTACGTCACGGGAAAGTCCAACGGCGGAGGCTTCGCCGGTGTCCTGGCCTGCCGCCTCTCGCGCAGGATCGCGGCCGCCGCACCGGTCTCGGGAGCGTTCTACCAGGCCGGGGAGCAGAACTGCGCTCCGCGGCGGGCCGTGCCGATCCTCGACTTCCACGGCACCGCCGACTCGATCGTCGACTACCTGGGTGAGCCGGAAGACGGCCTCCCGCCGGTGTTCGACTGGACCGCCGCGTGGGCCGAGCGCGACGGCTGCGACGGCGCCCCGCAGACGATCCTCGCCGAGGACGACATCACCGCCTTCCAGTGGACCGGCTGCCGGGCCCACTCGGCGGTCATTCATTACCGCATCGAGGGCGGCGGCCACACGTGGCCCGGCGAACTGGCCGACAGCGGCCCCGGGCACGTCACCCAGACCATCTCCGCCACCGCCGTGATGTGGGACTTCTTCCGGGCCCACCCGCTGCACTGAGTCGTGGCGAGGCCGGGGCACGATGGCCGTGCCCCGGCCTCGCCTGCGTTTCCGCTGGTCCTCCCGCACATCCCGACGAGCGCATGCGGCGTCAGGGCGAGTGGGGGGACTGAATGCGAAAAGCGGACTCCACGACTTCCGGCGGTACGCCTCACGACAACTCTCCTTCAACGATGAGGTCCGGCAGTTCCACTGGGCCACACCCGCCGAGGTGCGAGAAATCGTCACAGAAGCCTTCGCGGTCAGAGTGTTCGACGCCCTGAGCGAGGGCGCGCCAGCGGTAAGTCAGCACGACGGCGTGCGTTTTGTCTAGTTACCCGTGATGTCCCGGACCGCGCCGAATGTTTCGATCGCGATCAGCCCATCCCCTCCGAGTTGATGAGCCAACGTCCACTGCGAGAGTCCCTTGTGAGGGTGTACACCCAATAGGACCCATCCACGAAACTGTCGTCACTTCCATGGGTGGTGAACGAGGTGGCCACGGTGGCCCCGCTCTCGCCCCGGGAATCCGTGATGTCGATGTCTGATATCCCTGTGGTCCCCTGAAGCCACAGGTCCGTCACGGGGCGATGGTCCTTCGTCGACAGGGCGCGCGCGGTTTTCGTGTCGTGCGCGTCCAACGCTCTCAAGTACGCCAACGTGACCTGCTCGGGAGTCGCGGTGACGGGAGGCATGGCGACCGTGTACCGCTGAAACGGCGGGATGATGCCCCAGTCCCACGCGACGGCGCCTAATGCGCAGACCACGACTGCGGCTATTGGTGTAACCACCCACCGGCTTCTCCGCGACATTGCGGCAGTCTATTGGGCATACCGATCTGTCTTCTGTTGCTCGCCGGGACTCGCGGCGAGCCGAGCCGCATGCGCTGCTCACCGTTTCCGCAGCTCGGGCGCGTGGTGTCAGTTCCCAAGCCGGCAGTGTGAGGCGCCGAACCGACGGTCTTGCGAGGCGGCTCGGTCGGATCCGCGTACGCGATGGACACGCTAGGGTGCGGACAAACCAGTTGCAATGCGAAGGCTCAGGGTTGAATCGGGACGACCAGCGGGATGAAACGCTGGCCTTGGGTCAGTGGGCCCAGGGCCAGGGTCGGCAGGTCGCTGAAGGTCCCCTGACGCCCCGAGATCCCGCGGCCATCGGCGACTACCGGTTGCTCGGTCGGCTCGGCTCCGGCGGCATGGGCGTCGTGTATTTGGGGCAGGCGCCCGGCGGCCAACCCGTCGCGGTGAAGGTCATCCGCGCGGACCTGGCCGTGGATCCGGCATACCGCGCACGGTTCCTCTCCGAGGTCGACAGCGCGAAGAAGGTCGCCTCGTTCTGCACGGCCGGTGTTCTCGATCATGGTGAGGACGCCGGGATGCTGTACATGGTCACGGAGTTCATCGAGGGTGTGGCGCTTGATGCCTATGTGAGCGAGCGCGGGCCACTTCAGGCTTCCGTCCTGCACGCCACAGCGGTCGGGGTGGCTGCGGCGCTCACCGCGATCCACGCCGCAGGGCTGATCCATCGCGACCTGAAACCATCCAACGTCCTGCTCTCGATGGGCGGGCCCCGTGTGATCGACTTCGGCATCGCCCGCTCGGCTGAGGCGGGCTCCGGCCACACTCAGGCCGGCTTGGTGGTCGGCAGTGCCGGATGGATGGCGCCGGAACTCTTCGACGACCACGTCAGCCCCGCGGCAGACGTGTTCGCGTGGGGTTGCATGATCGCGTACGCGGCCCTCGGCCGCCATCCCTTCGGCGAAGGGGACGCGATGGTCATGGCCGCCAGAATGCGGCACGCCCAGCCAGACCTCTCCGGTCTGGTGGCCCCGCTTGACCGTCTCGTGGCCGAGGCGCTGAACCCGGATCCAGGGCGACGCCCGTCGGCGCGCCGACTCCTGCTCGAACTCGTCGGATCCCCGGACGCGCCGGGCGACCAGCCGGTTCAGCTCGCCGCCACCCGGCATCTCACTCAGGCGTGGGACTCGGTGGTGATGGCTCCGCTCATCCATCAGGGAGGCATGCCTGGGCGGGCACCTCACGGCGACCTGCCTGGGCGCGCACCTCACGGCGACCCGCCCGCGTGGGGACCTCGGAGCGGCGCGCCCTCGCAGGGCTACCCGGGCGCCATGCCGGCCCACGACCATGGCCGGCCCCGTAGCGGTCCGCCTGGCGTGTGGGGACACGGAGGCGCAGGGGGACCGGTACCGGCTCCCTCGGCCGGTCCACCGCCCGGCTGGACGCCGCCTGTCGTCCCGCAGCCGGCACCCCGGCCCCCAGCGGCCAGGCCCAAACGGCGAGGGTGCCGGGGCTGCCTGCTGTGGCTCGTCCTCGTCCTCGTGGTCACCGCCGTCGTGTCGGCGGTGGTCCGCAAGGACGACCCAGGTGCCGCTTCCGCCGGCCCGGGCGTCGACGGGCAGTTCCGATTCACCGTGAGCGCGGCCGACTGCACGCGGGCCGGTCGCGTGACGACCGAACGCACCTGCCGGATCAATGTGAAGGTCACCAACGCCGGAGAGCAGAGCCGGACGTTCGGGGCGTCGGAGCAGAAGGTCCTCAACGCGGCGCAGGACGAGTACTCCGCGCGAAGGCTCCTGGACAAGGTGGGAGCAGAAACGGGTGCAAGGAAGCTCGACCCCGGCGAATCGTTCACCGGCACGCTGATCTTCGAGGTTCCCGGCAACTTCCGCCCGGCGCTGATCGAGCTGCACGATTCGGCTCTCAGCGGCGGTATCCGCTTGCGGCTGTCACGCTGACCTTCGTCGGCGCGATCCCAAGCTCCTGGAAGGCAGGCGCTCGGCAGGCGGCCCAGTTGAGCGTGCGGCGGACTGCCAACGCGACGGTGAACACGGTGGTGCCGAGGCGCATGTGGATCGCGTTACCTCCGTGGTTCCAGCGGCCTAGCTGAGCGCCTGGGCCGTACGGATCAGGTGGATGTGGGTGAACGCCTGAGGGAAGTTGCCCATTTGGCGCGCCCGGACGGGGTCGTACTCCTCGGCGAGCAGGCCCACGTCGTTGGTGAGGGCCAGCAGCCGTTCGAACAGGTCCATCGCCTCGCTCTTGCGGCCGATCAGGACGAGCGCCTCGGCCAGCCAGAAGCTGCAGGCGAGGAAGGCGCCCTCGGCTCCGGGAAGCCCGTCGACGTCGTTGATCTCGGACATCGGATAGCGCAGCACGAAGCCGTCGGGCATCAGCTCGCGTTCGATCGCGTCGATCGTGCCGATGACCCGGGGGTCCTCAGGGGGCAGGAAGCCGACGATCGGGATGAGGAGCAGCGCGGCGTCGAGTTCGCGGGAGCCGTACGACTGGGTGAACGTGCCGCGATCGGGGTCGAAGCCCTTGCCGCAGACCTCGGCGTGGATCCGGTCACGCATGGCCCGCCAGCGGTCGAGGGGACCGGTGTGGCCGAGCTCTTCGATCGCCCGTACCTGCCGGTCGGCCGCCACCCACGCCATGACCTTGGAATGGACGAAATGCCGTCGCGGGCCGCGGACCTCCCACAACCCCTCGTCAGGCTGGTCCCAGCTGCGCTCGAGGAAGTCCATCAGCCTGCAGACGGTGGACCAGGCGTAGTCGTAGGGCGGCATCCCCAGCTTGCGGGCCCGGTAGAAGCAGTTGAGCACCTCGCCGTAGACGTCGAGCTGAAGCTGACCGGCCGCGCCGTTGCCGATCCGCACCGGGCGGGAGCCCTCGTAGCCGGCAAGCCAGTCGAGCGCCTGCTCCGGCAGGCGCCGTTCGCCTGCCACGCCGTACATGATCTGGAGGTCCTCCGGGCGGCCCGCGATGGCGCGGAGCAGCCAGTCGAGCCAGGCGCCCGCCTCGGTGATGTATCCGGATTCGGTCAGGGCGTCGAGTGTCATCGCGGCGTCGCGCAGCCAGCAATATCTGTAGTCCCAGTTACGCGCCCCGCCGAGATGTTCGGGCAGCGACGTGGTGGGAGCCGCCACGATGCCGCCGGTCGGGCTGTAGGTGAGCGCCTTGAGCGTGATGAGGGAGCGGACTACGGCGGCGCGGCAGGGACTCGGGAGCCAGCAGCGGGAGACCCACTCCTCCCAGAACAGGCTGGTCTTGGCGAGTTGCTCGCCGGCATCGATGCCGTAGGGCTGCGGCTGGTGCGAAGGGTGCCACGTGAAAACGAACGACCGGCGTTGCCCTGAGGCGATCGTGAAGGTGCCGGTGTGCCGGTCGCCGCTGCCCTCCAAGCGGAGGGGCGCGTCGATCCAGACCGAGTCGGGTCCGCCGATGGCGTGGAGGCGTCCGTCGAAACGGCGGGCCCAGGGGACGATCCTGCCGTAGTCGAACCGGATGCTGATCTCCGCGGTCATGTCCACCGTCCCGGACACGCCCTCCACGATCCGGACCAGCGCGGGGTTGGCGTGCCGCGGCGGCATGAAGTCGATGACCTTGACGGTTCCCGTGGAGGTCTCCCATACGGTTTCGAGGATCAGCGTGTCATTGGAGTACGCGCGGCGCGTGGCCATCTGGTGCCCGGTGGGGGCCAACCGCCAGAAGCCGTTGGATTCGTCGCCGAGGAGCTTCGCGAAACATGAGGGGGAGTCGAACCGGGGGAGGCAGAGCCAGTCGATCGATCCGTCACGGCCGACGAGGGCGGCTGACTGCGTGTCGCCGATGAGGGCATAGTCCTCGATCCGCATGGGGACCACGCTACTCGTCGGGCTGCGCGTCATCGTGGGGCCCGTGTCCTGCCCGTGTCCTGCACGTGTCCTCATGTGGGGCCCATGTCACCTGGTCGGCCGGGCCGAGGAGCCCATCGTCCCCATGCCGGCGGTCCTGCTGAGAAGCCGGCAGACGGCGAGGACTCACAGTCCCAGTGCCGGTGCGGGGACTGCCCGGGTCACCGGGATCCGGGCGACGAACCGCGCCTCCCGCTCCGGCGCCTCGTCGACCCACAGGGATCCCTGACAGCCATGGGCGATCTCCCGTGCGATGGCCAGGCTCAGCCCGCTGCCGTCATGGCTGTGGCAGCGAGTGCCGTCAAGCCGGGAAAACGGCTCGAAGTTCCGCTGCCGGTCGGCTTCCGCGCCGCCTTGGCCGTCCTCGGAGACGGACAGTTCGGCCACTCCACCCTGGAGGCGGATGCGGACCAGCACCGTGCCCTCGGCGTGACGGCAGGCGTTGTCCAGAAGGATGGCCAGCATCCCGCGGATCTGGAGGTGGTCGGCATTGACCATGATTCCCTCGTCGGTCTCGACGGACAGCTGGATCTTCTGGTGCCGCGGGTGCCGGGACATCTCGTCGAGGATCAGTTCCGTCAGGTCGACGTGCTGGGGCATGGGGAGCGCGACGAGGTCGGGCCGGGCCAGCAGGAGCAGGTCCGAAATGATCGTTTGCAGCCGCTCGACGCCTTTCAGCGCGCGGTCGAGCAGTTCGGACGGGTCCATCAGCTCGGGGTGCAGCCGGGACTCCTCCAGCTCCACGCGCAGCGCGGCGACCGGGGTGCGCAACTCATGCGAGGCGTCGGCGGCGAACCGGCCGAGCCGGTCGAGCACCGCGGTGGCCTGATCGTCGGCGTGATCCAGGTGCGTCAATGTGGCGTTGATGGTCTGGGCGAGCAGCGCGATCTCACCGTGGCCTGCGGGCACGGGGACCCGCGCGCCGGGATTCCTGGTGTCGTTGATCTGGGCGAGCCGCGTCTGGACGGCCCGCGCCATGTCCACGGGACCCAGGGGGTTCCTGGGATCCGCGGCCGTCGTCCGCACGGTGGCCGGGGCGTCCCTCCGCGATTCCCCTGGCAGTCGGTCAGTGCGGCAGTCGCTCTCCATACCTCCACGATCGTCGGAGGTGCGGTCGTCGTCTTCGCCGTCAGCCCCCATTTCGACTCCATGCCAGCGCCCCCTTGAACGCTCCCTGCCAGCAGGAACGGTTCCGGCCGGGCTCGGTTCACCGTTTCCGGCGGCGTAGGCTGAGCACAGGTGACAGTCTTTGTCAAGAGGATGCGCCATGGGGGCACGCGTTTGGCGAGGTACGCGATGGGCTGACTGGCGAGGCGGACTGACCGGACGCACCGTCGTCGCGAGTGCGCTGCTCTTGATCCTCATCAGCGGCGCCTTCGCGGTCCTCGTTCTGGCGCTCGCGGGTCTGCGCGAGGCGGTGGATCTCCGGAGACAGTCCAGGGAGATGCTGGTAAGCGCGAACTACGTCGAAAGGCTCGTCGTCGACCTTGAAACCGGTCAGCGCGGGTTCGTCCTCACGGGCGAGGAGCGCTTTCTCCAGCCGTGGAACCACGCTCGGGCCGTGATCCCCAAGCAGACCGCCGCCCTTCAGCGGCTCTCAGCGGCCCGCCACCCTGGTCAGGGAGAACGGGCGCGCCAGATCACGCGCGCCATCGAGGCCTACATTCGCGACTATTCGATACCGACGGTGGAGGCGGCGCGACGAGACCCCGCATCCGTGCGCACTGCCGCGGTGACCGAAGACGGGCGACGCCGCCTCGACGTGATTCGGCGGCAGTTCGACCGGTTCGTGGCCTTCAATCGGCAGCTTCTCGCGGAGAACCAGGACAGCGCCGCCGCAGCCGGTCGCCGGGCGACCATCGCGGCGGCGACCGGTGTCGCGGCGTCGATCCTCCTCGTCCTCACCTTCAACGGCTACATGATCCGGTCGATCGTCCGGCCGGTCCGCCGCGCGTCCCTCATGGCCGCCGACCTCGCTACGGGGGACCTGAGCGTCCGGATGCCCGCGACCTCGCCAGGCGAGATCGGCGCACTCGAGCAGGCGTTCAACACCATGGCGGGCTCCCTGGAGGACAGCCGCGACGAGCTCCGTCGCATCGCGGAGGAACAGGCCGCGTTGCGGCGGGTCGCCACGGTCGTCGCCCGCTCAGTCTCGCCGGCCGTGGTGTTCGGCGCGGTCGCCGCCGAGATCGGCCACATCCTGACTGCGGATTGCGCGGCCATACAGCGATATGAGCCTGACGGGACGATGACGGTCGTCGGCGCGTGGAGCAAGCCGGTCGCCCCGCAGTTCATGTTGCCGCTGGGCTCGAGCTGGCCGATCGAGGATGAGAGCGTCTCAGCGCTGGTGTCGCGGACCGGGCGGCCGGCGCGTGGGACGACCAACACGTGTGCGACCGGCGCGATCTCCGCTTGGGCGAGAGAGCGGGGGATCACCATGTCGGTCGGCAGCCCCATCATGGTCGAGGGCCGCCTTTGGGGGGTGCTGCTCGCTTGCACGACCGCGCCGGAGTCGCTGCCCGAAGACACCGAGGAGCGCATGCTCGAATTCACCGAGCTCGCCGCCACCGCGATCGCCAACACCGAGAGCCGCGCCGAACTCGCCGCCTCCCGTGCCCGGGTCGTCGCGGCCGCCGATGAGTCCCGCCGCCGCATCGAGCGCGATCTGCATGACGGTACGCAGCAGCGCCTCGTCTCGCTCGCGCTCGAACTGCGGACGGCGGAGGCAGCGGTCACGGCCGAACAGGACGCGCTCAAACAACAGTTGTCCCATACGGCCTGGGGTCTGGCCGCCGCCGTCGAGGAGTTGCAGGAGATCTCGCGTGGTCTCCATCCGGGGATCCTGTCGAAGGGTGGCCTCGGGCTCGCGCTCAAGGCACTCGCACGCCGTTCCGCCGTCCCGGTCGAGCTTAATGTGAACGTCGGCCGGCGCCTGGCGGAACGCTTCGAGGTGACCGCGTACTACGTGGTGTCGGAGGCGCTGACCAACGCGGCCAAACACGGGCACGCCTCCGTGGTGCACGTCGACCTCAATGTGGACGACAACGTGAAGAACGCGGTGCTGCGGCTCGCCGTTCGCGACGACGGGGTCGGGGGAGCCGACCCCCGGCATGGATCGGGACTGGTCGGTCTGATGGACCGGGTCGAGGCCATCGGCGGCAAGATCCACATCGAGAGTCCCGCGGGGAAAGGCACGTCACTGTTCGTGACGATTCCGATCGACGGCATGTGATCGTTGCTCGCGGCGTCGGCATGGCCGTCCTATTTGTGCAGTGCTCTTGGATCCGGGGAGACGACCGCCTTGGAACGTACGACAGCGATGTGAGGGTGTTGGCTGATCCGATGCCTTGTCGGACGCGTGCCCGCTGCCCACCACACGGTTCCCGCGGCCAGTGCCGCCACCAGCGTGAGCCAGCCGAGTGCGCGCCCGACGCGCAGGCCGTATCCGGAGGCCAGCCAGTACAGCGACAGCAGCACCCTGGCCCGGACACGCCGGCTGCTCAGCCGCCGCATCTCCATCGCCCCGAACGCGAAGTCCGTCGAGGTCTTCGCGTCGCGCACGCCCGGCCGCAGCCGCTCGTACAGAGATCCGAGCCAGTCGGCGTCGAGCGACTGCGCACTGCGCCGGCCACCATGGCTCTCATTCCCCTGGCTCGTCGCGGAGGCGCGCCATGCGTCTGCCCGCGCCGAACCCGGCCGCTTCGCTCTTACGCGCTCGGCGGCGGCATCGCGCCCCTCCGGATCGCTCAGCGGCCAGCCCCGCCAAAGGCGTTCGTCGGCGAGGACGACTCGGCGTCCCCACCACCGGACGGGCGGCCAGCCGAGGCACCAGCTCACACCGGCCGGGGTCGTGTCGAACAGGCATTCCGACAGACGCAGCCCCTCGGGTCGGCGGAGCCCGCCGAGGCCGCATGTACGGAGATCGGCACCGCTGAGCGTGAGTGTGGTGGCGTCGAGGTTGTCGAGTGACGTCACACGCAACCGTCCCGACTTCCGGGTGATGTCCGACGTCCCCGTGAGCGTCGCGCCCCGCAGGTCGATCTCCGCGGCTGACAGGCGCGCGGTGAACGGGCCGGTGACGACCGCGGCGCGCAGGGTCACCCGGCAACCGCCGGTGTCGAGATGAAGCGGCCCGCAGGCGCGTACGTCCGAGAGCGACAGTCGCCGCCCGACAACCATCGGACCGAGATAGGCCGGGCCGTGGAAGCGCAGGCCGTCGAACCCGGCGATCCTCCCGACGACCGCGGCGCGAAAGGAGACGGCCCGGCGGAAACGGGCACCACGGAAGGCGGCATCCCCGGCGAACGCCGTTCCGTCGAACGCGGCGAATCCACGAAACTCCGCGCCGCGGAACGAGGTGTCCTCGTCGAACCGGGCCTCGCCGAAGAGGGCGTCGCCGGCGACGAGAATGCGGTCGAAGCGGCCATGACCGCGTACCTGGGCGCCGTGCAGGGAGAACTCGCGGTGAAACCGGGCTTCGCCGAAAGACACGTTTCCGGAGAAGCTCGTCCCGAAGAACGAGGCGAGGTGATCGAAGCGGGCGTGGTCGAAGGTCGCGTCGCCGGCGAAGGCGACCTCGCGGAAGCGCGCCGGCCCTGTGAAGACCGCGTGGTCGAACCGCGCTCTGCCCAGGCGGCGCTCGACGCGCTCGAGGACGTGCGTGAGCAGGTCCTCTTCCAGAGTGGTGCCGCGCAGATCGATGCCCTGGCCGGGGAGCAACCCCCGCAGCACACTCTCCAGCTCCACCGGGTCCAGATGCGCGAGGCATCGGTCGTACGGCTCCCAGGCCGCGCCCAGGCAGTCGGGCGAGAGGCCGCACGTCGTCCAGGCGGCGTCGAGCAGAGCGAGCTTCAGCCGGGATGTCATGGCAACGTGGCACCCAAGGTCGCGTATCGAGGCGCTGAATGACCATCGAACGGTAACACGGTGTATCCAGATAATCACTATCTGGTGAGTAATGGAACTGTTCGGCCCGAGAGGCAGAAATAGCCTCTTGATAAACCTTTGATGGAGAACACGCCGCCCGTTCCGGGCCTGTCCGTCAAGATCGAGAATGACGCACTGTGGCGCAGCCGAACCGGTAGCGGTGTTTTCTTTTCCGGCGCGTTGGTGAACCAGAAAATGTTCGGGCGGATCACTCGTGTCGATTCCGGTGGCCGGTTACCGGAAAGGTAAGTGTTCGAGCGAAACGCTTGTACAGGCCAGGCCGTCCCCGCGCGGGCGGGTCACCGGATCCGCGGGAGGGCGGTCTGAACCGGGTCGCCCTACGGTCAGCCGTAGCTCACGTAGCAGTTGACGCCATCTGACTCGAGCTCGCAGACCGCGTTCTCGTTGTCGTGGATTCTGGTGTAAACGTTGGCGCCGACGCGTCTCCAGGTGCCGTGCATGCTCACCCAGTAGGCCTCGAACTGCATGGTGAAGACGTCGGTGTCGTTCCAGACCGTCCAGCTGTAGGTCTTGCCGTTCATGCTGGCCGTCGAGCAGTTGTTGTTCGTGTCCAGGTAGGTGTAGGTGGATCCGCCGTTCTTGTTCCAGACGTCGCAGTTGCCACCCTGGCCGTTGGGGGAGAAGGACAGGCCCTTGGCGATGATCAGATTCTGGATGCTGTCGTGACGGATCACGTCGCCGCCTATCACCGCGTGCGCGGGCGTCGGGATCGCGAGCAGGAGGACGGAAGCTGCCAGCGTGGTCAGGCCGGTGACGATCTTGCGTCTCATGCGGCTCCTTGCGAGATGTCGCTGACTGGAGGGTTTACGCATGGTGACTCTAACGCTCAATGACCATAGGACTCGACATCTATTGAAATATGGCCACATCTGGCCATTTGCTAATTATCGTGTCGTTCTCAGGGTTTTTCCCTCATAAAGGTCGTCCGGATTATCGGCCAGAGGAACTGCCGGATCGCCGGCCGGAAGCCGTTGTCACGTTAGGGACGCAACGTGTCTTCCAATCGGCGTACGGCGATGGCCAGCGCCACGACGCCGAGCACGGCGAGATAGATCACGGCGATGGCGGGGTACCCGCCGCCGGTGCCGAGGAAGGCCGCCCGGACCAACTCGACGCTGTGGTAGAGCGGAAGGACCTCCACGAACACCTGGACCGCACGCGGGTAGACGCTCAGCGGGAAGAAGGTGGTGGCGAACAGGAACATGGGGAGCATCACCAGTTGGATCAGCTGGAAGTCCTGCCAGCTCCGTAGGAACGTCACCGTGAGCAGCCCCATCGCGGCGAAGGCGAATCCGATGAGCAGAGCGCTCGGGATGACCAGGAGCGCCCCGGGCAGTTCGGCCAGGCCGAAGATGCTCACGACGACCAGGAACACGGTGGCGACGATGGCCCCGCGCACGAGGGCCCAGAAGACCTCGCCCAGCGCCACAGAGCGGACCGACATGGGCGTGGTGAGGATCGACTCGTACGTCTTGTCCGTGGTGAGCTTGCCGTACATGTTGAACGTGGTCTCGTTCATGGCCCCGTTCATCGCGGCGGTGGCGAGCAGTGCCGGGGCCACGAACTGCGGATAGGAAACCGAGGCGCCCAGGCCCGGCACGTCGCCGACGAGCAGGCCGACGCCCACGCCGAACGCCAGCAGGTACAACATGGGTTCGAAGATCTCGGCGAGCAGGACCGGCCACGTGTGGCGGTAGATCATCAGGTTGCGCTCGACCATCGTCCACGCGCGGCCCGGGCGCACGGGGTTCCCGGCGGGTGCGCCGGTCGGCATCGCCGTCACGAAGCCTCCTTCTTTTCGGACGTACGGCCTTCTCAGACGTACAGCTTGCGGCGGTAGGTACGGCGGGCCACGTACAGGCCGATGACCACCATCACGCTCAGGTAGCCGATGTGGATCAGCACGCCGTACGGCGTGGCCGTGCCCAGCGCGACCGTGCGGCCGAGGTCGACGCCGTGCCAAAGGGGTGTCGCCCACGCCACCCATTGCAGCGAGACCGGCAACTGCTCGATCGGGAAGAACGTGCCGGAGAACATGTAGAGCGGCAGGACCACGAACCGGAACATCACGTTGATCTGGGAGGGGCGGGTCACGGTCACCGCCCAGGCCGCCGCCGGCGCGGCGAAGGCCACCGCGACCAGCACCGCGACCAGCACGAGCAACGGCGCCCTGGCAGGATCGACGGTGCCGAAGAACATGCTCACGCAGGTGAACAGAACGGCGTTCTGCGTGGCCCGGAGGATCCAGTACATCAGGTGCCCGTACAGGATGCCCGCCGGCTCCAGCGGAGTCGAGGCGGCGGCGCGGTAGCTGCCGCGTGACATGGCGCTCTGCATGACGGGGCCGGACGCTTCGAGGAAGGCGGTCTGCATGACGCCGGCGATCAGTATGCCCGGCAGGATGAACGTCAGGTACGAATGGCCGTGCAGGTACGCGCTGTCCTCGCGGTCGACCAGCGTGCCCAGCCCCAGCCCGAGCGCGGTCAGGAAGAGCAGCGGATTGCCGATGCTGATCACGATCGAGCCGCGCCACGTGCGGCGGTAGCGGAACAGCCAGTAGCCGAGCTCGCGGAACGCCGGCGCCGAGAACGCCCTGGCGAGTGTGTGCATGTCTCCTCGGTGCGGTCGCTGGGGGATCAGTCGAGAAGAGAACGTCCGGTCAGGGTGAGGAAGACGTCCTCCAGGCTGGACCGCCGGACCAGCGCCGTCAGCGGCTGGACGCCCTGCCGGTGCACGGCGCTCAGTGTCTCCTCGCCGTTGTCAGTGGAGAGCAGAAGCCGGTCAGGCAGTTCTTCCATGCGCTCGGCGAGGCCGCGGCACTTGTCGGTCATGATCTGCCGCTCTCCCGGGGCGAACCGCAACTCCAGCACCTCGCGCAGGGTGTAGCGGGCGATCAGCTCGGCGGGCGCGCCCTCGGCGACGATCTTGCCGGCGTCCATCACCACCAGCCTGTCGCATATTTGCTCGGCTTCGTCCATGTAATGCGTGGTGAGCAACAAGGTCACGCCGTCCTGCTTGAGCTGGAACAACCGCTCCCAGAGCAGGTGGCGGGCCTGCGGGTCGAGCCCGGTCGTCGGCTCGTCGAGCAGCACGATCTCAGGCTCGTTGATGAGGGCGCGTGCGATGGTGAGCCGCCTCCGCATGCCGCCGGAGAGGGTCGCGACCGCGTCATCGGCCTTCTCGGACAGGCGGGTGAACTCCAGCAGTCGCGTGCTCCGCTCGCGCAGAACCTTCCATGACAGCCCGAAATAGCGGCCGTAGATCAGGAGGTTCTCGCGCACGGTCAGTTCGGTGTCGATCGTGTCGTCCTGTGGCACGACGCCGAGTCGCGCCCGGATCTTCGCTCCGTCGGCGCCACTGTCGTAGCCGAGGATGCGCAGACTCCCCGCCGTGGGCGGAGACACGCAAGCGATCATGCGCATGGTCGACGACTTCCCGGCTCCGTTCGCGCCGAGCACCCCGAAGGCCTCTCCCCGGCGCACCTGGAAGTCGATCCCGTCGACGGCCGTGAAACCCGCCTTGTCTCCCGGCCGGCCGTAGACCTTCCGCAGCCCCTGCGCATCGATCAGCACTGTCGACGAGTCGGTCATCCATGCTCCTCCGCAGCGGGAATTACGGGCGCGCCGGAGCCCGAATGTACTCAGCGTGCAGACTTATTTCAAGATTTCGCCCTGTTGATTCGTCGATCAGTTGGATATTTAAGTGATTCGGTCGACCGTCAGACGCATGTGCGTGCAAGGTGAACCGCGCAGAGATGGAGACGAAGCCCGCCCCGCACGGAGACCGGTTACCGGCGTCCGTCCGGGATGGCGATGAGCCCGCCTTCGTAGGCGGCGATGACGAGTTGGGCCCGGTCCCGGGCGTGCAGCTTGGCCAGGAGACGGCCGATGTGGGTCTTGACCGTGCCGACGGTGAGGTGAAGGTATTCGGCGATCTCGGAGTTGGACATTCCCCTGCCGATGAGGGTGAGCACCTCCCGCTCGCGCGGGGTGACGGCGCCGAGGTCTCGCACGACCGGGGCGAGGGGAGGGCCCTGCAGGAATTCGGTGATCAGCCGGCGGGTCACCGTGGGCGCGAGCAGGGCTTCGCCGGAGGCGACGACCTGGATGGCGGCCAGGAGTTCGGTCGCGGTGGCGCTCTTGAGGAGGAAGCCGCTCGCACCTGCCCGCAGGGACGCGTACACGTATTCGTCCAGGTCGAACGTGGTGACGATCAGCACGCGCACGCCGGAACACGCGGGGTCGGCGCAGATTTGCCGGGTCGCCTCGATGCCGTCCATGTCCGGCATGCGCACGTCCATGAGAACGACGTCGGGTCGCAGTTGGCGGGCCATGAGCACGGCTTCGACGCCGGTGCCGGCCTCGCCCACCGTGGTCATCCCCGGTGTGGCGTCGATGAGCACCTTGAAACTGTCGCGGACCAGGACCTGGTCCTCGGCGAGCAGGACCCGGACGGGCGGTGGCGGGTGCGAAGCGGTGCCGGCGGTCATGCCTCGGTGCCGGTCGGGTCGTAGGGCAGACGTGCTGACACGCGAAAGCCTCCTTCGGGCCGGCGGCCCGCGCTGAACGTGCCTCCGTACATGTTGGCGCGCTCGCGCATGCCGATGAGGCCGTGACCGCCTCGGCCCGCTCGCGGCGGCCGGGCATGGCGGGAGCCGTCGTCGACGACCTCGATCACGGCCTCCCGCCCGTCGACGTCGACGGTGACCGAGCAGCGGGTGGGCGCGGCGTGGGTGACGACGTTGGTCAGGGCCTGTTGCACGATTCGGTACACCGACACCGCGACCGCGGGAGGCAGCGCCACCTCTTCGCGGACGGTCAGGTCCACCTCGACTCCGGCCGAGCGGGCGTGGGCGGCCAGCTCGGGCAGGTCCGCCATGCCGGGAACGGGCACATGGGCCTGCTGGGGATCGCCGTCGGAGCGCAGGAGGTTCAGCACTCGGCGGATCTCGTTGAGCGTGCTCCGGCTGGTCTGCTCGATGACGGCCAGCGCGGCGCGCACCTCCTGCGGACGGGCGTCGGCGACATGGTTGGCCACGGTGGCCTTGACGGTGATCAGGCTCATGCTGTGGCCGATGACGTCATGCAGTTCCCTGGCGATGCGCCTGCGCTCGTCGGCCACCGCGGCCTCGGCGAGGTGACGAACGAGGCGAGCGGTCGTCTCCCGCTTCCAGCGGACGACGGCCCCGACGGCCCACACGGCGGTCAGGAGGACACCGATCACGCCGATCTCGACCGGCCAGTACGGCGGCAGCTCAGTGGGCGACGCCGCGGGGGCGAGACCGGGGAGCACCTGCGCATAGAAGATCAGGACCGCGGTCACCGCGGCGGACAGGCAGGCCGCCAAGCCCGTCAACGACCAGACGACCGAGGTGGTGGCCGCCACCATGTAGAGCACGAACACGGTGGGAGTGAAAGTCACCGAGATCGCGCCGACCACGGCGGCACCGGTCACGGTCGCGAGCACCCCCGTGGTGCACGCGAGGGCGAGCATGGCCCGTGGCCGGCGCCGCCGCATCGCAATCGGAAAGCTGACGACCGCCGCCACCGGCCAGGCGGACCACGTGGGCCACGATGACAACTGCCCCGGCGGATCGACGAGGGTGTACGCGACGATCAGCGCCATGAGGACCGCCGCCGCCACGTCGGCGACGTCCCGCCCGTCAAGCCGCCGAGCCCACGTCATGACGAGAAGGTATCCCCTCACCAGATCATCCGGCATCTGCCCGTGGTAGGACATCCCGCATCCACCCGGGGCCATACCGCCGGCTCGTGCACGCCGCGCCGCCGCCCCGCGCCGCATGCACCCCAGGCCTGAGCCGGTAGTCGCCTGTGTACGCCCGTAGACGGACGCGGAAGTTCCGACCTCGGCCAGACGCGCCGGGAGGGGTGGATTCGTCACCGTGTTCATGTGATCGAAGTAAGAGAGTTGACGAAGCGATACGGCTCCACGCTCGCCTTGGACCGGCTGTCCTTCCAGGTCTCCCCCGGGAGGGTGACGGGCTTTCTCGGGCCCAACGGCGCGGGGAAATCCACGACCTTGCGCGTCATCGTGGGCCTGCATGGCCCGACGTCCGGCGTGGCCCTGGTCAACGGGCGTCGATACGCGGAGATCAGCCGCCCGCTGTACGAGGTGGGCGCGCTGCTCGACGCCGGCACCTTGCATCCGGGGCGCACCGCGTTCAAGCATCTCGCCTGCCTGGCCCGCAGTCACCGCATCGCCTCCGCCAGGATCATGACGTTGCTGGAGCAGATGGGGCTGCAGGGCGTGGCGCACAAGCGTGTCGGGGGATTCTCGCTCGGCATGCGGCAGCGGCTCGGCATCGCGGCGGCACTGCTCGGCGATCCCGGCGTCATCCTGCTGGACGAACCGGTGAACGGCCTGGACGCCGAGGGCATCCGCTGGATGCGCGGCCTGATGCGCACGCTCGCCGCGGAAGGCCGGACGGTTCTGCTGTCCAGTCACCTGATGAGCGAGATGGCCCTGACCGTCGACCACGTGCTCATCATCGGACGGGGCAGGCTGATCGCCGAGTCCTCGATGGAGGACCTCGCCAAGCGTTTCTACCGCGACGTCCTGGTCCGATCCCCGAGGCACCTGGAACTGGGCGGGATCCTGCAGGCCGCCGGCATGTCGGTGTCGTCAGGGCCGCAGGACCGCCTTGTCGTGACGGGCGCCGACACCGCCACGATCGGCGATCTCGCCGCCGAGCGGCGCATCCCGATTCACGAGCTGACGCAGCGCAGCGCCACGCTCGAGGACATCTACCTCGAAATGACCGACGAGGCCGCCGACCATCGCACCGCCGACCATCGCGGCGGCGGCAGAAAGGGCCTGGGATCCGCATGACGCAGACAGCACCGCCGAGGAATGCCCCGGCCGAAACGGCCGTGGCCGGGGTCACATCCGTGATGGACGTCGTCGCGGCGGAATGGCTCAAGCTCCGGACCATGCGCTCCACGTGGGCGGTCTGGGCCGGAGCGGCCGCGTGCACCCTGATCGGCCTGGTCGTCATCATGAGCCACGTCGCCTCCTACGATCAGGCCACACCGCAGGAGCAGGCGTCCTTCGAGAGCGCCGATCCAGCCGTCGCCGTCATGCCGCTCGTGGCGTTCTTCATCGGCTCGCTCGGTGTCCTGGCCATCACGTCCGAGTACTCGACCGGGTCCATCGCGCCCAGCCTGGTCGTGGTTCCCCAGCGGCGGCTGCTGCTGGCCGCCAAGACCGTGGTGGTCGCCTGCGTAGCCCTTGCCGGCGGCGTGCTGTTCGCGGGCCTGTCACAGATCGGCGCCATGCTCATCCTCGGTGACCGGCCCGCACCGCTCAATCCCTGGGCTCACTGGTGGGAGTCGGTCCCTTCCGCGGCCGGTACGGCCGTCACCACCCTCGCCACCGGCCTCGTGGCGTTGGGACTGGGAGTGGTCCTGCGGTCGGCGGCGGCGACGACAGCGGTGATGGGGGCACTCACCCTGGTGGTGCCGATGTTCGCGCACATGCTGCCCGAGCCCGTCCATCTGTGGGTGGCCTCGGTGCTGATTCCCAACCTCGCTCCCCAGATCGCGGGCCAGGAGTCGGCGTATCTGCTGTCACCTCCCGCGGCCATCGCGGTCCTGACGGTATATGTGGTCGTGGCACTGGGGGCGGCGAGTCTCAGCTTCTCTCGCCGCGACTCGTGACACCGCCGTCCAGCCGTCTCCGGGGCGGCCCGGGAACGCGGCGCGATTCACCCCGGACGGCGTCCCCATGCCGACACCATCGGCGCGGTCGCGAGGTCCATGCCGCCGGCCGCCACGTTGGCCAGGTGGCGCTCGATCTCCTCCTCGGTCGCGTGGCCGCCGGCGCGGAGCAGCCCGGGAAGCCGCCGTCCGTAGGCCAGATCTGCGCCGCGCCCGGCCGGCATCGCGCGGAATCCCGTGCGGATCCGGTTGGCCAGCCGCTCGCGCTCAGATCCGGTGGTCATGCTTCTCGTCTGCACGTGCACCGGTGCGGTGCACGTCTTCCCGGGCCGGGTCGCGACGAACTTCTCGGCCACGGCGACGTCGAAGCTGTGCCGTCTGACTGAAGAGTTCCACGCCAGAGGCTCATCGCCAGGTGCTCCGGCTGTCGCGAAGCGGAGTCCGGGGCATCACGATTCGTCGTCGGGGGACGGCACTTCACCCGGCGTTCTCCTTGGAGTAGGAAGGTGATGCCGCGCACACCGACGGCACCAGCGAGGAGGGTCATCGCGTGTCCCAGCCCGATACGGCCTCCACCCAGGAAAGGACTCCCGCGTGGCGTTACGCCATCGGGATGTTCGGCACCTCGATCCCGATCAACATGATCAAGGGATCGATGATCCTCTTCTACGTCGACATTCTCGGGCTCGACGTCCGCGCGTACGGCGCGGTCATGGTGATCTACGCGATCATCGACGCGCTCGACAATCCGGTGCTCGGCCACCTGTCCGACCGCACCCGAAGCCGGTTCGGCAGACGCCGGCCGTGGCTGCTCGTCGGCGCGCCGATGCTCGCGGCCTGCATGATCGCGTTCTTCTCCGCGCCGGCGACCTTGCAGGGTGTCGGACTCCTGCTCTGGTTCGCGGTGTTCGCGATCCTGTGCGAGGCCTTCGACTCGATGCTCAACGCGAACTACGGCGCGCTGCTCCCTGAGCTGTACCCGAGGGAGCGCGACCGCGCCGTCGCCAACAGCCTGCGCCAGGGCTTCCAGCTCGTGGCGCTCGTGATCTCGCTCGCCGTCACCCCGCTGCTCACGACAGAGGTGTTCGGCACCGAGGAATCCACCGAAGGGTTCCAGATCACGGCGATCATCTACGGCGCGGTCGCGCTCGTCGTGATCGTGTTCATGGCGCTCGGCGCGCGCGAGAGTCCCCGCTACTCCACGCGGGAGCGGCCGCAGTTGCTGCGCAGCGTGTGGTCGATCGTGCGCAACCCGATGTTCTGGACGGTCGGGCTCACCGGCGCCTGCTACGGGATCGCCATGGCACTCGTGCTCTCGGGCATCCAGCTGTACGTGCGCTACTCGCTCGGGCTCCCGGTCGGGAACGCGCTCTAC
Source organism: Planotetraspora kaengkrachanensis (assembly GCF_016862895.1). Lineage (GTDB taxonomy): Bacteria > Actinomycetota > Actinomycetes > Streptosporangiales > Streptosporangiaceae > Planotetraspora > Planotetraspora kaengkrachanensis. Next base: position 157,137 of record NZ_BONV01000009.1, on the reverse strand, counting down.
CTTCAGGGCATCGTCATCCTCATCTCGGCGGGCGGCCTCGCGGTGTGGACGCGCGTCGTCGCGCGGCGCGGCGCCCTGTGGACCTGGCGACTCGCCTTCGCGGTCCTGGCTGCCGGCTTCGCGGCCTTGTTCTTCGCTGTCGACCTCGTCACGGCGATCGCCGCGGGTGCGCTCGTCGGCGTCGGGTGGTCGGGGATGCTCGCGACGAACGACCTCATCGTCGCGCGCGTGCTGGACGCCGACGCGTCACGCAACGGGGAGCACCGCGAAGGGCTCTTCCTGTCCGCGTTCGGCTTCTTCAGCCGCCTCAACGGGATCGTGACGGGACTCGCGCTCACGTCCCTGGGCGTGTTCTTCGGCTACAACTCAGGTGACGATCCCGGCACCGACGCAGGACTCGCGTTCCGGGTGTACCTGTGCGTCTACCCGTTCGTGCTGACGGCGATCGGGGCCGTCGCGGCGCGATTCGTCTCGGTGCCGCTCGAGACGCCGCCCGCGGCGGATGCCCCGGCCGAGCCGCCGCCGGACGGTCCCGTGAACGAGTCCGCCGCGGAGCGCAGCTGATGACCCGAAGGGTCGTGATCACGGCCGACGATCTCGGCCGTGAGCCCGGGACGACTGAGGTCGTCGTCGCGCTGCTCGCCGAGGGGCATGTCAGCGCGACGACGCTCATCGCCGTCTCGCCGGCCGCGGAGCGGGCCGCGGACCGGGTCCGGGAGCTCGGCGTCGTGCCGCGGCTGCACGTGACGCTCACGAGCGAGCGCGGGCTTCCACGCTGGCGGCCCCTGGACGGTGCGGCGAGCCTTGTCGATCCGGACGGGACGCTCACTGACGAACCTTCGGCTCTGGGGGCCCGCGGCGAGGCCGAGGACGTGATCCGGGAGGCGGGCGCGCAGCTGCGATGGATGCGCGACCGGGGCCTTACGCCCGAAGGGGCGGACTCCCATGCCGGCACCCTGTACGGCCTGCACGGCCGATCGTGGCTCACCGAGACGCTCGAGTGGTGCGCGCGTCACGGCCTCGCCTTCCGGCTGCCCCGTGACCCGGAGCCGTACGTCGGCGGGCCACTGCCGCCGCAGTTGTCGGCGGCGCACGAGCGCGGGGTCGCCCTCGCCGACGCGCTCGGGGTGTCGATCCCGCAGACGATCGCGACCAACCGGCGCCCGGCACACGAGCTCGGCGCCTACGAGCGGCTGCGTGACGACTACCTCCACCGGCTCGTGGCCCTCCCCGAGGGCACGAGCGAGTTGTTCCTCCACCCGTCCCGCGAGGACGCGGTCACGGGACCGGACGGCATCGTGCGGACCTGGGAGGCGCGGCTGCTGCGTGACCCGGTGTGGCACAGGGCCCTCGAGAGCGAGGGCGTCGAAGTCGTCGGAGACTGGTGGACAGGATCGTAATAAATCTACGATGTAAAGGCGTTGCCTCGCCGGTCTTCGCCCCCGGCGACCATCAATGCGCACTCGGCGGCACCGCGGACAGGGCGCCATCAGCCGCCGCCACAACGACGGGAATGGCGGAATACGGCCGCGATGACGTGCTCACGCGTCGGCCAGGAGGGAAGATCGGTGCATGAGCGAACATCCACCTGGTGGCAGCCCCGAGTGGCTGCGGGAGATTTCCGAGGTAATGGGCCGCGCCGGCCGGGCGTTGTCCGAGGCGCTCGAGATGGCCGAACCTGCCGCGCGCAGGGCGGCGGCGGAACTCGCCCGGATGCGGCAGACCCTGGCCGCGCAGGGCGCGATGGGGTCTGCTTACCGCGGTGACCTCGACGAACTGCGCGCCGCCCTCGAAGCGCTGACGGCCGAGCAGCTGCAGGAGATCTCAGCCGCCGCCGCCCTGCTCGCGTCCATGGCCGACGACGTCCTGAGAGAGACCACGTCCTGAGCGACGTCCTGAGAGAACGGTGCCGCCGCCTGCCTGCTCTGGTCAGGACGTGAAGCCGTACCGTCCGCGGAGGCGGACGAAGCTGGCCGGCGTCAGCACCTCTTGGCGCTCCAGCCCGGTGGTGGTGCGCCGGAACAGGACGACCTCCTCCCGCCCGCCCGGTCCGATGGGCTGTACGAGGCGGCCGCCGTGCTCAAGCTGTCCGATCAGCGGCGGGGGAACCTCGGGAAACGCCGCGGACACGACGACGGCGTCGTACGGGGCGTGCTCCGGAACTCCGCCGCTCCCGTCCCCGAGCAGCAGTTCGACATTGTCCACGCCATTGCGGGCCAGGTTCCGCCGAGCCTGCTGAACGAGATCTGGCCACATGTCGATGCTCACGACATCGTGGGACAGGCGAGCGAGCAGCGCGGTCTGGAAGCCGACTCCGGTGCCGATCTCCAGCACATGCTCGTCCCCGGTGAGGCCGAGGCCCTCGATCATCCTCGCCGACAGCGATGGCTGCGTGGTCACCTGCCCGTGAGCGATCGGGAGGGGAACGTCGTCGTATGCGGCTGCGGCATCGTCGGCAGGTATGAATCCTGCTCGCGGTACGGCGCGGAACGCCTGGAGCAGTCGCTCGTCGCGGACCCCCGCCGCCCGGACGGCTCGGACAAGATCCTCGGGGGAAGCGGGTCCGGCCACGTGGACCCCCCTTCCGCTCACCGGAGAGTGATCACGCCGGTGCGCCTGAGGCCGGCCCGGAGGGAGCCGAGGTTCTCGGCGAACGACCTGGCGCAAGGGCACTGCCTGGCCTGATGAGCTTACCCGCGGACCGGCCGAACCCTCTGGGGGAGGGCGCGTGGAGTAACGGCGTCCCCATGGCCCGGCAGCGGCGATCCGCCTTCAGCCGGATGCGTTGAAGGCGCCCGGGATCGCGAACGTCTTTCCATTCGCATTAAGACGTGGCCGGGCCGGAAATCGAGCAGCTCCACGGACGCGACCGAATAAATGCCGGTGCTCCGAATTCGTGATCCGAGCCTGATCCAGGTTACGCCGGAATTTGTTACGCACATATTTATTCGAGGTTAAATGAACCGGGCCGCCCGGGCGCGGCTTCGTGACGCATGGTAACGAAACGAGGGCGCATCGTGGAGCGCCATTCCGGCCTATGGGCATCGAGGTGCGGCTTAACCTGGACTTTCTTGTGAACCCGGTCCGATCGCGCGGTGGAACCGGTGCCGTCCCGTCTCGCGGGGCCAGGGTGAGCGGTCGGGCATGCCGGTGAATTCGGCGAGCCGGGAGCCGTGATGCGGCTCCCATTCCTTTTTCTGCAGGTCGGGGCCGCGGCGCGGATGTCGTCAGTGTGCGTGAAATCCGGGGCGGCGATCCAGGGGCGGGGCCGTCCTAGTTGCCGCGTCCTCGGCCAAAGATCTCAACAAATGAGACGTATGCCTCGGGAAACACTCAAGAAACGTGGGCTGACTAACGTCCCGATTGCAATACTTCTCAACTCCTTTTTCGGGAGAGCTTTGTGAAAGAAAGAACACGGAGAAGTGCCCGGCTGCTTCTCCGGGTGATCGCCGCGCTGACGGTCTCATCGGCCCTGACCTCGCTGGTGACGGCGGCGCCGGCCAGAGCGGCCACCAGTGCGACCACCAGTGCGACCACCACGGCGTCCACGACGGCAGCAGCGACGCGAACGACGACTTCGGCGGACCTGCCCGACCCGATGGCCCGCGGGCCGTTCGGGCACCGGGTCATCGAGGAGGCCAAGTTCGGCCTGGCGGCCATCGAGGAGCCGAACTCCGACGGCGCCGCCCCCACGGCAGGGACGGCCCAGGCGCCGGAGCAGGTCGAAATCCGCGGTCAGCTCTACATGCCGGACTGGGCCCGGCGCACCAAGCCCTCACCGCTGATCATCCTGGTGCACGGCAACCACGGCTCGTGCGACTCCGGGCAGGACAGCGTGAACCTCACGTGCGCCCAGTTCAAGCACAACGAGAACGGCTACGCGTACCTCGCGGAGAACCTCGCCACGTGGGGCTACACGACGTTCTCCATCTCGCAGGACCAGCTGATGATGCGGCAGGACAACAACAAGGGCAAGGGCATGCACAACCGGCGCATGCTCATCGCCGCCGCTCTCGACGCGATCAGCGCGGCGACCCGGGCCAAGGGCCTGCCCGTCGACCCGCACACGACCATCGGCACGACGCTCTCCGGCCACCTCGACCTGACCCGCATCGGCCTGATGGGGCACTCGCGGGGTGGCGACGCCGTCGCGAACTTCCTCGACTACAACCGCATCCGCACCGACGGCCCGCGGTACCCGATCCGCGGTGTCATCTCGCTGGCGCCGGTCGACTACGAACGCAAGGCGCCGTACGGCATGCCGTTCATGGCGATCCTGCCGATGTGCGACGGCGACGTCTCCAACCTGCAGGGCGCCCGCCTGTTCGAGCGCAGCCAGTACGTCAACCCGGGCGACCCCTTCCCGCGGATCCAGGTGGAGCATCTGGGGGCGATCCACAACTGGTACAACTCCGTGTGGTACGCCGACGGCGGCGCGGACGGCCAGAGCAACAACGACGCCGCGTGCGGCAACTCGGCGCCGTTCGCGACCAACAACATCCACCCGCACAACCTGCGGCTCAGCGGTGCGGCGAGCTACACCGACCCGAATCTGAACTACGCGATCGACAACTCCGATCCGCTCAACCCCGCCGTGAACACCAAGATCTCGGGTGACGCGGCACGCATGGGCGACCAGGAGAAGCTCGGACTGGCCACGATGGCCGCCTTCCTCCGCCGCTACGTCGGCGGCGAGGGCGCGTTCCAGCCGTACATGACCGGTGAGCTCTCGGACACCTCCACCGGGCTGCAGGTCCCGCCGGCGGCGTGTCCCACGAGTCCGTCCGGCACGGCCATCCCGTGCAACGAGCGGGTCAACACGACCTACTTCGCCGCGCCGCAGGAGCGGGTCGACGTGATACGTCCCGAGGTGGGCAACCCGCTCACGCTCAACGCCCTCGGCGGCTCCCTGACCGGCGGCGGCTTCGCCGACCCGTACGCGCAGGCCGCCGGTGTCGCACCGAAGCCGGCTAGGACCGCGGGCGGGTACGACTGGTGCAACCCGGAGCCTCAGGACTTCGCGCCGTCGCAACTCGGCAAGAGCAGGCTGCCGACCGCGGCCAAGCCCTGCCCGCTGCCCACGGCGAGCGCGCTCGGCGGGCAGAACGGCACCCGCGAGAACAGCCCGATCAACCATTCCTACGGCCGCCAGCTCACCCTCGCGTGGGACCGGAACTCGGCCGCCACGCTCACCGCCCAGATCCCGGCCGCGTCGAAGGACATGCGCGACCTCAAGGCCCTGGCTCTGAGCGCAGCCGTCAACTTCTTCGACACCCGCAACCCCGGCGCCGACAATCGCGGCGACAACACCCGGGACACGACGGTGAACGGCACCCCGGCGAACCCGGTGTGGCCGAACGAACTGCCGACGTCGTACGACCCGGCCTCGACGACCCAGAACTTCGTGATCGCGCTGAGCGACACGGCCGGCCACGAGGGCACCGTCGACGCCGGGGACCCCCGCTGGGGCAACGCCCTGCACATGTCGACCGGAACGAACACCCCGAACACGCACATCGTCCTCGACCAGATCCGCGTCCCGCTCGGTGAGTTCGCCGCACAGGGCGTTGACGTCGGCTCCCTGTCGAAGCTCGAGTTCCGCTTCGGCGTGGGCGACATGCCGAAGTCCGGCTCGATCGAGCTGGCCGACGTGCGCTTCCAGGAGAGCGAGGCGGGATCGAAGATCCTTTCGGACGGCGACAGGGCGAACGGCGCCGGCTACGGCAGGACGGCCGGTCCGGACCCGGCGGCGTACCTCGCCGCCTACGACAACACTCCGGGCGACGTCAAGCTCAACGACGTGGTCGCGAACCCGCAGGGGAACACGACCTGGACCGTCGACGACGACAGGAAGCAGTGCCCGAACGCCCAGTTCACCTCGATCCAGACGGCCGTCGACCACGCGGCGCCCTGGGACACGATCGTGGTGTGCGCGGGCGTATACCAGGAGTCTTCGACTCCGGTGAACAGCACGTCCAACCCCGTTCAGACGGGCGCGAGGAACGGCCTGACCATCAACAAGCCCTTGAAGATCAAGGGTGCGGGATCCGACAAGGTGACCATCGAGCCCGACCAGTCGCTCGGGACGCTGGCGGGCGACCAGCCGTACCTGCGTGACGGCGGCGGCAACGTGATCACGGTGTCCAGGCAGTCTCTCGGCTCGACCGACACCAACGAGATGTTCGTCGACATCTCGGGCGTGACGGTGACCTCGGGCAAGGTCTGGGCCGAGGCGGGCATCGCCTACTTCGGTGCGGCCGGACGGGTCGCGAACAGCGTCGTCGGCCCGATGAAGGTCGCGGCCGACGCGCAGGAGCTGGCCGGGCACCCGCACGGCTGGGGTGTCGTAAAGACCGGCGTGATCCAGGGTGCAGGCCCCGGCACGGTCGAGAGCGAGCTCACCGTCACCGACAGCGTGATCACCGGCTACCAATCGGGCGGCATCCTGTTCGACGGCGCCCGCGGCAAGGACGGCAGCCCGGACAACACCGTCCGGACCGGCATCCGGTATCACGGATACGTGACCGGTACGGTCGTCACGGGCAAGCCGAACAGCCTGTTCCCGCAGGCCGGCGTGAAGTACACCAGCGGTGTGACCGGCTTCGTGAACGACAGCCGGATCACCGGGAACTACTACACGCCCGCGCCGTCGCAGTCGTACGGCATCCTGCTGACCGACGCCGGCACCGATACGGCCGGAGCGCTCACCGCTTCGGGTGACATCCTCACCGGGAACGGGTTCGCGGTGTACAACGCCGACGCCGGCAACACCGCCGTGCGCGAAGGCGCACCGTTCGCCCTGTCGGGCAGCTACCTGGGTACGGGCCACAAGACACGAACCGGGCTCAAGGCCGTCTCCGGCCCCGACAGCACGGGCGCGGCCACGGTCGCCGTCACCGGTCTCCGCTCGTCGCCGCCGCGGGGGGTGCCGACCGGAGTGGGTCGCGTCGCCGACCACGGGCCGACGGCCGAAGTGGCCGACCCGGGGCGTGGATCGGTGTTCCAGGTGGGATCCACGGTGCATCCGCTCATCCGTGGCGCCGACGACTTCGCCGTCCAGTCGGCGAGCCTGCTCGTCGACGGCACCAAGGTCGCAAGCACCACCACCGCGCCGTATCTGCTCAGCTGGACGCCGGGTCCGAAGGACGCCGGCAGGCACGTCACGTTCCAGGCGCTGGTCGTCGACTCATCCGGGAACGCGACCCGCTCCAGCCCGGTGACCTACACCGTCGCCCCGGTGACCCCGCCGCCCACGATCAAGATCGGCAAGGTGGAGACCGACGCCGACGCGGGCGCGGCGACGATCACCACCACGGTGAACACGGCCGGCACGGTCACCCTGTCCGGCGACAAGGTGGCCACGGTCACCCGTCAGGTGCGCGAGGGGAGCACGTTCACGATGAAGGTGACGGTCGCGCCCGCGTACCGCCAAACCTTGATCAAGCTGGGCAGGCTTGCCGTCGATCTCACGATCACGTTCGAGAACGCGACCGGTCGGAGCGCGAGCCGGTCCGTGGAGGTGACGCTCATCAAGAAGAGGTGATCGGGCGCTCGGACGCACTGACCGGAAGGGCCCACCGCAAGGGGGCCCTTCCTGGCCGGCCGAAGTCGGGGCGGTCCCCGGCGCACCGGGCGTGAGCCGCCGACCGCGCTGCTGACCGAGCGGACTCGGCGGTTCGCCGGCAAGCGGCGGCAGGAGTCGCCGCCGGGATTCGACGTCCCCGTGGCGGCGCTGCGCGATGCGGGCTTCCGTGAGGTCGAAGCCATCTGGCAGGTGCTCTCGAATCGCGTGCTGCCGGCCGTGCGTTAGCCCGCGGCGACCGGTTTCCTGGTCCGCTCGGGCACCAGCAGCACGAGGGGCAGGACGACCAGCAGGATCAGTACGACGACGTTGAGCGCCTTGTCGAGATCTCCGTACACGTGCAGATGACGCATGTGGTAGATCAGGTGCAGCACGTTGAACGTCAGCAGGACGAGCGCGGTGACCTGCATGAACATGGTGTTCTTCACCTGCCACAGCGCGATCAGGCCCAAGACCGTGAGGGCCAGGAACATCGCCCCGGCGTCCTTGGCCAGGTGCTCGTTGAAGGGGCCAAGTTGGGGCAGCCAGCTCCGGCCCATTCCTGGGAAGTTTTCGTACCAGTGTCGCGGAGCGCCGTAGGCCCAGCCACCGGTGACCGCGTTGGCCGCGGTCATCACCACGAGCACCAGGCGACGCAAGGTGATGGTCATACCTGTACGACGAGGCAGGCGCACCGATTGTGAAGAGGCCGCTCAGTAGGACTGCAGCTCGATCAGCATGCCCTCGGGGCCGCGGACGTGGGCGGTCCGGAGGCCCGGACCCCATTCGGGACGGTCGGCCGCGGCGGCCGCCGGTGTCGCGCCATGGCGCAGGCAGAGCGTCAGCGCGGCGTCCACGTCGGCCACCCGGCACACGAACATCACGTCGTCCTGCGCGGGGGAGCCGTCGGCGGGCAGGCTCGCCGTCCCCGCGACCGCGGCCATCGCGGCACGGTCGAACAGGACCAGCACCCCCTGACCGTCGACGTCCCAGGCGGCGTACGGCCCGCTCGCGTCGCCTCTCGCCAGCTCGGCGCCGAGCAGTTCGGGAAGGACGGCGTCGTAGAAGGCGAAGCTGGGGGAGAAGCGGGTGACGAGCAGCCGGGGGTGAAGGGCGTCCATGATGTCCTCCAATAGTAGGTGAAGACCCACTATAGGGCTAACCCTACAATTGCCCGTATGGACCTCTCCACCGGTCGGCCGCCCAGCCTGCTCGGGCTCAGCACCTATCTGCTGTCTCTGACGGGCAAGGCGGCGCGAGCCGGGCTCGCCGAGCGGCTGGCCGCCCGCGGGCTCCGGCTCTGGCACATGGCGACGCTGGCGGCCCTGGCGGACTTCGGCCCGCACGCGCAGCGTGACCTGGCGACCCGGCTCGCGATGGACCCGAGCGACGTGGCCAAGGTGGTGGACGAGCTGGCCGTCGCCGGCTACGTCGACCGCTCGCGTGACCCCGGTGACCGGCGCCGGGTCGCCGTCACCCTGACGGACTCCGGGCGTACGGCACTCGCCGAGCTGGACGCCGACGCCAGAAGGGTGCAGGACGAGATCCTCGCTCCGTTGAGCCGGGAGGACCGGCTCCGGCTGCACACCCTTCTGCGGAAGGTGTACGGCGGGCTCGGCCGCTCCTAGTGCTCCGACCGCACCTATTGATCTTTGAGTTGTTGCCGTTCGTTATCTGCCCAGAGCGGCGTTTCACACAGAGAGCTCTTGCGCCTCCACCGCCCGGCAATAGTCGAGTTGCTGCTGCGCCAGCTTCCGGACTCGTTTCAGTGATGCGATCCGCTCGTCGATGAGGTTGATCTTGGACTGCAGGCTCTCTTGTGCTCGCGCGTGATCTAGCACGCCGTCGGTCATCTCCTGGGAGAAGGCCAGGATCTCGCGCAGGGAGAAACCTATCGATTTCCCGGAGGCGATGAGGTCGGCCGTTTCGATGTCCTTCTCGGTGTAGTGCCGATAGCCGTTCTCGCTGCGGCTACTGGAGAAGAAGCCCACCTTCCCGTAGAAGCGGATCGTGTCGGTGCTGACGCCGACGCGTTTTGCGAATTCGCCGATCAACATACGCTGAGCCTCCCTGTCGATCCGAGCGGAGTGGAGTGAGACGCGGATCACCCTGGACCTTGGAGCATACTCCAAGGTTTACGTTCGAGCCGACCGACAATCTAGGAGGCTCCGATGACTGTGACTCATCCCGAACCGGGAACTGCGGTAGACGGCCTGCACGGCTTCCACCACCGCTACGCCGAAGTGAACGGCACCCGCATCCACTACGTGATCGGCGGCGCCGGCCCGGCGGTCGTGCTGGTGCATGGCTTCCCGTTCACCTGGGCGGTATGGCGTGAGCTAATGCCGATGCTGGCGGCCCAGGGCTACACCGTGCTAGCCCCCGACCTGCGCGGCATGGGCGATTCCGACCCAGCCGAGAGCGACACCTTCGCCAAGACCAACGTCGCCGAGGACATCCGGCAGATCGTGCTCGGGCTGGGTCTCGGACCGATCAACCTGGTCGGCATGGACGTGGGCGGCATGGTGGTCTACGCGTACGCGTCACGGCACCCTGACGAGGTCCGCCGGCTGGTGCTCTCCGAGACGCTGATCCCCGGCTTCGGCCTTGAGGAGATGATGAACCCTTCCGTCGAGGGCGGTACCTATGGCTTCGGGTTCAGCGGCCAGGTCGACCTCGCCACGTTCCTCACCCAGGGCAAGGAAACCGAATACCTCACACCGTTCTACCGGCTGACCTCGGTGCGGCCGGACGCCGAGGAATACGGCGTCGCCCACTATCTGCCGCATTTCACCGGCCCGAACGGCATCCGCGGCGGCTTCCAGCACTACGGCGCCATGATCGAGGACGGCAAGGCCAACCGGGCCGAGTTCACGACCCGGCTCCCGATGCCGGTCCTGGTGCTCAACGGCGACCACGGCTACTACCGCGGCCAACTGCTGGCCGGCGCCCGGCAGGTCGCCGAGAACATCGAAACCGATGTCATTGCGCAGGCTTCCCACGCGTACGCGTTCGACAACCCGCAGGCCACCGCGGAGCGATTCCGCCGATTCTTCGCGGTGTCCGATACTGAGCGGCTGGTCATCGTCGACGAGATCCGCCAGTTCATGGCCCAGTACGCCTACTACGCCGACCACAAACAGTTCGACCAGCTCGCGCGGCTGTTCGCACCGGAGGCGACCTTCACGATCTATGACCCGCAAGGCGTCCAGGTTATGCAGATGACCGGCCCGAAGGAGATCGAGGACGTCATCACCACCAGCGTCGGCGACGCCACCGCGATCCACCACCTGTTCTCCTTCACCACCGAGGTCCACTCGCCGGTGGCTGCGTCCTCGACCATCAACATGGAGGACTGGATCGACGGCAGCACCCTCAAGGTGCGCGGCTACGGCCACTATCACGGCGAGTTCGCCAAGGTCGATGGCTCCTGGCGGATAGAGAAGTTCGTCCAGACCCGCCTGCGCACGGATGTGCTCCCGTGAGCGGGGTCTGTCCATTGAACGGCTCTGTCTCTCTTTCGGTGGTGACGGAGCGTTAGTACTCCAGTCGCACATCGGCCCCGCAGAAGGGCCCAACACCGATCACTCACGGCGACCACCTGATCGCGATCTCCGCCAACGAGATTCGTCGCCTGTTCGCCCTACTGACCCGACCACCGACCAACGAAGGCCACGTTCACCGCTGGGCCCTGTGGTGGCGACGCCACCAGATCCACGCTCAACAGTCTCACTAGCAGCGGCGACAACTCAAAGATCAATAAGTGCGGCTGGAGTACTAGGGCGCTTGAAGCGCAGGGCCGCAGCCCGCCGACGGGACGCGATTTCCTCGAGCCTCGGAAACTGGAAACGCGAATCGTTTGCCGCGCCGGAGTGAACGCTATCCGTGCTGTCTGCCGCCGACTACATCCGCGACCGCCCGTCGGACGTCTTCGAACGCCAGTACCGGAATTTCTTCGGGCCGGAACCAGTGGTATTCGCTGTTTTCCGAGGAGAGTTTTATGCGGCTGCCTCTGGCGAGAGAACAGGTGAAGGCGAACCCGACGGTCCGCAGCCCGGTCGATCCGTATATCGACGCATAACTGCCTATCGGGCGGATGTTCTCGAGTTCGCAATCGATCTCTTCCCTGGCTTCTCGTGCCAGGCATTCCTCTGCTCGCTCGCCGGGCGCCAGAAAACCGCCCACCGAGTCCCATTTTCCCAATTCAGGCGCTATGGCGCGTCGCACGAGAAGATACTTTCCCTCATCTTCTATGACCCCGATGGTCGTGGGGAGAGGGTTGTTGTATCTGAAGAATTCGCACTCCCTGCACTTCACGTAGGGGTTCTCTCTGCTGCCGAGATGGTCGAGGTCGCGGCCGCAGACCGGGCAGAATCTCCATTCCTCCACGACTGGGGACTGTAGCACGGGCGTTGGACACGGCGGCCGTCGCCATTGCCGTGTTCGGGGAAGTGGACAATTTCAAACGCGATATGTATGCGGCCCGGCGGCGACAATTGAATTGGGCGCACGGGCTGCGTGGGGAGTGACGGATCCGCGGCATGTTGAGAAAGGCGGGAAACGACGGCGGCCCCCGACCCGCGCAGTGCTGGTCGGGGGCCGCTCCCGCCGCCGGTCGGCGGCGCCACGCGAGTCGTCAGCAGGCCGCGAGCATGCTGTTCAGGGCGCTCTTCTCGGCGCTGTCCACCGAGAGGCCGTAGGTGGACTTCACCTGGACCCACGCCCTGGCGTAGGTGCAGCGGAACGAGGTCAGCGAAGGCTTCCAGGTGGCCGGGTCCTGGTCGCCCTTGGACTGGTTGACGTTGTCGGTGACCGCCCACAGCTGCGGCCTGCTCAGGTCGTTGGCGAACGCCTGGCGTCGCGAGGTCGTCCAGTTCCAGGCGCCCGACTGCCAGGCTTCGGCGAGCGGGACCATGTGGTCGATGTCGACGTCGGAGGCGGCGGTCCAGGTGGCCCCGTCATACGGGCTGTACCAGCGGCCCGAGGTCGCGGCGCAGGACGAGTTGGTGACCACGCTGGTGCCGTCGCGCTTGAGCACCTGCTCACGGGTGTCGCACGCGCCCGAGATGGTGATCCAGTGGGGGAACAGGCTCCGGTCGTAGGTGGAGGCGTGTGATTCGGCGGCGACGGTCAGCGCCGCCAGCTCCGACTTCGCGGTGCTCGCCGACGGGATTCCGGGCGGGGTGGCGGAGGCGGGTCCAGCGGTCAGTCCGGAGATGACGAGAGCCGCGAGGGCGGCTGACACCACAGAGACAACTCGGCGCATGGCGAGCCGGTCCCTTTCTGGCCTGCGTCCTCGGCCAGGTGAGGGGTTCCTGGGCGGGGGCAAGGATGCGGCCAAAAAGGACATTTACATGCACGTCTGGCAAATCCGTAAAGATCAAGTTAACGAGCGCGAGCGACCTGATTGCGGCTTAGCCCGATCACGGCGCGGATCACCTGTACGGTGAACGAGGCGCGATCTGATCCTTTTGGAGGTGTCCCGGGTTGTCCCGTGTGGCGAGCTGGCTGGGACTGGTCGGTCACCTGGGCACGTTGCCCTTCTACCTGGCGAGCGGGCTGGTGGCCCCGCTCTGGGCGATCATCGTCCTTCTCGTGGCGTGGGCCGTGCTGTTCGGCCTGGCCGTACGGGCCGTGTACAGACGCTCCGCCTGGGGCCTGGCGGTTCCGTTCGCGGCGACGGGCATCTGGCTGGGCGGCATGTCGGCCGGCGAGGCGTTCCTGGGATGGACACCCTGATCTCCGGCCTGATCTCGAAGGGTCCCCGGCGGGACGCCCGGGCGTGAATCCATAGACTCGTCGCCATGACGTTGCTCGATCTCACCCCTGACCAGTTGCTCTCCACCACGCGTGCGGTGCGCAGGCGGCTCGATTTCACCCGTCCGGTCCCCGACGACGCGGTGCGGGAGTGCGTGGCGATGGCGTTGCAGGCGCCGTCCGGGTCGAATGTGGTGACGATGCGGTTCGTGGTGGTCCGGGACGAGGAGAAACGGCGCGCGATCGGCGAGGTGTACCGGCAGGTGTATGCCATGTACAAGGCGTCGCCCGGCTACGCGGGCAGGCTGACCACCGGTGACGCCGAGCGTGATCGGATCCAGGGCAGGGTGGCGAGTTCGGCCGACTACCTGGGTGAGCACATGGGCGAGGCTCCCGTGCTGGTGCTCGGCTGCACCGAGGGTGCGGATCGGGCCTCGGCCAGCGCGGGGATCGGCAACATCCTGCCGGGGATGTGGAGTTTCATGCTGGCGGCCAGGGCGCGCGGGCTCGGCACCGCGTGGACGTCGATGCACGTGGCCCGCGAGCGGGACGTCGCGGAGATCCTCGGCATTCCTTATGACACCGTCGCGCAGGCCGTGCTGTCGCCCCTCGCGTACACCAAGGGGACCGACTTCCGGCCGGCCGCCCGTCCCCACCCCGACCAGGTGATCCACTGGGACACCTGGTAGCCGCCGATCTCGGCCGCGGAGTCGAGTCAGCCGAAGACGAGGCTGCGGAAACGGTCGCGGACATCGGTGAGGGGCTGTTTGTCGCGGGTGTAGTACACCTTGTTCGTCAGCAGGACCGCCCAGCGGCCGAGCCGGGGGCTGACCCACATGCCGACGCCGGTGAAGCCGTAGTGGACCCAGGTGTCGTCCGCCGGGTCGGTGCCGGGGGCGAGTTGCCAGAACAGTCCCCGTACGGGCCGCAGGTCACCGGTCTGGACCCGCAGCGAGAGCGAGGTCCAGGCCGCTCCGAATCCCGGCCGGCCGGTGCACGTCGCTCCGCCGAGCACGTGCCGGAGGAAGACGCCCAGGTCCTCCGTGGTGGAGAAGACGCCGGCGCTGCCGCACGAGGGGCCGAGCAGCCGGGCGGAGAAGTCGTGCACGGACCCCTTGACGTGCAGGCCGGTGTCCGGGTCGGCCTCGGTCGGGGCGCACCGGGATCGCATCTCCGGTGCCAGGGGGCCGTAGCAGGTGGTGGTCATGCCGAGCGGCCGCCAGGTCTGCGCCGCGGCGAGCTCGTCAAGCCGTACGCCGGTGAGGTGCTCGGCGAGAAAACCGAGGATGATGGCGGCCCGGTCGGTGTACTCGACGGCCTGGCCGGGCGGACGACGAAGCGGCTCGCGCAGCACACCTTCGCGGATGTCCGCGCGGTCGATGCCGTACAGGTGCCTGAGCTGAGCCCGCAGAGGGAGGCCGGCGGTGTGGGTCAGCAGGTGGCGGGTGGTGAGGCCGCCCACCGGATGGCCTGTCACCTCGGGCCAGAAGGCGTCGAGCGGTGCGTCGATGTCGAGCCGGTCCGTCTCCCACAGGGCGCCGATCGACGACCAGGTGACGAGGATCTTGGTGAGACTCGCCACGTCGAAGACGGTGCCGGTCCGCATGGGCGCGCCGGGGACGGCCGGGTCAGGCACGCCGACCGCTCCGGAACCGTCCAGGCCGTCCGCGTCGCCGGTCGCCCAAACGGCGCCGGGAAAGGTCCTGTGGCGCACTCCGTCCTCCAGCAGCCGCGTGACGGGGTCGGAGTGGCAGGGCCTGGACCTCCTGGATCGGCCCAGCGGCAGGTTCCCTGTCGTGGTCACCGTGGCAGCCGGCCGGCGTCGGCGCCGCTGCGGCTCAGCGCGGCGAGGATCCGCGGGCCGAGCGTCGTGACGTCGCCGCCGCCCATCGTGACGACGACGTCATGGGGCCTGGCCATCGCGGCGACGACGGAGGGGACCGCCGCCATGTCGTGCACCGGGGTCACGCGGGCCCCCGCGTCCCTGGCCGCGGCGACGACCAGATCGCTGGTGACACCGGGTATGGGCTGTTCCCGGGCCGGATAGATGTCGAGGACCACCGAGGCGTCGGCCAGGGCCAGCGCCTCGCCCATGGCGGCGCCCAGGTGCAGGGTCCGGGAGAACAGGTGGGGCTGGTAGACGACGAGAAGGCGTGAGCCGCCCATGGTTTCGCGCAGCGCCTCCAGGTCGGCCGTCATCTCGGTCGGATGGTGGGCGTAGGTGTCGACGACCCTGATGCCGGCGACCTCGCCCTTCGGCTCAAGCCGGCGCCTGGCGCCGGTGTAGGCGGCGAGGGCCGGGGCGAGTTCGCGGGCAGGCAGCCCGAAGGCGTGCCCGGCGGCCAGCGCGGCGACGGCGTCGTGGGCGTAGTGGCGGCCGGGCACCGAGACGGTGAAGGTGAGCCGCTCGCCGCCGATCAGGACGACGACCCGGCTGGTCATGCCTCGCAGGGTGATGTCGAGGATGCGGACGTCGGCCTCGGGCGACCGGCCGTACGTCACGATCCGCGGGCCGCCGCGACCGGCGAGCCGCCGGGTCAGTTCCCGGGCGCCTTCGTGATCAGCTGAGATCACCAGTGAGCCGGTCGGGATGATCCGGCCGGCGAAGGCCGCGAAGGATTCGTAGATCTCCTCCAGCGAGGCGTAGTTCGCGTGGTGCTCGAACTCCACGTTCAGCACGACCGCGACCTCGGGCGTGTAGATCTGGAAGCTGCGGTCGCTCTCGTCGGCTTCGGCGACGAACATCCCGCCATCGCCCTGGTGGGCGTTCGAGCCGGGCACGTCGAGATCGGCGCCGATGGCGTACGACGGATCGGCGCCCATCACGGTGAGCGCCACGGCCAGCATCGACGTGGTGGTCGTCTTGCCGTGGGTGCCGGCGATCGCGATCGTGCGGTGGCCCTCCATCAACGCGACCAGGGCCTGGGAGCGGTGCACAACGGGAATGCCGAGTTCCGTCGCCAGGGCCAGTTCCGGGTTGCCGGCGGGAATGGCGCTGGAGACGACCACACAGGACGCGTCCGCGGGGACGTTCGCGGCGTCGTGCCCGGCCCGTACGGTGACGCCGAGGTCGCGTAAGGCTCCGGTGGAGGCGGACGCGTGCGCGTCGCTGCCCGTCACTCGGGCGCCGCGCCGGTTGAGTATCTTCGCGATACCCGACATTCCGGCTCCGCCGATGCCGATGAAGTGCGGCCGGAGCAGGTTCACGGGCAGGGCGGGAACGCTGGGGGACATGCGGAGTCTCTCCTTGAAGAAGGCTGGTCGGGAGAAGGGCAGAGGCCGCGCGGGTGCGTGATCCGGCGGGGGGCGCGTCAGGAGCGGCCGGGTGCCCGGTGACCCGTCTGGGCCATTTCGCGCATCCATCCGCGGGTGTCGGCCGCCGTGCCCGACTGGATCGCACGCAGCGCCTCGCGCAGGCGCATGGTCACCCTGCCGGGACGCCCGTCGCCGACGGTCCACCGGTCGTGAGCGGTCTTCACCGACCCGACGGGGACGACCCCCGCGGCCGTGCCGCAGGCGAACACCTCGGTGAGCGAACCGTCCGCGCTGTCCCGCCGCCAGTCCTGGAGGGAGATCCGGGCCTCCTCCGCCTCGTGACCGAGGTCGCGGGCGAGGGTCAGAAGCGAGGCGCGGGTGATGCCCGGCAGCAGGGTGCCGGTCAGTCCGGGCGTGACGACGCGTTCCCCGTAGACGAAGAACAGGTTCATCGCGCCCATCTCCTCCACCCAGCGCCGTTCCAGCGCGTCCAGCCAGACGACCTGGTCGCAACCCTGTGCGGCGGCCTGTGCCTGTCCCATGAGAGAGGCGGCGTAGTTGGCCCCCGTCTTGGCGGCTCCGGTTCCGCCGGGGGCCGCCCGTACGTGGTCCTCGGCCACCCAGACCGACACCGGCCGGATCTCGCCGGCGAAGTAGCCCTCCGTCGGTGAGGCGATCACGACGAAGAGGAACTCCCGTGCCGCTCTGACGCCCAGCCCGGATTCGGTCGCGAACATGAACGGCCGCAGGTAGAGGGCGTGCCCGGGATGCGAGGGCACCCACGCCCTGTCCTGCTGGACGAGCGCCTCGCAGGCCGCGACGAAGGTCTCCACCGGCAGCTCGGGCATGGCCATCCGGCGGGCGGACGCCTGGAAGCGCCGGGCGTTGTCCTCCGGCCGGAAGGCCGCCAGGGCGCCGCCGGGTCTCCGATGGACCTTCAGCCCTTCGAAGACGGTCTGGGCGTAGTGCAACGTCA
The DNA here is from genome assembly GCF_016862895.1 of Planotetraspora kaengkrachanensis. GTDB lineage: Bacteria > Actinomycetota > Actinomycetes > Streptosporangiales > Streptosporangiaceae > Planotetraspora > Planotetraspora kaengkrachanensis. The sequence goes on along the minus strand of NZ_BONV01000009.1, from coordinate 139,588 downwards.
GATTCGCGGGGTCGATCGGCAGCGGCCCGTAGGGCACGAGCCTGGCGCGATGCCAGCCGGCGTCCTCGGTCCACGTGATCGTCACCATGTGGTCCGTGAAGTGGTCACCGAAGCCGGGACTCGCGAGGACCTCCTCCCTCTGCTCCGCCGGGAGCGGGCGAGAGGCCGGCTTGCGTTCGATCACGGGCAGGGTCATGCGAGGCGTGTTCCTTACGTCGTGTGGTGACGGTCTCCAGGACCGGTGCGCGGTTTCGCGCACAGACCCACTGTCCGCAAGGGGGGTATCAGCCCTGCCTGAATCGCACATCAATGTCCGCTTCATCAGGTATCGGCGACGTATCACCGGGGCGGCTCGCCGGCGGGGGGACCCCCGCCACGCTCGCACTTTCCGGCCGGAACGGCCGCTGCCGCGTGCCGATCAGGCGGATGAGGGACCGATGCCGTCGACCCTAAGCTGGCTCGCCTCGGCCGGCGCAGTGGCGAGGTGCGTGGTCGCCGGGAACCGGATCGATCAAGGAAATGATTGGAGCGACATGCGGGGGGTCCTTGCCTGCGGTGGGATGGGCGGCCTGGTCTGCGTGGCCGGTCTCGGGATCTCCGGGCGGGCCGCCGCGCGCCGCCTGGCCCAGGCCGGGTGCGAGGTGATCGTGCTGGAGTCGCGGGACGGCGAGGAGCGCCGCGCCGCCGCGGCCGACCTCGCCGAACTCGGCGTACGGGTCCTGTTCGGGCCTGCGCACCTGCCGGAAGGCGTGTCACTGGTGGTCACCTCACCGGGCTGGCGCCCCGACCACCCGGTGCTCACCGCGGCGGCCGCCGCCGGCGTCGAAGTGATCGGCGAGGTGGAACTGGCCTGGCGGTTGCGTCCCGGCGGCGCCGCGCCGTGGCTGGCGCTGACCGGCACCAACGGGAAGACCACGACGGTCCGCATGCTGACAGCCATGCTCACCGCCGCCGGCCGCAACGCGCTCGCCGTCGGCAACGTCGGCACGCCCGTGATCGAGGCCGTAGACGGCCCGTACGACGTGCTCGCGGTGGAGCTGTCCAGTTTCCAGCTGCACTGGTCGTCCAGCCTGGCGCCACAGGCGGCGGCGGTGCTCAACGTGGCGCCCGACCATCTGGACTGGCACGGGTCGATGGACGCCTACACGCGGGCCAAGGGACGGATCTTCGCCCGCGCCCCGGTGCTCGTCTTCAACGCCGACGACCCGTGGCCTGTCCGGCTCGCGGAGGAGGGCCCCCATGGCCTGAAGGTGGGCTTCACCTTGCGGTCCCCGCGTCCGGGGCAGCTCGGGGTCGTGGACGACGTGCTGGTGGACCGGGCGTTCGCGGCCGGCCCGGCGCATGAGGCGGTGGAACTCGCCGGCGTGACCGACATCCGGTCGCCCGCCCCGCACAACGTGGCCGACGCGCTCGCCGCCGCCGCGCTGGCCCGCGCGCACGGGATCCCGGCCGCCGCCGTACGGCAGGGCCTGGCCGGGCACGTGCCGGACCCGCATCGGATCGCGCACGTGGCCGGCGTCGGCGGAGTCGACTACGTGGACGACTCCAAGGCCACGAACCCGCACGCCGCTGCGGCCTCGCTGGCCGCCTTCCGTTCGGTCGTGTGGATCGCCGGGGGACAGCTCAAGGGGGCCGACGTGGACGATCTGGTCCGGCAGGCCGCGTCGCGGCTGCGCGGCGCGGTACTGCTGGGCGTGGATCGGGAACGCATCCGCGAGGCTCTCGAGCGCCATGCCCCGAGTGTTCCCGTCATCGAGGTGGCCGACCGGGACGGCGGGGTCATGGAGCGCGTCGTCGCCGAAGCCGCCCGCCTCGCCGCCTCCGGGGACACCGTGCTGCTGGCTCCGGCCGCCGCTTCGCTGGACATGTTCGCCGGCTACGGCGAACGAGGGGACGCGTTCGCCCGGGCCGTGCTGGCGTTGCCCGCCCCGCTGAGCTGACCCGGCTCGTTCACCGGGGCGTGCAGGTCTTCCCGGTCAGCGGTGGCCGAGCACGTTGACGACGCGTCCGTTGGGGTCGCGGACGAAGAAGCGGCGCACGCCCCAGGTCTCGTCCTGGAGCGGGTGGACGATCTCGGCGCCGGCCGCCACCAGAACCGCATGGACGGCGTCCACGTCCGACACCTCCACGCTGAGATCGGGCTGCACGGCCGCCGAGGCATCGGGGCCCATGAGCGTGACCTGCGCCGTCGGGTTGTCCGGTGACGCCAGGGTCACCACCCAGCCCGCGTTCATGACCTCCTCGAAACCGAGCAATTCGTAGAACTCGCGGCTCTCGTCGATCGCCTCACTGCTGATGTCGGGCACGACCCGGCGAATGCTCATGTGGCCCATCCTGTCTCAAGCCAGGCGTACGAGTTCAGACCTTTTGGCCGGTACGGACCTCGGACCCGGCCGGCAGCCGGGCGGCCACGTGCCGACGCCCGGCCCAGACCTGGTTGAGCTGGAGGACGCTCATGCCGAACATCAGCACGCCCAGCGGGACGTGCAGGGTCTTCACGTGCGCGATGCCCAGCGCTATCTGGGCCAGCGTGAGCCCGAAGAACACGACCGCGTAGAGGATCGGCCTGGGCGAGCCGCCGCCCGGCCGCCACACCAGGATCGCGACGAGCAGGTGGAACAGCGTCACGAAGAACACGGTGTACGCCCCGATGCTGTGCAACGTGTGTCCGCCGGGCGAGGACAACAGCAGCCCGGCGGTGATCGCCTGGACGAAGAGGGCCAGGGCTTGCACGGTGATCGCGACACGCAAGAACATGGGTGGCTCCTTGACGCTGCGAGACGGGCGTCGACGCGACGGCCCGTCTGCCGGAGGGTTTCAGTGATCCGACGACGCGACCGCCGGGAGTGTGAGGCGACGCGCCGGCCTGACAGTTCGGCGTGGTGTCTCGTCGAACCGGTGAAGACGGATGCGGCACCAAGGGAGTCACCATGACCACTCGATCCGAGCCGGCGGACGACCGGCCAGATCCGAGCCTGAGCGCGATCATGAGCGAGCGGCGTCAGCTGATCAATCTGGCGTACCGCCTCCTCGGCTCCCTGTCCGATGCCGAGGACGTCGTGCAGGAGACGTACGCCCGCTGGTACGCCATGTCGCGGCCGCAGCGGGAGGCCATCGAATCCCCCGGCGCCTGGCTGACGACGGTCGCCAGCCGCATCTGCCTCGACCTGCTCGGTTCCGCGCGGGCCCGGCGAGAGCGCTACGTGGGCGAATGGATCCCTGAGCCGCTGCCGGAACCAACGGAGGGCGGCGCCCCGGTCGATCCGGCCGACCGGGTCACTCTCGACGAGTCGGTCAACATGGCCTTCCTCGTCGTGCTCGAATCGATGACCCCGGCCGAGCGCGTCGCGTTCATCCTCCACGACGTCTTCCGCTACACCTTCCCCGAGGTGGCCGGGATCGTCGGCCGTACGCCTGCCGCCTGCCGCCAACTGGCCTCGTCGGCCCGGCGTCGCGTACGCGAGTCGCAGACCCTTGCGACTCCGACGGCCCGGAGTGCCGGAATTGTCAGGGACTTCAAGGAGGCGTGGGAGGCAAGGGACATCGAGACCCTCATCGGCCTCCTCGATCCCGACGCCACGGGCGTCGCCGACGGCGGCGGGCTGGTCAGCGCCGTGTTCCGCCCGGTCGAGGGCGGGGAGAAGGTCGCGAGGTACGCCATCGAGCTCGTCGGCCGGATACCCGGCCTGACGATCCTGGAGCGTACGGTCAACGGCCGGCCCGGTCTGGTGGCCCAGCGAGACGGCGTGACCGTGGTGGTGCTGGCGTTCGACGTCGTCGGTGACCGGATCAAGCACCTCTGGGCGATACGCAACCCCGAGAAGCTCCGTCCGTGGACGGCGGAGCCACAGCACTAGGGGTGCGGACGACCGGGATCCGCATGCCTGCCGCGGGCGCCGCGACGTAAGATCACGGGCCGTCTAGCGTGGTGCCGCGAGGATGTCGCGGAGCACGTCCTCCAGCGTGACGCGGGCCAACTCGCGCCGCAGGGTCTCCTCGATGACCTCGTAGATGCCCTGCATCGCCGGCTGGATGCCGTAGCCCACCACGCACTCCTGGTCCGGGGTGGCGCGGTGCATCGCGAACAGCGGGCCGGGTTCCACCGCCTCGTACACGTCGAGCAGGGTGATCGACTCCAGCTCGCGTGCCATCGACCAGCCCGCGCCCCCGCCTCTCCGAGACTCCACGAGCCCCGCCCTGCGCAGCTCGCCGAGCAACCGCCTGATCACCACGGCGTTGGTGTTCGCGCTGGTCGCGATCTGTTCTGAGGTGGCGACCTCATGGCCCTGGCGCTGGTAGAGGCTGATCCACGCCAGCGCGTGCGCGGCGATGGTCAACCTGCTGTTGGCGCTCATGGACCTGCTCCTCTCGGCCGTAACGATCCATGTTACGACGCACTGTCGTAACAAGAAATGTTGCGATCAAAATGTCGTAACGACTACGGTTACGACCATCCACGAGGGATCGAGCAATGGGGTGAGAAGAATGAACAAGCCGCTCACGGGCAAGGTCGCCCTGGTCACCGGGGGGTCCCGCGGGCTGGGGGCCGCGACCGTACGGCTGCTGGCCGAGCAGGGCGCCGACGTCGCGTTCACGTATGTCAGCTCCGACGAGCAGGCGCACGCCGTCGTCGAGGAGGTGCGCGGCAAGGGGGCGAAGGCCGTCGCCTTCAAGTCGGACCAGGCGGACACGGGCCGGGCGCCGGCGCTGATCGACGACGTGGTCGCGTACTTCGGTGGCCTGGACATCCTCGTCAACAACGCGGCGATCTCACCGGAGCAGGGGCGCACGGTGGACGACCCGGACGCCGACACGGCCGCGCTCGACCGGATGCACGCCACCAACTACCTGGGCGTGATCGCCGTCATCCGGGCCGCCTCCCGGGTTCTGCGCGCCGACGGCCGCATCATCACGGTGAGTTCCGGGCTGGGCACCCGGGTGGGCGTCCCGGGCGTCGCCGACTACTCGGCGACGAAGTCGGGGATCGAGAGGTACACCATGGGCGTCGCGCGGGACCTCGGGCCGCGCGGCATCACTGCCAACGTCGTGGAGGCCGGACTGATGGTGAGCGGAATGGAGCCGCCGGATCCCGAGATTCTCAAGGCCCTGGTCGGCTCGCTGTCCCTGCAGCGCATGGGCCATCCCGACGAGATCGCCGTGGCGATCGCCTTCCTGGCGAGCCCCGCCGCCTCGTACATAACGGGCGCCGTGCTGGACGCACACGGCGGCTACAACGCCTGAATCCGTCACAAGAGACCTGGCTTGACGTCGGCACAGTCAGCATCTAGGTTCTGGCTATCAAATCCTATAGCTAGGAGGGGTTGTGAGGGTGTTTCTCGCCGGTGCGTCCGGCGTGATCGGCCAGCGGCTGATTCCCCGGCTGGTGCGGGCGGGACACGTGGTCGGGGGCATGACGCGCTCGCCCGCCAAGACGGAGTTGCTGGCCGATCTCGGCGCCGAGCCGATCGTGTGTGACGTCTTCGACCGGGACGCGTTGATCCAGGCGGTTCGCGACTTCGGCCCGGACGTCATCCTGAACGAGCTGACCGATCTGCCGGACGAGGTGGAGAAGATCGGTGATCACGTGGAGCTCAACGCCCGCATCCGGACCGAGGGCAACCAGAACGTGATCGAGGCGGCACGGCGGAGCGGATCGCCGAAGATCCTTGCGCAGACCGTCGCCTGGGGGTTGCCGGACGGGCCCGACGCCCGGGCCGTCGCCGAGCTGGAACGTTCCGTCCTCGCCGTAGGCGGCGTCGTACTGAGCTACGGGCAGTTCTACGGGCCGGGCACCTACAACGAACAACGGATCCCCGCGGAGCCTCGCGTCCAGATCGACCGCGCCGCCGACCGGACGGTCGAACTGCTGGACGAGCCGTCCGGCGTCGTCCTCATCACCGACTAACGGCGTCAGGCGGAGTCATGTCGCTCACATTCGAAGGCGTTCTGGCCGATCGGAGCACGTGGCGGCTGGACAACTGCTCGATCGGGAAGTCGATGGACGTCATCGGCACGCGGTCGTCGATGCTGATCCTTCGCGAGGCCTTCTACGGCACGACGCGGTTCGACGACTTCGCCCGGCGGACGAAGATGACCGACGCGATCGTCGCCGCACGGCTCAGGGAACTGACCGGCATCGGTCTGTTCGCCAAGCGGGCATATCAGGTCCCTGGCAGGCGCAGCCGCTACGAGTACATCCTGACCGAGAAGGGCAGGGACCTGGTTCCCGCCGTGTTCGCACTCATGCAGTGGGGCAAGAAGCACCTGCAGGGCGAGGACGGCGGGCCCCTGCGCCTGGTGGAACGGGGCACCGGTGAACCGGTCATGATCGGCCCGCGCACCGTGTCCGGTAGGGATCTCGACCTCGAGGACCTCGCGATCGTGGCGCACGGCGACTGGGCCGGCCCGCAGAGCGGTTGAGTGTTCGTCCGGCCTGGTCCGCGCCGGCCATCACACGTCGTCTCCTATGTCGCGTTCGGAGTGCCCATCGTCATCGAGGGCTACCTCACCGGCCCTCTCGGCGAGGTGCCCGCGGTCGTCTGTTACACGGCGCTGACCGTCCTGCTCGCGCTCATCAGCCTCATCGCCCAGGTTCGCATCGAACGCCGCGCCCCGAACTGACGGCATTCGCGGGCGACGGCGGGTTCCGGTGCCACCCGTTGCGGATTCATCGGATCTCCATGCGCCGCGAGCCGGCGGTCGAGATCCACTCTCGGTGCCTGCCCTAGGTCGGGTGTTCGGGGTCGACCGGCACTGAAGCATCACGTCCTCGGGGCGGCGAGCCTGCAGGTGATAGGTGCCGCTGAGCGTAGGGCGACTGCGGATCGGAAATCAATACTTGACGAAGTTAAATATTGCTCCTACGTTTCGCCTATGTTTCCCGGGAACGGCATGGCTCCGCTGTGGCACCTGTGGCAACGATCGTCCGCGTCCGTCCGCGTGCTCCTCGCCGAGGAGCGGGTGGGGGGAGCGCCCGCGGTGAGCGTCCGGTCGCTCGCCGTACCCTGACCCGACCTCTATCCGGCCACGGCCGGCCATATCGCAACAGGTACCACCCCCACCCTCAACAGGAGGTGTGACTGTGACGTCACCCCGTTTCCTGATGGAGCTGCTGCACGTGCCGGCCGGCGCGATGCCGAACGACAGCTATGCCGAGCACATTCCGGAGTTGGGCGCCATCATCCGTACCGAACCGGTGATCAGGGACGGCCGGTTCCGGCCGCCGTGCACACCCGCCGCCGGCGTCGACAGGGATCTCGACGCCGCCGACCTGAGGGTGCGTTGATGGAGATCACCACACGGTCCCCGGGCTCACAGGTCCGCACCACCCGGCCGCCGACCGAGCCGCCGCCCGGCTCCCGGCGGAGCAGGAACGCGGTCGAGCGCTACCTGCACAGCCGCTGGACCGATGCGCGGCGGTCCTGGCGGCTGTACTGGCAGCTGTACCTGCTGGTGATCGTGCCGCTGGCGTACTTCGTCATCTTCAAGTACATCCCGATCAGCAACGCCGTCATCGCGTTCAAGGACTACAACGTCATCAAGGGCATCTGGGGCAGCGACTGGGTCGGGTTCAAGAACTTCGAGCTGTTCTTCAGCAACCCGGTCTTCGGCACGCTGCTGAAGAACACCTTCATCCTGGCGTTCTACCTGGTGCTGGCCAGTTTCCCGATTCCGATCATTTTGGCCATCGCGCTCAACGAGATCCGGGGCGGCCTGTTCAAGCGCACGGTGCAGATGCTCACCTACGCGCCCTACTTCATCTCCACCGTCGTGGCGGTGTCGATGACGATCCTCATTCTGTCGCCGCGGCTGGGCATCGTGAACGACGCGATCGGCCTGTTCGGGATCCCGGCGATCGACTTCCTCGGCGACCCGGACTACTTCCGGCACATCTACGTGTGGTCGGACGTGTGGCAGACGACGGGCTACTCCGCCGTCATCTACATGGCCGCCCTCGCCGGCATCGACCCCGCGCTGCACGAGGCCGCGAAGATCGACGGCGCCAGCCGCTGGCAGCGGATCCGGAACGTCGACCTGCCGGGGATCATGCCCACTGCCGTGATCATCCTGATCCTCGGCGTGGGGAACATGATGGCGATCGGGTTCGAGAAGGCCTTCCTCCTGCAGAACGACCTGAACCTCGCCCAGTCCGAGATCATCGCGACCTACGTCTACAAGACCGGCCTGGTCAACGCGGACTTCAGCATGGCGACCGCCGTCGGGCTGTTCAACTCGGTGGTCAATCTCTGCCTGCTCCTGTTCGTCAACTTCGCCGCCAAGCGGATCACCGGGAAGGGGTTGTGGGGATGAGCGCGCTGACGACGTCGCCGCTGTCCAGACTGCGACGGAAGCCGGCGGCGAAGGAGCGGGTCCGCGAGCCGTTCCGCGACCGGGTGTTCCTGATCACCGTCACGGGCATGCTGGTGGTCATCCTCGCGCTGGTGCTGCTGCCGCTGATCTACATCGTCGCCAACTCGTTCAGCAGCGCGAGTGCCGTCTCCGCAGGCCGGGTGACCTTCTGGCCGGTCGACTTCTCGCTGCGCGCCTACGAGGTCGCGCTGAGCAACCCGCAGATCCTGCGGGGGTACTACAACTCGCTGATCTACGCCGTCTTCGGCACCTTGATCAGCGTCACGCTGACCGTCGCCATCGCCTACCCGTTGTCGCGCAAGCGGTTCTTCGGGCGCAACGTGCTGATGACCGCCCTGATCTTCACCATGCTGTTCTCCGGCGGCCTGATCCCGACGTACATGGTGGTCCAGGACCTCGGCATGCTGAACACCCGCTGGGCGCTGCTGATCCCCAACGCGATCGGCGTCTGGCAGGTGATCATCGCACGCACGTTCTTCGCCAACATCCCGGAGGACCTGCACGAGGCGGCGATGCTGGACGGGGCGAGCGAGCTCCGCTATCTCCGGTCGGTGGTCCTGCCGCTGTCGAAGCCGCTGCTGGCCGTCCTCGCGCTGATGTACGTGATCTTCCAGTGGAACACCTACTTCGACGCCCTGGTCTATCTCAAGGATCAAGATCTCTTTCCGTTGCAGATCGTGCTCAGGAACGTGCTGATCCTGAACCAGCGCAACGTCGGCGTCGCGGACGTGGCCCAGCAGCTCCAGCAGCAACAGCTGGCCAACGTCCTGAAGTACGCCCTCATCGTCGTCTCGAGCCTGCCCGTACTGATCATCTATCCCTTCGTCGCCCGCCACTTCACCAAGGGCGTGATGGTCGGCGCCGTCAAGGGCTAGCAATTCACCGATTGGAAGGAACCATGAAAATACCCCCCATCAGGAAAGCCGCCGCTCTGGCGATCGCCGCGACTCTGGTCGTCGCGGGGTGCAGCTCAGGCGAGGACGAATCCAGCAAGCCGGAGCTCGGTGCGGGCGGCAAGGTCATCATCGACACGCTCGCGCCCGCCGACGCGGACACGAACCTGGACACCAACCCGGTCACGAAGTTGATGAGTGACAAGTTCAAGATCCAGTTCCGCTGGCAGACCACCACGTTCGACGCGGGGCCGGCCAAGGAGAAGCGGCAGATCGCGCTCGCCAGCGGCGACTACCCGGATCTGTTCATGCTGATCCCCTGGGTGGACGGGTTCTCCCAGGCCGAGGTGCTGAAGCTGGGCAAGCAGGGCGTCGCCGTCCCGCTGGAGCAGCTGATCAAGGAGAACGCGCCGAACATCCAGAAGGCGCTGGACTCCAACAAGACGCTCAAGGAGATGTCGACCGCTCCCGACGGGCACATCTACGCGCTGCCGCAGTGGTCGGACTGCTTCCACTGCAGCTATCCGGACAAGCTGTGGATCAACACGGCATGGTTGAAGAAGCTCAACCTGCAGATGCCGAAGACCACCGAGGAGCTGCGCACGGTCCTGAAGGCGTTCAAGACCAAGGACCCGAACGGCAACGGCAAGGCCGACGAGATCCCGATGACCACGGACGTGCAGGACAGCCACCTCATCGAGTATCTGATGGGGGCGTTCGCCTATCCGCCCGCAGGTGCGAACAACGGCGGGGTCGGGCTGCTCACCCTCAACGGCGACCAGGTCACCACCCCGGTGACCACGCCGGAGTGGCGCGAAGGCCTGAAGTACATCAACTCGCTGGTCAAGGACGGCCTGATCGACAAGGCGGCGTTCACGCAGAACGCCGAGGCGCTCCAGGCGACCGGCAACAACCCCGACGCGGTCATGGTCGGCTCGGCGCCGCTCCTGCACCCCGGCATCTTCGTGCAGCTGGGCTCCAAGGACGGCCGCGACAAGCAGTACGACGCCGCGCCGCCGCTGACCGGGCCGTCCGGTAAGAGCTACAGCGGCCTGAACTACCCGAGCTCCAGCACCTTCACCTTCATGCTGACCAACAAGGCCAGCAAGGAGGCGCAGGTCGCGGCGATCAAGATGCTCGACTACATCTTCACGACCGAGGGCACCGAGACCGCGGTGATGGGTCCGGAGGGCGTGGGCTGGAACAAGCCGGGACCCGACGACATCGCGCTGGACGAATCGATCAAGCCGCTCTACAAGCGCACGCCGGGCTCCCAGGCCCCCAAGAACCTCTCCTGGGACGCGATGGCGCAGTACAACCTGACCCTCGACTACCGCAACGCCCAGGTGACGCCGAAGGACATCTACGCCGAGGACGGATACGAGCGTCGGTTGTTCGAGGCGACCAAGCTCTATGAGGGCCACGAGGACAAGGCGCAGTTCTTCCCGACCGTCTCGGTCTGGATCGACCCGAGCGTCAGCGGCGAGATGGCGACGCTGAAGACCAACCTCGAGAGCTACGTCGCACAGGGCCAGCTGGCCTTCATCACCGGCTCCAAGAACCTCGACAGCGACTGGGACGCCTTCGTCCAGGGGCTCGACGGCGTCGGCCTGAAGCGGTATCTGGAGCTCAACCAGCAGGCCTACGACAAGTACAAGGCCGGTCAGTGACACCGCGCCCAGCCGGCCGGAGCGGGCCGGGGCCACTGCGGCCGACGACGGCCGGCTGGGCGCGACGGCGTCCGGCGGCGCCCGCACGGCGCACCCACCGGTGCGCGGCGTCGCGGGGACGCCAGCCTCGTCCGGCGGAGGCATGACGCGCATGCCGACATCGCTCGACGTCACCGATTTCGGGGCGGTTCCCGGGAGCCGGTCGGATGCGGGGCCTGCGGTGGCGGCGGCTTTGGCGGCCGCCGCCGCCGTGGGCGGGCCTGTGGTGGTGCGGTTCGCGCCGGGGGAGTATCACCTGTGGTCGGAGGGTGCGGCGCGGCGTGAGCTGTATGTGTCCAACACGGTGGGCGACGATCCGGCGTTCCGGGTCAAGACGATCGCGCTGTTGGTCGAGTCGGTGGACGATCTCGTCGTCGCGGGGGAGGGGGCCCGGCTGGTCCTGCATGGGGTGCAGACGACGTTCGCCGTCATCGACTCGCGCCGGATACGCGTCGAGGGCCTCGAGTTCGACTTCGCGGTGCCGACGGTCGTCGACGCGACCGTCGTGGACGCGGGCGTCGAGGAGGGACGGGCCTACCGGCGCATCCGGGTGCCCGCGGCCACGCTCTTCTCCGTCGAAGGTGCTTCGATCCGCTGGCATGGGGAGACGCTCGGCTCCGGCGAGGTCGCCTGGTCAGGGCGTGACGCGCTCGAGTACACCCAGATCCACGACCCCGCCGGCCGGCGGACGTGGCGCGGCTCCAACCCCCTCTTCGAGCGCGTACGGTCGATCCGGCCGGCGGGGGAGCGGGACGTGCGGATCGACTACGAGCACGCCGAGGAACCGTCCGACCTGGGACTCGTCTACTCGATGCGGTCGACGACCCGCGACCACCCCGGTGGGCTCGTCCTCGACAGCTCCGATGTGACCCTGTCGGGGGTGCGGTTCTGCTTCCTGCACGGATTCGGCGTGGTCGCCCAGACGAGCCGGGACGTCACCGTCGAAGAGTGCGAATTTCAGACTCCGCCGGACAGCGGGCGGCACAGTGCCGGCTTCGCCGACTTCGTCCAGTTCTCCGGCTGCTCCGGACAGGCGGTCGTGCGCGACTGCCTCTTCGACGGCCCGCACGACGATCCGATCAACATCCACGGCACCTACCTGCGGGTCACCGGCCGGCCGGATCGCCACACCCTCGAACTGGAGTACCCGCATCCGGAGACGGCGGGCTTCCCCCAGTTCTCGCCCGGTGACGAGATCGAACTCGTGGATCGCACCACGCTCCAGGCGATCACCTCGGCCACGGTCCGGACCGTCCGGCAGCCGAGCGGCCGCGACCATGACCGGCCGCTGCGCAGGATCGTCGTGACCGTCGACGCGGAACTCCCGGACGAACTCGTCGGGCGGGCCGCGGCGGAGAACATCACGCTGACGCCGGCCGTGCGGATCGTCGGCAACATCTTCCGCAACGTCCCCACGCGTGGGGTGCTCGTGACCACCCGGCGCGCGGTGCTGATCGAGCAGAACCGTTTCGAACGCACCGAGATGGCCGGAATCTACGTCTCCTGCGACGCCGACGAGTGGTGGGAGTCCGGGCCGGTGCGCGACCTGACGATACGCGGCAACGAGTTCATCGAACCGGGCGGTCCGGCGATCTTCCTCGACCCGAGGAACACCCGATGCGATCCCGGGCAGCCGGTCCACAGCGGTGTGGTCGTGGCGGAGAACCGATTCATGCTCGACGGGGTGCCCGCGCTCGATGCCAAGAGCACCCGCGGCATCCGGTTCAGGGGCAACGGCATCGTCAGGCATGGCCCGGCGACGCCCGACGTGGTCCTGCGCTCGTGCTCCGACGCGGACATCGAGGCGGGCGTCGAACTCGAAGACGCGCAGCCGCCTGAATCCCCGGTGCAATCGCCGGCGGGCGAATCCCACGCCTGATGAGCGTTTTCCGATCACCTGAAACCGAATGCGTCAGATAATGCCAGAACAGCCACAACCGGGTGCGGCCCCGTCGGCCGACCTCGCCCTCTACCGCCCCGTCGCCGTGTCGTCCACCGACTACGCCGCCACGCAGGCCGAGTTCGCGGTGGACGGGCTGACCTCCACCGGCGTACGGGGCAGCGGATGGCGGGCCGCCGACGGCGTCCCTCAGTGGATCTCCGTCGACCTGCAGGCGGACTGCCGGGTCGAGTCCGTGCGGCTGACCTTCGAGGCCACGGCCGACGACCCGGTCTTCGTCCCCGCCGACGGCGGCAACCCGCGCGGCGGCACGACCGGCCAGGAGATCCTGTCCAGCTGCGCGGTGGACTTCACGGTCGAGACGTCGCGGGACGGCCGCTCGTGGACCACCGTCCACAGCACCGACTCCGGCACCGGCGGCGTCGTGGAGATCGGCCTGGCCGCCCCGCTGGTCGCGCGCTGGGTGCGGATGACCGTCCGCAGGCTCTCCACCGCCAACCCCCTCGGGCTGAACGGCTTCGAGGTGTACGGCACCCCGCTCGAGCCCCGGCCGTCCGCCACCGGCTGGACCGACTGGGGGACCCGTGACCACGAGGCGCCCGAACTGCTGGTCGCGGCCGACGGCACGGTGCCGCTGGAGTCGGGCTGGACGCTGACCATGGACGACCGGGCCGGCGGCCAGGGCGCCGACCTGTCCCGGCCGGGCGTGGACACCAGCCGCTGGCTGCCTGCCACCGTCCCCGGAACCGTGCTCACCTCGCTGGTGGACCAGGGCCGCCTGCCCGACCCGGTGGCCGGGTTCGGCAACCTCCACATCCCCGAGGCGCTCTCGCGGCACTCGTGGTGGTACCGGCGCGGCTTCCGCCTGCCCGTCGAACTGCGCGCAGGCCCCGGCCGCCACATCTGGCTGGAGTTCGACGGCGTCAACCACACGGCCGACATCTGGCTCAACGGCCGCAGGACCGGGACGCTCACCTACCCCTTCGCGCGGGCCGCGCACGACGTCACGGAGCTGCTGGCCGCCGGCGGTGAACAGGTCCTGGCGGTGAAGATCACCCCGATGCCCTTCCCCGGCAGCCCCGCCGACAAGGGACCGGCCGGCCGGTCATGGGTGGACGCCGGGGCCGACATGATGAACCGCAACTCGCCGACCTACCTGGCCTCCTCCGGCTGGGACTGGATGCCGGCCGTACGCGACCGCGCCGCGGGCATCTGGAACCACGTGCGGCTCCGCTCGACCGGCGACGCGGTCATCGGCGACCCCCGCGTGGACACCACGCTCCCCGACCTGCCGGACACCCGCACCGCCGAGGTCACGATCGTCGTACCGGTGCGCAACGCCGGCACCTCGGACAGGCGGATGACCGTGTCCGCCGCGTTCGGCGACGTCCAGCTCTCCCAGACCGTCGCCCTTCCCGCCGGCGCCACCGCCGACGTCGCCTTCACCCCCGCCGCGTACGGGCGGCTGCGCCTGCGCGATCCCGAGCTGTGGTGGCCCAACGGATACGGCGAGCCCGTCCTGCACGACCTGACCGTGGTCGCCGCGGTCGACGGCGTGGAGAGCGACCGGCGCACCACCCGGTTCGGCATCCGCCAGTTCGGCTACGAATACGAACCGCCGTCCTCCGGCGGCGGCACGGTCCCGTTGAAGATCAGCGTCAACGGCGTCCGGGTCTTCTGCCGGGGCGGCAACTGGGGCTGGGACGAACTGCTGCGCCGCATGCCGCCCGAGCGGATGGACGCGGCCGTGCGGATGCACCGCGACATGAACTTCACCATGATCCGCAACTGGGTGGGCAGCAGCACCCGCGAGGAGTTCTACGCCGCCTGCGACGAGCACGGCCTGCTCGTGTGGAACGACTTCCCCAACGCGTGGGCCATGGATCCGCCGGACCACCAGGCGTTCCTGGATCTGGCGCGTGACACCGTGCGCCGCTACCGCATCCACCCGAGCGTCGCGGTGTGGTGCGGGGCCAACGAGGGCGACCCGCCCGGCCCGGTCGACAAGGGCATGCGCGAGGCCGTCGAAGGGGAGGCGCCCGCCGCGCTGTACCAGAGCAACTCGGCCGGAGGCGTCGTCAGCGGTGGCGGCCCGTACGGCTGGATCGAGCCGGACCGCTATCACTCGCCGTCCACGTACGGCGGCGTCTTCGGCTTCCACACCGAGATCGGCATGCCCGTGGTGCCGACGGCGGAGAGCATGCGCTCCCTCGTCGGCGGCGGGCCGGAGTGGCCGATCGGCGGCCCGTGGTACCACCACGACTGGAGTGCCAAGGGGAACCAGGCGACGCTGGACTACCAGGCCGCCATCGAGGTCCGTCTCGGCGCGGCCTCCGGGCTGGACGACTTCACGCGCAAGGCCCAGTTCGTGAACTACGAGAACTTCCGCGCCATGTTCGAGGCGTGGAACGCCCACCTGTGGCGGGACGCGAGCGGCCTCATGCTCTGGATGTCCCACCCGGCCTGGCACAGCACGGTCTGGCAGACGTACGACTACGACTTCGACGTCAACGGCGCCTACTTCGGAGCCAGAAAGGCGTGCGAGCCGGTCCACGTCCAGGCCGATCCGCAGGAGTGGCGGGTCGTCGCCGTGAACCACACCCCTCGGGCGCTCACCGGCGTGACGGTGACGGCGGCCGCCTTCGACCTCGCCGGCCGGCCGCTCGGCGCCTCCCGGCGGACGCGGGTCGACGTGCCACCGTCGGCCACGGAGAGGGCGTTCACTGCGGGGTGGGCGCCCGGCATGCCCGACCTCCATCTCCTCCGGCTCACCCTGGAGGACGCCGAGGGCCGCGTGTTGTCGGAGAACGTGTACTGGCGGTACCGGGAGGCCGCCCACATGAGGGCGCTCAACGACGTCCCTCAGGCGCAGGTGTCGGCCCGCGCCGCGCGGGAGGCCACGACCGGGACGCGCCGCTCGCTCACCGCGACGGTCACGAACGACGGCCCGGTGGTCGCGGCGATGGTCCGGCTGTCGCTCCTGGACGACCGGACCGGTGGGCGGGTGCTGCCGACCCTCTACGGAGACAACTACCTGTGGCTGCTGCCCGGGGAGTCGCGGGCAGTCACCCTCTCCTGGCCGGCTGAGGCGCTGCCTTCCGACCGGCCCGCCCTGCGGGTGGAGGGCTACAACGTCCCCCGCACGGTGACCCGGCCGTAAGGACGTGGCTCCGGCGTCACACCGCCGGAGCCACGTCGGGACGGGCTAGAAACTCTTGGCGCAGGTGAAGTTCCTGGCGTCCGTCGTGGCGCCGTGTCCCTTGTACCTGGCCACGGTCGGGTACTGGCAGATCGGGCGGGTCATCACGACGTTGCCCGACGAGTCGGTCTTCTGCCCGGTGAGCTGCTTGGGGGCCTTGCCGTGCTCGACCCACTGGACGACCGCGTTCATCAGGTCGGCCGGAGCGGCGCCGTCGCCGCCCCCGCAGTGCCCGACGCCGGGAGCGACGAAGAACCGCGCGAACTTCTCCGTGCTCTTGGCTCCGCCCATCGCCTCTTCCAGTCGCTGGTAGTAGTCCACCGTGCCGCGGAAGAAGATGAGCGGATCGGCGGTGCCGTGCCAGAAGGCGACCTTGCCGCCGGCGTCGCGGAACGCCGACAGGTCGGGGTCGTCGGTCGCGATGACGGCCTGGTACTGGAGGACTGACTGCTGGAAGAGCAGCAGGTACCGGTCGTAGGTGATGGTCCGCCAGTCGAGGCCCGGGTTCTGCGTCAGGAAGTACTTGAACCAGTCGAGCCCGATGCCGAACGGCACGCCCGTGCCGCCCGCGGTGTTGTTCAGGCTGGACAGGCTGGCGCCGCGCTCGAGGCCGTACCACAGGAACTCGCCGTCGGCGTCGCGCGGGCCCTCCCACATCTTGTTGATCAGGTCGGCGTCGGACGCGGTGACGGTGCCGCAGGCCGTCTCCGTGCCGATCAGCGTGCGGGCGTCGAACCGGCAGCCCTTCCAGTCGCCGATGATCCCGTCGGTGACCCCGTCGCGGGGGTCACAGGAGGTGATCGCCGCCTGGGTGGCCGCGGCGAGCTTGCACTGCGGGACGGCGTTGCCCGCGAGCATCATCTGCAACTGGCCCCAGAACTGGGCGGGGTGCACCTTGGTCCAGTTGACCGCGGGAGAACCGGCGGCGATCCCGTCGAAGTCGGTGGGGTAACGCTGCGCCTCCATCAGCCCCTGCCTGCCGCCCGTGGAGCAGCCGTTGAAGTAGCTGTAGAAGGAGGCGGTGCCGTAGAACCTCTTGACGAGCTCCTTCGCCGCCACGGCCATCTCGTGGACGCCCAGGTAGCCGAAGTCGGCGATGAGCTGCCAGTTGAGCGTGCCGTCCGAGTTGAGCGCGAAGCTTCCGCTCGCGCCCGCGTGCCCGGTGTCGGTCGCCGCGGCGGCGTAGCCGTCCCGCAGGGCCGCGGCCGGTACGGCGGTGGGCGAGCCGCCGGAGAATCCTCCGCCGCCTGCCGCCTGGAAGCGGCCGTTCCAGTTCTCGCTGGGCAACCACACGCCGACCTTGACCTGGTCGTTCGCCGGAGGGTTGGTGACCACCAGCTGGATTGCGCAGTACCCCGGCACGGACGTGGTGGCCGCCACCGACGTCGTGCTCACGATGACGGTGTGGGGGAGGCTCACCGCTGCCAGGCTCGCGCAGGAGCGGGCCGGCCGACTGGAGCCGGCGGCGCTCGCGCCGGCTCCGCTCGTCACGACCAGCACGGCGCCGAGCAGCGCCGCCAAGCCCGCGAGAAGCGTGCGTCTGCGTCTCATCCTCGTCCTTCCTGTGGGGGGTGGTGAACACCGTCACCCGCCCGGCGCATCGCGGCAACGAAGGGCTTCCGGAAGATGGAAGGCGCAAAAAGTTCGGCTTGCGCACGGCCGTCCGTAGGCCGTACCAAATGCGACGTGTTTCAGGTATGTTGCGGACGGCGCGCCACATGCGGGCGCGAATGGAGAGGAGGCCGCCCATGGCCGGCAGGTCCGTGACGCTTCGTGCTCTCTCGATACTCGACGCGTTCGACGTGCGTCATCGGCGACTGAACCTGACCGAGATCGCCCGGCGATCGAACCTGCCACTGGCCACCGCCCACCGGCATGTCCAGGAACTCGTGGACTGGCACGCCCTGGAACGGAGGGCGGACGGCACGTACCAGATCGGCACCCGGCTCTGGCATCTCGGGCTGCTGTCCGCCATGCACGTGGAGTTGCGGGAGGCGGCTCTGCCGTACCTCCAGGATCTCTGCGCCGTCACCGGCGACACCGTCCACCTCGCGGTCCGCGACGGTTTCAAGGCGCTCTACGTCGAGCGCCTGGGCGGGGTCCGATCGGTCCGAGTCGTGTCCCGGCCCGGCGGGACGCTGCCGCTCCACGCCACCGCGGTGGGCAAGGCGCTGCTGGCCTGGGCGCCCGCCGACGAGCAGCGCGCGGCGCTGAGCAGGCTGGAGCGCCTCACCCCCTACACCGTCGTGGATCCCACCCGCCTGGCGGCCCAGCTCGCGGAGATCCGGCGCACCGAGGTCGCCTGGACGCGGGAGGAGATGACGCTCGGCGCCGCCTCGGTGGCCGTGGGCGTCACGGGGGCCGCCGGCTCGGTCGTCGCCGCCGTGGGTCTCGTCATCCCCAGTCATCGGACGAACGTCGGTTCCGGGCTGCCTGCGCTCCGGGCGGCGGCGTCCGCGATCAGCGCGCATCTTCGCTCACGGAGGTCCGCGGGGGCGGCGTGACCGTCCGCCATCTCTCGAGGGTGATCAGGCACGAGCCGCCGGTGCTCAGCGGTGCGGGGTTATCACTCGCAGGTCGGCCTCGATCCGCGCCGCCGTGGCCAGCAGCGGCGGCACCAGGTCCCGCCGCATCGAATCGACGGTGTAACGGGCCGCGTGCACGGGGATGTTGACGGCCGCGATGACGGCGCCGGTGCGGGAGCGGATGGGCGCCGCGACAGAGCGCAGCCCCTCCTCGAGTTCCTGGTCGACGATCGCGTACCCCTGCGTCCGGACGCGCTGCAACTCCGTACGCAGAGCCTGCTCGGAGGTGATGGTGCGGGACGTGCGCGACTCCAGCCGGGCTTGCTTGAGCCGCCGGTCCACCTCCTCTTCGGGGAGATTGGCGAGGAGTACACGGCCCATCGACGTGACGTAGGCGGGAAAACGCGTCCCCACCATGATGGACACGCTCATGATGCGGCTGGTCGGAACCCGGGTCACGTAGACGATGTCGTCTCCGTCGAGCACCGACATCGACGCCGACTCCTTCACCTCGGCGACCAGCCGCTCCAGCTGCGGTTCGGCGATCTCCGGGAACGACAGGCTGGACAGGTACGAATACCCCAGCTCGAGCACCCGCGGGCTGAGCCTGAACAGCCGGCCGTCCGAATGCATGTAGCCCAGATCGACCATGGTGAGCAGAAACCGTCGGGCGGCGGCCCGGGTGAGATCCGACCTGGCGGCGACCTCGCTGAGTGTGAGGGCCGGATTCTCCGCGTCGAAGACACGGATCACGGCGAGCCCGCGCTCCAGGGACTGGACGAAGTGGGCGCCACGTTCCCGGTCGGTCATCGGGCCTCCATTTGTCCCCAGTGCGCTGTCAGCCTACTGGAGCGCGGTCGCGTACCGGATTTCGCACGCGGCCGCGGGCGGCGAGACCCGTGTCGGGGGACCGATCACCAGATGAGTTCGCCACGCGCACGTTCGTGCGATCTCGTCGCGAGCCTAAGGTCCGTGCAGGCGGAGCGTCAAACCCTCAATCTCCTCCCTCAGATGGGCGATTATCCACGTCTGTAACAACTTCGACATGAGCATTGACCCCGGAAAGGGTGCACCATAGGTTCCGTTTGAGAACTTACGTGCGGCATACGCACACAATCATGACAGCGGGGGAATCGCCCAGGGAGGGTCTATGCGTCGTCTGATCACCCGACTCGCTGTCGCCGCGGCACTCATCGCCGCATCGGCGGCATGCGGGTCCTCCAGCCCTTCGACCGGCACAGGAGGAAGCAACCAGGTCGACAACGTCAAGGTCGGGGTCATCCCGATCGTCGACGTGGCGCCCATTTATCTGGGGAAGGAAAAGGGCTTCTTCAGCAACAGGAAGATCAACCTCACGCTGGAGAGCGGCCAGGGCGGCGCGGCGATCGTGCCGGGCGTGGTCAGCGGGCAGTTCCAGTTCGGCTTCAGCAACGTGACCTCGCTGATGATCGCCCAGACCCAGGGCGTGCCTCTGAAGGGTGTCGCCAACGGGAACAACTCGACCGGCAAGGACGGCGAGGACTTCGGCGCCGTCGTGGTGAAGGGCGACAGCCCGATCCAGTCCGCCAAGGACCTGGCCGGCAAGAAGGTCGCGGTGAACACCCTGAAGAACATCGGCGACACCTCGGTGCGCGCGTCGGTGCGCAAGGCCGGCGGCGACCCGAGCACGGTGGAGTTCGTCGAGATCGCGTTCGCGCAGATGCCGGCGGCGCTGGACGCCGGGCAGGTCGACGCGGCGTGGGTGGTCGAGCCGTCACTGGCCGCGGTGAAGGCGGCCGGCGGCAGGATCATCGCGTCCAACTTCGTCGACGTCGCACCGGACCTGACCGTCGCGCTCTACTTCACCTCCGAGAAGCTGCTCGCGGACAACCCGGACCTGGTCAAGCGGTTCCAGGAGGCCATGCAGGAGTCGCTGACCTACGCCGACGCCCACCCCGACGAGGTGCGCAAGGTCCTGTCCACGTACACGAAGATCGACGCCGCGACCCTGTCCACGTTGGTCCTCCCCAAGTGGCCGGCCCAGCCCAACCGGGCCTCGCTGGAGGAGCTCGCCAAGCTCGGCCAGCAGGACGGGCTCTTCACGAAGGCCCCCGATCTGGACAAGCTTCTTCCATGACATTGATCGAGCGAACGAGCGGGGGCGGTCAGACGGCCGCCCCCGCCTCGGGGGACGCACGTCGCGGCCGGCGCCGAGGCTCCGCCGCTTGGCTGGGCCTGGCCGGTCTGGGCACGCTTCTCGCGGTGATGGAGATCGTTCCCCGGGTCGGCCTGGTCTCGTCGAAGTACTTCCCGCCGACCAGCCGCATCGCCGAGGCCCTGGCCGCCGAGGTGACCGACCAGGCGTTCTGGGTCGCGCTGGGGGACACGCTCAAAGGCTGGGCCCTGGGGTTGCTGATCGCCACCGTCGCCGGGGCGGCGCTCGGCGTGCTGATCGGCGCGGTCCCGCTGCTGCGCGAGTACACCGCCTCCACGATCGAGTTCCTCCGGCCGATCCCCTCGGTCGCCCTGATCCCCCTCGCGGTACTGCTGTTCGGCACGGACATCCGCTCCACCCTGCTGCTCGTCGTGTACGCGTCGTTCTGGCAGGTGCTCGTCCAGGTCCTGTACGGCGTGCAGGACGTGGACCCGGTCGCCGACGAGACGGCGCGCAGTTACGGGCTGTCCACAATCGCCAGGGTCAGGTACGTCCTGTGGCCGACCGCGCTGCCCTATGTGATGACGGGTGTCCGGCTGGCCGCCGCCGTCGCGTTGGTCCTGGCCATCACCGCGGAACTCGTCATCGGCGCACCAGGGCTGGGCGCCCGCATCGCGGTGGCGCAGACCTCCAACGCCGTCCCCGACATGTACGCGCTGGTGACCGTCACCGGGCTGCTCGGCGTGCTGGTCAACCTCGGCGCTCGCGCGGTGGAGCGCCGGACGCTCGCCTGGCACCAGTCGGTACGTGGAGAGGTGGCGGCATGACCGCGATCGCGCGCAAGGTGGCCGCCGCCCTCGCACTGCCTGTGGTCCTGTTCGCCGTCTGGTGGCTGGCCACCGGGAGCAGCGAGAACTTCTACTTCCCTTCGCTGCGGGTGATTCTGAGCTCGTTCGGTGAGGTGTGGACCGGCGACCGGCTGGTCACCGACGTCCTGCCCAGCGTGCTCCGCCTGTTGTGCGGCTACCTGGCCGCCGTGGTCATCGCCGTGACAGCGGGCGTCGTCATCGGGTCCTCTCCCCGGATCCGCGCGTTCGCCGAGCCCGCGCTCGAGTTCCTGCGGGCGATCCCGCCGCCCGTCCTCGTGCCGATCATCATGCTGTTCGCCGGCATCGGCGACGTGATGAAGATCGTGGTCATCGTCTTCGGCTGTGTCTGGCCGATCCTGCTGAACACGGTGGAAGGTGTGCGCGCCGTCGACGGCGTCCTGCTCGACACCGCCCGCTCCTACGGCATCGGCGGCGTGGCCCGGCTCCGGCACCTGGTGCTGCGTTCGGCGAGCCCGCAGATCTTCGCCGGCATGCGGCAGGCCCTGTCCCTCGGCATCATCCTGATGGTCATCAGCGAGATGTTCGCCGCCAGCAACGGGCTGGGCTTCGCCATCGTGCAGTTCCAGCGCAGCTTCGCCATCCCGAGCATGTGGAGCGGCATCCTGCTGCTGGGAATTCTCGGCTTCCTGCTGTCCCTGGTGTTCCGCCTCGTCGAGAGCCGCGCACTCAGCTGGTACCACGGTCTGCGCCGCTCGCAGCGGTCGTGACCACGCCCTCCCAGTTCCCCGGAAAGGAAAACGCCCATGCTGGATGTGCGCGGCCTGAAGAAGGTCTACAACGGAGGCGCACGCCAGGTCGAGGCCATTCGCGACCTCACGTTCACGCTGTCCGCCGGAGAGCTCGTCTGCCTGGTGGGACCGTCGGGATGCGGCAAGACCACCCTGCTCAAGTGCGTCGCCGGCCTGCTCACGCCGACCTCCGGCGAGGTGCTGCTGCAGGGCAGGCCGGTCACCGGACCGCCGCCCGGCATGGCGGTGGTCTTCCAGGAGTACGGCAGGAGCCTGTTCCCCTGGCTGCGTGTCGGTGAGAACGTCGATCTGCCGCTCCGCCAGAAGGGGCTGCCGAAGGCCCGCCGGCGGGAGCTCGTCACCGAGGCCCTCGCCGCGGTGGGGCTGGCCGACGCCGAGTCCGCCTACCCCTGGCAGTTGTCCGGGGGGATGCAGCAGCGCGTGGCGATCGCCCGGGCCGTCGCCTTCGAACCCGAGGTGCTGCTGATGGACGAGCCCTTCGCGGCCGTCGACGCGCAGACCCGGGCCGATCTGGAGGACCTGGTCCGCGCGCTGTGGCACAAGCTCGGGGTGACCATCCTCTTCGTCACCCATGACATCGACGAGGCCGTCTACCTGGGGCAGCGTGTCCTGATCCTGTCCTCCTCGCCTACAGTCGTGCGGGAGGAGCTCACCGTCGACCTGCCGGACACCCGCGACCAGCTGCACACGCGCGGCCATCCGCGGTTCACCGCGCTCCGCACCCACGTCCAGGAGCAGATCCAGGCCGCCAAGCGGGGGCTGCCTTCGCCCTCGGCTGCGGGTGACGGAGAGGAGTGACCGGCGGCGGCCGTCGCTTCGCGCTCTGGTCGGAATCGACCGTGAAGGGGCTCGAATACCCTGGGTTCGTTCACTGAGAGAACCATTGTTCGCATGCCAAACAGATGAGGAAGGGGAGGCATGGGGTCGGCCTACGTCTACGCCGCGGCGCGCACACCGTTCGGGAGGTTCAACGGGGCGCTCGCCGGCATCCGACCGGACGACCTGGCGGACACCGCGCTGCGCGGCGTCCTGGCCAAGGTCCCGCAGCTGGATCCGGCCGAGATCGGCGACGTGGTGTGGGGCAACGCCAACGGCGCGGGCGAGGACAACCGCAACGTCGGCCGCATGGCCGTGCTGCTGGCGGGGCTGCCGGTGACCGTGCCGGCCACCACGGTGAACCGGCTGTGCGGGTCGAGCCTGGACGCGGCCATGATCGGCTCCCGGACCATCGAGAGCGGCGACGCCGACATCGTCGTGGCCGGCGGAGTGGAGTCGATGACGCGGGCCCCGTGGGTGTTGCCCAAGCCCTCGCGCGCCTTCCCCGCGGGCGACGCGACCGCCGTCTCGACCACGCTCGGCTGGCGGCTGGTCAATCCGCGGATGCCCAAGGAGTGGACGGTCTCTCTCGGCGAGGCCAACGAGCAGCTGGCGGAACGGTTCTCCATCTCGCGAGAACGGCAGGACGCCTTCGCCGTGCGGTCGCACGTGCAGGCCGACGCGGCATGGAACGCCGGGTTCTACGACGACCTGGTCGTGCCGGTCGACGGCGCCGGCCTCGCACGTGACGAGGGGATCCGGCCCGGCACGACGCCGGAGGTGCTCGCTGGGCTGAAGCCGGCCTTCCGCCCTGACGGCACCATCACGGCCGGCAACGCCTCGCCGCTGAACGACGGCGCCTCCGCGGTCGTGCTCGGGTCCGAGGCCGCCGCGGGCCGCCTCGGCGTGGATCCCGTCGCGCGCATCGCCGGCAGGGGCGCGTCCGCGCTCGAGCCCCAGATGTTCGGGTACGCGCCCGTCGAAGCCGCCGAGCAGGCGTTGCGCCGGGCCGGCGTCGGCTGGCGCGATGTCGGCGCCGTGGAGCTCAACGAGGCGTTCGCCGTCCAGTCGCTGGTGTGCCTGGACGCGTGGCAGGTCGACCCGGACATCGTCAACACCAGGGGCGGCGCCATCGCGATCGGTCACCCGCTGGGCGCCTCCGGCGGGCGCGTCCTCGGCACGCTCGCCCACGTGCTGCGCGAGCGGCGCGAACGATGGGGCGTGGCCGCCATCTGCATCGGCGTCGGCCAGGGCCTCGCCGTGGTCCTCGAAAACGTGAGCGCGCGATGACCGCCGTCTTCGGCGACGCCGACGAGGCCGTCGCCGGGATCGCGGACGGCTCCACCGTCCTGATCGGCGGCTTCGGGATGGCCGGCATGCCGGTCCAGCTCATCGACGCGCTGATCCGCCAGGGTGCCACCGACCTGACCGTGGTCAGCAACAACGCCGGGAACGGCGACACCGGCCTGGCCGCGCTCCTCGCCGCCGGGCGGGTGCGCAAGGTGATCTGCTCGTTTCCGCGCCAGAGCGACTCGTGGGTGTTCGACGGCCTCTACCTCGCCGGGAAGATCGAGCTGGAGGTCGTGCCGCAGGGCACCCTCGCCGAGCGCATGCGCGCGGCCGGCGCCGGCATCGGCGCCTTCTACTGCCCGACCGGGGTCGGCACGCCGCTCGCGGAGAACAAGGAGACGCGCACGATCGACGGCCGCGACTACGTGCTGGAGTACCCGATCAAGGGAGACGTCGCCCTCGTCGGCGCACACATCGGCGACCGGATGGGCAATCTCGTCTACCGCAAGACCGCCCGCAACTTCGGGCCCGTCATGGCGACCGCGGCGACGCTGACGATCGCGCAGGTGGGCCGCGTCGTCGAGACCGGCGAGCTGGACCCCGAGACGGTGGTCACCCCCTGCATCTACGTCGACAGGATCCTGGACCTGAGCGAAGCGGAGGCCGCCCGATGACCGTCGCCCCGGAGCCCGCAGGCCGTACGGCGGAGCACCTCGACCGCGGCCCGCTCAGCAGGGACGAGCTCGCGGCCGTCGTCGCGCGGGACATCCCGCGCGGCTCATTCGTCAACCTCGGCATCGGCCAGCCGACGATGGTCGCCGACCACCTCCCGGCGGACGCGGGGATCGTTCTGCACACCGAGAACGGCATGCTCGGCATGGGACCGGCCGCCGAGGGCGACGAGATCGACCACGACCTCGTCAACGCCGGCAAGATCCCGGTGACCGAGCTGCCGGGCGCGTCGTACTTTCACCACGCCGACTCCTTCGCGATGATGCGCGGCGGCCACCTCGACGTGTGCGTCCTCGGCGCCTTCCAGGTATCCGAACGCGGCGACCTGGCCAACTGGCACACCGGCGCCCCCGGCGCCATTCCCGCCGTCGGCGGCGCGATGGACCTGGCCATCGGCGCCAAGAACGTGTTCGTCATGATGACGCTGTTCAGCAGGGACGGGACGCCCAAGCTCGTCCCCGAATGCACCTATCCGCTCACCGGACCGGCCTGCGTGAGCCGCCTCTACACCGATCTGGCGGTCTTCCGGATCGGGCCGGAAGGCGTCACGGTGCTCGAGACGTACGGCACGACCGTGAAGGAGCTGGCCTCCCGGCTGGACGTCGCCCTGCGCACCCTCGGCGGCTGGTAGCGCGACGGCACCTCCGCCTCCGCCGGCCGCGCGGCGGCCTGATGGCGCAGGCTTGACAGCGGTGGCGCATCAGCGGATAACCGTTAGATATAACGGCTAACGGTTAGAGGGGTCCCGATGCGGCAGGAAGTCGTGCTGGCGATGCTCGCCAAGGAGCCCTCGCACGGCTACCAGCTACGCGCGCGGCTGCGCGACGCGCTCGGACCCCTCGGTGACGCGATGAACGCCGGGCAGATCTACGTCACGCTGACCCGGCTGGAGAAGGCCGGCCTGCTGGCGGTCGACATGTCCGCCGATCACGCCGACCGGTCGGATCGCAAGGTGTACGCGCTCACCCCCGAGGGCCAGCGGCGCGTCGCGGAGTGGATCGCCGAGGTGGGCTGGCCGAGGCCGGACCTCGCGGAGTTCCATCTCAAGCTGATCGCGGCCGCGATGTCCGGGCTAGCCGACCCGATCACCATCGTCGACACCCAGCGTCGGGAGCTGCTGCGCCGGCTGCGTGACGCCCAGCGCGCCGCCATGGCCGAACCGGGGCGTTCGGACGCGGCGCTGTTGCTGGAGGGCATCGTGCTCCGGCTGCAGGCGGACCTGCGCTGGCTCGAGGCGTGTGAGAAGAACTGGACCCCCCGAAGGAGTGGATCGTGAGCGACGCCGCCGACACGCCCGTGCTTCGCGCCCGCGGGTTGCGAAAGGACTACGGCAAGGGGGAGGGAGCGGTGCGCGCCGTCGACGGGGTCGATCTCGACATCCGCGCGGGAGAGACGGTGGCGGTGATGGGACCCAGCGGCTGCGGGAAGTCCACGCTGCTGCAACTGCTCGGAGGGCTGGACCGGCCTACGGGCGGGGAGGTGTCGCTGAACGGCCGTCGCATCGACGACATCGGCGAAAGGGCCCTGGCCCGGATGAGGCGGACCGGCGTCAGCTTCGTCTTCCAGGCTTTCCACCTGATGGAGGAGCTCACAGCCGTGGAGAACGTCGAACTGCCGGCCCTGCTGGCCGGACGCTCGCCGAGGGCCGCGCGGCGGCGTGCGGAGGAACTCCTCGAGCGGGTCGGGCTCGCCGACCGGGCGCGTTTCCTGCCCTCCGCGCTGTCCGGCGGCCAGCGGCAGCGGGTCGCGGTCGCCCGGGCGTTGAGCAACGAACCGTCGGTCGTCCTCGCCGACGAGCCGACCGGGAATCTGGACAGCGCTGCCACCCTGGACGTCCTCAACCTCTTCGAGAGCCTCCACGCGTCCGGGCAGACGCTGGTCGTCGTCACCCACGACGCGCGGATCGCGGCCACCGCGGACCGGATGCTCTCGATGCGCGACGGCGCGTTGGTGGACGAGACCAGGTTGTCCGGTGGCACCACCGGGCGGCTCGGCGCCCTCGTCGGACTGGAGGACTGAGGGCGATGGGCCGCATCCTGCTCGTAGGCCGCCTCGCCGTGCGCGACCTCCGGCGGCGCCGCGTCGAGACCGTACTGCTGCTGCTCGCCATCATGGCGGCCACCACGACGTTGACGCTCGGGCTCGTCATGCGTGAGGCGGCCAACGATCCGTACCAGAGCACCAGGGGGGCGACCAACGGGCCCGACGTGGTCGCCGGCAGCGCTGTGAACCCCGGCGGCCGGCCCACCGAGCTTTCCGGTCTGGCGGAACTGGCCGGCGCTCCCGGCGTCGTCGACCACAGCGGGCCGTACCCCGTCACCCCGGCCGAACTCCAGGCATCCGGCCGGACGTCGGATGTGCAGGTCATGGGGCGCGACTCCGCGCCCGCGCCGGTCGACCAGCCCGAGGTGACCCAGGGTGGCTGGGTCAGTGACGGCGGTGTGGTGGTCGAGTCCGCCTTCGCCAACGCGCTCGATGTGCGCGTGGGCGATCCGGTCACTCTCGGCGGCCGGTCGTTCGAGGTCATCGGCGTGGCGGTAACCGCCGCCGTCACCCCCTATCCGGAGACGTCCTGCCTCGTCGCCGCAGGTTGCGCGAGCGGCGCGACTCCCGAGGAGCTGTCCGGGCTGCCTGCGGGCGTGTTGAAGAATCCAGGTCTGGTCTGGGTCACCCAGGCGGATGCGCGGAGCCTCTCCCCGGATCCGGGTTCCCTGTCGTACGTGATGAACCTGAAGCTTGCCGACCCGGCTGAGGCCCAGGCGTTCGCCGAAGCGAACACTCGGGAGAGCCGGGGCGCTCCACGCCTGGAGTCCTGGGTGGACATTCGCGAAGAGGCCACAGAATCGGCCGCGGACGCCCAGATCCTTCTGCTGTTCGGAGCCTGGCTCCTCGGTCTGCTCGCCGTGGCCAGTGTCTCGGTGCTGGTCGGCGGCCGGATGGCCGATCAGACCAGACGCGTCGGACTCCTCAAGGCGGTCGGCGGCACACCGAGCCTGGTCGCGGCCGCGCTGCTCGCGGAGTACGTCCTCGTGGCCGTCGTCGCGGCCGCGGCCGGGTTGGCCGCCGGCTCGCTCACCGCTCCCTTGCTCGCCGAGGCAGGCGCCGGCCTCATCGGCAGGGCGGGTACACCACCGATGACCATGTCCACGGTCGTTTCCGTGACCGCCGTGGCACTCGGGGTCGCGGTGGTCGCGACCTTTGTGCCCGCCGTGCGCGCCGCCCGCTCCAGCACCGTCGGCGCGCTGGCCGGCTCGGCACGCCCGCCCCGCCGCAGCGGTCGGCTGATCGCGATCTCGGCGCGGCTGCCCGTCCCGCTGCTTCTCGGCCTGCGGGTCGCCGCCCGCCGGCCGCGGCGGGTCCTGCTGAATGTGGTCGGCGTCGCGGTCACGGTCAGCGGGATCTACGTCGCACTGATACTCGACGCCTTCCTCGCCGCCGACCCGCTCGCCGCGGGAGTGGACGAGGCCCAGGCCGGGTGGCTGCGCCAGGTGCTCCTTGTCGTGATGGTCACACTGTTCGCCCTGGCGGCGGTCAACGTCGTGTTCATCACGTGGGCGACGGCGCTCGACAACCGGCGGTCCTCCGCCCTGGCGCGAGCCCTCGGCGCGACCCCTGGTCAAGTGAGTGTGGCGCTGGCCGTCGCGCAGCTGCTCCCCGCGCTCGCCGGAGCCGTCCTGGGCGTCTTCCCGGGAGGCTTCGCGCTGTTCCACGCCATCAACGCGATCACCGGCGGAGACGGGGACAGGGTCACGCTTCCGCCGCTCTGGCAACTGCTCGCCGTGGTGTCGGCGACCGTGCTCGTGGTGGCGGCGCTCACCGCTGTTCCCGCCCGCCTCGGCGGCCGCCGTCCCGTCACCGAGACTCTCCGGGCCGAGCTCGCGTGATCAGGGACCGTCCGGGCCGAGGGCGCCCATGCCCGAGACGATCAGGCCGTCGCGGAAGGTGAGAACCTCGGCGGCCGGTCGTCCGGTCTGATGCCGGAAGGCGATCACGATGGTGTCCAGGCCGGTGTACACCGCGACGACCTCGAACCGCAGGCCGGGATTGCGGCGCAGTCCCTCGGCCCAGTACGCGCGCAGGGCCTCGGCGCCGCGGACGACGCCGTCGGACCCCTCGATGATCCGTGCGGCCAGCGGCGACCGGAAGACCACGTCATCGGCGTAGTGCGTCATGATCCGGTCGAGA
The DNA here is from genome assembly GCF_016862895.1 of Planotetraspora kaengkrachanensis. Taxonomy (GTDB): domain Bacteria; phylum Actinomycetota; class Actinomycetes; order Streptosporangiales; family Streptosporangiaceae; genus Planotetraspora; species Planotetraspora kaengkrachanensis. The sequence goes on along the minus strand of NZ_BONV01000009.1, from coordinate 110,196 downwards.
TCGTGGGAGTTCCAGGCCGCCGCCCACTCCTCGGCGAACCGCCGTGCCTCCGTGTGATCCATGCCGGGCTCCTTCCGCTCACGACCCGTCTTACAACCCCGCCTGGACGTGTTCAAGGGGGGCCGCGCTCTCCGGAGGACGGTCGATCGGGAGGCCGAAGGAGCTGAACAGGTCCGCCCGGTGGAAGGCGAGCACCGAGGACACGCCTGCTCCGGTCAAGGTCAGCACCTGGATCGAGTGCGCATGGAAGACGCCGTCGCGGCCGCGGGTGTACTTAGCGAACGCCGGCTGCCCGTTCGCGGTCGTCTCCACCATGACGCGCAGACCCTCTCCCGGCGTCAACTTCGCCCTGAGCAGGCGCAGCACGTCGGCGCGGCCGCGGAACCAGGTCGGGATCGGCGGCATCTCCCACCTGGTGTCCTCAGTCAGCAGACCTTCCAGGGCGGCCAGGTCCGCCGTCTCGAAGGCCTTGGCGTACTGGTCGAGCAGGGCGCGGCGTGCGGGCTCGCCCGGTTCGCTGAACTGGTCCTCGGCGGGTGCGAGCCTGGCGAGCTCGGCACGGGCCCTCTGGAGCGCGCTGTTGACCGCCGCGGTGGTCGTGTCGAGCAGACCGGCGACCTCGGAGGCCTGCCAGGCGAGCACGTCACGCAAGATCAGGACCGCGCGCTGCCGAGGCGGCAGGTGCTGCAGCGCGGCGACCATCGCCAGTCTGAGGCTCTGCCGAGTCCCCACGACCAGAGCCGGGTCGGCGCTCAGCAGCAGGTCGGGGAACGGCTCCAGCCAGCCGGTCTCCAGGGCCTGCGTCTCCAGGTCGTCCGGGTCGGTGCCGGGGGCTCCCAACGCCGACGGCACCATCCGGCGGCTGCTGTGCTGCAGGGCGTTCAGGCAGACCCGGGTCGCGATCCGGTAGAGCCAGGTCCGGACCGACGAGCGGTGCTCGAACTCCGCGAAGGCCCGCCACGCCCGCAGGTACGTCTCCTGCACCGCGTCCTCCGCGTCGTGCAGGGACCCGGACATCCGGTAGCAGTGGGCGAGCAGCTCGCCCCGGTACTGTGCGAACTCGTCCTCGAGGTTCACCGCAACTCCTCGACCGGCTCCTGCCGGGCGACCAGTGCGCCCGGACGTGTCGTGGTACGCCGCACGGCGATCCCGAGTCCGGCGAGTGCCCCGAGCGACGACAGTACGCCGCAGACGGCCAAGGCTCGGCTGAATCCGGCGGTGAAGGACGCGTAACCTCCGGCGGCGGCGAACACCGCTGCCAGAACGGCGACTCCGACGACGCCGCCGAGCTGCCGCATCATGCTGTAGACGCCGGAGGCGATGCCGACGGCCTCGCGGGGCAGCGCTCCGATGGTGGCGCTCTGCGTCGCGGGCATCGCCATCGATACGCCGCAACCCGCCACGATGAGCGGCGGCACCAGTTCGGCGTACCGGACGGTGCCGCCGCTGATCCGGCTGATCCAGAACATGCCTGCCGCCTGCAGGGCCAGCCCGGTCACCACCAGCGGACGTTCACCGATCCGATCCACCAGACGGCCGGCGACGGGCGCCACCAGGAACAGCGTGGCCGTCCATGGCAGGAGCCGCAGCCCGGCCTGCGACGGACCGGAGCCGAAGGCGGCCTGCATGAACTGGGCGAGGAAGAACACGGCGCCGAAAAGCGCCGCGGTCAGGAGGAAGCCGGCCGCGTTGCCGGCGGAGAACGCCCTCGACCGGAAGAACGCGAGCGGCACCATCGGCTGGGGCGCGCGGCTCTCCCAGGCCAGGAACCCCAGCAGCAGGAGACATCCGAGCACGAACGAGCCGATCACCTCCGGGCTGTTCCAGCCCGCCACGGCCCCGCGTACGACGCCCCAGACGACGCCGAGAACGGCGAGAGTGATCAGGGCCGCTCCGCCCGGATCGAGCCGGCGAGCCGCTCCCGTGCTCTCGGGGATCCACCGGAACACGAGGGCGATCGCCAGGCAACCCACCGGCACGTTGATCCAGAAGATCCATTGCCAGGCGAGCCCTTCGGTCACGGCGCCGCCGATCACCGGACCGCCGAGCACCGCCAGACCGGTGAGTCCGCTGAAGACGCCGATCGCCTGCCCGCGGCGTTCGGGCGGGAAGGCGGCGCCGAGCAGGCTCATCGCCATCGGCATCACGATCGCCGCGCCGACTCCCTGGACGGTCCGTGCGGCTATCAGCATCGGCACCGAGGTCGCCAGCGCACAGACGCCCGACGCGACGGAGAAGAGGGCGAGTCCGGCCGCGAACGTCCGGCGCCGGCCCCACCTGTCGCCGACCGCGGCGGCGGTCACCAGCAGCGTCGCGAGGCTGAGGCTGTAGGCGTTCACCGTCCATTCCAGTTGTTCGATCGAGGCGCCGAGATCCTGCCTGATGGTGGTCAGCGACGCCGCGACCACCAAGGCGTCGAGCGCCACCATCACCGAGCCGGCCGAGGCCAGGGCAAGCACCCGGCGTTGCTCCATGGTCGTCCGTTCCCTGCCGCTCACAAAGTCCTCCAGAAGTTCGCTCTCACCGGTACTGACAGCGGCGGGGGAGCGAACTCATCGCGGCGATGAGATCGCGGTGGCGCCGTGGTCAGAAGAAGTGACGACCGACGACCGAGGAGAACGTGATGACCACAGCAGTGATCCGCTACCAGACCAGGCCGGAGGCCGCCGACGAGAACCAGCGCCTGATCGAGGCCGTCTTCGCTGAGCTGGCGAGCACGGCGCCGCCCGGCCTGCACTACAGCTCGTTCCGGCTGGCCGACGGCGTCACCTTCGTCCACGTGGTCGATGGTGAGGGACTGCCCGGCCTGGCCGCCTTCCAGGAGTTCCAGCGCGGCCTCGGCGACCGGCTGGCCGCCGGACCCCACCGCGACGACGCCACCCTGGTCGGCTCGTACTCCGCCGGGGTGGTGCCCCTGAACGGCTAGGTGAAGGGCCCGCGAGCCGGCCGTCCCCACGTGGCGTCGCCCGGCTCGCCGAGCCCCATCCGGCGCTCGCGTCACCCCTGGTCTTGCGCAAGCGGCAATTCGGGCTTCGGTTTGCCGTCGCTCCCGGGCAAGGTCGGGGGTCCACGATCTTCGGGCACGTCTTTCGTATCCGGAGGTCTTGAGTCAATGTCCAACTTGTCCCGGAGAAACTTCCTCGGCACCGCCGCCGCCGTGACCGGAGCCGCCGCCGTCGGCGCCGCGTTGCCCGCGGGCGCCGCCGAAGCCTCCACGCAGCACGAGCCCGACCAACACAAGCCTGGCCACCATCACAAGCCGTACGGCGACATCCGTGACATCAAGCATGTCGTTGTGATCATGCAGGAGAACCGCAGCTTCGACCACTACTTCGGCGCCATGAAGGGAGTGCGCGGTTTCGGTGACCGCTCGACCATCATGCTCCCCGGTGGCAAGACCGTGTGGGAACAGCCGAAAACGATCACGGTCGGGGCTGACACGCAGTACCCGTGGCGGCTGAGCGGGGCGAAGACCTGGAGCGGGGCGACGCCGCCGAGCGCCGAGCTCGGCGCGGCCAACTACGGCGGCACCAGCCACGGCTGGACCGACCAGCACGGCGCCTGGTACGGCGGGCTGATGAACGGCTGGTACTACGCCAAGGGCGGCCCGACCACGCTGGGCTACATGGACCGCCACGACCTGCCGTTCCACTACGCCCTCGCGGACGCCTACACGGTCGGCGACGCCTACCACTGCTCCGTGCTCAGCGCGACCGGGCCCAACCGCACCTACCTGTGGAGCGGCACGATCAACGCCGACCACAAGCACGGCGCCTTCACCGCCTACGACGGCGGCGACGAGCGCGGCAAGTTCCTGCCGTGGAAGTCCTACGCGGAGACGCTCCAGGGGGCGGGCGTCAGCTGGCGGGTCTACCAGTGCGCCGACGACTACGGCGACAACGGCCTGGAGTACTTCGACACCTTCGCCAAGCTCGACCCCACCCAGGGCGGGACCGCCGCTCCGGGCAATGTCTACTACGACAACGGCGTGAAGAACGTCCCCGAGCCGATCACCGGCCTGTCGGGCAACGCCGACAACCTCATCGCCGCGATCCGCGCCGACGTCGTCAACGGCACGCTGCCGCAGGTGAACTGGGTCGTGAACAACCAGTTCTTCTCCGAGCACCCGGTCACGGCGCCGAGCAACGGCGCGTACTTCCTGCGCGGCGTCATGGAGGCCCTGAACGCCGACCCGGACGTGTTCAACTCGACCCTGGTGATCATCAACTACGACGAGAACGACGGCCAGTTCGACCACGTCCCGCCGCCCATGCCGGCGCCGGGCGAGGCGGACGAGTTCGTCTCCGGCACCATGGGCGCCTACGGCGTCACCGCTCCGCTCCCGGTCGGGCTCGGGTTCCGCGTGCCGCTCATCCTCATCTCGCCCTGGACCCGCGGCGGCTGGGTGACCTCGGAGGTCTCCGACCACACCTCGGTCATCCAGTTCATGGAGAAGTGGACCACCGCGCTCGGCAAGCCCGCCATCTCGCCCAACATCAGCGACTGGCGGCGCAAGGTCTGCGGCGACCTGACGGGCGCCTTCGACTTCGACAAGCCGGTCTACGGCATGCCGCTTCTCCCGCAGACCGGGGCGCTCGTCCCGGAGACCCGGTACACCCCGCTGCCGGGCGACAACACGATGCCGACTCAGGAGAAGGGGACCAAGCCGGCCCGCCCGCTGCCGTACCAGCCGAACGCCAACCTGGCCGGGTTCACCAGCGGGCCGTCCGGCGTCGTGGCGAACCTGAAGTTCAGCAACGTGGCCCCGTTCGCGGCCAAGGCGAGCCACTTCGCCGTGTACAACAACCGGGCCGGAGTCCCGACGCTCGCGCAGTACCCGGCCGCGTTCCCCGGCCAGTACACCGTCGGGGCCCACGCGACGGCGTCGGGCACCGGCGCCGTGGGCGCCTCCGCCGGTGACACGAAGTACGACCTCACCGTCACCGGGCCGAACCGCTTCCTGCGCCGGTTCACCGGTGACGTCGCGGCCGCGGGCAAGGACCTCGAGGTGGAGGCGTCCTACTACGACGGCAGGTCGGACAAGAAGCCGAAGCTGACGCTGGAGCTGCACAACCACGGCAAGACGTCCGTGACGTTCACGATCACGTACAACAACTACATGTCGGGCAGGCCGCACACCGTGAAGGTCGGCGGGCACGACAGCCACGAGTGGTCGCTGAACCCGCTGAAGGACAGCGACGGCTGGTACGACGTGACCGTCACGGTCAGCTCCGACCCGTCCTGGTCGCAGCGGTTCGTCGGCCACCTCGAGACCGGTGAGCCCAGCATCACCGGCTGATTCACCGCCGCATCGTCGGCCGGCCCCTCCCAGCGCGTTCGGACGCACCGCGACCGGGCCAGCGGGGAGGGGCCGGGCCACCGAATAGGTCACTTTGCCGGGGGAGTCGCGGGGGCGCGTTCGTGGTCCGCACGCGCGGCGGGCCGGGTGAGTCGCGGGGGCGCGTTCGTCATGCGGTATCAAAGGGGCGACATCATGACGAAACGCGCCCTGATGAAACTCATGACGCCTTTCCTCTCCTCCGGAGGCCGACTCACGTGAGACCGCCCAAGCCGTCCGCGACCCCCGCAGAGCCTGATCGGCCTCCCGCGCTGGAATCCCTCGGCGCCGTGGAGGCGGTCACACCGTGGCCGTCGCCCGGCCGGGTGGAGCCTGTCGTGCTCAGGACCACCCCAGAGACCGCGATCTGGGGTCACTTTCCCACCGACCGGATGCCGGTGCTGACAGTGGACTCCGGCACGGTCGTCAGGATCGACGCGGTGAACCAGGCCGGAGTGTCCGCCGCCGAGGGGCCGGTCGCCTACTTCGAAAGGCTGGGCGTGCCCGCCGACCAGGTGCTGCCCGAACTGGCGGAGGTCGCGGCCAACCCCCGCCCGGCCGGCTCCAGCGGCCACATTCTCACCGGGCCGATCCACGTGAGGGGCGCCGAACCGGGAGACACCCTGGAGATCCGCATCCTGGATGTCTCCCCGCGCGTCCCGTACGGCGTGAACAGCACCGGCCCGGGCGCGGGAGTCTGCGGCGATCTGCTGGACACGGCGTCGACCCGCCTGCTCCGGCTGGACGAGTCGGGCCGCCACTACACGTTCGGCCACGGAATCAAGGTCCCGTTCAAGCCGTTCGCCGGGATCATGGGAGTCGCACCGCCCACGTCGGCAGGCTTCGTCTCCGCCAACCCGCCGGACCGGTGGGGCGGCAACCTGGACTTCCGCGACCTCGTCGCCGGTACGACCCTGTACCTGCCGGTCTTCCAGCCGGGCGGCATGTTCTACACCGGCGACACGCACGGCGCGCAGGGCCACGGTGAGGTCGACCAGACCGCGGTCGAGCACTCGATGGCGGTCACCGTGCAGTTCGTCGTCCGCAAGGGCGGGGGCCTGGAGTGGCCGCGCGCGGAGAGCGACGAGTACTTCTGGTGCATGGGGATCGACGCCGACCTCGACGTCGCGCTGCGGATCGCCGTCGAGGAGGCCGTCGCCCATCTCGTCGAGGCCACGGAGGGCGCGCTGACGATCGCCGACGCCTACGCGCTGTGCAGCATCGCCGTGGACTTCGTCGTCGCAGAAGCTGTCGACGGCAACAAGGTCGTCGTCGCCTACATCGCCAAGTCCCTCGTTCCCTGACGCGCGCAGCCGGGCTCCTGAGCGGGGCGCCGGCAGCCCCCCGGTGCCAGGCCACCCGTCACCCTCGCCAAGAATGTCCTCGCGGGCCCACGACGACCCGGCGCCGCAGGGAAAGGAACCGATCATCATGTCCACCTGGTTGATCACCGGATGCTCGACCGGCCTCGGACGGGCCCTCGCAGAAGCCGTCCTCGCTCGCGGCGACAACGCCGTGGTCACCGCCCGCGACCTGTCGGGCGTGCGCGACCTCGCCGACGCCCACCCCGGAGCCGCCCTCGCCCTCAGCCTCGACGTGACGGAGCAGACCCAGGTCGAGGACGCGGTGCGCCGCGCAGGGGAGCGCTTCGGCGCCGTCGACGTTCTCGTGAACAACGCCGGGTACGGCTATCGCGCCGCCGTCGAGGAAGGGGACGACGCGGACGTGCGACACCTGTTCGCCACCAACTTCTTCGGCGCGGTGGCCATGATCAAGGCCGTCCTGCCGGGGATGCGTGCCCGGCGCTCCGGGACCGTCGTGAACATCTCCTCCATCGGGGCCCGGACGACGCCTCCGGGCTCCGGGTATTACGCGGCGACGAAGGCGGCCCTCGAGGGCATGACCGGCTCGCTGCGCAAGGAACTGGCGCCCCTGGGCATCACCGCCTTCGCCGTCGAACCCGGTGCGTTCCGCACCGACTTCGCCGGGCGCTCGCTCACCCAGTCCGCCGAGGCCATCGCGGACTACGCCGAGACCGCGGGAAGGCGCCGCAAGGAGAACGACACGATTCACGGCACCCAGCCCGGAGACCCGGAGAAGGCGGCACAGGCGATCATCGCCGCTGTCGGGTCGCCGGAGCCGCCGGCGCTTCTCCTGCTCGGCCGGGACGCGGTGGACGCGTTCCGTGAGGGCCTCGACGCGGACCGGGCCTCCCTGGACGCGTGGGCCCTGCTCAGCAGCGGCACCGACATCGACGCACGTTGACCACCCGGGCGCCGGGCCGTACGGCAGGCGCTCAGGGGAGTTCGGCCGCGATCCGGCGATACGGGGATGCCCCAGATCGCCGGATTTCCAGATGACTGTGCGTGATCGTCAGCTGATGGCGCGTCGCCGAGGCCGCCCGTCAACGCTGATCGGCGGTCTTCCCGGCGAGCCTGCCCAGTTCGCGGAACGCGCGTTCGGAGGGGGTGTACGGCTCGGCCTGGCCGACGATGAGCTGCTGGGAGGTGGGGCTGCCGACGCGGAACATCTCGTAGTGAAGGGTCATTTCGCCGACTACACCGTGGCGATAGGAGATGGACCAGTGTGTCCTCGAGCGGACCTCGTGGCGGGCCCATATCCGCCGGAAGTCCTCGCTCCCGCGCGAGAGTTCCTCGACGAGATCCTGGGCGAACGGGTCGTCTCCGCCCGCTCCCAGCGCTGCCCGGAAATGGCCCACCGAGTCCTCGGCCTGCTGTCTCCAGTTCAGGTAGAACTCCCGCGCGACGGGATTGAGGAAGAGCAGCCGCAGCAGGTTGTCGCGGCCCTCCATCCCGTCGTAGAGGGCCGCGGCCAGTGGGTTCCTGGCCAGGAAGTCAAGGCGGCGGTTCAGCACGAACGCGACCGCGTGATCGCAGCCCTCCATGAACCGCAGGACGTACGGGCGCAACTGGTCACTTGGACCGACAGGTTCGCGTCGGGATGCCCGGTGGTGCGCGAGATCGTGAAGGTGCTCGGTCGCCTCCGCGTCGAGCTGGAAGACCCGTGCCAAGGCGTCGAGCACCTGATCCGACGGATTGCGTTCCCGCCCCTGTTCCAGCCGGATGTAGTAGTCGGCGCTGACGCCGGCCAGCATGGCGACCTCGTCCCTGCGTAATCCGGGCGTCCGGCGGCTGCCGATGTTCGGCAGCCCTACCTGATCGACGGTCGTGGTCTGGCGTCGAGCACGCAGGAACTCCCCAAGAGGACTCTTGCCGTCCATGTTGACAACTTACGACCCCGCTAGTCAGGGGATGTCGCCCAGGTGCCGGAGCCGGTTGCGCCGGCCCTTACGGCAGGCCCGCCTCCGCGCTGAGCACCGAGAGCGCCTGCCGGAGCGCCGCGACCTGATCGGGGGCGAGGGCGGCCGTGAACTCTTCGTCGAGGGCGCGGGCCTCGGTCGCGCACTTGTCCAGCAGATCCCGGCCGTGCGCGGTGAGGGTGAGCACCTGGCGCCGCCGGTCCTGCGGATCGCGGACTCGCTGGACCGCCCCGAGCGTTTCGAGGTGGTCGGCCAGTGAGACCACGAGGCTGGGGGCGACACCCATTTTCGCGGCCAGGTCCTGCTGCGACACGGCGGGGCCGAGGCTGAGCACCGTCATCAGCCCCACGTGCTTGACCTTGAGGTCATAGACCTCGATCTTCTCCGCGAACCGGTCACCGGCCAGTGCGCCCAGCGTGCCCAGGCGGAACACCACCGTCGCAGGCAGCCCGGCCGAACCCTTGACGTCGTCCATGAGTGCAATGATAGCGTTTCAGAATCGTTCAGAGTTTGAATGATTCACGAGGAGATAGAATGAACGTCGTCTTCGCCGCTCACCATGTGATCGCGGGCGCCAACGCCGCCGTGGCGCTCCTGTCGGGGGTCTCCTCCGTGGCGGGGGTCATGAGGCCGGGCCTGGGGTTGCCCAAGGGCGCCCCGATCACCGCAGGTGTCGACTTCTACGCCAGGGCGTACGCGGTGCGCGCCGTCCCGCTCAGCGCGGTCGCCCTGGTGATGCTCGCTCGTGGAGACTCGGCCGGACTCACCGCCATGCTGATCGTCCTCGGCCTGGCCCAGGTCGGCGACTGCGTGCTCGGCGTCATGCGACGCCACCTCGGCATGTCCGTCGGCGCCGGAGTGTGCGCCCTCGTCCACCTGCTTTCTGCCTGGTGGATCGCCTCCCACTGATCTGTCTCACCTGCACAAGGAGTTCGCGATGGTGCGGGGGAGGGGCCGCCGCCCTCGGCGCCTCCCGGGGCCGCCGCGCGGCGGCCGTCTTCATCGCCCTCTATCTGCTCAGCACGGCCGTCCAGCACCTGTGACCCGCCTGTCCGCGACGGCACCTGCGGCGCGCCGGCATCGCCTGGATCAGGGGGACTGGCGCGCCACGCGGTGGCGGAGGTAGACGACGAGCGCCGGGTGGATCTCGAACTCTGTGGTGGTGCCGATGGCGAACCCTGACGCCAGGAGGGCGTAGGTGTCCACGTTGCGGAGGTGGGCCGACCTGGCGACCTTGGGCTCAAGCGGACGGCGTGGCCGGGGACCGCAGACCGAGCCACTGCTCGGCGTCCCAGGCCTGGAAACGCTCTACCTCGGTGAACCCCAGTTTTGCCGCGAGGCGCATCGAGCCGACGTTGGCGGTCTGGGTGGTGAGCACCACCGGCTCGCCGGGAAGGACGCCGTCGAACCAGTCGAGTGCCGCCGCGCACGCCTCGGCGGCGTACCCGAATCCCCACGCTCGCGGCAGGAACAGGTAGCCGAGATCGGCCTTCCCCGCGGCAGCCGGGCGACGGTGCTCCGTTGCTCTCCTGAGCAGGATCTGGCCGATCATCGCCCCGTCGAGATCAACGACGAAATTGCCGGGCCACCGCTCGGGCGCTCCGGGCATCTCGCGCTCAAGCTCATCACGCGGGCGGGGGCCGCCGAGGTAGGTGTGCACCTCTGGCGACGCCAGCAGTTCGATGAACGTCGCACGGTCCCGGGCCTCGGGCTCACGGAGCACGAGTCTCTCGGTCTTGATCGGCTCAGGCGGCCAGGCGATGGGCCCCAGGTCTGACATGCGCGCAGGCTAACAGCCCGAGAGGCGCTGGAAATAATTTCCTCTCGACCGCCGCCCGGTCGGCGCGGCGCGCCATGCTGCGCCTGTTGGGGTGAGCGCACAAGTATTTTTGAGCGATGTATCCCCCGATCGAGCCTCACGACCACGGGCACCTCCACACCGGCGACGGCCACCTGGTCTACTGGGAGGTCTGCGGCAACCCTGAGGGCAAGCCCGCGCTCGTCGTCCACGGCGGCCCCGGCTCGGGTTGCAGGCCGGGTCAGCGCCGCGTCTTCGATCCCGAGCGCTACCGCATCATCCTGTTCGACCAGCGCAACTGCGGCCGGAGCCTGCCCCACGCCGGCGACCCGGCCACCGATCTGACCACCAACACCACCCACCACCTGGTCGCCGACATGGAACGGCTGCGCGAGCACCTCGGTGTCGACCGGTGGCTGCTCTACGGTGGGTCGTGGGGGTCCACGCTGATGCTCGCCTACGCCGAAGCCCACCCCGCGCGGGTGTCGGAGATGGTCTTCACCGGCGTCACCATGACCCGCCGATCCGAGATCGACTGGCTCTACCGCGGCGTGGGCCGCTTCTTCCCCGAGCAGTGGCTGCGCTTCCGCGAGGGCGTCCCGGAGGCCGAGCGCGACGGAGACCTGCTCGCCGCCTATGCGCGGCTCGTGTCCGACCCCGACCCCGCCGTACGGGCCAAGGCCGCTCACGACTGGGTGGCGTGGGAGGACGCGGTGATCTCCCTGGAGGTCAACGGCAAGCCGAACGCCTACAGCGACCGGCCGCCGGCCGCTCTGCTGGCCTTCGTCCGCATCTGCAGCCACTACTTCTCCAACGCCGCCTGGCTGGAGGAAGGTGTCTTGCTGCGAAACGCGCACAAGCTGGCCGGCATCCCCGGCGTACTCATCCATGGCCGCTTCGACGTGGGCGGGCCGCTAGAGAACGCCTGGCAACTGGCCCGAGCCTGGCCCGACGCGAGACTGGTCGTGGTAGACGACTCAGGGCACACCGGCAGCGACACCATGCGCAAGGAGGTCCTTGCCGCCCTGGACGGCTTCGGGAGCAGACATGGGCAGGCGATTCGAGACCTCTGAATCAGAGACCTTCCACGGCACCATCATCGAAACCGGCACCGACTCCTACCGGCTCGCCCACACCAGGCAGGAGATGATCGCCTAGAGCCGGCCCAGCAGCCCTACCAGTGCCGCCGCGACCGGACCCCGTTCACTCCTGATACGCCAGGGGTGTGGCCCAGGACCGTACCTGCTGGGCGAGCGCGGCAACATGCTCCGGAGGCGTGGTCTTGACGATGCCGTGTCCGAGATTGAACACGAAGGGGCCACTGCCGAGAGTGTGCAGGATGCGGTGGGTTTCGGCTTCCAGCGCCGGGCCGCCCGCGACCAAGAGCTGAGGATCGAGGTTGCCCTGCACACACCGGCCCAGTTCGCCTTGTACTTTCTGCGCAGCCCATTCCAGCGGAACCGTCGAGTCGAGCCCGACGCAGTCCACACCGGTGGCCTGGACAAAGCCGTCGTACGCGAGCCCGGCACCACGCGGGAAAGCGATGATGGGAACACCAGGGTGCTTCGCCTTCAGCGCCGCGACGATGGCGGCGACCGGCTTGACACACCAGCGTTGGAAGAACGGGTCCGGGAGTATCCCAGCCCAGCTCTCGAACAACTGGATCGCCTCGGCACCGGCCTGGATCTGACGGTCCAGGAACTCGATGATGGCCGCGGTCAGCAAGTCGATCAAGGGTTGGAAGCCCGCCGGGTCGCTCAGCGCCCACTGCTTGACAACGGCATGCTCCGAGCTGGCCCCCCCGCGCCCCTCGACCATGTACGTCGCGACCGTCCAAGGCGCACCGGCATAGCCGATCAACGCCACCTCCTCAGGCAGAGCCCTCGTGAGTTGCCGGACCGTCTCGTAAATCGGGGCCAACTCCTCATGGAGGCCGGACGCGCTCAAGAACTCGGTGATGTCCGATGCCGAACGGATCGGGGGCGTCAGAACCGGGCCATCACCGACCAGATACTCCAGGCTCTGGCCGAGCGCGGCCGCGATCTGCGGAAGATCCGCGAACAGGATCGCCGCATCCAGCGGGAAACGTCGGATCGGCTGCAAGGTGACTTCGACCGCGTGCTCGGGCGAGTTGCACAGCCCCACCATCCCACCGGCAGCCTCGCGCACACGGTGATACTCCGGCAGATAGCGTCCGGCCTGCCGCATCAACCAGATCGGCGGCCGCTCCGTCCGCTCGCCCGCGAGCGCACGCAACAACAGCTTCTTCGACCGCGTTCCAGCCGATACGCGATCCAGACCAACGTCACCCCGCGTAGCGGCTTCCACGCTCTTCCGTTCTGTCAGAGACCCGGGCTTCGACCAGCCCGATCAGCACAACCCCACCTGTGGCGAGGACACGCTGACAGCCTATCCACGCCGGCCCGCCCACGGCCCTTGGGCCGTCTGGTACTGCTCGCCGGTGCGTGATTCCGGGAGGCCATGGCCCCCGGGTGTGCGCGAGGGCGGTCGGTCGATGGAAGGACACCCGGGCCTGGCCGTCCCGGCGGCGTGTCAGCTCTTCGGCTGATACACGTACGGCGTGGTGGTGCTCAGCTGGGCGAAACCCAGACGGGCGAGGATCGGCCTGCTCTGGTCGGACGCGTCCACCTGCAGGTAGCGGTAGCCGCGCTCGGCGGCGATGCGGGCGCGGTAGGCGACCAGCGTGCGGAAGATGCCCCGACCACGCCACGCGGCGACGGTGCCGCCGCCCCAGAGTCCGGCGAAGTCCGTGCCCGGCACGAACTCCACGCGTGCCGAGCTGACCGGCACGTCGCCGGCCATGGCGACGACCGCGACGACCGTCTCGGGGGCTTCGGTGAGCTGCTTGAGCAGTTGCCGCCTGATCCTGGAGCCGTCGGTGCCGAAGGCCTGATCGTGGACGACCGCCATGAGGTCCACCCCGGCCTCGTCGGTCACCTCGCGCAGCGTGATCCCCTCGGGAGGGGTGGCGGCGGTCGACTGCCGATCGGCTTCGGCCACCATCAGCGCCTCCTGCGGCTCGGCGGTGAACCCGGCCGCGAGAAGCCGCTGGGGCAGGTCGTGGGGAAGGTCATGGGCGTAGAGCTTCCATTCGAACTCCAGCCCCAGCCCGGTGAAGTGCTCCACCTGTTCGGCGATCACCGGGTCCGCCGACTCCGCGTCGAGGCCGGACCACAGGACGCCGTTCCACCCGCTCTCCCCGCCCGTCTGCCGCGTCGTCGTGTCCGTCCTGTCGACCCGGGCTCCAGGCCCGTCGGGCCGGGCGTTCCTGCGCATCTGGGCGTCGAACGTCGCAAGTACCTCGTCGTGATTCATTCGTACATCCGAGCAGTGATGGGATGAACGGCGCAATCGGGTTTTCGGGGACCGCCGTGACGCCACACGGCGCGTGACCCGGTCGCCTGCCGTCCGCGGCGCACCGGGTCATCGCTGATCGCGATTGCCGGTAGCGCATTTGTTCATCTCGCGAGATTTCCGTTCGCGGCAGCATTTATAGCCCGAAACATCACATCCGCGGTCCTGAGTCGCCCGCGACGCCCATACGGCCGGCCGGCGAGAGCACTCGGCCGTCACGCGGCACCCGCTCGTCCCGTCGCCGACGAGATCTCACCACGCCCGCTTGAAGCGTACGGACGACCAGCGAACCGCACGGCCAAGGAGAATCCCATGAGTCTTCCCTTCCAGGTTCCGGACGGGACCGACCAGCAGTTCAGGCCCGGCGCCATCCATGTGCCCGCGGGAGAGGGCATCACCAAGTGGGTGGTCGGCGACGTCTACACGCTCAAGATCCTCGCGAAGGAGAGCAACGGTTCGCTCGGATTCATCGAGGGCTCGATCCCGGCGGGCGCCGGGCCGGTGGCGCACATCCACACCGACGTCGACGAGGCGTTCTATCTGCTCTCCGGAGAACTGGAGTTCCTCGACGGCGACCGCACCTTCATCGGCAAGCCGGGTGACTTCGTCTTCATCCCACGGGGACACCGCCACCGGTTCAAAAACGTCGGTGTGCACCCTGCCCGGATGTTGTTCCTGTTCACACCCGGCGGTCCGGAGGGAGCCTTCGTCGAGGGCGGAGACGACCCGCGGCCCGGTGAACAGCCCACTCTCTGGGGGCCTGAGCGGTACGAGCCGCTGACGCGACTGGCCATGCGCTACGGCTCCGTCCTCCTCCCGGAGGAGAACCTGTAGGGGCGGAAGGTCCCACCTGACGATTTCGAGGACCGGCCGAAGGGCCGTCCTGACCGCCGCCGCCCGGCGCGGCTCAGGGGAGAACCGAATCGCGGCGCTCGGCGGCGGCGGCCGTCCGGATGGCCTCGAACACGGCGCGTGCCGCCGGCGTGAGCTCGCGGTCGGCGGGAGCGGCGATCGAGGCGGAGAAGGACGGCGCGTGCTCGCGGATCGAGACGAGACACACGCCGGCCGCCGGGTCGACGACCGATGGCGGCAGGACGGCGACCGCGAGCCCGAAGTGAACGAACTCGACGATGCTCGCCATGTCGCCGACCTCGTAATGGACCTTGCGCTCGACGCCCGCCGTCTCGAAGGCGCGGTCGACGGCGATTCTGTGGCCCCAGTCGGCGGGAGAGTCGGCGAACACCTCGTCGGCCAGTTCGTGCAGGTCGACGCCGTCGCGACCGGCGAGCCCGTGGTCACGAGGGCAGACCAGGCGCATGACCTGGCTCGTGATCGGCGTGAGGGTCAGATCGCGCGCCGTCCCGGCCGGGAGCGCAACGAAGGCCAGGTCCAAGCGGCCCTCACGCAGGTCCCGCGCATGCGCGGCGCTGGCGCCGCAGCGCAGTTCCACGTTCACATCCGGGTAGTTCGCGCGGAAGCCGGCCAGCAGCCTGGGGACGCTGACCCAGGGCGGGCGCTGGGACTGCATGACGCCGAGCCGTACCGTGCCTCGCAGTCCGCCGCTCAACTGGTCGACGACGCCGCGCATGGCCTCGGCGGCGCTGAGCGTGCGCCGTGCCTCGGCGAGCAGGAGCCGGCCCGTGTCGGTCAGCTCGACCATGTGCGTGGTCCGCTCGAACAGCGTGACGCCCAGTTCGCGCTCCAGATTGCGCACGGCGGCGCTGACCGCCGACTGGACCAGGTGCAGCCGTTCGCCCGCGCGGGTGAAACCGCCTTCCTCCGCCACGGCGACGAAGGCCGCCAGATGTCTCAACTCCACCGTTCCAGGCTCTATCACCGGCGGCGATTACCGATAGCTCATTTGTTCATCTCCTGAGATCTCCATCCACGACAGCATTTGAACCTCAATGTCCGAACTAGTCATTAAAGGCGGATTTATGCCAACGGTGATACCGGTGATCGGGTCGGTCGACCCCTGCGGAACGAGCGCCGGCAGTCTTCGATCATGATCTCTCTCGCGATCCACGCCGGACGGATGTTCGACGGTACGAGCCTGCACGGGCCGAGTACGGTCCTCGTCGAGGAGGGCCGGATCTTTCCGGGCGGGCGTCCGGGTCCGATGACGCGCGGGGCTCTAGTCCTTCTCCGCGGCGGAGGAGAAGCGGCTCGGTCCCAAACAGGTTCGGTTGGATGACGTGTACGTCGTATTCAGGAACAAACGAGGATGGATATGGGCGCGTTTCGGGAAGCTGTGTCGGTCGTGCGTCGCGGCGACGCCTACGAGGCCGACCTGGATCCGCAGTGGAGCGTGGGCGGGAAACTGCACGGCGGTTACCTGCTCGCGGTGATGGGCCGCGCGGTATGTGACGGCGTCGGCGGAGATCATCCGCATCCGAGCGTGGTCAGCGGGCTCTTCGTCGCCGCGCCCACCCCGGGCTCGGCCGAGATCCACGTCGAGTCGTTGCGGACCGGGAGGAGCACCACCCAGGCGCGAGCCCGCCTGACCCAAGGCGGCGCCGTCCGGGTCGAGGCGTTGATCACGCTGGAGCGGCTGGAGGAGGCCGGAGCCTGGTGGGCGGGACTGGAGCCGGTGGACCTTCGCGAGGAGCACGAGTGCCCGCGCACCCCGCTCGTGGTGCCTGGCGGAGAATTCCCCGTGCCGTTGATGGAGGTGGTCGAGCAGCGACTGGACCCCGATCACCTCGGATTCCTGTCCGGATCGCCGTCCCGCCGCGGGGTCGTCGCGGGCTGGCACCGCCTCGCCGACGGCTCCGACTGGGATCCGCTCTCGCTGCTCGTCGCCCTCGACCCCGTCCCGTCGGCCGGCTTCGACCTCGACCTCCCGGGCTGGGCTCCCACCATCCAGATGAGCGCCTACATCCGCCGGGTCCCCGCGCCCGGTCCGCTCCGCGTCCGCACGTACGCCGCGGACGTCACGAAAGGGCGGATGGACGAGACCGTGTACGCCTGGGACAGCAAGGACCGCCTGGTCGCCCAGGCCACACAGCTCGCGGCGATCCGCATGCCGGCCTGAGGGCATCGCTGATCGCGATTATCGGCAGCGTGTCTCTTCATCTCCCGAGGTCGGCGTCGAGGGCAGGATGGAACCCCGATCAGCCGAATCCATGGGGTGAGCCCACATGAACAGGCCATATGCAGGCGCCACCGGCCCGGGCGGGGAAGGGGAGGCCGTCCTCGGCCGCACCGGAGCCCCCCGAAGCCGATGACCGTCATCGAGGGAGCCGCGGTGCTGGTCACCGGCGGACGGCGTGGGCTGGGCCAGGCGTTCGTGGCCGAGTTCCTGAACCTGGGCGCCACGAAGGTGTACGCCACCTCGCGCCGGCCCGTACCGGCCGGTGACGACCGGATCGAGCCGGTCGCTCTCGACGTCACGGACGAGCGGGCGGTCGCGGCGCTGGCCCGGCACGCACGCGACGTCTCGATCGTGGTCAACAACGCCGGACTGCCCGCCAGGGGGCCGATCGTGGCGGAGCACGTCGCGAACGTCGAGGCGGTGTTCGCCACCAACGTCTTCGGCCCGTTGCGCGTCGCCCAGCATTTCGCGCCGGTCCTTGCCGCGAACGGCGGCGGCGCGCTGGTGAACATCCACTCAGCCCTGTCGTGGGCCGCGGGCGCCGGGGCGTACGGCGCGTCCAAGGCGGCGCTGTGGTCGGTGACCAACGCGCTGCGCGTCGAACTGGCCGGGCAGGGCACCCAGGTGCTCGGCGTCCACTTCGGCTACACCGACACCGAGATGACGAGCAGCCTCGCGGTGGTCAAGAACGACCCCCGCCGAGTCGCCAGGGACGTCCTGATCGCCCTGACAGAAGGAAAGGCCGAGGTCCTGGTCGACGACGTGAGCCGGCGGTTCAAGGCCGCGCTCTCCGGCCCCGTCGAGGGGCTCTCCTGGACCGTCGTCGACGGCGAGGTCGTCCTCGGCCACCGCGCCGCCGAGCGCGGCGACGGGTGACGACCGTGGCATCCGCACGGGATCAGCGCAGGATCAGCGCAGGATCAGTGCAGGACGAGCAGCGCGATGAGGGCGCGGAAGAGGGCGGGCCGCCGGGTGGCGGCCCGCCCTGCCGTCGGGATCGGGATCAGCCGTTCGCCGAGGTGAACGCGTCGGCTCCGCCGACGATCGGCAGCTTGACGGTGCTGTGCGCCGTGTCGAGGTTGAGCGTCGCGCCGGGGGTGGGCCGGATGGTGTAGTCGTGGTCGCTCGACAGCACCACGACGCCGATCCGGTGGCCCGCCGCGAACACGTAGTCGTGCGGCTGCATGTCGACGTCGATCCGGTACGGGCTGCCCGGCTTGATCCGCTCGGTCCGGGAGATCGACTTGCGGTTCTGGGGATCCGTCCAGCCCCGGGTGATGACCTTCGCCTTGCCGGTCTGGTCGTAGTCCACGAGCAGCGCCGTGACGTTCGCAGACGGCTGGCCGAAGGACATCTTCAGCGACACCAGCGGTGTGCCGCTGAGCCTGACCGCGCCGGTCAGCGTGCCCGACTGGTAGGCCAGGCGGTTGTCGGACGTCGCCGCGGCGGCGAGGGTCTCGGCCGTCTGGGTCGCGTCGTCGACGATCGTCTCGGTCACCGGCTTGCCGTGGTGGCGCGGCTTGTCACGGGTGAGGACGCCCGCGGCCCCGTCCGCTCCCGGCGCCAGGTTGAGCGTGGCGTTGTGAGCCGCAGGATCGGGCCATTCCGGGTACTCAACCAGCGTCCGGTCCTCGCGCTGGATCAGCGCACGGGGGTCGTTCTCGACGCCGTTCTTGTAGCCCCACAGGTAGCGGCTGAACCAGCGGTTGAGCACGTCGAGGCTGGGGGAGCCGCCGTGCCCGCCCTGGTGCAGGTAGATCTTGTGCGGCACCTTGCGGGCCGCGAGCGCCTCGTACCACTGCGCGGCCTGCTTGGTCTTGACGTTCCAGTCGTTGAGCCCGTGCGCGACCAGCACCGCGGCGTGGACGTTGCGCACGTCGTTCATGTAGTTGCGCTCGTCCCAGAAGGCGTTGTAGTCGCCGGTGGTCCGGTCCTGCGCCTTCGCCAGGTCGTCGATCACACTGCGGCAGATCTGACTGTCCGCGCGGGTGTAGACGTATTCCGCGAGGACGTCGGTGTCCTCGCCCTGGTAGCCGCCGGGGGCGACGACGGCGCCGTTCGCGCGGTAGTAGTCGTACCAGCTCGAAATCGCCGAGATCGGCACGATGGCCTCGAGCCCCTTGACACCGGTGCTCGCGACCGCGTTGGGCAGCGTGCCGTTGTAGGAGGTGCCGATCATGCCGACCTTGCCGGTCGTCCACGTGGCCTTGACCTGCGCTCCCGTGGCGTCATAGGCCTTCGCGCGGCCGTTCAGCCAGTCGACGACGGACTTGGCGCCGATGGTCTCGTTGCGCCCGCCGGTGGTCGGGCAGCCGTCGGACTTGCCGCTGCCCAGCGACTCGGCGTGGACCACCGCGAACCCGCGGGGCAGCCAGTTGGACTCGTGGCTGGTGCTGATCGCCGGCTGCGGGCCCGTGTCCGCGGCCTTCGCGAAGGCGCCGGTCCCGTCGGAGCCCGCGGCGGCCAGCCGCTCGTCCGCCCACGGCTCCAGCACCGAACCGTGGTCGTGCCCGCCCTTGCCGGGACGCGTCGGCTCGTAGAGCTCGTGATCGACGTCGTGGTTCGTGATCGGGTTGCCGCCGGCGTAGTAGGGGCTGGCCTCGTAGACGACAGGCGACTTCAGGCCGGCCGTCTCGGTCTCCTGGAGCCGGGTGACCTCGGCGTGCACCCGGTCATTGCGGCCGTCGCCGTCGCTGTCGATCGGGGTCTCGACCCACACCTCCTGGCGGATCCAGTCGTTTCTGTTCGTCGAGAACACCGGCTGGGCCATGCCGTTCTCGAAGACCGGCCCGACGGCGGCGTTCGCCGTGGCGGGGGCCGGGCTCGCGGCGACTCCCGTGAGGGTCGCGGTGACGGCGAGACCCAGCGCCGCGGCGGCGCCACGTGCTGATCGAAGACTCCGTAGGGCGGTCGGTGCCGCAGGGCCCGTCGTTCGGCGCGGTATGGACATCGGCAAGCTTTCCCCTAGCGATCAGGCGCCCGGGGCCGGGGACCGGCCTCGCGCGAAGGTAAAGGGACCGTAAAGTCGGCCCGTTTGACGCTATGGGTTGAAGGCACCGAATGTCTTTGGACGGCCGTTCTCTCTTGATCGCGGCGTTTTCTACAAATGTCGAGATCGGCTCGCAGGCCGCGTGCCGCCCGGGCACCGGGCACGGACTGGGAGGAGCGGCTCGCGCACCGCCGGACGGTGCCGCAGTTTTCCGGCGAGGCCCCCGGGTACGGCCGGGGGAAGGCCGGATGCCGACCGGCCGGTGGCCGGGATGAGCGCCTCCGGCCGTGGGGGAGATCATGAATCACGCCGTGACCCGGACGAGCCGGCCCTCGAACGACGAGTGGAGCGGCGGCGAGCCGTCGCTGCTCGTGTTCGACGTCAACGAGACGCTGATCGACTTCGAGTCGATGAACCCGCTCTTCGAGGAGATCTTCGGGGACCGGCGCGTCATGCGCGAGTGGCTCGGCCACCTGTTCATGTACTCGATGACCGTCACCCTGTCGGGCCTGTACGAGGGGTTCTTCACCCTGGGCCAGGGCCTGCTCAAGATGGTGGGTGACGTCCACGGCGTGGAGGTGACCGACGCCGACGTCGAGGAGATCAGGCGGGCGATGCGGACCATGCCCGCCCATCCCGACGTGGAGGACGGCCTGACCAGGCTCCAGGACGCCGGATTCCGCATGGTCACGCTGACGAACTCGCCCTCAGACCCACGGGGGCCGACCCCGCTCGAGCACGCCGGTCTCGCGCGGTTCTTCGAGCGGCAGTTCACCGTCGAGACCGTCCGCGCCTACAAGCCCGCCCCGCAGTGCTACCACCTGGTGGCACGGGAACTGGGCGTGCCGCCGTCCTCGTGCCGCATGATCGCGGCGCACGTCTGGGACACCATCGGGGCGCAGAGCGCCGGCTTCGCCGCCGGGTTGATCACCCGGCCGGGCAACGCGCCACTGCCCGTGGCCTCCCTGCCCCGGCCCGACCTCGTCGCGCCGGACCTGCCGGCCATGGCGGACCTGCTCGTCGGCCGCCGCCGATCCTGACGCGCAGCCGGGTGAGCCGGGCTCCGGAGCCGCGCGGCGTGCCGGAGGCCGCCTGCCTGCGGACTCCTCGCGGGCGTGTGGTGCCATGGGCGGATGGAGTTGCGGGAACTGCGTGCCTTCGTCGCCGTGGTCGAGGACGGGGGACTGTCGGCGGCGGCGCGGCGGCTGCATGTCAGCCAGCCGGCGCTCTCGCAGACGATCAGCGCACTGGAACGCCAACTGGGCGTCAAGCTGCTGGTACGCAGCAGCACCGGGGTGTCGCCCACCGAGGCGGGCACGACCCTGCTCGCCGAGGCGCGTGCCGTCCTCGCACGGCATGATCAGGCACTGCGGGCGATGGCGGCGTACTCGACCGAGGGGGCGGGGGTCCTGCGGCTGGGGGTTCCCCTGGAACTGCCCACTGATCTCCTCGGTCCGGCGCTGGACCGGCTGGCCGCCGTCTGCCCGGAGACCCGGGTGCAGGCCCTGCACCTGTCCACGGCCGCGCAGGTTGCCGCCCTGAGGGCGGGCGAACTCGACGCGGGCCTGCTCCGCGAGCGGCCGGGAGGGCCCGAGTTCGACGCGATGCTGGTGGTCAGGGAGAACCTGGGGGTGCTGCTGTCAGCCGAGCAGGCTGCGGAGATCTCCTGTCCCGACGGCATCCGCCTGGAGACGCTCAGTGGTCTGGAATGGCTGAGTTTCCCCCGGTCCGGGAGCCCCGCGTGGTACGACGAGGTGGTGGCGATCCTCCGCAGCCACGGCGTGGACATCGGCCCGCCGGCCCCCGAGGGCCAGGCGCTGATCGCGGAGGTCAAACTGGCCGCCGTCGGCACGGGAAAGGCCTTCGCGCTCGCGCCGCCGAACTGGGCCCAGACGCTGCCCGACACCGTCACCTGGTCCCCTCTGATCGGCAACCCCCTGGTGCGGCGGACCTGGGCGGTCTGGCCCGCCGCCTCACGCCGCCGCGACCTGGCCAACCTCATCGCGGGCTTCGACGAGCCCGGAGTCTCCTGAGCTCTGCGGCGGCCGGTCGCACGGGGCGGCCGGCGAGCGCTCCAAGCCTTGCCGATGGCCGCCATAAGCCGCCGCTATGAAAGTTTCGGAAGTTCGCGGACGGCTTCGCCCTTACACCCCGCGAGGCCGTCGCCGCAGGCAGTGCGACGGCGGAACACGAACCAATGATCAGGGGTGAAAGGCATGACCGGACGAGTGGCGACCGCGGAGCTGGCGGGCATGGGGGCTCTGGTGACCGGAGCCACCAGCGGCATCGGTAGGGAGGCGGCCCGGGCGCTGGCCGGGCTCGGCGCCGAGGTGGTCCTGTCGGGCC
Source organism: Planotetraspora kaengkrachanensis (assembly GCF_016862895.1). Classification (GTDB taxonomy): domain Bacteria; phylum Actinomycetota; class Actinomycetes; order Streptosporangiales; family Streptosporangiaceae; genus Planotetraspora; species Planotetraspora kaengkrachanensis. The sequence continues at coordinate 87,976 of NZ_BONV01000009.1, read as the reverse complement.
GTGACGAGGTGCGGGGCAAGCAGGCGGTCGAGGACATCCGGGCGCTCGGGGGCCGGGCGCACTTCGTCGCGGCCGACCTGCGCGACGAGGCGTCCGCGCGTTCGCTCGCGCACAGCGCGACCGGGCTGCTCGGGCAGGTGGACGTGCTGGTGAACAACGCCGGCATCTACCCGTTCGGGCCCACGACCGAGACGAGCGAGCCCGACTTCGAGGCGGTCTACGGGGTCAACGTGAAGGCGCCGTACTTCCTGGTGGCCGAGCTCGCCCCGGCCATGGCGGGGCGCGGCCGGGGCTCGATCGTCAACGTGACCACGATGGTCGCGGAGTACGGCCACGCCGGTTACGCCCTGTACGGGTCGAGCAAGGCGGCGGTCGTGTTGCTGACGAAGTCATGGGCGGCGGAGTTCGGCCCGCGGGGGGTGCGGGTCAACGCCGTGAGCCCGGGGCCGACGCGCACCGAGGGCACCGCTTCCATGGGTGACGACCTGGACGCCCTCGCGCGGACCCTGCCCGCCGGCCGTCCCGGGACGCCGGAGGAGATCGTCGAGGCGATCACGTTCCTGGCCTCGCCGCGGTCGAGCTTCATTCATGGGGCGACCCTCCACGTGGACGGCGGCCGCTGGGCCGTCTGACCCGGACCAGCCGCTCGGCGGCCGGCCGGTTCCCGCCGGCCGGCCGCCGGTCAGCGCGGCGGACAATCGTGTTCGGCGCCGACACTCCGCGAGCCGTGCCACGACCTCCACAGCGCCTCGTACACCCCGCCCGCCGCGACCAGTTCGTCGTGGGCTCCGACCTCCACCACCCGGCCGTCGTCCATGACCACCACCCGGTCGGCGTCGCCGGCCGTGTGCAGGCGGTGGGCGATCGCGATGACGGTCCGCCCCTCCAGGACGGCGGCGAGCGAGCGTTCGGCGCGCCTGGCCGTACGGGGGTCGAGCATGGCGGTGGCCTCGTCGAGGATGACGGTGTGCGGGTCGGCCAGGATGACCCTGGCCAGGGCGAGCTGCTGGACCCGGTCCGGGCCGAGAGTGGTGCCGGACGACTGGGACCCCAGCTCGTCGTCGAGCGAGGCGACCCAGTCGGCGCCGACCGCCGCCAGCGCCTTGCCCAGGCGGTCGTCGCCGGCCGTCGGATCTGCCAGCAGGAGGTTGTCGCGGACGGTGCCGAGGAACAGGTGCTGTTCCTGGGTGACCAGGACGACGTGCTCGCGGAGCCGGGCGGGGGAGAGGTCGGCGACGGGCACCGAGCCGACGGTGACCGTGCCCAGACGGGGCCGGTCGATGCCGGCCAGCAGCTTGCCCAGGGTGGACTTGCCGGCTCCCGAGGGGCCGACGACGGCCAGGCGCTCGCCGGGCCGCACGGTCAGATCGACGCCGGTCACCACGTCGTCGCCGCCTTCGTAGGCGAAGTGCACGCCGCACGCCTCGATGCGGTCGCCCTGCGGAGCCGCGGCGGCGACCTCCTCCCGCGCCGGTGTCGCGAGGCCCTCGATCCTGGCGAAGGAGGCGCCGCTGCTCTGCAGCTGCTCCAGCCAGACCAGGATCGTCTCGATCGGCTGGCCGAGCCGGCGCAGGTAGAGCACACAGGTGACGACCGCGCCCAGCGTGACCTGGCCGCGGTCCAGGAGCACCCCGCCGAGCAGCAGCACCAGCACGGGCGGCAGCAGCGAGGAGACCTCCACCGAGGGCCAGAGCACGCTGCGCAGGAAGAGGGTCCGCAACTGGGCGGCCCGGCTGCGCTCGATCACCCGTTCCGCCGCCCGCGTTCGCTTGGCCTGCAGGCCCAGGACCTCGATGGTGCGGGCGCCCGCGGCGTTGGCGGCCAGGTGCTCGGCCAGCTCCGAGCGGGCGGCGCCTTCCTCCAGGTAGGCGGGGCGGGCGCGGCGAAGGTACCAGCGGGAGGCGGCCACGATCCCGGCCGGCGCGAGCAGGCCGCAGGCGCCCAGGACCGGGTCGACCAGGAAGACGGCGACGATCAGGAAGAGCGCCTGCAGGCTCGAGACGAGGATCGCGGGGGCGGCGTCGCGCAGGGTGCGGCCGACGACGGCCACGTCGGTGGTTCCGCGGGCGGTCAGGTCGCCGGTGCGGATGTGCTCGACCGTGGCGGCGGGCAGGGCCAGCACGCGGTCGAGGAGTTCCGCGCGGATGCGTTCCTGGACACGCTCGCTGAAGCGGGTGCCGATCTTCTCGGCGTACCTGGACAGGACCAGCTGGGCCAGCGCCGCGCCCACGGCGATCGCGGCGAGCAGGTCGACCGCGCCTCCGGCGCTGATGGAGTCGACGATGCGGCCCAGCAACCACGGGCTGACCAGCGCGGCCGCGGCCGCCAGGCTGTTGAGCAGCAGCGTCGCGGTGAAGCCCGGCACGTCGCGCCTGACCAGGCGCAGAGCGGCCCGCCGCACCTGCCGGCGGTCGGCGATGGGCAGGTCGCGGTTCATGCGAGCACCGACCGGTAGGCGGGGGTGGACTCCATCAGCTCGCGGTGGGTGCCGGCGGCGGTCACCCGCCCATCCTCGATGAACAGCACCTGGTCGGCCTGGGCGAGCAGCAGCGGCGAGGTGGTGGCCACGACCGTCGTGCGGCCGGCGCGTGCCGCACGGAGCCGCCCCGCGAGGAGGGACTCGGTGTGCGCGTCCAGGGCGGAGGTGGGCTCCACGGCCAGCAGCACCTCGGGCTCGGCCAGCAGCGCCCGGGCCAGGCGCACGCGCTGACGCTGGCCGCCCGACAGGTTGCGGCCGTCGGGTTCGATCATCGAGTCGAGCCCGTGGCGCAGCCCTGCGACCACGTCCTGCGCCGCGGCGACGTGCACGGCGCGGTGGACGGCCTCGTCGTCCGCCTCGCCCCTGCCCTGGAGGACCTCGCGCAGCGTGCCCGCGAACAGGGCGGCGTCGTGGTCGGCGATCAGGGAGGTGCCGTCGAACCCGCCCAGCCCTTCGAGCAGCGCCACGCTCTCCTCGGGCCGGGCGCTGACCAGACCCACCAGGCTCCCCGGCGCGACCTCCGGCCCGGCGGGCCGGGGCCGCTCCCCGGCGCGCAGCGCGAGGAAGCGGGTGACCTGGCGGGCGGCGACCAGGCCGTGGCTGATCTGGAAGCTGCTCTCGATGAAGGAGGCGACCGGCACCACCAGCACGGCGATGTACCCGTATACCCCGACCAGTTCGCCCACCGTGATCGCCCCCTCGGCCGCCAGCCGGGCGCCCAGCCAGGTGACGGCGGCCAGGAAGAGGGCGGGCAATCCGGCGCCCAGCGCGCCGATCCAGCTCGTCAGCGACGCCACCCGGTAACCCTGCTCGCGCAGGCTCGCCGAGTCGGCGCGGTACCGCTCGGCGTAGGTGTCCTTGCCGCCGAAGGCGTTGAGCACCCGCAGCCCCTCGATCAGGTCGACCAGGCGGGTGGTCAGCCTGCCCTGGTTCTCGCGGTAGCCGTTCTGCACCTTCATCAGCCGCCCGAGCAGCGGGCCGAGCAGGATCGCCAGCAGCGGCACGCCCAGCAGCACCACCACGGCCAGCACCACGGAGACCTGCAGCAGCAGCGCCGCCACCACGCCGTAGCTGATCACCGCGCCCACGCCGGGGCCGGTCACCGTCAGCGAGGCGGCGATGGTGACGACGTCGCCGATGCCGATCGTCACCACGTCGCCCGTCGAAGTGCGCCTGGGCAGGTCGGCGCCCAGCTTGTTGATCTGCTCGACCAGGGCGCGCACGGTGCGGAAGTTGGCGTCCATCCGGATCTTGGTCATCGTGCGGTGCCGCAACATCGCCAGCCAGGCGTTGACCAGGCCGGCGCCGAGCAGCGCCAGCACCCAGCCGGGCGCCAGGTCGTCGTCGATAGCCCTGGACAGCAGGTACGGCGGGAGCGTCAGGCCCACCATCCAGAGGGTTCCCAGCGTCGCGCCCAGCGCGACTCGGCCCTTCTGCGCCCAGGCCAGCCAGCACAGGTACCGAGCCGCCTTCATGGTCGATCACGCTAGAGCATGGCTTTGGCCCCTCTTTGCCCGCCCTGGAGCGGCAACGTCGTGTCCGCTCCCATGCAGACGAAGCCCGCGGACGCGGCCATTGCGTCCTTGCCGCCGGCCTGCTGAGCCCGGGCGAGGGCCTCCGCCGCGGAATGCCCTTCGCGCAGCAGCCGGTGCACGCCGACCATGACCGGTGCGGTCTCGGCGTCGGGGACGGAGACGACGGGCGCGATGATCGTCTGTGCGCCCAGCTCGAGGAACGTCGCGCTCAGGCCGAGCAGCTCGTCTCCGGCGCGCACGACCGACCTCCCGCTGTCGCAGGCCGCCAGGACGACCATGTGCGGCGGCCGGTGCAGCCGCTCCAGGTCGTAGATGGTCAGCGGGCCGTCGGCGAGCAGGAGAGAGGAGAACAGCGGGTTGGTGGCGTGGAGGCGGCCGTGCGCGGCCAGGTGCGCCAAGAGGGATCCGTCGAGGGCGTCGAGGACCCGGTCCGCCGTCGCCCCCGATCCGACCAGCAGACAGGGCGCCCCGTGCAGGGAGGCGACCGTCTCCGCCTCGGCCCGCGCGCCGGGCAGCCCGGGCCCCGCGGCCGCCATGATGTGCCCGCCCGCGTCCCGAGCCTGGGCGGCGGCGTGCCACAACGTCGCTGAGGGGGAGACCGTCACGGCGCGCCCGGAACACGACGGCAGGACCGACCACGCGAGAGACTGCAGCGGTCCGCTGGGGACCACGACCAGTGGGCGGTCCGCGACGGCGTCCATGAAGGGTCCGAGCAGCATCGCGTCGAGCTGCGCGGCGGCGTCGCGCAGCATCGCCTGGGCCGCGGACCTGCTCGCGGCCGGGACGCGGCCGGTCAGGCGGCGCAGCGCGAACGGAATCCGGTCGATCAGGTCGCGGACCGGCGCGAGCGGCGCGAGCGACTCCACCCGGAGGCGCCCGGCGACGACGCCGACCGCGTGCAGGCGACCGGCCAGCTGGAAGAACTCGATGAGCGCGCCGTCTCCGATCCGCTCGCGCAGGAGGGCGACGGGCACGGGGCGGTTCGCCGGCGTTCTGACCGGTGGCCGGCGGCGGCAGTGGTCGCGGATCCTGCGCTCCAGCGAGATCTGGTCCCGGACGAGGTGGGCGCTGTCGCGGCCCGCCTCGCGCGCGTCCTGGATCTCGTGCACGGTCGCGCGCAGTTCGGTGAGCGTCGCGGCCAGCGCGGGGTCGTCGGGAGGCCGGGCGGGGCGCGTGAGCAGATGACTCACCCGCGCCTGTTCCGCCCAGGTGAGGACCCGTTCCGGCCTGCCTCCACGCAGCGCGATGCGCAGGCCGACCGCGGCCAGTTCGGCGCGGAACTGTGAGCCGTAGGCGCGCAGGTCGGTGGCGCCCAGGGTGGCACGGTGCTCGTCGAGCACGCGCAGGCCCGCCCGGACGGCGGTGGCCGCACCGCGAACGTCGCCCCTGTCCATGCGGAGGAGCGCCTCGGCCTGCCACGCGCGGCCGCGGAGGAGTGCCGGCCCGTGCAGGCGTCGCCTGGCCGCCTCCTCGAGCGAGCGGCGGCCCCGGGCGGTCGCCCCGCGATCGAAGGCCGTCTGAGCCGCGAGCAGCCGGGCTTCGACCGCGCTCGCGGGCCAGTGCGCGGCGGCGAGCGCGGTCGCGGAGCGTTCCAGCGCGCCGACGAGAGCCGGGTCGCCCGGCGTGCGGAGCGCTTCCGACCGCAGGACGACGAATCGCGCCAGGACGGACCATTCGCGCCGTCGCTGCCGGCCGAACTCGACGACGGACCGCCGGGCCTCCTGGAGGGAACGCTCGTGGTCGCCCTGCAGGATCGCCGCGCGCGCGAGCAGCAGCCGTACCTCCGGCAGGCCGATCACGCGGTTGCGCCGCTGGAGTTCCTCGACGGCCTCCTCCGCAGCGGCCCTGGCCTCGGCGACCAGGCCGGCCGACAGCAGCAGTTCGCTGCGGTCGATCAGCAACCAGCCCAGTTGGTGGGTGCCGAGCGTGCGGAAACGTTCCTCGGCCACGTCGAGATGGCTCAGCGCGGTCGGGATGTCGCCGTGCACGGCGGACACCCAGCCCAGATTGAGCCTGACGATCGCCAGTGACAGGTCGAGGCCGAGTTCCCTGCACAGTTCCTGGGCCTCGCGCAGGTCGGCCTCCGCCGCCGAGAACTCGTGCCGGTACCCGTGCACGATCGCCCGGTTCGACAACACCCGCTGCAGCCACAGGTGGTCACCCGCCCGGCGCAGGACGGGTACCGCCGCCCGGTAACACGCGAGCGCGTCGCCGAGCCTGCCGAGATGGTTGAAGACCGCGGCACGCTGGGCGTCCGCCCGCGCGCGGGCCGTGCCCTGCAGATCGGGCAGCGCGGTGTCGATCTCGCGCAGCGCCTGGTGGGGGCGGCCGCTCAGGCTCAGCACGAAGGCGAGCCTGATCCTCGCCTCCGCGGCGGTCGCCGGCGACCGGGCCCGCCGGCCGAGCCTGATCGCCGCGCGCAGATGTCCGGTCGCGGTCCTGAGGTCGTACAGATGGACGGCGGCGATGCCGAGCGCGCGCTCGGCGATCGACTCCAGGATGAGGTCGCCCTTCGCGCGCGCCCCGGCGGTGACGTCGGCCGCCCACGCCGTCAGCCGTGCGGGGTCGGCCTCGGCCAGCCGCAGCATCTCTCTGGCGGGATCGGCCTCCGTCGTGTTCACTTCCCGAAGTGTGCCGGATAGTTCTCGGGCCGTGATGTATCAAACCGGAGATAACACTCCTCTGTATGAGTGCGGGTATTCCGTCTCGCGGAAGGGGACCTCACGTGAACGTCGAGCGGCAGATACGAACGGGCTGCGAGGCCTACGCGGACGACCAGTTCGTCGTGGAGCTGGCGCACCAGCGGATGGTCACGGACATGATCGAGGAATGGGCGGGTCGCGGCGGCGATCCGGCCCCGGACAAGGCCTGGGCGGAGCACGACAGGAGCGAACCGCTCGGCCTGGCCCTGCTGGACCTGCCCGGTCTCCCGGCGGTGGACTCCGTTCTCCGCGCTGATCCGGAGCTCCTCGCTGAGGCGCAGGCGGCGCAGGACCGGGGCTACCTGGGGGAGATGGTGCCCGCGGTGGACCTGCTGCTGTTCGCGCTGCGCAAGCGGGCCCGCGACCAGTACGGCGGGTGGAACGTCACCGTCGGCAAACACCGGCTGCTGGACGGCGTCGAGGGGTCGCCGTACACGGGGGGCGCGGGAATCGAGGTCCCCCAGGCCGCCGAGGCCTTCGCGCTGCCCGGCTCGACGGACGCGGGCGCGCGGCCCGTGCGGGTCGCGATCCTGGACAGCAGGATCGCCGCCCATCCGGCCCTGGCGGGCAGATATCTCGCATCGAGCGGCGCCCTGCTGCCTGCCGGCGCGCAGGAGCCGCCGTCGTCTCTGGCCGGGCACTGCACGTTCGTGGCCGGGCTGATCCTCCAGCGGGCGCCGGACGCCGAACTGCTGATCCGGTCCGTGCTCAGCGACGACGGCGTCAGCGTCAGCTCATGGGACGTCGCCAAGAAGATGATCGGCTTCCTCGACGAGGACGTGGATCTCCTGAACCTCTCCTTCGGCTGCACCACCGTCGACCACGCCGTGCCGCTCGTGCTCGCACGGGCCGTCGAGCGGCTCGCCCCCCGCATGTTGCTCGTCGCCGCCGCGGGGAACCACGGCGCCGCCCGTCCGTCGCACGACGGGCAGGTCACGGCCGCGACGCCGGTCTGGCCCGCCGCGTGCGACGAGGTCGTGGCCGTCGGTTCCTTCGCCGCCGGCTCGCTGGAGGAGCGTGCGCCCTTCAGCCCCAACCTGCCCTGGGTCGACCTCATCGCGCCGGGCGAACAGGTCCGCAGCCTCTACCTGGACGGTGACGTCCGCCTCCGCGTGCGCGAGGAGGGCGGGCTCGTCGACTCCGGGCTGAGCCGCTTCGCCGGGTTCGCGATCTGGAGCGGGACCTCGTTCGCCGCGGCCGCCGCCAGCGGGGAGATCGCCCGGCTGGCTCAGGACAGGCGGATCGGCGTTCAGGAGGCGATCCGGCTCGTCCGCGAGCCCGGCGAGACCTCCCCGCTGTCCCAGGGAGACGTCCGGCCCTTCGTCGTCGAACACTGAGTTTCCGCATAGGAGGTCCCATGGCAGAGGATTCCACCCTCGCCGACCTCGTCGTACGAGCGCAGAAGGGCGATCAGGACGCCTGGGGCCGCATCGTGGAGCGCTACGCGCCCTTCGTGTGGGCGATCTGCAATCGTTACCGGCTGAACCGGCAGGACAGGGATGACGTCGCTCAGATGGTGTGGCTGCGCACGGTGGAGAAACTGGGATCGCTTCAGCAGCCGGAGGCGTTCGCGGGCTGGCTGGCGACCGTCACCCAGCGGGAATGCCTCCACGCTTCGCGGGCAGTACGCAGGCGGGAGAGCAACGAGCACGCTCTCGACCTCGAGAGGGAGATGGGCGACGAGTCGGTGATGATCGGCCGGGAACTGGAGAGGTTCGAACGCCGGGCCGCCCTTCGCGCGGCCTTCGCGCAGCTGCCCCCGCACTGCCGGCAGCTGCTGCTCCTGCTCGCGCAGGAACAGCAGCTGTCGTACCGCGAGATCGCCGAACGGCTGTGCGTGTCCATCGGAGGCATCGGTCCCACCCGGGGCAGATGCCTCGCCAGGCTCCGCAGAAGCCCCCATCTGAAGGGTTTTCTCGGTCCCGCGGCCGGGAGCGCGGGAGGCGGCGGAGATGCCTGAGCACATGCCCGAACAGTGGAGAGACGACGAACTGCTGGCCGAACTCGCCATGGCTCTGGGGGCGGACGAGGTGCCGCCCGAGTTCGTCGAGCTGGGCAAGGCGATGTTCGCCTGGCGGGACATCGACGGCGAGCTCGCCGCGCTCATCTACGACTCCGAGTACGACGGTGACCGTGCCGGCGCTCTCCGGAGGGACGAGTCCGCGCCCCTGAGGGCGCTGACCTTCTCGTCCGCGGAGGTGACGTTCGAACTCGAGATCATCCCCGACGCCGTGCTCGGTCAGGTGGTTCCGTGCCAGGTGCTCGACGTCCACGTGCGGGTCCTGTCCGGCGAGGACGTCGTGGTGACCACGGACGACGTCGGGTGCTTCACGATCCGTCCCATTCCGGCCGGCCCCTTCTCCCTGCACTGCCGTACGGAGACGGGGACCAGGATCGCCACCGGCTGGATCAACATCTGAGGGCGGTCCGCGGGGGACCCGCGGGGTCATCCGGGCGAACGTGACAGCGGGCCCGCGCGGCGACGCGCGGGCCCGCTGCCGTCGTGCGGGTCAGCGATCGGTGACCAGCGTCACCTCCCCGTCCTCGTCGATCAGGCGCTGCAGGACCTCGTACGGCAGCCACACCAGCGGGTAGGCGGTCCCCCAGGAGTTGACCAGCCGTACCGCCTGGCGGCTGTCGGAGGCTCGGTAGACGCAGATGGCGTGCCCGCCGCGGACGGCGCCGAGGTCGCCCTTGCCGATCCAGCCGCCGTCGCCTGGACGGTCGAAGTTCGAGTACCAGTTGCAGCCCAGCACGACCGGGGTGCCGTTCGCGATGCAGGTGCGGACCTCGTCGACCGTGGTCGCCCAGCGGTTGGCCGCGATGCCGTCCGTGAGCGAGACGGCCTGGCGCAGGCCGCGGAAGAGCCGGCAGTGGCCCTCGTCGCGCAGGACGTCCATGGCGGCCCTGACCGAGGTGCCCTGGTCGTCACCGGGATTGGTCGACGGCCATTCGTCGACCTCCTTGGCGCGCGACCACAGCCAGCGCGCGTCGTAGAGCGGCCGGTTGAGCACGGACATCATCCAGGACGAGGAGAAGCCGACGCACGCGCCCTCCCGCCGCTGGTCGTAGTGGCGGCGGAAGGCCGGGAGCGGCAGGGCGCGCTCGACCGTCGCGACCGTCTCCGGGGCGACCGCGGAGTAGGGGTAGCGCTCGACGTGCCGCCAGTCGGCGGGCGCGCGCCTGCCGAGAGGAGGGGCACCGGTCCGGTCACCGTTCGTGATGTTCATCGATGGTCTCTTCCGTGATCGTGGGGAGGGGGATGGCCAGTCCGTCGCGGACGAGGCGGGCCCAGGCGGTCACCGCGTCCACGCCGATGTCCTGGCCGAGCCGCACGCTGAGCGCGGCGGCGAGTGCCGCCGGGTCCGGGTGATCGGCGAAGGCCCGAGGGCTGGAGACGCCGAGGAGGATGAGGGCCTCTCTCACCGGTCTCGGCAGGACGGTCAGGGAGAGCAGCGCCACCTTGTCGAGCAGCGCGGCGAGGTCGACGCCGAGGCTCAGGCCGGCGAGCGCCGCCGATCCCGCCGGGGCGCAGGCGAGCCTGGCGAGGTCCTCCACCGAGTAGACCCGCAGGGCGTTGAGCCGGGCGACGGCGTCCGCGCTGAGCTCGGTGAGCACGGACAGCGGCTGGTCGAGCTGGTCCGCGCTCGGCAGCCGCGCCCCGAGGACGGGCCGCACGCGCATCCGGATCTGCCCGAGCTGCTCGTCGGCCGGCGCCCGGTCGACCACCTTCGCGCGCACCTGGCCGAGACGGTCGAGCTGCACCGCCACGGGAACGCTGAGGTCGAGCTCGTCCACCACGTACGCGCCCACCGTGCTCGGATACCGGGCGAGCTCGCTCTGCATCCGGTTGACGGCCGTGGCGATGGTCTCGCCGAGTTCGTGCAGCACGACGTCCCCGTCGGGGCGGGGAACACCGGCGATCTCCAGGAGCACCGTGCCGGTGCCCGCGGCGTCCCAGCCGACCTCGTCGTCGAGGGTGGCCACGAGGGCGTCCGCCGTGTAGAGCCGGAAGAACAGAGCGGGAGGGACGTCGGCGGGCAGGGCCAGGTCGAAGGTGCCGTCCTGAGCGGTGTACGTGGCGGCGCCGAGCAGGCCACCCGGCCGGGGGGCCTTGTCCCACGCCTCGACGCGCAGGCCGGCCACCCCGGACCTGGTGACCTGGTCGACCAGCCGCCCGGAGACGCGGAAGACGGCCGGCGCGGCGGCGGGCACGTCCACCTCGCAGAACACGGTGGCGGCGTCCGCGTGCCAGGCGGCCGTGGCGACCTGCTGTTCCCCGACGCGGATTCCACCCCGGTAGAGACGCAGGCCGAGCTCCGGCGGGCCGCCGTCGGGGCCGGGCGGCACGCTCACGGAGAACCGGCCGTCGCCGTCGGTGGAGGCCTGCTTCAGCAGCACGTCGAACCGGACGCCGGACACCTCGACCCGCAGACCCGGCACGGGGGTACGGGCGGCACGGTCCAGGGCCTGGCCGTCGAGCTGGTATGCGGCCGGCCGGTCAGGGGCGACGTCGAGCACCAGGCGGACGGCGCGCAGCCCGCGGTCCTCCCACGCGGCCGGCCAGTCGACGCTCGCGACGCGTTGGTCTCCCGACCAGACGGCGAAGGTCGGCGCCGGCGGGGTGTCGAGCACCTGGGCGAAGCCGAGCGCGAAGTCGCCGGAATCGCTCGTCGTGGCGTCGCCGACCGGGTTGGCCCACAGACCCGACCGGTCAAGCAGTTCGACCCGCAGACCGCCAAGCCCCGATCCGTCGGCCTTCCGCGTCACCGTCCCCGTGACCGCGAAGTTCCCGGCCGGGGAGAAGACCACGTCCGCTTCGACGTCGTGCTCGGTGACGGACCAGGTCCCCACACGAGGCCGGTCGCCCTCCAGGGAGAGCCGCAGCTCGGTGGGGACGCCGGGCTCGGTGAGCCGCAGGGTGAACCACCCTCCCCGGCCGGTCGGCGCCTTCTGCCGTCCGCCGGAGAGGGCGGAGGCCGTCACGGTCAGCTGCTCAGGAGCCGGATCCTCGCCGATCAGGGCACGCCCGAAGATCGGCCGTGTTCGGCCGCCCCCGTCGTCCAGCCAGATCACCGGCTGCCCGCCCCGCCGGTCGTCCACCGGGACCTGGACGACCGCGGCGAGCGCCCTCGGGTCGAGGTCGGCCGCCCCCTTGCCGTGGTGCACCCGCAGCACGACGTCCCCGCGCAGCGCGGGGACGTCGAGCGCGAACCGGCCGTCCGCGTCGGTGGGGCCGGCCGCCATCGGCAGGTGACGGCCCGGGCGGTCGCCGACCTGCCAGGCGCTCACCACGGCGTCGGCGACCCCGGCCCGGTCGGACCGGTTCAGCAGCGTGCCCTTCATCCGTCCCCCTCTCCCTGCTCCGCGGGCAGGTACCGCAGGCCGACGGTCAGGTGGCCACCGGCACCGGACGGCAGGCCGACCAGTGCGGCCGTCGCCTGTCCCGGTTCGCGTTTCGGTAGCAGCCGCATCGCGACGGGGATCCTGAAACGGACGGCCGACCACGTCAGCACGGTGGGCGTGATCCCGGTCTCCCCGAAGGCGTCCAGGCTGTCCAGCCCGCGCTCGTCGAGAGCCAGCTGCGCGTCGACGAGCCCGTCGCCGGCGGCCGCGAGCAGATCGGTCAGCGCGACTTCCATGCCGTCACCTCGGGCTCGGGATCTCGAGGTGGTACGCGGGGTCGGTCGGAGGTTGCAGGAACCGCCCGACCCGGCCCTCGGCCTTGACCGCGCGCTCGAAGGCGGCCTGGTCGCGCACCGAGCTGGGGGCGACGTCGATGACCGTGAGCACCCGCGGGTCCGCCGTGTGCCTGGACACGTTCTGTGCCCCGACAGCGACGATCTTGCCCTCCATATCGGCCCTGATCGTGGCGGGATCCCGGCCTGCGGCCTTCGACGCGACGTACACGTCGACGACCTGGTCGCCGTACGAGCCGTAGAGCTTCTTCTGCGCCGCGGGGCCGTACCGCTCGCAGTTGTCGTACATCACCCGCGCCTGGTCCCTCGGTGAGCGCTGGGTGCTGGTGATCAGCGCGTCGGACAGCCCGGCCGCGCGCAGCACGTCGGTCAGGACGCCGAGCGCGTAGGCGGGCACCGCCGCGCGGTCGGCCCGCTCCGCCCATCGGACGGTCGGCTGCGGGGCGGCGACCGATCTCGGTGGCGGGGACGGGGACGAGCCGCCGAGCAGGACGTCCAGGCCGACGGCCGGCCTGGTGGGATGCTCGCGGAGCACGGCGACCGCGTCGTTGAGGAAACGGACGAAACGGTCGACGTGCGCTCCCGTGCCGATCGGGTACTGCCGCAGCTTCCAGCGGTTGCCCATGCCCCCCTGGTAGTGCAGCCGCCCCGCGTTGTACGCGGCAGCCACCAGCGGCGGGTCGAGCGAGGTCTCGCGGGCCTGTTTCGCGATGTAGGCCGTTCCCGCCGTGATCGAGTTGCCCGGCACGAGCAGCCACGCGCGATCCAGGCTGAGCTGGAGCGTCTCGCTGGCGGTGGAGATGAGCGTCTGCGTGAGCCCGGCGCTCACCCGGTGCGGAGTGGCCTCGTCCGAGGTGTAGCCGGGCTCCTCCCTGACCGCGTCGGCGTTGCCGCCGGACTCCGTGCAGATGGTCGCGATGATCAGTTCGGCGGGGACCCGGTACGCCCTGGCCGAGACGTTGATCTGCCGGGAGTAGGCGTCCCAGACCCGGGTGACGGTGCGCGGGCTGCCCTGCGTCCGCTCGACGCCGGTGCCGCTGATCTCCACGCCGGAGGAGACCAGACGCCAGGTGACGCTGTCCTGGTAGCCGTGGAAGTCGGTGAGCCCGGCCATCCCCGTCCCCTCAGACCGAGATGGCCGCGGACTGGCTGACCAGGCCGAAACTGACCCGGACCAGGGCCTGCACGGGCTGGTCCTGATCGGGCGCCGCCACCTTCCTGGTGATGTCGACCGACATCTCGCCCTGGGCGTTCGTCTTGCCGGGGCTGGTGAAGTTGAGCGTCGGCTCGCTGATGGTGATCGACAGGTTCTTGTCGTTGTTCGGGCTGCCGTCGGTCTTCTTGAGCACGGCGGTGATCGCGACCTTGTGGGCGGTCACCGGCTTGGTCTCGTCGTTGTCCTGATGGACGTCGGTACGCGCGCCGACCTGGAGTTCGAGCCTGGGCCCTTTCTGCAGCACGAACGGCCGGGGGAGTTGCACGTCGGAGCGGGGCTCGAGGGTCGCCTCCATGTGCAGCTTGCCCGCGGCGAGGTCCTGGCTGACGGACGCGTCGACGCCGGTGGAGGTGTTGCTGTAGGAGGTGCTCGCGGACGCGTTCATCCCGCCGCCGAAGAGCCCGAACCCGCCGCTGACGCTCGCCCCCGCGGAGAACGCGCGCTGCTGGACGTTGAAGCCGCTGCGGGAATTGAATTCCTGCACGTTGGCGTCGGCCTCGAGGTAGACCCGCCTCCACTGGTACGCGGTCGGCATCAGGTAGTTGATCAAGGGCAGCTTCTGCATGTGGACTTCGCCCTTGTCCATCGTGCCGTCGTCGTCCTTGATCTGCTGCTCGAAGACCGCGATGACGTCGATCTGCGTCTCGGACAGCGCCTTCGCCGTCTCCCTGAGGTTCTTGTCCAGCTCCGACTGCGCGGCGGCCACGGCCAGCCCGACGCTCTTCACCAGCTCGCCGAACGCGACGCCGTTGCCTGTCATCTCGTCGGCCACGTTCGAGTCGGCGGCCGTCTCGCCCACCGTGAGCGGTTCCGCCCTTGCCGTCGCCACGCCCATCTCGCGGATGGCCTCCATGGTGGCGGAGACGTCACCGGGAACGGTTCCCGGTACGGCCAGGGCCGCTTCCGCGGCCTCGGCTCCCGTGGGCTCGGCCTGCTTGCCGGCTCCCGTTCTCGCGGGGCGGGGCGTTGGCTTGTCCGTCATGATCCAGCCTCCATCTGCTGAGTTCCTCTGACCTATTCAGAGAGGGCGGGGAGACCGGCTGATACATCGGATCAAGGAAAAGTCGCGGTGATGTGGGTCGTGGAGAACAATGGGTGATCATGCACAGGTTCGTGGATGTGCATGCTGACCGGCGCCGACAGTGTGGGTGATCATGCACGGGTTCGTGGACATGGGCGCTGACCGGCGCTTACGGTGTGGGTGATCATGCGCGGGTTCGCGGACATGGGCGCTGACCGGCGCCGATGCTGTTCGTGATCATGCGCGTGTTCGGGAAGACGTGCGCAGAGCTGCATCGACGGCCTCTGTGATCATGCACTGGCGGTGAGCAGCCGAGCCGTCCTGCGGATGTACGGCCGGCGGGCGATGCGTGGCGGTCCAAACGTAGAAGGTGGCACTCCTCTATCAACGGGTGCCGCCTTCTCTGCATGATCACGAAATTCGTTCGCGCAGGTCGAACGGCATGCCGCCGAATTCGTGCATGATCACGGCTTGGGGGCGGGCAGGTGGGAGGCCGTTTGCGCGAGCCTGTGCATGATCACGCGGAAGGGGCAGGCGGAAGGGGGACGCGGAAGGGGTCAGGGGCTGGGGACGGATGTTCCGTGTTGCCGGGACAGCCGGAGCCGGATCCGCCCGGAGTCCCTGGCGGCCTCGAGCACCACCTTCTCAGCGGCGTCAGGCACGAGGCGGAGGTCGTGGGTGATGAGGATGGTGGTGCGCCCGGACATCAGCCTGCGGAGCGGTTCCATGATCCGCGCCGCCGTCGGCTCGTCGAGTCCGGTCATCGGCTCGTCCAGGACCAGCACCGGGGTGTCACGCAGGATCGCCCGGGCGATCGCGATCCGCTGCCGCTGGCCCCCGGACAGCAGGCGCCCCCGCTGGCCGATGGGCGTGTTGTAGCCCTGGGGGAGCCCGCGGATGAAGTCGTGGGCGCCGGCCGTGACCGCGGCCTCCACGATCTCGGCCTGGCTCGATTCCGGGCGGCCGTAGGCGATGTTGTCGCGCACCGTCCCGGAGAAGACGAGATTCTCCTGCTGGAGCAGGGTGACGCGGTTGCGCAGGACGTCGCTCGGCAGGTCGCGCAGGTCTGTGCCGTCGAGCAGGATCCGCCCCTCGGTGGGGTCGTAGAACCGCAGGAGCAGCTTGGCCACGGTCGACTTGCCTGCGCCGCTCGGCCCCGTGCACACGATGAGCTCGCCGGGCAGCGCGCTGAACGACAGGCCGCTCAGCGTCGGCCGGGACCGGCGGGGATAGGTGAAGCCGACGTCGAGGA
Source organism: Planotetraspora kaengkrachanensis (assembly GCF_016862895.1). Taxonomy (GTDB): domain Bacteria; phylum Actinomycetota; class Actinomycetes; order Streptosporangiales; family Streptosporangiaceae; genus Planotetraspora; species Planotetraspora kaengkrachanensis. Next base: position 72,072 of record NZ_BONV01000009.1, on the reverse strand, counting down.
ACTCGATGTGCCCGCGGACCGGAGCGCTCGGGGTGCGGGCGCCGGGCCGGTCGGTGACGGCGGGACGGGCGCGGAGCACCTCCATGATGCGGTCGGATCCCGCGCCCGCCTCGGAGACGGTGAGCGCGATCTCCCCGAGCCCCTGGACCGCCGGATACAGGTAGGCCAGATAGGCGGCGAAGGCCAGCAGTCCGCCGAGGGTGAGCCGGCCCGCCGCGATCTCCCACGCGCCGAACCCGATGATCACGAGCATGCAGACGGTCTCGATGACCTGTACGGCGGGGCCGTACAGAGCGGAGAGCCTGGCCTGCCAGAGGTTGGCGGTCAGCCAGCCACGGCCTGCCTCGTGCAGACGCCCCGCCTCGGCCGCCTGGCGGTTGTAGGCCTGGACGACCGACTGGTTCGACAGGGCCTCCTCGACGGTGCTGTTCATGACGCCGTTGCTGAAGCGCTCACGCGCCGCCGCCCGCCTGAACCGCGAGGCGAAGGCCTTGGACACCAGGAGGAAGGCCGGGATCATCGCGAAGGTCACCAGGGCGAGGTCCCACCTGATCCAGAAGGCGGCCGCGGAGAACAGGACCGCGCTGATCACCGCGGTGATCAGCCGGATCAGGCCGGAGGCCACGAGTTCCTCGATGGCCTCGATGTCGTCGGTCAGCCGGGCCATCAGGTCGCCCAGCCGGCGGTTTTCGAAGAAGTCAGGGGTCAGCGTCTGGAGATGGTCGAACACGCTGTCGCGCAGGCGCAGCAGGAAGCGCTCCCCGCCCACGGCCGCGCCGTACGCGCTGACGAAGGACGCCACGGCCGCGACCAGGGCCAGGCCGAGCCAGGCGAGCGCGGGCGCCCAGAAGGCGGTGAGGTCGTGGGTGCTGAGGACCTCGTCCGTGATGAGCCCGAAGAGCCGGATCGCCGCGATCTCGCAGGCGGTGGCCAGGATCGCGGCGGCGACGCCGAGGACGAGCAGCCGGCGCAGGCCCCGGGTGTAGGGCCAGAACCGCCGGAAGGTCTTCCGGATGGAGACGATGGGCGCCACCGTGGGGGCGTCCGTCCCCGCACCCGCCGAGAAGCCCATGAAGGAGGGGAGCCGACGGGTGACCCGCCGGCTCCTTTCTGGTCCTCCAGATGTTGTCACCACCACCAGCGCCTACGACGCCAGCGACGCCAGCGCCTGCGCCGACGTCTCCTGCAACAGCCCCAGCTGTCCTCGGACATGCTGAGGTTCGTCGGGAAGATCTTGTTTAGGCTCATCGATCCCTCCCTTTGGTTGGTTCCCCCGAGTAGGTCCAATTCCGACATTAACCCCAGAAAGGGATAAATAGCCATGCGGGGAGTGCGTGAGGAGGCTCACTTCCACCGATGGGTCTGAACGATGGAAACACCTCGCGTGCGGCGAACGCATAGAGGCCATTTCCCGCGGCGGTGCGCCGGTCGCCCGCGCCTGGCGAGGATTCGCCCCACGGGACGGACGTCTCGAGGTCCCCGGGCGGTGATCGTCGGCGCGGCCCTTTTTCCGCCGCATTCCGGCCTGGGTATTTAATGCGTATCGGACTTTTTGCCGTGGCCTATACGGTTTCGTCCGTGAATCGCCCTCTCCTTTACGCCGTTCTCGTGCCGGCATTGCTCATGACCGGCTGCACGGCCGAACCTTTTACCCCCACCTCACCCGCCTCACCTGTCAGCGCGTCAGCGACGCCGACGCCGACCGGGGACGCGTACGCGGCCTGGCAGGCCGGACGCTCGACGCCCGTCGCCGACCCGATCTACCCGGAGCGGGGCACCGACGCCCTTGACGTGCTCCACTACGACCTGGCGCTCGACTGGTCGCCGTCCACGCGTGTGCTGACCGGCACGGCGACCCTCCAGGTCCGGCCGACGAAGGACGCGGCGTCCTTCAGCCTCGACTTCAAGCCCTACGACATCGACTCGCTGACGGTCGACGGCGCCCCCGCGACCGGCAAGGTGGCCAAGGAGAAGCTCACCGTCGCCACCCCCGTCACCGCGGACAGTCCGTTCACCCTCGTCGTGGCCTATCACGGCAGGCCCACGACCACCCCGATGCCGTCCAAGCGCAGCGACTCCGCGCCGCTCGGGCTCACCGTCGGCAAGGACGGCGGCCTGTGGACGATGCAGGAGCCGTACGGCGCCTTCACCTGGTATCCGGCGAACGACCAGCCGTCCGACGAGGCGCTCTACGACATCGCCGTGACGGTGCCGAAGGGCTGGTCCGGCATCGCGAGCGGCACCCCCATGGGGCAGGACGGCGACACCTTCCGCTACCAGAGCACCGATCCCGTGGCCTCCTACCTGACGACGCTCGCCGTAGGGAAGTACAAGAAGGCCGCCGGGAAAGGCCCGCACGGGCTGCCGCTGACCTACTGGTACCGGCCGGGCGACAAGGGCGCCCTCCCCGTCCTGAAGCAGTCCCCGAAGTACCTGGCCTGGCTGGAGAAGAAGTTCGGCCCCTATCCTTTCCCCAGCGGCGGCGTCGTCATGGTGGACTCCGAATCGGGGATGGAGACCCAGCAGATGATCACCCTGGGGTCCGCCGTGTTCTCATACGGTGCGGACCAGTTCGAGCTGGACGTCGTGCACGAGTACGCCCACCAGTGGTTCGGCGACGCCGTCACCCCGGCCGACTGGCGGGATCTGTGGCTCAACGAGGCCTGGGCGCAGTACGCCCAGCTGGTCTATCAGAAGGAGACGGCTCACGCGACGGACGCCGCCCTGGACGCCTGGTTGCGGCAGTCCGACTCGGCCCTGCGCAAGGAGTTCGGCCCGCCCGGTCACCCCAGGCCGTCGGAGTTCGCCATGAGCAACGTGTACATCTGCGGGGCGGCGATGCTCCGTCAGTTGCAGAGCGTGATCGGCGACAAGAAGTTCTTCGCGCTCGCCCGCGACTGGGCGCAGGACCACAGGAACACCCAGCAGACCCGGGCCTCCTTCACCGCCTTCGTCAACGAGCAGACCGGCCAGGACTTCACCGCGTTCATCGACGCCTGGCTGGACTCGCCGACCACCCCGCCGAAGTCCCTGAAGGACCGTCGGCGCTAGGTCCTGTCTCCCTAGAGCTCGTTGACCAGGCGGTGTTCCCACGCCCACGCCGCGATCTCCACCCGGTTGCGCGTGCCCAGCTTCATGTGGACGCTGCCCAGATGCGTCTTGACGGTGCCGACGGCGATGAACAGGCGCTCGGCGATCTCGGCGTTGGTGAGGCCGCGGGCGGCCAGCTTCACCACGTCGAGCTCGCGGGGCGACAGGCCCGAGTCGTTGTGCGCCGGGACGGGGGGACTGAGGTGCCGCAGCAGCCGTACCGTGATCGACGGGCTGATCAGGGCGTCGCCGGACACCGCGGCCCGGACCGCCTCCACGAGCAGCGACGGCCCGGAGTCCTTGAGCAGGAACCCGCACGCGCCGGTGCTCAGCGCCGTGTGCACGTATTCGTCCAGATCGAAGGTGGTCACCACGACCACCTTGATCGGGTCGGTGACGCCCTTGCCCGCCAGCAGCCGCAGCGCCTCCAGGCCGTCCATCCGGGGCATCCGGATGTCCAGCAGCGCCACGTCTGGCCGCAGTCGCCTGGCCAGGGCGACCGCGGCCATGCCGTCCGCCGCCTCGCCGACCATCTCCATGTCCGGCTGACTGTCGATGATCATGCCGAAACCGGTCCGGACCATGGCCTGATCGTCGGCGACTATCACGCGAATCACCGCGCCACCCCCTGATTGAGCGGCAGCGCCGCGTCGACCACCCAGCCGCCGGCGGCGCCGGGCCCGGCGGAGATCCGGCCGCCGAGCGTCCGGACCCGTTCGGTCAGGCCGATGAGACCGTACCGCTGTTGCCCACGAGGCGCGGCCGCGCGCGGGGCGGCGCCGTCGTCGGTCACCCGGACGAAGAGCCACTCCGGGCCGCGGAAGACCTGCACGTCCACCGACCGGGCGCCGTCCGCGTGCCTGCGGGTGTTCGTCAACGCCTCCATCACCACCCGATAGGCCGTGGTGGAGACCTCGACGGGGACCACGTTGAGGTCTCCGTCGACGTGCAGCCGGGCCGCCGGCGCGCCGGAACCGTTGAAGCCCGCCAGCAGCGAGTCGAGATCCGCCAGTCCGGCCAGCGGCGCCAACGGCGCGTCCGGCGCGGCGTCCGGGTCGCGGAGCACGCCCACCATCCGCCGCATCGAGTTCATCGTCTCCGCGCCCGCCTGCTCGATCTGCTCCAGGGCGAGGATCACCCGCCGCGGGTCCTGCTCGGCGATGAACCGCGCGCCCTGCGCCTGGACCACGATCCCGGTGACGTGGTGGGCGATGAAGTCGTGCAGTTCCCTGGCGAACTCGGCGCGCTGCTCGGCCCGGACCGCGGCGAGAGCCCGCTCCCGCCCGTGGTCCAGGTACCGCATGTAGGCCCCGCCGGCGGTCGCGCCGGCCGCGCCGAGCGAGAGGAGGAGCGCGGCTATGAGGTACGAGTCGTCGGTGACACCGCGCGACGGCAGCACTATGAGGGCGAGCCCCAGGGCCAGAACCGCGCCCACAGCCGGCCTGGGGGCCGCCCGGCGTGCCACCACGTAGAGGCTCGCGAACAGGCCGCAGGTCTCGGCGAAGCCCCAGACCCCCGTCGCGCCGAACCCGACGGCCATCGTGGCTCCGGTGACGACGATCGACGCCGCGGCGACCAGCAGAGCCAGCGTCGGCAGGCGCCGGGACCCCTGCGGGTGCGCGGGCAGCCAGACCAGCACGGTGACGACCGCCAGCCCCACCCGTATCAGGGACAGCAGACGGCCGGCGTCGTCATACAGCTGGAGCATGCCGAAGCGGAGGTCGATGATCCCGAGCACCGCCATCACCATGAGCCCGGTCACCTGGCCCAGGCGCCGCCAGCCGTGCCGGACCTGCGGAGTCATCACCGGGACCAGAGTAGTCAGCGCGCGAACATCCCATATCGGTCGAAAGTCATAGTCGGCGCCGAATTGAACCCCGCCGTGGGCCGATGTGCCGTCCCACGCCCTGCGGCGACGCTTCTCCAGTCTCGATGAGCAGCCGCTGGAGGATCGATGGGAACGCAGGGCAGCACCGCCGCCCGGAACGCCGGCGGCCCGCCGGCCCTCGCGGGGTCACCGACCGGCGGGGACCGGTCGCCCGGCGTGGAGGAGGCAGGGAACGCCCGGACCTCGCCCGGCGCCGCCGCGCCCCGGCAGCGGGCGCAGTGGGCGGACGCCGCCAAGGGCGCGTGCATCATCCTCGTGGTGTTGTGGCACGTCATCGTCAAGGACTACCTGCAGATCCGCTGGCATGTCGGCCTGCCCGTCCCCAGTGCGTGGGGAACGCTGGGCGAGCAGCTCCTGCCGCTGCGGATGCCGCTGTTCTTCACGATCTCCGGGGTGTTCGCCGCGAACGCGGTGAACCGCCCGTGGCGGGTGCTGGGCAGGTCCAGGATCGCGAAGTTCCTCTACCTGTACGCCGTCTGGCTGCTCATCCATACCGCGATCTTGGCGGCGGTCCCGGACTTCCTCACCGCCCGCGCCGGTTCCGTTTCCGAACTGGTGGAGCAGCTCACCATCACCCCGTCCAACCTCTGGTACCTGTACGCCCTCGCGCTCTATTTCGCGTTCGCCAAGGCCGTGCGACGGGTGCCGCGGCCCGTGGTCCTCGCCGCCGCCGCGGCCCTGTCCGTCATCACCGCCGCCGGCGTGCTCGCCACCCCGGGCGACCGCGGCGGCTTCTACCAGAACCTGGTGTTCTTCCTCGGTGGCCTGTACCTCAAGCCCCACGTCGAGCGGTGGGCGGCGACGGCGACGAACCGCCGTCTCGCCCTGACCTTCGTCGTGTACGCCGCGGCGCTGACGGCCATGGCCGTGGCCGGCGCCCAGCGCTGGGTGGGGGTGTGGCCGGCGGTGTCCGTCGCGGCGGTGGCCTTCGGCGTCACCGCCGCCGCCCGGGTGAGCCGGTGGCGTGCCGTGGGCGACGCGCTCGCCGCCCTCGGCCGCCGGACGCTGCCGATCTACGTCATCCACATGCCGCTGCTCGCCCTGCTGCACCGGTTCCTCGTCGGCCCGATGTCCGGGCTGGGCGGGGACGGCCAGGCGCTCGCGGTCGCGGGATACCCGATCCTGCTGACCACCGTGGTGATCGGCCTGAGCCTGGCGATCCACCGCGGCCTCCTGGCGGCACGCGCGAGGTGGTTGTTCGAGCTTCCCGGGCCGCGGCGGCGGGCCGCTCCCGGGCGGACCTGAACGTCCGGCTACGCCGACGCGCCGGCGGCCCTGAGCCGCCGAAGGGTCCAGCCACGTCCCGCCGGGTCGAGATGCCTGGTGGCCGCGGCGAAGAGCTCGGCCGCCTGGCGGTAGGACAGCCGCCCCCGCCCGGTGACCGGGCAGCGGTCGCGGGCCGCCGTGCCCGCCGCCGCCTGCCTGCTCGTCAGGAACACCGGCCCCGCCGTACGGCCGGCCAGCAGCAGGGGGAGCAGGCGGCTCGAACCGGCTCGCCAGCGGATGCCCGGCTCTCCGCGCACCCGTCGTCTGATCAGGTCGAGGTCGTCGGCGTTCAGCGCGAGCACGCGCTCGATGGGGGCCGTCGTCTCGTACAGCAGGCGCCAGCAGGTCTGCTCGCGGAGCGGGGCCGGGAGGGCGAAGATCTCCGTCACCTGCGCCGGCGTCAGCGTGGAGGGCGCGGACGACGGCGTTGCGGGCGGGCGCAGCCCGTCCAGTGGATCCGCGTCGATCCAGCCCCGCATCCGCCACCAGGAGATCGCCCCGCGCAGGATGGACAACTCCCTGCTGACGGTGCGCGGGTCGGCCGTGGCGGCCCGCCGTGCGAGGGCGTCTTCCAGCCGCCCCGCGGCGCCGGAGGCGTCGAGCAGGGCCATCGGCACGATCGGCGCGGCGGCGCCCCGGCGTGCCCTCCCGTCCGGCGGCGTCCGCGCGACGAGCGCCCACGCCCACGTGGCCAGGGCGATCCGATAGACGCGGCGGGACGCCGCACTCAGGCGCAGCGCGGCGAGGTAGTGCTCGACCGCCACCGCGTATTCGACGGGAGCCGGGGGCGACGTCATCCATTGCCCCTTCCGCAGTAAATGACCGGATCGCAGGTGCGCATGTGGAGTCTAACCCGGCAGCTCCCAGCGGCTGTCCGGCCACTCTCGTCGCTATGCAGTAAAGGGACTCAACCTTGTTGAGCCGAAATCTTGAAGGACCGCCCGTGACCCCGCAGGGTGAGGAGGCATGGCGAGGACACGACGGCTGGCCGCACTGGCACATCACGACCTGAGGCTGTTCTTCATCGGGGAGTCGGCGTCGTTGCTGGGATCGTCGATGGCGACGGTCGCGGTGACCTTCGCCGTCCTCGACGGAGGAGGGACCGAGGCCGACCTCGGCTACGTGATGGCGGCGCGGATCGTCCCCATGGTGGTCCTGATGCTCGTGGGCGGCGCGGTCGCCGACCGGTTCGGGCCCCGCCGGGTCATGGTCGCCGCCGACGTGCTGCGCTGCGCCGTGCAGGCCGTGCTGGCCGTGTCGCTGCTGACGGGACGGCCCGCGGTCTGGACGTTCGTGGTGCTGCTCGCGATGTGGGGAGCGGGCGAGTCGTTCTACGCCCCCGCGCGCGGTGCGCTCATCCCGGAGATCGCGGCCTCGGGCGAGCCGTACGAAGGCAAGCTGCGTGACGCCAACGCGCTGGCCGGCATGGCCGGGTCGCTGGCGTCCGTCGCGGGGCCGGCGCTCGCCGGGCTCGCCGTGGCGACGGCCGGCTCCGGCGTGGTCGTCGCGGTCGACGCGCTCACGTATGTGGTCAGCGCCGTCGCCCTCCTCGCCCTGCGCGTCCAGGAGCGGCCCTCGCGGGCGGCGGGCACCGGGGGAGGGGCGGCGTCCTTGCTCGAAGGCTGGGCGCAGTTTCGGTCGAGGACCTGGCTGTGGGTGACGACGTTGCAGTTCACGCTGTTCAACCTGCTCGTATGGGCGCCCTTCCTCGTGCTCGGACCGGTCGTGGCGCACGAGCGTCTCGGCGGTGCCCGCGACTGGGGGGTGATCATGGCGTTCTACGGCTCGGGCGCGGTCGTGGGCGGCCTGGGATCGCTGGGCCGCCGCACCCCGCGCCGGCCCCTCGTCGTCGCGACGGTCGCCACGGCGGGCTGGGCCCTGCCCTCGGGCGCCATCGCCGCGGGCCTCCCGGTGCTGCCGGTGTCCGGGGCCGCGTTCGTGGCCGGGATCGGCTCGGCGGTCTGCGGGATGCTCTACGCGACCACCAACCAGCGGCACCTGCCGGCCGAGGTCATGGCCCGGATCACCTCCCTCACCACCGTGGGGGCGTTCGCCCTCGGGCCGCTCGGCCTGGCCCTGGCCGGACCGGTGGCCGCCCTGGCCGGGACCACGGCCGTGCTGGGATTCGGGGCGATCTGGCAGATCACCACCGGCCTGGCCGTGCTCGTCGTACCGGCAGTGCGCAGGCTCGGGTGAGGTCGGGCCCGCACCCGTCGTCCCGGACTGTCAGAAGCCCTCGGGCGCGTGGGGGACGTAGTGCTCCTCGAGCCGCTCGAGTTCGCCGGCGTCGAGCCGAAGGTCGACCGAGGCGATCGCGTCGGTCAGGTGCTCGATCTTCGTCACGCCGACGATCGGCGCGGTGACCGCCGGCTGGTGGTGCAGCCAGGCGAGGGCGACCTGGGCGCGGGGAACCCCCCGCTCCCCGGCGATGGCGCCGACCGTCTCGGCGATCCTCCGGTCGGACTCCTCCGCCTGACGGTAGAGCCTGCCGCCGAACGCGTCGTTCTCGCTCCGCCGGGTCGTGGCGTCCCAGTCGCGGGTGAGGCGCCCGCGCGCCAGCGGGCTCCACGGCAGCACCCCGACGCCCTGGTCGAGGCAGAACGGAAGCATCTCCCGCTCCTCCTCCCGCATGATCAGGTTGTACTGGTCCTGCATCGACACGAAGCGGGTCCAGCCGTTGAGGTCGGCGGTGTACTGCGCCTGGGCGAACTGCCAGGCCCACATGGACGAGGCGCCGATGTAGCGGACCTTTCCCGCCCGGACGAGATCGTGGAGCGCCTCCATCGTCTCCTCGATCGGCACGGCCGGGTCGCGGCGGTGGATCTGGTAGAGGTCGATGTAGTCCGTGTTCAGCCGCCGCAGGCTCTCGTCGACCTGGGTGAGGATCGCGGCCCGGGACAGGCCGCCGCCCTTCGGCCCGGGACCCATCCGGCCGTGGACCTTCGTGGCGATGACCACCTCGTCACGCCTGGCGAACTCGCCGAGGAGCCTCCCGGTGATCTCCTCGCTGGTCCCGGCCGAATAGACGTTGGCGGTGTCGAAGGTGGTGATTCCCGCCTCGATCGCCTGGCGGATGAACGGCCTGGCCTGATCGAGGTCGAGCGACCAGGCATGGGTGCCGCGATTCGGATCGCCGAAGCTCATGCACCCCAGCACCACCTTCGAGACCTCGAGACCGGAGGTTCCCAGACGCGTGTGTTCCATGAGTGCGGCTCCCCTTTCGACGGCCTGCCCGAGCACACCTGCCCGAGTAGATCTGCCCGAGCAGGATAGGAGCGGCTCATGGAGATCGAGGGCACCGGGTCCCGTCCCTCCGCGAGGCCATACCTTGATCGGGAAGCGGATGATCGCGCTACCGTGCGTCCATGGAGGACGAGGCCGCCTCACCGGCCTGCGTCGCAGCCCTGCCTACTCCTCCGGAGGACCACGTGCCCACACCGCACGCCGGCGGCCCCGGGATCGTTCAGCCGCGCGCCGACTACGACGACTGAGGAGCGAAGCCGCTCCGAAATCATGCGTCTCGCGCGTGCTCCACGCGTGAGAGGCGGGCCAGCCGAGCCGGCGTCGGCCACCGCACGTCGTGGACGAGGCCGAGCTTCTCCAGGACCCAGATGAGCCGGGCCGAAACGTCGATCTGGCCGGGCCGCACACCGTGCCGGGCACACGTCGGGTCGGCGTGGTGCAGGTTGTGCCACGACTCGCCCATGCTCAGGATCGCCAGCGGCCAGAAGTTCGCCGACTTGTCCCGCGTCGTGAACGGCCGGTCGCCGATCATGTGGCAGATCGAGTTGACCGACCAGGTGACGTGGTGGAGCAAGGCGATTCTGACCAGACCGGCCCAGAAGAAGGCGGTCACCGCCCCCCACCACGTCCAGGTGAGCAGGCCGCCGAGGACGGCCGGAAGGATCATCGTGGCGGCGGTCAACGGGCCGAACAGCCGGTGGACCAGGCGGATGTCCCGGTCGTCCAGCAGGTCGGGGATGAACCGCCGCTGGTTGGTCAGGTCACGGTCGAGCACCCAGCCCAGGTGGGCGTGCCAGAAGCCGCGCGCCAACGCTGCCGGGGAGGTGCCGAACAGCCATGGTGAGTGCGGGTCGCCCTCCTTGTCGGAGAAGGCGTGGTGGCGGCGGTGGTCGGCGACCCAGTGCAGGATCGGGCCCTGCACCGCCATGCTGCCGACCACTGCCAGCGCGACCCGGACGCCGCGGGGGGCCTTGAAGGCGCCATGGGTGAAGTAGCGGTGGAAGCCGACCGTCACGCCGAGGCACGTCACCGTGTAGAAGAACGCGGCGAGGATGACGTCGACCCAGCCGAGTCCCCATCCCCAGGCGACCGGCACGGCCACCACGACCGCCAGCAGCGGCACCGCGACGAAAGCGTAGACCGCCACATGTGCCGGGAGCGGACGCCTGCCGTCGAGGAGCGGTTTCGGGCCGGGCACGGTCCCCTCTGCTGACATGGGCTGGGCAACGACATCGGCCATCAGGTCACCTTTGCTCCGCAGTGGTCAAGCAGACCGTAGCCCGCCGGAGCGTCCGGCACTGCGCTGTCTGACGAACCGTAGTGGGTCAGCACATGAACGCGTCGTACAACGGATCTCCAGACGGACGGGCGCGATCAGCCGATGCCGAGGATCCAGCGCAGCTGACGGGCCTGCTGGGAGCCGATCAGCGGCTCGGTCGCGTCGATCAGCCGGGCGAGTCGCAGCGCCGTCTCCTCGGTCGGCGTGCGGTAGGCGGTCACGGCGCCGCGGCGTGTCCAGTCGATCAGATCGGCGTGTGCTCGGCGGCCGAGTTCCTCGTCACGGCCGGCCAGGAGGTGAAGGTCGACGTGCAGGCGGGTCCAGGTGTCTGTCGCCAGAAGTTGCTCATAGGCCCCCAGCCGAACATGCGGCGGTGAACCGGCGGCCAGCAGTTCCCACAGCCGTGCGGCCGGCACCACGTCAGGTGCGCCGCGCAGTGCCTGCTTGACCGCACGGACGACCACCGGGGCAGGATCGGCGAGCATTCCGGTGATCCGGGTGAGGGGCCCACCCAGGCGGCGGACGGCGCGTACGGCTTCCGCCCGCACCCTGGAACTCGGGTGCTCCAGGAAAGGCAGGATCACCTCGACATCCTGACGCGTGCCACATTCGCCGAGGCCGGCCACCAACGCGCGAGCGGGGCCCACCGGCGACTCCGCGGCCAGGGCGTCCCGGTAGATCGCGGCAGGGCTGAGGTCCGCGCGCCGGACCGCCCACTGGGCGGTGGCGCGCATCATCGCCGATCGATCCGCAAGATGAGCGACACCGTTTTCAGGGTGACCGAGCTGCACCAGTGCGGTGAGCGCCTCGATCCCGACCTTCGCGCTTCCCTCTCTCAGCAACCCTTCCAGCACGTCGACGCGCCGGTCTCGGACGGCGTGGGCGACGAGCCAGTCCGCGCACAGGAGCCGGCACACCCCGTCTTGTTCGCTCAGGGCGGCGCGCGTGACCTCCTCGTGCCGGGAACGGCCCGACTCCAGCCACAATCGGTATGCCAGACGCCGCACCCCTGTGTCCCGGTGCCTGCGGGCCGACGCCAGCACGTCGTCTGAGGCCGTACGCAGTGCTTCCGTGACGGCCTCCACGGCATGGTCACCACGCGCCCACGATCCGATCGCCACGGCGACGCCCGCCGCCGTCAGCAACGCCGAAGTGTCCGCCGACGTCAACGCGGCGGTCAACGACCTGCGTGCGCGCTCACGTACCTGAGGCGCCCAGTCGGCGGTCCGCAGCACAAGGACGGGCAGCGGCAACCCGTCGGCACACATGGCCAGGCCCGCGACCGCCGACTCCCTTCGGCGCCCGTCCCAGGAACATCCCGCCACGAGTGACGACAGCCGCTTGACCCCCCGAAGCCACGTGTTCGTCGCATCTCCGCCGTACATGACCGCGGGCGTGCGCAGCGCCCGGTCGAGCCCGATCCAGGTCTGCGCCCCGGCGACCGACAACATCGCCAGAACCTCGTCCGCCGGTCCTCTGCCGTCGGCGGCCGCGGCGACCCGCGTCGCCAGCCGGCCGTGGCCGGGAGCGTGGAACTCGCGGACCACGTGGATCCTCCCAGCCAGATGAGCGTTGAACTCCGCCAGCTCCTCTGCCGGGACCCGCAACTCCACGACGGTCCGCCCGTCCGCCTGCCGCACCCGATAGCGGCGGGCGAAGTCCGCATCGAGCTCGAAACGCGTGACAAAACCGGCTCCGGACTCCGGCACGTTCTGGTCACGAGCGGTCTTCGTCGCATGTGCCTCGTTCAGCACCGGGGAGAAGATCGGCTGATCGGGCAGCCGAGGCGGCCAGGCCCGCCACCCCGACGCACGGAGTGACGACAACTCCGCCGGCCCCACCGGGTGCCACAACCTCACGGTGGCCCGCCCGCCGCTCTGCTCATCGGTCACGAGACCAGAGTCTGGCGATCCTGCCGGTCCTCCGACCACTGAATTTCCTGACCCCCCAGACGGGGGGCGAGACGTCACCGCGGTGCTGAGGGCCGGTTCCGAGGAGACCGGTTCCGGCGGGATGGCGCGGCCCGGCCTCGGACCGCGCCATCGCGGTGGACGTCAGCCGGCGTGGTAGGCCCGGATGATCGTCTGATCGATGCCGCTGCCACCGCCGGCGGCGGCCTTCACCCGCAGAGAGACCGCCTGCCCGGCCGCGGCCGCCGGCAGATCGGCCCGGTAGCCGGCTCCGTCGGCGTTTACTCGGGCCGGGCGCCAGGTGGCTCCGTCGTCGGTCGAGCTCCACACCTGGAAGGAGGTGATCCGCTGGGCCGGCACGCCCGCCGCCTGCCGGACGTCGAACGCCGCCTGCCCGCCCGCCGGGTGGTTCGCGGCGTCCAGCGGCAACGCGTAGCCGACCGACAGCAGCGGCAGCGGGATGCTTCCCGTGCCGCTCGGGCCGGCCGACCGGAACGTCCACGAGGTGGTGACCCGGGTCGAGATCGGCAGTACGAGACCGGTCTCGACGTCCAGGGTCAGCCGGTAGTCCGCCGCCTTCTCCGGCACGGTGAAGTTGGCGCGCGAGGCGGCCTGTTCGCCGGCGAGCTTGCCGTCCCGGTAGAGCGACAGCTTGCGGGTGACGCCGATGGTGCCGCCCGCGAGACAGTCGGCCCGCTGGTGCCGGTCGGTGAGCATGACCAGATCCACGTGCAGGTTGCCACGCGTCCGTGAAGGGGGCGAGGCGCAGCCGAATTCGGCGCCGGCCGGGTCGTCGTACCAGTCGGAGTGCAGCGGCTGCCGCGCCCAGACCTTGGCCTGCCGGCTGCCGGGCGGGTAACTGCGCGCGCCCTCCTGGGCGAGGAGGCCGCCGTAGATCCCCTCGTCCTGCCACAGGAACCCGGGGGAGACGTAGTCGGTGCGCGCCACCGGCAGGTCGTAGGTGCGGTTCTGGGTCAGGTACCACCCGTCGGGGGTGTAACCGTAGCGCCGCAGCGAGGTGACCATCCCAGGCGAGTCCATCTGGCTGAACCGCTGGTCGATCCGCGCGAGCCTGGCCTGCTCGGCCCTGCTCACCCGGTACGCGGGATCGGCCGGGACGCCGTCGCCGAACTGCCGGATCAGGTCGTAGTGGTACGGGGCGGCGGTGTTCTCCGGCGACTCCAGGCTGAACGCCGTGTAGGCGCGGATGCTCCCGATCCCGGGACGCAGAAGCGATCCCACGGAAAGAGTCGCCTTCTCGCCCCAGCCGGAGACGACGTCGAACCAGGTCAGGCCGTTACGCGAGGTCTGCAGGTAGGTGAAGTCGGCGCTGGTGGTCCTGGTGGTGACGCCGTCGACCGACGCCGTCACCCGCTTCGCCTGCGCGGGATCCAGCGTCATGGTCCGGTCGGCGGCGATGGTGACGTCGGTGTCGCCGACGAAGGTCCCCCACTGCTCGCTGGTCTCGGGGTCGTACGCGGAATAGGCGCCGGTCACGGCGTACCGGCCGGCCGGGACCCGCAGCGTGGCGGTCTCGCCGGGGGAGAGGAACGCGCCGCCGCCGTAGACGATCGGGTCGTCGAGGTTGGTCACCAGCACGTTGACCCAGTCCGATGACGTGGGCGACATGTCCGGCATGTCGACCGTGTTGACGGTCAGGTCGTAGCTGGGCGGCTCGACGTAGAAGGTCACCGGGGTGCTCGCCACGAGCTTCCCGCCGGAGGTGCGGGCGGTGACGGTGGCGGTGTACAGGCCGGGCGCGCCCGCGAACGCCGAGCGGTCGATCCGCAGGGTCGCGCCGCCGGGCACGCCGCGGCTCAGCCGCACCCGGTTCGTGGACAACGACGCGGCGCCGCGCGGTCCGGACCTGCCGGCGTGGTCGGAGACGGTGACGCCGAGGTCGAGGGTGACGGACTCCGGGCCCGGGTCGCCGGTCCAGCCGAGCTCCGTCTCGGCGGTTCCCGCCTGGGGATGGCGGAACGTGCCGAGGGCGACCACCGGCTGGTCGCTGACCGGACCGGACAGCGCCCGGGCCGCGTTGAGCCGGCCCGATCCGACGGCGTACGGGTCCGCGGCGGGCAGCGGGTCGGCGGCGCCGACGAGCGCGGCCTTGAGCCGGTCCGCCTTCCAATCGGGGTGCCGCTGGGCGAGGAGGGCCGCGGCGCCCGCGACGTGCGGGGTGGCCATCGAGGTGCCGGAGGAGGAGACGTAGTGGGCGTCGACGGGCGGGCCGAGCGTCGTGCCGGCCGCGCGGGCCGCGACGACGTCGACGCCAGGGGCGACGAGTTCCGGCTTGGCCGCCCGCGTGTTCATCAGCGGGCCGCGGCTGGAGAAGTCCGCCAGCCGGTCGGCGCCGTCGACGGCGCCGACGGTCAACGCGCCCGCGGCCGCGCCGGGTGAGCTCACCGCGCCGCCGGTGTTGCCGGCCGCGATGACGAAGAGTGCGCCGGTCTGCTCGGTCAGCGCGTCGACGGCGAGGGAGAGCGGGTCGGTTCCGTCGCTCGGATCCGTGCCGCCGAGGCTCATGTTGACCACGTCGGCCCGGGAGGCGGCCCACTCCATGCCGGCGATGATCTGCGAGTCCGTGCCGAATCCGTCGTCGTCGAGGACCTTGCCGACGAGCAGGCGGGCGTCCGGCGCGACGCCGCGGCGCTCGCCGTGCGAGGCGGCTCCGGAGCCGGCGATGGTCGCCGCGACGTGGGTGCCGTGACCCTTGTGGTCCACGGCGTCGCCGCCGTCGACGGTGAAGTCGGCCCGGTCGACGACCCGGCCGGCCAGGTCCGGGTGGGTGAAGTCGGCGCCGGTGTCGAGGACGGCGACGCGCGTGCCCTTGCCGGTGTAGCCGGAGTTCCAGGCCTGCGGCGCTGCGACCTGGCTCAGATTGCGGTCGAGCTTGGCGGTGCCGAGCGTGGTGGTGCCGAGCGTGGTGGTGCCGAGCGTGGTGGCCGCGACCTTGCGGTCGAGCCAGACCTTCGCGGCGCCCGCGAGGAGGGGGCTTCCGGCCAGTTTGGCGGTGGCCCCGCCCTTCTTGGGGATGTGCCCGGCCACCGCGCCGATGCTCGGCAGGGGCCGTACGCCGCCGAGAGCCGCGACGCGCGCGTTCGCCGCGGGCCGCACGATCACCGGAAGCTCCGCGGTCCTGGCGTCGTCGTATCCGTCGTGGATCAGCGCGGTGACGTCGAAGAGCGCCGGGTCGAGGACCGAGCCGACCTGTGCCGCGACGCGCGCGGGGACGACCCGGGCGTGCCCGTCGGGGCCGCAGCTCTTCCTGACCACCTCGCTCGGGTCGGCTGGCCGGACGGTGACCTTGGGACAGCCGGAGCCGGTGGTCACGACGGTCACCTCGTCACCCGTCAGGAGGGTGACGGTGTACGTCTTCCCGCCGTCGGGGGCTCCGGCGGCGGGGTGTGCCGCCGCCGGGTGGCCTGGCACGGAGTTCAGCACCGTGGCCGTGACGGTGAGCGCCAGTAGCGCCCACCGCGTTCGCTTGAGCATCTCGCTCCCTACTTCGGTTACTTGACCGCGTGTACGCGGCCGGGAGCAAGATATTTGTAATGTCCATTTACTCCTATATCAGGCTGATTTCGGCTAGGAAACAGTGTTGATCGCGGACGCTGGATCGCCTTGATGGGCGGGCGTCCGGCTCCGGCGGGCGGGCCTCGGCACGGCCCGGCCGGAGCGACAAGGGGAAGTATGGGTATTTTCGTCTACAAACAGGTGTAAAGGAGTAGTTAGCGGTGTTCAGCCACTTGTCTCACCTTGAATGCGGCCGGTGCGGTACCGAGCACGAAAGCGAGCGCCCGCAGAACCTGTGCACCGCATGCGGGTCGCCGCTGCTCGCCCGGTACGACCTGGCGGCCGTCCGCGCCTCGGTGTCCCCGGACGATTTCGCCCGCCGTTCCCCCGACCTGTGGCGCTACCACGAACTGCTCCCCGTCAGGAGCCCGCAGGCGGTGACCACCCTCGGCGAGGGGATGACGCCGTTGGCGCCGATGGCGCGGTACGGCGAGCGGATCGGCCTGCCGCGGCTGCTGATGAAGGACGAGGGGCTGATCCCCACCGGGTCGTTCAAGGCCCGCGGCGCGGCGGTCGGGGTGTCGCGGGCGGCCGAGCTGGGGGTCGAGCGGCTCGCCATGCCGACCAACGGCAACGCCGGCGCCGCCTGGGCCCTCTACGGCGCCAGGGCGGGACTGGCGACCACCATCGTCATGCCCGTGGACGCGCCGGAGATCACCCGGCGGGAGTGCGTGGCCTCGGGGGCGGACCTGCACCTGGTGGACGGCTTGATCAGTGATGCCGGGCGGATCGTCGGCGAGGTGGTGGCGGCCGCGGAGGGCAGGGTCTTCGACGCCTCGACGCTCAAGGAGCCCTATCGGATCGAGGGCAAGAAGACCATGATGCTCGAGATCGCCGAGCAGCTCGGCTGGCGGACGCCCGACGTGATCCTCTACCCGACGGGCGGCGGAGTGGGCCTGATCGGCATTCACAAGGCTCTGCGCGAGCTGCGGGAGCTGGGGTGGATATCGGGCCCGCCGCCCCGGCTGGTCGCCGTCCAGGCCGAGGGGTGCGCGCCGATCGTCCGGGCGTTCGAGCAGGGGGAGCGGGAGAGCCGCTACTGGGAGGGCGCCCAGACTGTGGCGTTCGGCATCAACGTGCCCAAGCCGCTCGGCGACTTCCTCATCCTGGACGCGCTGGCCGAGACGTCGGGGACCGCGGTCACGGTCACCGACGGCGAGTTGCTCGCGGAGTTGCGTGAGGTCGCGGCGGCGGAAGGAGCGTTCGTCTGCCCGGAGGGGGCGGCGGCCTTCGCGGCGGCCCGAAAGCTGCGCCGGTCGGGCTGGATCGATCAGGACGAGCAGGTGGTAGTGCTGAACACCGGGGCCGGGATCAAGTATCCGGGGACCGTCCCGGTGGACGCGCCGGTCCTGGCCGCGGACGGCCATCTCGTCTGACCGGACGACCCCGCCCACCTCGTCCGATGCGCCGGCGAAGCGCCCGCCGCGGTCGCTCGGCGCGACCGCGGCGGGCGCTTCGCCGGTGTGACGGCTGGATTCCCTCAGTGAAACGTTTGTGTGTCGCAGGTCTTTACATCGGCTCGGCGAATGGATTAGAACGAGATTCATCCGATGTTAGTCAGATCATCACGGGCTGCGAAGCCATGATTACGGTGAACCATGCCCGGGATGTGACGCATTCATCGGATCACTGCTCCATCGCGCGTCAGCCCTGGAGGGCACTGTGCAGATCACCCCCCGTCGCCGGGTCCCACTCCGGAGCATCCTCTCGCTCTGGTCGGCGCTGCTCGCCGCGCTGGCCGGGCTCGTCGTCGTCGACTTCGGCACGGCCGAGGCCGCGGCGGCGGCGACGACGGCTTGGCTGGACGGAGCGTTCCAGCTCGATCCGGCCGGAGTCGTCAGCCGCTCCGACATCGTGCTCGGGTCGCCGAACGTGGACCCCGTCGCGTCCATGCCGCTCGGCAACGGGTCGCTGGGCGTGTCGGCGTGGGCGGCGGGCGGCTTCACCGCGCAGCTCAACCGGTCGGACACCATGCCGGACCGCAAGTCGCCCGGTCAGCTCAACATTCCGGGCCTGTCCGCGATCACGCATGCCGCCGACTTCAGCGGGCGGCTCGATCTGACTGACGGTGTGCTGCGGGAGTCCGGCGGCGGCATGTCGTTGAAGGCGTGGGTGGCGGCGGAGAAGGACGAGCTGATCGTCGAGGTCTCCGGCGCCGACCCCGACATCGCCCAGACGGCCACGATCAACCTGTGGCAGGGCCGCAAGCCCGCCGCCGCGGTGTCCGGCACGATCGGCACCCTCGCCGAGACCTGGGTGGACGGAGCCCCCTCGATCGGCAGCGGCAAGACGTTCGGCACGCTGGCCGCCATCACCGCCGGCGGCCGGGACGTGACGACCACCGTCGCGAGCCCCACGCAGGTGAAGGTCGCATTCAAGCCGCACGCCGACGGCACGTTCCGCGTCGTCGTGGCGTCCCCCGCGTGGACCGGTGGCGACGCCGCCGAGACCGCGTCCAAGGTGATCGGCAAGGACGCGACCGCGCGCGTGGAGAAGCTGATGCGCGCCCAGGACCGCTGGTGGGACCGCTTCTGGTCGCACACCGGCCTGGTCAGGATGGACTCGGCGGACGGCAGGGCCGCCTACATCGAGAACCTGCGCACGCTCTACCTCTACGAGGAAGCGGCCTCCATGAAGGAGGGCATCTACCCCGGCAGCCAGGCGGGCGAGGCGGACATGTTCGCCTGGAACAAGGACACCCAGACCTGGACGCCGTCGGCGTACTGGCTGTGGAACCTGCGCACGCAGATCGCGGCGAACATGAGCTCGGGCAACTACGACCTGAACACGCCGATCTTCGACATGTACTCCGACGACCTGGCCGACATCGAGGCCTGGACCAAGCTCGCGATGGGCGGACTGCCCGGCGCCTGCGTGTCGGAGACCATGCGCTTCAACGGCAACGGCATCGAGATCAACGGCAACGGCAGCTGCAGCCAGGCGAGCGCGCCCAACTGGAACGCGCTGAACATCAGCAGCGGTCCCGAGGTCGCCATGTACATGTGGCAGCAGTACCAGGCCACCGGTGACCGCAAGATGCTGAAGAAGTACTGGCCGTTCATCAAGTCCACCGCCGTGTTCCTGCTGGCGTACCAGAAGGTGGGCGAGGACGGCCTGCTGCACGCCAACGCGAACGCGCACGAGACCCAGTGGTCGGTGAACGACCCGACCACCGACATCGCCGCGGACCTCACACTCTTCCCGATCATCGAGCAGGCCGCGAAGGAGCTCGGCACCGACAGGAAGGCCGACGCCGGCCTGGTCCAGCAGGTCAGGAAGGCCCTGACGCAGATCCCGCCGTACCCGCGGACCGACCAGGCCACCCGTACGCAGCTGCTGAACCCGCACTACACCGCGGCCGAGACGCAGGCCGCCGACGCGACCGGCACCGACATGATCGCCATCTCCTACGAGCCCGCCGCGGCGCGCAGGAACGGCGAGAACATCGAGCTTGAGCCGCTCTGGCCGTGGAACACGGTGAGCGACCAGGACGCCGGCATGTTCGCTCTCGAGCAGCGCAGCTACGCCCACCGGCCCAACAAGGGCGGCAACGACTGGACGATGGACGCGATCCACGCGGCGCGGCTGCAAAACCCCGCCGAGGTGCGCGACAACCTGATCTCGATCACCGAGGGGCACCAGGTGTACCCGAACGGGTTCGCCGACCTCGGCAACTCCGTCGGATACCAGCCCTACATCGAGCAGGAGTCCGGCGTCGCGACCGCGGTCAACGAGGCGCTCGCGCAGGACTACGACGGCATCATCCGCTTCGCGCCCGCGTGGCCGTCCGACTGGGACGTCAGCGGCAGCGTCTACATCCGGGACAAGGGCAAGGTCGACGTCCAGGTGCAGGGCGGCCGCCTCGTCACCGCCGCGATCGAGGCCGGGGCCACCGGCACGCTGCGGGTCAAGAACCCGTGGCCGGGGCAGCAGGTCGAGGTCGTCGACGGCAAGAACGGCCGCAAGGTGGTGGCGTCCGGCAGCCAGGACATCCTGAACGTCCCGGTTAAGTCGGGCAAGTCGTACCTCGTGCAGCAGGTCTCCGCGCCCACCACCGACCTTCCGTACGCGCAGGTCACCGGCACTGCGGCGACCGCGGCGAAGCACCTGGGCAAGGTGCAGCTCGGCCTCGACGCGACCGCCCAGTCCGGCACCGCCACGGTCGGCACCGTCCTCGGTTCGACCAACCGCGCGTACGGCCTGACCCAGGTCGACTACAGCGGCTCGGCCGGCGCCACCACGACGGCCGGCGTGGTGAGCGGCCTGACGGCCCGCACCACGGGAACGGGGAGCGACGGCAGCGACATGTACTTCGACGTCGGCGACGACGTGGCCGCGACCGGCGCGTACAACGGCAAGGTGACGGTTTCCTACGTCGACGAGGGCACCGGAGACATCTCCGTGCAGGTGGACGCGGGGGCCAAGGACCGCTACCACGCCGCCGGCGTCATCACGCTGACCGGCAGCGGGACCTGGAAGACCGCCGAGGTGCCCTTCACCGGCGCCTACTTCGGCGGCCTGCAGAACTCGGGCGCAGACCTGCGACTGCACGCCGACCACCCGATCACCGTGCACAGCACGGGAGTGACCGTCACCGGGCCGTGGGTGCCGAACAGGCGCGTGTACCCGCCCGCGCCGGCGATCACCACCCCGCGCGGCGGTGAGACGGTCAAGCTCGCGTCGTCCATCGCGGGCACGACGATCCCGAACGGCGTCGTGACCGTCCGCGAGGGGCAGACCGTGCTGTGCACCGGCACGGCCGACGGCAACGGCGCGTGGAGCTGCGCTCCGGGCGGCGGGCTGACGGCGACCCGGCACACCATCACCGCGACGGTCGCCGACACCACCGGGCTCGCCGGCGACTCCTCGGCGGCCGTCGCCTTCGAGGCCTCCGACCTCCCGCCCGGCACCGCCGTGGTCGGCTCGGTCGTCGGCCCGACCAACTACGCGTACGGCATGAGCGAGGACGAGCGGCCCTCGGGCGGCTTCGACGGGCCGACGACCGCCTCGGTGATCGACGGCCTGACCGCGCGCACCAGCACCCAGAGCAACATCTACTTCGACATCGACGACACGATCGCCCACGCCGGGTTCTACTCGGCGACGTTCACCGTCTCCTACTACGACCAGGGCACCGGCTCGTTCGCGGTGCACTACGACAACGGCAGCTCCGACCCGTACAAGTCGACGTCGAGCATCCCGCTGACCGGGACCAACACCTGGAAGACGGCGACGGTGAGCGCGTCCGACGCCTACTTCGGCGGCAAGCAGCACTCCGCCGCGGACTTCCGGCTCCGCAACGGCGGCGGTCAGGTGACGGTGCACAGCGTCGTCGTGAAGATCAGCGGCAACGGGGTGGCCAACGTCACCCGCTTCGCCCCGCCGGTGACGATCACCTCTCCGGAGCCGGGCGCCACCGTGACCTCCGGTCCGGCCGTCTCGGGCACGAGCGAGCCGGACGCGAAGGTGACCGTGACCGCCGAAGGCGCACCGGTCTGCACGGCCACCGCGTCGGACGACGGCACGTGGACCTGCTCCTCGACCGTCGCGCTGGCCGAGGGGCCGCACACGCTGACCGCGACGGCCGAGGACGTGACCCGCACGCCCGCGGCGGCGGCCACCGTGGCGGTCACAGTCGGGGGCGGCACGCAGTAGAACACCAGCAGTAGTAGTACGGGGACGCCCGGCGGCAGCGGCCGCCGGGCGTCCCCGCCGTTTCAGGCCGATGCCGTTCCCGCCGTTTTCAGGACGGCGCTCCCGGATGACGGGGAACCGGGCCGCGCGTCGGCGACGGATCCGGGCCGCTCCCGCGGTCCACGACCCGGAGGATCGCGCCCAGCTCATCGCGCCGGTTGACGCCGATCCGCTCATAGACGTGGACCAGGGTGTTGGCCACGGTCCGGATGGAGAGCGTGAGCCGTTCGGCGATGTCCCGGTTGCTCAGACCGGACGCGGCCAGATGGGCGATCTCCCGCTGCCTGGCGGTCAGCTCGGGGACGGCCAGACCGGCCAGCGCGGGAGTGCGGGCGCCGTCGCAACGCCCCGCGAGCGCCCAGGCCCGGGTCTCGGCGACGCGTTCGGCCCTGACCAGGCCCAAGAGCCGGTATCCGCGCGCCGCCTGGGCGGACGCCTCCGCCGCGTGCAGCAGCAGGCCCAGCTGCTCGAACGCCTCCGAGACCGCGTCCAGCTCCCGTACGACGGGTTTCCCGGGATCACGCATGGCCCGGGCGTGGCGGGCGAACACCGGCGCCAGCGCGCCGTCGATCCGGCCGGCCAACCGGTCGAGCCGATCGGAGACGAGGTCGGCCGCCCCCAGCCTGACCAGATCGTGCAGGGCGAACAAAGCGTAAGGGGGGAGGTCGCGCGCCGCCTCGGCGGTGCCGTGCGCCGCCGCCACCGCCCCCGCGACGTCGCCGCGTGCGGCCAGCGCCCACGGCTCGGCGAGCCGGAAGGCGAACTCCACATGGTGGCCGACCTTGAGGGCGAGCTCGTCGGAGAGCCGCATGGTCGCCTCGACGGCCGCCACGTCACCCGTCAGCGCGTAGGCGTGCGCCAGCTCCGCCAGGCACGGCCCGGCGTGCAGGGTCCGGCCCCGCAACCCTCCCAGCCCCTGCCTGCACCACCGGATCGCCTCGGCAGGCCGCCCGCGGAGCCTGCAGACCTGCGCCCGCAGGGCGCCGGCGCTGACGACCGCGCGGCTCCAGCCGCCGTGGTCCTCGCCGATCCGGTATCCGATGTCGGCGTACCGCCAGGCCGCCGCGAGATCCCCCGTCATCACCGCGGCGACGGCGCCGGGCATGACGAGGGCCATCGTGATCGAGGGCAGCGGCTCCGGCAGCTCGCCGATCGTCGCGAGGGTCCCGTCGACGAGGGCCAGAGCCTGGGCGCCCCGGCCCTCGTAGGGCAGGACGTCGGCCTCCATCGCCGCGAGCCCGATGGTCACCGCCGCATTGGGCGGTCCCATCTCGCGCACCCGCTCGATCGCCTGCCTGGTCTGGGAGAACCCTCCCATGAGGTGCTCGATCGAGGTTCTGATGATCAGGGCGCCCTGGCGCGGCTCCGCCTCCGTCATCGCCGCGGCCGCGGCCTCCAGCACCTCGCACGCCTCCTCCGCTCGGCCGTACCCCCACAGGAGGTTGAGGGCGTGCACTCTCGCGAACTCGACGCGCGTCATGTCGCCCATCGGCTCGGCGGCGAGGCCGCGCAACACCGCCTCGGTCTCGTCGTACCTGTCGGAGTAGGTGAGCACGCTCGCCAGCAGGATGCCCGCCGCGACTCCGCCTCCGGCCGCCAGCGCGGCGCGGCCGAGGCGGACGGCCAGTTCGAGATCGCGGAGGGACCTCGCGCTGTGGCAGGCACGCATGAGCGGCGCGGGATCGTGCGCCGTCGCACTGTCCAGCCGCCAGACGGCGGCCCGCAGCACGTCCTCGCCGCTGTCCGATCCGGTCGCCTCGACCGCGTCGGCCAGGCGGCTCAGCACCTCCCGGGTGCGCAGCTCCCCGCATCCGGCCCGGATCACCTCGCCGTAGAGCGGGTGCGCGAGCCGTACGGACAGGTCCTCGGGGGACACCGTGACCAGTTGCCGGTCCTCCAGCCCGCGCACCGTCTCCATCGGGGCGAGCCCGGCCAGCAGCCCGGCCGCGAGGGGTTCGCCGTAGGCGGTGAATTCCAGTGCCTCGCGTTCGGCCGGGGTGATGTCGCCGACGCGGCCCTCCACCAGTTCGCGCAGCCGCGTCGTCATCGAGATCTCACCCTGCCAGCGCCACACGCCGTGCCGCTCGGCCAGCGCCCCGCTCGATTCGCCGGCGAGCACGAGTTCACGCAGGAACAGCACGTTGCCGCCGCCGGCCCGCCACAACCGCCGGACCGTGGGGCCCTCGACTTCGCCGCCGAGCGCACCGGAAAGGACGCGTCCCGCCTCCGCGAGCTCCAGCGGGCCGAGCTCGATCCGCGCGAGCAGGTCGTCCTTCCAGAGCGCCGTCACGGCGTCGGGCGCCCGCTCACCGCTGCGTACGGTCGCGAGCACCCGGGCTCGCCCGCCGACCACCAGGTGCAGCACCAGCGCGGCCGAGGCCGAGTCGAGGAGGTGGGCGTCGTCCACCAGCAGCAGGGGCTCGTTCCCGGGGAGGGCGTCGGCCGCCCATCGGATCATGTTGCCCTCGGGCGGGTGCGGCGGCAGGAGGTGCGCCATCGCGCCCAGGGGGATCCCGGATGCGGCGGCGGTGGCGAGGACCCGGACGAGACCGCCCGGCTCGCCCACCTCACCCATGACGGCCTCGGCCGCCAGGCGGCTCTTCCCCACGCCCGCCGGCCCGGCGAGAACGGCGCCTCCGGTGTTCAGCGCCGACCGGATCGCGGCGAGCTGGGCCGCCCGGCCCTCGAACGGCCAGATGGTTCGCACAGCGAGCATGGTAAGCCGGGGGCCGGGTCTTGAGTAGGGCCGTACTCATGCGGAGCGCGGCTCACGCGGCGACAGTCGACACATGAACGTGCTCTCGCCGAATGTCGACCTGACCGATCTGGTGCGCACCTGTCTCGACGACAAGGCCGCCGAGGTCGAATCCGTCCACGTCGAGGTCATCGACCACGTCTCCGGCACGCCCTCCACGGGAGCCCTGCGCCGGGTGTCGGGGACGGCGACCCGCGGTCTGCGCTGGTCGTTCTTCGTGAAGTCCATCCACGCGGCCCGGCACTGGCCGGACATCGCGCTGGTCCCCGAGGCCTACCGGGCGACGTTCGTCGCCGAGTTCCCCTGGCGGGTGGAGGCCGACGTCTACGAATCCGGCCTGCCGCTCCCCGAGGGCCTGCGGCTGCCGCGCCTGTACTTCGTCGACGACCTGGGCGACGACCGGCTCGACCTGTGGATGGAGGACGTCCGGATCGCACCCGGCGAATGGGATCTGACCCGCTACACGGCGGCGGCCAGGGCGCTGGGCAGGCTGGCCGCAATGCGGCCCGCCGACGGTCCCGGCCCCGCGCCAGGCTTCCGGATGTTCGTGCGGAACAGGGTCGTCCAGGGTGCGCTGCCCGCGCTGCGCGAGCCTTCGCTCTGGCGGCATCCGCTCGTCGCACCGTACGGAGACGGCCTGCTGCGGATGGACCTCGACCTCCTGGGCCACCGGATCCCCGAGCTGCTCGCCGCGGCCGACCGCCTGCCGCACACCATGGCGCACGGTGACGCGAGCCCGGAGAACCTGCTCGTGCCCGCCGACGCTCCCGGCGAGTTCGTCGCCATCGACTGGGGCTGGCAGACGCCCGTCCCCATCGGGTTCGACCTCGGGCAACTGCTCGTCGGCCTCGCCCACCAGGGCGCGATCGAGCCCGGCGAACTGCCCGCCATCCACCGGGCGATCCAGACCGGCTACGCACACGGCCTCGCGGACGGTGGCATGGCGGACGACCACCTGGCGGCCGGCCACGTCACCACCATGGTGCTCCGCAGCGCCTTCACCGCCATCCCCGTGGAACGGCTGGGCGACCCGGTCACGCCGCGGACGCGTGAGCTCTTCCGCAGGCGAGTCGGACTGGCCCGCTTCCTCGCCGACCTCGGCCTCGCGCTGTGAGCCGGTGCAGGTCCAGGACCGCTACGCGGTCGTCTCCCTGGTGACCATGCTCGGCCGGCGTCCGGCGGAGGCGGTCACCGGGTCAGATGAACCATGGGGTCGTCATCGGCGCAGGAGCAGCATGGCCGCGTCGTCCTCCAGAGGGCCGCCGACATGGTTCAGCAGATCGGCTCGCAGGCACTCAAGGGCCGCCTGCGGATCCTCGGACCGCAGGAGGTCCGTCCGGTCCGCGAGCGGGTAGAACGCGCCGCCGCCGTCGCGGGCCTCGATCACCCCGTCGGTGTAGAAGAGGATCTGGTCGCCGTCGGCGAACGGGATCTCGTACGGCTTGGGCCGGGTGTGCCCGAACGTCGTCAGCCCGATCGGCACGGCCTCCTCTGGAGGCTCCGCGACCTGAACCGTGCCGTCACTGCGCAGGACGAGAGGGGCGGGGTGACCCCAGTTGATGAGGGAGATCGTGCCGTGGCGGACCTCGGCGAGAATGGCGGTGACGAACTTCTCCCCGGACAGATGACGGACGATGCTGGTCTCCATCTGCTCGGCGACGTCGGGTAACTCCTCCTTGTCGTAGGCGGCCTCCCGGAAGGCGCCGAGCACCCAGGCCGCCGTCTCGACCGCGTCGAGCCCCTTGCCCTGGACGTCGCCGATCAGCAGCCGGACACCCTGCGGTGTGGTGGCCACCTCGTACAGGTCGCCGCCGATCTGCGCCTCCGCCGCGGCCGAGGTGTAGGAGAGGGCGACGCGCATGTTCCCGGCCTGCCGGGGGACCGGGCGGAGCAGCACGCGCTGCGCGGCCTCGGCGACGAGGCGGACGTTGGCGAGTTCCCGTTCGCGCTCGATGCGCAGGCGGCTCGCGAGCATGCTCGCCCCGGTGATGGCGATGATCGTGGTGAGGGTGACGTAGTTCTGCGTCCTGCCCAGCACGTGGTTGTAGGCGGCCAGGGGAAGCGACAACGCGAGCGCGATCGCTCCGATCAGGGCGGTGCGGCGTACGCTTCCCGAAACCGAGGCGAACGTCGGGCCCAGCGTGAGCAGCGACAGGAAGCCGAGGCGGGGACCGTTGAGCAGATCGATGAGCGCCACCACGGCCATGACGGCGAACGGCAGCGACCAGAGAAGTTTCTGCGAATACGTCTGCAGTGGCGCCAGAGCCCCTTTCCGCGTCGTCCGACCGGAACCCCCTGGCGCCACTAAAGCATGGCGGTGGACGGCCAGTGGCCACTTCGGGTCACGAAGTCGGGGCCACTGGCCTGCATTTATCTCGCCATAGTCCTTTGGGAGGGCTTTGTCCTGATCTGTGCTCCGGCGCTGATCGGACGCCGGCGCTAGATTCTGACCGCCCCCGGCCGGCGGTCCTCGACGACGAACGAGGCGAACGTCTTCGCGGCCGCGTCGGCCCGGCTGACCGTCGGGACCATCCGCAGGTCCGTCCGCCACTCATGAGCGTTCAGCTCGCAGGTCACGTAGCCGCGGCGGTCGCCGTCGAAGAACTTGATGTGCGGGTTCCACTTCATCATCGGCCCGTAGTACGGCCCGTAGACCTCGTCGTCACCGTTGGTCGAAATGGACGTGCCGACGAACTCCGTCGCCACGACGGGGGACTCGGGCCGGTCGAAGTCGCTCTTGATGTCGTTGACGAACGTCGAATGCCAGTCGCCGGCGACCATGACCGGATTGCGCACCTTGGCCGAGACGAACGTGTCGGTGATGGCCTTCCGCGAAGCAGGGAAGCCGTCCCAGGCGTCATGCCAGATGATGTCGCCGGTCGGACCGTCGTGGTCCAGGCGCGCCATCATCACGCTCGTCGCGATGACGTTCCATCGGGCCTGCGACTCGTGCAGCCCCTTGAGCAGCCACTTCTCCTGTGTCGCACCGAGCATGCTGCCCTTCGCCGGATCGTTGCCGGCGTCACACGCCGGCGCCTCACCCCAGCCGCACGGGGGCGCGGTGCGGTACTGCCGGGTGTCCAGCAGGTCGAGCTGTGCCAGGCGGCCCCAGTTCGACCTGCCGTAGAGCTTGAGCGAGCCGTCCCTGCGCGGGAGCGAGCGGCCGCGCACGGGCTGGTGCTCGTACCACGCCTTGTACGCCGCCACCCGGGACGTGCTGATCGTGCCGTCGTAGTCCCCGACATAGTCGTTCTGGAACTCGTGGTCGTCCCACGTGACCAGCCAGGGGAAGCGGGCATGGGTGCGCTGCAGGTCCGGGTCGGACTTGTACAGCGCGTACTGCATGCGCCATCTGTCGAGGTCCTGCGGACCTTCGCGCAGTACGTCCGGCATCGCCGTCTTGCGCATGCCGCCGTCGGCGGGGACGCCGTACTCGTACACGTAGTCGCCGAGGTGGATCACAAGATCCAGGTTCTCCTCGGCCATGTTCCGGTAGGCGGAGTAGAAGCCGTGCGTCCAGTCCTGGCAGGAGGCGAACGCGAAGCTCAAGGACCCCATGCTGTGCTCGTGCGGCGCCGTCCGGGTGCGGCCCACCTCGGACGCGTCGTTGCGGTAGCGGAAGCGGTAGTGGTACTCCCGGCCGGGCTCGAGCCCCTCGACCTCGACGTGCACCGAGTGCGCCAACTCGGGGAGGGCCGACACCGTGCCGTGCCTGACGACCTTCCGCATGCGCTCGTCCAGCGCGACCTGCCATTCGACCGGCACCGGACGGCTCGGCATGCCGCCGTCCGGGCTGAACAGATCGGGTACGAGCCGGGTCCAGAGCACCACGCCGTCAGGCGTCGGGTCCCCCGAGGCGATGCCGAGCTTGAACGGATACTCGCCGCCGCGGATGGGCGGTGCGGCGAGGGCGGTGCCCTCGAGCGGTACCTGGCTGAAGGCGGCCAGGCCGGTGACGGCGCTGATGCCGACGAGGAAGCGGCGGCGGTTGAGGGCGGACAGGGCGGGGGCGTTCGCTGGAGAGGTCACGGAGTGGTATTCCACCTACCGCCGCTGTCCGCCAGGCGTACTCGGAATGGCGCCGACGTGACACCTCGCCCACAAGGGTGAAGGTCTCCCATATTGGGCGATAAGTGAATATATGACGCGCTCGTTCTGTTGTAGGCGCGGTATCGTGCCGTTTCGCTTTTCGGGCATCCCCACGTGGGCCGCGGTCGTGGACGCGTGGTGCGGTCGCCACTTCAGTGATACCTGAGACTCTGCGATTATCACCGCAGGGGATCATCGACAGGAGGAGCCAAGGATGCCGCTCGTGCCGCAGACCGAGGACGGCGGGGCACTGCGTCGGGTGAGTGCCACGGCCGGTCGGCTGCTCCTGGTGTTCGCGCTCGTCGCGGTCATCGTCTGGGCGCTCTACGTGGTCCGCACGGTGGCCATCTCCATGGTGTTCGCGGTGTTCATCTCCGCGTTGCTGCTCCCTCCGGCGCGCTGGCTGAGAACACGCGGGCTCAACCGCGCGCTGTCCACCGCGACCGTGTTCTTCGGCGGCCTCGTGTTCGTCGCCGGCCTGTTCGCGCTGCTCGTGCCGCCCACCGTGAGCGGCCTGTCCGAGCTCAGCACAAGCGTCGACAAGGCGACCGCCAACCTGCAGTCCCTCGCCGCCGCCGTCGGCCTGAACGAGGCCAAGCTCGCCGACCTCGTCACCCAGGTCCGCGAGTACCTCAGCCACCAGGGCGGTCAGATCGCCTCCGGCGCCCTCGCCGGCGCGCGGACGGTCGGTGAGATCGTCGTCGGCACGGTGCTTGCGTTCATCCTGGCCATCTACCTGGTCCACGGGGCCGACCGGCTGGCCACCTGGATCACCGACCTGACCCCGCGGCACCGGGCGCCCATCCTCACCACCGGCCGGGTGGTGTTCGACGTCGTCGGCCGCTACGTCCGCGGCGTGGCGATCGTGGGATTCGTCGACGCGTTCTTCATCGGCACCGCCCTGTGGATCCTGGGCGTGCCGATCGCGCTGCCGCTGGCCGTCCTCACCTTCGTCGGGGCCTTCCTTCCCGTCATCGGCGCGTTCCTCGCCGGGCTGCTCGCGGCGGTGGTCGCGTTCGTCGCCAAGGGCTGGCTGGTCGCGGTGATCGTGATCGCGGTCACCGTTCTGGTCCAGCAGCTCGAGGGGCACGTGCTGGCGCCCCAGATCTATGGGCGGGCGCTCGAACTGCCCGGTGCGGTCATCCTCGTGGTCATCGCCGTCGGCGGCGTGGTCGCCGGCATCATCGGCGCGTTCCTGGCCGCGCCCGTCGCGTCCGTCATCGTGGCGCTCATCCGTGCCCGGCACGGCCACGAGCCGACTGTTGGTCCGCCGGAACCGCCCGCGGCTCCACCCGGGCAACCCGCCGGTCCGGCGCAGCCGCCCGCCGCCCCGTCTGGAACGCCCGCCGGGCCCGCGCAGCCGCCCGCGACTCCGGGCCCGGCGCCCGCGGCATCGTGACTCTGGGTGCCGACGGCCGGCCGTCCATGACGGTCACTTACGTGTGGCGGTGATGAGTCGCCCGGCGCCCTGGTGGAGCAGGTCGGCCGCGACCCGCGAGCCCAGCGCGGCCGGGTCGGCCGGGTCACCCAAGGCCTGGGAGCGGACGAACCGGGAGCCGTCCTGGTCGAACACCATCCCGAACAGCGACAGCTGCCCGTCCGGGGTCGTGGTGGCGTACCCGGCGATCGGGGAGTTGCAGTGGCCGCGCAGCATGTGCAGCATCGTCCGCTCCGCCAGGATGTGCCCCGCCGTCGCCGGGTGGTTGAGCTCGTCGAGCATCGACATGACCGGGGTGTCGGCCGTGCGCGCCTGAATGCCGAGGGCGCCGGCCCCGACCGGCGGGACCATGCCGACCACACCCTCGCCGGGGGTGTGGAACTCCACGGGCAGAACCTCGGTGACCTGGCCGACCAGGCCAAGGCGCTGGAGACCGACGCGGGCCAGGATGAGCGCCGCGAATGGGCCGTCCTGCTCGCGAAGCCTCTTCAGGCGGCTGTCCACGTTGCCGCGGATCCGCTCCGTGCGCAGGTCGGGCCGGTGGATGCACAGTTGCGCGCGCCGCCGCACCGAGCTGGTGCCGATGAGCGACCCGGCCGGGATGTCGGCCAGAGGGGTGCCGTCGCGGGACACGATGACGTCGTGCACGTCCTCGCGTTCGAGGTACGCCCCGAACGCTGTGCCTTCGGGCAGCGGTACGTCGCCGGGGACGTCCTTGACGCAGTGCACGGCGACGTCGATCTCCCCGCCGATGAGCGCCCGGTCGATCTGCTTGCTGAACGCGGCCTTGCCGCCGATCTCGGACAGGTCGCCGGCCCACAGATCGCTCGTCACCTGGATGGGCACGATCTCGGTGGTGACGCCGAACTCGCCGATCAGGGCGGCGACACGCTCGGCCTGGGTCATGGCGAGCACGGATGTGCGAGTGCCGATCCGCAACGGAGCGCCGGCGAAACGTTCGGCGAGCGCGGCGTCGATGTTCATGAGGATGCTCTCCCGGTGCTGGGCGCTTTGTCGCGTTGCCGATCAGGCGGCGCGAGTGCGGTGACCATCATCCCGGCGGGTGGGCTCGCCTCCTCGGCCAGGGCGGGTGCCCGGCCTGTCGCAGGATCGCCACAGGTCGTTCCGTGTATGGCCGTGATGACGATCCCCGCCCCGACCAGGTGCGAGGCGGGGATCGTGCCGGGTCGGGTCAGCCCGCGTGCTGTGCCGTGCAGGGGCGGCCGCCGCAGACGTCGACCACCACGCCGTACCTGAGGAAGTCCGCCTTCTGCCGGCGTGCGTTCGCGTCGGCTCGCGGGTCCTCGTGGGAGTCGGTGCCGTACTGCGCGCCCAGCGGAGGGGTGTTGGTCACCGGGGGAGCGGGCGTGCCGCTGTCCCAGACGACCATCGCCGATCCCCGGTACGGCCGGCCCGGCAGCGCCGGGATGCCCCAGTACGGCGTGGCGTCGGGGTTGCGGCCGGCCGCGATCGCGGGCTGATGGATGCGGGCGCCGATCGTCCGCGCCTCGACCTCGGCCGAGACCGTCGACACCTGGTGGTCGCCGAACGCCACGTGCATCAGGATCTGGTGGCGGGGCGAACCGGGCAGCGGATCGTCGCCCAGGTGCTGCGCGTATCCGTTGGTCTCGGCCCGGTCCCACAGGATCTGGATCAGCGCGAAGCAGAGCTGCTGGTCCAGCTTGTCGGGATAGTAGCCATCCATGACCTGCTGGAACGGCTGGAAGTCGACGCTCCGGTTGAGCAGGGTGCTGTAGTTCATGCCGGGGACGCCGAGCACTCCCCGGCTCACGTCCGGCGAGACGGCGACCAGCGCGCCGCCGGCGATGGCGCCCTGGCTGTTGCCGTCGTACGCCAGGTCCGCGCGCACGTCGATCAGCGAGCGGCCCTTGTCGTCCTGGAACGCGGGGTCGGCCGCCAGCCCGTCCTTGGTGATCATCATGCGGCCGAGGAAGACGAAGTTCACCAGGCTCTGCTGGAGCCGGTCCGCGACGGTGTCGAAACGGGAGAAGTCGGCGAACACCCCGCTGACGTTCGGGATGTCCTCATCGGCCATGCCGATCCACTTGGTGGCGCAGAACAGGAAGTCGTGCTCGCCGGCCATGGCCCTGACATTGGAGGCCCTGACCTCCGTGGCCCTGCCGAGCAGGCCGTGGCCGTACAGGGAGGGGCGCGCCGGCCTGCTGAACGCGGCGCGGGGGATCTCGCACTGGAACTGGGCGCGCAGGTCGTCGCCGAACGGCTTCGGCCTGCCGTACGCGTCGCGGTTCAGCGCCGAACCGGGCGGGCCGCCCGGCTGGTTCAGGAAGTTGGGGACGAGGAACTCGCCGGTGACCTCGCGCGCGATGTTCGGGTCCTGCTGGGGGGTGAAGTCGGTGACCGTCGTGACGGTGAACTCGGGCGAACGGCCGCGCAACGGGCTGAGCGCCTGGTCCCGCATGCGCAGCACGGGCCCGGCGAGCCCCTGCTCGCTGGCGACGGTGAAGTCCCAGGCCAGGTAGAGGTTCTTGGTGCTCACGCCCGCGTGGGCGACGTCGTGGAGGGTGCGCCGGAGCGCGGTTTGCCGGCGGGCCAGCGGATCCCTGGCGGGGAGCGTCCTGCCGGCGAGGCGGGTGAACGTGGTGGGGGCGGCGATCGTGGACCGGGAGGCGTCCTTGAGGTTCCTCAAGACGACCGCGTAGCGGTGGCCCTCCCTGAAGTTCTTCGCGGGACGGATGATCAGCGCCTGCCGCGCCGGGTCGGTGGCGTTGGCGTCGAGTTCCGCCCAGTACGGCCAGCGCTCACCCGTCCGGGTGTCGACGATGACGATCGGTGCGTCCCGCTTCAGCGACCTCGCGACGTCCGTCACCGGCGCGGCGCCGGTCGCGCCGAGGTCGAGGCCGGGAATGTGCGCCAGCAACATCGAGCCCGGCGAGAAGCCGTCGGACAGGTTCCACGCGGCGGGGTCGATGCCCCTGCCCGCGGCGTTCTTGGGCGTCATCGCGCTGGACAGGTCGAGCCGGAGACCGGTCGGGGTGTGGGCGCCCGTCGTGAACCAGTCGTTCGGGAACGGGAGCAGGCAGTCGGCTCCCGCGATGGGATCGCAACCGGAGCCGGGTGGAGGCTGCGACGGGGCGGATCGAGCCGATGTGGGGGATGTGGCGGACGCGGACGGGGCGAGTGCGGCCGAGCCCGCGATCATCGATGCTGCCAGGGTCAAGATGGAGAGTGCTCGTCTTAAGCGCACATGCCCTCCCGGTCCGTGTTTCTCCGTTGAAGGTGACACCTGCGCTGAGATCTTTCGCCTGAAATGATCAGATTGCAATGATCTGACACAGAACAGCCGGTCGGCTGGGTTGGTAAACAGGCGCTTTGTCCTATTTACACCCTTATGGTGCTGTGTGTACCTTTAGCGACCACGGCACACGTAACGATGACCCCCGTCGTCGGATTCGTTGCCGGTTCGTTGCCCAGACCGCGAGCCACCGGCGGGACCCGTCCCGCCCGGAGCGAGCGGCCGCCGAATCCGCACCTCACGGAACCGGGGACCCACCTCTCTGGGGTGAATCGGAGCGCTGACCCCCAGTCGGCCCGCCGTAGGGCACTTCCTGCCCGAACCCGTCAGCTAACCCGGTAGGCGGCATGGAAGCAAGGAGTCGACCCCGACATGTCCACCCACCGGATCTTCTCGACCACCCGCCCCCTCACCAACCGTCTCCGCCGCGCCGGCAGGCGCCTGCGCACCGCCGCGGGTGTGGCCGCCGCCGCGTCGGTCGCCGTGGCCGCCGTCGCCGTCCCGGCGCACGCCACCCCGCTCACCTACGGACAGGACGTCTCCGGCTACGAGTCGGACCACGACTGGAATGCGAGCTCTGCTGAGTTCGGCATCGTCAAGGCCACGGAAGGCCTGGACTTCCTCGACTCCGCGTTCGTCCGGCACTGGCAGGAGCTGGACAAGAAGGGAATCGTGCGTGGCGCGTACCACTACGGCCACCCGTCCAACGATCCCGTCGCGGAGGCCGACCACTTCCTCTCCGTGGTGAACGCGCAGCCCGCCAAGCCCGGCGACCTGCTGGTCCTGGACCTCGAGACGACCGACGGCGAGTCCGTCGACGACGTCAACGCCTGGGCGAAGAGGTGGCTCGAGTACGTGAAGTCCAAGACCGGCGTCACACCGATGTTCTACAGCGGCTGGGACTTCGCCGACACCTACGGCCACGGCCTGGCAGGCTACCCCCTGTGGGTGGCCTACTACGGCAGGGCCAAGGGCGACGTGACACCGCCGGCCGACTGGAAGACCTGGACGATCCACCAGTACACCGACACCCCCATCGACCAGAACGTCTCCGCCCTGACCCCTCAGCAGTTGCGCGCCCTCGGCCGCCCCTGAGCGGTTCCCGGCGGTCCGCACGTCAGCGGGGCTCGCCGGGATCGTCGAACAACATGGTCTCCACCCGCCGCCGGTAGTCGTGGTAGATCTGCCGGTAACGCTCGACGGCGCCGGCGCGGTCGCCCCGTTCGAGCAACTCGAGGGTCTGCCGGTAGCCGTCCAGCCACACGGTCCACACGTCGCTCTCCGTGGTGAGGGCGAGCACCCGCAGGGTGCGGGCGACCACCAGGTCGACGTGGGTCTGCAGTTCCCTGTTGCCGCTCGCCATGATGACGACCGTGCTGAAGTCCGCCCCCGCGGCGGTGGCGGCGGTCAGGTTGCCCCGGCGCAGGTTGTCGGCGAACTCGTCGAGCTTGACGTGCAGGGTCGCGAGGTGCTCGCCGGTGATGTTGTCGACGCCCCACTCGAAACCGGCGCAGGCCAGCACCATCATCACGTCGATCAGTTCGAGCGCGCTCTTCTGCGTCACCTGGGTGACCTGCCGCGTCCGGTTGGGGGAGATGTCGATCAGGCCCTCGGCCGCGAGCTGGGTGATCGCCTCCCGCACCGGGGTGATGCTGACGCCCAGTCGTGCCGCGATCTCCGCGTCCTTGATCAGCGCGCCCGGCTTCAGCAGGCCGGTGATGATCTCCTCGCGCAGTCGGCGGAGGACTGCTTCTTTCCGCGTGAGCGGTAGCGCAAAGGACATGGCGTTGCTCTCGGTCAGGGGGAGCTGACGCGGCCATACTACGATCTCCCGCCCGGGTTCCCCGGCGCGTCGGCGGCTCTCCCGCACGTTCGCCGTCCGTCCCGGATCAATACAGGTACGGCCCGGCGGCCGTGGGCGGAACGCGGTCCGCCCACGGCGCCGGCACTCAGGCGAGGGCCCGCTTGAGACGGTCGATCCGCGCGGCCCAGATCCGCCGCGACAGCGCGGCCTCGGGCGCGAACGTCTCCGAGGCGTGGTAGCTGCCCGGGTTGACGTGCAGGTCCGTCGGCACACCCGCCTGCATGAGCCGCTGTGCGAACGCGATGTCCTCGTCCCTGAACAGGTCGACCGTGCCGACGTCGATGAAGGACGGCGGCAGGCCCGACAGGTCCACGGCCCGCGCCGGGGCCGCGTACTGGTCGGCCTCCTTGCCGCCGAGATACCAGGCCCAGGCCTCGATGTTGCCCGCCCGGTCCCAGATACCGATGTCGGTGATCTCGTGGCTGGACGACGTCTCGTTCCGGTCGTCGAGCATCGGATAGATCGGCATCATGAACGACAGCGACGGGCCGCCGCGGTCGCGGGCAAGCAGCGCCGTGCCGACGGTCAGCCCGCCGCCGGCGCTCGCGCCGTAGATCGCCAGCCGCCGTGGGTCGACACCCAGCTCGGCCGCGTTCTTCGCCATCCACACGAGGCCGGCGTAGCAGTCCTCGACCGGCGCGGGATGAGGGTGCTCGGGGGCGAGGCGGTACTCGACGGAGACGACGACGGCGCCGACCCGGTCGCAGATCATCGTCGCGTTCGGGTCCTCGCCCTCGACGCTGCCGAGGATCATGCCTCCGCCGTGGATGTAGTAGATGCCGGGCAGCGTGCCGGACGCGTGGACCGGCCGGTAGACGCGCACGGTGATGTCGGGTTCCCCGGCGGGTCCGGGGACGGTCCGGTCCTCCTTGGCGACGCCGGGGTTGTCGGGCACCTCGAGGGCGCCCAGCATGCCTTCGACGGCGGCCCTGCGCTGCACGATGTCGGGGATGGCGTTGAAGCCTCCGGGCATCAGCTCGCGGAGCGCGTCCAGGGGCACGCGGCTCTCGGGATCGATCAGGTCACGACGGGACATGAGCCCTCCATGGGGTGGGGGAATCCGGTGGGATGCGGCGTCGAACGGTCGTGATGGGCGGACGGGAGTGCTGGTTCGGCCGGCGGACGGGTGCTGCGTGTCAGTCGTCGGCCGGGCGTTGCTGCGCCGGGCCGTCGGGGGACAGGGAGAAGCCCTCGTAGCCCCGGGCGGCGACCTCGTCGCACTTCTTGCGGTACTCCCCGACACCGCCGGCGTACGGCATGAACACCCGGGGCTTGCCCGGCACGTTCGCCCCCATGTACCAGGAGTTCGCCTTCGGGTAGAGGGTGAAGCCGCCGACGAGGTTGACGTGGTCCACCCAGGCGTCCTGGGCCTGCGGCTCGGGCTCGATCGTCGTGAGGCCGTGGCGGTCGAGGTGGTCGATCGCGTCCGCCACCCAGTCGACGTGCTGCTCGATCGAGACGACCATGTTGGACAACACCGACGGGCTGCCCGGTCCGGTGATCATGAACATGTTCGGGAAACCCGCCGAGCTGATCCCGAGGTAGGTGCGGGGGCCGGCGCTCCACGCCTCCTTGAGTGAGACCCCTCCCCGGCCCCTGATGTCGACGTTCGTCAGCGATCCCGTCATCGCGTCGAATCCGGTCGCGTAGACGATCGCGTCGAACGCGTACTCCCCGGCCGAGGTGCGGACGCCCTTCTCCGTGATCTCGACGATGGGCGTGCGCAGCAGGTTGACCAGGTGCACGTTGTCCCGGTTGTAGGTCTCGTAGTAGTCCGTGTCCAGGCAGGGGCGCTTGGTCCCGAAGGGGTATGCGGGGCAGAGGTCCTCGGCGGTCTGCGGGTCCTTGACGATCTGGCGGATCTTGCCGTGGACGAACCGCTTCGCCGTGTCGTTGGCCGCGAGGTCGACGGCGAGATCGGTGTACGCGGTCAGGAGGTTGACCAGGCTGCCGCTCTCCCAGGCCGCCTCGAAGGCGGTGTCGCGCTCCTCGTCGGAGACCTCGAGCGCGGACTTCGTCGCGGGCGCGACGGGGACGCCGAATCCCGACTCTCTCTGGGCCTTCCGGAAGGCCCGGTAGCCGGCTTTCATGTCGGCGATCTCGTCCGGGCGCAGCCTGCGGTTGCGGGCCGGGAGGCTGTAGGCAGGCGTGCGCTGGAAGACGGTGAGGTCGGCGGCCTGCTCGGCGATGACGGGGATCGACTGCACGCCGGAGGACCCGGTGCCGATGAGGCCGACCCGCATGCCGCCGAAGTCGACGTCCTCGTGCGGCCAGTGCGCCGTGTGGAAGGTGGCGCCGCGGAACCTTTCGAGGCCGGGGACCTCGGGCAGCTTCGAGAACGACAGGCAGCCGGTCGCCATGACCAGGAAGCGGGCCGTGACGGCGTCCCCCCGGTCCGTGCGGACCAGCCAGGCAGCGTCGCGCTCGTCGTACGCGGCGGCCGTCACGCGTGTTCCGAAGAAGATGTCCCTGCGCAGGTCGAACCGGTC
Organism: Planotetraspora kaengkrachanensis; assembly: GCF_016862895.1. Taxonomy (GTDB): domain Bacteria; phylum Actinomycetota; class Actinomycetes; order Streptosporangiales; family Streptosporangiaceae; genus Planotetraspora; species Planotetraspora kaengkrachanensis. The sequence continues at coordinate 34,217 of NZ_BONV01000009.1, read as the reverse complement.
GGCGACATGCCGCGCGTACCGGAGGATCTCCGGCTGCGTGGGGTAGCGCTCCTCCCACTCGTACTCCTGCTCGAGCTCCTCCGAGAACGAGAACGAATACGCGAGGCTCTCCACGTCGACGCGGGCACCGGGATAGCGGTTCCAGTACCAGGTGCCGCCGACGTCGGTCCCGGCCTCGAACACGACGGCGGACAGGTTCATCTCGCGGAGCCGGTGCAGCAGGTACATGCCCGAGAAACCGGCGCCGACGACGGCGACGTCCACGGAGCCGGGCACGGCACGTGGGCCGGACTGCGTTTGTTCGTCAGGTGCGGACACTGGTCCTCCTGGGGGCGGTGGACACGATGTACGGGTGTGGAGTCGATCGCTCATGAGGGCGTGCGTCATCACCGGGTGGCCCGAGGGAGCTCCCTCGCACGCCACCTGGACGGCGAGACGTGCTTGACCGAGCCCGAGCGGTCCCGAGGGGCCGGGGCTGACATCACGGACCGGCGCGAGGGGGAAGCGGAACCCCCTGCGCCGGAGCGCCGGAGTTACAGGAGCGCGGCGGCTTCGATGCGCTACGCGGTGCGGGTCTGCCGCCTCAGACGACGGCGCGGGCCCTGACCGCGGCTCGCGGCAGGTGCGGGGAGGTGGTGTGGTCCCCGTGCCTCGCGGCCGGTCTGTGCGCCCGGCCCGGGGGCGTCTCATGCGGCGGCCGACCGGCGGCGGCCGCGTTTCGTCTCAGGTCCTTGGTCCCTGCCGTGCGTAGCGCCATTCGCGTCACCTCGCGTGATCAGGGGACATCACGCACATCTATGTGGAAGTGACATCAAAGTAAAATGCATCACGCAGCGCGTCAACGGGCTGGGATTCCCGGTTGTGAGGACGGGGGAGAAAGGCACGAGCCGGGCCCCCCGAAGCTCCTCGCGGAGCACGGAAGACCCGGCCGTGTCGCAGAATCGGCTTCTCAGGATCGGCGGGCGGCCGCCCTCACCTGCCGGGCCGCACGCCCGGGTGGCCGACTCGCCGGACTACAGGGTGGCGCACTGCCCCGCCTTCGGCCCGCCGACGGTGTTGGAGACGCCGCCGTCACTCGGCGCCGGGGAGTTCCCGGTGCACGACAGCGGCCCGCCGACGTGGTTGCCGGAGACGACGGGCGCCGCCGGCACCTTGTTGTTCTGCACGACGAGCGGGCCGTTCACCGTCGAGCCGTCGATGGTCACCTGGCCCGTCGTGCCGGTGACCGTCACCGGGCCCTTCACCGTCGCCGGCGCGCAGTCGCCGTTCCCGTTGCCGAGCCAGACCCGCACCCCGCCGGTCAACGTGGCAGGGCCGGACACCGTGGTGCCGCACAGCAGGACGTCGACGGCCCCTGACGCCGTCAGCGGCCCGCGCACCTGGGAACCGGACGCGTACAGCCCGGCGCCGGACCGCACGGTCACGGGTCCGTTGACCGTCGCGCCGTCCAGGCAGGTGACCCCCGAGGAGACGGTCAGCGGTCCGTTGTGGGTCCCCGTGACCGTCGTCGTGCACGCCGGGACGCCGGTCGCGTCGACCGTGAAGCCGGCGGTCACGGTGGCGGCGCCGCTCGACACGGTCACCTTCGCCTCGTACACCCCGGACCCGGCGTACGTGTGGTCGCCGCTGACCGTGTAGAGGCCGTTGACGGTCTGGTTGGTGGCCTCCCTGCCGCTCAGCGTGCCGGTCGAGCTGGTGCCGTCGCCCCACTCGATGGTGGCGGTCAGCGCGCCGAGCGTCTTGCCGGGAGCGGCCAGGGTCGCCAGCGCCCCGGTGATCGTGTTCCGGTCGCTGAGCGAACGGTCCCCGGCCACCAGGTCGAGGCCCCACGGCACGTTGGGCGTCGCGTAGAAGTTCTGGTTGCGCGCCTGCCAGCGTCCGCCCTGCGCGGCGTCGCGGACCTTGAAGGAGGCCGTCGTGCGGTCGGGGTGGTCGGGTCCGGCCTTCGGGGACCAGCCGATCTCCGCGATGGCCGTGAGGCGGGGGAAGGCCATGAACTCGATCTGCGCGAGGTTCTTGACGGTCTCCGTCCACAGCGGCGCCTCGACGCCGATGATGTTGGCGTCCGTCACCGCGGGCAGCGTGTTGCCGCCCACCGTGCGCGCAGGGATGAGCGTGCTCGGCTCCCAGTTGTAGAAGACGTCGATGTCGCAGGTGCAGGCCCAGGTGGTCCCGAGCGGCGTGCCCGAGTTGTACTTCATGTCCAGGTAGGTCTTGTTGGCCGGGGACATGACGATCTTCATGCCCTTCTGGACCGCGGTGCGCCCCGAGTCGCCGCCCGACCCGTTCGGGGAGGTGCCCCAGTACTGCACGACGCCCTGGGGCATCTCCGGGTCGGTCCCGAAGGGTGCCTCGCCGATCTCGTTCCAGCCCATCGCGATCTTGCCCTGGGCCTTCACGATCTTGGATTCGCGGGTGATGAAGCTCTGGTACGCGGAGGCGGGCAGCAGCGCCGTCGAGACCTCGTCACCGCCCATGTGGAAGTACGGCCCGGGGGTCAGGGCGGACAACTGCTCGATGATGTCCGTGGTGATCTGCCAGGTGAGCGGGCTGTCCGGGCACAGGGCGCTGTAGTTCACCGCATTGCTGAGGTTCCAGACCGGCGGCTTCTTGTTGCTGCAGTTGATGCTCGGGTCGTAGATCGCGCCGCCCCTGTACGCCTGTGCCTCCGCGGAGGCGTACGACATGATGATCGAGTTGTTGTGCCCGGGGCTGTCGATCTCCGGCACGACCGTGATGAACCGCGACGCGGCGTAGTTCACGACGTCGACGTAGTCGGCCTGGGTCCAGAAGCCGCCGGGGTCGGCGTTGGTGGTCCCGTCGGAGGCCCTGCTGGTGCCGCCGGAGTACTGGCTGCCGATGTCGGTGAGCTCGGGGCGACCGTTGATGGCGATGCGGAAGCCCTGGTCGTCGCTGAGGTGCAGGTGCAGGGTGTTCACCTTGTACGCCGCGATCTCGTCGATGTAGGTCTTGACCACCGACACCGGCTCGAAGTGCCGTCCGATGTCGAGCATCGCACCGCGGTAGCCGTACCGGGGATAGTCGGAGATCTGGACCCCGGGGACCGTCCACGCGGCCGGCTGCGGCGTCCTGCTCTCGATCCAGACGGGGAACAACTGCCGGAGCGTCTGCACGCCGTTGAACAGGCCGTGCCCGTTGGCCGCGGTGATCGTGATTCCGCTGTGCGTGACGGCCAGCTTGTAGCCCTCGTCGGCGGGGACGCCCGGGTCGCCGACGACCAGGGAGATGTCGCCGGTCGCCGCGGAGCCCTGCGACACCGGCAGCGCGTAGCCCGTGGACGGCCGGAGCACGGCGGCCAGTTGGTCGGCCACCCCGGCGGCGGCGGGATCGTCGGCCACGATGCGTGCGCCGGATCCGAGCGTGAAGCTCTCCCCGGCCGAGGCGGCCAGCGAGACCGGGAGAGGAACGATCTGGGGTGAGGCCGGCGAGGTCGAGGCCGTGTCGGCGTGTGCCGCACCGGTCGCGACGACGCCGGTGAGCGAGGTGGCGAGGAGCGCGCCGATGGTCAAGGCGGAGAAGGCGCGGGACCGGGGTCGTGGACCGGAGCCGCGGTTCCTCCTCTGCTCGCGCTTCGCCGGCAGGAACGAGATCTTCACGTCACTCCTTAGATCGGGGGGTACCGCATATCTCCAGCGCGGGACCGCGTTCGGGCATTGGTGGGACATGTCCGTGCGGATCCGCTCGACGCTGCAGCGTCCGTGCAGCTTCCTGAGTGATGGGGGAGTGTCACGCGGCCAGGAGACCGACCGTCCCGGCGATCCTTCTGCTCATCTCGGTTACCGCCTTGCTCGTGGGGGGTGACTGGTCTATACCGGTTGGCGGTCGTGGGCGGCGGATAGATCCCCGTATGTAGGGATCTCAGGGTGTCAGGGTAAACAGACGGCAAAGTTTTGGTCCAGACCGCCGTGTATCGGATTCGCAACGACGGCGGCTTCTGGGACTGCCGGTCTATACCGGTGACGGCCGCGGCTGCCGTGGGGAGCGCCGCGCGATCTCATGCTCGGCAGTGATTCACTCCGGATCCGGCAGGTTCATCGACGCGAGCCTGGCCGGGGCGATCACGGTCGCGATGGCGACGATCCGGCCGTCGACGACGGTGAACGCCATGACCGAGAGCGGAGTCCCGTCCTCGCGCCAGGAGACGAACCCGGGAAGGCCGTTGACGAGCACCGCTCGCCCTCTCGCGGCCGCGCCGGCGGCGACTCGCGCGGATGCACCTTCGGCGACCTTGGTGGCGCCGAGGATGACGACCACACCGTTGGGGGTGTCGACGGTCAGCTTCACCTCCGGATCGAGCACGCGCAGCAACCCCTCGAAGTCGCCGCGGCGAGCCGCCGCCAGGAAGGCCTGGACCACCTCGCGCTGCTCCCGACCGGCGGACGTCGGCCGCTCGGCCGCCTGCACCTTCCTGCGGGCGCGGCTGGCGAGCATCTTGGCGGCGTCGGCGGACCTGCCGAGGATCTGGCCGATCTCGTCGAACGGCACCCCGAACAGGTCGTGCAGCACGAACGCCAGCCGCTCTCCCGGCCCGAGCGAATCCAGGACGACCAGGAGCGCGAGCCCGACCGAGTCCGCGAGCGCCACGTCGTCCTCCGGCGCGGGGCCGTCGTCGGCCGCCACGACGAGTTCGGGCAGCCGGTCGTCGTAGGACGCCTCAGGACGCGTCTGGCGCGACCGCAGGACGTCGAGGCTGATCCGGCCGACCACCGTGGTCAGCCAGCCCGCGAGGTTGTGGATGGTCGCGGCGTCGTGGCGGGCCAGGCGCAGCCAGGCCTCCTGGACCACGTCCTCGGCGTCGGCGTGCGATCCGAGCATGCGGTAGGCGACCGCGCGCAACCGGTCGCGCTGGGCCTCGAACGCCTCGCCCACCGGGTCCGCCGGGCTGATGTCGGACATGTTGTTACCTTCCTCGGATCTGCTCCGTCATGGGTGATGACGGGCCCAGAGGGGCCCGGGTAACCGATGAGGGAGCAAGACCGATGGAAGCACGCCTGAAGAGCCCGGCGAATCCCGACGTGATGACGGCGATCCAGCACCTTTACAAGGCGATCCACGCCGGCGGCGTCGACCCGCTCGTGCTCGGGCTGGTCCACCTGCGGGCCAGCCAGATCAACGGCTGCAGCCCGTGCGTCTTCGCCGGGGTGGCGGCGGCCAAGAAGCACGGGGAGACCGACGAGCGGCTGCACAACGTGGTCGCCTGGCGCGAGACGCCCTTCTTCACCGAGGCGGAGCGAGCCGCGCTCGCGCTGACCGAGGCCGCCACCCGGATCCAGGACGGCGCGCCAGGTGTGACCGACGAGATCTGGGACGCCGCCGCCGCCCACTTCGACGAGGGGCAACTGTCCGCGATCAACCTGGAGATCGCGCTGACCAACTTCTTCAACCGGATCAACCGGACGATCCAGGAGCAGGCCGGTAAGGCCTGGTGAGCCCGGCAAGCGCGCCCATCTACCACGCCACATCGGGCCGCCGTGCCCGGACGCGGCGGGTGAGCTCGGCCGCGTCGGCGATCCCGGCGGTGTCGGTCAGGGCGAGGACGCGGGCCTGCGGGCACACGGTCCGGGCGATCCGGGCGAGGACGTCTCCCGGGGGCGTCTGGACGAACAGGGTCGTGCCGAGTTCGCCGAGCAGGGCGGTGGCGTCACGCCACCGCAGCGTGACGGCGACGCCGCGGGCGAGGTCGCCGAGAACGGCGCCGGAGTCGTGGAGGACACGGCCGGTCGAGCCGCTGAGGCAGGGGACGGCGAGCAGGCGCCGGGGGATCGAGCCGAGGTGATCGGCCATCGCGTCGGCGACGCAGTCGAGCAGCGGGCAGTGGGAGGGGACGCCGACGCTCAGACGCCGGACGCGCCGGGCGCCTGCCCGGTCGGCCGCCGCGCTGAGGCGGTCAAGGGCGCGGACGCTCCCGGCGACCACGACCTGCTGGTCGGTGTTGACGATGGCCAGGTAGGCCGGGTCGCCGGGGGTGGTGGCCGACGCGACCAGGCGCCGGACCTGCGGCACTCCCAGCCCGAGGACCGCGGCCATGCCGTACCCGGAGGGATAGGCGTCGCGCATCAGCTCGCCGCGACGGCGGACGGCCGACAGGGCCTCCTCGAAGGTCAGCGCCCCGGCGGCGACGGCGGCGGGGAACGCCCCGGCGGAGTGCCCGGCCACGGCGTCGGGGACGGCGCCTTCCGCGGCGAGGGCTCTGGTCGCGGCCACCCCGGCGACGCACAGCGCGACCTGTGCGGTGACGGTCGACGCCAGCGCCTTCGCGTCGTCGCACCGGGAGGAGCCGGGCAGGACGTTCTCGGCCTCGGCGAGGGCCGCGGCGACGGCCGGGTGGCCGGGCAGGTCTCGGAGCATCCCCGGCCGCTGGGCGCCCTGGCCGGGGTAGAGGAACGCGACCGTCATCCGCGGTGCCACGGGTCGTCCACCAGGTGCGGGCCGCCGGCGGTGCGGGCCATGACGGGACCGCCGGTTCGGGCCCATTCGACGAGGCTGATCCCCCCGCACGGGGTCTCCACCTGGCAGTCGACCGCACAGGGGAGAGCGCTGAACGCGGTCACCAGCTCCGCGGCCTCGGTTGGCTCCAGTCTCCGCGGCGCCCGCAGCAGCAGGTCCAGGTCGCTTCCGGAGTGGGTGGCCCGATGGCCGCTGGCCAGTTCGAAACCGACGCCTCCGATCGGGCCCCAGGAGGCGACGGCGCCCGGCTCCTCTCCGAGCCCGGGTTCGCCGGCCAGCACCCGGGCGACGGCGCAGAGGGTGGCGGCCAGCCGGGGGAGGCCGGGCCGCCGCGGGCTCAGCTCTTCCGGCGGCACGCGGAGGGTCACCGCGCCGGCGGCGACGAGGGCGGCGTGACGCTGCCCGCGCGCGGGCCCGCGTACGCCGATCGGGATCAGGCCGGGAGGCCGCGGCGCCCGCCGTACGACGACCCAGGGGCAGGCGGCGAGCGCCGCGCGGGCCCAGGCGGGGAGCGCGGCATCGAGCGCCGCGGCCCCGGTGAGTCGCAGCAGGTCGTGCGGCAGCACGGTCACCGCCATTGATCGGCGAGGGCCTCGCGGACGCGACGGGAGGCCGTCCGGGTCTGTCGAGCTCCGGGAGAGTTGAGGCGGTTGCCCAGGTCGCGGGGGCCGCGGCGGGCGCGCTCGACGGCGGCGGCGAGTTCGCCCTTCACCGCTCGCGTGTCCCGCTCCGTGGGGTCGTCCGCGTTCTCCACGTTCAGGAGTCCGTCGCACAGGCCGAGCCGCGCCCAGTCGTTGACGTCGTAGGACAGCGGCGGGATCCGCCGGGCCAGCTCGTCGAGCTCGTCGACGGTGCGAAGGGTCACCTTCGCCGCGGCCTTCTTGTGCATGGCGTGAATCACGACGCCGGGGTCGTCGAGCGCCAGGATCTGGTTCGCCTGCATTCCGTGCGCGAGCAGCCCGCCCGACAGCGCCGTCCCGACGATGAGTGTGATCACGGGGTGTCCGGCGAACCGCGCGGACGCGTAGGCGTCCACGGCGGCGGCCAGCGCGTGGTGGATGCCGAGCAGCTCCTCGAGCCGTCCGTATGCCTGGCTGGGCAGGTCGACGACCGCGATGATCGGGCGGCGGTGTCCGTCGGGCAAATGCGCGTCCTCCGTGAGGGCCTCGGTCACCGTCTCCGCCAGGGCGAGCCCTTCACGGAGACCGACCTCGCCTCTCCGCGCCCGGGGATAGGGGCTGTGCGGGTCCGGCACGACCGCGACCAGGCGCCCGGTGTCCGCCCCGAGCGTGACGTCGCCCGTGACGACCGAGGGCACCACGGCGGTCACGTCGCCGTCGGCGAGGGCACGGGTCCAGTTCCTGCCGCGGCTCATCGCCTGTCACCCTCCGCCGGTACGGCTCGCGCCCAGACGGCGGCGAGATCGGCCGGCTCCGGCGGATCGGCCGGGTCGACGGCGTCGAGGCGCGTCCGCGACTCGCGGAGCCGCCGGGAGCGGTGCTCACCCGGCGCGCCGCGCCCCGCCGCCTCGATCACGGCGGACCGTACGGCGGCGACGTCGTCGAGGACCAGCACGTCCGCCAGACCGGTCCCTGTGCGTTGCGCGCCGCCGTCGATCGCCCAGATCAGCGTGGGGTCGGAGGCGTCGAACTCGGCGACGCCGGCCTCGGACTCGATCACCTGGGGACCGTTGAGCCCGAGACGGCCCTCTCTGGTCATGATCAATGTGGAGCACAGCCCGGCGGCGATGCTCATTCCGCCGAAGCAGCCCATGCTTCCCGCGATGACGCCGACGACGGGCTGAAGGGCGCGTAACTCCAGCAGCGCGGAGCAGACCTCCGCGACCGTGGCCAGGCCGAGGTTGGCCTCCTGAAGGCGGACGCCTCCGGTCTCCAGGAGCAGGACCGCGACGGTCGGTGCGCCCTCGCGGGTGTCCCGGGCGGCCAGGGACAGCGAGGCGGCGATCTTCACGCCGGATACCTCGCCAATGCCGCCGCCCTGGAACGCCTGCTCGATGGCGATCACGACCGCCGGCCGTCCGTCGAGGCGTCCCCTGACCACGACGACACCGTCGTCGGACGCCGGGACGACATCCTGGGGTTCCAGCCAGGGCGACTCGATGCGGTCGAAGGGCCCGCACAGCTCGCGCGCGGTGCCGTCGTCGAGCAGAGCGGCGGCGCGGGCCCGGGCGTCGAGCTCTATGAAGCCGACGCGCGCCAGCATCGCGTTCCACCCCGTCTGCCCGTTCGTCTGCCCGTTCGTGTGCCCGTTTCCCGTGGGCGCCGGCGACGTCATGACCTGCCCTCCTCGATGGCCTGACGCAGGCGCAGGGTGACCACGCCCGGGGTGGCTCCGGAGTCGTTGAGCTCGAAGGCGCCGGCGACGCGGTGGCGGGCGAAGAACCGCTCCAGCACGATCCGCCACACCGTGTCGAACCCGTCGACGCTGGTGCGCACGCGCACCCGGGCCGTGCCCGTCGTCTGGGGCGTCATCAGCACCTCCAGATCCCCTGAGCCGACCACCCCGACGTGCGCCCGCCGGGCGGCCGGCCGGTCGGCGGGAAACTCGAAGTTCAGCGTCTGCACGCGACCTCCCCTCGTCCGGTTCCGGCCGACGGTTCCGGCCACGGCACCATGTCGAGGAAGAGAGCGGCGGCGAGCAGGTCGCCGCTCCCGCCCGGTGACAGCCGGCCCGCCCGGAGCCGCCCGTCCAGATCCATGAGCGCCGCACGGCCGGAGTCCGTGCCCGCGCCTCCCTCGGCGAGCACGTGTGAGGCGCCGCGCCTGACCATGCGCAGGCCCTCGGCCCCGCCGCGGTGCAGGACGCAGGTGTCGTCCAGGAGGCTCATCACCTCGAGCAACGCGTCCAACCGGGCCACGTCGCGGCCGGTCCCCGCCGCCGCGGCCCGGCGAAGCCGCGGCAGGGCGACCATCGTGACGTGCGGGAAGCCGGCCGCCGCCTCGCCCCGAGCCCCGCGCACCCCGTGACGCCGCCGTGCCCGTTCTCCGTTGGACGGGGCGCCCGCCGGCACGTGCCGGTCGGGGAGGGCGGCCAGCCGGGCCGCACGGCGGACGCCCTCCCGCTCGTCGCGGGCGCCGGCCGCGCCCGCGACCAGGAGCCCGAGCGCCCACAGCGCCCCGCGGTGCGTGTTCACCCCCCGAGTGGCCCGGAGCATGGCCCGGTCGCCCGCACGGCCGAGCCTGCCGAGTTCCTCGCGGAGTTCGACGCCCACGGCCGTACGCTCCGAGGCGTCCGCGACCGCCAGGAAGACCGGGCGCAGCGCCTCGGCGGAGGCCAGGAGGAGCGGCAGATCCATGTCGTCGTGCGCGCCGCCGCCACGGTGGTCGACCAGGCCGGGCTTGGGACCCAGCCGGGCCTCCGCACGGAGCGCCCGCACCGCCGTCTCGGCCAGCAGGGCCGCGGACGGCGCCGGAGCTCCGCCCGCGATCATCGGCTCGTCACCAGGTCCGGAACCGGGCGGGCGGGTCATAGAGGCCTCCAGACCAGGCGACGAGGTCTTCGACGCTGCGCGCCGCCAGCAGGGAGCGCTTCGCCGCCCGGACGTCGACCCCCAGGTCCTCGGGCAGCGCGACCAGACCGTCGCGGCGCAACGCTTCGACGTGCCGTTCCTTCATGTGACTGCCGATCGGGGTGGCGCCCGCGACGGCGGCCAGCGCCTCGCGCCGGTCGGCCAGGCTGGTGGCCTTGTGGAGGTAGGCCACGCCCTCCTCGGTCACCACGTGGCTGACGTCGTCGCCGTAGATCATGATCGGCGGGATCGGCATGCCCGCGTCCTCGGCCACCTGGACCGCGTCCAGCGACTCGACGAACGCCGGAGTGCCACCTGAGCGGAACGTCTGCGTGATCTGCACGACGAGCTTGCGTCCCCGCAGCGCGGGTGCCTCACCGGTCAGCAGGCTCAACCACGCGGGGGAGGCGTGCCTGCGGCCGTGCGGGTCGTGGCCCATGTTGGGTGCTCCGCCGAAGCCGGTCAGACGGCCCTCGGTGACGGTTGAGGAGTTCGCGTCGGCGTCGATCTGCAGGGACGATCCGATGAACATGTCCACGGCGTACTGGCCGGCCAGTTGGCACAACACCCGGTTCGACCGCAGCGATCCGTCGGGGCCGGTGAAGAACACGTCCGGGCGGGCGGCCACGTACCGCTCCGTCCCCGGCTCCCCGCCGAAACAGTGCACCGACTCGACCCAGCCGCTCTCGATGGCGGGGATGAGCGTCGGATGCGGGTTGAGCGTCCAGTGCCTGCAGATCTTCCCGCGCAGTCCCAGCCGCTCGCCGTAGGTGGGCAGGATGAGTTCGATCGCCGCGGTGTCGTAGCCGATCCCGTGATTCAGCGTCGTCACCCCGTGCCGCTCGTAGATCCCGCGCAGGGCCAGCATGGCCATCAGGATGTCCACCTGCCCGATGTGGCGGGGATCCCGGGTGAACAGCGGCTCCAGTGCGTACGGCCGGGGGCTCTCCACGACCAGGTCCACCCAGTCGCCGGGGATGTCCACCCGGGGCACCCTGTCCACCAGCCGGTTGACCTGGACCAGCACCACACCGCCGCGGAACGCCGCGGCCTCGGCGATGGTGGGGGTGTCCTCCGTGCCCGGGCCGGTGTAGAGGTTCCCCTCGTGGTCGGCCTGTTCGGCGCACAGCAGCGCGACGTCGGGCGTGAGGTCGACGAACATCCGCGCGTACAACTCGACATAGGTGTGGATCGCGCCCACGTCGACCGTGCCGTCGGCGAGCAGTTGCGCCATGCGGACGCTCTGCGGGCCGGCGTAGGCGAAGTCGAGGCGCCGGGCCACGCCGCGCTCGAAGACGTCCAGGTGCTCACGCAGGCTGATCGAGGAGATCAGCAGATGCAGGTCGTGCACCACGTCCGGATCGCAGTCGGCGAGCGCCCCGGCGAGGAAGTCCGCCTGTTTCTGGTTGTCGCCTTCGAGCGCGACCCGGTCGCCCGGCCGCAGCAACGCGTGGAGGGCGTCGCGCATCCGCCCGGCGTCCAGCACCCGGCCTGAGACGAAGGGCCGCACGGCCTCCAGCCGCTCCCGTTTCGCCGTGCGCCGCCGGGTCCAGTCGCGGGCTGCCGCCCTGGTGGGACCGCGCGATGCCGTCATCCGTCCGTGATGCTCGAACGGCGTCGCGATTAACTCAAATGGGGTTAAAACGTCCCCGCTGTGGGTGGGACGGCGCTGGACGCGCGGTTCCGGAAGCAGCTGATCAGAAAGCTTTCAGAAGTGGAGTAAACCCTTTGCGACCCGCTTTGCGAGGCCGATATCGTCCCCGGGCCGTCCATCGTTCTGGACCGGCGCCGTGGATGAGGAGGTGGGCGGAGCATGCGCGGAAGCGCCCGGCGGCCGAGGCCAGGTCCCGACATCATCCCCTTCACCGTGGAGACATCGTGCCGATCCGCGTCACCCCGCTGACCGACCCCGACCGCACCCCGAACGGCCACCGCCTGGCCTGGCTCGCGTCCGACGCCGACGCGATCCCGCTGGGGGCGGCGTTCCTGCGTCTGTTCACCCGGGACGGCGAGAGCCACCGGGCCGAGCTGGACCTGCGCGTCCACCCTGCCGAGCGGCGCAGGGGCGTCGGCTCGCTCCTCCTGGACGCGGCGGTGGCCGCGGCCCGCGGCGAGGGCAGGCGCTGCGTCATCACCCAGGCCGAGGCCGGCTCGCCCGGCGACCTGTTCCTGGCGGCCAGAGGGTTCCGCAGGGTCCTCACCCTCAGGTTCACCCGGCTGCCGCTGGCGACCGTGGACCTCGCGGCCCTGACCGAGATCGTCGAGCGTCCGCATCCCGGTTACAGGCTGGCCGCCTGGGACGGGGTCGTCCCCGACGACCTCGCGGAGACCTTCACCGCCTCGCGCCGGGCCATGGACGACATGCCCATGGACGAGACCGACTACGGGACGGTGGTCTGGGACGTCGAGCGGGTCCGGGACGCGGCGCACGCCGTCGAAAAGCGCGGTGACCTCCTGCACACCGTCGCCGCCGTCGACGAGTCCGACGGCACGATCGCGGGGTTCACCGAACTGGTCGTGCCGGGCGACGGCAGGGGCGACGCGCAGCACTACGGCACCGGCGTGCTCCCCGAGCACCGCGGGCGCGGCCTCGGCCGGTGGATGAAGGCCGAGGCGATCCGGCTGGCCCGTGTGCGGCACCCCGACCTCGGCGGCCTGCTGGCCGACACCGCCGACGGCAACGCCCCCATGAGAAGGATCAACGACGAGTTCGGTTACACGCCGACGCACACGACGTTCGAGTACCAACTCGATCTCTAGAAAGTGCCGCCTGGATCGTGCCGGGAGCGCTTCCGGGAAAGCCGGTTTCCTGACAAGATCCAACATGGGCGGTCATCGGTGACCTCTGTTCGTTTCCGAAGATGGGCGAGCGCGGATGGATCCTCTCCAGCCGGGCGATCCGGCACAGGTCGGTTCGTACCGGCTCTTGGGACGTCTCGGCGCGGGGGGAATGGGGCAGGTCTTCTTCGGCCGCTCACCGGGGGGACGCCCGGTCGCCGTCAAGCTCATCCGTCCCGAGCACGCCGGCAACGAGCAGTTCCGCACCCGGTTCGCCCGCGAGGTCGAGGCCGCCCGGAGCGTGGGCGGATTCCACACAGCGCCGGTCGTCGACGCCGACCCGGCCGCCGACCCGCCGTGGATGGTGACGGCCTACATTCCGGGGCCCTCGCTGCAGGAGGCCGTCGTCCGGTACGGCGCCCTGCCGCCGGAGGCGATCCGGTCCCTGGGCGCGGGACTGGCCGAGGGCCTGGCCGCCATCCACAGGGCCGGGCTCGTACACCGGGACCTGAAACCCGCCAACGTGATCCTGGCCTCCGACGGCCCACGCGTGATCGACTTCGGCATCGCCCGCGCCCTGGACGGCGCCGGCGGCGTCACGCACACCGGCGCCGTCGTCGGGACCTTCGCCTACATGTCGCCCGAGCAGGTGCGGGCGGAACCGGTGGGCCCGGCCGGCGACGCCTTCTCCCTGGGGTGCGTCCTGGCCTTCGCCGCGACGGGTCACAGCCCCTTCGACGCGGGGTCCATCGCCGCCGTCGTGCACCGCGTCACCAGTGAGGCGCCCGACCTCGAGGGCGTGCCCGCCGACCACGGGCTGCGCGATCTGATCGAAGCCTGCCTGGCCAAGGCCCCGGCGGGCAGGCCGTCCATGGGCGACGTCCTGATGCGGCTGAGCGAACCCGGCGCGGGAGACCTGCCGCCCACCGTCGTCGACATGATCACCTCGAAGGAGTCGCAGTCCCGCGCCGCCCTCGAGGGGTCCGGCGGCCATGCGGCGACGGAGCACCTGGAGCCGCCGCCGCAGCCGCAGCGCGCTCCCTCGCTGATCAGGCGTCGTGCCTTCCTTGTCGGCGGGCTCGCCGCCGCGGCCGCGGTCACCGTGCCCGTGGTCGTCGTGCTCGCGAACTCCGGCGATCCAGGGGCGGCCGGCGCCGCGCCGAGCCGTTCCGCGACACCGAAGATCACCGCCCGGGCCGAGTTCGCCACCCAGACCGAGGTCGTCGTGAGCCCGCCCGCCGCGGTCCTCACCTACGAAGGCTCGCCCGGCGACCCCTCCGTCACCCAGATGGACTTCAGCCCCGACGGCAAGATCCTCGCCTGCGGGAACGGCTCGGGCGACGTCCGCCTGTGGGACGTGGCCGCCCGGCGGTCCCTCGGCGACCTGGAGGGCCACGACGACGCCGTCAGATCCGTGGCGTTCAGCCCGGACGGCAGGACGCTCGCCAGCGGCGGCCTCGACGGGACCATCCGGCTGTGGGACGTGGCCTCCAGGCGCACCACTTCCGTCCTCGACGAGCACCTCGACTACGTCTGGACGGTGGTGTTCAGCCCCGACGGCAAGACGCTGGCGAGCGCGGGATGGGACGACAGCGTCCGTTTGTGGGACGTCGCGACGGGGCGCACCGTCGACGTGCTCACCACCGACACCAGCGCCTTCGGAACCGCCTTCAGCCCCGACGGCGAGATCATCGCCAGCAGCGACGACGCGACCGTACGGCTGTGGGACGCATCGACGGGCCGCCCGGTGGCCGTGTTCCCCGAAGAAGCGGACACGGTCGACGACATCGCCTTCAGCCCGGACGGCAGGACGCTCGCCGGCGCCAGCGGCGACGAGGTCGTGTTATGGGACGTCGGCACCAGGCGCGTCATCGGCACCCTGTTCGGACACACCGACAGCGTCACCTCGGTGGAGTTCAGCCCGGACGGTGGCACGCTCGCCAGCAGTTCCTTCGACACCTCCGTCCGCCTGTGGGACATGACCTTCAGCCGGCCCACCCGGGTTCTGAACGGACACACCGACGTCGTCCTGTCGGTGGAGTTCAGCCCCGACGGAGGAACCCTGGCCAGCGGAAGCGGCGACCTGACCGTGCGCCTGTGGGACGTGCGGCAGTGACGTCGGCCCCGGTGCGCCGGACCACCGCGTCGTGTCACGCCTCCGCGTGGTCGTCGACGGGCACTCGCAGCCGGGCCAGCGCGTGGTCGGAGGGGCTCCCGGGGGTGGCCTGACCCACGATGAGCTTCTGGCCGGGGTCGCTGGGGATGTCGAAGATCTGGAAGTGAATCGTCACGGCGCCCACTTCGGGATGGCGGAAGCGGATCGAGGGGTTGGTCTTGGCGCGCACCTCATGGCGGGCCCACATCCGGCGGAAGTCGTCACTGGCTTCCGAGAGTTCCTCGACCAGTTCGACCAGGTCCGGGTCGTCGTAGTCCGACCCCGCCACGGCGTGCAGGTGGGCGACCTTGGCGCGGGCCTCCTGCTCCCAGTCGCGGTAGAACTGGCGTGACGCGGGGTTGAGGAAGGTCATCCGCAGCAGGTTGTCGCTGCCGTCCATCCCCGCGTAGAAGGCGGTGGTCAGTGAATTGACGGCCAGGACGTCCCCCCAGCGGTTCACCACGAACGCGAGCGCGTGCTCGCACCGCTCGATGAGCCGGGCCACCTCGATATCGACCCGGTCCTCAGGCCCGGGGATCGGGACCCGGCTCCGGGGGCGCGCGAGCTCGAACATGTGCTCGCTCGTTTCGCGGTCGAGTCGCAGGACGCGCGCGAGTGCGTCGAGCACCTGGTCCGACGGATGGCGGTCCCTGCCCTGCTCGAGCCTGACGTAGTAGTCGGTGCTGACGCCGGCCAGCATGGCCACCTCGTCGCGGCGCAGTCCGGGTGTCCTGCGGTGGTCGCCGGTAGGCGGCAGCCCGACCTGGTCAGGGGTCATGAGTTGCCGCCGAGCGCGGAGGAACTCACCAAGATGGTTCCTCATACCGGACAGGCTAGAAACATTCATCTCAAACCAGGGCAAAAGGTTGGTAGGCGCAGGTTCAGATTGCCTTCCGGACGGTGACGGCGGTCACTTCAGAGCGGGGGTTTGCGCCATTCCTGTACTTTGGTGCCGGGTTCGCCGGGAAGTCTGGTCGGCATCGGGACTTCCGAGGAGACGTCGTGCAAGGCGTGCAGATCGTCCTTTTCCTGGTGGCGGTGGCGACGGTCGTCGCGACGTTCGCCGAGCGCGTCAGCGTTCCCGCCCCGTCGCTACTGGTCGTCGCGGGCCTGATCGTCGGGCTCTTCCCCATCGCCGGGCGGATTCACGTCACTCCGGAGCTCGTCAGCCTGGTGGTCCTGCCCCCGCTGCTCTACGCGGCGGGAGAGGAGCTGTCCTGGCGGGAGCTGAAGCGGCTCTGGCGGCCGGTCACCCTGCTCGCGGTCGGGCTCGTCCTGGTCTCCGCCGCCGCTGTGGGGTTCGTCACAGCGATGCTGACTCCGCTCTCGCCGGCGCTGGGATTCGTGCTCGGCGCGGTCCTGGCGAGCACCGACCCGGTGGCCGTCACCGCGCTGGGCCGCAGGCTCGCGCTGCCGCCCCGGCTGCAGACCCTCGTCCAGGCGGAAAGCCTGTTCAACGACGCCACCAGCCTCATCCTGTTCCGGATCGCCACCGCGGCCGCGGTGGCCGGCGGCGCGGTCGGCTGGACCGGCGTCGCCGTCGACTTCGTCCGGCTGGCCGGTGGCGGGGTGCTGGCCGGAGCGGTGGTCGCCGCAGGCGTCGGGTGGGTGCGGCGCCGCACGGAGGATCCGATCGTGGAGAGCGTGATCGCCCTCATCGTCCCCTATCTGGCCTACGTGTCGGCCGAGGCCGTCCACGCCTCCGGGGTGACCGCGGTGATCGTGGCCGCCGTCATCCTCGGCATCCGGCAGCACGAGCTGACCAACCCCGGCACCCGGCTCCAGTTGTCCGCCGTGTACGGCACGCTGATCTTCCTGCTGGAAAGCGTCGTCTTCAGCCTCATCGGACTGCAGTTGCCCGGCCAGATCCGCGATCTGTCCGCGGCCGAGCAGTCATGGGCCCCCGCCGTCCTCGCCATCGCGTTGACGCTGGTCGTGGTCCGGGTGGCCTGGATGTTGCCCCTGGCGGCGTTCCAGCAGTGGCGCTCGGGAGGACGCCTGCGCCCGTCCTGGCAGGTGCCCGCGGTGGTCTCCTGGGCGGGCGCCCGCGGCGTGGTGCCGCTCGCCGCGGCCCTGTCCATCCCACTGACCACCGCCTCCGGACTGCCGCTGCCTCATCGCAGCCTGCTGATGGTCCTGGCGACCGGCGTCATCGTCGTGTCCCTGATCGCGCAGGGATTCACGCTCGCGCCCCTGGTCAGGCTCTCCGGCCTGGCGGTCAGCCCTGACCACACCCAGGCCGAGTACGTCCGGGCGCGGCGGCGGCTCACCGAGATCGCCGCCGGTTACATCGAGCAGATCGAGGACCTCGAGGCCGCTCCTCCGGCGGTGCTGGCACACGTCCGGCGCTCGCTGCAGGCGCAGATGGATCTCGACCAGGAGTCCGAGGACCTCACCGGCGCCTACGGCCGGATGCGCCGCGACGTGCTCGCCGTGCAGAGCGACGCGCTCACGCGCATGTACGCCGACGGCGAGATCGGGCCGGAGACGCACCGCCGGCTCCAGCGCCACTTCGACCGGCAGGACCAGCGCTTCACCGACCCCTGACACTCCGGTTCACGGCTCCCTCCCGGGGTGATGATCGTGAGGACGGCCCGCCCCGCGTGCCCGTGAACCGGATAACCTCGCGGGGTGAACGGCACATCGCGTCCCGGTCGCCGGCCCGCCCGCGCCGCCGCGCCCTGTCCCTGCGGCCTGCCCGCCGCCTACGACGAGTGTTGTGGCCGGTTCCACGCCGGTCAGGCCGCGCCGTCGGCGGAGGCGCTCATGCGCTCGCGCTACGCCGCCTTCGCGGTCGAGGACGAGGCCTACCTGCTGCGCACGTGGCATCCCAGCACCAGGCCGGCGCGCGTCGACTTCGAGCGGGGCCTTCGGTGGACCGGGCTCGAGATCGAGGAGGTCTCCGGGGGAAGCCCCTTCCACACCACGGGCACCGTCACCTTCCGCGCCGCCTACACCCATCGCGGGCAGCCCGGTGAGCAGCGCGAGCAGAGCAGGTTCACCCGGCACGAGGGCGCCTGGGTCTACCTCGACGCCGTCGTCACGGCCTGAGCCGGGGGAGCCGCCGGCCCGGCGCCGGGGCCCGGGCTCATATGATCAGGAGCCGTACGCAGCGCACCCGCAGCACGAGGAGAACAGCGATGGCGGCCCGTATCGAGCACCTGGTCACCGCGGGCGTCTTTTCGCTCGACGGAGGCGTCTGGGACGTCGAGAACAACGTCTGGATCGTCGGAGACGACACCGAGGCGATCGTGATCGACGCCGCACACGACGCGGACGCCATCGCCGAGGCGCTCGGCGGGCGGACCCTCCGCGCGATCGTGTGCACGCACGCGCACAACGACCACATCGACGCCGCTCCGGCGCTGGCCGCCCGCACGGGCGCCCCCATCCTCCTGCACCCGGGCGACCTGCCGTTGTGGAAGCAGACCCACGCGGACCGGCTGCCCGACGCCGACCTGGCCGACGGGCAGGTGCTGTCGGTGGCGGGCGTCGGCCTCACCGTGCTGCACACCCCCGGCCACGCTCCCGGCGCCGTCTGCCTGCACGCGCCCGACCTCGACGAGCACGGCACCGTGTTCACCGGAGACACCCTGTTCCACGGGGGACCGGGCGCCACCGGCAGGTCGTTCTCCGACTTCCCCACGATCATCGACTCGATCCGTGACCGCCTCCTGGCCCTTCCGCCGCACACGCGCGTGCGCACCGGTCACGGCGAGTCGACCACCATCGCCGCCGAGGCTCCCCACCTGGAGGAGTGGATCGCGCGCGGCCACTGAGCCGGCCCGCCGTCCGGCCGGCGTCACGAGGTCGTGAGGACGACGAGCTGCCGGGTCGCCCGGGTCATGGCGACGTAGCGGTCGACCGCTCCCTCGACTCCCTCGCCGAACGCCTGCGGATCGATGAGGACGACCAGGTCGAACTCGAGCCCCTTCGCCAGCTCCGGGGTCAGCGACCGGACGCGGGACGTCGTCTGGAACGCGGGATCGCCGATCACGCAGGCGATCCCCTCGGCATGCGCGGCCTGCCAGGCGCCGAGGATCGAGCCCAGATCCGAAGCGGATCCGTGGACGACGGGGAGGCCGCCGCCGCGGATGGAGGTCGGCACGTTGGCGTCCGGGAGCACGGCCCGGATGACCGGCTCGGCCTCCGCCATGATTTCCTTCGGCGTCCGGTAGTTGACGCTCAGGGTGGCCAGGTCGATCCGGTCGAGCCCGACCCGCTCGAGCCGCTCCTGCCACGACTCCGTGAACCCGTGCCTGGCCTGGGCGCGGTCCCCGACGACGGTGAAGCTCCTGGACGGGCAGCGGGCCAGCAACATCTGCCACTGCGCGTCGGTGAGTTCCTGCGCCTCGTCCACGACGACGTGCGCGAACGGGCCGGCGAGCAGGTCCGGGTCCAGGGTGGGCAGTTCGGACTCGTCGACCAGGTTCCGCTGGAGGTCCTCCCGGCGCAGCTGCGTCACGAGGCCTTCGCCGTCGTCATCGGCCTCGATCAGGTCGTCGACGACCTGGGCCATGCGCTCGCGCTGGGCGGCGAGAGCGGCCTCCCGCCTGCGCGTGCGCCGTGACGCCTCAGGATCGCCGAGCCGCTGCCGTGCCGCGTCCAGGAGCGGCAGGTCGGACACCGTCCAGGCCTGGGCGTCCGCGCGCTGCAGCCTCCGGACCTCGTCGGGACTGAGCCAGGGGGCGCACAGCCGCAGGTAGGCGGGCACCGACCACAGGTCCCCGACGAGGTCGGCCGCCTCTATCAGCGGCCACGCGCGGTTGAAGGTCGTGAGGAGCTCCCTGTCCTGGAGCAGCGACCTGCGCAGCAGTTCGGCCGAGACGTCTGCGTCGTGCCTGTCCGCCAGGATCGTGAGCAGTTCCTCCCAGATCTGGTCGCGCGCCTCGTTGTGCGGAGTGCCGGGTTCCGGCGCCTCGAACGCCTCGGCCCAGTCCTCGGGGCTCAGCCAGACGTCGGACCAGTGGGTCGTGACCGTCATCCCCTTGGCGGGCGGGTTCTCGTAGAACCTGACGGCAGGCTCGATCGCCTTCACCATGTCCGCGGCCGACTTGAGGCGCGCCACGTCCGGGTCGGTCTCGACCGCCGCCGCTGCCCCCTCGGCGACGAGGTCCCGCAGGGTGCAGGTCTGCACGCCCTCCTCTCCGAGGCTGGGGAGGACGTCGGCGACGTAGGCCAGGTAGGGCTGGTGCGGGCCGACGAACAGCACGCCGCCCCTGTGGTGACCGAGGCGGGGGTCGGAGTAGAGGAGATAGGCGGCGCGGTGCAGAGCGACGACGGTCTTCCCCGTCCCCGGCCCGCCGTCGACGACGAGAGCGCCGCGGGATCCCGCGCGGATGATGGCGTCCTGGTCGGCCTGGATGGTGCCCAGCACGTCTCGCATCCGGGGCGACCGGTCGCCGCCCAGGCTGGCGATGAACGCCGACTGGTCGTCGAGCGCGGCGTGCCCTTCGAACCCGTCCGAGGTGAACACCTCGTCCCAGTAGTCGCTGATCCGGCCGCGGGTCCAGCGATACCTGCGGCGGCTCGCCAGTCCCATCGGGTTGGCGTGGGTGGCCCCGAAGAACGGCTCGGCCGCGGGGGAGCGCCAGTCGAGCAGCGGCCGGCGGCCCGCGCTGTCCGTGAGGCCGAGCCTTCCGATGTACAGGGGCTCCGGGTCGTCCGCGCCGACCATGTGCCCGAGGCACAGGTCCAGCCCGAAACGGCGCAGCGCGCGCAGGCGGGCGGTCAGCCGGTGGACCTCCAGATCCCGGTCCAACGCCTGCCGGCCCTGGCCGCCCGGCGCCCTGCGCTCGGCGTCGAGGCGGTCGGACAGCTCGGCGATCGACCGCTCGAGGCTCTCGGCGATGGCCGCGAAGTGCCGCTCGTCGCCTGCGATCAGCTTCGGGTCGGCCTTGGCCGACAGGCGGTCGGGAAGGTCGAAAGCGCTGGTGAACAGAGGGCCCACGCCATCGGCTCCGGTCTGACCGTCCCCGCCCGACCCATGCGTCGACGACAACACACCCATTTCGCATCCCCCGGTTTCCGCAGGTTGTGACCTCGGCCGACGATTGTGCGGCACGACCGGGGTCTTGCCGCAAGCCCCCGGGCGCGCTATACGTTGGGAGTGGAAAGGAGTGGATCCTCCTCTTTCCCTCCCCGCCCCGCGAGAGCGTCGTCCCTGATGCCGGGTGCCTACGGCCAGAGCAGGTGACGAATCCAGTCTCCGCCGGTTCGCTCATATCGCAGGCGGGTGTGACGGCGTTGTGCGTCGGCCTGCCAGAACTCCACCTCCGACGCGGCCAGGGCGTAGAGCGTCCAGTCGGCGGCGACCAGGTCAGGTTCGGCGTTGATCCTGTCCAGAGCCGTCCTCAGCGCGGCCTCCGCCTCGGCGGGGTCGTCGAGGACCTGCGACTGGCGGCTGCTGAGCGCTTCGGCCCGTGCGCCGGGGGAGCGCGCCAGGAAGTCGGCCGCGCTTCGTTCGGCGCCGGCCGTGGTGACGGGTCCTCGGACGCGGATCTGGCGGCCCTGCTGCGGCCAGTAGAAGGTCAGCGCCGCATGCGGGTTGGCCTCCAGTTCGTGCCCCTTCCTCCCGGCCGCGCTGGACGCGAAGTACCAGTTCCCTTCGTCGTCGACGTCCTTGCAGATCAGCACGCGCGCCGACGGCCGTCCGCCCTCGTCGGCCGTGGACAGCGTCATCGCGTGCGGCTCGAAGACCCCGCCCTCTATCGCCGACATCAGCCACTCGACGAACAGCGAGACGGGTTCATCCGGCGCGGTCCCGGGACGGAAATCCGGCAGGTCGAAGGCGAAGACCGGCAGCGAACGCAACAGGCGCCTGACGCCGCCCGGCTCCGCCGGGCTCTCCTGAGGCATGGGGTGGCCCCTTTCTGACCGTCGCGACCGCGCGCGGTCTGTCTTCGTCCGTGGCGTCCGCCGCGGCCGTGTCCGCGGCGGCGCTGCCGTCGCGACCGGGCCGGCGGACGCCTGCGCTGATTCTCGCCCCCGTGCGTGTCCTCCCACGGGCGGGGGTGACCGGTTCCCGTGGTCGGTGGTCTGGGTATCGTCGCCGACTGTCGAAGACCTCGTACGAACGGAGGGCCTGCCACATGGCCGGGACCCCGACCGGAGCCGGGCAGCCGCGGCTGGAACGTCGCCTGGGCCTGACCGACGCCGTGGTGATCGGCCTGGGCGCGATGATCGGCGCCGGGATCTTCGCCGCACTCGGGCCGGCGGCGCACGTGGCCGGCTCCGGGCTGCTGCTCGGCCTCGCGCTCGCTGCCGTGGTCGCCTACTGCAACGCGACCTCCTCCGCCCGGCTGGCCGCCCGCCATCCCGCGTCAGGCGGCACGTACGTCTACGGACGCGAACGGCTCGGCGACTTCTGGGGCTACCTCGCCGGGTGGGCCTTCGTGGTGGGGAAGACCGCATCCTGCGCCGCCATGGCGCTCACCGTCGGTTCGTACGTGTGGCCGGGCCAGGCCCACGCGGTCGCGGTCGCGGCGGTGGTGGCGCTGACCGCGGTCGACTACGCCGGGGTGCAGAAGTCCGCCTGGCTGACCCGGGTGATCGTCGCCGTGGTGCTGGCCGTCCTCGTCGCGGTGGTGGCCGCCTGTCTCACATCCGGCGAGGCGGACACCGCGCGCCTGGCGGTCGGCTCGGACGCCGGGGTCGGCGGCGTGCTGCAGGCGGCGGGCCTGCTGTTCTTCGCCTTCGCCGGATACGCCCGCATCGCCACACTCGGTGAGGAGGTCCGCGACCCGGCCCGCACCATTCCGCTGGCCGTTCCGCTCGCCCTGGGCGTCACGCTGGCCGTCTACGCGGCGGTCGCGGTCGCGGCGCTGGCCGTGCTCGGCGAGGCCGGGCTGAGCGGGGCGGCCGCGCCGCTCGCCGACGCGGTCGACGCCGCCGGGCTGCCCGGCCTGGGGCCGGTGGTGCGTTTCGGCGCGGCGGTGGCGGCGCTCGGGTCACTGCTGGCGCTCATCCTCGGCGTCTCGCGCACGACGCTGGCCATGGCTCGCGACCGTCACCTGCCGGGAGCCCTGGCCGCCGTCCATCCGCGGTTCAAGGTGCCGCACCGCGCCGGACTCGCCGTCGGCGGCGTCGTCGCCGTGCTGGCGGCGACGGTGGACCTGCGCGGCGCGATCGGCTTCTCCTCGTTCGGTGTGCTGGTCTACTACGCCGTCGCCAACGCCGCCGCGTGGACCCTCGCCCCGGCGGAGGGCCGGCCGCCCCGGATCGTGCCCGTGCTCGGTGGCGTGGGCTGCCTCGTGCTGGCCTTCGCCCTGCCGCTCTCCTCGGTGGTGGCCGGGGCCGCTGTCCTGGCCGTGGGCGCCGCGGCGTACGGCGTGCGCCGAGCGGTCGCCAAGCGCCGGGCGTGATCAGGACAGTCGTGTCACGAAGACCCGCCGATTCCCCTTCAACTCAGGTGTTGTCCCACAAGAGTCGTACATGTCTGCTTTCATGCTGTCCTGAGATCAACGACGTCATCAGGAGGGGTGAAATATGGCCGACGACGAGGCCACACGGACGTTCGAGGAATTCGACGGCGACGACGACGGATACATCACCGCGGAGGAGTTCAAGCTCGCGATGAACGCCCGTCGCGAGGAGGTCAGCGGCGACGACCTCGAGTCGATCTTCGCGCACACCGACGACGACCAGGACGGGCGCATCAACCTGGCGGAGTTCACGGAGGCGTGGAACGCCTGACGGCCGCCGAACGGCGGGCGGCCTGCGCCCGCCGGCCCGGCATCCGGTGACGGATGCCCGCGGGTGTCACCCGTGGGCATCCGCCAGGAAGGCAACGATCAGACGGTGCTCGTCTTGGGGTCGCTCATGCCGGGCCTGCCGGTCTCCACGTGCCCGGCGACCCGGCGGACGAACGCGGCGTCGGCGTCGGAGGTGACCTTGAGGTCGTACCAGCTGTAGCTGCCGCTCAACACGGCGGTGTGGACCACGGTGCCGTCGGCCGGCACCTGGTACGTCGCCGGGGAGGCGTTGCCGTACGCGTCGGTGACGGTGACCCGGCAGGACGCGCCCCCGCGGTTGGTGAGGGTCAGCGTGACGTTCCCGAGGGCGGCGTCGTGGTCGACGGCGACTTCGGGGGCCGCCGGGCTGGTTCCCTTCGCCGGGACGCGCCCGGTGAAGGTGCGCAGGAAGCCGTTGGGCCCGTACACCGACAGGTCGTAGGCGCCCTGGTTCTTCTTGGGCGGAGTCCAGGAGCCCGTCAGGGTCTTGCCCGCCTCCACCGTGTACGTCCAGGGTCCGCCCAGTCCGTTGGCGGAGGTCACGTAGAGCGTCGCGCCCGCCGCGCCCCGGCTGGCGAAGTCGACCGCGAACGTCCCGCCGGCGGCGTCGGTCCTGCCGTCGGCCCTCAGGTCGTACGGCAGGGGCCGCGTGTGGCGCAGCCCGGCCTCCTGCTTCGGCAGGACGGGAGTGGCGGGCGGTGTGGGGACGTAGTCGGCGTGCCGCTTACGGTCCGGGGGAGCGTAGCCGGAGGTGTCGGGCAGCGACGTCTGGGTGGTGTCCGTCTGCGCGAAGTCGAAGGCACTCGTGAGGTCGCCGCAGACGGCGCGCCGCCAGGGTGAGATGTTCGGCTCGTGCACGCCGAACCGCTTCTCGACGAACTGGATGATCGAGGTGTGGTCGAAGGTCTGGGAGCAGACCCAGCCGCCCTTGCTCCACGGCGACACGACGATCATCGGAACGCGCTGGCCGAGGCCGTACGGCCCGGCCACATAACTGCCCGCATTCGTGTAGATCTCCTTGCTGACGTCCGCGGTCGACCGGCCCTGGGCGGCGGAGCCCGGAGCGTACGGCGGCACGACGTGGTCGAAGAAGCCGTCGTTCTCGTCGTAGGTGATGAACAGGGCGGTCTTGCTCCACACGTCGGGATCGGCCGTCAGCGCGGCCAGCACGCCGGCGATGTACCAGGCGCCGTAGTTCACCGGCCAGTTCGGGTGCTCGGTGTAGGCCTCGGGCGCGGCGATCCAGGACACCTGCGGGAGCCTGCCGCCGAGGACGTCGGCCTTGAGGACGTCGAACAGCCCGCCGCCCGCCTTGATGTTCGTACCGGTCCGGGCCTTGTCGTAGAGCGGGCTGCCCGGCTGGGCGTTGCGGTACCTGGTGAAGTACAGCAGCGAGTTGTCGCCGTAGTTGCCGATGTAGGGATCGCCGGCCCATCCCCAGGATCCGGCGGCGTTCAGCCCGTCGCCGACGTCCTGGTAGATCTTCCAGGAGACCCCGGCCTGCTCGAGCCGTTCGGGGTAGGTCGTCCAGCCGTAGCCGGCCTCGTCGTTGCCGAGCACCGGGCCTCCGCCGGTGCCGTCGTTGCCGGTGTGCCCGGTCCACATGTAGTAGCGGTTGGGGTCGGTGGCCCCGATGAACGAGCAGTGGTAGGCGTCGCAGATCGTGAAGGCGTCGGCCAGCGCGTAGTGGAAGGGGATGTCGGCCCGCGTGAGATAGGCCATGGTCGTGGCCGTCTTCGCGGGGATCCACTGGTCGTACCTGCCCTGGTTCCAGGCCTTGTGGCCGCCGTTCCAGTCGTGGTTGAGGTCCTGCAGGAACTGCATGCCCAGGTTGGAGGCGGTGGGATGGAACGGCAGCACGTCCTTCGTGCCGTTGGACTGGTACCAGACCGGCTTGCCGCTGGGCAGCACGACCGGGCGCGGGTCGCCGAAGCCGCGTACGCCGCGGAGCGTGCCGAAGTAGTGGTCGAAGGAGCGGTTCTCCTGCATCAGGACGACGATGTGCTCGACGTCCTGCAGGGTGCCGGTTCGTACGGCGGGGGCGACGGCGGCGGCACGGGCGATGGTCTGGGGGAGCAGCGAGAAGGCGGCGGTGCCGCCCGCGAGCTGGAGGAAGCGACGACGACCAATTCCGGTCATAGCAGGCCTCTCCTGTGAGGGGGTTCAGCGTTGACAGCCGGCCGCACCAATGGTCATCAGGCGATGACGAACGCCTCGGGACCAGAACGGAACATCATTCGGAAGGCCGTCTGAACGGCTTCGCCGGCGGCCCGGGCTGATCATGCACAGGTGCCGGTGCCACACTTGGACGCCGTACGACACGACGACAGAACGGACGGCGACGGTGACAGACGGCTTCCTTACTGGGCAATCGGGCGACTCCTCCCGCGTGACCCTGCGGCAGATGGCCACCCACGACCAGGAGGAGTTCATCGAGCTGGTCCGCGCCAGCGCCGACCTGCACCAGCCGTGGATGTCCCTGCCGGTCACGCCGGAGGACTTCCAGGACCATCTCGGCCGGTTCGATGGTCAGTCGGCGGAGGGCCTGTTCGTCTGCAGACGGGACACCGGCGCCATCGTCGGCTATGTGGCCGTCAACAGCATCATCCGCGGACGCTTCCAGTCGGCCTCGATCGGCTACGCGGCGTTCGCCCCGTCCGCAGGTCAGGGATACATGTCGGAAGGCCTCGGTCTCGTGCTGCGCCACGCGTTCGAGGAGTTGCGGCTGCACCGGCTGGAAGCCCAGATCCAGCCCGGCAACCACGCCTCCCTGAAGCTCGTGCAACGCCTCGGGTTCCGATACGAGGGGAACTCGCCCGAGTTGCTGTTCATCGACGGCGCGTGGCGGGATCACGAACGCTGGGCCATCACCACGTCCATGATCGAAGGTTTCGCGGGTGATCCGCATCCGACGCTGCCCGTCCGCTGACGGATCGGCCGGCGAGCCCGCCCGGGCGGGCTCACCGCGGAGATAAATCGGTTTCTCAGCCACCCTCGTTTCGGTACATTCGCCACGAATCACGCGTTGCCGATTGTGCAGCGCGCACCTTGACGACGGAGGGGGGCCGGCCATGCGTCACCGCATCGTCGTCGTCGTTCCCTCGTCCCGTTATGAGGTGATTCTGGTGTCTTCGTCGCTGACCGACGCCGGCCGCGCGGCCGGCATCGGCCGTTCATGACGAACGCCTGACCCCGTCCGCCCGGCAGTCGACCGGGCGTGTCCCGGCGCGTGCCACCAGGGTGGTGACAGCACGGCCGAAGTGTGGGCGTTTTGTCAGGAATTGCGCTGTCCTGTTCGGATATCCCCGAAGGGCCACGGACCGTGCGCACCGACCTGCACCGCCATCTCCCCGACCATCACGCCGACCATTTCACTGACCCGCTGAGCGGCGTCCGCAACCTGGGCATCCTCGCCCACGTCGACGCGGGCAAGACCACCGTCACCGAACGCATGCTGTACGTGACGGGCGCCACCTACAGGCGCGGCGAGGTCCACGACGGGACGACCGTCACCGACTTCGACTCCCAGGAGCGCGATCGCGGCATCACCATCTTCGCCGCGGCCGTGAGCTGCGCGTGGGACGGCCATCGGATCAACCTGATCGACACCCCGGGCCATGTGGACTTCTCCGACGAGGTGGAGCGCTCGCTGCGGGTGCTCGACGGCGCCGTCGCCGTCTTCGACGCCGTCGCGGGAGTCGAACCGCAGAGCGAATCGGTGTGGCGGCAGGCCGACAGGTACGGCGTGCCGAGGATCGCCTTCGTCAACAAGCTGGACCGCTCCGGCGCCGACCTCGACGCGGCGGTCGAGTCGATCCGCGAGCGGCTGGGGGCGGTCCCGCTGGTCGTCCAGCTGCCCATCGGGCGGGAGCGGGGATTCACCGGCGTGGTGGACCTCCTGCGCATGCGGTCGCTGGTCTGGGCGGACGGCGACGACACGGTCGCCGAGGGGCCGGTGCCCGACGTCCTGTGGGACGAGGCGCACCGGCGCCGGCGGCTGCTCGAGGAGGCGGTGGCCGAGCTCCATCCGGCCGCGCTCGAGGAGTTCTGCGCGGGAGAGGCGATGTCCGCGCGGACCCTCGCCGGCGCCCTGCGCGACCTGACCCTCAGCGGCGAGGGTCTGGTGGTGCTGTGCGGCTCCGCCTACCGCGACCGCGGGATCGAGCCGCTGCTGGACGCCGTCGTCGCCTATCTGCCCTCGCCGCTGGACGTGCCGGCCGTACGCGGCGTCCATGACGGCGTGGTGCGGGAGCGGGTCGCCGACCCGGCGGCGCCGTTCGCCGCGCTGGTCTTCAAGGTGAGTTCGAGCGCCACCGGGCGGCTGACCTACCTGCGCGTGTATTCGGGCACGGTCGAGAGAGGAGACACGGTGCTGGACGGCGGCGCGCGGCGTGCCGAGCGGATCGGCCGGATCCTGCGGGTGCAGGCCGACCGGCACACGGAGGTGGACCGGGCGGTGGCGGGCGACATCGTCGCGGTCGTCGGGCTCAAGGCCGCCCGCACCGGTGCCACTCTGTGCGCCCCCTCGGCGCCGTTGGTCTTCGAGCCTCCGGCCGCGGCCGACCCGGTGGTGTCGGTGGCGGTCGGGGCCCGCAGGAGCACCGACGCCGACCGGTTGGCGTCGGCGCTGGCCCGGCTGGTGGAGGAGGATCCCTCGCTCGCGGTGCGGACCGACCCCGAGACCGGTCAGACGGTGCTGTCGGGGATGGGTGAGCTGCACCTCGAGGTCGCGGTGGAGAAGATCCGCCGCGCCGGCGGACTCGACGTCGCCGTCGGCCGGCCGCGCGCGGCCTACCGGGAGACGGTCGTCCGCGGGGTGTCCGGCCTGCTCTACCGGCACGTCAAGCAGGACGGCGGGGCCGGCCAGTTCGCCCACGTGGTCCTCGACGTGGCGCCGCTGGACGGCGCACCGGACGCGGTCCGCGGCGAAGGGGCGGCGGAGTTCGTGTTCCGCTCTGCCGTCGCCGGCGGAAGGGTGCCGAGGGAGTACGTCCGGGCGGTGGAGGCCGGATGCCGGGACGCCCTGGCCGACGGGCCTCTCGGCGGGCACCCGGTGACGGGTCTGCTGGTCACGCTGACCGACGGAGCCACCCATCCCAAGGACTCCTCGGAGACGGCGTTCCGGACGGCAGGCCGGCTCGCGCTGAGGGAGGCGCTGCGCGCCGCCACGATGGCGCTGCTCGAGCCGGTGGCCGAGGTCACGGTCACCGTGCCCGACGACGCCGTCGGCGCGGTGCTCGGCGATCTGTCGGCGCGGCGCGGGCACGTCTCGGGCTCGGTCGTGCGGGCGGGCACGGTGGTGATCACCGCGACCGTCCCGCTCGCCGAGCTGTTCGGCTACGCGACCCGGTTGCGCAGCAGGACCCACGGCAGGGGAACCTTCACCAGCCGGCCCGCCGGGTACGCCCTGGCGCCCGGCGCCGTGTCCGAAGGGACGGCGCGGCGGTAGCACGACGGCGGTCCCGCCCATTCGCGGGCGGGACCGCTCCGCCGTCAGAGCGCCCGGGGTCAGAGCGCCCGGGGTCAGAGCGCCCGCGGTGAGCGAGCGTGGGCGGTCAGCGAGTGCCGGCGGTCAGGCGAGGGCCGCGTCGCCGGCGGCCCTGGCCCGGCGTTCCCGCCACAGGGCCGCGCCGGTGACCAGCGCGCCCACGCCCTCCCAGAGCCCCACGCCGATGAAGCTGCCCGGCGCCACGTCCGTCAGCACGAGCGTGGTGAAGACCGTGAAGGTGACCAGCCGGAAGGGGACGGTCCAGAAGAAGAACGCCCGGAAGTCGACGGCCGCGGCCAGGACGTAGTAGACGCCCATGTTCACCGACGCCATCGACGAGGCGGTCATGAAGACCCTCGTGTAGTCGCCCGAGGCGCGCTGCCCCGGGTCGACGGCCACGAAGTCGAGCATGGCCAGTTGCGCGTCGGGCGCCACCAGCCCGACCAGGCCGAGCACGAAGGCCATGGCGCCGAACACCGCCATGGTCCATCCCGAAAGGGAGCGCGGGAGTCGCACCGACATCCTCCAGTGACCGGCGTCGAGTTGTAACTCCAGCATGATCGCCGCTGGTGCTTCTCGTCGCCATGAGATCGCGGAATCCCGCCTCGCAGGAATCGGGCGGGCAGGCCGGGCGGGCAGGCCGGGCGGGCCGGCGTCAGCGCCGGATCGGCCTCATCGTCACGACGTTGATCACGGCGGCGACCAGGCAGACGACACCGACGAGGAGCCCGATCCCGGTCCGGAGGCCGGGCCACGGCCACGCGGGCGGCTCGCCTCGCGGGGCGAGCGCGGTGCGGCCGACGTCGCCCGGATCGTAGGCCAGCCGGATCATGTCTCCTGGCTTGTCCAGGAAGCACACCTGCCCGGCTCCGTCGCAATGGCTCAGCGGGATCACCTTGACGATCTCTTCGCCGCCCGCCGTGTAGCGGACCCGGGCGGAGATCGCCGTGCCCGTCAGCCCGTCGACGCCGTAGGCAGGCCTGCGCAGCACCTCTTCTATCGTCGCCGTCGTGATCAGGGCGCGGCGGGCGAACGCTGTGGCGTCGGCGTAGGACCAGGTCGCGAACGCGAGTGACACGATTGCGATGCCCAGCAGGAGCAGGACATGGCGCCGGAAATACCCGGCAGGAAACCAGGCGCCCACGTAATTGAGACGACCATCGGTACGGAAAGGTTCGCCACGGGTCACTTGGCAGGTGCGCCAACCGGCTCTCCCGGTACCTCTCCGAAGAGTTCGGCGGGCGGGCTCCCGCGACCTACGGCTAGCGTGTCGGGGGAGTCCCACCTTCGACCGCGTACGCGAAAGGTGAAGCGATGAGCGGCCTGCACGACGTCCTGAGGCGACACGTCGGCGAAGGATCGGCGCCGGGAGCGGTGGGCCTGGTGGCCCGCGGCGACCGGGTCGAGGTGGCGGCCGTCGGCTCCGCCGACGCCGGCGGCGGCGCCCCGATGGCCAGGGATTCGATCTTCCGCGTCGCCTCGATCACCAAACCGATCATCGCCGCCGCGGTCATGATGCTGGTCGAGGACGGCGGAATCGCGCTGGACGACCCGGTCGGGCGGTGGCTGCCGGAACTGGCCGCACCCGTCGTCGTCCGCACGCCCAAGTCGCCCGTCGACGACGTGGTACCGGCGGGCAGGCCGATCACGGTGTACGACCTGCTCACCTTCCGAGCCGGGTACGGCTTCCCATCCGACTTCTCCCTTCCGGCGGTCGGGCTGCTGTTCAGCGAGCTGGGACAGGGGCCACCGCAGCCGCAGCACGTCGCCGCACCGGACGAGTGGACGGCGGCGCTCTCCCACATCCCCCTGCTGCACCAGCCGGGTGACGCCTGGCTGTACAACACCTGTTCCGACATCCAGGGCGTGCTGATCGCCCGGGTCTCCGGACGCCCGTTGCCCGAGTTCCTGGCCGAGCGGCTGTTCGAGCCGCTCGGCATGGCCGACACCGGGTTCGAGGTGCCGGTCGCCAAGCTCGGCAGGTTCACCGGCTACTACCGCACCGATCCGGCGGGCGGTCTCGAGCTGGTCGACGCCCCAGACGGGCAGTGGAGCCGCCCTCCGCTGTTCCCCTCCGGCGCGGGCGGGCTGGTCTCGACCGCCGACGACTGGCACTCCTTCGCCCGGATGCTGCTCGCCGGCGGCTCCGTCGGCGGGCGCTCATTGTTGTCACCCGCCTCGGTCCGGCAGATGACCACCGACCACCTCACCGCGTCCCAGCGTGACGCCGCCGTGCTCTTCCTGGAAGGCCAGGGCTGGGGATTCGGCGGATCGGTCGACATCGAGGACATCGATCCCTGGAACGCTCCTGGCCGCTACGGCTGGGTCGGCGGTACCGGGACGGCGGCGCACGTCACCCCGTCCACCGGCCTGGTCGCCATCCTGCTCAGCCAGAAGGAGACGGGCGGGCCGACCGCGCCCGCCCTGATGCGCGACTTCTGGCGGTACGCCGCCGGCTGGGGAGACAGGACCTGATCCCCGGACCCTGAGCCCAGCCCGCGTCGCAGGACCGACGTCCGCGACGCCGCAGACGACGTCCCCCTTGGCAACCATGATCATCTGCTCATGCGGGGCAGAGGGTGGCCGGCCGCCCGACGCCGGCGGCGAAGGCCTGTCAGTGGTGGTGGCCGTGCCGGCCGAGGGTCTCCACGGGAGTCGCGCCGGGGCGGGTCCACTGCGGCACCGGGCGGCTGGTCGGGCCCCAGGTGGCGGTCCCGTCCGCGTCAGAGCGCCAGTACCAGCACGGGTGGCCCCCCTCGGGCCGGCCCTCGGGCTTGTCCTCCCACGCCTCGCCGCGGCCGTATGGCGTCATGTCGAGCAGGGCGAAGGTCCCGTTGACCGGCTCGTTGCCGCGGCCCGTCGTGGAGTAGGTGAGGAACACGCGGTCGCCGTCGCGCAGGAAGCAGGTGACGGAACCCATGCTGTCGCCGACCGGTGCCTCCACCCCGCGCACCGAGTACCAGGGCTGGGTGTAACCCATGAACTCGACGAAGGAGGCCACCTCGTCCCACCGGCCCGTGGTCAGGATCGCGAACGAGACGCCTCGCGCGTTGAGGTAGACGGCGTCCTTCAGATGCCAGGCCGCGGTGGTGCAGCCCTCGCACTGCCCCTGGTGCGGCGCGCCGTCGTGCCACATGTGCTTGTAGACCACGAGCTCCTCGCGACCCTGGAACAGGTCCAGGAACGGGACCGGGCCGTCGGGCCCGACGATCTCGACCGTCCCGTCGAACTCCACCATCGGCAGCCGGCGGCGGGCCGCGGCGAGGGCGTCGCCCTGGCGGGTGTGGGCCTTCTCGCGGATCAGAAGATCGTCACGGGCGGCCTGCCAGGTGGCCAGGTCGACGATAGGCGGGCGGCCGGGCAGCGCGGTGGTCGGGTCACTCGGCGTGGTCGTCATGGTGTCCTCCGTGGTGTCTCGTGCCGGCGGCGTCGTACGACGCTCGTACGGCGGTCACCGGTAAGACCCGTGACCCGGCCGGAACTCATCGCGGCAGGGGGGACTGCCCTCGGCCGAGCCGGGGAATCGGCCACGTCGCCGGCGGGTTCACAGAGGCGCTCTAAATGATCGAACGGGTCTATGTCGCAATGGCCTGGAGGCCTGCTAGGCTATGGCCAGTTGCAATTGTGGTACCCATAGAACGCTATGTGCACCTACGGGGCAGGACTCCGGGGGTGCACTTCTGTTTGGCCGGTCATCTCCGGATGGGCTCATTGCGGCGACGCGGAATCCGTAAGGTGCGGATTTCGGATCTGCCCCCTCATCGAAGGAGATCAGACATGGCAACCGGAACCGTGAAGTGGTTCAACTCGGAAAAGGGCTTCGGCTTCATCGAGCAGGACGGCGGCGGCCCCGACGTCTTCGCTCACTACTCGAACATCGCTTCGTCGGGCTACCGCGAGCTCCAGGAAGGCCAGAAGGTGTCGTTCGACGTCACCCAGGGCCAGAAGGGCCCGCAGGCGGAGAACATCGTCCCCGCCTGACAAGCCTGTCCCGGAAGGGCCCGCGCCGCTGAGGCGCGGGCCCTTCCGCGTTCACGCCTGGTTTCAGGCCGGGACGTCACCCGCGGATGGGATGCCGCCGGTCGAGCTCGATGTTGAGCCGCAGGACGTTGACGCGGGGCGTGCCGATGAAGCCCAGCACCCGGCCCTCCTCGACGGCGGCGATCGCCTTCAGCACCTCGGCTTCCGGGATGCCACGCTCTCTGGCGACGCGCGGGGCCTGCAGTCGCGCGTACGCCGGGGAGATGTGTGGATCGAGGCCGCTTCCGCTCGCCGTCACCGCGTCCGCAGGCACGACGGGCGTGGCCGGGGCGCCGCCGCGGATCGGCACGATCTCGCCCGTCCGGTAGTCACCGCCATGCCGGGCGCATTCCACCGGGCGGCCGGCGTAGGACGCGATGAACGGCCTGGCCACGACGCCGCACTGCTCGTTCACGCTGACCACGCGCGTCGGCCTGGTCACGTGCCCGGTCCGGTCGCGGGGTCCGATGAGTGACAGGACCGCGCCTGCGCCTCCGGGGGTGCAGAACGGCCGGGAGCCGTCCACGCCCTCCAGTGCGCCCACCGCCCTGCTGCGGGCGCACACCTGCGTGAGCAGACTGTCCCTGGCCCTGTGGGCGACGATCTCCGCGGCCTTCCTCGCCGGGTTCTCCGGCAGCGTGTCGACGATGTCCTCCGGGCCCAGGTTGCCGGCTCCGGTCGAGGTGGGGTCATAGCCGGCTCCGGCGTTCGACGGGCGGCTCTGGAAATACCGCCTGAGCGGGTCGCCGCTCCTGCCGGCGAACGACTGGCCGATGATCTCGCTGCCGACGGTACGGCCGCCGCTCGTGACCATTGAGCCTTGGGCCCTGTCGTGGAGGCCGGGAAGGAGCGCGACGCTCCAGACGGCGATCGGATAGATCACTCCGGTCAGCGCCGTGATCACGAGGAGGGCGCGGACCGCGGCCAGCAGTCGCACCAGCCAGCCGGGCGCGCGGGTCATGGGCGCCATCGGCGTCCGCCTTCGGCATCGTCCTGCGGGATCTCCCGGGGCGTCCTCATGACATCCCCGGAAGGAACTGAACCGGC
>NZ_BONV01000008.1 GCF_016862895.1 Planotetraspora kaengkrachanensis | reverse complement strand
GGGGTGGCCCCACTTTTGTTTTCCCACGAAATCCAGCACACCCGGATTATCGTTGGCCACGGAACACGACCCTGAGCCGACTTCCCCCCGGAAAGGGATCATGCCGTGATCGGTGCCCTTCAGTGCGTGGTGCTCGACTGCCCGGAGCCGGTGTCGCTCGCGCGGTTCTATCAGGCGCTCGTCGGCGGCACCGTGAACAGACGTGATCGTCGATGGGCGCTCAACGACGAATGGGCGACCCTTCATCTGCCTTCCGGGCAGGTGCTCGCCTTCCAGGGCGTGGACGACTACCGCCCTCCGCGCTGGCCGGATGGGACCCATCCCCAGCAGTTCCATCTGGACGTAGGAGTGGCGGATCTCGACGCCGGCCATCAGCAGGTGCTGGCATATGGAGCGAAACTGCTCGACGACGGTGGCGGCACCCGCGGCTGGCGCATCTACGCCGATCCCGCCGGCCATCCCTTCTGCCTGGTGCTCGAACGACCGCCTCAGTCCACGTGACCGACCGGTAGGCATGCGCACCAGATGGTGCATGATCACGCAGGATGTCCGTCCAGCTCAGGTAGAGTGCGCGCGAATCCGCGCATGAGCACGGCCGGTGTTTCCGCAGGCCGTCCGGCATTCACACGAAAGTGTGCATGATCACGCCGGGGGTGGGACGGCGGCGCTGAGGAGAGGCTCGATCCGGAACGGGATCTGAGTCGACAGCGCGATGGTCGTATCCGTGCGTTGCACCGCGGGTGAGGCCAGGATCTCCGCAATGATCTCCTGGAGATGCGGAGTACTCCGGGCGACCACCCGGCACAGCAGGTCGGCCTGGCCGCTGGTGCCGTACACCTCGAGGATCTCCGGGATCT
Source organism: Planotetraspora kaengkrachanensis (assembly GCF_016862895.1). GTDB lineage: Bacteria > Actinomycetota > Actinomycetes > Streptosporangiales > Streptosporangiaceae > Planotetraspora > Planotetraspora kaengkrachanensis. The sequence continues at coordinate 154,532 of NZ_BONV01000008.1, read as the reverse complement.
CGCCCAGTGTGCGCACCGCTTCGGTGAGCCGTCCCTGTGCGATCTGGAGGGATGCGAACGCGAGGATCGGGTAGCCGATCTCTTCCGTCGCCACCGTCGGCCCGAAGTCGTTGATCACCCCGCGCGCGGTGAGCTTCTCCAGGCGGGCCTGGACCGTGCCCCGGGCCACCCCCAGGAGACGGGCGAGCTCGGTCAGCCCGATCCTGGGATGAGCACGCATGGTGATCAATAGTTGACTGTCGAGCGCGTCGAGCATGCGCCAGAGGCTACGCCCCGACTGAACGAATCGGCTAGCACGATCCGCCATATTGGCCACAGATTGTGCGTTTCGCCCACTCTGATTGGTCGCTCTTGTCAGTCAAACGGCGGCTTGCTGTCATATGGGGTTATGTTCGAGGAAGCACAGTACTTTGCTCCGGTCGCGACGCGCGACGACGGATCGGTCGTCGTCGAGTTGGCCAGCGGCCACCCCGGTTTCGCGGACACCGTGTACCGGAACCGCCGCAACGCCATCGCGGCTCTGGCGCTCGGCCACAAGCCAGGTGAGCCCATTCCCCACGCGGAGTACACCGACGAGGAGCACCACGTGTGGGCGCTCGTCATGCAGGAACTCGCCGTCAAGCATGACAAATACGCTGTGCGGGAGTTCATCGACGCCGCCGTCCGGCTGGGGTTGCCGACGGACCGCATCCCGCAGCTCCAGGAGGTCAGCGACCTGCTGAAGCCGATCACCGGTTTCGGCTACCTGCCCGCGGCCGGGCTCGTCCCGTTACGGGAGTTCTACGGCGTCCTCGCGGACGGCCTGTTCCACTCGACCCAGTACATCCGGCACCACTCGGTGCCCTTCTACACTCCCGAGCCCGACATCGTGCACGAGGTGATCGGGCATGCGAACACGCTCGCCTCGCCGCGTTTCGCCGCGCTCTATCGGCTCGCCGGCCAGGCCGCGCGCCGGGTCGAGACCGACGAGGCACTGGAGTTCGTCTCCAAGGTCTTCTGGTTCACGCTCGAGTTCGGCGTCATGCGCGAGGACGGGGAGTCCAAGGCGTACGGCGCGGGCATCCTGAGCTCTTCCGGCGAGATCGAGGAGTTCCGCGGGATGGACATCCGCCCGCTCGACCTCAAGGCCATGGGCTCCACCCCGTACGACATCACGAAGTACCAGGAGGTGCTTTTCGAGGCGGAGTCGTTCGATCACCTGGAGGACGTGGTCGGCACGTTCTGGGACACCTGCGACGACGACTCGATCGCGCGGCTGGCCGCGTCCCGCTGACGGCGCGACCCTCGCGGCCCCGCAGCGGGGTCACTTGCCGATGACGAGCAGGGCGTCGCCGACGCCGCGCTCTGCTCCGTCGGAGGGGTGGTTGACCACCTTCCCGCCGACCACCATGGTGCTGGAGCCCCCGCCGTCCAGGCTGATGGCGTCACGCGCGCCGAGCCACCGCATGAGTTCCGCCGACTCGAAGAAGGACGCGCCGACGGTGGTCCCGGGGGCGCGGCCGTCCACGACCGCGATCACCAGTCCACCCGACGCCGTCACTCCCGCGAGGGTGCGAGGGTGCCGCCGGACGATCATGTTGACGTTGGCCATGCCGTCCGTCGCAGCGGTGATCGAGGTCCGTCCGTCCCGGACGAGGCCGATCCCACCGCCGATGATGCTGGTCTCCGAGGTCAGCGGGACGACCTTTCCCGTACGCAGGTCGGTGACCGTCGCCGTGACGTCGACCGTCATGCCTGTGGCGGCGTGCGCCCTCAGCCAGTCGGCTGAGGCTCCTCGCCCGTGAAGCACCCGGGTTCCGCGCGCCACCGGGGCGCCGGGACCGCGTGGCCGCAGGACCTTGCCCGACGTGTCGAGCACCACTTCCACTCCGTGGTCGGCGGGAGTCGCGCGGCCGAGTTCCTCGGTGTACATGACCAGCTCGTCGGGCCCGGCGACCCGGTTGAGGCCCCCGACCTCCAGCTTCGCCCCGTCTTCGGACACCGCCATGACAGACGACGCCAACTCGGTGACGCGAGCCCTCCGCCCTGCGAGGACCAGTGCCGTACGGCCGGAGACCGCCTCGCTGAGCAGGTCACCGCTCACCACGGAGATCCCGGTCGGATCACCGCTGAAGTCCTTCAGCGTGTGGATGTCGAAGAAGCCGCCGTTGACCGCCGCGAGGGCGCCCGCCGCTGACGCCATCGACGAGACCGTCTCCCGAGCAGCCACTCCGGCTCCGAGGGACGAACGGAAGACGCCTTGGAAGGAGCGGGGGTCGACCATCAGGACCCGCACGGTCCAGGGGCCGCCGGTCTGGAACCCGTCGTCACCGCCGAAATCGATCTTGGTGGTGATCCCGTCCTTCTTGAGTCGCTTGACCACGCGAGCGGCTTCGGCCTGCTCCCCGAGCGGCCACGCGCCGACCCGGACCATCCAGAAGTCGGCAGCGGGATAGTCCGCCACGGCCGGCCGGGTGAACTTCACGATGGAGGGCTGGAAACCGGCCTCCTCGATCGCGAGCGCCTGGGCGCGTGCGGTCTTCTCGGACAGGGCGTCCTTGCCGCGCACCACCACGCTCACGGTGTAACCGTCGGTCGGGGCGCCCTGCGTCAGCGTGAAGTAGTCGACGCCCGGTGCGACCCGGTCGGTCACCACCTTCGGCGCCTTCGCGGATCCGAGGGGGAAGCCGGTCGAGGGGAGCGACGTCGTGGGGCGGCGCGGCGGTGGGGGAGGAGCGGCGGGCAGGTCAGGAAGGCCGGGGATCTCCGGAAGCAGACGCAGCATGGAGCGGGGGCCGGGGAGCGGGGAGTTCGCGCTGGCGAAGGCCGAAAGCGTGATCATCGTCAGGGCCACGGTGGCGGTTCCGACGATCAGATGGCGTCGCATGCGGTCTTCTCTCACTCGTGATCCCTCGAAGGACCATGGTGACGAGGATCGACGGCTGCATGTGCCGTACACGCCAAAGAACGTGAGAAATGGTCACTACGTTCCGGTGAAACCGCCCGCGCTGACGATCACGGCGTCTGCGCGTCGATCTCGCGTGCCTGCTGAACGAAGTCCTGAGCCGACCTGGCCTCCACGTGGAGGAGCAGACCGTTGCGGCGCCGGGAGACGCCCCAGTAGTGCGTGGTGGCCTGACCCCACCAGATGGTCCACCGGGGGAAACGGGCGGACAGGGCTCGCACCACGATCGCCGGACTGATCTGAGGTTCGCTCGTCATCTGCACCCTTCGAGACAAGCACGATTCTCACCGTGTGCGCGAGTGCACGGAGAGTAGCGGGGTGCCATAAGACTTACACCCGGGGAGGCAGACCTCTATCCGCGTATGCGGCCTCATCCCGATCCTCATTCGGGTAGGGAGGTGGCTTCACAGGTCACGGACTTTCGCGGCGGAATGTCTCCAGAGCCAGCAATGCCACGTGCAGGGACATGCACGACTCGACGTCGTCGAGGTCGGTCTCGAGGATGCGCTCGAGCCGCCGGAGCCGGTCGTAGAACGCGGGCCTGGACAGGTGGGCCTTCTGCGCGGCGACCGCCTTGTTCCGCCCGGCGTCGAGATAGATCCGCAGGATCCGCGTCAGATCGCCGTGCCGCTGGGCGTCGTGGGCGAGTAACGCGCCGAGTTCGCGCTCGGCGAAGGTCTGCAGCCGCGCGTCGTCGCGGAGCAGGTGGAGCAGGCCGCGCAGGCGAAGGTCGGGAAGGCGGTAGAACGCGCGTCCGTCCGGCTGCCGCACCGCCACGTCGGCCACCTGCTCGGCCTCGAGGAAACTGCGCCGTACGTCTTTGATCGATTCGACCACGGAGCCGGCCGCCAGCACGAACGGCGTGGAGAAGGTGGTCCGCAGGCGGTCGGCGAGGGCGCCGAGGGCCGCTTCGGCGAGCGTACGCGGCGGAAGAGGCAGCAGGACGCCCACCCGGCTCTGGTCGAGCGCCCCCACCAGGGCGGGCAGCCGCGCGTCGCGGCAGGCGGCCGCCGTGGCCTCGGCGAGCTCGCCGAGCTGGGCCTGCTCTCCCAGCGCGGTTCCCGTGGAGGCGGTCAGCCGGATGACGGCGCTGATCAGCTTGCGGCCGCTGAGCGGCACCCCGACCGCCCGGGCGCGGGCCGCCGCCTCGTCCGGATCGGAGTAGGCGTGGGTGAGGATCCCGGCGATGATCGTGCCGTGCGCCTGTCGTTCGAGTGACTCCTGATGGCGCTCGAGCAGCCGGCTGAGCGCGAGCGTGGTCGCCGCGCGTTCGGCGAGGACGATGTCGTGAGGACTCGGCGAGGCGTCGCACAGGAGGATGAGCCGTCCCCAGTCCTGTCCCCGGGCGCCGACCATGGTGACGAGCCATCCGGCGGCGGACTCGTACGCGGTGCGGCCCTCGGGCGAGACCGAGCGGGACCGCATCTCCCAGTTGGCCAGGATGGTGCCGGTGTCGCCTCCGGAGGCGTCGCAGGCGAGTACCTGGTGGGCGAGGTTCTCCAGGACGACGGGCCGGCCGGAGAAGCGGGCGACCTGCGCCAGCACCTCGGACGGCGACGCGCCCTCGACCGACAGCTCGGTGAAGACCTCGTGCAGCTGCTCCGACGCGCGTAGCTCCTGGAGCTGGATGTCGATGATCCGCGCGTGCACCGACTCGGTGATCTGCACGAACGGCGTCTCGCGCGTGAGGGTGACGAGCGGCAGGCCGTGATCTTCCGCGGCCTTGATCACCGCCGGGGGCAGTTCGCGGACGAACCGGCGGCCCAGCTCCACGACGAGCCCGGAGGCGCCGACGGAGGCGAGGTCGGAGATGTAGTCGGCGAGCTTGTCCGGCTCGCTCGGCAGGGCCACGCCCGTGGTGAGCACGAGCTCGCCGCCGCGCAGCAGATGAGCGATGTCGGTGATCTCGCCGACGTGCACCCAGCGGACCAGGGTGTCGAGCCGGTCGCCGCCCGCCACGACGCGCGGATCACCGCGTCGGACCGCGTCCAGCGCGAGCACATCGGCGACCGTGGGCAGCATGTACCGAGGCTACCTGATCATTGTGTAAAGGCGATGGGTCAGTCCCTGACAGGGTGGTCTCGCCTGGCCGCCGCGGGAAGCCGGGCGGCGAGGCCGTCCAGCAGCGCCACCAGACCGAAGTCGAACGCGAGCCGCCGGGCCGTCAGGGGGTCGGTGGACGTGCCGGTATAGGCGCGGTACCGGTCGATCAGGTGGGGGTAGTCCGCGGCCACCTCGTGGATGATCGGCTCCATCACGGCCTGGGCGCCGGTCACGTCGGTGCCGGCCCGGGCGAGCGAGTTGAGATAGGCGACCTCGGGGATGGTGGCGCCCAGGGTGTAGGACACCACGGCGGCGACGGCGTAGTCGACGTCGGGGCCGTCGAAGCCCGCGTCGGAGAACGCCGCCATGAGCCGGTCGGCGGCGGTCAGGGCTTTGGGGCCGAGGCCGGGCAGCACACCGATGAGCGTCACGCACCACGGGTGTGTGGAGACGGCGGTGTGCATGCCGTACGCGAACGCGGTGGCGGCGTCGTGCCAGCTCGCCCCCTCGGGGATGACGACATCGGCGTAGACCTCGTCCATGACGAGCTCGAGCAGCTCGTCCTTGTTCGCCACGTGCCAGTAGAGGCTGGTCGCCCCCGCGCCGAGCCTCGCCCCGAGCTTGCGCATGCTGAGCGCGTCGAGTCCGTCCTCGTTGAGGAGTTCCATCGCCGCCCGGACGATCTGGTCACGACTCAGGCCCTGATCGCGGAGGCCCCTGCGCTCACGCGTCCAGACCGAGGAGAACGGCTTCGCTGACACGGCCTCAGAATATTCGCTCGCACACTGTGCGGCGCTGTCGTACAGTGTTCCAGTCTTATCGCACACTGTTCGAGGTGGCCTTCATGTCGCATCCCCGCCGATGGTGGATCCTCGGTGTCCTCTGCCTGAGTCTGCTGACACTCGTCGTTGACAACACCGTGCTCAACCTGGCGATACCGTCGCTCATGCGCGAACTGGGCGCCTCTCCGTCGGACGTCCAATGGATCATCGACGCGTACATCCTGGTGTTCGCCGGCCTCCTGCTCACCGCGGGGAGTCTCTCCGACCGGTACGGCAGGCGCCTGTTCCTGATCCTCGGCCTGGCCTTCTTCGGCGGAGCCTCGGTGGCGGCCATGCTCGCGACCGAGCCGTGGCAGCTCATCGGCGCCCGGGCGCTCATGGGTGTCGGCGGCTCCCTCGTCATGCCGTCCACCATGTCGATCATGATCACCGTGTTCGACGAGAGCGAGCGCAGGAAGGCGTTCGCCGCGTGGAGCTCGGTGGCGATGGCCGGCGTGATCGCCGGTCCGACGCTGGGCGGATTCCTGCTCCAGCACTACTACTGGGGATCGGTCTTCCTGCTCAACGTGCCCATCGCGATCCTGGCGATCATCGCGGCGCTCGTCCTGATGCCGGAGTCGAAGGGGGAGGCCCGGACGATCGACCCGGTGGGCGTCGTGTTGTCGATCGTGGGAATGAGCGCCCTCGTCTTCGCGGTCGTCTCCGCGCCGGCGGAGGGGTGGAACCCGATCGTGGTGGCGGTGGCCGTGCTCGCCCTGCTGGGCTTCGTGCTCTGGGAGCGCAGGGCCGAGCAGCCGATGTTGCCGCTGTCGCTGTTCGGCGACCGGTCGTTCAGCGGGGCGTCGTTCTCGATCGTCCTGCTGTCCTTCGGGTCCGGCGCGCTGATGCTCGCCCTGACGCAGTACCTCCAGTTCGTCCTCGGCTACGAACCGCTGAAGGCCGGCCTGGCCCTGCTGCCGTACGTCGTGGCCGCGCTGGTCTTCAACGGCCTCGGGGCGACGCTCGGCAAGAAGCTCAGCAACCGGACGCTCATCGTCGCCGGGCTGCTCGTGATGGCCGCGGGCTTCGGCGTCCTCGCCACGCTCGACGGCGGGTACGGCATGCTCATCACCAGCCTGATGATCATGGGCGTCGGCGGCGGCCTCGCCGGTCCCGCGGCGTACGCCACGCTGATGGGCGCCGTCCCGCCGGAGCGCGCGGGCGTCGGCTCGGCGCTGAACGACACCGTGCAGCAGGTCGGCATGGCCCTCAGCGTCGCCGTGCTCGGCAGCGTGCTCGCGGCGGTCTACACGTCCTCGATGCCGGACTCGGCTCCCGCGGCCGCCCGTGACTCGATCACCGGAGCGCTCGCGCTGGGGGATCCCTCCGTGGCGGCGGCGGGCCGTGACGCCTTCGTGTCGGCCATGTCGGTCGGATCCCTGGTCGGGTTCGGCTTCTGCCTCGCCGCGGCCGTGATGGCGCTGCTGTTGCTGCGCCGCACCCCGGCCGCGGAGAAGGTCGTCCAGAAGGAGGCGGCCGCGGTCTGAGCTGCGTGTTCTCGCGCAGCGGGCCGTTTCCAGCATGTAAGGCGAATGTCTCGCATGCCGACATGGTGAAGGTGGGAGCGGCGGCTCGGAGCGGCGATACTCGACTTATGTCTTCCCGTGAATCCGAGTCGCCCTCCGGCACCGCCGACCTGCTGGCGCGCCATCGCGCGGTCCTCCCGAACTGGATGGGCCTTTACTACGACGAGCCCATCGAGATCGTCGGCGGCAAGGGCAACCGCGTCGTCGACGCGTCCGGGAAGAACTATCTGGACTTCTTCGCCGGCATCCTCACCAACATGATCGGGTACGACGTGCCCGAGGTGCGGGAGGCCGTCGAGCGGCAACTGGCCACCGGCGTCGTCCACACCTCGACGCTCTACCTGATCCGCGCCCAGGTGGAGCTGGCCGAGAAGATCGCCCGGCTGTCCGGCATCCCGGACGCCAAGGTCTTCTTCACCAACTCCGGCACCGAGGCCAACGAGACGGCCCTGTTGCTCGCCACCTACGCCCGCAAGACGGACCAGGTACTCGCGATGCGGCAGAGCTACCACGGCAGGTCGTTCGGCGCGATCAGCGTGACCTCCAACCGCTCGTGGAAGAACAACTCGCTGTCGCCGCTCAACGTGCACTTCCTGCACGGCGCCGACCGCCACCTCGCCCAGTTCCGCGGGATGTCGAACGCGGACTACATCAAGGCGTGCGTCGACGACCTGCGCCATGTGCTGGCCACCGCCGTGTCCAACGACGTCGCCGCGCTCATCGCCGAGCCGATCCAGGGAGTCGGCGGCTTCACCATGGCGCCCGACGGCCTGTTCGCCGCCTACAAGGAGGTCCTCGACGAGGAGGGCATCCTGTTCATCTCCGACGAGGTCCAGTCCGGCTGGGGCCGTACCGGCTCGGCCTTCTTCGGGATCGAGAACCACGGCGTGACGCCCGACATGCTGACCTTCGCCAAGGGCACGGGGAACGGCTTCGCCGTCGGCGGTGTCGTCGCCCGCGCCGGCCTGATGGACGGCCCGCACGCCGTCGGCCTGTCGACCTTCGGCGGCAACCCGATCTCCATGGCGGCCGCGAACGCGACCCTCGACTACGTACTCGACCACGACCTGCAGGCCAACGCCGCCAGAACCGGGGAGATCATCATCGCGGGCCTGCGCGAGGCCGGCCGGCGGCTCGGCGTCGTCGGCGCGGTGCGCGGCAGGGGCCTGATGTTCGCCGTCGAACTGGTCGACCCCGCCACCGGCGCCCCCGCGCCCGCCCTGGCCGTCCGGCTCCTGGAGGAGACCAAGAAGCTCGGCCTGCTCGTCGGCAAGGGCGGCCTGTACGGCAACACCCTGCGCATGGCCCCGCCGCTCACGCTCACCGAGGACGAGGCCAGGGAAGGCCTGGGCATCCTCGTCACCGCGCTGGAGACCGTCGACGATGAAGCACGTTAGCCACTGGATCGACGGCGCACGCACCGGGGGCGACGGCCGGACCGCTGAGATCTTCAACCCGGCGACCGGCGCGGTCAGCGGTCGGGTGGCCCTGGCGTCCGTGGCCGAGGTCGACGCGGCGGTCGGCTCCGCCGCGCGCGCCTTCCCCGCCTGGCGGGACACGTCCCTGGCCAAGCGGGCCCAGACGTTGTTCCGCTTCCGCGACCTGATGGACCGTCACCGTGACGACCTCGCCGCATTGATCACGGCCGAGCACGGCAAGGTCCACTCCGACGCCCTCGGAGAGGTCGCCCGCGGCCTCGAGGTGGTCGAGTTCGCGTGCGGCATCCCTCACCTGCTCAAGGGCGGGTTCTCCGAGAACGTCTCGACCAGGGTCGACTCCTACTCGATCCGCCAGCCCCTCGGCGTCGTCGCCGGGATCACGCCGTTCAACTTCCCGGCCATGGTGCCGATGTGGATGTTCCCCGTGGCGATCGCCTCGGGCAACGCCTTCATCCTGAAGCCGTCGGAGAAGGACCCCTCGGCGTCCCTGCTGATGGCCGAGCTGTGGGCGGAGGCGGGACTGCCCGACGGCGTGTTCAACATCGTCCAGGGGGACAAGGTCGCGGTGGACCGGCTGCTGGAGCACCCGGACGTGCAGGCCGTGTCGTTCGTCGGCTCGACCCCGATCGCCCGGTACGTCTACGAGACCGGCACCGCGAACGGCAAGAGGGTCCAGGCGCTGGGCGGAGCCAAGAACCACATGCTGGTGCTGCCGGACGCCGACCTCGACCTGGTCGCGGACTCGGCCGTCTCCGCGGGCTTCGGCTCGGCAGGCGAGCGCTGTATGGCGATCTCCGTCGTCCTCGCCGTCGAGCCGATCGGCGACGAACTCGTCGAGAAGATCGTTTCCAGGGTGGCCCGGCTGAAGGTCGGTCCCGGCGACGACCCGGCGTCCGAGATGGGGCCGCTGGTGACGGCGGCACACCGCGACAAGGTGGCCTCCTACCTCGACCTCGGCGTGGAGGAAGGGGCAAAGATGGTGGTGGACGGCCGCGAGACGCCCGTCTCCGGCGGCCGCGGCTCTGGCTTCTGGCTCGGCCCCACGGTGCTCGACCACGTGCCGGCGAACTCGCGCGTCCACCGCGAGGAGATCTTCGGCCCGGTGCTGTCGATCGTGCGGGTGAAGTCCTTCGAGGAGGGGCTGCACCTGATCAACACCGGCGAGTACGGCAACGGCACGGCGGTCTTCACCAACGACGGCGGCGCCGCGCGGCGCTTCCAGAACGAGGTCGAGGTCGGGATGATCGGGGTCAACGTGCCCATCCCGGTGCCGATGGCCTACTACAGCTTCGGCGGGTGGAAGTCCTCGCTGTTCGGCGACACCCATGTTCACGGGACCGAGGGAGTGCACTTCTACACCCGGGGCAAGGTCGTCACCTCGCGCTGGCTGGACCCCTCCCACGGCGGAGTGAACCTGGGCTTCCCCACCAACGGCTGAGGAACAGCGAGGGCGGGAGGCGGCCACCGGGGACAGTAGGCTCGTGGCGTATGTCTCGTGAGGGGGTCGGCTCGGTGAGGCTTCGCCGTACGCAACTCGTGGTCGCCGTCGCGGCCGCGGGGTTCCTGGCTGCGGCCTGCGGAGGAGGCGGAGACTCCCGGGTGGTCGCGGCAACCCCCGGGACCGGCGGCGCCGCGCCCAAGACCCCCGTCAGCGCCTCGGCGACGGCCTCGTCCCCGGCGCCGAGCGGCTCCGCGGCCCCGACGCCGATGGCGTCGACCGGACCCGGCGAGGGCGCGCTGCGCGTTCTGGCGATCAGCGGATACGCCGAGTGGGGCGGGACCGACTCCACGGTCAACTGGGTCAAGCCCTTCGAGGACCAGACCGGCTGCAAGGTCTCGCTGTCGTTCTACGACCCCGGTCTCGAGGCGACGCCGGCAGGCGCCTCCCTCGGTCAGTTCGACGTGGTGTCGGCCACGCCGGAGATCGCGGGAAGACTGATCGACGAGCGCACGGTCTCACCGATCAACACGGCCCTCGTCGAGGGCTACGAGAAGATCCCCACCCACCTGCGCGAGCTCCCCGCGTACACCAGGGACGAGCAGGTGTACGGCGTGCCGTATTTGTGGGGGATCGACCAGGTGCTCTACACCGGTGCCAAGCCGAAGGACGAGGGGGCCCTGTTCACCGGCAAGGGCCGGGTGCTGCTCAGGGACGACCCGCTGACGATCGCCGACGCCGCGCTCGTACTCAAGCGGCGGGGCGCGGACATCAAGGATCCGTTCGATCTCACCCCGTCCCAGTTGGACGCGGCCGTGGACCTGATCACCTCGAACAAGTCGGCGGACAGGACCTTCTGGCGCGATCCCATCGACGTGGTTGAGGGGTTCGCCTCCGGCTCCACGCGCCTCGCGCAGGGCACTCCGTACCATCTCGACGTGCTGAAGACCGGGAACAAGCCCGTCAAGGCGCTCGACGGCCGGCCGTTGACGGGCTGGTCGGACTCGTGGATGGTCGCGGCGGGCACCGCCCATCCGTCATGCGCCTACCAGTGGCTGGACTGGACGGCCTCCGCCCAGGCCCAGGGCCCGGCCGCGGCCTGGACCGGCCTCGCTCCCGCGAACCCCGCCGCCTGCACGGGCGACGCGAAGCGGGTGTGCGCTGACTACCACGTGGGAGAGCCCGCGGCCTTCAAGGGCGTCTACTTCGCCGCTCGTCCAGGTGACTACGCTCAATGGGCGGAGCGCTGGTCGAAGATAGCTCACGGTTAGCGATCCAGACGCCGAGGTCGGGTCCGCCCGACCGTGCGCGGTTCCTGCGCCGCCGTACCAGCGTGTCCAGCGCCCATGTGCCCGGGCCGAGTACGGCGATGAGGAAGAACGACCAGCAGAACAGCGCCGACAACTCGCCGCCGTTGACCAGAGGCAGCACGCCTCTCGGCTGGTGTGCCATGAAGTACGCGAAGGCCATGGAACCCGACGCGAGGAGCGCCGCGACCCGGGTGCCGAGCCCGACGAGGACGAGCGCCCCGCAGACCGCCTGGATGAGTGCGGCCCACCAGCCCGGCCAGGTGCCGAACTCCACCGCGTGACCCATGCCGCGGCTGCCGCCGAACACGTTGAACAACGAAGCCACCCCGTGGCACATGAACAGCATGGCGGCCACCATGCGGAACAGCGAGAGGACCGGCCCGTGGAAACGGTCGAGTCTCATGAGATCACCTCTCGGGTTCGCGTGCGGTGCCGCCCGCGCGTCAAGACATGGCGGCGCGGGAGCGGCGAGGAAGCGGCACCTTGCCCTCCGGGGCGGGCAGCAGCGCCTCGGCGCAGTCGTCGCAGGCGTGGACCGGGGCGTTGTCGGGAAGCAGGCCGACCTTCACGCGGGGGCGGGGCCACTTCTTGTGGCAGACGACGCAGGCGTCGCCCTCGCGTTGGACGGGGGTGAGGCCGGCCGGGTCGAACGTCAGCATGAGCCGCTCGGCACCGTTCGGTTTCCAGCCCATGCCCCGTCCCCCCTCGATCGAGTATCGAAACCGTTATAACGCGGTTACGGGCTGTGATCGGCGCGTGTCAGGCCAAGGGGCGGTTAAATCGCGGCATGGTGCGGGCGTTACAACAACAAAAGGGACACCCGGCGCCAAGCCGGGTGTCCCTTTTAATCTTATTTAAGGGCTCTAGTCAGCACTGATTGCTCTCTCCAGGATGGAAAGCCCTTCCTCCAGCAAATGGTCCGGAATCACCAGTGGCGGAAGGAATCGGAGCACATTGCCGTAGGTGCCTGCGGTGAGCACCAGGAGCCCTTCGGCGTGGCACCTGGCCGCGATCGGGCCGGCGGGCAGCGGGTCCTTGGTGCCCGGGACCACGAGCTCGATCGCCGTCATGGCCCCGCGGCCGCGGACGTCTCCCACGATGCCGAACCGCTCCTTGAGGGAGCGAAGGCGAGGCAGCATGATCTCGCCGATGTGCGCGGCACGGTCGACGAGCTTGTCCTGCTCGATCGTCTCCAGGACGCCGAGGGCCGCCTCGCAGGCGAGGGGGTTGCCGCCGTAGGTTCCCCCGAGCCCGCTGACGTGGACCGAGTCGAGCAGGTCCGCGCGACCGGTGACGGCGGCCAGCGGAAGACCGCCCGCGATGCCCTTGGCCGTGCAGATGATGTCGGGGACGATGCCCTCGTCCTCGCAGGCGAACAGGTGACCGGTCCTGGCGAAGCCCGTCTGCACCTCGTCGGCGACGAAGACGATCCCGTTGGCCCGGCAGAATTCGGCGATCTTCGGCAGGAACCCGCGCGCGGGCTCGATGAAGCCGCCCTCGCCGGCGATCGGCTCGATGACCACGGCGGCGACGTTGCCCGCGCCGATCTGCTTCTCGATCATGTCGATGGCCTGGGCCGCGGCCTCGTCCGCGCAGTTCTCCGGTCCGGACGGCCAGCGGAACGGGTAGGCGAGCGGCACCCGGTAGACCTCGGGGGCGAACGGGCCGAAGCCGTCCTTGTACGGCATGTTCTTGGCGGTCAGCGTCATCGTGAGAAGGGTCCGGCCGTGGTAACCGTGGTCGAACACCACGACCGCCGGCCGTCCGGTGGCGTGCCTGGCCACCTTCACCGCGTTCTCGACGGCCTCGGCGCCGCTGTTGACCAGGAACGTGCGCTTTTCATGATCGCCGGGGGTGAGCTCGTTGAGCTTCTCGCACACCGCGACGTACGACTCGTACGGCGTGACCATGAAGCAGGTGTGGGTGAAGTCGGCCACCTGCCGCTGAACCCGCTCGACCACGCGGGGGGCTGAGTTCCCCACGCTCGTCACGGCGATGCCCGAGCCGAAGTCGATGAGGGAGTTGCCGTCCACGTCCACGACGACGCCGCCGCCGGCGTGGGTCACGAAGATGGGAAGCGTGGTGCCGATGCCCGGGGGCACGGCGGACTGCTTGCGCGCGAACAGTTCACGCGACCGGGGGCCCGGTATCTCGGTGACGAGGCGGCGTTCCTGCGGAAGCCGCGGGCCGCCATGGACGGTGCCGGTGGTGCCTTCGACGGTCATGTCATCGACGGTACGGCCGCCGCCTCCACCTGCCGATACGTCGTCATGGCAGAATAAGGCCATACTTTTGGCCAACTCGGACAAGTTGGGCTTTGGGGGGCTGGTGGCGCCGACGCTGCGCCGGGTGACGGCGATCACGCCGCTCCACCTGGAGGTCCTGGCCGGCCACGACACGTTGGATCGGCCGGTCCGCTGGGTGGCGGTCAGCGAGCTCGAGGATCCCACACCGTTCCTCGAGGGCGGGGAGCTGGTGCTGACGACCGGCATGCGGCTCACCCCGGACGACGCGGTGCCGTACATCTCGCGGCTGGTCGCCCGGGGCGCGACCGGGCTGGGATTCGGCGTGGGCCTCGGCCACGATCTGGTGCCGCCTTCCTACGTGGACGCCGCGGCGGCCGCCGGTCTGCCGCTCGTCGAGGTGCCGCGAGACACCCCGTTCATCGCGATCGGCAAGGCCGTCAGCGAGCTCATCGCGGCCGAACAGTACGAGGAGATCAGGGGGGCCTTCGCGGCGCAGGGCCGCCTCACCCGGGCAGCGCTCCAGCCGTCGGGCACCGGGGCGGTCATCGACCGCCTGGCCCGGGAGATCTCCGGATGGGCGCTCCTCCTCGACGACGCGGGAGCGGTCAGGCATTTCGCGGACGCCACGGGGACGGGCCCGCCGGCGGAGGAGAAGGCCGCCGCGTTGCGGCCCGAGCTGGCCCGGCTGAGGCGGACGTCGTCGCCGGCCAGTCTCGCCCTGGCCACTCCCGGCGAGCACGTGATCGTGCAGCCGGTGGGCCGCCGTGGATTCGTCGTCGTGGGGGCCGTGCGGGCGTTCTCGCCGATCGAGCACACCGTCGTCAACGCGGCGGGCTCCCTGCTCACGCTCGCCCTGGAGCAGGGCCGCGACCAGCGCGCCGCCGCGGGCCGCGTCCGGGCGGCCGTGTTCCGTCTGCTGCTCGCCGGTCAGGCGGAGGCCGCCGCCGACGTGCTGGCGGCGCTGGGCGGGACACTGTCGGAGGGAGCGGTGGCGGTGCTCGCCTGCGAGACGGCCGACGCTGAGGCGCTCGCCGAGGCGCTGCCGTGCTTCACCGCTCCGTGGGGCCGGGTGGTCGTCGCGCTGGCCCCCGCGGGCGACGTGGAACCGCTCGCCCGCCGCGCGGCCGGGCACGGCCGGGTCGGTGTGGGCGTGCCCGGAGCCGGTCTCGCCCTCGGCCTCGATCAGGCCGAGCGCGCGCTGGCCTCGGCCGACCCGGTGGCGTACTTCGCCGAGCTGGCCGGTCAGGGGCTGCTCGCGCTGCTGGACCCCGGCCAGGCCACGGCTTTCGCGGCCGCGCTGCTGGCGCCGCTGCGCGAGTACGGCTCACGAGGCGACCTGGTCGAGTCGCTGCGCGCCTACCTCGCCAGCAACGGTCACTGGGACGCGGCGGCGCAGCGGCTGGGGATCCACCGGCACACGCTCAGGTACCGGATGAAGCGGGTCAGCGAGCTGCTCGGCCGTGATCTCGACGATCCGTCGGCGCGGGCCGAGCTCTGGATCGCGCTGCGCCTGTGAGGCGCCGCCTGCGGTCGGTCAGCCGTGCCTGGTCAGGAACGAGGAGATCGTCGCGGTGGTGACGGTCTCGAAGGTCTTGGAGTCCTGCAGGTGACCGGCACGTTCCAAGCTCAGCGCCCCCTGAGCCGCGGCCCACAGCGCGTCGGCCACCCTCCTGGGCTGCGTGGGGACGAGGTGACCGGCCGAGATGCAGTCGGCGATCACCCGGTCGAAGATGTTCAGCGCGGCGCGGGCGAGCGTCCTCGCCCGCTCGCTCGGCACGAATCCGGGGATGGCCCGCTCGAACATGAGGCTGTAGTAGCCCGGCTCGGCGAGGGCGGCGTCGCGGTAGGCGACGCCCAGGGCCGCCAGGTAGTCGAGGGGGTCGCTGCGCAGCGGCACGGTCTCGAGACGCCGGCGGAACCGCTCGAAGCCCTCCAGGTACAGCGCCTCCGCCAGACCTTCCTTGCTGCCGAACATCGTGTAGATGACCTGGGTCGGGCAGTCGGACTCGGTGGCGATCCGCCGTACGGTGAGGCTCTCCGGGCCGTCCGTCGTGAGGAGCCCGCTGGCGACGTCGAGGAGCTTGGTACGGAGCTCGTCGTAGTTGCTCCGTTGGCCGCGCGCGTAGGCACCCTGAAGACCGAGCGGCGCCGGCGTACCCATCAGCGACGAGCCCTTCTCGAATTAGAGTCCTCCGTCGAACCCGGATGATGACTTAACCATGCCGCTCGGCTTTCAAACCGCTCTGAAACGGAAAACATCCTGAAATTGCGCTGCATTTGTGACGTACCAAACTTGTCCACATCGGTACACCTCTGCCGGAGGGTTGTGCCGGAAGGCGTAGAGCCTGTCCCGACCTGCTGACATACCGTCAGAACATGGACGTGCGCCGTGACACCGACCTTCGCCCCTTCTGGCTCGCCGGCCGCCCCGCGACGGGGGACGCCGAGCTGACCGTGACCAACTCCCATGACGGGCGGATCGTCGGCGTCGCCTCCGTGCCGACCGCGGATCAGGTCGAGGAGGCCGTGGCGGCCGCACACGCCGTCAGCCGGCAGGCCGCGGCGCTTCCCGTCCACGTCCGGGCCGAGGCCCTCGCTCACGTCTCCCGGCGTCTCGCCGAGCGCTCGGAGGAGATCGCCCGGCTGATCACCGCGGAGAACGGCAAGCCGATCCAATGGGCCAGGGGCGAGGTCGGGCGGGCCGTGGCCACGTTCCGGTTCGCCGCGGAGGAGGCCCGGCGGTTCAGCGGCGCCGTACAGCGCCTCGACACCGAGCCGGCGGCCCAGGGACGCCTCGCCTACGTCACCCGCGTGCCGTACGGGCCGGTGCTGGCGATCACGCCGTTCAACTTCCCGCTGAACCTGGTCGCGCACAAGGTCGCCCCGGCGATCGCCGTCGGCGCCCCGATCATCGTCAAGCCCGCGCCCGCGACCCCGCTCTCCTCACTCGTGCTGGGGGAGATCCTCGTCGAGACCGACCTGCCCGAGGGCATGTTCTCCGTCCTGCCCGTCCCGAACGACCGGGCCGGAGCGCTCGTGACCGACCCCCGGCTTCCGGTGGTCTCGTTCACCGGCTCGGGGCCGGTCGGGTTCGCGATCAAGGACCAGGTCCCGCGCAAGCACGTCACGCTCGAACTCGGGGGCAACGCCGCCGCGGTCGTCCTCGGGGACGCCGACCTCGACTGGGCGGCGAGCCGGATCGCCCTGTTCTCCAACTACCAGGCCGGCCAGAGCTGCATCGCCGTACAGCGGGTGATCGTCGAGGACTCCGTGGCCGAGGAGTTCACCGGGAAGCTGCTGTCGGCCGTCGGCACGCTCGTCACCGGCGACCCCGAGGACGACAAGACCCAGGTCGGGCCGCTCGTCAGCGAGGACGCCGCGGTGCGTGTGGAGAACTGGGTCGCCGAGGCCGTCTCGGCCGGCGCGCGGCTGTTGACCGGGGGCACGCGGGACGGCGCGACCGTCGCTCCCACCGTGCTCACCGACGTGCCCTCGGACGCGAAGGTCGTCAGCGAGGAGGTCTTCGGCCCCGTCATGGTCATCCAGCGGGTGGGCTCCGTCGACGAGGCTTTCGCGGCGGTGAACGACTCCAAGTACGGCCTGCAGGCCGGCGTCTTCACCCGGAGCCTCGACGCGGCCTTCCGGGCGAACCGCGAACTGGAGGTCGGCGGCGTGATCATCGGCGACGTGCCGTCCTACCGGGCCGACCAGATGCCCTACGGCGGGGTCAAGGAATCGGGCATCGGGCGCGAAGGGTTGCACTCCGCGATGGACGACCTGACCTACGAGAAGGTCATGGTCCTCACCGGTCTGGCGCTGTGATCCGAGGCTCCGAGCACCGAAACTGAAGGTGAACGCGAGGCGAAAAATCGGATAAAAGGGATTATCGCCCCGAAGTTGGTGCAGGGACCGTGGCATGGACGCCAGCACCCTGCTCCTGGGAGTAGTCGTTGTCACGGCGCTCGCCTTCGACTTCACCAACGGTTTCCATGACACCGCCAACGCCATGGCCACGTCGATCGCGACCCGTGCGCTACGTCCGCGCATCGCCGTCGCCCTGTCGGCCGTGCTCAACTTCGTGGGCGCGTTCCTGTCGCTGAAGGTGGCCGCGACGATCGCGAGCGGGATCGTGGAAAGCGGCGCGATCACGCTGACCGTCGTCTTCGCCGGCCTGGTCGGCGGATTGGCCTGGAACCTCCTGACTTGGTATTTCGGCATACCGTCCAGCTCGTCCCACGCGTTGATCGGGGGCGTCGTGGGAGCCACCCTCATCGCGGCCGGAACCGGCGCCGTGAAGGTGGACGGCCTGATGTCCAAGGTGATCGTCCCCGCGTTCCTGTCGCCCGTCTTCGCCGCCTTGGTGGCCATCGCGGGGACCTTCCTGGTGTACCGGATCACGCAGAGGGTCCCGGCTTCGACCAGGACCCGGGGGTTCCGGCTCGGCCAGATCGGCTCCGCCTCGCTGGTCTCACTCGCGCACGGCACGAACGACGCCCAGAAGACGATGGGGGTCATCACGCTGGCGCTGATCGCCAACCACACGATCAGCCCCGGCGCGGGGACGCCGTTCTGGGTGATCGTCGCCTGCGCCCTGTGCATATCGCTCGGCACGTACATCGGTGGCTGGCGCGTGATCAGGACGCTGGGCAAGGGGCTGACCGAGATCGAGAGCCCCCAGGGCTTCGCGGCCGAGGGCTCGTCGGCGGCCGTGATCCTCGCTGCGACCCACTTCGGATTCCCGCTCTCCACGACCCACGTCTGCAGCGGGTCGATCATGGGCGCCGGGGTCGGCAAGCGCCTGGCGGAGGTCCGCTGGGGCGTCGCGGGCCGCATGGTCACGGCCTGGCTGTGCACGATTCCCGCGGCGGCGCTCGTCGGAGCGGGCGCGTGGAAGGGAGCGGACGCCATCGGCGGCGTGGGAGGCGTCGCGGTCGTCTTCGGCGCCGCCGTGCTGTTCGCCGGAGGGCTCTATCTGGCGGCGCGGAGGATTCCCGTCACGCACGCCAACGTCAACGAGGAGTGGACGGGGTCCCTGGCACCTGACAAGGAGCAGGTGGCATGAACCAGTACGTCGACGTCGACGCCCTGTGGAAGGTGCTGGTCGCCGGTCTGGCCGGGGGCGTCGGCCTGGTCGCCCTTTTCGCCGTGGGACTGGTCGGGCTGTCCATGCGCACATCGGAGCACGCGGCGTCCCGGACCGGAGCGGCGGGCCTGGCCGTCGCGCTGGTGTGCTTCACGCTCGTCGTCGCAGGGGCCGCGCTCGGGTTGTACGTGATGTTGAAGAAGTGACGGTGCCCTGCCGCAATCTCCCGTTTGAGATGGTTGTGTAGTGTCACCGACTTCTGTGGGACTTTCGAGGTCAGGAGATGCTCACATGACCGAACTGCCGGACAAGGTGGGCGACTGGGAACTGCTGCGCCGCACGCCCGGGCTGACGGTGGTGGACAACGACGACGACGATCCCATCCTCGTACGTGAGGACGGCCGGCCGGTCGACACCTGGCGCGAGCACTACCCCTACCGGGAGCGGCTGCCCAGGGCCGCATACGACCGCGACAAGAGGCTGCTCCAGATCGAGCTTCTCAAGCTGCAGTACTGGCTGAAGGACACCGGCGGCCGGTTGGTGATCCTCTTCGAGGGGCGCGACGCGGCAGGCAAGGGCGGCACGATCAAGCGGTTCATGGAGCACCTCAACCCGCGCGGGGCCAAGGTGGTCGCGCTGGAGAAGCCCTCCGAGCGTGAGCGCACGCAGTGGTACTTCCAGCGTTACGTCAACCACCTGCCGGCCGCGGGGGAGATCGTGCTGTTCGACCGGTCCTGGTACAACCGGGCCGGGGTCGAGCGGGTCATGGGCTTTTGCAGCCACGAGGAGTATGTGGAGTTCATGAACCAGGCACCGCAGTTCGAGCGGATGCTGGTGCGCGACGGGATCCACCTGGTCAAGCTGTGGTTCTCCGTGTCCCGGGCCGAGCAGCGCACCCGCTTCGTGATCCGCCAGGTCGACCCGGTCAGGCAGTGGAAACTGTCGCCGATGGACATCGCCTCGCTGGACCTGTGGGACGACTACACCCGCGCCAAGGAGGACATCTTCCTCAACACGGACACGGCCGACGCGCCCTGGACGATCATCAAGAGCAATGACAAGAAGCGCGGGCGCCTGGAGGCCATGCGCTACGTGTTGTCGTTGTTCGAGTACGAGGACAAGGACTTGTCGGTCGTCGGCCTGCCCGACCCGGTCATCGTCAGATCCGCCGTCGACATCGTCGACGAGGACAACGCGGAACCGCTGAATCCGCTCGTCTGATCCGGCGGACCTGGGCCTCCGTCAGGCGCCCTCGGCCAGCCGGAACAGGTCCCTCGCGGCCGTGCTGAAGTAGGGCCCGTACATCGTGCCCTGGTCGTTGCTGTACTTGAAGCTGCTCACCGAGGTGAGCGTGCCGCGACCGGTCGCGGGGTCGAAGTCGGTGAGCCACGGCCCGCCGCTCGCGCCCGCAGTCAGGTCGCACCGCAGGCCCTGGTCCTGGGTCTGGCGCTGCGGGTCGCCGTGGACGGTGCCGGCGCAGTACAGCAGGTGCTCGCCGTCATAGGGCGGGTCGGCGGGGAACCCGAACCCGTAGGTGCGCACGCCCCGCTTGGGGTAGAAGCCGATCTCCTGCCCGCCCACCAGGTCGGTCAGGTGCCGCCCGTCGCGGCGGGTCACCGCCACCATGCCCATGTCGTAGTCGTCGTCGCCCCCTCGCGACCACGGTCCGGGCACGAACATCCGCCGGGCGGAGTAGGCGCCGTACGGCTGCCGGCCCCCCTGGTAGCCGGGGACGAAAGTCCAGTTCTCCGCCCAGGGCCCGGCGCCGTCCTTCACGCAGTGGCCGGCGGTGACGACGACGTCGCGGTTCGCGCTGCGCACGGCGCTGGCGGAGCACACGAAGTCGACGCCCTTCATGGTGAGGAAGACCCGGCCGGTCGTCCTGGTCACCGAGCCGCCCGACCCCCAGTGCGAGCCGTTCGTGGTGGACGCGGGAGCGGCGATCGCGGCCTTGCCCCTCGCCGAGCCGGGAGCCACGGCCTGCCCGGCCGACTTGAACTGCCTCAGGCGCGCCGCGTCGCCGGTCTCCCGCACCGCCGCGCCTGGCAGGGCGAGGCCACGCCGCAGGGTGCCCGCCGGCTCGGCCCCCCGTGGGAGTGGGCGGCCGTGGTCGCGCAGGAACTTCGCGGGGGGCGGCAGTAGGCGCCCCGCCGCGAGCAGATCCGGATTCGTGAGCGCCTGGCCCGGAACAGCGAGTGTGCGTTTCGGCCTGGCGAGCGTCTTCCCCGGCTTCGTGAGCGTCTTCCCGGGTGTCGCGAGCGCCTTACCCGGCGTCGCGAGCCTCTTCGCGGGGTCCGTGAGCGTCGCGGCCGGGCCGGTCTCGAGAGGGCCGGTCTTCTCGTGGGCGGTCGTCTCGCGCGCGGCCTTCTCCGCGCGGGAGGGCTCCTTCGCCCCGGCGGTCAGGTCGCGCGCGGTGAGATCACGGGGGAGCGCCTTGCCGGCCCCGTCCAGGCCGCCGACGGGCGCCGGCAGGATTGCGGCCGGTCCACGGCCGGTTCCGCCGGGTGCGGGCAGCACCTCCCGGGCCATCCCGCCGATCTTCCCTGCGCCGCCCACGTCGCCGAGCGCGGGCAGCAGGTCGATCGGGATCGCCCGCGCCATCCGCTCGGGCGTCCAGTAGCCGCCGAGCGCCGGTGCGACGGCGTGCTCCACGATGTCCGTCACGGGATCGCCCTGACCTGCGGGAGGCGTCAGAAGCCCGGCGGCCAGCGTGACGACGGCAAGCAGGGGGAGGCTCGGAGTCATGGCACCCGAGTTTGGACCACCACCAGTGGCCGTGTGACTACTTTCGGTAAATCGTGCATCGCCTGGCTCCGCGCGTGCCGTGAACGTCCCGCTCCTCGGGGACAATGGGACGGTGACTTCCCAATCCCGGTCGATCGTGGTGCTCGGCTCGACGGGCTCCATCGGCACTCAGGCACTCGACGTGGTGGCCCGCGCGGCGGACCGGTTCCGGGTGGTGGGACTCGCGGCCGGCGGCGGCAGAGTGGATCTGCTGGCCCGCCAGGCGGCCGCGTACGGCGTGGAGGCGGTGGCCGTCGCCGACGCGGGAGCCGTGCCGGCGCTGGCCGAGGCGCTCGCGGCGCACGGCGTCAGGCCCAAGATCCTCGCCGGCCCCGAGGGTGTGGCCGAGCTCGCCGCCTGGCCCTGCGACGTCGTGCTCAACGGGATCACCGGGGCGCTCGGGCTGACCTCCACGCTCGCGGCCCTCGAGGCCGGGCGAGTGCTCGCCCTCGCCAACAAGGAGTCGCTGATCATCGGCGGGCCCCTGGTGAAGCGCCTGGCTGCTCCGGGACGGCTGCTGCCCGTCGACTCCGAGCACTCTGCCCTGGCCCAGTGCCTGTGGGCGGCCGGCCCGTCCGGGGCCGAGGCGAAAGCCGTACGGCGCCTGATCGTGACAGCGAGCGGCGGCCCGTTCCGCGGCAGGACGCGGGCGGAGCTGCGCGATGTGACGCCGGAGATGGCGCTCAACCACCCGACGTGGAGCATGGGCCCGGTGATCACCGTGAACTCGGCCACCCTGGTCAACAAGGGACTCGAGGTCATCGAGGCGCACCTGCTGTTCGACATCGGCTTCGACCGGATCGAGGTCGTGGTCCACCCCCAGTCGATGATCCACTCGATGGTGGAGTTCACCGACGGTTCGACGATCGCGCAGGCGAGCCCGCCCGACATGCGGCTGCCGATCTCGCTGGCCCTCGGCTTCCCCGAGCGGGTGCCCGACGCCAGTCCGGCGGTCGACTGGACGGCCGCCCACACCTGGACCTTCGATCCGCTCGACGACGAGGCGTTCCCCTCTGTGGCGCTGGCACGTCACGTCGGGGCCGCGGGCGGCACGGCTCCCGCTGTCTACAACGCGGCCAACGAGGTGTGCGTGGAGGCCTTCCTCAAGGGAGGCCTGCCGTTCCTCGGCATCGTCGACACCGTGGAGCGGGTCGTGGCCGAGCATTCCGCGGGCCCCGCGTCGTCGGTCGAGGAGGTCCTCGCGGCCGATTCCTGGGCCAGGGCGCGGGCCGCCGAACTGGTGGGCTGAGTCGCTGGGCCAGGACGGCTCAGGACGGTGCGACACGTGCCCTCTCGCTGAGGGGGTAGGCGACTCCGGTCAGCCGTTCGGACTCCTGCCACAGGCGGAGTTGTGCCGCGGCGACGTGTGAGGCGGCGCTGGACTCGACCCGGGCGGGATGTCCGGTGAACTGGGCTCGGCCCGGCGGGCCGTAGTATTCGCCGCCGCGCACGTCCGGGTCGACTGCGGCGCGTACCGCGGCCAAGGCCGCCACCTGCGGACTCTGCATCAGCCACCAGGTGATCATCCGAAACCGGGGGCGCATCAGGACCCTGACAGGAAGAGGCATCTCGCGGCCGAACTCGGTGCGCGCGTTGCCGGGATGGGCGGCCACGGCGACGGTCGGCGCGCCGGACGCCGCCAGCCGCCTGTGCAGCTCGTAGGTGAACATGAGGTTCGCCAGCTTGGCCTGAAAGTACGCGTGCGTGTACCGGTACCGGCGGGTGAAGTGCAGATCTTCGAAGTGGATGGCGCCCCGGCGGTGCCCGATGCTGCTCACCGTGACGACCCGGGATCCGGGTACGGCCAGCAGCCGGTCCAGGATCAGCCCGGTGAACGCGAACGGGCCGAGGTGGTTGGTGGCGAAGGTCGACTCGAAGCCGTCCTCGGTGACCGTGTACCGCGGCCTGACCCCGCCCGCGTTGTTGATGAGCAGGTCGAGCCGGGGGTGTTCGGCCCGGAGCCGTTCGGCGGCGCTCCGGACGGACGCCAGTGACGCGAGGTCGAGTTGCAGCGTGTGAACCGTCGAATCCGGCACCGACGCGGTGATGGCGGTCGCGGCCTTCGCCGCCTTGTCGGCGTTCCGGCAGGCCAGGATCACTGTGGCGCCGTGCTCGGCGAGCAGCTTGGCGGTCTCGAAGCCGATCCCTGTGTTCGCGCCGGTGATCACCGCGGTGCGTCCTCGCTGGCCGGGTATTTCGGCGGACGTCCAGCGCCGCCTGGTGCTCAGGGTCATCCGATGCTCCGATTCGATCGAGTAGAATCGGGACAGTCATCCCGGTTCTTCGAACGATACGGGACGGCCATCCCGTTTGTCGATGGTTGAGATGAGGTGCCGCGCCGCGATGGCGAACCCGCCCGCCGCGACCGATGCCGACGGCCAGAAGCCCGGCAGGGCGCTTCGCGCCGACGCCCGGCGTAACCGTGCCCGGGTGCTGCAGGTCGCGGCCGAGGTCTTCGCGACAGAGGGACTGTCCGTGCCGGTGCATGAGATCGCCCGCCGCGCCGGCGTGGGCACCGGCACCGTCAGCCGCCACTTCCCCACGAAGGAGGAGTTGTTCGCGGCGATCCTGCTCGACCGCATGGAGCACCTCACCGGGCAGGCGGACGCGCTCGCCGAAGGCCACGACGCGGGAACGGCGTTCTTCACCTTCTTCGCCACGCTGGTCCACGAGGGCGCGCAGCACCGTGGACTGGCCGAAGCCCTAGCCGGCGCCGGCTATGACGTGGAGACCGCCGCCGGCGAGGCCGGCTACGACGTGCGGGGCCGGCTACGAACCATGCTCGCCCGTGCGCAGGAGGCGGGTGCGGTGCGGGCCGACATCACGTATCCGGATGTGAAGGCCCTCATGGCGGGCTGCCTTTCGCGCGAGGCGGACGACACCCACGGCGAAGCGCTGGGCCGGCTCGTCGCTGTGGTGTGCGAGGGGCTCCGAGCCCGGCAGGACTGAATGGACCGAGGCCCGCGTGAGGACGGGTGGCGGCGGTCGGGCTCATGGGGCAGTAGGTGGATCGCCGGTCGGGCTCATGGGGCAGTAGGTGGATCGCCGGTCGGGTGGAGCGTTCACGGGTTCCGGACTTCGACGCGGATCATCCCGGCGCACGAAGGAACCGGGGGTGCCAGGGGCGCCGGCCGCTGGACGTCGTCCCAGGTCAGACGGGAGAGGGCGCGTGAACGGCGATGGCACCGCCATCCTGTGACACCCGGCTGCCGCTCAGCGCGCCCGCTGCATTGCCTAAACTGATGACGTCGCCCGATAGCCAGCGCAAAAGGGACTGAAATGTCTGTTGATCTCGGCATTCCTTCGGTTAGATCCCAGCCGATCGCTTCGAGGAGGGTGTCCCGGCAGATCATGGTCGGTTCGGTTCCGGTCGGTGGTGACGCACCCGTTTCGGTGCAGTCGATGACCACCACGCTGACCTCCGACGTCAACGCGACGCTGCAGCAGATCGCCGAGCTCACCGCGTCGGGGTGCCAGATCGTGCGGGTCGCCGTGCCTTCGCAGGACGACGCGGACGCGCTTCCCATGATCGCGAAGAAGTCGCAGATCCCGGTCATCGCGGACATCCACTTCCAGCCAAAATACGTCTTCGCGGCCATCGACGCCGGTTGCGCGGCGGTCCGGGTCAATCCGGGCAACATCAAGAAGTTCGACGACAAGGTCGGCGAGATCGCCCGTGCCGCCCAGGACGCCGGCACCCCGATCAGGATCGGCGTCAACGCCGGCTCGCTCGACCCCCGCCTGCTCCAGAAGTACGGCAAGGCCACCCCCGAGGCGCTGGTCGAGTCGGCGCTGTGGGAGTGCTCGCTGTTCGAGGAGCACGGCTTCCGCGACATCAAGATCTCGGTGAAGCACAACGACCCCGTCGTGATGGTCCAGGCCTACCGCCTGCTGGCCCAGCGCTGCGACTACCCGCTGCACCTAGGCGTGACCGAGGCCGGTCCTGCCTTCCAGGGCACCATCAAGTCGGCCGTCGCGTTCGGCGCGCTGCTCGCGGAGGGGATCGGCGACACCATCCGCGTCTCGCTGTCCGCGCCTCCGGTCGAGGAGGTGAAGGTGGGCATCCAGATCCTGGAGTCGTTCAACCTGCGCAAGCGTGGCCTGGAGATCGTCTCCTGCCCCTCCTGCGGCCGGGCACAGGTCGACGTCTACACGCTCGCCGAGCAGGTCCAGGCCGGTCTCGAGGGGCTCAAGGTGCCGCTGCGGGTCGCCGTCATGGGATGCGTCGTCAACGGACCCGGCGAGGCCAGGGAGGCCGACCTCGGTGTCGCCTCCGGCAACGGGAAGGGCCAGATCTTCGTGAAGGGCGAGGTCATCAAGACCGTCCCCGAGTCGCAGATCGTGGAGACCCTCATCGAGGAGGCCCTGCGCCTGGCCGAGGAGATGGGCGTCGACGTGGATCTCGAAGACGACGCCCCCGGCCCCGAGGTCGTCGTCCGCTGATTTACAGTACGCAACCGGTTCGCTACATCGTGTCAACCGTTCCTGTGTGCGCGGGGTAGCCGCACGATCACGTCCGGGAAGCTGGCCTCTGCCGTATGAGCAGAGGGAGCATGCCGGTGAAGCGGGTCGTAGGGGTGGTCGCGGGTGTCGCGATGCTGGGTGCCGTGCTCGGGATCGGGCCGGACGGGGCGCGGGCCGCGCCCGCCCGTGAGATCGCCTGGGGGCCGTGCAACCAGAACGGGACGTCGCCGCTGAGCACGGCCCTGAACTCGGGGACTCAGCCCCTCCCGCGGACCGAGCCGCCGCCCGGCACGATGGAGTGCGCGCGGGTGCGGGTGCCGCTCGACCACTCCGAGCCGCTCGGTCAGCAGATCTCCCTGGCCCTCACCAGGGTCAGGGGTTCGGCCGGCCGTGACGCCGGCCATCTCGGCGTGCTGCTGGTCAACCCCGGCGGGCCGGGCGCGTCCGGCCGGTCGCTGGCGAGATACGTGGCGGCCACCCTGCCGAGGGACGTGGCCGCGAGGTTCGACGTGATCGGCTTCGACCCCCGGGGAGTGGGGGCGAGCGAGCCCGCGCTCAGCTGCGTCGATCCCGAGCGCTTCTACGCCGCGCCGCGTCCGGACAACATCCCGCGCGTCAAGGCGGACGAGGACCTGCTGGTCTCCCGGGCACGGGCGTACGCGCAGGGCTGCGGCAACCGGTACGCCTGGTTCCTGCCGTACCTCACGAGCGAGAACACCGCGCGGGACATGGACTCGATCCGGGCGGCCCTGGGCGAGGACAAGATCAGTTTCCTCGGCTACTCGTACGGCACGTACCTGGGGGCCGTCTACGCCACGCTGTTCCCGCAGCGGGTCCGCCGGATGGTGCTCGACAGCGTGGTCGACCCCTCCGGCGTCTGGTACGACACGAACATCGCCCAGGATTACAGCTTCGACCGGCGGCACAGGGACTTCATGTCGTGGGTGGCGCGCAACGAGAGCGTGTACCGCCTTGGCCACTCGCAGGCGGCGGTGAGTTTCGCCTGGTACGCCATGCGGGCCCGGCTCCACGCGCGGCCCGCCGGAGGCGTCGTCGGCTCCAGCGAACTGGACGACATCTTCACGGCGGGCGGCTACTCCAGCCGGTTGTGGCCGAGGCTCGCCCAGGCGTTCTCCGACTACGTCCTCAAGGGCGAGGTCACGGGTCTGGTGGCGCTGTTCCACAGCGATTCGAAGGTGGACGCGAAGGAGGAGAACTCCTACGCGGTCTATCTGGGCGTCCAGTGCCGTGACGCCGCATGGCCGCGAAACTGGGAGCGGTGGCGCGCGGACGCCCAGAAGGCCAGCGAGAAGGCGCCCTTCATGGCCTGGCCCAACGCGGTCTACAACCTGCCCTGCGCGTTCTGGCCCGAACGCGGCGGAACACCGGTCAAGGTGGGGACCTCTCAGGTGCCGCCCATGTTGCTGATCCAGTCGGTGCACGACGCGGCCACGCCGTACGCGGGGGCGTTGAGCATGCTCAGGCTCTTCCCGACCGCGCACCTGCTCACCGAGGCGGGCGGCGATCATGGTGTGTCGCTCGCGGGCAACCCGTGCGTCGACCGCCATCTCGCCGCGTATCTGCGGGACGCGACGCTGCCCCCCGAGCGCAGGGCGGCGAGGAGCACGGCCGGCAGCTGCCCGGCCCAGCGCGAACCCCGGCCGGTGACCCGTCTGTCGGCGGGCCCACCGGTGGCCGCGATCCGGTAGGCCGCGGCGGGCATCCACGAGCGTGAGCTGCCGGTCGTGTCTGATCGGTAACTCCAAATGCCGTTATGCTCGCGTAGGCTTGGGGCCGTGATGCTGCGAACATCGGCGTCGCGCGTGCTCGACGACAATGATCGCGAAGAGGTGCTCGCGCTCCTCGACGCCGATCCGGTCGCCAACGTTTTCGTCGCCTCTCGGGTCAGAACCGTGGGATTGAACCCCGCGCGTCTCGGCGGTCAGATGTGGGGTGTCGGGCCGCGCGGTGGCCTCGTGTCCCTCTGTTACGCCGGTGCCAACCTGGTGCCGATCAACGCCGGCCGGGAGGCCGTACAGGCTTTCGCCGACCGCGCGCGCAAGCAGGGCAGGCGCTGCTCCTCGATCGTCGGGCCCGCGACCGCCGTCGAGCAGATGTGGGAACGTCTCGAACCGCACTGGGGGCGAGCCCGCGCGATCAGGTGGGCGCAGCCCGTCATGGTGACCGACTCGGCGCCCGCGGCCGAGCCCGACCCGCTCGTACGGCGGGTCAAGCCCGAGGATTTCGGCACCCTGCTGCCGGCGTGCGTGGCCATGTTCACCGAGGAGGTGGGCGTCTCGCCGGACAACGGCGACGGCGGGGCGCTGTACCGGTCGAGGGTCGCCGAGCTGATCCGCATCGGCCGCTCCTACGCCCGGATCGAGGACGGCCAGGTCGTCTTCAAGGCCGAGATCGGCGCGGTCACTCCCCAGGCGTGCCAGATCCAGGGCGTGTGGGTGCATCCCGACTTCCGCGGGCGCGGCCACGCCGTCGCGGGCATGGCCACCGTGGTCGAGCAGGCGCTGAAGTACTTCGCGCCGCTCGTGACGCTCTACGTCAACGACTACAACCTGTCGGCCCGGGCGGCCTACCGGCGGGTCGGCTTCCGCGAGGTCGACACGTTCATGTCCGTGCTGTTCTGACCAGCCGGCCCATGAGGTGGTCGAGCTCGGCCGCGGGGTCCCCGGTCAGCCCGGCGTGCACCGGGCCCGTCTGCACGATCGTGCTCTTGGGCGCGGTGAGCCACCGGAACCGGCTGCCGAGCGACTCCTTGCGAAGGGGTCCCGCCTCGTCGCCGCAGGCGAGCTCGTAGGCCGCGAGCGCGTGCCGTACACCGGCGAGGTCGACGGTGGCGCAGAGGGAGAGCAGCCGGGCCTCGTCGAGCTCCACCCGGGCGCAGAGGTAGCCGCGCGGCTGGCAGTAGACGATCACTCCGGCGTTGACCAGCTCCCCGCGCTCGACGCTCGGCATCACGCGGATCACGGCGTATTCGTATACGTCGCGGCTCATCCCCGTCCTCCTCGCGTGGCGCGCCAGAAACCGCCGATGGTGCTCTCCTGGCGCCGTTGCACGGGCGGGGACGCCGTGAGGTCGGGCAGCCACTCTCTCGGGCCCTGAGCTCGCGCGAACAGGTGGTCGCCGTAGGCCTGCCGTACGGCGGAGGCGTCGGCGAAGCCCGGTTCGCCGTCGAGCCATTCGTCGGGGACCAGCCCGATGACCTCGTCGAGCAGTTCGCGGGTGACGAGGGCGCTGAGATCGGCGTCGGCCGCGGCGAGCTCGGTCGCGAAGGGCGCGAGCACGTGATCGTTCGCGTCGTAGCGTCGCCGGGGGTCGGCGGTCGGCCAGTTGTGATGGAACCACAGGGCGGCGCCGTGGTCGATGAGCCAGACGTCGCCGTGCCACACCAGCAGGTTGGGGTTGCGCCAGCTGCGGTCGACGTTGTGGATCAGGGCGTCGAACCACAGCAGCCGCGAGGCGAAGGCGGCGTCGGGCTCCCAGGCCAGGGGGTCGAAACCGAGCGCGCCGGGGAGGAAGTCGACCGCGAGGTTGTGGCCGGCGCTGGCGGTGAGCAGATCCTGGATCTCCTCGTCGGGCTCGCGTACGCCGAGCTGCGGGTCGAGGTCGATCACCTTGAGGTCGGGGGTGAGGAAGCCGAGCCGCCGTGCCAGTTCGGCGCAGATGATTTCGGCGACGAGGACGCGACGACCCTGGCCTGCGCCCCGGAATTTCACGACATAGGTGCCGAGGTCGTCGGCTTCGAGTACGCCGGGAAGCGAGCCGCCCTCGCGCAGGGGAGTGACGTATCTCGTCGCCGTGATCTGATCCAGCACGAGACGAGGCTACCGCCCCCACCTTGGTGTGATCATGCACAGGTTCGGCGGCCTGCGCTGCGAGCTGTCCCTTCTTTGTTGGTGATCATGCACGAGTTCGGAGAGGTCCCCGTTGACCTGGTTCTCTGCGAGGCGTGATCATGCACTCTTTCGGAGACTCGGGTCCTGGCCTGGCTGGATCCATTTCGTGATCATGCAGTGTTTGCTCGTCGTGCGAGAGGCGGTTGTGCCGGCGGGGGTGTGGACGTCTGCTCAACTGCATGATCACCGTAGGCGTACGCGCAGGTCGAGTGGTGTCGCGCCGAACCTGTGCATGATCACGAACGAGCGATCTGCAGGTCGGCGGGCACGTCACCGAATGTGCGCATGATCACGACCAGTGAATGCACTGGTCGCGCGGGGATTGCACGAACCTGTGCATGATCACAAACAAAGAGAGTGCAGGTCGGTGGGCATGTCACCGAATGTGTGCATGATCACGGCGAGTGGGGGGTGGAGAAGACCTGCGGGGCGGGCGTGACCCCTCCGCACGCCCGCCTGGCAGGGTCACCGGGCAGCGCCCGGTATCCACCACATCTGGCCGCCGGCCACCTCGTGGTACACGTCGAGGATGTCCAGGCCAGTGATCTTGCTTCGGGACTCGGCCGCCGCCCAGGCGAAGATGCCGCGCGCCAGCGCACCCGTCTCGTTCTGCACACGAAGGGCGTAGACGCGTGCCCTGATCTCGTGCACCTTGTGGTCCTCGGGGTCGGCCTGCGCGGCGAGCTCCGCGAGCTGGGACGCGAGCCGCAGGTCACCGTCGGCCGCCGCCACGATGGCCCGCCCGGCGAGCGAGGCCGCGCCCGAGGCCAGCTCGGCGACGGCCTTGGCGAACACCGCGTCCGGCGCCGGCTTGAGATGGGCGGGGTTGCCGTCGTGCCATCCGCCGTGCAGGCGCCAGATGTTGCGGACGATGAACTCCGGCTCGTCGTAGAACGGTTTGAGATAGACCCGGTCGGCGAGCTCCCGCGGCGGCTTGACGGTGTGCAGGATCTCGTCCAGACGGACGCCGGCGTTCATCAGGTCGAGTGTCTGCTCGACCAGGCTGTCGAGGTAGTCGGCGGTGTCGACGAGCGCCTGCCGCACCCGATCGGCCCCCGCGATCGGCAGTCCGTGCCCGGGGAGCAGCAGCTCGGCGTTCATGGTGGCCATCTTGCGCAGCGCGACGGCCCACTCGTCGGGGTAGCGCTGCACCTTCTGCGGGCCGCCCGCGCTGGGCGCCACCCACACGAACAGGTCGCCGGTGAGCAGGACGCCGCGTTCGGGCAGGAAGGCCCAGGTCGCGTCGTCGGTCTCGCCGCGGGCGTGCCGCAACTGGAAGGTGACGTCGCCCAGCGACAGGTTCATCCGGTTCTGGTAGGTCAGGTCGGGCACCCGGTAATTGGTCGGCCAGCTCATCCGGATGAAGCCGAACTGGCGCTGGTCGATCACCGAGTTGTAGCCGGCGGTCCTGCCGTACCGGGCGAACCGTCTCGCGATGCCCTCATGGGCGACGACGATGGGCCTGGGCCCGTCCTCCTCGTCGAACGCCTCGGTGCCCGCGACGTGGTCCATGTGGCCGTGCGAGAAGATCGCGTACTTGATGGGCTGGTCCGACCACCGCCTGATCGCCTGGTACATGGCCGGCGCGTCGACCGCGTTGCCCGTGTCGAACAGCGCCAGGCCCTCGTCGCCCCGGACCGCGTACACGTTGCCGAACGCGGGCCACATCGCCACGCCGTGCGTCAGTTCCTGGGCGCCGGCGGCGCGCAGGACGCTGAGGGGCACCTCGTCGGCGCGCACCACCCCACGCCACACCTTGTCGGCGTATTCGAGGATCGGCGAAGTCATGTCCTCGATACTCGCGGTCGCTCGCCTCCCACGGCAGTAGGGAGGTCCCTAGAACACCTAGAGCTCCCCGCGTTCCACGGCGAGCGCCAGCTCCACGCGGGATCGCAGGCCGGTCTTCGCGTAGACGCGGGTGAGGTAGACCTCCACGGTCTTGCGGCTGTAGTGCAGCTCCTCGGCGATCTGCGGATTGCTGAGGCCGTCGGCGACCAGCGCGATAACACGGCGCTCGCTCGGGGTCAGACCGCTGTCGGCGGTGGGGGCGAGCCCGGCCTCGCGCATGCGGCGCTCCGCCGCCCGCTGCCACGGCGTCGCGCCGAGTCTGACGAAGATCGAGTGAGCCCGGGTCAGCTGGATGTGGTCGCCGAGCACCCCGAGGACGAACCGGGCCTGCGCCTCCTCGAACGGCAGGCCGTCCGCGCGCGCCTTCTCCAGCGCCGCGTCGGCCCGGGCCCGGTCGCCGAACGCGCGGCCCATCGCCAGGTCGGCGGCGAGCTGCGCGCGCGGCGTCCCGGTGGCCGCGTGTTCCGCGAGCCGCGCGGCGGCCCCGCGCGCCGACGCCTCGTCGCCCGACGACACGTGCAGCAGCACCTGTACGGCGAGAGCCCGGTGGAGCACGTCGGGGATGCCGCACCCGACGGCGTTGTCCAGCTCGCGCCGCGCCGTGGCCCGGTCGCCGCGCAGCAGCGCGAGCCTGGCCCGTGACGTGCTGCGCAGCCCCGTCTGCATGGGGCACTCGGGCGGAGGGTCGGCCAGGACGGCCTCCGCCTCGTCGGTCTTGCCCTGGTCGAGCAGGATGTCGAGCTGGATGTTCCGCAGCAGCCCGAGGTTCTCCAGCAGCCCGGCCTCCGCCATAGCGCCGGCGCCGGCGGCGATCTCGTCGAGCGCCTGGTCCCATTCGCCGCTGAGCCGCCGCGTCACCGCCATCGTCCGCACGTATTGGCCGGCGATGTCGTGCCAGCCCAGACCCCGGTGGATCTGCTCAGCCTGGGCGAGCAGATCGATGGTCCGCGAGCGCAGCCCGGCCACGGACATCACGTGGGCGGCGGACTCCAGGGCCGCCAGCCGGGCGCCTGGCGGCAGGGCCGCGGAGTATCCGAGGAGGTCGTCGACGGACCTCTGCGTCGCCGCCCAGTCGCCCTGGATCACCGCCCGGATGGCGAGCGAGCCTGCCGCGATGACGCGATCCTCGGGCGGGCAGTCGGGCAGGCCCTCCTGCGCGCGCCGGACCAGATCGGCGTCCGGATGGCCCAGTTCGGCCTTGATCAGCGCCTGTTGCGCGAGCAGCGCCGTCGGGTCGTCGGCGTGGGGAAGCTGCCGTGCGGCCACGGCCAGGGCCACCTCGTACCATCCCATCGCGTGGGCGGCCGCGACGGCGGTGCAGGCCGTGCGCGTGTGCCTGCGCCCCGGGGGCAGCACGGCTAGCGCACGCTGCCCCGAGTTCAGCGCCAGCGCGGGCCGGGAGCCCTTCCAGTAGGACATCGCCTGCCTGGCCAGCAGGTCGCCCTTGTCGTCGGCGATCTCCGCAGCCCTGCCGTACCAGTGGGCGGCCGACAGCGGCGCCGTCCAGCGGGTGAGTTTGGCGGCGTGCATCATCGCCTTCAGCGCCTCGTCGGGGGAGCCGCCCTCGGCGACGTGCGCGGCCCACTCGAGGACGCGGCGGGTCCCGGCCAGCCCCTCCCGCTGCAGGCGTTCGGCGATCCGGGTGTGCACCCTGCGCCGTTCCGTCACTCCGAGGTCGTCGTACAGGGCCTGGGCGACGAGCGGGTGGGCCAGGGCGTAACCCTCGGGGGTGCGCGTGACGACGCCGTCGCGGACGAGGCCGTCGAAGGCGTGCTCCGCCTCGCGCGCCCCGAGGCCGGCGAGCTCGGCGAGTGGCTCGAGGTCGGTGCTCTCCCGCGTCCGCGACAACGCGGCGAGCACCCTCGCGAGGGTACGGCCGCCCTGGTCGCGCTGGAACAGGCGGCGCAGGATGGCGCCCCGCCGGGCGCCCGGGTCGGCCGACCACACGGCGCCGCCCTGGACCAGGCTCAGCACCGCCTCCTGGGCGAACCACGGGTTGCCCCGGCTGATCATGTGCACGCGCCTGACGATGGTCTCGCTGGGCGTGCGGCCGAGCACGGTGGTGACGAGCCCGGCCACCTCCTGCATCGACAGCGGCTCCAGCCGGACGGCCAGGTCCACCTCGAGGGCAGGAGGCCGGCGCGCGGTGCCCAGGACGGCCACGCGCGGGACAAGGCGCGGGAGCCGGCGGAGCACGCTGAGCGTGTCGGCGTCGGCGAGGTGAAGATCGTCGATGGCGACCAGCGTGCGGCCGGGCAGAGATTCGAGCAGCTGGGCGGCGAGCACGGCAGGGGCCACGGGGGAGTGGCCGAGCGCCGCCTCGTCGATCGCGCCGTACAGCTCGGCGAGGCCGCTCGGCGCCTCCTCGGCCAGCATCGCGAACGCCCCCGCGAGCGGCGCGTAGGCCAGGCCTCCGTCGAGCTCCCTGGCCTGGCCGCGCAGCACGCGGAAGTCGGGAAGCCGCCCGATCACCTCGCCGAGGAGATGCGTCTTCCCGATGCCGGGCTCGCCCCCGATGAGGACCATCCGCGGCGTCTCAGAAAGCGCGGCGACCACCTTGTCCAGAATGTCGGCGCGGCCCACAGTGACCACAGGCGAATCCACGGCCGGCGGTCACCCCCTTCACACCCGTTCCTCTTGTACGAGTAGGACGCGGCGCAATGCTTGAACGTTCACAGGAAATGTGACGCCGGATGGCCGTGATCGCAAGCGGTTCCGTGTTTATTCGATGACGAGATCGACGGGGATGTTGCCGCGCGTGGCGTTGGAGTAGGGGCAGACCTGGTGAGCCGTCTCGACAAGCTCGGTGCCCACCTCGCCCTGAAGCTCGTCGGGCAGTTCGACCCGGAGCACCACACCCAGGCCGAACCGGCCGCCTTCCACGGGGAGGAGGCTCACCTCGGCGGTCACCGAGGCGTCGGATGCGTCCACCTTCATCCGCTTGGCGACGAGCGAGAGGGCGCTGGCGAAACAGGCGGAGTACCCCATGGCGAACAACTGCTCGGGGTTGGTGCCCTCGCCGTCGCCGCCCATCTCCACGGGCCGGGACAGTCGCAGGTCGAGCTTGCCGTCGTTCGTGCGGGCGCGGCCCTCGCGTCCGGTGGCGGTGCCGACCGCGGTGTAGATCGCTGACATGTCGTCTCCCTCAGATGTGTGTGTCACCAGTCGCCTACAAGACCCAACGTCGTGTCGATAATTCCCGGTGGTGTGTTGGTTAAGGCGGATCCCGATTCATCCGCATCTAGTGGGTGATGTCCGGCTCTCGGTGCAGCCTTGGCAGCCTTCGCCATGGCGCGCTCCCCGTGCACGCCGTACATGTCGAAGTGTGGAGACGAACTTCCCCTTCCCCGACGACCAGCTCGCGTTCGCCTTCGCGGTGCGGGAGGTGCTCGCGGAGAACTGTCCCGCGGCAGCCGTACGGGAGGCGGGCCGTGCCCTGCGAAGGGAGGGGCGGCTCCCCGCGTGGCCGCAACTCGCGGACCTGGGGTTCTTCGGCATGCTCGTGCCGGAGGAGCATGACGGCCTGGGCCGCGGGCTCGCCGGCTCCATTTTGGCGTTCGAGGAGACCGGCCGGGCCGCGTTGCCCGGCCCGGTCGTGGAGACGGCGGTCGTGGCCCCGCTGCTCGTGCGCGACGGGGACCTGCTCGGCCAACTGGCAGCGGGGAAGCTGTGCGTGTCCGCCCGCCTCGGTGACCAGGTCCACGCACCGGACGCCGACCTCGCCGACCTGCTCGTCCTGGAACGGCACGGCGAGACGGAGGTCGTCCCCGCGGCAGAGGTGCGGCTGACGCCGCAGGCCGGGGCGGATCCCGTGCGCCGCCTGTTCAGCGTGGCCGTCGGGGAGGGAGAGCGCGGTCCGGCGGAGACGGCCCGCCCGTCGACCGGCCATCCCTCGACGGACCGCTTCTCGACTGCCCGTCCTTCGGCCGGCCGTTCGCTGATGGCCGCCTCCGCGCTCGCGTCGGCGGGGGCGACCGTCGCGGTGGCCGGGCAGCTGGTGGGACTGGCCAGGCACGTGCTGGAGGTCTCCGCCGAGCACGCCGCAAGCAGGAGGCGGTCCGGCTTGCCCACGCCCGCCTTCCATGCGGTCACGCGGCGGCTCGCCGACGTCGCGACCGCGATCGATCTCGCCGCGCCGCTCGTCTACACGGCGGCGGCGGTCGTGGATCAGGTCGCACGTGGCGCTGTCGAGCCGTCGGGGCTGGGCCGGGTGGTCAGCGCCGCCAAGGCGAGCGCGGGCGAAGCTGCGACGAGGGCCGCGGAGACGGCGTTGCGCGTCTACGGGTCCGCGGGGTACGCCGAGGAGCCGGCCCTGCCGTTGTGGCTTGCCCGGGTGTGGTCGCTGGCATCCGCCTACGGGGACACGGGGGTCCATCGGGCTCGCCTGCGCGCCGCCGCCCTGGGAGACTCCGCCCTCGTATCCGGCCTGCCCCGGGAGCTGTGACCGCCGGGAAGGCTGCCAGTCGGCCCGCGGGAGGCGCCACTCGCGACAGGGGATCACGACGGGCCGGCTCGTGGGGCGGGAGCTCGTGTGGGGTGAGAGCTCGTGTGGGGCGAGAGGAGTCAGGACTTGCGGTGACGCCCGCCCTTGGTGCGGCGCGGAGGCACGGGAGACGGCCGCTCCTCTGGAGCGGGGCGCTCGGCCTCTGGCGCGGGGCGCTCGGCCGGCGCCGGCGACCCGTCCGCCCATCGCGCGCGCGGCACTTCCCGATGCTCCGGCCTGGGTTCGCCGGCAGATGCCGGCTGCTCGACCGGGGCGGGCGTGCCGGCCGGGATCGGGATGGTCGGACCGTCCGGGATCTCGTCCCCCAGGTTCGTGGTCCAGAAGGCCTGGAGCGCGTCGGCCAGACCGTCGCTGCCCTGGTAGAGGCTCGGTCGGGAGCGCGAAGGCTGGTCGGAGGTCGCACTCTGATCAGGCTGTTCCTGGGACGGCGGTGGTGGCGTGGCCGGTCGGTCCACGGGCGCGGCCGTCCATGGTGGGCGCGCGGACAGGTTCGCCCGGTCGGCGACGGCGTACGTCCGGGCGGGGATGAACCATCCGCCCGGCTCTCCCGCCTCCCCGTGCCCAGGTGCACGGCTCGGGGCCGGTGAGTCGACGACCGCCTGCGCGTCCCCGTCGGCCACCGCATGCCGTACGGAACCTCGGCGCATCTTGAAGTAGGCGGCGGCCAGCACCGCGACGAGCAGCGGGGTGATGACCGCCGTTTCGCCGAGTTGCGGCGGGATGCTCGGGAGCGGCTGGAAGTCGGCGACGGTCCTGGTCGACGCGGGCTCATAGACGGCGGCGGGCACCGTGTGCGACCCCGTCAACGAGCCCGTGTGCGTCGTCGTCCGGGACACCGTCTTGGCGTCGGGATCGCTGTGGGCCGCCGTCCACGTTCCGGGCGCGGTGCCTGTCACCTCTGCCTGCACGGTCGCCGGCGTGCCGCCCGCCAGGGAGTCCGTGCTCAGAGCGGGGGCGGCGGAGAGTTCGGTTTGCGCGGACGTCGCCTGGCTCGCGCGCGACAGGTGGTGCGTCGTGGGTGCGGGGGAGGGCGTCGCGGCGGGCCGGGGGGCGGCCGGAGGCAGTGACATCGTCTGGTGGGCGGTCGCGGCGGCGACGGCTCGCGCCTCCTGCTCGACCTTCACGTCCTGACGTGTCTTGATCTTGTCCGGGTACCCGTATCCCACGACCGAACTCTGGTCGCGGACCTGCTCGAGGACCTCCCCGCCGCCGGTGTTGCCCTCGATGGTGTGGATCTTCTTCCCGTCGACCGAGGCGACGATGCCCACGTGGTCGATGCCGTCGATCGTGCCCGTCCCCGCCCAGTCGAAGAAGACGACGGCGCCGGGCACGGGGACGGACCCCCAGGCGTGGTGCTGCTTGAACCACCGTGCGTGGCCGACCGTGTAGGCGAACTGCCCGAACCAGTGGGCGTAGCCGAGCTTGTGCGCCCCCCACGACAGGAACATGTCGCACCACGGCTG
This sequence comes from Planotetraspora kaengkrachanensis, assembly GCF_016862895.1. Taxonomy (GTDB): domain Bacteria; phylum Actinomycetota; class Actinomycetes; order Streptosporangiales; family Streptosporangiaceae; genus Planotetraspora; species Planotetraspora kaengkrachanensis. The sequence continues at coordinate 116,708 of NZ_BONV01000008.1, read as the reverse complement.
GCTGGTGTAGTCGGCGTCGTTCTCGACGGAGTCGTACCAGTGCCCGAACTTGGTGGAGCCCCCTGCGTGCTCGCTGTACCCGACCTGGGACTGCAGGAGGTGGAGGAGTTTCTTCATCTCGGGGCTCATGCGAAGGGTGGGCCTGTCGTTCGGCGAGGGGATCCTGGTGACGAGGGACGCTACCTTCGCAAAACGGACTATATCTAGACAAAGTCAAATTTATTTACCTAAACATGAACAAACCGGTCGAGCCGGGCTAGAACATGTTCTAGAATCGGCGCCATGACGATCGAACTCGCCAACGGGGAAGCGCAACTGGCGGCCCTGGCGGTGTTGTCCCAGCAGACCAGGGAACTGATGGACGCGGTCGTGCTGACCGACGTGGACGAGACCGAGATCGCGGCCGTGACCGCCGAACTCGTGGCCATCACCGAGCGCCTCCGGGCCGTCCGGCGCGACACCCCGTTGCCGCACGAGTTCGCCCCTGACGGAACGTTCCGGCATCTCGGCAACGCCGTCACTGGCGCGTGCAACCCCCACGCCCTGCCCCTGGAGGTCGAGCGCCCACCGGAGGGAGGCTCCCGCGCGGAGGTGAACTTCAGGCCCATCCACGAGGGGCCGCCCGCCGGGGTGCACGGCGGCGTGAGCGCGTTGATCCTCGATCACCTGCTCGGAGACGCCGTGGCGGCCTCCGGCCGGGGCGGCGTGACGGGCACGCTGACCATCCGCTACAAGCGGCGGGTGCCGTACGGCGAGCGGGTCGTGGCCACGGCCGCGGTCACCCGCGGCGAGGGGCGCAAGACGTGGGCGGACGGTTCGATCGCCCTTCCCGACGGCACGCCGCTGGTCGAGGCGACCGGACTGTTCATCACCCCGGAGATGTGGATTCGACCGGCCGAGCCAGGTGAGGAGCCTGCGCCGGTGAACGGGCCGCCCCCGACGATGACGGCAGCGACGGGGACGGCGCCGCCCGCGTAGGAGGGCGCGGGCGCACGGGCGTGATCACGCCGGGAGAGCGGGCTCGCCCCTGGCCGGCGGGCCGGACTCCTGGGTGCACACCTTGCGGATCGACGCGCGCTGCGGGCCGTTCGCGGCGCCCGGCTCGGTCGTGATCACCGCGGTGTACTCCGTCACCTTCCGCGCGCAGTCGGCCGGGCCGAGGTCGGCGCTCGCGCTGAAGGAGTAGGCCGTCCGCCCGCGCAGCGTGCGCGTCACCCTGTCGACGGCCTCGCCGTTCCGGCTGAACTCGACGGTCACCCGGACGGGACCGGTGCCGCCGGTGCTGATGTCGGCGTCGACCTCGGTGCCGTCCCAGTTGGAGATCTTGATGCTGTCCACCGTGGGTGAGGGACATGGCGACCCCATGACGCGCAGCGACTCCGCCCGCGTGCCGCCCGGTGCCGCCGGAGAGGTCGTGGCCTCCACCCGGCGGTAGACGGCCGTGTCGCACTCGGGGGTGGGGAAACCCTGCTGCACCCCCGTGTCATAGGAGGTCGCGCCCGCCAGGGGGATGACCTGCGGGGGCAGGGGCCTGAGGTCGTCCGGCGCCGGGCCCTCGAGGAAGCGGACCGTCAGCGTGACCTTCTTGTCGTTGGCAGCACGAACGCGGATCGTCGCCGACTGCCCGTCGAATCCGGTGATGCCGAGGCGGGTCACCTCCGGCCGCGCCGGTTTCGGCGTGACAGACGGAGTGGCACCGGGCGGAGACGGCTGCCCGGACGGAGAGGCGGACGCCGGGCCGGAGGGGACGCCGGCCGGAGGGTCACCCGGTGAGGCGCCGGTTCCGGTGGGCGACGGAGAGCGGGACGGCGACGGTGAGGAGGACGGCGTGGCCGCCGGAGGCGAGGCGGACGGGCCGGCGACCTCCGCGTGCACGGGGGGCACGATCGGAGAGTCGTCGGCCACCGGCGTCTGCCGGTTCGCCGCGATCAGAGCGGCGACGACCAGCGCGGACAACACCGCGCCACCGAGCGCGAACCGGGGCAGGAACGAGCGGAGCCTGCCGGTCAGCACCGTGCGGGCGACCGACGTGGCCACCTCGACCGGCTCGGCCGGCTTGGCCAGGGGGAACGTCAGAGCGAGGAGTGTGGCCAGTTCCGCGAGCCGCCGTCGGCCACGCTGCTCCCAGTCGGGCCCGTAGCCCGCGACCGCGGCGTCCTCCAGTTCGCCGAGGAACGTTCCCGCGGTCGGCGGCCGGTCCGCGGGGTTCTTGGCGAGGCCCTGCGTCACCAGGCCACGGACCGCGGTCGGCACCTCCTCCGCCGCGATCGGTGCCGTCTTGTGCAGGTGGCGCAGTCCCGCGAGATGGTCGGCCCGGTACGGCCTGCGCCCGGTGAGGCACTCGAAGAACACGCAGGTCGCGGCGTAGACGTCGGTGGCCGGGCTGACCGAGCCGTCGTTCCACTGCTCGGGCGCCATGTACGGAGGCGTGCCGGCGGGCACGCCGGGCTCCGTGCCGGGGGTGGCGATGCCGAAGTCGGACAGCTTGCTCGTCCCGTCGGCCTGGACGAGCACGTTCTCCGGCTTGTAGTCGCGGTGCACGATGCCGGACGCGTGGGCCAGGGACAGGCCGGTCAGCGAGCCCTTGAGCACCACCAGCGCGGCCTCCGGGCTGGTCGCGCCGTGCTCGCTCAGGATCCGCCGCAGCGGCACCCCGTCGACCAGTTCCATGACGATCGCGGCGCCGTGGCGCGTCTCGACGTACTCGTAGAGCCGCACGATGGCGGGGTCGTTCAGCTCGACCATGATGCGGGCTTCCTGGCGGAATCCCCTCAGGAAACGCGGGTCACCGCGCAGCCGGTCATGCAGGTACTTGATCGCGACGTAGGCCCCGGTGGTCGAGTAGGTCGCCAGCACGACCCTGCCGGCGCCACCGGCGCCGAGCTCTCGCACTTCCCGGTATCCGGGAACCGACCAGGCGTTCATGACGCGGCCCCTTCGGATAGCCCTGAACCAAGGTCTCATCCGAAAGGCGGATTGTCACCGGAGCATAATGTCACCGCATGGTTGTAGTCCTGGCGCCCCTCCGCGGGGTCGCGGCCGCCGGAGCAGCGGCGTTCAGTGCGCGATCCCGACGGTCGCCCTGATCGTCTCGGGCGCGGTGACGGCCGCGAGCACATACTGGGCGAGGTCCTCCCGGGAGATGGTCAGCCCGCCCCGCACGCAGTCGCCCACGGCGGTGCGGTAGACGCCCGTGGCCGCCCTGTCGGTCAGGCGAGGTGGCTGGATCACCGTCCAGTCGAGGTCGCGGCCGCGGATCTCCCGTTCGAGCAGGCGGGCGTCACGATGGACGTGACGCAGCACGGTCGCCCGCGCCATCCGGGTCAGCAGGCCTTGGACCGGCCCTGCCGACGGGTGGTCGCCGAGCGCGTTGGTCACCACCACCAGCCGCCGGACGCCCTCCCCGTCCTGAACCGCGTCCATGGCGTCCATGACGTTGCGGCCGCCCTGTGAGTAGAGCCGCGTGGGGCCGGACTCGCTCGGCCCTGCGAGGAAGACGACGACGTCGGCTCCCTTGACGTCGAGCGTCTCCGGCGCCAGGACGTCACCCTGGCGGACGGAGAGGTTCGGGTGCCGCTCCGTGACCGCCTCCGGCCTCCTGGCGACGGCGACCACCTCGTGCCCCTTTGCGAGCGCGAGCCGTACGAAGTGCAGTCCGGTGCCGCGTGTCGCACCGAAGACGATGATGCGCACAGTTCCTCCAGTGGTAGTAAGTGAGCACTCACTCACCTCTATAGTGGTGAGTGTTCACTTACCCGTCAATACCGGAAGAGCCATACGTGGGCACTCGCGACCGCATCGTCGCCGCGGCGGATCAGGTCATCAACGAGCTCGGCCTGGTCCGGGCGACCACCCGGGAGATCGCCCGGGCCGCGGGCTGCTCCGAGGCCCTCCTCTACAAGCACTTCAGCCGCAAGGAGGATCTGTTCCTCGCGGTGCTGCTCGAGCGCATGCCGGCGCTGACGCCCGCCGTGACCAGGCTGAGCGGCCAGGTCGGCTTCGCGACCGTGGCGGAGAACCTGGAGGAGTTCGCCCGGGCGGCCATCGCGTTCTACCGCAGGTCGCTGCCGTTGAGCGCGGGCCTGCTCGCGGAGAGGTCCCTGCTGGAGGGCTTCCGCGCGATGCTCGCGGAGACGGGCGGCGGCCCGCATCTGCCCATCATGATGCTGGGAACGTATCTGCGGGACGAGCAGAAGATCGGCAGGGTGGGCGCGGACGCGGACCCGGACGCGGCGGCGGCGCTGCTCATGGGTGCGTGCTTCCACCGGGCCGTTCTCGCGGCCCTCGTCGATCTCGGGCCGGACGACAAGGCGCCCGGCTTCGTCGCGACGCTCATGGCCGGGCTCGGCCCGAGGTAGGCGTCACGCCCCCAGGATTCTGGCGGACTCCGACTCCTGTGCGAGGCGGCGGAAGACGTCGAGGGCCTTGCCGTACATGACGGTGCAGATCACCAGTGTCTCCACCGCGGCGTCCCGCGGCCCGTCGAAGGGGATCTTGCCCATCTCGTGGTCGCGGGCCAGGTTCATGGCCGTCTGGGCGTAGACGAGCAGGTCGGCGTGGGTGGCCGGCATGCCCAGGCGCGCGAGGGTGACGAGTGTCTGCGCGAGCTCGTCGCGGCCGGGTGCGAGCGGGCCGACCCCCCATCCGAGATCCGCGATCAACCGGTCGACGTCCTCGCGGGCCCGCGCCCACTCCTCGTCGCCGGCGAGCGGTTCAGGCCGGGAGGCGAGCGCATAGTGGGCGGTCCCCAGCATGGTGTGAACGTCGGTCCGCTCGTCCTCGACCGCCTCGATCACCGTGCGTATCGCCGCGACGGGAACGCGTCCCACCTCGAGGAGCGCGCGGATGAGGCGCAGTCTGCGCAGGTGGGCGGGGCCGTACTCCGCACGGGTCGCCGACGTCTGCTCGCCCTGCGGGAGGAGTCCCTCCCGCAGGTAGTACTTGATCGTCGGGATGGGAACCCCGGATTCCGCGCTCAACTGGGAGATCCGCATGGGGCGATCCTACTGGATAGTCAGACTATCCAGTCTGTGTGGGGAGTGGCCGCCGGGCCTCCGGTAATCATGGTCACTCTCACGGCCGATGGGCTACGCTCCGTCTACCCCTTGATCTGAGCACCGGTCGTTCCGGGCACCGGCCGATCGGGGCACCGGAGAAACGCGCGGAGAACCCATGGGCAGGCACAGGCGTGGAAAGACGCAGGGCATCCACACCGTGGGGGATCTCATCGAGGCGCTGGAACGGTACGACTCTGATCTCGAGGTGAGATTCGCCATCCAGCCGCGCATGCCCATGGGCTACACGGTCGGCCCGCTCGCCGATTACGACGACATCCTGTGGATAGGCGAGGCCGGATCCGACGGCTACGTCCCCGACGGCGCGGCCTCCCTCTTAGGCTGGCGCTGACCTGCGCCCTCCCCGGGCGGGGCCTGCGCCAGAAGGCCGCCGGCTCCCCGGCTCAGGCCTGCGCCGCACGCCAGTAGGACGCCGCCACGAGTTCGGCCACCAGGGGCTCGGTGAGCAGGGCCACGTCGCGATCGTCGTCGTGAAGGTAGCGGACGGAGCCTGCCTGACCGGCGAGATCCCCGCCCACGGTGAGGACGGCCGACCCCCGCTCGCGCACCCACTCCATCGCCTGCTCGTCGTAACGCGACCCAGGGAACACGATGGCCCGGTAGTCGTAGGTCTTGGTCAGATAGACGTCCACGTGCGCCCAATCGCCCGTCTCGCAGGCGTCCGCCTGACGGCGCGGCCCCTCCCGGAACATGAGCGCCGACTGCTCGGCGGACGACAGCCGTTCGGCGGGGGCGACGGTGTACACCCCGTGCGGGCCGTCAAGCAGACGGGCGGCCTCGTCCAGCCAGTCGCCCCGCCGGTCGAGCAGGTCCGCGGTGGCTTCGGCCGCCCTGCGCACCAGAGCGGGGACCCCTGCCCGGCCCGTCATGGCGAGCAGGAGGGCCACGGTGTGCTGGAACGTCCGGCAGGCGACACCGCCCGCCTCGTCGCCGGCGGCCATGTGCACCACGAGGTCGGCGCCCTCCGTGACCGGGGACCCGGGCCGGTTGGTCATCGCGACGACGAACGACCTCCCCGCGTGGCGGGACAGCGCGTCGAGGGTCTCCCGGCTGCCGCCCGACGCCGAGATCACGACCGCCACGGTCCGCGGTCCCGGGAGGGCTCCTGCCGACGCTGACGCGTACTCGGCGACGGCGTCGACCCCGGCGGCGCGCAGCCTCTGCGCGGCCACTCCCGCCGCGTACCGCGAGCTGCCCATTCCCAGGAAGACGATCCGGTCGAAGCCGTCCGGCAGCCCGCTGAACGGATCCGCGGCGTCGAGGAGGTCGGCCAGCCTGCCCAGCGCCTCCGGCTTGGCCTCGAGATCGGCCAAGAACCGCTCAGCGTCCACATCCGCTCCTCGTCGTGATCACGCGAACCACCCGCGCAGCACGCCCATGGGGGCGTACCGCCAGCGCGGCAGGTGCCGGGCCGCGTAGATCAGCTCGCGGCATTCCTGCTCGACCTCGAACGGCCTGAGCAGCGACCGGTCGAGCAGGTCCGCCCGGCCCGCGTCCGCGAGGCCGTTCTCGTAGGCCGTCCGCGTCTCGCTCCTGGCGGACCTCACCCAGGCCGCCGTGGCCGCGGGATCCGCCGACCTGCGCAGCACCGTCACCTGGCCGACATGGTCGAGGCTGGTCAGCAACTGCGCCAGATCGCGCGCCGCGGGCTGGAACGCCTCCGCCTCCGCCACCGTCGGGTTGCCGTCGAAGTCGACCACCGCGTAGCCGCCCCGCCACTGGAGGACCTGCCCGACGTGCAGGTCGCCGTGGATGTGGATCAGCGGCGTACGGCCCGCGCCGGCGAGCGGGGCCAACTCGGCACGCAACTCGCCGGCGTGACGCGCCAGCCAGTCGCCGTCGTCCCCGTCGGTGAGCGACAGGGCCTCGCGCAACGCTCCCTCGGCCCGTGCCGCGAAGTCGGGCCGGGGCGGGAGCCGTACGGGATCGGGGAAGGTCGCCGACGGAGCCGCGGTCGCCGCGTGCAGTTCGGCCGCCAGCCGTCCGAGGTCGGACGCGAAACCGGTGCGGCCGGCGGCCGCCTCGTCCACGCACCACTCCCATCCGTCCCGTGAGCCGGGCAGATACGCCGTGACCAGGGCGACCAGCGCGTCCTCCCAGAAGATCACGGCGTACGGCGCGGCCACGCTGGCGAAGCCCGCGAGATGGGCGAGCACGGCGGGAGCGGGATGCGGCGCCCGGGAGGGGGCGGGGAACCACTTGACCACCACGGCCTCACCCGCGATGACCGAGTGGTTGGTCTGGTCGACGGTGATCGCCCGTTCGCCGGGAGGCACGGCGGGCAGCGGCGCGAGCGTCCGGACGGTGAAAGGCGGCGGAGGGGCCGCGCCGTTCGCCAGGTCGCGCACCACCGACTCGGTGACTCCGGCACCCGCCGCGAGCGTGATCGTGCCGTCCGGCCCCCGCTCGACGACCGGCCACGGCGAGTGTTCCACGGGATCTCCTGAATCGGGGTTCAACTGCGAAGCCTGGCCTAGGGCTCATGATGGAAGCACGATTGCGCGCACTGCCGCAACACGAGCTCACCTGGTCCCGGGCGCGTCGGCGGCGAGCGGATGGCCGGTCGCGAGCCGCGCGTAGCCGAGGACGAGTTCCACGGCGGTCTCCGCGTCGATCGAGTGATGGCGGGCGATGACGCGGTAGCCGTAGGCGTCCTCGAGGGCGACGAGGTTGCGGCCGATGGTCTCGGAGTCCCCGGCCAGCGTGAAGACGCCCTGGGCGGCGCCGGTCTCCAAGATCGCCTGGTACATCGAGACCTGCCGGTCGAACAGCGTGGTGAGGAGCGAGCCGTACACCGGGTTGCGCCCGGCGGCGCCGCCCAGCTCGCACAGCAGGCGGACGCCGGCGTCTTCGGGGCCCTCGGGCAGGCCCGAGCGGATCGTGGTGATCAGCTTGCGGGCCGGGTCGGCGATGCCGCCGGCCTTCCTGATCCGCTGCTCGTAGAAGCGCTCCATCCCCGCGTGGTGCGCCTCTGTCAGCAGGTCGCGCAGATCGGGATAGTGGTAGAGCACGGCGCCCGACGTGAGACCGGCCATCTCGGCGATCTGGTTGAGGTGCACGCCCTCGGCGCCGTGCCGGATCACCGCCCTGCGGGCCGCGTCGACGAGGTCGGCCCTGCGGTCCGCCCTGCTCTTGCGCTGGGTCATCTCACTCCGATCCATCCGCGTCCGCGGTGTTCCGCCACAGCTCTTGACGCGTTCTCCCGCCGCGTATTTGAATCTCGATTCAACATACTCAGGGAGCCCTCACGTGACAGACAAGCGACTCACCGTCCTGTTCATGCCGGAGAGCGCCTACGGGCCGACGAACAACTGCATCGGGATCGGCGACGTCCTGCGCCGGCGCGGTCATCGGGTGGTGTTCGCCGCCGAGGCGTCGTGGAAGGGGAAGCTGGAGGCGCTGGGCTTCGAGGAGGACCTGGTCGATCTCGCTCCGCCGGCCGAGGAGGAGCAGGACCCGGGGCAGTTCTGGAAGGACTTCATCCGTGAGACGGCCCCCGAGTACCGCAAGAGCACGCTGGAGCAGCTGGAGACGGTGACCAAGCCGATCTGGGAGGCGCTCGCCGACGGCGCGAAGTACTGCGAGCCGCAGCTCAAGGAGATCATCCGGCGCGTGCGGCCCGACGTGATCGTCGAGGACAACGTCATCGCGTTCCCCGCTCTGGTGACGGCGGGCGTGCCGTTCGTGCGGATCGCGTCGTGCAACCCGCTCGAGGTGAAGGGACCCGGCGTCGCCCCGGTCTTCTCGGGCCTGCCCGCAGACGGGACCGGCTGGGCGGACTTCCGCGCCGAGTACGACAGGACCCACCGCGAGCTGTGGGCCTCCTTCAACGAGTGGGTCGTCGAGCAGGGCGCGCCCGCCCTTCCGGACCTCGAGTTCATCCACGAGGGCGACGCCAACCTCTACGTCTACCCCGAGATCATCGACTACGTCGCCGACCGGCCGCTCGGCGGCTCATGGACGCGGCTCGACTCCTCCGTCAGGGAGACGGACGAGGCGTTCACCCTGCCGGAGATCCCGGGGGAGGGCGCGCTCGTCTACTTCTCCCTCGGCTCGCTCGGATCGGCCGACGTCGAGTTGATGCGCCGGGTCATCTCCGTCCTCGCCGGGACGCCGCACCGCTACATCGTCTCCAAGGGGCCGCTGCACGAGGAGATCGAACTGGCCCCGAACATGTGGGGTGCGGAGTTCCTGCCGCAGACGAAGATCCTCCCGCAGGTCGACCTCGTGATCACCCATGGCGGCAACAACACCACCACCGAGGCGCTGCACTTCGGCAAGCCCATGATCGTTCTCCCGTTGTTCTGGGACCAGTACGACAACGCGCAGCGGGTCGCGGAGACCGGACACGGCGTCCGCCTGGACACCTACGGCTTCACCGACGACGAACTGGTGGGCGCCGTGGACCGGCTGCTGGGCGACGCGGAACTCCGTTCGAGGCTGGAGGCGGAGGGCGAGCGCATCCGCACCCGCGACGGCCTGCGCGCCGCCGCCGACGTGATCGAGAAGGTCGTGGAACGCCGATGACCACGCTGGTCAATCCCGCGGACGGGCGCACGGTCGCCGACGTCCCCGACACCCCCGCCGGCGAGGTCGCGGCGGTCGTCCAGACCGCTCGGGAGGCCTTCGAGCAGTGGCGGGAGGCGACGCCTGGAGAGCGGGCGCGGGTGCTGCTGCGGCTCGCCGACCTGGTCGAGGGCGACGCCGAGGAGCTGACCCGCCTGGAGGTCGAGGAGACCGGCAAGCCCGCGGCCGTGTTCAGGGACGGGGAACTGCCCTTCGCCATCGACAACCTGCGGTTCTTCGCCGGGGCGGCCAGGTCGCTCGAGGGGACCGGCGCCGGCGTGCTCAGCAAGGGGTACACGTCGGTCCTGGTCAGGCGGCCGATCGGCGTCGTGGGGTCGATCTCGCCGTGGAACTTCCCCTTCATCATGGCGGTCTGGAAGGCGGGGCCCGCGCTCGCGGCCGGCAACGCCGTCGTCATCAAGCCCGCCCCGCGGACACCGCGCACCACGCTGCGGCTCGCCGAGCTGTTCGCGGCGGCGGGCGCGCCGGACGGCCTGCTCCAGGTCGTCACCGGCGGCGCCGACGTCGGCCAGGCGCTGGTGACCGATCCCGGCGTCGACATGGTCAGCGTGACGGGCTCGACCGAGACCGGCCGGGCGGTGATGCGCGGCGCGGTCGACGGCCTCAAGCGGGTCCACCTCGAACTGGGCGGCAAGGCGCCCGCCCTGGTCTTCGCGGACGCGGCGCTCGAGCACATGGCCGCGGGCGTCGTGATGGGTGCGACGTACAACACCGGGCAGGACTGCACGGCCGCCACCCGCGTCTACATCGACAGGTCGCGGTACGGCGAGGCCGTCGAGGCGCTGCGGGACGCCCTGTCCCGGGTCCGGCCCGGCGACCCGTGGGAGGCGGACTCCGACATCGGCCCCCTGATCTCCGCCGAGCACCGCGACCGCGTCGACGGCTTCGTGCGCCGCGCCTCGGGGCGGGTCGTCTGGGGCGGCGCGCCGATCGACGGGCCCGGCTTCTACTACACGCCCACGCTCATCGCCGACGCCGACCAGTCCAGCGAGATCGTGCAGTCGGAGATCTTCGGCCCCGTGCTCGTGGCCGTCCCGTTCGACGGCGAGGACGAGGCCGTGCGCCTCGCCAACGACACGCCGTACGGCCTCGCCTCGTCGGTGTGGTCGGCGGACGTGTCGCGCGCGCTGCGCGTCTCCCACCGCCTCGACGTGGGGGTGACGTGGGTCAACGACCATCTCCCCATCGCGTCGGAGGCTCCGCACGGCGGGGTCAAGGGCAGCGGCTTCGGCAAGGACATGAGCCAGGAGGCGGTGCAGGAGTACTCGGTCACCCGGCATCTGATGATCAAGCACGCGGCACCGGAGGCGCGCGACTCCTTCCGCCCGGCCTAGGTGTACTGACCACCCCCCAGGGGTCAGCCCGAGTCGGCGTCGAAGTGCAGTTCGGAGGTCACCCGGTACCGGTCACCCCGGTAGATCGACCGGGTGAACTCCACGATCCGCCCGCTCACGTCGCGCGTGGTGCGCTCGACCATCAGCGCGGGGAAGTGCTCGGGCACGCTCAGCAGATCGGCCTCGGTCTCGTCGGTGACCGTGGCCTCGATGGTCTGGACGGCGCTGCGCACGTCGACCCCGAACCGCTCGCGCAGCACGCGGTAGAACGAGCCCGACTCCATGTCGTCGGGAACGAGCCCGTCGACCAGCGCATGGGGGAGATGGAGCCGCTCGATCGCCATCGGCTCGTCGTCCACCACGCGCAGCCTGACCACGCGCAGGACGGGTGCGGCGGGTGCGAGCTGCAGGCGCCTGGCGAGCTGCGGACCCGCCGGCGCCGCGCCGAACTCCAGAATCCGGCTCAGCCAGTGGCCTTCGGCGGGCGGTGCGTAGAACGATCCACTCGGAGTGGCGGCCAGGGCCTGGGTGACCCGGTGCGGGCCGGTGAAGGTGCCGCGGCCGTGTTCCTTGACGAGCACACCTGAGCGGACGAGGTCGTCGATCGCCGCGCGGAGGGTCGGCCGGGAGACTCCCAGCTCCTTGGAGAGGTCCCGCTCGGAGGGGATCGCCTCGCCCGCCTTCATGTCGGCGACGAAGTCCAGCAGGAAGTCCCGCACGCGGTCGCGCTTCAGCCCGGCTCCCGTGTTCAGAGTCACGCCACGACCTTACCAAAGCCTTACCAGTTTGCCGAATCTCCCGCGAAATATAGGTCTTGACGCCGTAACTGGTTAAGACCACTCTATCCGCAACAGGCAGATTACTTACCAATATATGACCACTGGGAGTAGCCATGAGGCGCCTTCTCGCCGCGGCCGCGGTGCTCACGATCGCAGCCGGTCTCACCTCGTGCAGTTCCTCCACCGAGACCCAGGGTCAGGGCCCCGGCTCGGCGGGTGGCACCGCCTCCACCAAGCTGACCGTGTGGATCATGCGGGACAGCATCTCCGACGCGCTGGTCCAGCGCTTCACCTCCGACTTCCAGGCCGCGCACGCGGGCACCACGCTGGACGTCCAGATCCAGGAGTGGGACGGCATCGGGCAGAAGGTCACCAGCGCGCTCGCGAGCAACGACGCCCCCGACGTCATCGAGGTCGGCAACACCCAGGTCGCGGAGTACGCGGCGAGCGGCGGCGTCAAGGACCTCACCGACAAGGTCGCCGAGCTCGGCGGCACCGACTGGCTGCCGGGCCTCTCCGAACCCGGCAAGATCGAGGGCAAGCAGTACGGCGTCCCGTGGTACGCCGCCAACCGCGTCGTCATCTACAACAAGGACCTCTTCGAGAAGGCGGGCGTCACCGCGCCGCCGAAGACCCGCGACGAGTGGATCGACGTCACCACCAAGCTGAACAAGGGCGGCGACCAGGGCATCTACCTCCCCGGTCAGAACTGGTACACCCTGGCGGGCTTCATCTGGGACGAGGGCGGCGACCTGGCCGCCAGCGACGGGACCACCTGGAAGGGCGGCCTCGACACACCGCAGGCGCTCGCGGGCATGGACTTCTACAAGAAGCTGCAGTCCCTGGGCGACGGGCCGCGCGACTCCGACGAGGCCAACCCGCCGCAGGCCGACGTCTTCGCCAAGGGCGACGTCGCGCAGCTGATCTCCGCGCCCGGCGGCGCGGTCGCGATCGAGAAGGCCAACCCCGCCCTGAAGGACAAGCTCGGGTTCTTCCCGATCCCGGGCAAGACCGCGGACAAGCCGGGCGCGGTGTTCACCGGCGGCTCCGACCTGATCATCCCGGAGGCGTCCAAGAACCAGGACGCCGCCTACGAGGTCGTCAAGGCCCTCGCCGGCGAGAAGTTCCAGACCGACATGGCCAAGGAGATGTCGTACGTGCCCAACCGCGTGTCGCTGGCCGGCGTGCTGAGCGGCAGCGAGGGCGCGGCGGCCATGGCGGTCGGCGCCGCGAACGGCCACGCGACGCCGAACTCGCCCAACTGGGCGGCGGTCGAGGCCAAGAACGTCATCAAGGAGTACATGACCGCCGCGCTCACCGGTGACGCCGCCGCGGAGGCAGGCAAGGCCTCGCAGACCATCGGCGAGATCCTCAACACCAAGTCCTGAGAGCCCGGTGTCCTGAGAGAGCAGCCTGTTCCGTTCCGCCCCCCTCCTCCCTTCCCGGGGGCGGAACGGGCAGGCCCGTGTGTGAGAGGAAAGCCGTGGCCTCCGAGGCTCCACAAACCTCCGGCGAGTTGGCGTCCGCCGGGATCTCCGCACCGCCGGGGCGGCGCAGGCCCGGCGCCGGGGAGCCGTCACCTCCCGGGCCGGAGGGCTCCGGCGGGCCGCGCCGGACTCCGGCGGCCCGTCCCTCCGGGGCGAACCCCCGGCGCAGGGACTCGGGCCGGGGCGCCGCACGGACGATCGCCGCGGCCTGGCCGTACCTCCTGGTCCTGCCCACCGTGGTCGGCACGGCGTACCTGCTCTTCTATCCGCTGCTGCGCAGCGTGGTGATCTCCTTCCAGCACTTCCGGACCGGCGAGCTGATCCGTGGCGGGGCGGCCTTCGTCGGTCTGGAGAACTACCAGGACGTGCTCGGCAGCGCCGAGTTCTGGACGGTGGTCCGCCGCACACTCGTGTGGACCGCGGTCAACGTCGTCCTCATCATGGTGATCTCCACGTTCACGGCGCTGATGATCGCCCGGCTCGGCCGCCGGATGCGGCTGGCGGTGATGAGCGGCCTGGTCCTCACCTGGGCCACCCCGGTCCTCGCCGCGACCACCGTCTTCCAGTGGTTGTTCCAGTCCCGGCTCGGGGTCGTCAACTGGGCGCTCGTCTCCCTCGGCTTCGACTCCTTCGACGGGTTCAGCTGGTTCGCGAACGGTCAGGCGACCTTCGCCATCATGGTGCTGCTCATCGTGTGGCAGTCGGTCCCCTTCGCGGCGCTCACCCTCTACGCGGGGCTGACCACGATCCCGGCCGAGCTGTACGAGTCGGCGCGGATCGACGGCGCGGGCACCTGGCAGGTCTTCCGCGGCGTCACCTTCCCGATGTTGCGGCCGCTGTTCGGGCTGATCACGTCGCTCGAGGTGATCTGGGTGTTCAAGTGCTTCGCCCAGATCTGGGCGATCACCCAAGGTGGTCCCGACGACGCCACCACGACCCTGCCGGTGTACGCGTTCCAGGTCGCCCAGTCGCTCCACAAGTACGACCTCGGCTCGGCGATCTCCACGCTCACCGTGCTCATCCTGCTCGTCGTCCTGGTCGCGCACCTGAGGCGCATGTACAAGCACGAAGGAGAAGGCCTGTGAAGCTCCGCCGGCTGCCCTTGAACATCGCGGCCCTCGGCGTGCTCGTGGTGTCGGTCTTCCCCGTCTACTGGATGGCGGTCACCGCGTTCAAGCCGACCAGGGACATCCAGGCCGACACCCCGCAGTTCCTGCCCCTGCATCCCACGCTCGACCACTTCAGGACCGCGGTCGGCGCCGACGGCTTCGCCCTGTTCTGGCGCAACAGCCTGCTCGTCTCCGTCGCCGCCGTGCTGCTGGCCCTCGCCGTGGCACTGCTCGCCGCCTTCGCGGTGGCCCGCATGCGCTGGCGCGGCCGCAAGGCCTTCATCCTGATGATCTTCATCGCGCAGATGGCGCCGTGGGAGGCGCTGCTGATCCCGATGTTCATCATCGCCCGTGACACGGGGATGCTCGACAAGCTGTCGATGCTCACGCTCATCTACTTCATCGTCACGCTGCCGTTCACCATCGTCACGCTGCGGGGCTTCCTCGCGGCGATCCCCGCGGAACTGGAGGAGGCCGCCCAGATGGACGGCGCGAGCAGGGCGGTGGCCTTCCGCAGGGTCGTGCTCCCGCTGCTCGCGCCCGGCCTGATGTCGACCTCGCTGTTCGGGTTCATCACCGCGTGGAACGAGTTCGCCTTCGCCAACGCCCTCATCATCAAGAACCAGGACGACCGGACGCTGCCCGTCTGGCTCTCCTCGTTCGGCAACGTCTTCGGCACCGACTGGGGCGCGACGATGGCCGCCGCCACCCTGTTCATGGTGCCTGTCCTGCTCATCTTCCTGGTCCTGCAGCGCCGCGTGACCACCGGTTTCATCGCCGGCGCCGTCAAGGGCTGAGCCCCGGCTCGTGTGTCATCGTGCGGCCCACCGCCGGGCCGCCCGTCAATCCTGCCTGGAGGGATTCCCAACGTGATCATTCCGCGGCCAAGAGAACTGGCCGTCCTCGGGGGCTTCGTCGCGTACACCGACAACGCCGTACGGCTGTCGCATGAACGCGACCTGGGACCGGAGGGGTACCGCCTCAGCGTCTCCGACGGCGTGATCGAGCTGACCGCCGGTGGGCCCGCCGGCGAGTTCTACGGACGACAGACCCTGCGGCAACTCGGCCCGGCAGTGCCGTACGGGACGATCGAGGACGGCCCGCGCTTCGGGTGGCGCGGCGTGATGCTCGACGTCGCCCGGCACTTCATGCCCAAGGAGTTCGTGCTGCGGCTGATCGATCTGATCGCCGAGCTCAAGCTGAACGTGCTGCAGCTGCATCTGACCGACGACCAGGGCTGGCGCCTGGAGATCAAGCGGCATCCCCGGCTCACCGAGGTCAGTGGAGACCACTACAGCCACGACGACATCCACGAGATCGTCTCGTACGCGGCCGACAGGTTCGTGCGGGTCGTCCCGGAGATCGGGCTGCCCGGGCACGTCCAGGCCGCGCTCGCCGCCTACCCGCATCTGGGCAACGATCCGGGCAGACGGCTCGGCGTCTGGGACCGGTGGGGGATCAGCGAGCACACGCTCAACCTCGAGGAGTCGACGATCGCCTTCTTCCACGAGGTGCTGGACGAGGTCGTCGAACTGTTCCCCGACGACTACGTGCACGTCGGCGGGGACGAGTGCCTGCCCGGCGAGTGGGAGCGCACGCCGCGGGCACAGGAACGCCTCCGCGAGCTCGGCCTGCCGGGCGCGCACGCGGCGCGGGCCTGGATCACCGCGCGCATGGCCGAGCACCTCGCCGCCCACGGCAGGAGGCTCGTCTACTGGTACGAGAAGGCGGACGGCCCGCCGGGTGCGACCACGATGACCTGGCTCGACGAGGAAAGCGGCCCGCAGGCGACGCTGGAGGGCAGGGACGTCGTCCTCGCCCCCCACCTGCGCACCTACCTCGACTATCCGCCCGCTCTCGAGCCGGGGCCGTTCGCGCCCGACCGGGTGTTGTCGCTCTCCGAGGCCTACCACTTCGACCCGCCCCCCGCCCCCGAGCGGGCGGGCGGGCGGATCCTCGGCGTCCAGGCTCAACTGTGGACCGAGTACATGCCCACGCCGTCCGACGTCGAGCGTCAGGCCTTTCCCCGGCTCTGCGCGTTCGCCGAGGTCGCCTGGGGATCCGCGGGGGACTACTCCGACTTCCTCCAGCGGCTCAATCCGCACCTGGCCCGGCTGGAGGCCCAGGGCGTCCGGGTCGGGCCGCTCATCCCCTAGACGCCAGGGCGGCCGCGCACACGGGGAGCAGGGGGACCACAGACCACGGGGGACCGCACCCAAGGAAAGGACGACAGTGTCCAGCAAGAAGTGGTTAGCCGGCGGGCTCGTGTCCGCCCTCGCTCTCATCGGCGTGGCCGCCCTTCCGGCCGACGCCGCGACCTCACTCCGCGTCCAGTACAAGACGAGCGCCGCCGGGGCCACGGCGGACCAGGTCGAACCGTGGTTCAACCTGATCAACAGCGGCACCGCCGCAGTGCCGCTGAGCTCGGTGAAGATCCGCTACTACTTCAAGGCGGACTCGCCGACCCAGCAGTACCGCTTCGCCTGCTCGTGGGCGGTCGTCTCCTGCTCGACCGTGACCGGCACGTTCGGCACGATCTCACCCGGGACGGCGACCGCCGACCGCTACCTCGAGGTGGGCTTCACCTCGGGCACGCTGGCTCCGGGCGCCCAGACGAGCGACCTGCAACTGCGCTTCTACCGCGCGGACTGGCAGCGGATCACGCAGAGCGACGACTACTCCTTCGGCGCCTCCAGGACCACTTACGGGGACTGGACGAAGGTGACCGCCTACCAGAACGGCACGCTCGTCTGGGGCGACGCCCCCGCCGGCGGCGACCCGACGCAGACGCCGACCCCCACACCCCCCACGTCGCCCAGCCCGCCGCCCACGGGCGGCAACGCGGGAGTCGTGTTCGACGACTTCTCCTACACCGACGCCAACGACACGCGGATCAACGCGCACAACTGGACTATCCGTACCAACCAGGGTGGCCCCGGCATCCCCGGCGCCTCCTGGCCCAAGGAGAACGTCTCCTTCCCGGTCGTATCCGGTTCCAACAAGGCCCTGCAGCTCAAGTCGGTCACCGACGGCACCGGTTCCGGCACCCAGCAGTCGGAGGTCCTGAACCAGCGCAAGTTCCTCGAGGGCACCTACGCCGCCCGGTTGAAGTTCTCCGACGCGCCCGTCAGCGGTCCGGACGGCGACGCCATCGTGCAGACCTTCTTCACGATCACGCCGCTCAACCGGGACCTCGACCCGGACTACAGCGAGCAGGACTTCGAGTACCTGCCCAACGGAGGCTGGGGCGAGCCGTCCAACATCATGTACGCCACCTCGTGGGAGACCTACCAGAACGAGCCCTGGCTGGCCGTCAACGTCCACAATGAGCTGCGGCAGAGCTACAACGGCTGGCACGACCTGGTGCTGCAGGTGTCCGGCGGCACGATCAGGTACTACATCGACGGCGCGCTCTTCGCGGAGCACGGCGGCGTCTACTACCCGGAGACCATGCAGTCGGTGAACTTCAACCTGTGGTTCATCAGCGGCGGCCAGATCGGCAGCCCGACCCCGCGCACGTACGTCCAGCAGGTCGACTGGTTCTACCACGCGAAGAACGAGGTCGTCGCGCCCAGTGAAGTGACCAACCGGGTCAACGGCTACCGCACGGCGTCGACCACCTGGGTCGACACGGTTCCGGCCGCCTGACCGGCGCTGACAGGCTCGGCTCGCGCGTATTCGGGGCGCGCGAGCCGTCAGCGGCGAACGGCCGCCGGCCCCGGCTCCTGCGCGACGATCCCCGCGGGCTCAGTCCTGGCCGGGGACGTTGCGCAGGGCCTCGCGCCGCGACAGCCCGGAGATGCCCTGATGGCCGACATAACGCACGACCTCGGCCGGGTCGGTCTTGGCGTACTCGCGCAGGGCCCAGCCGATGGCCTTGCGGGTGAAGAAGTCGATGTCCGGCAGGCTCGGCTCGATGCAGGCGTACAGGAGTCCGCGGTCGGTGCCGTGCTTGAACGAGTTCTGGCAGATGATCGCCGTGCGGCGCTTCCACCGGTCCGGCTGGTGGGCCCATTCCAGCATCAACGGGCGCATCGTCTCCGGGAACAGCCGCAGCAGCGGCCCGATCCTGTGGACGGCGAGTTCGTCCACGAAGTCCCACCAGGCGCCGGTGACGATCATCTCCTCGTACATGGGCAGCGTGTAGAGGGTCTGCCAGGGCTTGTAGTAGCGGAAGCCGGACAACTCGATCGCGGCGTACCGCTCCTCGCGGTACTCGGCCTCGCGCCACAGCGCGAGCACGGTCCTGCGCCACTCGGGGGCCGACTCCAGCCGGTGCTCGGCGAAGACCCGCCGCAGGGCGGCGCGCCGGGGCACGGCCGTCACTCCGAAGAACGGCATCGCCGATTTCATGTACGCCTGCATGGCGGGGGCGCGCGAGGGATCGGCGACCTCGGCGAGCGCGGCCCGCACCTTCTCGACGAGTGTCATGCCGGCTGCGTCGTCCGGTCCCCGGTGGCGAGTCCGTCGAACAGCACCCTGATGTAGTGGTCGGCGAGGGCGTCGGTGTCGAGCCGTCCGCCGGGGCGGAACCACCGGACCGCCACCCAGATCCCGTCGCGGATCATGCGGTAGGTGAGCTTGGGGTCGACGTCGGCGCGGAACTGGCCGCTCGCCTGGCCGCGCCTGATCTGCTCCATCCACATGCGCTCGACCTCGTCCTCGGCCCGGACGAGGTAGTCGAAGCGGTCGCCGGGCAGCGAACGGAGGTAGTTCCAGTCGTTCTGCATGACGGTGATGGCGGCGCGGTGCGGCTCGAGCGTGTGGAAACCGATGGTGACCAGCTGGGACAGGGCCTCCCGCGCGTCCTCGGCGTCGGCCAGCGCGGCGCGGTACCGCGCGATCAGATCCTCGAGGAAGGTGCGGAGCACCTCGTCGACGATCGTCTCCTTGGAGTCGAAGTGGTGATAGAGGCTCCCGGAGAGGATGCCCGCCTCGTCGGCGATCTCGCGGACCGTGGTGGCCTGGAAGCCCTTGCGTGCGAAGAGTTCGGCGGCGAGCTTCACGAGATGGTCGCGCCGCTCCGACGCCGGACCGGTCGCGCCGGTCCGCTTCGCCCGTACGGGAGCGGCGGTGGCGCCGGAGTTCTTACGCTGGTTCACGCCGACCATTATGAGCCTTCAAGCAAGCTCTTGCTCGAACGCCCGGAGCTTTCCCTAAGGACATAACCGTGCGACCACGGACGACTTCGGCATTCCGCCCCTGGTCGGCGGCCGGTACGGCGGGGCCACAGCGTACACGTGACGCCGTCGGGCCGTCGTCGGCGGTCTCCTCGGGGGGCTCGGCGATGCCGGGCGCGGCTCGCGTCGGCCTCCGGGGCCGCCGGGCGGGCCCCGGCGTCGACGATCACGGGCCTTTCTCTCGACGCGGAGCAAGACATCGCGTGTCGATCTGTAAAATCCGAGGTCAATAGACTAGCGAATAGGAAAGTTTCCTATTAGATTTCTCGCATGCCAGAGCGCTGCCCAGTGAGCACAGTATGAGACGGAGCCCGGACCTTCTCCGTCTGGCCGAAACCGTCCTCCTCCCCGGCTTCGTGGGGACCGCGGCGCCCGACTGGGTGCGCCGGCGGCTCGCCGACGGACTCGCCGGAGTCGTGCTCTTCTCCCGCAACGTCGACACCCCCGCGCATCTCGCCGATCTCACCGCGGCCCTGCGCGCGGAGAACGACGAGATCCTCATCGGGATCGACGAGGAGGCCGGCGAGGTCACCCGCCTGGAGGCCCGCACCGGCAGCTCCCGTCCGGGGAACTACGCGCTCGGCGTGGTCGACGACGTGGCCCTGACCGAGCAGGTCGCCCGCGACGTCGGGCGCGACCTGCACGCGGCGGGAGTGAACATCGACTTCGCCCCGGCGGCCGACGTCAACTCCAACCCCGACAACCCGGTGATCGGCCTCCGGTCGTTCGGCGCCGACCCCGCCCTGGTCGCCAGGCACACCGCGGCCTGGATCCGCGGCCTGCAGTCCGCCGGTGTGGCCGCCTGCGCCAAGCACTTCCCCGGTCACGGCGACACGTCGGTGGACTCGCACCACAGCATCCCCCGTGTCACCGCCTCGGCGGAGGAACTGGACGAGGTGGAGTTGTGGCCCTTTCGCGCCGCGATCGAGGAGGGCGTCCGCTCGGTCATGACGGGCCACCTGCTCGTGACCGCGTACGACGAGGAGCTTCCCGCCACCCTCAGCCCGAAGATCCTCACCGGCCTCCTCAGGAACCGGCTCGGCTTCGAAGGGCTGATCGTCACCGACGGCATCGAGATGGCCGCGGTGGCCGGGCGCTACGGGCTGGGTGGCGCGAGCGCGCTCGCCATCACGGCGGGCGCCGACTCCATCTGCGTGGGCGGGGAGAACTCCGACGAGGCCACGGTCGAACTCATCCGCGACGCCGTCGCCGACGCCGTCGTGGCGGGCGCCCTGCCGGAAGAGCGGCTGGCCGACGCCGCGGCGCGGGTGCGCAAGCTCGCCTCATGGCACGCCGCCGCGGCCGAGACGGAGCTTCCCGACGAGATCGGGCTCGCCGCGGCGCGCCGGGCCGTCAAGGTCACCCTCAGGCGCGGCGGCCCCGCCGTCCTGCCACTGACGGTGGCCTCCCACGTGGTCGAGCTGGCGCCCGAGACCAACCTGGCCATCGACAAGGGCATGCCGTGGGGGGCGGGCGAGCCGCTGAGCAAGCTGCTGCCCGGCACCACGGTCACCCGGCTGAGCGAGCCGGAGGCCGTGGACGGAGCCCCCGACCGCGCGCTCCGCGAGGCGGCCGACCGGCCCCTGGTGATCGTCGTACGCGACGCGCACCGCCACCTCTGGCAGCTGGACTTCGTGGAACGCGTCCTCGCCGCGCGCCCGGACGGCGTGATCGTGGAGATGGGCCTGCCCGGCCGTACGGACCTCGGCGCGGTGCACATCGCCACCCACGGCTCGGCCCGGGTGTGCGGCCAGGCCGCCGCGGAGGTGCTGACCGGGCAGGCCTGACGCCGGTTCTCCCCGCCCGTCCCGCGATCCGTACGATGGTCGCCGACGAGGGGGAGATGAGAACTCGATGAAGGTCGCATACGTCACCTGTGACAACCCTGTGGCGCGGTTCGACGACGAGCGGGAGATCCTGCTGGGCGCCTGGCTCGGCGCCGGCATCGAGGGGACGACGCTCGCCTGGGACGACCCCCGGGCCGACTGGTCCTCCTTCGACGCGGTCGTCGTCCGCTCGGCGTGGGACTACATCGAGCGCCGTGACGACTTCACGGCCTGGGCCCGGCGGGTCGAGCAGGTGACGCGGCTGTTCAACCCGGCGTCCGTGCTCGAGTGGAACACCGACAAGACCTACCTGCGCCGCCTGGGCGTGCCGACCGTGCCCACTCACTGGGCCGAGCCGGGGACGGAGACGGAGCTTCCCGACTGGGAGGAGTACGTCGTCAAGCCCGCGATCTCGGCGGGAGCGCGGGACACGGTGCGGACCGCCGACCGCGAGATGGCCGAGGCGCACGTCGCCAAGCTCGTCGGCGCGGGCCGGACGGCCATGGTGCAGCCGTACGTCGAGGCGGTCGAGCACGAGGGAGAGCTGTCCCTCCTCTACTTCGGCGGCGAGTTCAGCCACGCCGTACGGCGCCACCCGATGCTGACCGAGACGGCGATCGACGAGGCCAACCGGGCGCGCCTGCGCGATCCCGACGACGACCAGTTCACCCTCGCGGAGCTCGTCCTGAGCAAGGTGGGGGAGCGGCTGCTCTACGCCCGGGTCGACCTCGTCCGCATGCCGGGCGGGGAGCCGGTGCTGATGGAGCTCGAGGCGGCCGAGCCGTACCTATTCCTGCGCTACGAACTGGACGCGCCCGATCTGTTCGCGCGGGTGCTGGCGGACAGCCTCTGACGGCCTGCCGAGGCGCACGCACCAGGCGCACTCACCGGGCGCACTCAGCAGGCGTACGGCTAGGCGCGCCCGGCCAGGGCGAGACGCACGGCCCGGGACGGGTCGTCGGCGGGGACCGGCCCGGGGACGGGGCTCCCCGCCGAGTCGAGGATCCGCCATCCGCCGAGGGTGATCACAGGGGTGCCCCCGCGCCGGGCCAGCGCGAGCTCGGACAGCGTGCCCCATGAGCCGCCGACCACGATGACCGCGTCGGCGGCGCGGACGATGAGGGCGTTGCGCGCCTCGCCCATGCCGGTGGGGATCGCGACCGTCAGGTCGCGGCTCGCCCCCGTGCGGTCCCGGCCGGAGAGGATGCCGACCACGACGCCGCCGGCTCTGCGCGCGCCCGCGGCGGCCGCGGCCATGACGCCGCCGTAGCCTCCGCACAAGACCACCGCGCCCTGTTCGGCCAGCAGGCGGCCCACCTCCCTGGCGGCCGCCGCCTCCTCGGGAGTGCAGTCGGCCGGTCCGCACACCGCGACCTGCGTCATGGCGGTCATCCTAGGCGGCGGCGCCCTCTCCGGGGGGCAGGTCGCCGCGGGTCAGCCGTGGGTGGAGATCCCGCCGTCGACGGGGATGACCGCGCCGGTGAGGTAGGAGCCGGCGCGGGAGGCCAGATAGATGGCCGCGCCCGCCATGTCGTCCGGCCGGCCGATCCGTCCCAGCGGCACCGAGTTCTCGACCAGGGACCGCGTTCCCGGGTCGTCGAGGACGAACGCCATCATCTTCGACTCGAACGGGCCGGGCGCGATGGCGTTGACGGTGATCGACTCCGGGGCGAGCTGGTGGGCGAGGTGCCGGGTCAGCATGTGCACGCCGGCCTTGGCCGCCGAGTAGGCGTAGTTCTCCATGGCCGGGACGCGGATGCCGTCGATCGAGCCGACGTTGATCACGCGGGCCGGGTCGTCGGCCGACGCGGACGCCCTGAGCAGAGGAAGGAACCGGCGGGTCAGGAAGAAGATCCCCTTGACGTTGATGTTCCAGAGCTTGTCGAAGGCGTGCTCGGGATACTCCTCCAGCGGGGCGCCCCAGCTCGCTCCGGCGTTGTTGACGAGCACGTCGAGCCGGTCCTCGCGGGCCGAGACGGCCTCGAAGAGCGTCTCCACTCCCTCAGGTGTCGACAGGTCGGCCTGGACGGCCTGGCATCCGAGCTCCGCAGCCGTGGCCTCCAGCTCGTCCTTCTTGCGCGAGGAGATGTAGACCGTCGCGCCCGCGTCGAGGAAACCGGCCGCGATCATCTTGCCGATCCCGCGGGAGCCGCCGGTGACGACGACCGTCTTGCCTTCCACCGAGAACAGAGTCATGCCCGCAGCATACCGACCGGTCGGTCACGCGACAGGGCGATCTCGGCGGCGTTCGGGGCGGGGCGTCATCGAGATGGCGACGCGTCCTGGCGGGCGTGGGGGACCCGCCAGGACGCGCACCTCCCCGGCGGGAGGCTTCGACCCCGGCGAGGGTTGGGGTCGAAGCCTCGCTTGTTCGCGCGGAGTTCAGGGGGATCAGCCGTCCTCCGACTGCTGCTCCGGCACGCGGTAATGCCGCATTATCAGGCGTGTCGCGCCGTCGGGATCGTCGGACGGATGCGTGACCACCAGATCACCTTCGCTCCACACAAAGCATCCGTTCTTGCACCAGACGGTCAGTTCGGTAGATACCGACAGCACGGACATGCCGTTCCCGTTGCTCTGGTAGGTGTGGGTGAATCCCTGCCGATGCAGGGCGTAGCGAAGCAAACGCGTCGCCTCGCCGGGATCGCGCCAGGGCAGGTACGGCGTACCCGCGCGGACCGCTAGCACCGGCGCTCACCCCCATTTGATGGATTTGTACCAACGTTTGGATAATGCGCGGCCGAACGGGGTCAGGTCAAGGGGTTGTTCCCCGGCAGACCGAGATCGTCTAGATTTGTTGGAACAAAAGGGTAGATTGAGGAAAGATGGCACGATCATCGCTCTACCAACAGGTGGCCGCCGAAGTGCGCCGGGCCATCTATACGGGTGATCTCGCGCCAGGCGACCAGATACCGACCGAGACCGACCTCATGGAAATGCACGGCGTCAGCCGCAACACGGTACGGCTGGCACTGGGCGAACTGGAGAACGAGGGCCTCATCCTCCGGATGCGCCGGCGCGGAACGTTCGTGCGCGAACGCCGGCCTCTTCTCATGCGTCCCCAGGACGAGTTCCTCCCGCTCGACCAGAGCGAGCCCCGTTTCGACTCGTTCGTTCACGCGGTCACCTCGGAGGGCCGCCGGGCCGACCAGAACATCGAGGTCTCGATCGTCAAACCCCCGGAGGACGTCTCCATCCGGCTCGCCCTGGGCGACGACTCCCTCGCCGTCGTCCGCCGCCGTCTGCGTTTCGTGGACGGCCAGCCGTACAACACGTACGACTCGTACTTCCCGCTGGATCTCGTCGGAGACTCGGAGATCGCGAGGCCGGGGGACATCAAGCGCGGGGCCAACCGCGTACTGGCGGAGCTCGGGCATCACCAGGTACGGGCAGTCGACGATATTTCGGCACGTATGCCGACTCCGGATGAAGCATTGCAACTTCAGCTGGAACCGGGTACGCCAGTTGTCGTTTATGTCCGGGTTGGATATGACTCGGAAGATACGCCAGTGCGCGTCGCCGTGTCGGTTCTCCCCGCCGACAAGCACCTGATCAGATACGAGCTGGAACGCCATTGACGAAACACGGATGACCCCTCGCCGGAGGGGTCGTCTCTGGCTGTGCGCCCGCCGCGAGCGATCACCGCGCAACGCCCGGGCACCCTGATGCTGCTCACCTCCCTTCGCTGACGCGGCCGCCGTGCGGCGCGCGGCCGTCACTCTTCGTGTTCACATCAACTCGCTCAGCACCGGAAGGACTCACTCATGCCCACGAACACCCTTGATCTGCCCGCCGAACTCACGCTCCGTCGCGCGACGGCGAGCGATCTGCCGACCGTGCTCACACTCCTGGCCGAGGCGGCGAAGTGGCTGAACGCCGCCGGGGTGCGGCAGTGGCCGGACGGCGGCTTCCCGGCCGCGCGGATCGAGCCCCTGATCGACCAGGGCGTGATGTACCTGCTGGACGACGGGATCGATCCCGTCCCCGCCGCGACCATGGCGGTGGACGCCCACGCCGACCCGGAGTTCTGGTCGGCGCCCGACCGGCCGCACGACGCCCTGTACGTGCACAAACTCGCCGTCAGCAGGGCCTACTCGGGCCAGGGGCTCGGCGAGGTGCTGCTGGGCTGGGCGGTCGCGCGCGCGGCCCGGACGGGCAGGAGGTGGCTGCGCCTCGACTGCGCCAAGGACAACACCCGGTTGCAGGCGTACTACCGCGGGCTCGGGTTCCGCCACGTGCGCACGGTGGACCTGCCGCACCGGGCCTCCGGCGCTCTCTTCGAGCGGCCCGCCGGCGAGACCGGGTACGGCCGCGCCCTTGACACCGAGGCTCACAAGGAGTTGATCCAGGTCTGAACAGGGGCGGATGCCGTACGGCGTCTCAAAGGGACCCGATACTGTTCGCATCATGACCGGATCTCTCCTGGAAGTGATCGCGCTGGACGTGCGCGACGCGGTGGCCGCCGAGGAGGGCGGCGCTGACCGCCTGGAGATCGTGGCCGACATGAGCTCCGACGGACTCACCCCCTCGGCGGAGACCGTGGCGGCGATCGCGGCGGAGTGCGGGCTGCCCCAGATGGTCATGCTGCGCCGCAACGCGGGTTTCGGTGTGACGGGCGAGGAACTGGACCGGCTGCGCCGCGACGCCAAGGAGCTGTCCGAGGCGGGCGCGGCCGGCTTCGTCTTCGGGTTCCTCACCGGTGACGGCGTCGTGGACCTGCTCGCCACAGAGGCGCTGATCCACGCCGTCGCGCCGCTGCCGTGGACGTTCCACCGCGCCGTCGACCACGCCGCCGACGTCCGCGCGGCCTGGCGCGCCGTACGGCTCCTGCCCAACCTCTCCACCGTCCTCACGGCGGGATCGCCCGACGGAGTGGGAGACGGCCTGGCGGTCTTACGCGCCAGGGCCGAGGCGGGTGACGGGCCGCTCGCGCTCGCCGGGGGAGGGCTCAGGACCGAGCACGTGCCCGTGCTGCTCAATTACGGCATCAGAGCCTTCCACGTCGGCAGCGCCGTCCGGGACTCGTGGAGCCTGCCCGTCGACCCGGCCCGCGTCCGCGCGTGGCGGGAGCTCGTGGACCTCGCCTGAGATCCGCCGCGCGGCGGGCCGCGCGGTGCTCCCGTGACGCCGCCGGGCGGGCTCGGCGCGGACGCGGGTCAGGACAGCGCGTGGTCGGCGCGGGCGAGGGCCGCCATCATGGTCTTGACCGTCGCGGGCTCGTCCAGCGCGCCGCCAACCGCGGTGCGCTCGTCCTCCCAGGCGGAGATCCGTTCGGCGTAGGCCTCGTAACACTTGTAGTGGAAGGCGTAGACGGTCGCGAACCGGCTGACGAGATGGGACGGATGCATGTCCCAGCCCTGGTAGTAGCCGTGCGCCAGCGAGTGCCGCACCAGGGCGGAATGCCGCCGGAGGAGATCGCCGACGTCCTCGGGGGAGTCGGAGGCCGGAGCAGCCGCGAGCGAACCGTCCGAGAGCTCCACCCCGGTCCCGGCCAGGGCCGTCTGCATGACGTGCCTGGCGTGGTCGCAGGCGGGATGATCGAGCCGCTGCTCGTGCGGGGGCAGGCCGATCGCGGCGGTGTAGTCGAAGACGCCGAAGTGCGCCGCCGCCAGCCGTCCGCCCAGCGAGGGGACGAGGTCGGCGGAGCGCTGGAGGAACATCACCGTCTGCGGCGCCTCCACCTGCATCTCGAACCTGAGCGTGCCCGGGGCGAGGCGCAGGGACCGCTCGAGCGCCTCCAGGCACCCGGCGAACTGCCCGAGGTAGTCCTCGACGAGGACCTTGGGGAACGTCACGGTGAACCCGGCGGGCAGTTCTCCGGTGCGCTTCAGGACCTCGGTCAGGAAACCGTCCAGTGTGCGGAGCGACCGTCCCGGGTCCCCGTCGGCGAAGGACTTGACCCGCGGCCCCCAGCGCCGGGGCAGCGCGCCCGCCTCGTGCATCGCCGCGATCGCAGCGGCGGCGCTCTCGACGTGGTGGTCCTCCTCGTCCCACGGCCGGAAGCCGTAGCCGTCCTCGAAGTCGACGCGCAGGTCCTCGATCGGCTCCGCGGCGAGCTTCCTGCGCACCCGGTCGTGGACGGGGGTCGCGAGGTCGATGTCGAGATCGAACAGCGAGGCCAGCTCCGCGGGGGCGAATACGTGCCGGTGCAGCAGGTCCATGGCGGCCTGCCGCCATTCGGTCACGGTCCCCGGCGTCACCCGGTCGGCCGGGACGTAGACCGTGTGCACCGGCTGCCAGGCGATCTCCCGGGCGGGGTAGCGCTCCGACTGCCGCCGGTGGGCCGCGTGGAAACCCTCGATCAGCTCGTCCGGCGCGGCCAGCGTCGTGTCCATGGTCACGATCCTCGCAGAGTCCGCCGCGATCAGGGCCGCCCGTCCGGCGCGGGTTGGGCGACCCGCCCGCAGGCGGCGAGCATGGCTGCGCGGCCCACCAGCTTGACGCGTTCTCCCCGCTTCAGCGACGTGGCCAGCTCGGCCTCCGCGGTCTCGATCGCGAGCCAGTCCTGGTAGGTCAGGGGCGTCACGCCGCGGGCGCTCAGCAGGTCGTCGAGCCGGGCCCGGGCCGTCCCCGGCGTCGTCTCGGCCAGCAGCGTGCGGACGGTCTCCGCGGCGTCGGACTTGTTGGTCCCGATCACCCCGGTCGGCCCCCGCTTGAGCCAGCCGGCCACGTACTGCCGGTCGGACACCCTGCCGGCCACGTTGGGCACGGTCATCGTCGAACTGTCGAAGGGCACCCCGGCCAGCGGGACGCTCTGGTAGCCGACCGATCGCATCACCATGTCGGCGGGGATGGTCTCGAACTCGCCCGTCCCCACGACCCGGCCGTCACGCAGCAGCGTCCGCTCGAGCCGGATGCCCTCGACGTGGGAGACGCCCAGGATCTCGACCGGGCGCAGCCAGAAACGCACCTCCAGGCGCCGCGGCCGGTCCGAAGGCACGCGTCCCGACCACGCCTGCAGGACGTCGACGTTCCCCCGGGTCTGGCGGGACAGGGTGGTCAGATCCTCGACCTTCACCTCGTGGGGGAAGGTGAGGACGTCGGCGTTGATCAGCTCGCCGAGCTCACGCAACTCCTTGAGGGTGAACTTGGCGTGCTCCGGGCCCCTCCTGCCGACCATGTGGATGCGCCGGACCCGTGACTCCTCCAGGCGCCGCATGACCTCCTCGGGTACGTCGGTTCCCCGCAGTTCCGCGGCGCCCTTGGCGAGCACGCGGACGACGTCGACCGCGACGTTGCCGACGCCGATGACCACCACGTCCTCGGCGTCGAGGGTGAAGGCGTCCGGCGGCACGTCGGGGTGCCCGCAGTACCAGTTGACGAAGTCGGTCGCGGCGACGCTCCCAGGAAGGTCCTCGCCGGGGACGCCGAGGTGCCTGTCCACCATGGCGCCCGTGCAGTAGACGACGGCGTCGTAGCACGACAGCAGTTCGTCCGCCGACACGTCCGAGCCGAACTCGACGCCGCCGAGGAAACGGACGCCCGGGCTCTCGAGCACGCGGCGGAGGTATCCCGCGATCGACTTGATCGAGGTGTGGTCGGGGGCCACGCCGTACCGCACGAGGCCGTAGGGGGTCGGCAGGCGCTCGATCACGTCGATCTCCACCGGCCCCTGGGCCTGTTTGATCAGCGCTTCCGCCGTGTAGATCCCTGCCGGACCCGATCCGACGACCGCCACGCGCAACGCCATCATGGCCTCCACAGTGCCAGCGTCCTCCTCGTGATTCTCAGGCATCGGCACCCCTCCCGGCCAGAACCCGGGAGCGCGATCTTGCGCGGCGTCGCGCCGTTGCCGTCCCACGCCCGGTCATCGCCGGCCGGCGGGGCCGTCCAGGCGCGTCATCGGCTGCGGTCTCCCCGTGCCGAGATCGCGCGCGGACACGCTGAACAGCCCTCCCGCGTCGACCGCGAACGTGATCTCGATCTGCGGGCGGCCGCGCGGAGCGGCGACGATTCCGGTCACCTCGTACCTGCCCAGCTCCGTGGCGGAGGCGACGCGCCCGTCGTTCCCCTGGAAGACCGCGATCTTGATCGATTCCTGGGCGTCCTCGGCCGTGGTGAAGATCTCCGCCCGGCTCGCCGGGAGCACCGTGCCGCGCTCGATGACCGGCGTGAGCGTGCCGCCCCTGGTCTCGATGCCGATCGAACTGGTCAGACGGTTCGCGGGGACGCGTTCCGCCGGCTCGTCCGCGGGTGCTCCCGCCAGGAGGGCGGCGCCGAGGACGACGGCCTCGTCGGGGCCGGCGGCGATGGGCTCCCTGCCGGTCAGCTCCCTGACCAGCGCGGAGAAGGCGGGCATCCGCGTCGCACCGCCGGCCAGCACCACGTGGGCGACGTCGGACATCCTGACCCCCGCCTGCTTGACGACCTGGTGGAAGGGGGCTCTGCAACGATCGAGCAGGTCAGCCGTGATCAACTCGAACTCGCCCCTGGTCAGGGTCTGATCCAGGAACGACGGGAATCCCTGGCGGGTCCTTCTGTAGGCCGTGTGCACGCTGGTCTGCGACCTGTCGGACAGCTCGATCCTGGCCCTCTCCGCCGCCTCTGCGAGGCGCCGGAGAGCCTGCTCGTCGCCGGACATGTCGACATCGTGCAGGACCCTGTAGCGCTTCAGGAGCTCGTCGACGAGACGCCTGTCCCAGTCGTCGCCGCCCAGGCGGGCGTCGCCGCTCGCCGCACGCACGTGCACGCCGCGGGGGCCGACGTCGAGCAGGGACACGTCGTACGTGCCGCCGCCGAGGTCGAAGACCAGGACCGTCTGCTCCTTCCCCGCGCCGAGCCTGTTCAGCCGGTGAGCCATGGCCGCGGCGACGGGCTCGTTGGCGATGCGGAGCACGTTGAGGCCCGCGATCTCGCCGGCCTCCCTGGTGGTCCGCCGCTCGGGCTCGCCGAAGCAGACCGGGACGGTGATCACCGCGCCGGTGACGCTCTCGCCCAGGCGGGCCTCGGCGTCCTCCTTGAGCTTGCGCAGGATGAAGGCGCTGATCTGCTGGGGCGCGAACGTCCTGCCGTCGATCTCGACGGTCCGGCCGGTGCCCATCAGGCGCTTGACCGAACGGACGGTGCGTCCGGGATTCACCACGGCCTGCCGCCTGGCGGCCCCGCCGACGAGGACCTCGCCGGTGTCGGTGAAGGCGACGACGGACGGGGTGGTCCGTGCGCCCTCAGCGTTGACGACGACGCTCGGCGAGCCGCCCCTGAGGATCGCCACGGCGGACTCGGTGGTTCCCAGGTCGATGCCCACCACGCGCCGCGTCTTGCGCCGGTCCCAGATCCGCTCGCCCATCGGCCCTCTCCTCCGCGCGGTCTCCGGACGGTGAGACGCACGTGGTGAGTATCACGTCCGATCGTTATTTGAGCAATGCGGCGAAATTTCCTGTCAAACAATGCATCCTTCGAATAAAGGTTGTCATTCGTTTATTTGACGGAAAGGCGGGCTCGGCCCTCGGGGTGGCCGCAAAGGTCGTTTCCGGTCGCGACTTTTCCGTCCGGCCGGGCCCGTTCCCTGACCCCGTCGTGCGCCGCCGCACGGGCGTGCATCGGGCGGAGGGCGTGGACGTGCGGTTCTTTCACGTCCGAGTCCCGCCGCTGTCCGGCCCGGCCGGGAGCGGCGCAGACCACGAGAGCTCCTGCCGCGGCCCAAAAGACGGCAACTCCAGGACGAGGGGGCCGATAGATGAAACCCTCCGAGGCATGACGGCACTCCGCGGGGGGCGGGACGAGATCGGGCCGCAGGCGGCCTTCGATCGTGACGACGCCCGGACACCGAATGCACGGCGGTACGAGGCATTAGGCCGCGTCATGGCCGTACTGGCGGGTGAGGCAGAGATGCTCGAGGCCTGCCGCGATCTCGCCTGGTGGCGGGGGAGCGACCACTCCTGGCACATCGAGTGGCGGGACGGGCCGAACGCCTCAGAGGTGGCGGCGCTGCTGGTGGAACGCGTCCAGGAGCCGGGATTCGCCGGCTCGCTGGCCGGGCCGGCCGGCCTCGTGACCGCCTCCATGGCGACACTGGACGTGATGGGCGTGAGCTTCGTGTTGCGGGCCGTCGACCCGATCGGTATGACCCGCCTGCGGGCGCGCCCGGGGTTGTGGCGTATGTCGGCGACGCTCGACGGCGCGGTGACGGCGGGCAGGCGCGTCACCCCGCGCAGGCAGTGGGAGGAGCTTCTCGGCGGCTGACGCCCCGGGGGACGTTTTTCCAGGGGCGCCGCGTGGCCGGGACTGGATACCCTTGGTGCACGTCGTACTCACGTCGTCTCTCAGGCGCCGGTCTCCGCGAGCTTCCCGCAGGACGCGGCATGAGAGCTCTCACGAGCAAGGAGTAGCCGTGCTACTGCGTATGTCGACCCTGTTCCTGCGCACCCTGCGTGAGGATCCGGCGGACGCGGAAGTGCCGAGCCACAAGCTGCTCGTCCGCGCCGGATACGTCCGCAGGGTCGCCCCCGGAATCTACTCCTGGCTGCCGCTCGGCAAGATCGTCCTGGAGAACGTCGCCCGGGTCGTCCGCGAGGAGATGAACCGGATCGGCGCCCAGGAGGTGCTCTTCCCCGCGCTGCTGCCCCGCGACTACTACGAGGCGACCGGCCGGTGGACCGAGTACGGCGACACGCTGTTCCGCCTCAAGGACCGCAAGGGCGCCGACTACCTCCTCGGGCCGACCCACGAGGAGATGTTCACCGACATGGTCAAGGGGGAGTACTCCTCCTACAAGGACTATCCGGTGACCCTCTACCAGATCCAGACGAAGTACCGCGACGAGGCACGTCCCCGGGCCGGCATCCTGCGCGGGCGCGAGTTCGTCATGAAGGACTCCTACTCCTTCGACCTCGACGACGACGGCCTCAAGCGCTCCTACGAGATGCACCGCGAGGCCTACATCCGGATCTTCGAGCGGCTCGGCATCGACTACCGCGTCGTCTTCGCCATGTCGGGCGCCATGGGCGGATCGGCGTCCGAGGAGTTCCTGGCCAAGGCGCCCACGGGTGAGGACACGTTCGTGGCCTGCCGCAACTGCGACTACGCGGCCAACGCCGAGGCGGTCGTCACGCCCGCCCCGCCGGCCGTCAGGACCGCGCAGCCCGCGCTCGAGGTGCTCGACACGCCGAACACGCCCACCATCGAGTCCCTCGTCGACCACGTCAACGAGCATTTCGGCCTCGGGATCACCGCGGCGGACACCTTGAAGAACATCGTGGTCAAGGTCCGCACGCCGGGATCGGACAAGCTCGAGACGCTGATCATCGGCGTTCCCGGTGACCGTGAGATCGACTTCAAGCGGCTGGAGGCCTTCCTCGCGCCCGGCGTGCCGGAGATCTTCGAGGCGGAGGACTTCGTCCGTCACCCCGGCCTCGTGCGCGGCTACATCGGCCCGCAGGTCCTCAAGTCGCTCGGCATCCGCTACCTCGTCGATCCCCGCGTGGTCGAGGGCTCGGCGTGGGTCACCGGCGCCAACCAGCCCGGCAAGCACGCCGCCCACGTGGTCGCGGGACGCGACTTCGAGGCCGACGGCACGATCGAGGCGGCCGAGGTCAGGGCCGGGGACGCGTGCCCGCGCTGCGGCCACCCCCTGTCGATCGACCGGGGCATCGAGATCGGCCACATCTTCCAGCTCGGCCGCAAGTACGCCGACGCGGCGGGGCTCGACGCGCTCGGCCCCGACGGCAAGCCGATCCGGATCACCATGGGCTCCTACGGTGTGGGCGTCTCGCGTGCCGTGGCCGTCCTGGCCGAGCAGCGGCACGACGAGCTCGGTCTGGTCTGGCCGCGTGAGGTGGCCCCCGCCGATGTGCACATCGTCGGGACCGGCAAGGAGAACCAGATCGAGGTGGCCGCCCAGCTCGCGGAGACGCTGGAGGCGCGCGGTCTGCGCGTCCTGGTCGACGACCGTCCCGGGGTGTCCCCGGGCGTGAAGTTCAAGGACGCCGAGCTGCTCGGGCTGCCCACGGTCCTCATCGTCGGGCGCGGGCTCGCCCAGGGCGTCGTGGAGCTGCGCGACCGTGCGGCGGGGACCAAGCAGGAGATCCCGCTCGACGAGGCCGTGGACCGCGTCCTCGCGGCCGCCCAGGCCTGATCACCCGGTCGCCGCGCCGGGTCACTGGGCGGCGACCGGCTCCGAGGCGATCGGCGTGGGGTCGATCGTCTCGGTGGTCGCGCTCGTATCTCCGGTGCCGTCGGTGGCCTCGTCAGTGGTGTCGCCAGTGGTGTCGTCCGTCTCCTCGCCCGCGCCGTCCGGCTGCGCGGGTGAGGCAGTCTGCCCGGGCATCCCGGGGAACGCGGTGACCGCGGGCTGCCAGCCGTACGCGCGGGTGGCGGACTCCTGGGCGGCCAGCGCGGCGACGCGGCGGACGGCCGCGTCGGCGTCGGCCGCCAGTTCGAGATAGGCGGTGACGAGCCGCTGTTCGACGACCACGGCGAGGCGTACGGCGTCGGAAGAGGTCGTCACCTCGAACGGCAGCCGGTAGGTCGGGGCCGGCTCGGCCGGTTCCACGCCCCGCTGGTTGATCAGCGCGCGCAGCTGGTCGCGCCGGGCCCGATGCGCGTCGAACGACGTCGTGGCCCTGGCGCGCAGCTTGCCCGTCGTCTTCGCGCCGATCACGCCGTAGGCGTACACCGCGGCGTGCTCGGCGGCCAGGGCCTTCGCGAGGGGATCAGCCACGCAGACCTCCCAGAGCCATCACGTGGACGGCCTCGCACGCCCCGACGCTGGCGAGCAGCTGGGAGAGGGCGGGAGAGGCCTGGGCCATCTGCGCGGGCCGCCCTGCCGCCGCCTTGCGCTCCGCGTCGCGCAGCTTCTTGACGGAGACGGCGGACGTCGGCGCCGGCGACGGGGTTCCCGCCGCGGAGGGGGTCGCCGCGGCGTCGGCGGGGAGGAGCTTGCGGAAGGCCGCCAGATGGGCGGCGTGGCGTTCCTGGAACGGCGCGAGCGCGGACGCGGGCACGTTCTCGGAGAGCGTCCCCCGCTGGTAGAGCTCGATCATCTGCTCCTTCGCCGCGATGAGCGACCTCAGCAGCACCACCTGGGGATCCACCGGTTTCGGCGCGGCCGGCCCGGAGGACATCGACGAGCAGCCGGAGACGAGCAACCCGGATACGGCCGTGCCCAGCAGGGCACGCCTCGTGACGTGTCCCCCGGTTGTGTGCTCCACGTCATAGATCGTACGGCTCGGCACCCAGTGGTCACCGCCTGACACGGATGGTCGTGCGTGTGGTGGGCAGCCGCCGGGTGTGGCGCTCTTTCCGCCCCGCAGTGTCGATAGGCTGTTGGCACATCGGGCGAGTCAAACGAACAAATGGGAGGTCGGTATGGGCGACGGAGCTCGACGCGACCGCCTTGAGAAGTTGCTCGGCCCGGTGGTCGCCGCCGACGGATTCGATCTCGAGGACGTCACGGTCACTCCGGCGGGCAAGCGCAGGCTGGTGCGTGTGGTGGTCGACCGCGACGGCGGCGTGAGCCTCGACGACGTGGCCGAGGTCAGCCTGTCGATCTCCAAGGAGCTCGACGCCGCGGACCCACTGGGCTCGGCGCCCTACGTCCTGGAGGTCACCTCCCCGGGAGTCGACCGTCCGCTCACGGAGCCGCGCCATTGGAGGCGCGCGACCGGCCGCCTGGTCAAGGCGGAGCTGAAGGACGGCACGTCGGCCGAAGGCCGCGTGACCGGCGCCGACGATTCCGGCGTCGAGCTGGACGGGACGCGCCGCCTCGGGTTCGAGGAACTGGTCAGGGGTCGTGTGCAGGTCGAGTTCAGCCGTGCGGCCGATCTCGACGACGACGCGGACGACGGCCTGGACGACCTCGGCGACGACGACATCGACGACGAGGGCTAGGGGGAACCTTGTGGACATTGACATGAGCGTCCTGCGCAGCCTGGAGCGGGAGAAGGACATCTCCTTCGACCTGGTCGTCAAGGCGATCGAGGACGCGTTGCTGATCGCTTACTTCCGCACGGAGGGCGCGGCGCAGAAGGCGCGTGCCGAGCTCGACAGGGTCTCGGGACACGTGACGATCTGGGCCGCGGAGCTCGACGAGGGCGGCGAGGTCGCCAGGGAGTACGACGACACTCCGGGCAACTTCAGCCGGATCGCCGCCACGACGGCCAAGCAGGTCATCCTCCAGCAGTTGCGCGACGCGGAAGACGAGATCAACTTCGGTGAGTTCGCCAGCCGTGAGGGCGAGCTGGTCGCCGGCATCATCCAGCAGGGCAAGGACCCGCGCGTCGTGCTGGTCGACCTCGGCAAGATCGAGGCGATCCTCCCGCACAACGAGCAGGTCCCCGGTGAGGAGTACGTCCACGGCGAGCGCCTGCGGTGCTACGTCGTGCAGGTGAAGAAGGGGCCGAAGGGTCCCTCCGTGACCCTGTCGCGCACCCACCCGAACCTGGTGAAGAAGCTGTTCGCCCTGGAGGTGCCGGAGATCGCCGACGGCACGGTGGAGATCGCGGCCATCGCCCGTGAGGCGGGCCACCGCACGAAGATCGCGGTGAGGTCCAGGAAGCCCGGAGTGAACGCCAAGGGCGCCTGCATCGGGCCGATGGGATCCCGTGTCCGGAATGTGATGACCGAGCTCCACGGCGAGAAGATCGACATCATCGACTGGTCGGACGATCCGGCCGAGTTCGTCGGGAATGCGCTCTCGCCCGCACGTGTTTCGCGTGTCGAGGTGATCGACCTGGACGGCCGGGTGGCGCGGGTGACCGTGCCCGACTACCAGCTGTCGCTGGCCATCGGCAAAGAGGGGCAGAACGCCCGCCTCGCCGCGCGCCTGACCGGATGGCGCATCGACATCCGGTCGGACGCTCAGGAGGTACCGGCTGATCCCGCTGATGCCTCGGCAAGGTAAGCTGGAGAGCGGTGACCAGGCTGCCCCACTGCGAACATGTGTGGGGTGCCGGGTTCGCACGGTAAAGTCCGAGTTGCTCCGCCTGGTAGTGGTCGATGACGTCATCGTCCCCGACCTACGAGGACGGCTTCCTGGGCGTGGTGCTTCGTTGCATCCGTCTCTGGGCTGTCTGGAGCTCGCCGAACGCCGCCGGGCGTTCTCTCGCGCGTTCCGCGCGCAGAGGGCGCTCGATGTGGCGCGTCTGCGTGCTCACCTCGAGGGGCTTGACTGAGGGTAAGTGCCGGGTGAATGGTTACCGCTGGCCCCTGAATTCGGCCTGGGGCCGACGCACGAAGAACTGTCATGTAGGACGCCGAGTTGAATGGGCGGAGTCAGATTGCTATGAGCGCCTGATGAGCACGCGGCGATGAGTATGTCCAGGTAGCGACGGTCCGGCGGCACTGCGAGCCTCCCGGGCCGAGTTAGGGAGTGCAGTGGCGAAGGTCCGTGTGTACGAACTCGCCAAGGAGTTCGGGGTAGAGAGCAAGGTCGTGATGGCCAAGCTCACCGAGATGGGCGAGTTCGTTAGGTCGGCGTCTTCAACGATAGAGGCGCCGGTCGTCCGCAAGCTAACAGAGGCGTTCGGCAAGGGCGACGCCTCCCGGGGTGGCGGCAAGCCTTCCCCGCGTCCGGCGCAGCCGAGGCCCACGCCGAGGCCGGCCGAGAGCCTGGCCGGTGGCGCCCCGTCGGCGTCGCTTTCCCCGTCGGCCGACGTGGTGGCGAAGCCGGGCCCCAAGCCGGGTCCGCGGCCTGCGCCGCGTCCGGTTCCCATGCCCCATCCGGCCCAGCCGGCTCCGCAGCCGGAGATGCGCCAGCCCGAGGCGGCGCGTCCCGAGGCCGCGCGTCCCGAGGCCGACCGTCCCTCCGTCCAGCCTCAGCGTCCGGCCGCGTCCGGCGGCAGGCCGGCCGGACCCGGAGCGCCGAAGCCAGGCCCTCGGCCGGCACCGGCCCCCCGGCCCACGGGTGCCGCTCCAGGCGCGCCCACGGGCGGCGCCCCGCGTCCCGGTGGTCCCAAGCCGGGTCCCCGTGGCCCGCGTCCGGGCAACAACCCCTTCTCCTCGACCGCGAGCGGCATGGGTCAGCGCCCCGCGCGGCCCGGCAGCCGCGACGGCGCCGAGCGTCCCGAGCGGGGCGACCGGCCGGATCGCGGCGACCGTGGAGATCGCGGTCCCCGCGAGCCGCGTCGTGACGGCGGCCGTGACGGAGCCATGCCGCGTCCGGGGGGCGCACGCAGCGGCGGTCCCGGTGCGGGCGGTCCTCGTCCCGGTCCCGGCGCCGGTGGTCCTCGTCCCGGTCCCGGCGCAGGTGGTCCTCGCCCGGGTCCCGGCGCGGGTGGTCCTCGTCCCGGCGGTCCGCGTCCCAACCCGATGATGATGCCGCAGGGCCGTCCCGCCGGTCCCGGCGCCGGTGGTCCCCGTCCTGGCGGCGGTGGTCCCCGTCCCGGTGGCGGCGGCCGTCCCGGTCCCGGTGGCGGCGGTCGTCCGGGCGGCGGCTTCGGCGGTCCGCGCACCGGTGCCGCGGGCACCGGCCGTCCCGGTGGCCCCGGTGGCGGTCCCGGTGGCGGTGGCGGTGGCGGCGGCTTCGCCGGCCGTCCCGGTGGTGGCGGCGGCCGTGGTCGCGGCGGCGGTACGGCGGGTGCCTTCGGGCGTCCCGGCGGCCGGCCGACCCGTGGTCGCAAGTCGAAGCGCCAGAGGCGTCAAGAGTTCGACAACATGCAGGCCCCGGCGATCGGTGGCGTGCAGGCTCCGCGTGGCGGCGGGCAGACGATCCGCCTTCCGCGCGGCGCGTCCCTCGCCGACTTCGCCGACAGGATCGGCGCGAACCCCGCCTCGCTGGTGCAGATCATGCTGCACCTCGGCGAGATGGTGACCGCGACCCAGTCGGTCAACGAGGAGACGCTGCAGCTTCTCGGCGCCGAGCTCGACTACGTCGTCCAGGTCGTCAGCCCGGAGGAGGAGGACCGGGAGCTTCTCGAGTCCTTCAAGATCGAGTTCGGTGAGGACGAGGGTGACGAGGCCGACCTCGCGCCGCGTCCGCCGGTCGTGACCGTCATGGGTCACGTCGACCACGGTAAGACGAAGCTGCTCGACGCGATCCGCAACACCAACATCGTCGCCCGCGAGGCCGGCGGCATCACCCAGCACATCGGCGCCTACCAGGTGAAGGCCGTGCACGAGGGTGAAGAGCGGAAGATCACCTTCATCGACACCCCGGGTCACGAGGCGTTCACCGCCATGCGTGCCCGTGGTGCGCAGGCCACCGACATCGCGGTGCTGGTGGTCGCGGCCGACGACGGTGTGAAGCCGCAGACCATCGAGGCGCTCAACCACGCCCAGGCGGCGAACGTGCCGGTCGTGGTGGCGGTCAACAAGATCGACAAGGAGGGCGCGGACCCGACCAAGGTCCGGGCTCAGCTGACCGAGTACGGCCTGGTGGCCGAGGAGTTCGGTGGTTCCACGCTGTTCGTGGACATCTCCGCGAAGAACGGCACCGGCATCGACAACCTGCTCGAGGCCATCGTGCTGACCGCGGACGCCGAGCTGGACCTGCGGGCCAACCCGCACATGGACGCCCAGGGCCTGGCCATCGAGGCGAACCTCGACCGCGGCCGCGGTCCCGTGGCGACCGTGCTCGTGCAGCGCGGCACCCTGCGAGTCGGCGACTCGATCGTCTGTGGCGAGGCCTTCGGCCGCGTCCGGGCGATGCTGGACGACAACGGGGACACGGTCGAAGAGGCCGACCCGTCGCGTCCGGTCCAGGTGCTCGGCCTGACCGCCGTCCCCCGCGCCGGTGACAACTTCATCGTCGTCACCGACGACCGGATGGCACGCCAGATCGCCCAGCAGCGGGCGGCCCGGCAGCGCATCGCGGACATGGCCAAGTCCGGTCGCCGGCGCACTCTCGAGGAGCTGTTCAAGGACCTCGAGAAGGGCCAGGTCGACGAGCTCAAGCTCATCATCAAGGGTGACGTCTCCGGTTCGGTGGAAGCCCTTGAGGACGCGCTGCTCAAGATCGATGTGGGTGAGGAGGTCAACCTCCGCGTCCTGCACCGCGCCGTCGGTGCGATCACGGAGTACGACGTCAACCTCGCGATCGCCGACGACAACGCCGTCATCATCGGTTTCAACGTCCGCCCCGAGGTCCGGGCGCGCGACCTGGCCGAGCGCGAGGGCGTCGACATCCGGTACTACTCGGTCATCTACCAGGCGATCGAGGAGATCGAGGCGGCCCTGAAGGGCATGCTGAAGCCGGA
Source organism: Planotetraspora kaengkrachanensis (assembly GCF_016862895.1). Taxonomy (GTDB): domain Bacteria; phylum Actinomycetota; class Actinomycetes; order Streptosporangiales; family Streptosporangiaceae; genus Planotetraspora; species Planotetraspora kaengkrachanensis. Next base: position 77,200 of record NZ_BONV01000008.1, on the reverse strand, counting down.
GTTCGAAGAGGTCCAGACCGGTACCGCCGAAGTCCGCGAGGTCTTCAAGGTGCCGAAGATCGGCAACGTCGCCGGTGCGCTGGTCCGCTCGGGCACGATCACCCGCAACAGCAAGGCCCGCATCATCCGCGACGGTGTCGTCGTGGCCGACAACCTGACCGTCTCCTCGTTGCGGCGGTTCAAGGACGATGCGACCGAGGTCCGCGAGGGCTTCGAGTGCGGTATCGGTGTCGGATACAGCGACATCAAGATCGACGACGTCATCGAGACGTTCGAGATGCAGGAGAAGCCGCGCAGCTGACGCCTTCGGCCGCCGCCCTCACCGGGCGGCGGCCGAACCGTCTGACACGTGGACGTCACCCATGTATGTAGGTGCACTTTCCCTGGACATCCTGCTCGGCGACGTGCATTCGCTGAAGCAGAAGCGCTCCGTGATCCGCCCGCTCATCGCTGAGGTGCAGCGGCGGTTCCCCGGTGTGGCCGTGGCAGAGACCGGCCACCTGGACCTGCACCGCCGGGCGGAGATCGGCGTCGCCGTCGTCTCCGCGTCGGCGGCCAACTGCGACGAGGTGCTCGACGCGTGCGAGCGAGTGGTCGCCTACCACCCCGAGATCGAGTTGCTGTCCGCCCGGCAGCGGCTGTTCAACGACCACGAGGAATAGACCGGACGGCCGGCGCGTCAGCCGTACATCGAACGAGGGAGCGTGAGCATGGACGCAGCCCGCGCCAGGAAGCTGGCCGACCGCATCCAGCAGGTCGTCGCCGAGATGCTCGAGCGGCGGATCAAGGATCCGCGGCTCGGCTTCGTGACGGTGACGGACACGAGGATCACCGCTGATCTGAGCGACGCGACGGTGTTCTACACCGTGTTCGGCTCGGAGGCGGATCGCAGCGGCACCGCCGCCGCGCTGGAGAGCGCGAAGGGGATCATCCGGTCCGAGGTCGGCCGCCAGACCGGCCTGCGGCACACGCCGACGCTGAACTTCGTCCACGACCCGCTGCCCGACAGCGCACGCCACCTCGACGACCTGCTCGCCGTGGCCAAGGCCAGGGACGCGGAGATCGCCAAGCGGGCGGAGGGCGCCCAGTTCGCCGGCGACGCCGACCCCTACCGGTTCGACGACGAACTGGACGGCGAGGCCGACGAGGACGAGGACGAGATCTCGGACCGGGCGGGGCACCGCACAACGTGATCATGCACGGTACGGCCGTCGCCGAGACGGACTGGGAGCGGGCCGTCGAACTGGTCCGCGGCGCGGGCTCCGTCGCGCTCGCCTGCCATGTGTCCCCTGACGGAGACGCGCTCGGATCGATGCTGGGCTTCGGCCTGGCCCTCCGGCGGGCGGGCGTGGACGTCGTCGCCTCGTTCGGAGACCGCGGATTCGCGGTGCCCAGGCTGCTGCGGTTCCTCCCCGGCCAGGACCTCCTGGTGGAGCCGGCGGCCTATCCGCCGGAGCCGCCGCTGATGATCACGTTCGACGCCTCGACCATGGACCGGCTCGGCCTGCTCGTCCCCAACGCGGGCAAGGCCGGGGAACTGATGGTGATCGACCACCACGTCTCCAACACCGGATTCGGGACCCTGCACCTCGTCGACCCGTCTGCCGCCTCGACCACGGTGCTCGTGGAGGAGTTCATTCACAGGCTCGGGCTCGTGATCGACCGGGACGTCGCCGCCTGCCTCTACACGGGGCTGGTGACCGACACCGGGTCCTTCCGGTACTCGGCGACCACTCCCGCCGCCCACGTCATGGCCGGGCGGCTGATCGCCGCGGGCCTGCGTCCGGACGAGATCGCCCGCGAACTGTGGGACCGGTCGCCGTTCGCCTACCTGCGGGTGCTGGGCGCGGCGCTCGACCGCGTCGCGTTGGAGCCCGCGGAGGCCGCCGGTCACGGGATCGTGTGGACCTACGTGACGAGGGCCGACCGCGCCGCCCATGCCCTGCCGTACGACGAGGTGGAAGGTGTGATCGACGTCGTACGCCGGGTCGACGAGGCCGACGTCGCGGTCGTGCTGAAGGAGGCCGACGACGGCGTCTGGAACGTCTCGACCCGATCCAAGGGCGCCGTCGACGTGGGCAGGGCCTGCGCCGCCCTCGGCGGGGGAGGCCACGCGAGTGCCGCCGGCTTCTCCTCCCACGTGTCCCCGGAAGAGACGATGGCCTCCCTCCGCCCACACCTCCACCCCGCGTGATCATGCACAGGTTCGCGCGCAGGTCCCCCGACCTGCCCCAACCCCGTGCCGTGATCATGCACGGGTTCGGGCGCGACACTGCTGACCTGCCACGAACCAGTTCGTGATCATGCGCGAATTCCCGAACCTGCACCCCGACCTGCGTACCCTCGTTTCGTGACCATGCATTGGACCTCTCATGAGTACGGCTAGGCCGCGCCGGCCCGCGCCCCCCAGTGGGCTGATCATCGTCGACAAGCCGGCGGACTGGACGTCCCACGACGTGGTCGGCAAGATGCGCGGCATCGCCGGGACCCGCAAGGTGGGCCACGCGGGCACCCTGGATCCGATGGCGACCGGGGTCCTGGTGATCGGCGTGGAGAAGGCCACCCGGCTCCTCGGGCATCTCGCGCTCACCCAGAAGGTCTACGAGGCAACCCTGCGTCTCGGCGTCACCACCAGCACCGACGACGCCGAGGGCGAGGTGACCGCCACCACGCCCGCGGGGCACGTCGCGGAGGAGGACGTCCGCAAGGGGATCGCCGCGCTGACCGGTGAGATCATGCAGGTTCCCCCGCAGGTCAGCGCCATCAAGGTGAACGGTGAGCGGGCCTACAAGCGGGCGAGGGCCGGTGAGGAGGTCGAGCTCGCGGCCCGCCCGGTCACGATCCACGCCTTCGAGGTGACCGGGATCCGCCGGGAGGGGGAGACGGTCGACGTCGACGCCACCATCACCTGCTCAAGCGGCACCTACATCCGCGCCCTCGCGCGCGATCTCGGCTCCTCGCTCGGCGTGGGCGGCCATCTCACCTATCTGCGCCGCACGCGGGTAGGGCCGTACGGCATCGAGTCGGCGAAGACCATCGAGGACCTGTCACGAGAGTGCGTGATCCTGCCCATGGCCGAGGCGGTGGCCGCTGCGTTCCCCCGCAGGGACGTGTCGGAGGACGAGGCCCGGCTGGTCGCGCACGGAGGGCGCCTCGCCGCGGCGGGTCTCGGTCCCGGGCCCGTCGGGGTCTTCGGGCCCGACGGCACGCTGCTCGCGCTGGTCGAGGAGCGCGGAGGCGCCGCGAGGCCGCTCGCGGTCTTCGTGCCCTGACGCCGCAGGCGGGAACCTTGATCGCGGTCTCGCGCGAGACTGTTCAGGGGCTGGTTCCCGCAATCGCCGGAGGGCATGGCAGGCTTGTCTTCGGCCGGTTGGCGAAAGCCGTACAGGAATCGAGGTCGAAGTGCAGGGCTGGCACGGACTGGACGACGTCCCGGAAGACTGGGGCAGGTCCGTCGTCACGATCGGCGTGTTCGACGGCGTGCACCACGGGCATCAGCGCATGGTGGCCCAGGCGGTCGATCTGGCCCGCGACCTGGGCGTTCCCGCCGTCGCGGTGACCTTCGACCCCCATCCGGACGAGGTCGTGCGGCCGGGCAGTCACCCGCCGCAGCTGACCACCCCCCATCGGCGCACCGAACTGCTCGCCGAGCTCGGCGTCGACGCGGTGTGCGTGCTTCCGTTCACTCTCGAGTTCTCCCGGATGTCGCCGGACGAGTTCGTGCAGACCGCCCTGGTCGACCGGCTGCATGCGGCGGGGGTCGTGGTGGGGGAGAACTTCCGCTTCGGCCACAAGGCCTCCGGCGATATCGAGACATTGCGGACGCTGGGCGAAAAATACGATTACGTGATCGAGGGTGTGCCGCTGGTGGGCGACGGCGACGCCATCTCGTCGACCTTGATCCGCGAGAGGCTGGCCGCGGGCGACGTGGCCGGCGCGGCGGCGGCGCTCGGGCGGCCCCACCGCGTCGAAGGCGTGGTGGTCCGGGGCCACCAGCGCGGACGCGCGCTCGGCTTCCCCACCGCCAACGTCGAATCCCCTCAGCACACGGCGATCCCGGCCGACGGCGTTTACGCGGGGTGGCTCCAGTGCACGCAGGAGCCCTCGGCGTACGCGGGACAGCGGTGGCCGGCGGCGATCTCCATCGGCACGAATCCGACCTTCGACGGAGTCGCGCGCACGGTCGAGGCGTACGCCCTGGACCGCGACGACCTCGATCTCTACGGCGCCCACGTGGCGGTCGACTTCACCGAGCGGCTCCGTGACACGCTCAGATTCGACTCGATCGAGGATCTGATCGCCCAGATGCGCGCCGACGTCGACGCCGCCCGCCGCCTGACGGCCGGGGACGACCAGGCACGGTGACGGGAAGGCCCTGCGGTGGCGGCCGTCCGGGCCCTTCGGAGATCGCAAGTGTGCGGCCCGCTGAGCTGCGGTGGTAGCCTTGCATGTCAGCCACGTTCAGATGGTGTTCCACACCACATGGCTGGTCTGTCACGGCGACTGTAGGCACGCACGGTCGTTCGCGGGCTTGAGATCATGCCGCGTGCCTTCCCATGAGAAGGAGAAGCAGTGTCGCTTGACACCGCCACCACCAAGGCCATCGTCACCGAATACGGTACGGGCGAGGGCGACACCGGGTCCCCGGAAGTCCAGATCGCGCTGCTGAGCAAGCGCATCAGCGACCTCACCGAGCACCTGAAGACCCACAAGCACGACCACCACAGCCGTCGTGGCCTGCTCCTGCTGGTCGGCCGCCGTCGTCGGCTGCTCAAGTACCTGCAGGCCAAGGACATCACCCGCTACCGCAGCCTGATCGAGCGGCTTGGTCTGCGCCGATAGCGTGAGCGAGGAGCGGCGAGTCTTCGCCGCTCCTTTCCCGTAGCAGGCCACAATTGGGCCTGCTACGGGAAAGGCCCGGGAAACCGGTGGTCGAAAGATCCGGAACCGGGCCGACTGCGACAATTGAATAGCCGAGAGGGAGAGGGCACCGGACGGGTGCCTCGACCCGCCAGAACATGTGCCCCGCGTCCGCAAGCAAAGCAGCACGCGCGATCCCGCGGCGTGAGAGGGCCGGTCCTCGGTAGTGGCCCCCGGTAAGTACGGCGACAGCCGTACAGACGAACCGGGCGCTTCGATCGAAGACCGGCACTGCACCTGAACGGGGAGCCCGGCAACGGTAGGACGCGGGAGACCGACCCGAGAAGGAGGTCCCCCGTGGAGGGTGTCCACAGCACGGAAGCCGTCATCGACAACGGCTCCTTCGGCACGCGCACGATCCGGTTCGAGACCGGTCGCCTCGCGCGCCAGGCGGCGGGAAGCGCCGTCGTCTATCTCGACGACGAGACCATGGTCTTGTCCGCGACCACCGCGTCCAAGCATCCCAAGGAGAACTTGGACTTCTTCCCGCTCACCGTCGACGTCGAGGAGCGGATGTACGCCGCGGGCCGGATTCCCGGCTCGTTCTTCCGCAGGGAGGGCCGGCCGTCCGAGGACGCGATCCTCACCTGCCGCCTGATCGACCGGCCGCTGCGCCCGTCGTTCGTCAAGGGCCTGCGCAACGAGGTCCAGGTCGTGGCGACCGTCATGTCGCTGCACCCGGAGCACCTGTACGACGTGGTCGCGATCAACGCGGCCAGCCTGTCCACGCAGCTCGCCGGCCTGCCGTTCTCCGGCCCGATCGGCGGCGTCCGCGTCGCGCTGATCGAGGGCCAGTGGGTGGCCTTCCCGACGCACACCGAGCTCGAGAACGCCACGTTCGACATGGTCGTCGCGGGCCGTGTCCTGGCGGACGGCGACGTCGCGATCATGATGGTCGAGGCCGAGTCGACGCGTGACACGCTCAAGCTGGTCGCCGAGGGCGCGGTCGCCCCGAACGAGGAGACCGTCGCCCAGGGCCTCGAGGCGGCCAAGCCGTTCATCAAGGTCCTGTGCGACGCGCAGGCGAAGCTCGCCGGGGTCGCCGCCAAGGAGACCGCCGAGTACCCGATCTTCCTGGACTACCAGGACGACGTCTTCGAGGCCGTGAACGCCGCCGTCGGCACCGAGCTGGCCTCCGCGCTGACCATCGCGGGCAAGCAGGAGCGCGAGCTCGAGATCGAGCGGGTCAAGGCGCTGGCCGCGGAGAAGGTCCTGCCCGACTTCGAGGGCAGGGACAAGGAGATCGGCGCCGCGTTCCGCTCGGTGACCAAGAAGCTGATGCGCGCCCGCGTCCTCAGCGAGGGCGTCCGGATCGACGGGCGCGGCCCCAAGGACATCCGGCAGCTCAACGCCGAGGTCCACGTGGTGCCGCGGGTGCACGGGTCGGCCCTGTTCGAGCGTGGTGAGACCCAGATCCTCGGGATCACGACGCTGAACATGCTCCGCATGGAGCAGATGATCGACACGCTGAACCCCGAGCGCACCAAGCGCTACATGCACAACTACAACTTCCCGCCGTACTCCACCGGTGAGACCGGCCGCGTGGGCTCGCCCAAGCGGCGCGAGATCGGCCACGGGGCGCTCGCCGAGCGCGCGCTCATCCCCGTGCTGCCCTCGCGCGAGGAGTTCCCGTACGCGATCCGGCAGGTGTCGGAGGCGCTGGGCTCGAACGGCTCGACCTCGATGGGTTCGGTCTGCGCCTCGACGATGGCGCTGCTCGACGCGGGCGTCCCGCTCAAGGAGATGGTGGCCGGCATCGCCATGGGTCTCATCAGCGAGGGCGACCAGTACGTCACGCTGACCGACATCCTCGGCGCCGAGGACGCCATGGGCGACATGGACTTCAAGGTCGCGGGCACCAAGGACGTCATCACGGCCCTGCAGCTCGACACCAAGCTGGACGGCATCCCGGCCAGCGCGCTGGCCGCGGCGCTCCGGCAGGCGCGCGGCGCCCGCCTGGCGATCCTGGACGTGATGCAGGAGGCCATCGACTCTCCGGCGGAGATGAACCCGACGGCGCCGCGCATCATCACGATCAAGGTCCCGGTAGACAAGATCGGCGAGGTCATCGGCCCGAAGGGCAAGATGATCAACCAGATCCAGGACGACACGGGCGCCGAGATCACGATCGAGGACGACGGCACGATCTACATCGGCGCCACCGACGGCCCGTCCGCAGAGGCGGCCCGGTCGCTGATCAACGGCATCGCGAACCCGCACATGCCGGAGGTCGGCGAGCGCTACCTGGGCACGGTCGTCAAGATCGCGGCCTTCGGCGCGTTCGTCTCGCTGCTGCCCGGCAAGGACGGCCTGCTGCACGTCTCCCAGATCCGCAAGCTGCACGGCGGCAAGCGCATCGAGAACGTCGAGGACGTCATGAGCGTCGGCGAGAAGATCCAGGTCGAAATCGCCGAGATCGACGCCCGCGGCAAGCTGTCCCTGGTGCCGGTCGAGGTCGTCGAGAAGGAGGCCGCGGAGAAGGCCGCCGGCGGCGGCGCCGAGGGCGAGGACGCACCCGCCGCGGCGGCCGTCGAGTCGCAGGACGAGCAGCCGCGCTCGGAGAGGCCGCGTCGCCGCACCCGCGGCGGCCGGGATGACCGCAACTCGTGACGACCACGACTCTGCACCCCGGTAAGGACGGCGCGGGGGTCATCCGCCGCACCGTCCTTCCCGGTGGTCTCCGAGTGGTGACCGAAACGATGCCGACCGTGCGCAGCGTCGCGGTCGGCATGTGGGTCGGCATCGGATCGCGCGACGAGGCCCCCGAGCACATGGGGGCCACCCACTTCCTCGAGCATCTGCTCTTCAAGGGCACCCCGACGAGGGACGCCATGGAGATCTCGGCGTCCATCGAGGGCATCGGCGGTGAGATCAACGCGTTCACCGCCAAGGAGTACACCTGCTACTACGCGCGGGTGCTCGACGAGGATCTGCCGGTCGCGATCGACGTGCTCGCCGACGTCGTGACCTCCTCGCTGGTCACCGCGGAGGACGTGGAGTCCGAGCGCGGCGTGATCCTCGAGGAGATCGCCATGCACGACGACGATCCGTCCGACGTGGTGCACGAGCAGTTCTCCGCCGAGCTGTACGGCGACACGCCGATCGGGCGGCCGATCCTCGGGAACGAGGATTCGATCAATGCGCTCACCCGTGACCGCATCGTCGAGTACTACCAGCGCTATTACCTGCCGCCGCACACCGTCGTGTCGGTGGCCGGGAACGTGAGCCACGAGCGGGTGGTCGAGTTGGTTGCCGCGGCGTACGAGCGGGCGGGGGCGCTGGGCAGCGTGGCCAGTCCCGCGCCGCCCCGTCTGGGCGGTCCGGGCGTCGCGGAGCGTTCCGGCATCAGGGTCGTCGACCGTCCCACCGAGCAGGCCAACCTGGTCCTCGGCATGACGGGAGTGTCCCGGACCGACGAGCGGCGCTTCGCCCTCGGCGTTCTGAACGCGGCCCTCGGCGGCGGCATGTCGTCACGCCTCTTCCAGGAGATCAGGGAGAAGCGCGGCCTGGCCTACAGCGCGTACAGCTACACCTCCCAGTACGCCGACACCGGCCAGTTCGGCATCTACGTCGGCTGCCTGCCGTCCAAGATCGACGATGTGCTGAAGATCTGCCGTGACGAGGTGGCCAGGGTCGTGGCCGAGGGCATCACCCCCGAGGAGATCGCCCGCGGCAAGGGCCAGATGCGCGGCGGGCTCGTGCTGGGGCTGGAGGACACCGGCTCACGCATGTCCCGCATCGGCAAGAGCGAACTCGTCTACGAGGAGCTCATGTCGGTGGACGACGTCCTCGCCCGGATCGAGGCGGTCACGCCCGACGACCTCACGGCCGTGGCGGCGGACATCCTGAACCGGCCGCTGACGCTCGCCGTGATCGGCCCCTACGCCGACAAGGACTTCGGCTTCGCCATCGCCTGAGGCACCTGAGCCCCGATCGTCGTCTCGAAGCCGCGCGTGCGCCCGTCGCCCGCGCGGCTTCGTCATGTCGGGACACGAGGCCGATATAGCCTTGGGCGCGTGATTAAGGTCGGAGTTCTGGGCGCTCGCGGGCGCGTCGGTGTGGAAGTCTGCAAGGCCGTGCACGCGGCGGAGGACCTGGAGTTGGTGGCGGCCGTCGACAAGGACGACCCCCTCGAGGCTCTGGCGAGCGCGGAGGTGGTCGTCGACTTCACCCACCCCGACGTCGTCATGGGCAACCTCGAATGGTGCATCGGCCACGGCATCCACCCCGTGGTCGGCACCACGGGATTCGACGCGGCACGGCTCGAGACCGTGCGCGGGTGGCTCGCCGCCAACCCGGGGACCAACGCGCTGATCGCGCCCAACTTCGGCATCGCCGCCGTCCTCATGATGCATTTCGCCCAGCAGGCGGCGAAGTACTTCGAGTCGGCCGAGATCGTCGAGCTGCATCACCCCAACAAGGCCGACGCGCCCTCGGGAACGGCCCGCCGTACGGCCGAGCTGATCGCTGAGGCGCGCACGAAGGCGGGCCTCGGCCCGTCGCCCGACGCCACGACTTCCGAACTGGCGGGCGCGCGCGGGGCCTCTGTCGACGGCGTCCACGTGCACGCCGTACGGCTGGCCGGGCTGGTCGCCCACCAGGAGGTGATCCTCGGCGGTGACGGGGAGATCCTGACGATCCGGCACGACACGATGAACAGGTCGTCCTTCACGCCGGGCGTGCTGCTCGGCGTCCGGCGCATTCAGGGGCTCGACGGGCTCACGGTCGGCCTCGACCGGCTTCTCGACCTGTAACGGGCCTCGCGGGTACGGCTGCCGGCGTCTTCGCGGCGGCAGCCGTACGAGCTGGAGGTCAGAGGGCGAGACCGAGCGCGAACAGGACGCCGAAGACGAGCTGGAGGCGGCCGGTCTGCTGCAGCGTGGCGATGAGCGCGGGGCCGGTCGCGCCGGAGCGGACCGCCTTGACGGGTGCCGCCACCAGGGGGACGGCCAGCAGGGTGAGCAGCGTGAAGGGCCGCGCCGGGACCAGAAGCAGCGCGATCACGATCGGCAGGATCAGGGCCGCCGCGTAGAGCGTGCGGGTGCGGCCGTCACCGAGGACCACGGCGAGAGTCCGCTTGCCGGACACCCCGTCGGTGCCGATGTCGCGCAGGTTATTGACGACCAGCAGGGCGCACGCGAGCAGCCCCACCGGGATCGCCGCGACGAGGGACAACCACGTCACCCGCTCGAGCTGGACGTAGGTCGTGCCCGCGACGGCCACCAGGCCGAAGAACACGAAGACCGATATCTCGCCCATGGCGCGGTAGCCGTACGGACGGGATCCGCCGGTGTAGAACCAGGCGGCGAGGATGGCGGCCAGCCCGACCAGGAGGAGCCACCACGCGCCGGTCGCGATCACCAGGGCCAGACCGGCGACCGCCGCGGCGGCGAAGCACGCGAGAGCGGCGGCGAGCACCTGTTTCGGCGCGGCCGCGCCCGAGCCGACCAGCCGCATCGGGCCCACCCGGTCCCGGTCGGTGCCCTTGACCCCGTCGCTGTAGTCGTTGGCGTAGTTCACCCCGACCTGCAGGGCGAGCGCCACGAACAGGGCGACCACGGCCCGCCACCAGACCGCGCCGCCTTGGGAGATCGCCGCCCCTGTGCCGACGACGACGGGGACGACGGCCGCGGGGAGCGTACGGGGGCGCGAGCCCGCTAACCACTGAGCTGGTGTGGCCACATTCTTACCTTTTCTTGCTTGTCTTGCCTTCGCGGGACCGCGGAAGGGACGCCTCAGATGCATGATCACGGACTGGATGCCCGCAGGTCACAGCCGCGCGCGCGAATCCGTGCATGATCACGCGGGAGGTGTGCGCAGGCCGGAGGCCATGTGCACGAACCTGTGCATGATCACGCGCAAACCCCCCCGGGGGGCCGGGGGGTCAGCTGATGTCGGTGGTCAGGCGGATCATCCGGATGGGGCGGCCCATGTCGAGCACGCGCTCCGCGCCGTCCTCGCCCCAGCCGGCCGATTCGAGGAAGCCGATCATCGCGTGGTCGTCGGCGAAGACCCAGGTCACCACCGTGCGGAAACCGTCGTCACGCAGGTGGTCGACGGTGGCGTTGAGCAGCCGGCTGCCGTGTCCGCGCCGGATGTGATTGGGGTCGATCAGCAGGGTCAGCAACTCGGCGGTGCTGGAGGCGTTCACGTCGGGGTCCTCGGCCGGGCCGTGCGAGGCGAGCCCCACGACGCGGTCGGAGTCCGGCACCTCCTCGCCCTCCGAGCTGTCCGAGGCGTCGCCGTCCGGCATGACACGTTCCACCGCCACGAGCACGCGGTGCCGGGGGGTGGGCGGCGAGGTGATCGCCTCGTCCCACTGCCGGCGCCACATCTTCTCTGCCGACGCTCCGGTCATCTGCTCCAGCGGACCGAGGGGCAGGAAGTCGCGGTAACCGTACTTCCATGCGCGGATCTGGGTGCTCGTCACCGCTTCGACGTCCTCAAGACGGGCAGTTCTGACACCCATCCGGCTCAACTCCCTTCCTTGCCCGTATCACCGTACTGGTCGGCGTGCTCTGATGAGTCGTCCGCCCGACGTCGCGCCCGATATGTCCGAGTTTTGCTGCGGTTCCCGCACACGCGCATCGAGCACCAGGAGCGGGACCGGTTCTTCGAGGAGTCGAGGAACGCCCACTGGCAGGTGCTCTCGGCGCACACCTTCAGCCGCGGCCAGGTCCCGTCGGCGTGCGCGGCGGGGATCAGGGCGGCGATCCTCGCCAGCCCGGCCTGCGCTCCGGTGACCGCCGGCTCCAGCGACGGCGTCCCGCCGATCAGCGTCACCCGCATCGGCAACGCGCGCAGCGCGGAGGCCAGTTCCTCGGAGGCGTCGTAAGGGACGCCGTCGTGGCCGGCGATCAGGGCCTGCCGCAGTCCCTCGCGCAGCCGGGTCGCCACCAGGAGGTCGCCTTCCATGGCGCTGTCGGCGGCGTCGATCAGCCCCTGCTCGCGGAGCCATACGGAGAGTTCGGCGGGGGAGGACAGCTCATCGGCGTCCTCCTCGACGTCGTAGGTGTTCACGAAGTCGCGGAGCAGTTCCGCCGGACTCGTCATGTGAGTGATCGCCTCCTGCCACCACTGTAAGGGAGTCGCGGGTCATGAAATACTCAACACCAGTGTAAGTGTTTTACTGGTGTCTATAATTCTGGAGGAGCGATGCGATTCAGCTACCTGGCCTACCTGGCCGTGCAGGAGAAGAACCGCCGCGAGCGCAGGCGTGCGCTCGCCGTCCGCAAGAAGCCCGCCGCCGCCCGCTGAAACGGCACTTCGGGCGATGAAGCGTCTCACCGGGCCCGATCGTTTCCGGCTTCATCGAGGAGGCCGCGGAGCGCGACGGCGAAGCGCCGCACACCCTCGTCGAGCTCGGCGAGGGTGACGGCCGCGATGTGGGTCAGCCGGATCCGCGGGCCCGGCGGCTCGGAGGGGTAGTAGATCCGGCCCGGGCTCACCAGGACGCCCTCCCGGCGCGCCGCCTCCACCAGGGTCGCCTCGTCGGCCTCCGCGGGCAGCCGCAACCAGACGTGCAGGCCTCCCCTGGGGACGAGATGGACCGTCGCCTCGGGGGCGTGGCGGGCCAGGCCGGTGAGAAGCGCCGCCTGCCGGGCGTCGACCTCGCGCCCGACCGTCGCGAGGTGCCGGCGCCATCCCGGCGAACCGACGAACTCGAGTGCGGTCTCCTGAAGGGGGCCGGCGACGAAGAAGGACTCGACGACCTGGCTCGCCCGCAGCCGTTGGGCGGCGGGGCCTCGAGCGATCAGCCCGGCCACCCGCAGGCTGGGAGCGGTGATCTTGCTCAGCGACAGGATGTGGACGACCGTGCCGTGGCGGTCGAGGCTGACCAGCGGAGGCGGCACCGGCCCCCGGGTGAGATACCGCGCGTAGTCGTCCTCGATCACGAAGGCCCCGGCGGCCGCGGCCACGGCCAGCACCTGTTCCCTGCGATCGAGGGACAACGTCGCCCCCGTCGGGTTGTGGAGTGTCGGCTGGCAGAGGAAGACCCTCGCGCCGGTGACCGCGAAGGCCTCCGCCAGCAGGTCGGGACGCACGCCGTCGACGTCGACGGGCACGGCGGTCGCCCGCAGCCCTGCCGCCCTCGCCGCGGCCAGCGCCCCGGGATAGGTGGGGGTCTCCACCAGCACGGGCTCGCCGGGTGCGGCCAGCGCGCGGAAGGCGTGCGTCAGCGCCGACTGGCCTCCGCTGACCACCAGCACGTCGCTCTGCGTCACCGTGCCGCCGACCTCGCTCGCGAACCACCGCCGCAGGTCGGGCAGGCCGTTGAGGGGCGGCACCGCCCAGCTTCCGGGTCTCCGTACGGCTCTCGCCGCCGCGGCCGACAACTCCCGCACCGGCCGGAGTTCGGGGTTCAGGTAGCCCCCCGTCAGCGGGACGACCCCGTCCGGCGGCTGCGCGAGCAGGCTCACGACGCCGGAGTCGTCCACGACCCTGTCCCCGAGGGAGACCGTCTGCCACGACAGGTCCGGAGCCTCGGCCGCGGGCGCCCTGACCGGCGCCACGAACGCTCCGCTGCCCGGCCGCGTCACCACTCGCCCCTCGGCGGCGAGCTGGGCGATGGCCCGCGAGACCGTCACCGGGCTCACCCCGTGGCGGCGCATGATCTCCCTGCTCGACGGCAGTCGCTCGCCGGGCCGCGACGCGTCCACCTCGGTGCGGAGGATCGCGGCAAGACGCACGATACTGCTATCGTCATTCATGAAAGTTGACAATAGCGCTATCGTCACGCTTCCGGTAGCGCAGTCCCCCGCGGAGGGACGGCGGCACGCCTGGCATGGCACTCTGCTCGCCGGCCTCGGAGTGATCGCGTTCTCCGGCTCGTTTCCCGCGACCGTCTTCGCGATGCGCGGCCTCGATCCCTATCTGGTGGCGATGGGGCGGGCGGCCTTCGCCGCCGTCCTGGCCGCCGTCTCCCTCAAGGCGGCGGGCGCGCCGATCCTGCCGCCGCGGGCGCATCTCCGGTCCTACGTGCTGATCGTGCTCGGCGTGGCCGTGGGCTTCCCGTTGTTCAGCGGGCTGGCCCTGCACGGCGGCGCGAGCACGGCGCACTCCGCGGTCGTCATCGGTCTGCTGCCGGCGGCCACCGCCGCCTTCGCCGTCCTGCGGGCAGGGGAGCGGCCGCGCCCGCTCTTCTGGCTCGCGTGCGCCGGTGGAGTGGTGTCGATCACGGCGTTCACCCTCACCCGGGGGAGCGGGGAGTTCGCCGTCGCCGACCTGCTGCTCGTCCTCGCCCTGCTCTCCGCGGCCGTCGGGTACACCGAGGGCGGCCGGCTGGCCCGCTCGGAGCCGGGCTGGCGGGTCATCTCGTACGCGCTGGTCGTGGCGGCGCCTGTCACGGTGCCCGCGACAGTCGTGCTGGCGCTGGTCACCGAGCCCCGGCTCACCGCCGTGTCCGTGGGGGGCTTCGCCTACGTCAGCCTGATCTCGATGTTCCTCGGCTTCATCCCCTGGTACGCCGGGCTCGCCAGGGGAGGGATCGCCCGCGCCGGGCAGGTGCAGCTGGCGCAGCCGCTGCTCACCCTCGTCTGGGCCTGGTTGTTCCTGGATGAGCGGTTCGGCATGGCGACGGTCGTGGCCGCGGCGGCTGTACTCGTCTGCGTCGCGGTGAGCCAGGGCAGCCGGCGGTCCGGCGGTTGAACGAGAAGCATGGCCGGGAAGGGCTTGAATCGTGTAACAGGTCGGCGCAGGATAGGGCTGAAACTGTCACACCATTCGAGCGGCGGTGAAGCGATGGCGGACGTCACGATTCCCGAAGGCGGTCTGTGGCCCGCACCCGAGGTCCCGCAGCCGAACATCTACCCGATGGAGTGGCGGGTCGAGACGGCGAAGCTGGCGGCGATCTACGAGAAGTCGAAGCGGATGGTGTGGAATCCGGCCGACCTTCCCTGGGACCTCCTCGATCCGTCGGCGTTCACGCGCGAACAGCGGCTGGGGATCATGTACTGGTTCTCCGTGCTGGCCAACTTCGACGCGTCCGGGCCCGCCGTCTTCGCGCGTGCGACGATCCAGGCGTTCGAGAAGCACGAGGAGGATCCCGTCCGCAAGTGCTTCTTCTCGATCACCCGGGACGAGATGAACCACGAGGAGTGCTGCCAGCGGTCGATCGCCCGCCTGTGGCCGGGCGGTCCGCTCGACTGGCAGCCGTCCACCGACCTGGAGCGCGCCGCGCACAACAACATCGGCTGGCTATACCACAACGGCGGCCGTTACTGGACGGGCTACAACGCCGCCGTGGGGAAGTACTCGCTGGCCGTGCTCTTCACCAGCTTCATGATGGGGGAGATGGCCGCCTCGACGCTGTTCCGGGGGATGGCCTCCGCGACCGCCCACCCGGTGTTCTCCGAGATGTTCCACAAGATCGGCCGGGACGAGTCGCGCCACCTGCAGATCTGCATGACGATCCTCGAGAACGAGTGGCCGGGGCTCACCGATGACGTGCGCGGCCTCATCACCAGGCAACTCCGCGCCGGCTTCGTGTTCCTGTCGATGATCCTCTGGGAGCCGCCGGAGGGCTTCTGGGAGATCCCGCCGTACTTCCTGCACAACCACCGGGTGCTCATGGACCACGCGCGGGAGGCCGGGCTCGGCGTGTTGTCCTACGAGGACCAGGC
The DNA here is from genome assembly GCF_016862895.1 of Planotetraspora kaengkrachanensis. Taxonomy (GTDB): domain Bacteria; phylum Actinomycetota; class Actinomycetes; order Streptosporangiales; family Streptosporangiaceae; genus Planotetraspora; species Planotetraspora kaengkrachanensis. Next base: position 61,658 of record NZ_BONV01000008.1, on the reverse strand, counting down.
GGAGAACTGGCGGGTCGCCATGGCGCGCGTCCGGGTGATCGTCGAACGGTGGGGCATCGAGTTCCCCGCGATCCCCGAGCTGGACATCGAGGGCGTCGCGGTCGACGTGATCGACCCCGAGGACATCATCCCCGTGTTCTGACCCGGTCCGGGCGCGCTCGTGGCGTGATCTGCAATACACGTGTCGTGGACGCCATGCCGTCCTGCTGGCCACGATGGACGGCATGGAACGACGCGTCGTGATCGTGGTCTTCGACGGATTTCAGCTGCTCGACCTGGCCGGGCCGGCGGACGTGTTCGACACCGCGAGGCTGCTCGCGGCCGAGTACGGCTACCGCGTCGAGGTGACCGCCGTGCGGTCCGGTCAGGTGGTGGCGCAGAACGGGATCGCGACCGTCGTGCAGACCCCGCTCGACCGGATCGAGGGGCCGATCGACACGCTCATGATCGTGGGCGGCCTGTCCGCGCAGAAGCAGCGGCGTGATCGGGACCTCGTCAGGGGGATCACCCGTCTGGCCTCCGTCTCACGCAGGGTCGCCTCGGTGTGCAGCGGCGCCTTCCTCCTGGCCGAGGCCGGGCTGCTCGACGGCAGGCGCGCGACCACGCACTGGCTGACGGCCTCCGAACTGGACGCCGGCTATCCCGAGGTCGAGGTGGACGCCGACCCCATCTACGTCAAGGACGGCGACGTGTGGACCTCCGCCGGAGTCACCGCCGGAGTGGACCTCGCCCTCGCCCTCGTGGCGGAGGACCACGGCCACGCGCTCGCGCGGGACATCGCGTGCGGGCTCGTGGTCTACCTGCACAGACCCGGAGGGCAGAGCCAGTTCAGCACGGCCATGCACGCCGTCGTCCCACGCCTGGAGCCGCTCCGGGCGCTCCAGGCCTTCATCGACGCCAACCCGGCTGAGGATCTCAGCGTGGCCGCCCTCGCACGTCGTGCCGGGATGAGCGAGCGCCACTTCTCCCGAATCTTCACCGAGCAGACCGGCATGTCACCCGGCAGGTACGTCGAGCGCAGCAGGGCGGACACCGCCCGGAGGCTGCTCGAGGTCACCGCCCACCCGCTGGACCGGGTCGCGAGGGAGTCCGGGCTCGGCGCGCCGGAGACCCTCTACCGCGTGTTCCGCCGCCACTGGCGCATCTCACCCGGCGACTACCGTCGCCGGTTCCAATCGAAGGAGAACCGACCGTGCACGTCGCCATCCCCCTCTACCCCCGCTTCACCGCCCTCGACGCCGTCGGGCCGTACACGGTGATGGCGTTCGCGCCGGGCTGCACGGTCACCTTCGTGGCCGCGCGCCCGGGGCCGGTCGTCGACGACCGGGGAAGTCTCGGCCTGACGGCGACGGCGTCATTCAGGGACGTCCCCCGCCCGGAGATGATCGTCGTTCCCGGTGGGCCCGGCACGACGGAGGCGCTGAACGACGCGGATCTGATCGCCTGGATCGCGGAAACGCACGAACACACCGCCTGGACGACGTCCGTCTGCAGCGGCGCGTTCCTGCTGGGGGCTGCGGGCCTGCTCACGGGCCGGCGGGCGACCACCCACTGGGGGTGGCTGGAACAGCTCGCCGTTTTCGGGGCCGAGCCCGTCAGCGAGCGCGTCGTCGTGGACGGGAAGATCGTCACGGCGGCGGGCGTCTCTTCCGGCATCGACATGGCGCTGACCCTGCTTGCCCGTCTCGGCGACGTGACGACGGCGCAGGCCGTCCAGCTGGCCATCGAGTACGCCCCCGAGCCGCCGTTCGACGCCGGTTCGCCGGCCACCGCCCCGGAGGGACTGGCCGCTCGGGCGCTCCAGCTGATCGGCTGACCCCGGGCGGTTCCGGGAACCGGTCGGGCGGAGAGCGGCGGGCGCGATCCCCGGAGCATCCGGCCGGTCGAGGGACTACGGGCGGGGCTGCTCGTCCTCGGGGGAGACGAAGCTGCCCCGTTGCGGGACCGTGTAGATCCAGCCCTCCTCGCGCAGGACCGCGATCGCCTTGCGCGCGGTCTCGCGCGCCACGTCGTACTGCTGGACCAGCGTGGTCTCACTCGGGACGGGACGGCGGGGGCGCAGATCTCCACTGCGGATGCGGTCGACGAGATCGTTCGCGATCTGCCGGTACAGGGGGATCCTGCGCGGCTCCCGCGCCGCCTTGCTCGAAGGGCCGACGAACGTGCCCTCTCCCTGCACCGTGTAGATCAGGCCTTCCTCGCGCAGCAGGTGGAACGCCCGCCGGGCCGTGGTCCTCGCCACGCCGTACTCGCTCTGGATCGTCGCCTCGCTCGGCACGGCGTGTCCGGGTGCGAGGTCGCCGCGCAGGATCTGCTGCCGGATGATCTCGGCGATCTGCACGTATAGATGAGTGTCACCGTCGTGGTCGAGCACGCTCGAAAGATAGGCGACCCGGAACGGGGCCTCTCGTAGGGCTATGTCTATTTAGACCGAACTATTCCACTAGACAGGAGCATACAACTAGACGTATCTTCGATCCGTGTCAGAGGGAAGGGCGATCCTGCGCCAGGCCGCGTCGGTGACGATCACATGGTCGAGGAACCGCAGGTCGACGGTCTCCGCGGCCTCGCTGAGCCGGGCGGTGACCTCGAGATCGGCCGCGCTCGGCTCGAGCGAACCGCTGGGGTGGTTGTGCGCGAGCGCGAAGGCGGCCCCGCCGGAGACGAGGACGGTGGTCACGATGTCGCGGACCGGCGCGGAGGTGTGGTCGGTGCCGCCCTCGCTGATCACGGTCCGCCTGATCACGGCGCCGCGGGGGTCGCAGATCACGATCACGAGCTTCTCGCGGGGACAGCCGTGGAGGAGCGGCGCGGCCACCGTCGCGACGTCGGCCGAGCAGCGGACGCGGAGCCGCTCCGGCTCGGCCTGCGCCCGACGCATGAGATGGAACGCGGCCGCGATGCGCGCGGCCTTGGCGGGCCCCACGCCGGGCACCGCCAGCAGGCGGTGTGCTTCGGAGCGGGAGAGCTCGCCGAGATCGCCGCAGTGGGCGATGAGCTGGGAGGCGAGCTCGACGGCGCTGACGCCCCTGCTGCCCGAGCCGAGCAGCAGGGCGAGCAGCTCTCGATCGGCCAGGGCCGTCGCACCCGAGCTCAGGAGTCGTTCACGAGGCTGGTCGGCCGGGGGCAGGTCCTTGACGCGCATCGGCACCTCCGGAGGGGGGATCCGGAATGGTTGTACCAGCGGTCACCGACAGTCACAGGGAGACGGGAATTCCGTAGACCAGGCGGAACTTGTCGCCCGGGATCACGATGTCACTGGTCTCGACCGGGCGGTCCGCGGCCCAGTGGGTTCGCTCGACGTGCAGGACCTGAACTCCTGCGGGGAGCTCGAGCAGGTCGCTCTCGGTCGGTTGCGGCACCCGCACGTGAACGCTCTCACTGATCTCCGTGATCTTGGTGCCGTTCGCCGCCATGCGCGACACCGTGCTCCTGCGCTCGGAGGTGCCCTCTTCCGGGGCCTGGCTCTGGCCGAACTCGATCAGCTCGTAGGACGTCGCCAGCTGCATCGGCTTGCCGTCGCCGCGGTAGACGAAGCGGATCCTGATCACGGGGCTCCACTGGCTGAGCTGCAGGCGTTGCGCGATCTCCGGCGGCGCCTCGGCGAGCTCGCTTCGCCAGTTCCAGCTCGGCTGCCGGCCGCCGGCCTGCATGTCCATGGCGAAGGGGGTGTGGGGTTCGGGGACGCGGCTGCGGTAGGACGGCAGCAGCGTGGGCTTCTCGCGGACCCGGTGGCCCGAGCCCACCCGTCCGACGATCAGACCCTCCTGGGCCAGCACGCGCAGTGCGTGCCGTGCGGCGGTCTCGCCGACGCTGTACTTCCTGGTGATCTGATGCCGCGAAGGGATCGGAGCTCCTGGCGGAAGCGTGCCATCGACGATCTGACGGCGGAGGTCCTCGACTACGCGCAGGTAAACCGGATCAGAGTTGGCCATCAATCCATCCCTCGGGGGCTGGGCGGAACCCCAATCTTGGCGTATTCGCCAGACAACCCTGAGTAATGAAGCTCGCCTGTGGCTCCAACTTTGCCAGCCGAAAGGTGGCCCAATGGCCCAATGTGGTGCTCCACGGTCAGGTCCCCAATTTCAGGATTCTTCGCGCAATCTCGACGTGATCACCGGCGGCGCACGTCCGTCGGGAGAGCAGGGCCGCAGCCGTCCCGTTCCCCGCGGCGCGTCGGCTCCCCGGAGCGCATCGGCGAAGGTCCGCGGCTCGGCCAAGACCCGTGCCCGCCGACCGGCCGAGGCAGAGTCGCCGTACCACGGCATCCACGTCGCCCCGCTCCAGCCGGAGCACGTGAAGATCAGGTGGTTGAAGGACACGCGGCGCTGCGACCACGTACGGGTCCGCAGACATACCTGCGACTGCAAGTCGACGATCTACGAGCTGTGCCACGCGGGTGGGCTGATGTTCATCCGGCGGACGATTCGCGAAGGCGACGCTCAGATCGCCCACGAAACCGAACGACTCATCACGGCCCGCATGGAAGATCTATGGATGAGGCTGATTCTTGGGCAGGCGCGCTGAGCGTCCGGCGGTCCGCGGCGGGCTTCGGAAAAATTCTCACCAGTAGCGTGTAACGCCCGCGTAAGACGCGGCGATTCTCCGGTAGAGGCCGCTGATGTGTGTACCCCCGAGCACATATCGGCGGTCTCTTTCGTTGCCCGGACATGATGTGGATCGCCCGTCTTCGTCCCGCGTGTCGCGAGGGCGGCGATGACTTCGGCATAACGGGGTGGCGGGGTCCACGGGCATGTCGGGATCCAGGTAGCGTTCCGTCTATGGCATCGCCAACTGGAACCTCCGACGCCCCCTTCGGCCGCATGCTCACTGCGATGGTCACGCCGTTCACCTCCGACGGCGCGGTCGACTACGAGGGTGTCCAGCGCCTCGCCACCTACCTGGTGGACGAGCAACGCAATGACGGTCTCATCGTCAGTGGAACCACGGGGGAGTCCCCCACCACCACGGACGAGGAGAAGGACCGCATCCTGCGAGCGGTCGTGGAAGCCGTGGGTGACCGCGCGAGCGTGGTCGCCGGCGCGGGCACCAACGACACCCGCCACAGTGTGGAGCTCGCCCGCGCCGCGGAGCGTGCCGGGGCGCACGGGTTGCTGGTGGTGACCCCTTACTACAACAAGCCTCCGCAGGAGGGTCTGGTCCGCCACTTCACGGCGGTGGCCGACGCGACCGAGCTTCCCGTGATGTTGTACGACATCCCCGGCCGCACCGGCGTCCCGATCCAGACCGAGACCCTGGTACGGCTCGCGCGGCATCCCCGCATCGTCGCCGTCAAGGACGCCAAGGGCGACCTGTTCGCGGGGTCCCAGGTCATGGCCACGACGGACCTGGTGTTCTACTCCGGCGACGACCTGCTCAACCTGCCCTGGCTGTCGGTGGGCGCGGCCGGCGCCGTCAGCGTCGTCGGCCATGTCGTGGGCGCCGAGCTGGCCTCGATGATCGACCTGTACGGCTCCGGCGACGTGGCGGGCGCGCTCGCCGTCCACCGTCAGTTGCTGCCGGTGGTCACCGGCGTCATGCAGCGGACCCAGGGTGCGATCATGGTGAAGGCCGCGTTGAAGCTGGCCGGCCAGGACGCCGGCTTCGTCCGGCCGCCGCTGGTGGACGCCACCCACGAGCAGGTCACCCTGCTGCGCGAAGACCTCATCGCCGGAGGTCTCAAACTTGCTGACAGCTGAGCCGTGCGGGACGCGTCACGTCCCGCACCGCGCGGCCCTCGTGGTGCCGCGCCCCGTCGTCTTCGGCCGGAGCCAGCCCCCGGCCCTTGCGCCACGTCCCCTTCCCCGGGTCGCGGCGTTCAGCACGTTGTCCATAATCCGTGAGTCATATGGAGCCGAATGAGCGAGCGAAATACCAGAGATAGCCACCGGGACGAGCGCGGGGGGGAGCTCTCATGAGTCACCCGCATCCTGAACTCGCGCCGCCGCCGCCGGTGCCCGAGAACGGCCTGCGCATCGTCGCGCTCGGTGGTCTGGGGGAGATCGGCCGCAACATGGCGGTCTTCGAGTTCGAAGGCCGTCTTCTCATCGTCGACTGCGGGGTGCTGTTCCCCGAGCCCGACCAGCCGGGCATCGACCTGATCCTGCCCGACTTCGACTACATCAGGGATCGCCTGGACGACGTCGAGGCGGTCGTGCTGACCCACGCGCACGAGGACCACATCGGCGCCGTGCCGTACCTGCTGCGCGAGCGGGTCGACATTCCGCTGGTCGGGTCGCGGCTGACCCTGGGCCTGATCGAGAGCAAGCTGGCCGAGCACCGGATCCAGCCGGTCAAGGCCGAGGTCATCGAGGGGGAGCGGCGCCGGTTCGGGCCGTTCGAGTGCGAGTTCTTCGCGGTGAACCACTCGATCCCGGACGCACTGGCGGTGGCAGTCCGCACGCCCGCGGGAATCGTGCTGCACACCGGCGACTTCAAGATGGACCAGTTGCCGATGGACGGGCGGCTGACCGACCTCGGCGGCTTCGCCCGGCTCGGGGCCGAGGGCGTCGACCTGCTGATGTCGGACTCGACCAACGCGGAGGTGCCCGGCTTCGTCACGAGCGAGCGAGAGATCGCGCCGGTCATCGACGACGTGTTCCGCACGGCCGACAAGCGCATCATCGTGGCGAGCTTCGCCTCGCACATCCACCGGGTCCAGCAGGTCATGGACGCGGCGGAGGCGCACGGGCGCAAGGTGGCCCTCATCGGCAGATCGATGGTCCGCAACATGGGCGTGGCCCGCGACCTCGGTTACCTGAAGATCCCCGCCGGGCTGCTGGTCGACTCCAGGGAGATCGAGGAGTGGCCGCCGGAGGACGTGGTGCTGATCTGCACCGGATCCCAGGGCGAGCCGATGGCGGCGCTGTCGCGGATGGCCAACCGGGACCACCCGATCCGTATCGCGGCGGGTGACACCGTTCTGCTGGCGTCCTCGCTGGTCCCCGGCAACGAGACCGCGGTCAACAAGGTCATCAACGGGCTCACGCGCTGGGGCGCGAAGGTCATCCACAAGGGCAACGCGCGCGTCCACGTGTCGGGTCACGCGGCGGCGGGCGAGCTCCTCTACGTGCTGAACCTCACCCAGCCGTCCAACTTCATGCCGGTGCACGGCGAGTGGCGCCACCTGCGGGCGCACGCGCACCTGGCGAGCCTCACGGGGGTCCCGCAGGAGAACATCGTGATCGCCGAGGACGGAGTGGTCGTCGACCTGGTCGACGGCAAGGCCTCCATCGTCGGCGCGGTGCCCTGCGGCTACGTGTTCGTCGACGGCACATCGGTCGGCGACATCACCGACGTGGCGCTGAAGGACCGGCGCATCCTCGGCGACGAGGGGTTCATCTCCATCGTCATCGTGGTCGACTCCACCACGGGGAAGCTGGCGGGCGGACCGGAGATCACCGCGCGTGGGTCCGGCATCGACCCGGAGGCGTTCGACGCGGTCATCCCGCAGATCGAGATCGCTCTCCAGGAGGTCGCCGCCGCCGGGGTGGCCGACATCATGCAGATCCGCCGCACGGTGCGCCGTACCGTGGGCCGCTGGGTCAGCGACACCTACCGTCGCCGCCCGATGATCATTCCGGTGATCGTCGAGGTCTAGTCCCGCCGGGGCCGCACTCCGGTGTGGCCCCGCACGGCGGACGCCGTTGCGCCTCACAACGGCGCTGACATAGCGTGCCGCCCATGTCTGAGGTGAGCGCGGACGGGGTGCGGGTCGTCTACCGCAAGTACGGGGGCGGCCTGCACTGGAACCACGCCGGGCGGCTGCTCGGCGAGGACGAACACGGGGTGTGGGTCGGCTGTCCCGCGGGGACCGTGGCCCGGAGGGGACATCGTCCGCCGGTGACGTGGGTGCACGCGTTCGTGGGCCTGTTCCCCCGCGACGCGTGGTGGACCGCCGTGTTCTACGCGGCCCCGCACGAGATGGAGATCTACTGCGACGTCACGTCCGTGCCGCGGTGGCACGGTGACGAGGTGACCATGCTCGACCTCGACCTCGACGTCATCCGGTTCAGGGACGGCCGGCTTCACCTGGACGACGAGGACGAGTTCGCCGAGCACCAGGTGCGGTACGCCTATCCGGACGATGTCATCAGCCAGGCGGAGCTGTCGGCCGCCTGGCTGATGGACGCCGTGGGGCGTGCGTCCGGCCCCTTCGGCGGCGCGCACACCCCGTGGTTGTCACTCGTCACCTGACGGCGGCGGGCTCGGCGGGCTCCTCGTGCTCGGGGATCACCTTGGGCACCCCGCGCAGCGCGAACAGGGTCGCGACCGCGAGGCAGACGAGGATCCCCGCGGCCGTCAGCACGGTGACCTGGATGCCGCCCACGAACGCCTGCTTGGCCGCGCCCGTGACGGCCGCGGCCACGTCACGGGGCAGCGTGGCGGCCGCCTCGATCGCCCCGCCGAGGGTGTCGCGGATCTGGCCGTCCGCCGCGGCGGGCACCCCGGTCGGGACGTCGATCCCGTTGCGGTAGGCGCTGTTGAGCACGCTGCCGAGAACGGCGATCCCCAGCGCGCCGCCGATCTCGTGGGCGGTCTCGGAGATGGCCCCCGCGGCCCCGGCCCGCTCCTTCGGCGCCGTCGCCAGCACGGTGTCGTTGGTGACGGCGAAGGTGAAGCCGATGCCCACCCCCTGGATGATCATGGCGACGAGGAGATAGGGGTAGCTGACCTCGACCCCGATCCGGCTGAACAGCGTGAACCCGACGGCGACCAGAAGCATGCCGAGGGCGACGACCGGCCCACGCCCGATCTTCTGGACGAGCGGTCCGGCGAGGGCGCCGCCGGCGCCGCCGGCCAGCCCGCCCGGCATGCCCGCGAGCCCGGCCATGAGCGGGGTCCAGCCGGCGACCAGCTGGAAGTACTGCGCGAAGACGAGCGACATGGCCAGCAGGGCGAACATGGCGACGAGTTCCGCGCCGACCGCCGCGGAGAACGAACGACGGCGGAAGAGCCGCACGTCGATGAGCGGTTCGGCGAGCTTCGTCTGCCGGCGGACGAACACGACGAGCGCGGTGAGGCCGACGACGGCGGAGACGGCGACGGAGACCTCGGCGACCCCGTGGTAGGCGGCCTCCTTCAGGGCGTACACCAGCCCGAGCACCCCGATCACCGAGAGCGGGACGCTGACCGGGTCGATCCGGCCCGGGCGGGGGTTGCGCGACTCCGGCAGCACGAGCAACCCGGCGACGAGGATGATCGCGACGACCGGCACGTTGATGAGGAAGACCGATCCCCACCAGAACACGTCAAGCAGCGCACCGCCGATGATCGGCCCGAGGGCGAAGCCGATGGCCGAGACGCTGCTCCAGACGCCGACGGCGGTGGTCCGCTGCCGGGGGTCGGTGAAGACGTTGCGGATGAGCGACAACGTCGACGGCATGATGGTCGCCCCGGCGACGCCCAGCAGGGCCCGGGCCGCGATGAGCAGGCCGGGATTCGGCGCGTAGGCCGTCACGACGGAGGCCGCGCCGAAGGCGACCGTGCCGATGAGCAGCAGCCGTTTCCTGCCGATCCGGTCGCCGACGTTGCCCATGGTCACCAGCAGGCCGGCCAGCGCGAAGCCGTAGATGTCGGCGATCCAGAGCAACTGGGTCGCCGACGGGTTCAGGCTCACGACCAGCTTGGGCACGGCGAGGTGCAACACCGTGAGGTCGATGGACAACAGCAACATGGCGAGGCAGGCGATCACGAGCGTGCCCCATTTACGGGTGTCGTTCATGCCGTCAGCGTGTCCGGGAGCGCTGACGAGTCAGCCACCGAACGCTGACAGGTGCCGTGCGAGAACGGTCAACGCGGGCTCGGGGGCGTCGGTGACCGCGGTCATGCGTTCGGCCGTCAGTCGCGTGCCGCGTTCGTAGACGTCGTCGTAGACGCCGTCGCCGAGGAGGGCGCGGCAGCGGGCGACGACCCTGGCCGCGTCGGGATCTCCGATGGGCGCCGAGCCCCGAAGGGCCGTGCCGACACCGAGCAGCAGGGCCGCCCGCTCGCCGTCATCGTGGAGCAGGGCGACACCCGCGAGCCCCTCCGCGACCCGGGCCGCCAGGGAGAGGTCGCGGTCGCTGACCACCGTGGCGAGCGCGCGCCGGTGCCAGGCGAGGGCCTCCGCGGCGTCGTTCCCCATCTGCGCGATCCAGCCGAGGGCCAGGAACAGGCGTACTCGTGCCTCCTCGGCGGCGTAGGAGTCCGCGGTGCACTCCGCCAGCGCCTTCTCGAACAGCGCACGCGCCACGCCGAGGTCTCCGTGCAGGCGGGCCATCTCGCCGAGCCCCAGATGCGCGATGGCGAGGATCTCCGGCGCTCCCGCCCGGCGGGCCAGTGCGGCGGCGCGCTCGTAGTCGGCCCGGGCTCCGGCGTCGTCGCCGATCCGGACCCGTCCACCGGCCCGGCGGGACAGGATCTCGGCCACGTCCAGCACGGCGCCCAGTTGCTCGGCGAACTCCAGGGCCTCGTTGCAGATCGCCTCGACCTCGCCGTAGTCGCCTCGCAGGGTGACCAGGTCGGCGAGGGCCGACAACATGGTCACCAGCAGCCACCTGTCGCCGACGGCCCTGACCGCGGCCACCGACGCGACGACCTGGTGCTCGGCCTCCTGGAGCCGCCCGTTGAAGGCCTGGAGGAACGCGCTGCCGAAGTTGACGAGCGCGCTCACCCACGGATCCGCGTCGAGCAGGCCGGGCGGGACCTCGAGGACCGTGCCCCGTTCCGGCGGGCCGCCCACGATCGCGCGCACCATGTAGACGTACGGCTGGCGGGGAACCGTCGGCAGGCCGTCGACCATCCGGAGGGCGGTCTCCATGGAGGGGCCGAGCCCGGCGTCGTGACCGTCGCCCCACACGACGAAGAGCGCGGACAGTGCGTACTCCTCGTCGAGCCCGTCCGGGACCTGCGGGCCGATCCGCGCCAGCAGGTCTCTCGCCAGTCCGGTGGCCTCGCTCCGCAGGCCGCGAAGGAGCCAGTATCCGGTCGAGGCGGACAACAGGCGCAGCGCGCGGGCAGTGTCACCCGAGCGGGCCGCCCTGCGTACGGCCGCGTGCAGGTTGTCGTGTTCGTCGTCCAGCCGGCGAAGCCAGTCCAACTGCTCGGACCGCCGCAGATGGACGTCCGCGGTCTCCGCGAACCGGAGGAGGTACGCGGAGTGCGCGTCGTGCAGCCGTTCCTCCTCGCCCGCCTCCACGAGCCGCTCCGCGCAGAACGCCCTGATGGTGTCGAGCATGCGATAGCGGTCGCCGACCACCTCGACCAGGGACTTCTCCACGAGAGAGGCGAGCACGCCGTCGGTGCCCGGCACGCCGCACACCTGCTCGGCCCCGTTCAGGGTCGCTCCGCCGACGAAGACCGTCAGGCGTCGCGCGAGCGCGCGCTCGGTGTCGTCGAGCAGGTTCCAGCTCCACTCGACCACCGCGCGCAGTGTCCGATGCCGCGGCTGAGCGGTACGGCTGCCGCGTGACAACAGGGCGAAACGGTCGGCGGGAGAGCCGTCCCCGGGCTCCGGCGTCGTCTCCGCGCCGGTCCCCACGGCCACTCCGAGCCGGGTGGCGATCTCGGTGGCGCTCATCGAGCGCAGCCGGGCGGCGGCCAGTTCGATGGCGAGCGGCAGCCCGTCGAGCGCGCGGCAGACGCGCAGGACGTCCTCGGTGATCGACGCGTCGAGTTCGAAGCCGGGCCGTACGGCGCGGGCGCGCTCCACGAACAGTTCGACCGCCGGGTAGGAGAGGGCGTGGCCGGCGCCGCCCGAGGGGGGAAGGGCCAGCGGGGGAACGGGGACGAGCCGTTCGCCGGTGATGCCGAGCGCCTCGCGGCTGGTGGCCAGGACGCGCAGAGACGGGCAGGCGGCCAGCAGCCGGTCGGCGAGCCTGGCGGTCTCCTCCACGACGTGTTCGCAGTTGTCCAGCACGAGCAGCGGCGGGCGGTCGCTGAGGGCGGCGACGAGCCGGGCGAGCGGGTCGGGTGGCGCCGCCTGCCGCCCTGGAGCGGAGCCGGCCAGCAGGCCGGTCTCCTGGAGGCCGAGCGCGGCGAGGACGGTCTGGGGCACGTCCGTCCCGTCGCCGAGCGGCGCCAGCTCGACGAAGCAGACGCCGCCGGGCCTGCGCGCCGCCGCCTCGGCCGCGAGCCGGGTCTTGCCGGTGCCGCCGGGCCCGGTGAGGGTGACGAGCCGTGCCTCGTCGAGCAGGGCGTCGATGAGCCGCAGCTCCTCCGCACGTCCGACCATCGTCGTGAGCTGGGCCGGCATCGACCGGCGTGCCGCCGTGGCGGGGGACAGGGAGGGGTCGGAGCGGAGCACCGCCAGGTGGATCGCGGACAGTTCCGCCGAGGGGTCGGCGCCGAGTTCGTCGGCGAGCCGGCGCCGCGTGTCCTCGAAGGCGGCCAGCGCCTCCGCCTGCCGGCCGCCGGAGTACAGCGCTCGCATGAGCTGGCCGATTGATCGTTCGCGCAGCGGATGGGCCGTGACCCGCTGCTGCAGCTCGGGCAGGAGATCGCGGTGCTCGCCGAGCGCGAGCGCCGCGTCCGCGAGGTCCTCCGCCGCGTCCAGGCGCAGCTCTTCCAGCCGCGCAGCCTCCGTCGCGGCGAACGGCGCGTCGGGGACGTCGGCGAGGGCCGGGCCGCGCCACAGGCCAAGCGCCTCACGCAGGAGCCGGGCCGCCGCGTGATGGTCGCCGGACGACAGGGCGCGCCGTCCCTCGGCCGCCAGCCGTTCGAAGCGGAGCGCGTCCACGTCGTCGGGGTCGACGGCGAGCCGGTAGCCGGCCGGGTGCCGCACCACGAGGTCTCCGAACTGCTGGCGTAACCGGGAGACCTGGGCCTGGAGGGCGTTGGTCGCGTTCGCCGGAGGCTCGGCGCCGTAGAGGCCGTCGATCAGACGCTCGCCGGTGACCACTCGTCCCGCACCGAGGAGCAGCAGTCCGAGAAGCGCGCGAAGGCCCGGTCCTCCGACGGGGACCGGGCGCCCGTGCTCGAGCCAGACCTCTGTCTGGCCGAGGATGCCGAACCGCATGACAGAGATTGTCGCTCACCGGGCGATGGTCGCGGAGATCGCCTCCAGGCGGGCGGCCGAGGCGAGACCGCCGTGATACCAGTGGATCTCCTCGGCTCCGGCCGCGGTGTAGGCGTCGGCCAGCCACGACAGGGCCTCCGCGTCCGCCGGCCGCGGCGCGAGCGCGAGCAGGTAGGCGCCGACGCGGGGGCCGAGCCGGCCGAGTGCGCGCAGGCCGGCCTCGTCGACCTCGAGGGCGTTCCAGCAGTTGCCCACGAGCACGTCGGCGTCCACTCCGGCGGGCACGGTCGCGAAGGGCCCGGTCGCCCACGGGTCGGCGCTCGCATGCAGGGTGACGGGCAGGCCCGGCCGTACCGACCGGGCCTCCGCGAGGAGCAGGTCGCGCAACTCGCCCGCCAGCCCCGTCCGCAGATCCCGTACGGCGTCCGCCAGGTCGCCGAGGGCCTCGTCGACCGACGTCACGGAGCGGGGGTCGCGGTCGACGGCCGCCCGCACCCTCGAGCGCAGCACGGTGACGTCGAGGCCGGCCGACTCGTAGCGGAGGACGCACGCCGCGCAGAAGCACAGGGACAGCAGGGCGAGCTGGGCGGCCGACCAGTCGGCCCCGTCTGTCTTCTCGTGGTGGCCGCCGTGGCGGAAGCCGAGCGCGCCGCACGCCTCCAGGATCAGCGCGTCGGGCTCACCGAGCTCCACGATCTCGTGGACCAGCGTCCTGCAGTACTCGCGCACGTCGCCGGAGGCCGGGCACAGCGCGTACCGGTAGAGCTCTCCGAAGGCGTTCCTGACGACGAGGTCGGGGTTGGCCGAGCCGAGCAGCGAATTGTGCGTGAGCACCGTCCAGGCGTGGACCGCGAGGCCCTCGGCCCGCAGGGCGTCGCGGGCCTCGCCGTACGGGTCGGCGGACGTCATCCAGGAGGGCCTGCCGGGGACCAGCCGCCGGCCCTGCCACGCCTCCTCCCGCACCGGGACGTAACAGGCGGAGTGCAGGGCGTCGACCAGGCGATGAGCCGGATGCAGGGGGGTGGCCGCCCTGGTCGTGTGGTAGGAGGCGGCAAGCGCCACGGCGTCGGCGCCGAGCGCCCTGAGGCGTCCGGCGGCGGCGCCGTCGCCGACGAGGTCCCAGGGATAGGCGTAGATGACGTTCACCAGCGTGGCCTCCGGGGGGAGAAGGTCGGGTGGAAGCGCTTCATGTACGACGTGTCGTCGCGGGAGCGTACCCCGCACTTCTCATACTGCTCGTTCATGACCGCGAGGGCGTCGCGGTCGAGTTCGACGCCGAGCCCCGGGCCGTCCGGCACCGGTACGGCTCCGTCCACGAATCGCAGCGCGCCGGGCGCCACCACGTCCTGTCCGTCCTGCCACGGGGTGTGGGTGTCGCAGGCGTGGGTGACCGCCGGTGTGGCGGCCGCCAGGTGGGTCATCGCGGCCAGGCTGATCCCCAGATGGGAGTTGGAGTGCATGGACAGCTCGATGCCGAAGGTCGTGCACAACGTGGCGATGTGGGAGGACTTCACGAGCCCGCCCCAGTAGTGGTGGTCGAGGAGCAGCACGCCGATCGCCCCCTGCCGGATCGCCGGGGGGAGGTGCTCAGGCGTGACCACGCACATGTTCGTCGCCAGGGGCATCGGGACGTGCGGCGCGACGGCCGCCATCCCGTCGATGCCGCCGGTGGGGTCCTCCAGGTATTCCAGGACGCCGTCGAGCGCCCGGCCGACCTCGATCGAGGTGTCCACGCTCCAGGCCGCGTTCGGGTCGAGCCGCAGGGGGTGCTCGGGGAAGGCCTGGCGCAGGGCCAGCACGGCCTCGATCTCCTCGGCGGGAGGGAACACCCCGCCCTTCACCTTGATCGAGCGGAAGCCGTACCGGCCGACCAGCAGGCGGGCCTGCTCGACGAGCCCGTCGGGGTCGAGCGCCGCACCGAACGCGTCGTCGGGCCCGTCGGGGTGCCCGGCCCACTTATAGAAGAGATACGCGCTGTACGGCACGGCGTCCCTGACCCTGCCGCCCAGCAGGTCGGCGACGGGCCGTCCGGCGGCCTTGCCCAGGACGTCGAGGCAGGCCACCTCGAACGGGGAGAACACCCGGTCGACGGTCTTCTCCAGGGTGGCGGCCCCGGTCAGCCCGTGCGCGTCGGTCACGACGTCGGCGCCGACGGACGCGGCCACTGCCGTGTACACGGCGTTGCGGTCGTAGGCGTCGAGCCCGGTCAGCGCCCGTGCGGCCGTCCGCGTCTTGGCCAGGTGGTCGAGGTCGCCGTAGGTCTCGCCCAGGCCCGTGACGCCCTCGTCGGTGACCACCTCGACGATCGTGCGCAGCGCCCAGGGCTCGTGCACGCCCGCGGCGTTGAGGAGAGGGGGGTCCCTGAAGGCGACCGGTGTGACGACGACCTCGCGGATCAGCATGCGACGATCTCCAATCCCCTCTTGATGAGGCGTTCCAGCCGGTCGACGTGGCGGGCCGCCGCGTCGACCAGCGGCGGCCGCACCCCGCCCACGTCGAGCCCGCGCAGCGTGACGCCCGCCTTGACCAGGGCGACGGCGTACCCGGGTACGAGATCGCGGAGCTCGACGAGAGGGCGGTAGAACTCGGCGAGCAATCGCCGCGTCAGGGCCTCGTCCCCTTCGGTGACCGCCCGGCGGAAGGCGAGCGCGACCTCGGGAACGAAGCAGAAGGCGGCGGAGGAGTAGAGATCCACCCCGAGTCCCCGGTAGGCGGGGACGGTCATCTCCGCCGTCGGCATGCCGTTGAAGAAGGCGAAGTCGCGGCCGGCGACCTGCCGTACGGCCAGGACGATCCGCTGCAGCCGGTCGAGGTCGCCGAGGCCGTCCTTGAATCCCACGATGGTGGGCTCCAGCGCGAGCTCGGCTGCCGCCTCGGGGGTGAACACCGCGTTGCCGCGCTGGTAGACGATCGCCGGGAGGTCCGTGGCCGTGCAGACCCGGCGGACGTATTCCACCAGGCCCGAGGGGGGAGCGGACACCAGGTACGGCGGGAACACCAGCAGGCCGTCCGCGCCGGCCCGGGCGGCGGCCTCCGCGCACGCCCGCGCGAACGGCAACGGCCCGCCGGCGCCCGTGAACACGGGGACGCGCCCCGACGTCGCCTCGACGGCGATCCGCACCACGCGTTCGTACTCGTCCAGGCTGAGGGCATGGAACTCGCCGGTGCCGCAGGCCGCGAAGACCCCTCCGGCGCCCGCGCGCACGCCGTCCTCGACATGCCGGCGCAGCGCCCCCTCGTCGAGTGCGCCGTCGGCGGTGAAAGGAGTGACCGGGAAGAACAAGACACCTTCGAGACGCATCAATCCACGCAATCTTGGTAACCGGCTGCTGCCGAGGTGGTTCATATATATGAATCAGGGTCAGGATTGTGAACCACCGTCGGCAACTGTAAGAATCGGTACTAACGGTGTCAAGATTCCCCAAATAAGCGGACATAAATGCTGATATCTGGCAGGCGGAGACAACGGGAGACGCCGCCGCGACGGGCCGACGTGGCCGTGGCGCGGCGGAGTCGACGTCGGACGGGAGAACCATGCGAATTCTCATGACGGGAGCCGCCGGCGGCGTCGGCACCCTCCTGCGCCCGCGGCTGGCCCGCGAGGGGCGGGTCGTGCGCCTGCTCGACCTCGTCGCGGTCGAGCCCGGTGCGGGCGAGGAGGCGATCACGGCCGACGTGACCGATCCGGCGGCCATGAAGGAGGCGATGGACGGCGTCGACGCCGTCCTGCACCTCGGCGGGCACAGCGTGGAACAACCCTGGCAGGACATCCTGGACGCCAACATCAACGGCACGTACGTGGTGCTCGAGGCCGCGAGGAAGGCCGGCGTCCGGCACGTCGTGCTGGCGAGCAGCAACCACGCCGTCGGCTTCCATCCCCGGGAGGCCGAGGCGCCCGACTATCTGTTCCCGCGCCCGGACACCTACTACGGCGTCAGCAAGGTGGCGAAGGAGGCGCTCGGCTCCCTCTACCACGACAGGTACGGCATGGCCGTGACGTGCCTGCGCATCGGGTCGTGCTTCGAGCGGCCGAGGGACCTGCGCATGTTGTCCACCTGGCTGTCGCCCGACGACTGCGCCCGGCTGGTCGAGGCGTCGCTGGCCGCCGACGGCTACCACGTGGTCTGGGGCGTGTCCGCCAACACCCGTGGCTGGTGGTCGCTCGAGGAGGGCCGGGCCATCGGCTACGAGCCCAAGGACGACGCCGAGGTCCACGCGCCGGGCCTCGTCGCGGAGCTGGGCGAGCCCGATCCGGAGAGCATCGAGCACGCGCTGCTCGGCGGGCGTTTCTGCGGACCGGCGCTCGACGCCGACAACCTCACCCGGGAGAACTGACATGACCGGTATCGACACGGCGGTGGAACGGGCCGAGGAGGCGGGGGCGAAGTGGCGGGCCATCCCGGCCGCGGAGCGCGCGACCATCCTCGAGGGCGTCGCCGACGCGCTGCTGAAGCACGCGGACGAGCTGTGGCCGGTCGCTGACGCGGAGACCCACCTCGGAGAGGTGCGGCTGCGCGGCGAGATCGGGCGGACCGCCTCGCAGTTCCGGCTGTTCGCCGAGGTCCTGCGGGACGGAGGCGCGGCCGAGGCCGTCATCGACCACGCGGATCCACAGGCCACGCCTCCCCGCCCCGACGTACGGCGGATGAACCGGCCGATCGGGGTCGTGGCGGTGTTCGCGGCGAGCAACTTCCCGTTCGCCTTCTCGGTGGCGGGCGGCGACACGGTCTCTGCCCTCGCGGCGGGATGCGCCGTCGTGGTCAAGGCGCACGAAGGCCACCCGCGGACCTCCGACCTGACCGCCTCGGTGGTACGGCAGGCCCTTCCTGATCCCGGCCTCCTCGGGCTCGTCCACGGGTTCGAGGCGGGCGGGCCGCTGGTCCGGCATCCGCTCGTGACGGCGGTCGGCTTCACCGGATCGCTCGCGGGCGGCACCGCCGTCAGGAGGCTGATCGACCAGCGGCCGGACCCGATCCCCTTCTACGGGGAGCTCGGCAGCGTCAACCCGGTGATCGTGCTGCCCTCGGCGGACCCGGCCACCGTGGCGGCGGGGTTCGCCGCGTCGCTGACGCTGGGCGTCGGGCAGTTCTGCACCAACCCCGGCCTGGTCTTCGTGCCCGAAGTCGGAGGGTTCGAGCGGGAGATCGGGGACGCGGTCGCCGCGACCACCGGCGGTCGGATGCTCACCGCCAAGATCCATGACGGGTACCTCCGCGCGGTCGACCTGCTGGCCGCACGACCGGAAGTGGCCAGGCTGGCGACCGGTGCCGCAGGAGCGGCGCCGGACGCGGTGACGCCCCAGGTCTTCACCGCTTCGCTGGAGGCGTTCGCCGACGGGCTGCCCGAACTGGGGGAGGAGTGCTTCGGCCCTGCCGCGATAGTCGTGAAATATCGTGATCCGTCCGATCTGTCTGCCGTACTTCCGCGGTTGCCCGGCTCGCTGACGGCGACCGTGCACGCCGGACCGGAAGCCGAGGACGCCGGGGCCGTCGGGGCCGTCGTGCAGGTCCTCCAGCGGCTCGCGGGACGCCTCATCTGGAACGGCTGGCCGACCGGGGTCGCCGTCACCTGGGCCATGCACCACGGCGGACCCTGGCCCGCGTCCACCGCCTCCGCCCACACGTCGGTGGGCGCGGCCGCGATCAGGCGGTGGCTGGTCCCTGTCGCCTACCAGGACTGGCCAGCCGCCCTGCTGCCGCCCGAGTTGCAGGACGGCAACCCGCTCGGCGTCCCCCAGCGGGTGGACGGCCGCCTGCGCGTCTGACGGCCGTCCCCGGCGCTCTTCTCCCCGGTCCCGGCGGACCGGGGAGAAGAGCGCGGACTGTTAGCCGGCGGCCGAGTTGTAGGCGTGCGCCGACACGTGGATCCCATGCCGGTCCGCGTGTGACGGCCACGAGACCTCCACCCGGCGCGTCTCGCCGGGCAGCAGCCAGAAGTAGTTGTCGTCGTACCGCGCGGGCAGCACCCGGTCGCCGTGGGAGTCGCGCACGCTCAGCCGGACCAGAGCGGCGACCGCGCGGCCCCGGTTGGCGACCGTCGCGGTGAGCGCGTCACGCCCGCCGGACGAGCGCGGACCCGTGGCCGACACCGACAGGCGGGTGCGCGGCATGCCGGTGAGCGCCCGCATGTCCTGTGCCTGCTCGTACCGCCAGTAGGTGTTCTCCGACAGCAGACGGTCGCGGCCGTCGCGCAGTTCGAGGCGGACCAGGTGCAGCGGGACCCCGTCCGGCGCGGCGAGCGTGAAGACGGCCGACGTCGACGACGTGCCGACGTCCACCCGCCCGCTCTGGGCCTTGCCCAGCTGCCTGCCGTCCAGGTCGTAGAGCCTCGCGGTGACCGTGGCGCCGGTGAGCGCCGCGGTCGTGTGGTTCACGACGCGGACCTGCCACGTGCCGGGGTCGGCCTGCACGTGCAACGGCTCGCAGCCCTTGCGCGCGCCGTAGTAGGCGCCGTTCACGTCAAGGTCGTAGTCGTACGTCTGCCACACCGTGCTGTGCCAGGCGGGATGCGACATCCACAGCAGCAGGGCGGTTGCGTCCTGCCACAGGTTGGCGTTCCACGCCTCGAACATGGCGCGGTGACTCTCGTAGTTGACGAACTGCGCCCGCGTGGCGAACTCCTCGAGCGAGGCGGATGCGCCGAGCCGGTCGTCGATCGCGGCCAGGTAGGTGTCGGTGTGCTGGTTCCCGATGGTCGACCAGTCGTGGTAGTTCCACACCTCGCCGATCGGCCAGCCGGGCTCGTCGCCGACGAGGTTGCGCATGCTCTCCACCACCGGGACGACCGGCATGCCGATCTCGGTGTGGAAGCCGAAGGCGCCCGTGTCGTAGGTGTTCTTGTCGTTGTAGGCCGGCGGGTCGATCCAGCGGTACGGCCCGTGGCCGCTGACGATGCCGCCCGCGGAGTTCGGGATGTAGAGGATCTCGGGGTGCAAGTCGGCGACCGCCTGCTTCAGCCCCGCGTCGACGATCGGGGGCGGGTCGCCCTCGTTGGCGCCGCACCACACCACGATGCTCGGATGGTGCCGGAAGCGCCGGATCGTGTCGGCGGCGATGTCGACGTAGCCGGGCGGGTTCGGCAGGAACTGCCCCGCCTGCCAGAAGTCGTTCCACACGAGGATGCCCTGCTCGTCGCAGGCCTGGTAGAGCTCCTCCCGGTTGCTGCTGCCCAGCCAGTTGCGGATCATCGTGAAGTTCATGTCGCGGTGCATCTCGACGGTGTCCGCCAGCCGGTGCGGAAGCACCCGGCGCAGCAGCTCGTCCCAGCCCCAGTTGCCGCCCCGGCAGAACACCGGCACGCCGTTCACGCTGATCTTCAGCTGGCGGACGGCGTTGTTCACCGACTTCACGTCGGTCCACCTGTCCCCGTCGTCGGAGACCTGGATGACGAAGTCGCGGGCGTACGCCTGCTCCCAGGCGATGGTGACCTGGTCGAAGTCGACCGGGGCGCCGAGGTCGACCTGGATCCACTGGTCGTCCTGGTACGCCGACGCCCAGCGGGTGCGCGGATTGCCGTCCACGGCGTTGCCGGCCACGTTGGTGTCGTTCTCCGACGTGGACGAGGTCGCGGTCTTGTTCAGTGCCAGGTCGACGGTCGGGTCGGCCTGCCGCTGCACCGAGAGCGTCCACATCGAGACGCCCCACTGGCTCGCGCGCTTGCCGGCCTGGATGCGCACATGGCGCGCGGTCTGCGGCGGGAACGTCTCGACCTGGACCGCGGTGTTGCCGATCGGGGTGTCGTTCGTCACCGACTTCACGTCGGTCCAGGCGTCGCCGTCCGCGGAGACCTGCACGCGGTAGTCCAGTGCGTACGCCTGCTCCCACACGATGGTCACCCGGTCGAAGTCCACCGCGGCGCCGAGGTCGACCTGGATCCATTGGTCGTCCTGGTACGCGGACGCCCAGCGGGTCCCGGCGTCGCCGTCGACGGCGTTGCCCGGCCCGTTACCGTCCGTCGAGGAGGCCGTGGCCGTCTTGCGAAGGGCCAGGTCCGCGCCGTCCCCGTCCGCCACCGACAGGGACCACATCGACACTCCCCAGCCGGTCGCGCGCTTACCGGCCTGGATGCGGACATGCCGGGCGTGCTGCCGGTCGAACGTGACCGTCTGCGGCGCGCGGCCGTCGGTGAACTCCAGCGGCGGCTTCCCCGGCGGCGACACGACGATGGGCTGGTCCCAGTCGTAGGCGAACTCGCGGATACCGAACCGGAGGTCGCGCCGGTCGCTGACCTCGCCGCGCACGGTCGCCGTGACGTGCAGGTCGTGCAGGTGAGGGTCACCGTAGCCGTTCGGCCACCAGAGCTCGGGGTTCCTCAGCCTGAGCGCGGCGAACGACTCCGGCGAGAACGTCACCGTGACGGTCTCGCCTGCGGGGACGGTCACCGTCGTACGGACGTCGACCTTGCCGAAGGACGCCCGCACCGTCACGGCGGTCGTCGTGCTCCCCACGTTGCGCACGGGCACGGCGACGGTGACCTCGGCCGTGCGCGTGTCGGGCAGGCCGGGCAGCGCGGTCGTGACGTGCGGGTCGCCGATGACGGCCACGCCCGTGCTGCGCAGCCTGACGTGGTTCCAGATGCCCGTGACCCGGTCGCGCACGGCGGGCATCCAGTCCCACCCCGACACCGCGAGGTACGTCGGCGCGTCGAGGTAGTGGTGGGCGGACTGCAGGAACGTGTTGCCGTCCGCGCCCTTGTCGCCCGGCGTGCCGGGATGCGGCATCGGGGTGACGCGGACCGCGACGACGTGCTCCACGCGGCCCCGAAGGGCGTCCGTGACGTCGAACGCCGCTCGGGCGAACGGGTGCGTCACGGTGCCGACCTGGACGCCGTTCACCCAGGTCGTCGCCTCGTGGTTGACCCCGTCGAACTCGAGCCAGATCCGCCGGCCGGCCGAGGTGTCGAGCCCCTTCGGCAGCCGCAACGGCCGCCGGTACCACCAGGAGTGGCGCGACAGGGCCTCAGGGATCTGCATGTTGTTGTAGCCGGACACCGGATCGGGCAGGTGGCCCTGGTCGACGAGCGCCCCGAGGACCGTGCCGGGGACCGTCGCGGGCAGCCAGGACCGGACGTCGACGCCTCTTGCGGACAGGACGGCGCCGTCGTCTGTGCCGGCGAAGTCGTCCATGGTGAGCGACCAGCCCGACTCCAGCGGCACCGTGCCGTCGGCGGCGACGGTGAGCGCGGGCGCCGGCCGGTCGCCGCCGCTCCAGTCGGTCCAGCCGCGCGCGGGCGGCCGGTGCCCGGTGGCCGTGCCGTACACCTGGAAGCCGTTGAGGCCCACCGGGTTGCTGTTGGAGCGTTTGGTCGCGGTCATGCGGATCCACCGGGCGACGACAGGCTCGGTCAGCGTGATCTCCTCGACCCCGCCCCGGCCGTCGGCCGTCTCGTGGACCGTGCGCCAGGCGCGGCCGTCGGACGAGACCTCGAGCCGGTAGGCGACGGCGGCGCTCGACCGGATCTCGTCGCCGTCGGTGTCGGAGTAGTTCCCGTCGAACGGCTGGTCTTCGAGGGTCGCCTCGAAGACCAGGGTGACGGCCTCGACGTGGCACGGCGCCTGAAGGTCGATCGAGATCCACTGCGGATCGCCCTGGGCGGCCCGCCAGCCGCTGCCGCGCACGCCGACCTGCGGCAGCCCGTCCACGGCGAAGGCGCCCGGCGTCGGGGCGTAGTCCGTGGACGACACCGTTACCGGCCGGTGGCGGGCGAGGTCGGCCCCCGGCGATCCGGGCGTGGGCCCGGTGGGTGAGGCGGACGCGGCATGGGCGGCGTCCGGCAGGGTCGCGGCCACGCCGAACGAGGCGAGAAGGGTGGCACCGGCCGACAGAAAGGTGCGGCGTGACACGGGTGACAACTCGGGCATCATGACTCCCACGGGATGACAACGTTGTCAATCTGCCGATATGACCAGCCGTTGTCAAGATCCCCTGGGGTGTGATCGCGCACCCATTCACACAGCCTCGCGTGTTCGTGATCATGCACGCGTTCGCACCGTGCGGGCCCGACCAGCGCCCCACTTGTGTGTGATCATGCACGAGCTCGCACGCTGCGGGCCCGACCTGTGCCTCGAGTGCTCGTGATCATGCACAGATTCGCGCAATGCGGGTCTGGCCAGCGCCTCTCGCGCGCGTGATCATGCACGGATTCGCCGAGTTGCCACCTGGCCGGCGCGATCTCGGTTCGTGATCATGCATGCATGTGACGGGGAAGGTCGCGAGCGGGGCTGTCCTGATGCATGATCACGGTGACTGACGGCGCAGGTCAACGGGCGTTCTTCCGAATCCGTGCATGATCACACTTCATGAATCCGCAGGTAGGGGCGGGCGAGCCCGAACCTGTGCATGATCACCCCGAGGGTGAGTGATCACCCCGCGAGGATGTGGTGATCAACCCCGAGGATGTGGTGATCAGCCCCCCAGGGTGAGGTGATCACACCCAGGGGGCCGGGGGTTAGGGGAGGTGGCCGGCGCCGGCATGGCGGGACACCTCGCGTCTGACGGCGCTCGCGGGATCGATCCGGGTGTGCAGCGTCGGCGTCCACCCGGCATCGGCGCCGAGATCGGGGTCGTGGGCCGCGTTGTAGACGCCGACCAGGTCGATCGGCCGTTCCTTCCCGCCGACGCGCAGCAGGTTGCCGCGGGCGGTGAGGGTGGTGCCGCCCCAGTCGTAGAGCAGCCCCGCCGGGTCGACGTCGCGACTCAGCCGGAAGTAGTTGTTCTCCGCGACGATCTGGGACTGCACGCCGACGCCGATGGCGTACACGAACGTGGCGGCGTCGGGCACCTCGTAGTAGTTGTCGTACACGTGGACCTTCCCGAACCGCACGCGCGGCAGCCGCTGGAGCGTGTCGGAGAAGTGGTTGTGGTGCACGGTCACGCTGAGCTTCCCGGCATCGGCCGCCGGGTTGTTCGTCGAGCCGATCAGCATGGTCTTGTCGTGGCCGGAGAACTCGTTCCATGACACGGTCACGAAGTCGGAGCCGTTGGTGATGTCCGTCTGGCCGTCGTGCACCTGGTACGGCCGGCCGAAGTTGAGCGGCTGGGCGGAGTCGGGGTTGGTTCCGTCGGTGAAGGTGTTGTGGTCCACCCAGACGTGCGTCGAGCCGGTCACGGAGATGTTGTCGTAGAGCGAGTTCCAGTTGCCGGTCTCACCGTCCGTGGGGTCCCACTGGGGGAAGCAGTCGGCGGCGTCCTCGAACCGGATGTTGCGGATGATGACGTTGTCGGCGTTGTCGACGTGCAGGTTGAGATGCCGGATGGTCGCGCCGGGCAGCCCGACGATCGTGGTGTCCGACGGCACCTTCAGCTTGATGTGCGCGGTCTGGTTGGCGGCCGAGGCGGCTCTGGCCTCTTCGAGGGGGCCGGACGGCTCGGCGTCCCTTCCCCAGACGGCCGGGTCGTAGGCGGCTAGGTAGCCCGCGAGCGTGTATCCGCCGGTGGCGTAGTCGGCGCAGCTCTTCCCGCTGTCGAGGCGGCCTTTGACGTAGATGATCCGGGGGCCGGGAGCGGCGAGCGCCGCCGCGAGCTGCGACCGGGTGGTGACGGTGTGGACGTTCGCCGGCGGCGCCGCGGCCCCGCCGGTCGTCCCCGTTCCGGCGGAAGCCCATCCGTCTTTCGCGGGCAGGGTCTGGCGGCCGAGCCCGGCACCGTGACCGGGGCCGCCGCCGTGCGTGGCCGCCCCGGCGGGCGCGGCGGGCGCGGCGGTCGAGAGCGCCAGGACGGCCGACAGGAGGAGGGTCGTTTTGCGCATGAGCTGACTCCGTTCCGGTGGCCCGGGGCCGGCTCCCGCGATCGCCGATCGGCGGTCTCACGCGGGGTCCGGGGATCGCTCCAGGTCCTCCATCAGGGTGAGGCCGCGATCGATCAGCTCCGCGAGCCTGCGCAGGTGCTCGGGGCCGGGGTCGACCAGCGGCCGGCGGACGGGTCCCACGTCCTGACCACGCAGGCGCACCCCCGCCTTCACCAGGGAGACGGCGTATCCGGGGCCGAGGCCCCGCAACTCGACGAAAGGCAGATAGAACTCCTTCATCAGACGGTCCACGACGTCGTCCCGTCCGTCGCGGAGGGCGTCGTGGCAGGCGAGCGCCA
The DNA here is from genome assembly GCF_016862895.1 of Planotetraspora kaengkrachanensis. GTDB lineage: Bacteria > Actinomycetota > Actinomycetes > Streptosporangiales > Streptosporangiaceae > Planotetraspora > Planotetraspora kaengkrachanensis. Next base: position 36,578 of record NZ_BONV01000008.1, on the reverse strand, counting down.
GGTGCGGCAGGAAACAGAAGACCGCGGAGGAGTACCGCACCACCCCGAGGTCCCGGTAGGCCCGCTGGGACGTCTCGGCGGTCGGCAGGCCGTTGAAGTACAGCAGGCCTGACGGCGCGGTCTCGATGATCCGGCGCATCAGGTCCAGGTCGCCGTGGCCGTCCTTGAGGCCGATGATCCCGGGGTGCCGGGCGAGTTCCGCCACCGTCTCCGGCTCAAGGACGGCGTTGTCCCTCTGGTACAGGATGATCGGCAGCCGGCTGCCGTCGGCGAGCGCCTCGTAGTGGCGGCGCAGGCCGTCCTGGCCGGCCTGGACGAGGTACGGCGGGAGCGCCAGCAGGCCCTGGGCCCCGGCGTCCGCGGCGGCGGCCGCGAACTCCAGGGCCATCGCGGTGCCGTACCCGGTGCCGGCGACCACGGGCACCCGGCCGTCCGCCTCCTCGACGGCGGCCGCCACGCACGCGGCGTAGTCGGCCAGGCTCAGCGCGGCGAACTCGCCCGTCCCGCAGCAGGCGAACACCGCTCCGCAGCCCGCCTCGACGCCCTGGCGCACGTGCCGCCGGAAGGCTCCGAGGTCGAGCCGCTCCTCCTCGTCGCATGGTGTGACCGGGAAGAACAGCAGGCCGTCGAACGACAACTGACACCCCTGACATGTTTATGGACGGCATTCATATACATGAACACCCGGAAGGTAAGCCCGGCAGGGGCCGCGGTCAAGACATCCCGCCGAAATCACAAATGCGGCGATCGGAAACATTTCGAATAGGACACGACTCCTTGACAACCCCCTGACTGAACATCACCGTTGAGGCCGTCCACGTTTGTGAACTCGGTTCAGAAATGTGTCATTGGAGAGGTGGGTGCCGATGTCGTCCCTGCGCCGCAGAGCGGTGCCGTACCTGCTGATATCGCCGACGGTCGCGCTCATCGCCGCGTTCCTCGTCTATCCGATCGGCAGCGTCGCGTACTACAGCCTGCAAAATCGCAACCTGACCCGGCCGTGGGCCGACGGGTTCGCCGGGCTGGAGAACTTCCGCCGCATGCTCTTCGAAGACGAGCTCTTCTGGCAGAGCCTGGGATTCACCGCGAAATGGGTCGTCGCGGAGATCGGGCTGCAACTCCTGCTGGGCCTCGCGCTGGCGCTCATCGTCAATGAAAGTTTCATCGGCAGGGGCCTCGCGCGGTCGCTGGTCTTCTCTCCCTGGGCGGTCTCCGGGGTGCTCACGACGGGCATCTGGATTCTGCTCTACACGCCGGGGACCGGAGTGCTGAGGTTCCTCGGCCATCCGGAGACGGCGGTGCTCGGCAACCTCGACACGGTCTTCCCCGCCGTCGTCGTGACGGAGTTGTGGCGCGGGGTGCCGTTCTTCGCGATCCTTCTGCTCGCCGGTCTCCAGGGCATCCCCGGCGAGCTGTACGAGGCGGCGGCGGTCGACGGCGCCGGCCGCGTCCGCCGCTTCCGCCATGTGACGCTGCCCCACCTGCGTGACGCGATCGTGCTGGCCACGCTGCTGCGCTCCGTGTGGGAGTTCAACAACGTGGACCTGCTCTACACGCTCACCGGCGGCGGCCCGGCGCAGGTCACGACCACGCTGCCGCTCTACGTGGCGCAGCGCGCCATCGACTCCAAGGACTTCGGGTACGGCTCGGCGCTGACGATGGCGGGGTTCGTGATCCTGCTGTTCTTCTCCCTCCTCTATCTCCGGCTCAGCCGGTTCGGGGAGGACCGATGACCGGCGAGGAGGCGGGACGACCGGCATGAGCACTGACGTCGTGATCCGGGCGGGACGGGCGCACGCCTCGGGGGACCGGTCGCACCGGCGGCCCCGGCCGAAGCGGGACCCCGGCCGCGTCCTGCGGCTCTACGTGCCGCTCGGGCTGTACCTGGTCTTCACCCTCGTGCCCTTCTACTGGATGCTCGTCTTCGCGGTGCGGCCCGCCGGATCGACCACGCCCGTGCCCTGGCCGATCACCTTCGAGCACTTCGAGACGGTGTGGAACGACATCGGCTACGCGGTGTTCTTCCGCAACAGCGTGATCGTGGGCGTCTGGTCGCTGCTGGCCACCACCGTGCTCGCCGTGATGGGCGGGTACGCCCTGTCCAGGTACCGGTTCAGGGGCCGGACCCTGTTCATGGTCGTGCTGCTGTGCACCCAGTTCATCCCCGGGGCGATGTTGCTCATCCCGCTGTTCACGATCTTCAAGACGCTCGGGCTGATCAACAATCTCGGCAGCCTCATCGTCGCGGACACGGTGTTCAACCTGCCGCTCTCGGTCATCCTCATGAGCGGATTCATCTCGGCCGTGCCCTTCACGGTCGAGGAGGCGGCCATGGTCGACGGCTGCACCCGGCTGCGGGCCTTCCTCGCCGTCGTCCTGCCCCAGTTGCGGCCCGGGCTGATCGCCGTCGGATCGTTCGCGTTCATCCACACGTGGAACAACTTCCTGTTCGCGCTGATGTTCGTCAGCAGGCAGGACAGCTTCACGATCCCCGTCGGGCTGAGCTACACGATCGGGGAGTACAGCGCCGACTTCGGGGCGCTCGCGGCCGGGGGCGTCGTCGCGGCCGTTCCCGTGGTCTGCGTCTTCGCAGTGGTCCAGCGCTATCTCGTGCACGGCATCAGCGCCGGGGCGGTCAAGGGATAGCTCCCCCCGCCACCATCAGCAGGAGGAACCATGAAGAGAACAACGGCCTGGGCGGCGATCGCCGTCCTCGCGGTCGCGGTCGCGGGCTGCGGTTCGGGATCCGGCCCGGACTCGGAGGAGTCCGGCAAGACGACGATCACGTTCTGGGACAACAACGGCGGCACCCGCACCCCGATCTACCAGGAGCTGATCAAGCGGTTCGAGACGGCCAACCCGACGATCCACGTCGAGTACGTCGGCATCCCGATCGCCTCGGTGCAGCAGAAGTACGACACCGCCATCGCCGGCGGGGACACCCCGGACGTCGGCGGCGTGACCACCTCCTACCTGGCGAACCTCGTCGGCCAGCAGGCGCTGGAGCCCGCCGACGACTGGCTCGGCAAGAGCGCGGTGAACGGCAAGCTGGCCGCGCCCATGCTCGACTCGGTCCGCGACACCGTGCCCGACGGCAAGCTGTACCTCGTTCCCGGCACCTCCAACCTCGACGTCGTCTGGTACCTCAAGGACAAGCTCCCCGAGGCGCCGAAGACGTGGGACGAGTTCTTCACCGACGTGCACGAGCTCACCAAGGCCCCCGACCAGTACGGGTACACGATCCGCGGCGGCGCGGGCTCGATCTTCCAGGTGCTCGCCGAGATGTACGCCTACTCGGGCGTCACCGAGTTCTTCGACGCCTCGGGCAAGAGCACGGTCAACGACCCGAAGAACGTGGAGTACCTGACCAAGCTGGCGGCCCTGTACAAGAAGGACACCCCCGAGGCCGACGTCACCAACGACTTCCCGAAGATGGTGGCCGCGTTCGGCACCGGGAAGATCGCGATGATGCACCACAACCTCGGCTCGTACAACGACCAGGTGAAGGCGCACGGGGCGGACAAGGTCGGCGCGTTCGCGCTGCCGGTCGGCGCGTCCGGCAAGCGCACGATCGTCGCCAACCCCGTCGACGGCTTCGCGGTCTTCAAGGGCAGCGAGCACAAGGACGCCGCCTGGAAGTTCGTCGAGTTCCTGGTCTCCAAGGAGAGCAACAGCTACTGGAACCAGCAGACGGGCCAGATCCCGGCCAACACCGAGGCGCAGGGCGACTCCTGGGTGACGGGCCTGCCGCACCTCAAGACGGCGGTGGACGCGCTCAACGACCCGAACACCGCGGTCGTCTCCCCGCCCTACTACCTGCCGCAGTTCTCCTCGATCACGAAGGCCGACACCGAGCCGCTCTTCCAGAAGGTCCTGCTCGGGCAGATGAAGCCCCAGGAGTTCCTCGACACCATGGCGCAGAAGCTCACCGACGCCCAGGCCGAATGGAAGAAGGCGCAGGGCGGCTGACCCCTGGACGGGGCCGGTGCGACCCTGACCTCGCACCGGCCCTCAGGAGCGACCACACGAGGCATCGAGAAAGGAAGCGAGCACATGGCGGTCGTCGAAAGCGTCGAGGTCACCGTGTTCACGACGGTGGCCGGATCCGTGGTCGACGGGCACGGGCACCGGCATCCCGGACCGCCGCGCGAGGTCCAGGAGGCGCTGTTCACCGTCACCGACGGCGACGGCGTCACCGGCCACTGCCTGACCCAGCCGGACACGGTCAGGGAGACGGTGATCAGGAACCACATCGGGCCCGCGATCCTCGGGCAGGACAGCCTCGAGCGCGAGCGTCTGTGGCACCGGATCGCCCGTCGGCAGCGCGGCGCCCAGGGCAACCTGTCCGACCGCGCGCTCAGCACCGCCGACCAGGCACTGTGGGACCTGGCGGGGCGCACCGTCGGCCTGCCCGTGTGGAAGCTGCTCGGCGGAGCCCGGTCCGAGGTGCCCGCCTACGCGAGCACGATGTGCGGCGACGACATCCCCGGCGGGCTGGCCACCCCCGACGACTACGCCGCCTTCGCCAAGGACCTGGTGGCCCGCGGCTACCGCGCCATCAAGCTCCACACCTGGATGCCGCCCATGCCGTACGGCGTGGCCCGCGACATCGCGGCGTGCACCGCGGTGCGGGAGGCGGTGGGGCCGGACGTCGCGCTCATGCTCGACAGCAACCACTGGTACTCACGGTCGGAGGCGCTGACCCTCGGACGGGCGCTCGACGAGCTCGGCTTCGCCTGGTACGAGGAGCCGATGGAGGAGGCGTCGGTCCAGTCCTACCGGTGGCTGGCCGACCAGCTCGCGACGCCGATCCTCGGCCCGGAGACCTCCTGGGGCAAGCACATGGCCCGCGCCGAGTGGGTCGCGGCGGGGGCGTGCGACATCCTCCGGGTGGGCGTGGTGGGATCCGGCGGCGTCATCCCGGCGCTCAAGGCCGTGCACCTCGCGGAGTCTTTCGGGATGGAGTGCGAGATCCACGGCAACGGCTCGGGGGCGCTGGCCGTGATCGGCGCCACCACGTGCGGGCACTGGTACGAGCGCGGGCTGCTCCACCCCCACACGGACTACGACACCGCGCCCCCGCACCTGCGGTCGATCGTCGACCCTCTGACCGGCGGAAACGTCCGGATGCCCGCCGCTCCCGGGCTGGGCGACGATCTCGACCACGATTACATCGCCGCCCATGCGGTCGCCTCCTGGGGAACCCGCTCACAATAGGAGGCGGACAGGCGGGTCAGGGAGGTACACATGGCGGAACCGGTGCCCCACGTGAAGTCGGCGCTGCGGACGGTCGAGCTGCTCGACTTCTTCGCGCAGTATCCGGGGCAGCACAGCCTCACCGACCTCCAGGGAAAGCTCGGCTATCCCAAGAGCAGCCTGCACGCCCTGCTCCGGACGCTCGTCGACCTGGGCTGGATCGAGACCGACGTCACCGGGACGCTCTACCGCATCGGCATGCGGGCGCTGCTCGTCGGCGCTACCTACATCGACGGCGACCCGCTGGTGCAGATGGCCCACGACGCGCTCGACTGGCTGGCGGAGACCACGGGGGAGACCGTCCACCTGGCCAGGCTCGACCACTTCGACATGGTCTACCTCGCCACCCGGGCCTCCCGTCACTATCTGCGGCCCTTCTCGCGGGTCGGCAGGCGGCTGCCCGCCAGCACCACCTCGCTGGGCAAGGCGGTCCTGGCGACCCGGGAGGACGACGAGGTACGCGCCCTGCTGCCCGCCGAGCTCCCCGCGCTGACCCGGCACACGATCGTGGACCACGACAAGCTCGTCGCCGACCTCCACCGGGTCCGCAGGCGCGGCTACGCCGTCGACCGCGAGGAGAACACCGAGGGGCTGCGCTGCTTCGGCGTCGCCCTGCACATCACCGAGCCGCCCCGCGACGCCATCAGCTGCTCGGTTCCCGTGCCCCGGCTGACGGCCGAGAGGGAGAAGGACATCGTCGCGTGCCTCCTGGAGGCTCGGGAGCGGATCGAACGGTCGGCCCTCAGGCAACGCCGCGCGTACTGAGTGGGGGAACACGCCCAGCTCGTGTCGGGGGCGTTGCGCGGATCGCACCATCGATCAGCGGTGCCTTTTGGGAGGTCCGCAACCCTTCTCCGGGAGGCCGCCGCGGCGGATAGTGGAGGTGGCGGACACCGCGGCCCCGGCCGCGTGATCCTCCCGTCCCGGTCCCTTCGCTGAGCGGAGAGGCGGCCCGACATGACAGACGGACGTGACGACGCCGACCAGGCCATGCTCGCGGTCGCCGTCGAGGAGGCGCGGAAGGGATACGCCGAAGGCGGCATCCCGATCGGGGCGGCCCTGTTCGCCGCCGACGGCCGGTTGCTCGGAAGGGGCCACAACCGCCGGGTCCAGGACGGCGACCCCTCCGTCCACGGCGAGACGGCGGCCTTCAGGAACGCGGGCCGCCTGCGCTCCTACCGCGGCACGACCATGGTGACGACGTTGTCGCCCTGCTGGTTCTGCAGCGGCCTGATCCGGCAGTTCGGCATCTCCCGCCTGGTGGTCGGCGAGTGCCGGACGTTCATGGGGCAGCACGACTGGCTGGCGGAGGCCGGCGTCGAGGTCCGCGTCCTCGACTCCCCGGAGTGCGTCGAGCTGATGACCGAGTTCATCGCCGCCCGTCCCGAGCTCTGGAACGAGGACATCGGGCGCTGACCCCCCTGAACCCCGGCCCCCTGGAACAGCCGAACCGATCCGCCGAACTGAGGAGGCCCCCCGTGCGGACCGTCCCGACGATCGATCTGACGCCCTGGTTCGGGGGCGGCCCGGCGGACCGGCGGACCGTCGCCGACCGGGTCGACGCCGCCCTGCGCGATGTGGGCTTCCTGCTCGTCACCGGTCATGGGGTCCCGCCCGGTCTGCGGGCCGGGGTGCGGGCGGCGGCGAAACGCTTCTTCGCGCTGCCGGAGGACGTCAAGCTGCGCTACGCGGCCAGGGTGGGCGAACGCGGGTGGCTGCCCCCGGGCGTGGAGGCCAACGGCTATGCGGAGGGCACGCCCACCCCTCCCGACCTGAAGGAGACCTTCGCCGTGGGCGCCGACCGCCCGACCGGCGATCCGTCCGTCGACGACGTCTGGTTCCCGGCCAACGTGTACCCGGCCGAGGTGCCCGACCTCGAACCGCTGATCGTGGACTACCTGGCCAGGATGCGGGCCCTGGCGGACGAACTCCTGGTCATCTGTGCGGAGGCGCTGAATCTCGAGGGGGATTTCTTCACCTCGCACGCGGGCCACCCGTCCTACACGATGAACATCAACAGGTATCCGCCGCTGTCGCAGGTGGGGGAGCCGGAGCCGGGCCAGTTCAGGATCGGCCCGCACACCGACTTCGGCACGGTCACCGTCCTCGACCGCCAGCCGGGCGTCGGCGGGCTGCAGGTCTGGGCCGACGGTGAATGGGTGGACGCCCCCTACGCGGAGGACTCGTTCACGATCAACATCGGCGACCTCCTGGCGCGGTGGACGGGAGACCGCTGGTGCTCCAACCGGCACCGTGTCCTGCCGCCCGACCCGAGCGCGCCCGACGAGGAACTCGTCTCGCTCATCTACTTCTACGAGTGCGATCCGGGGGCGCTCGTCGAGTCGCTGCCCGTCGGAACGGCCGCCTACCCGCCGGTGCGGGCGTCCGACTACCTGCTCGAGAAACTGAGGGCGATCAGCCTATGAGCGCAGCCGAGCCGGCCGTACGGGAAGGCGAATACGGCGACAGGGTCGCCGCGATCGAACCCGGCGGCCTCGAGCTCATCCCCCTGGCCGACCGCCACGGCAAGCCCCTCGACCTGCTGTGGACGTGGATGTCGCCCAACCTCGAGTTCGCGACCGTCTTCCTCGGCGTGCTGGCGGTCGCGGCCTTCGGGCTGAGCTTCTGGCAGGCCGTGCTCGCCTCCGTGATCGGCACCGGACTCGGCGCCGTCGCGCACGGCGTGCTGTCGGCCCGCGGCCCGTCGGCGGGGGTGCCGCAGATGGTGCTCGGCCGGGTGCCGTTCGGCTACTGGGGGAACCTGCTGCCCTCGGCGTTCAACACGGTGGCGGCCGGCATCGGCTGGTTCGCGGTCAACAGCGTGAGCGGTGCGCTCGCCCTCAACACGCTGACCGGGCTGCCCGGCTGGCTCTGCCTCGTCATCGTGGTCGCCGTGATGGTGGCGCTCGGGTTCTTCGGCCACAACCTCGTGCAGGCCTTCGAGCGGTACGCCTTTCCCGTGCTCGCCCTGATCTTCCTCATCGCCGCGGCCGTCATCCTCGGCAAGGCCGACACCGGATACGCGGGGACCGGGGGAGGGACGGGCGGCTTCCTGCTGGCCGTCGGCGCCACGTTCGGTTACACGGCCGGCTGGAACCCCTACGCCGCCGACTACACCCGCTACCTTCCCGCCGGCTCGAGCAGGCGGGCCGTCGGCCTGTCCGCCGGGTTCGGCGTGTTCGTCTCGTGCGTGGTCCTCGAAATCGTGGGGGCGGCGTCCGCGACCATCGGCGGCGACGCCCTCGGGCAGCCGACGACCGCGTTCACCGGTCACCTGCCCGGTCTCGTGGCCGACCTGACCCTGCTCGCCATCGCCCTGGGCGCGATCTCGGCCAACGCCCTCAACGTCTACTCGGGCGCGATGTCCCTGCTCGCCCTCGGCGTACGGCTCCCGCTCAGCCTGCGCCGGGCGATCGTCGCACTGGCCTGCGGCGTGGCGGGCTTCCTCGTGGCGCTGTCGGGCCTCGAGGACGCCGGGCACAAGTACGAGGCGTTCCTCCTGGTCATCGCCTACTGGATCGGCCCCTGGCTCGGTGTCGTGCTCGCCGACCTCCGCCTGCGCCGCGACCGCGGCATCGAACGGCTGTTCTTCGACACCGGACACGTGAACTGGGCCGGCCCGATCGCGATGGTGGCGGGCGTCGTGCTGTCGGTGTGGCTGTTCTCCAACCAGGAGCAGTACGTCGGCCTGGTGCCCGCACGGGTGCCCGAGGTGGGCGACATCGCGTTCGAGGTGGGGTTCGTCATCTCCGCCGTGCTCTACACGGCGCTCAGGCCGCTTCGCCGATGAGGGCGACGATCTCCTCCGTCGTGGCGACCCGGCCCGTCCCGCCCTGACCGCGCAGGGAGATCGCCGCGGCGGCCGTGCCCGCGCGGACCGCCTGCACCAGATCGGCGCCCCTGGCCAGCCAGCCCGCGAGCGTTCCGGCGAACGCGTCGCCCGCGCCCGTCTGGTCGACGACCGATTCCGTGCGGACGGCGGGAACGTGCAGGACGGATCCATCCTGGGTCCCGAGGAGCACGCCCTCGGCCCCCATGGTCACCGCGGCGGCCCGCGCGCCGAGGCCGAGGCAGGCGCGGAGCACCTCCCGCGGATCGTCTGTGCCGAACAGCGGGCCACTGTCGCCCGGGCAGGACGGCACCACCAGGGCCGCGTGCGGCGCCACCGCCTCCAGGACGTCCCGCGCCTTCTCGGGATCGGTGAGTCTCGACCTGAAGTTGGGGTCGTAGACGACCCTGCCCCGGGCGGTCGCCGCCGCGTGCCGTACGGCCTGCTCGCACGACGGCGACAGGGCCGCGGTGACGCCGGACAGCAACACGACGCCGGCCTGCGGCGCGGGGGAGCGGTCGACGTCGCCGGGATCCATGCGGGAGGCCGCGCTGCCCGCGCGCATGTAGACGAACGCCCGGCTGCCGGTCGGGTCCGCGCCCAGGGCGTAGGCGCCCGTGGAGCCCTCACCCGTGACCATCCACCGGGTGTCGACGCCGTGGCCGGCGGCGAACCGGACCAGGCGCTCGCCGAACTCGTCGGCGCCCACGCGGGTCACCAGGGCGGCGCTCGCGCCGGTGGCCGCGGCGGCCACGGAGGCGTTCAGCGCGTCACCGGAGAACGAAAGGCGGAACAGGTCGGCCCGGTCGAGGGAGGCCGCCGTCGAGAACTCCACCAGGGGTTCGCCCAGGACCACGACATCCATGAGTTCTCCCATGTCCCATGTAGTGGAACGCCGCCACGCCTCTATGCGACAGCCAGTGTAGAGGTTTCCGCCTTCGGCGAGTCTTCCCGAAATCTCCTGGCCGCCCAGGTACCTTCGGCATCATGGCCACCCGTACGTCCGGAAAGGGTCCCGGGAAGCGCCCGACACCGCGCCCCGGGTCCCGCACGACTTCCGCGAAGCGCTCACCGGCCCGGGGCAGGACGTCCTCCCGGCCCGGGCAGAAGCGGGCGGTGGCGACAGGCCAGGATCCCGTCAGCTGGGTCTTCCTGATGATCGGCAAGCTGGTCATCGGCCTGTGGCTGCTGCTCGCGCACGGCATGGGCGGGGCGGCCAGGGCCCTCGGCCAGGGCGCGCGCGACCTCGATCCCGCGCACCGGCGCGACGGCGTCGGCCTGTCGGTGCTCGCGGGCGCGATCGTGCTGGCGACGATGGTCTGGCGCGACACCAAGACCGGGGTCTCCCTGGTCGTGGACGCGGCGCTGCGCGGCGTCGTCGGGTCGTTGGCCTGGTGTGTGCCCGTCCTGCTCGCGCTGCTCGCGTGGCGTCTGCTGCGCCATCCCGACCAGAACGCGGAGACCGGCCGGATGGGCATCGGCTGGACGGCGCTGCTCGTCGGCGTGCTCGGCGTCGTGCACGTCGCGCACGGCACTCCCTATCCCTCCGGCGGCCCGACCGACGGCATGGACAAGGTGTCGGCGGCGGGCGGCATGCTGGGGTTCATCGTGTCGGCCCCGCCGTCGAGCATCCTGCCCGCGTTCATCACGATCCCGCTCCTGCTCATGCTGTCCGGGTTCGGGGTGCTGGTGATCACGGCCACTCCCGTCCACCGGATCCCCGAGCGGTTCTCCGAGATCAGGCACCTGCTGTTCCAGCGGCCGGAGGAGGGCGGCGAGCCGAAGCCCGCGACGCCTTCGAGGAAGCGGGGCAAGAAGCCCGCGGACGGCAAGCCCGAGGTCGGCGACAACGTCAAGCCTTACGACACGCCGGTCCTGTCGGAGAAGGACCACTCCCCGGAGATCGTGCCCGGCCTGGTCGACGACGCGGAGGCGATGGAGGGCGTCGAGGCCGAGCCCGCGAAGTCGCCCGCGCAGCCGCCCCTCCCCACGCCGGCGCCGCGCAAGGTCGAGCAGCTCGTGCTCTCCCCGCAGGCGGGGCCGTACACGCTGCCCGACCCGAAGGTGCTGCGCTCGGGGACCGCGCCCAAGCCGCAGACCAAGGCCAACACGGTCGTGGTGAACGCGCTGACGAGCGTGCTCGAGCAGTTCGGCATCGACGCCCAGGTGATCGGGTTCACCCGCGGGCCGACGGTCACCCGCTACGAGATCGAGCTCGGGCCCGCGGTCAAGGTGGAGAAGGTCACCGCCCTCACCAAGAACATCGCCTACGCCGTCAAGTCGGCTGACGTCCGGATCCTGTCCCCGATCCCCGGCAAGTCGGCGATCGGGGTGGAGATCCCGAACACCGACAAGGACCTCGTGTCCCTGGGCGACGTGCTGCGCTCACAGGTGGCGCAGGCCGACCACCATCCCATGATCGTCGGCCTGGGCAAGGACGTCGAGGGCCGCACGATCGTCGCCAACCTGGCGAAGATGCCGCACATCCTCATCGCCGGCGCCACCGGCGCGGGCAAGTCGACCTGCATCAACGGCCTGATCTCCTCGATCCTCATGCGGTCGACGCCCGACGAGGTCCGCATGGTGCTGGTGGACCCCAAACGGGTCGAGCTCAACACCTACGAGGGCATCCCCCACCTCATCACGCCGATCATCACGAACCCGAAGAAGGCCGCCGAGGCCCTCGAATGGGTCGTGGGGGAGATGGACCGCAGGTACGACGACCTCGCCGCCAGCGGCTTCCGGCACGTCGACGACTTCAACAAGGCAGTCCGGGCGGGCAAGCTGGTGCCGCCGCCCGGCAGCGAGCGGGTCTACCAGCCCTACCCCTACCTCCTCGTGATCGTCGACGAGCTCGCCGACCTGATGATGGTCGCCCCGCGTGACGTCGAGGACTCGATCGTCCGCATCACCCAGCTCGCGCGTGCCGCGGGGATCCACCTGGTCATCGCAACCCAGCGTCCCTCGGTCGACGTGGTGACCGGCCTGATCAAGGCCAACGTCCCGTCGCGGCTCGCGTTCGCCACCTCGTCCCTCGCGGACTCGCGGGTCATCCTCGACCAGCCCGGCGCGGAGAAGCTGGTCGGGCAGGGCGACGCGCTCTTCCTGCCGATGGGCGCGAGCAAGCCGATCCGGCTGCAGAACGCCTTCGTCTCCGAGAAGGAGATCGCGGAGGTCGTCGCGCACTGCAAGGCCCAGATGCAGGTCGAGTACCGCGACGACGTGGCCGCGCCGGCCGCGGCGAAGCGCGAGGTCGACGAGGAGATCGGCGACGATCTCGAACTGCTGGTCCAGGCCGCCGAGCTGATCGTCTCCACGCAGTTCGGCTCGACGTCGATGCTCCAGCGCAAGCTCCGCGTCGGCTTCGCCAAGGCGGGACGACTGATGGACCTGCTGGAGAGCCGCAACGTCGTCGGACCGAGCGAGGGCTCCAAGGCCCGCGAGGTCATGGTCAAACCCGACGATCTGCCCGGTCTCCTGGCCGACCTGCGAGGTCAGTGAGAAGAACCGTACGGCGTGCCGGTGAATGCTTTGGGTGTTCTCGCCTGTACTCTGCGTAGCGATTACTGGTTGAATGTGATTAACTACGCAATGTAGGACAAGTAGCTCGGGCGAGGGGGCGTGACCAAATGAGTGTTGGCGCTGCTCTGTCGGAGGCGAGACAGAACGCCGAACTGACCGTTAGCCAGCTCAGTGATCGCACGAATATCCGAGAAACGATCATTCAAGGCATCGAGCGGGACGACTTCTCCGCGTGTGGGGGCGACTTCTACGCGCGCGGGCACATCAGGGCGATCGCCGGCTATCTGGGGGTGGAACCGGAGTCGATCATCCGGGAGTACGACGACGTCCACGCCGACACGCACCCCCCTGTCCGCGCGGCGACCGTGTTCAACGTGAACAACCTCTTCCCCGGTAAGCACGGGCGCCGGATTCCGAACTGGACGATGGCCGCGGCCGTGGCCCTGGCGATCGTCGTCATCTTCGCGATCGTGCGGCTCCTCGGGGGTTCGGACGCGAAGCCGGGCCGGACGGCGGCGGAGGGTCCCGTGGGGGCGTCCGACACCAGGGTCCAGCACGCCAAGGCGCCGCAGGTGGGCCGTGACGTCGTCGTGGTCAAGGCGTCCGCGGTGAAGCCCGCTTGGATAAACGTCAGGGACGCCAAGAACCACCGGCTCTTCCAGGGCACCATCGAGCAGGGGAAGACGGTCACGTGGACGGCCAAGGACAAGGTGAAGGTCGTCATCGGTGACGCGGGCGCGGTCCGGCTGGAGGTCAACGGCAAGGACCTCGGTACGCTTGGGAGGGACGGCCAGACCGTGCGGCGGTCATTCGGGCTCGGCATCCCGAGTGCCCGTTAGGGGCCTACTCCCGATACCGTAGGTTCATCATGTCTTCTCGCCGAACCGTATCGCTGGTCACATTGGGTTGCGCACGCAACGAGGTCGACTCTGAGGAGCTGGCGGCCCGGCTCGAGGCTGCCGGCTGGCAGATGCACGACGATGACCCGGACGTCATCGTCGTCAACACGTGCGGCTTCATCGACTCGGCGAAGAAGGACTCCATCGACACCCTGCTCGCCGCGGCCGACTCGGGCGCGAAGGTGGTTGCCGCGGGCTGCATGGCCGAGAGGTACGGCGAGCAGTTGGCCGGTGCCCTGCCCGAGGCCGCGGTGATCTCCTTCGACGACTACACCGACATCGGGGCGCGCCTCGACGACGTGCTCGAGGGCAGGGCGCTGACGCCGCACTCGCCGCGCGACCGGCGGACGCTGCTGCCGATCAGTCCGGTGGACCGCTCCGCCGCGCACGCGCACATTCCTGGGCACGCCACGGCCCCGGACGTCCTCCCCGAGGGCCTGGCGCCCGCCAGCGGGCCGAGGATGCTCAGGAAGCGCCTGAGCGGCGGACCGGTGGCGGCGCTGAAGCTCGCGTCGGGATGCGACCGCAGGTGCACGTTCTGCGCGATCCCGGCCTTCCGCGGCTCGTACGTCTCGCGGCGGCCGGAAGAGCTGCTCGCCGAGGCCGAATGGCTGGCCGGCGAGGGAGTCCGCGAGCTCGTGCTCGTCAGTGAGAACTCGACGTCGTACGGCAAGGACCTGGGCGACCTGCGGGCCCTGGAGAAGCTGCTGCCGCAGCTCGCCGGGACCAAGGGGATCGAGCGGGTCAGGGTCAGCTACCTCCAGCCCGCCGAGCTGCGGCCCGGCCTCCTGGAGGTCATCGCCACGACCGAGAGCGTCGCGCCCTACTTCGACCTGTCCTTCCAGCACGCGAGTGGTCCGGTGCTGCGGCGCATGCGGCGCTTCGGCGACCCGCGGCGCTTCCTCGACCTGCTGGAGCGCGTCCGCGAGCTCGCGCCGGAGGCGGGCGTGCGGTCCAACTTCATCGTGGGCTTCCCCGGGGAGACCCAGGAGCAGTTCGACGAGCTGACCGCCTTCCTCGAGGAGGCGCGGCTCGACGTGATCGGCGTGTTCGGCTACTCCGACGAGGAGGGCACCGAGGCGTTCTCCTTCGAGGACAAGCTCGACCAGGACGTCGTCGACGAGCGCGTCGCCGCGCTGAGCGAGCTCGCCGAGGAGCTGACCGCTCAGCGGGCCGAGGAGCGGATCGGGACCGAGCTCGAGGTCCTGATCGAGGAGGATCTGGGAGACGGCGGCTACGAGGGCCGGGCGGCTCATCAGGGGCCCGAGGTGGACGGCTCGGTCACGGTTCAGGGCATCGGCCTGATCCCCGGCCAGATCGTCCAGGCGGTGGTCGTCGATTCCGAGGGGGTTGACCTGATCGCCCGGATCAAGGCAGGCGCATGACGGATCGAATCGAACCCCCCTCCGGCGCCGCCCCGAGCCCGCCGGAAGCCGCTACGGCGGCTCAGCCCCCCTCTGTGGCGCACGCGGCCGCCGAGCCGCTGATCCGCCGGGTCAGCACGTGGAACATCGCCAACGTGCTGACCATCGCCCGGCTGGCGATCGTCCCCGTCTTCATCGTCTTCCTGTTCGTCGAGGGGCAGGGGTGGCGGATCGCCGCCCTCGGCGTATTCGTCGTCGCCTCTGTCACCGACCAGCTCGACGGGTGGCTCGCCAGGAAGTACGCCCTGATCACCGATTTCGGCAAGATCGCCGATCCCATCGCGGACAAGGCGCTGATCGGCTCCGCGCTCGTCAGCCTGTCGATCCTGGGGGAGATCCCCTGGTGGGTGACCATCGTCGTGATCGCAAGGGAGGCCGGCGTCACCCTTCTGCGCTTCATGGTGATCCGGCACGGCGTCATCCCGGCGAGTTACGGCGGCAAGATCAAGACCGTGCTGCAGATCGTCGCCATCGGCCTGTACATCCTGCCCGGCGTCCCCGGCCCGCTCCGGTGGATCACACTGGGGCTCGCCCTGATCGTGACCGTCGGAACCGGCGCCGACTACGTGTTCCGGGCGATCCGGCTCAGGCGGGTGGCCAAGGCGGCGCGGTCCGAATGACGGCCGACGCCACGCGGGTCCTCGCGTCGCTGATCCGGCGGAACCTCACGATCTCCGTGGCCGAGTCCCTGACGGGCGGCCTGCTCGGCGCGACACTGACCGGCCCGGCGGGGGCGTCCGCGGCGTTCAGGGGCGGGGTCATCGCCTACGCGACCGAACTCAAGGCGTCGTTGCTCGGGGTTCCCCCGGAACTGCTGGACAGAGAGGGCGCGGTCCACCCCGGCGTCGCCGCGGCGATGGCGGCCGGAGTGCGCGAACTCACAGGCTCCGATTACGGGCTGGCGGTGACCGGGGTGGCCGGGCCCGATCCTCAGGACGGCAAGCCGGTGGGCACGGTCCACATCGCCCTGCGGGGCCCCGGAGACCGCGTCTGGCACCGGGATCTGCGCCTAGACGGAGATCGCGAAGCGATACGAAGCGGGACATGTCTGGAGGCTTTGGGCCTGCTCGTAGGTGTGCTGGAGGCAAATACGGGGGAACATTCTGGGTGATTACCGCGTTACGTCACCAGCGAACATGCTCACCACGGTCTGCCGCGGTGTTGCCCTCTACAGGTACGGTGGATGTGTGAGTGAGGTCCGTGAGCCATCGGCGAGGAGCAAGTCAGGCACGCGTCCGGCGAAGGGGCCGAGCGAATCGATGATGACGGCGAGGAGCATGTACGAAGGGCGTTCGAAGAACGGGCGACATGAACCCACCGCGCGAGGCGTCGTCAAGGCGCCCCCGCTGGGGAGGGAGCGACAGATGGTCCTGCTGCGTCAGCTGCTCGGTGACGTGCTGCGGCGGCTGAGGGTGCGGCAGAATCGCACCCTTCGCGAGGTCTCCACGCTCGCGCGCGTCTCGCTCGGATACCTGTCCGAGGTCGAGCGCGGCCAGAAGGAAGCCTCGTCGGAGCTGCTCGCCTCGATCTGCGGCGCCCTGGGCGTGCCGCTCTCACAGGTGTTGCGTGAGGTGTCCGACCAGTTCGCGCTCGCCGAACTCCAGGCCGCTCCCGTCATGGCCGACGTGCCGGAGCACGAGAGGCTGCCTGTTTCCGAGACCGTGCCGGGCGGTATCCCCGAGTCCGGTTTCGATGGTTTCCCCGAGGTCAAGGACATGGTCGCCGCCTAACCGGGCTGGCACACGCGGCACCAGAAGATCAACCGTTCGTATGGCTGTTCCCCCATCTCTCCGCTGTTGATCGGGCTCCCGCAGACGCGGCAGGGGCGGCGGGCCCTGCCGTACACGAAGAGTGAGCGCCCAGGCCGGAGATCGCCCGTCGTGACCGGTAGCGGTGCGTCCTTGCTCGCGTCCATGAGCTGGCGCGCGAGCGCCACCAGTGAGTCCAGATCAGTGGGTGGAATCGACTCCACCGTCCGCCACGGCGACAGACGCGCGGCGAAGAGCGTCTCGGCCCGCCAGATCGTGCCGATCCCCGCCAGATTGCGCTGATCCAGGATCGCCTCCCCGATCGTGCGCCCCGGATCCCCCCGTAGGTTCGACGCCGCCCGCGCAGGATCCCAGTCCGGGCCGAGCAGGTCGGGCCCCAGATGGCCGACGACCCGATCCTCCCGGTCCGTGGGAACGAGATCGACCATTCCCAGCCTGACGCCCAGCGCCGTCCACTCAGCGTTGGCCAGGATCAGCCGGACGACGTCGCCGCGCGGGGCGGGACGCCCCGTGGCCACCACCCGCCAGCTGCCGTCCATCCGCAGATGGGTGTGGATCGTGACGCCGCCCTGGACCCGGGTGAGCAGATGCTTGCCGTGCGAGACGGTCGTGACCACGGCGCGGCCCCGCAGGTCGGCGGTGGCATGCCGGGGCACCCGGAAGTCCGACCGGGTCAGCACCCGCCCGTCGAGGGCCTCCCTGAGCCGCTTCGCGGTCCGGTAGACCGCGTCACCTTCGGGCATGCGGACCGTCTCTCCGGCGCGTCACCGCGCCACCTGCGAGAAGGGGAACCGGGTGGTCAGACCGGAGTGTGCGAGTTCCAGGCCGACGGGTCGGAGGAGAGCTCGGTCACCCGCGCGGGCAGCTCACCCTTGGCGATCTGCTCAAGCGTGACCTCCTCGAGGATGGCCCGCTCACTGGCCCGAAGAGCGATCCAGACCTGCTGCAACGCCTGGGCGGCGCCCAGGTAGCCCACATGCTCCGGCCGTTCGCCCCGGACGTTGGCGAGCGGCCCGTCGACCGCCCGGATCACGTCCGCGAGGGAGATCTGGCTCGCGGGGCGGGCCAGCACATAACCGCCCTCGGGGCCGCGCTGACCGCGGACGAGACCGGCGCGGCGCATCTGCAGGAGGATGTTCTCCAAGTATTTGGGGGGCATTTCCTGCCCCTTTGCCAGCTCGCCCACCGTTGTGGGGCCCTCGCCTGCGGCGGCGAGCTCGGCGGCGGCACGGAGGGCGTAGTCGACACGGGCAGAAAGTCGCATGTAGTCGATTATCCCGCCTGGTTGGCATTGGTTAGACGGCAACCTCGCAACTGACGCGCCGGAGATCGCCGGCGGCCCCCTGCCTAGCATGAGATATGGGGACCGGACACAGGCGATGGCTGTTCGCCGACCAGCTCGGGGACCACTTCCTGGACGACGACGACCAGCCGGTGCTGCTGGTGGAGGCCCGCTCGGTGCTCGAGCGAAGGCGCTTCCACCGGCAGAAGGCCCATCTGGTCCTGTCCGCCCTGCGCCACCGGGCGGCGGAGCTCGGAGACCGGGTGATCTTCGCCAGGACCCGCACGTACGGCGAGGCCCTCGACGCGGCCGGGGAGCCGCTCACCGTGTGCCACCCGACCAGCCATGCGGCGGCGGCCTTCGTCTCCGGCAGGGCGCGGGTGACCGTGTTGCCGGCCCGTGGCTTCACCACGACGCGGGAGGACTTCGCGGCCTGGGCAGAAGGGCGGGGCGACCGCCGGCTGCTCATGGAGGACTTCTACCGCGACGCCCGGCGGCGCCTGGGTGTGCTGATGGACGGGGACGAACCCGCCGGCGGCCGGTGGAACTTCGACGCGGACAACCGGGAACCGCCGCCGCGGGGCGGCTTCGGCGTGCCGGGGCCGTGGCGCCCGGACGAGGACGAGATCGACGAGGAGGTCCGGCGGGATCTCGACCGCTGGGAACGCGACGGCGTGGTCGCCTTCGTCGGCAGGGACGGCCCGCGCTCCTTCCCCGCGACCCGGGCGGAGGCAGCCGAGGCGCTGGCCCGTTTCGTCGCCCACCGGTTGCCGTGCTTCGGGCCGTACCAGGACGCGATGTCGTCGGACGACCCGGTCATGGCCCACAGCCTGTTGTCGCCCGCGCTGAACCTCGGCCTGCTCGATCCCATGGACTGTGTGCGGGAGGCCGAGAGGGCCTACCAGGAGGGCCGAGTGCCGCTGCGGAGCGCCGAGGGTTACATCCGGCAGCTCATCGGGTGGCGCGACTACATCTGGCATCTCTACTGGCATCTCGGGCCCGGCTATCGCAGGGAGAACCGCCTGTCCGCCCACACCGCGCTCCCCGAGTGGTTCGCCGAACTCGACGCGGACGCGGTGGAGGCGCGCTGCCTGTCGTGGGCGCTCGGCCAGGTCCGCGACCACGGGTTCGCCCACCACATCGTCCGGCTGATGGTGCTCGGCAACTACGCCATCCAGCGGGCGTTCGAGCCGGGACTGCTCACGGACTGGTTCCACCGGTGTTTCGTCGACGGCTACGACTGGGTGATGACGCCCAACGTCGTCGGCATGTCCCAGCACGCCGACGGTGGCGTGCTCGCGACCAAGCCGTACACGTCCGCGGGGGCGTACATCAACCGGATGAGTGACTTCTGCCACGCCTGCCGGTACCGGCCCGACCGGCGGACGGGGGCCGACGCCTGCCCCTTCACCACCGGATACTGGTCGTTCGTCGCCCGCAACGAGGAGCTCCTGGCCGCCAACCCCCGCACGGCGCGCAGCGTGTACGGGATGCGCCGGCTGGCCGACATCGACGAAGTCCGCGCGATCGAGGCGGACCGCGGGGACACGCCCCCGTGAGCGGATCTCCGGGTGTACGGGCGGGGGAGCGACGGGGCGGCGGCCACGGAACGCTGCACGGCCTTGTCCGCTCGCTAAGCTTGCAGGAAACTTTGTTGACGATTTGCGGGCGCGGATCGCGCCGGTTCCACGGGGGCGACGATAGAAAGCAGGAGCATGGAGCGACGTCCTGGCGTGCCCAGGCTGCTCCGGGAGATAAACGACCGGGCCGCACTGGAGTTGTTGCTCGCCTCGGGGCCGCTGACGCGCGGCCAGATCGGTGAGCTGACCGGGCTTTCGAAGGTCACCGCCTCCCAGACGCTGGCCCGTCTCGAGGAGCGCGGTCTGGTGGAGGTCGTCGGGGAGCAGGCGGGCAACCGCGGGCCGAACGCGGCTCTCTACGGGGTCATCCCGTCCTGCGCCTACGTCGCGGGTCTCGAGGTCGGGCCCGACTCGGTCACCGCCGCGATCGCGGACATCAACGGCGAGGTCGTCGCCGAGGTCACGGCCGTTCCCGACGGGCAGGACGACCCGGTGTCCGTCGTCCACAACGCGGTGGTCAAGGCGTGCCGTTCCGCCAAGGTGGCGTTGTCGCGCCTGCGCGGCGTCGTGATCGGCGCTCCGGGCGTCGTGGATCCGCGCACCGGGGACGTGCGGTTCTCCTTCGACCTGCCGCACTGGCACGAGGGCATCCACGAGGCGCTGGCCCGGGACCTGCGCAGGGACCTCACGATCGAGAACGACGTGAACCTCGCCGCGATCGCCGAGCGGGCCAAGGGGGCCGCCCAGGCGGTAGACGACTTCGTGCTCGTGTGGGTGGGCCGCGGCATCGGTCTCGCGGTTGTGCTCGGCGGGCGGCTGCACCGCGGCCGTTCGGGCAGCGCGGGTGAGATCGGCTACCTCCCCGTGCCCGGCGTGCCGCTGGCCGAGGACGTCAAGGCCACTCCGGGCCGGCTGCCGTCCCTGTCGGGAGGCCTCCAGTCGCTGATCAGCGCGGAGGCGGTGACCGAGCTCGCCAGGGAGTTCGGCTTCTCGGGGACGAGCGCGGCCGACTGCGTGACCCAGGCCGTGGCCGCGGGCCCCAGCGGAGACCGCCTGCTCGACGAGATCGCCTCCCGGCTCGCGCTCGGCGTCGCGTCGGTGTGCGTGGTGCTCGACCCCGGGCTCGTGGTGCTCGCCGGCGAAGTGGGGCAGGCGGGGGGAACCGGCCTGACCTCCCGCGTCGAGGAGGCCGTGGCCAGGATCTGCCCGATCCGTCCCGAGGTCGTCACCAGCGAGGTCGCGGGCAGGCCGGTGCTGAAGGGCGCCGTCCTCGCCGCCCTCGACCAGGCGCGCGAGGACATCTTCGCCTCCTGACCACACGGCTGACCACACGGCTGACCACACGGCCGGCGGTACCACCCGCGGCGCAGCCCCCGCTGGCGCCGCGGGTGGTGGTTCAGGCGGTCAGCAACTCGGCGGCCGCCTGAGCGTTGGGCCGGGCGGCGCCGTACGTCGCGATGTAGGCGGCGGCCTGGGGGCGCCAGACCGGCAGGCCCATCTCGACGACGACCGCGTCGGGGCGCGTGGCGACCAGGTCGGACACGAACGACCGGGTGCGCGGATGGCGGTGGGCGTCCTTGACGACGATGACCAGCGACCGGCCCGACGCCCGGCCCAGCAGCGTGGCGCCGTCGGCCTCCTCGGGCTTCACCCTGACGACCTCCGCCTCGGGCAGCCAGGGCGCGAACCCCCACGGCACGTCGCCCACCGCGATGGTCGGCGGAGTGTCCACCTCGATCACGAGCGGGTCGACCAGCGGCGCCGCCGACCCCGTCAGCGAGACCGCGCGGCGCGCGGCGTCGAGGCCGATGACGTTGCCCTCGCCGGCGTCCTGACGCGGCGCGGAGAACCAGCGCCGCAGCCGCTCTACGCGCTCGTTGGCCTCCTCCAGCCGGGCGGCGGGCAGCCGGCCGTCGGAGACCGCGGTCACGATCTCGGCGAGCATCGCCTGGATCTGGTCGGGCGTCGGCAACGGCCCCAGGCAGAGCAGGTCCGAGCCCGCCCGCAGCGACATGACGGCGCCGCCGCCGAGCCCCACGCTCTTGGTGATCGCATGCATGTCGAGCGCGTCGGTGACGACCACGCCGTCGTAGGCCATCTCCTCGCGGAGCAGGCGGGTCAGTGCGGACGGGCTCAGCGTGGCGGGCGCGGCGCCGGTGAGCCACGGGACGGAGACGTGCGCCGTCATGATCGACTTCGTGCCGGCCTCGATCGCCGCGCGGAACGGGACGAGCTCACGCTCCCGCAGCAGCTCGGGGGAGGCGTCGACGACGGGGATCTCCAGGTGGGAGTCCTGCCGGGTCGCTCCGTGACCGGGGAAGTGCTTGACGCAGGCGGCCACCCCGAGCGACTGGAGGCCGCGGACCGCGGCCACGGTGTGCCGTGCCACGAGGTCCGGTGACGCCCCGAAGGACCTGGTCCCGATCACCGGGTTGTCGTCGGCGGTGTTCACGTCGGCGACCGGGCCCATGTCGAGGTTCACCCCGCACCGGACCAACTCGGACGCGATGGAGTGGTAGACCCCCTCGGTCAGTTCGACGTCGTCGACGGCCCCGAGCGCCGCGTTGCCCGGATAGGGGCTTCCGGTGTGGTAGGCCAGCCGCGTGACGTCGCCGCCCTCCTCGTCGAGGGAGATGACCGGGCGCCCGGCACCCGTGAGCTGCCCCGTCAGAGCGGTGAGCTGAGCGGAGTCGGCGACGTTGAAGCCGAACAGGGTGACGCCCCCCAGGCCGTTCTCCAGTGCCCGGAGGACCCAGTCGGGGGCGGTGGTGCCGTGGAAGGCGACGAGCAGCGTGCCGGCCGCGAGACGATGCAGCCCCCGATCGCTGATGTTCGCGGAGAAGCCGGCGATCCCCTCTGACGGAGGGAGATCGCGGGATGAGGCAGACATGCTGTCTCGGCTCCTTACCTGTAGGAGGTGCGGATGTCGCGGGCATGCCCGTACGGGCCACGCCTTCGTGGGGCGGGGCCGTACGGGTGCCCGTAGCGGTGTTATCCCTTGACTGCGCCCGCGACGAGTCCGGAGACCATGCGCCGCTGGACGAGCAGGAAGAAGATGAGGACCGGAATCGTCATCAGGGTCGAGGCGGCCATGATGCCGCCCCAGTCCGTCGACCGCTGGCCGACGAAGAACTGCAGGGCGACGGGCATCGTGTACTTGCCCTGGTCGCCGATGAGGGTGAGCGCGAAGACGAACTCGTTCCACGTGGTGATGAACGAGAAGATGCTCGTCGCCACCAGGCCCGGCGCGACCAGCGGGAACAGGACCCGCCAGAAGGTGGTGAACCGGCCGGCGCCGTCGATCCAGGACGCCTCCTCCAG
Source organism: Planotetraspora kaengkrachanensis (assembly GCF_016862895.1). Classification (GTDB taxonomy): domain Bacteria; phylum Actinomycetota; class Actinomycetes; order Streptosporangiales; family Streptosporangiaceae; genus Planotetraspora; species Planotetraspora kaengkrachanensis. The sequence goes on along the minus strand of NZ_BONV01000008.1, from coordinate 13,696 downwards.
CTCCTTCGGCACCGCCGCGACGAACGTGCGCAACATCCACACGGAGAACGGCAGTGTCAGGCCGACGTTGATGACGATCAGCCCGAGCAGCTGGTCGTACAGGCCGAGCCGCTTGACCATGGTGAACAGCGGGATCAGCAGCGCCTCTGCGGGCACCATCTGCACGATCAGCAGCAGGATGAGGAACGAGGTGCGGAACCGGAACCGGAACCGCGCCACCGCGGTCGCCGCGAGCAGTGCGAAGACCGCGCCGATGACGACCGCGCTGAGGGCCACGATCGTGCTGTTGAGCAGATAGCGCCAGATGGAGTTCCCGGCCACGCCCTGGGTGAAGACGCGGGACACGTGGTCCATCGACGGAGGGTCGGGGAACGGGATGAAGCTGGTGGTGAAGATCTGGTCGTTCGGCTTGAAGGCGGTGGCGACCATCCAGTAGACGGGGAAGACGGCGAACAGGAACACCGCGACGCCGGCCGCGTTGAGCGCGACCCGGCCGAGCCTCTTCCTGGCGAGCGGGCTCATCGCACGTCCTCCGTCTTGATGATGTTGCGGACGTAAACGAAGGTGATGACCAGCAGGATGCCCGTGAGCACGACGGCGATCGCGGCGCCGAGTCCCATCTTCGGCGGGCTGCTGAAGGCCTCGGCGTAGCTCCACAGCGAGAGGTTGAACGCGTCACGGTTCACCGTGCCGCCCGCAAGCAGGTAGAGCTGGGTGAAGACCTTGAAGTCCCAGATGGTCGACAGGACGACCAGCACCGAGAAGACCGGCTTGAGCAGCGGGAAGGTGATCTTCCTGAACGTGGACATCGCGGTCGCGCCGTCCATCCGCGCCGCCTCGTACAGCTCCGAGGGGATGCTCTTGAGTCCCGCGAGCACCGACACCGCGATGAACGGGAACGACGCCCACACGACGGCGACGATGAGCACGAGATAGAGCGTGATCGTGTCGTTGAACCAGGGCTGCCCGCTCCAGTCCGACCGGCCGAACACCAGGTTCGACAGCCAGTCGGGCAGCAGGTTCAGCGTCCAGTTGACCACGCCCGCGTCGGAGTCGAACAACCATTTCCAGACGACGGCCTGCGCCGTCGGCGGGGTGGCCCAGGCGGCCATGATGCCGACGACGACGAACGTCGACATCTTCGGGCCGAGCTTGTTGAGCAGCAGGCCGACGAGCGTCCCGAGGAGCAGGGTCAGCGCCACGGTGACGACCGCGAAGACCACGGTGTTGCGCAGCGAGGTCCAGAAGAGGTCGGATTCGAAGATGCTGTTGTAGTTGTCGAGCCCGACGAACTCGGCAGGGGTGGGGTTGATCGCCCTGATCTGCCGGAGCCCGACCTGATGGAAGGACATGTCGACCATCTGGTACAGCGGGTAGAGCAGCAGCGCCGCGATGACCAGGAGTCCGGGCAGGAGTAGGACGTAGGGGACCAGCCAGTTGGGCAGGCCGGTCCTGCGTCGTGGCCGGGGGCTGTGCCGGCGCGCCGGGGCGGAGGGGTCTCCTCCGCCCCGGGCGACGGTTGACGTCTGAGCCATCAATGCCTACTGGTTGAGGATCGTCTCAAGCTCGCCGTTGGCGTCCGCCAGAGCCTGGTCGACCGTCTTCTTGCCGTCGATCACCGAGCGGGCGGCGTTCTGCAGCACCGCCTTGGTGTCGTTGGCCTCCGCCCAGTTGGGGCTGGCCGGGAAGCCCTTGGCCACCGCGAAGGTGTCGGTGAAGGGCTTCTGCGCCGGGTCGGTGCCCATCTCGGTGAGCGCGTCCGGGTAGAGCGGGAGCAGGCCGCCCTCCTTGGCGTACCGGACGCCGAACTCCTTGCCGGAGGCCAGCTTCAGGTACTCGGCCGCGAGCTCGGCGTTCTTGGTGTCCTTCCAGATGGCGATGTCGTTGCCGCCCTGGAAGGCCGGGGCCGGACCGCTGCCGTCCTTGTTGGGCAGCGAGAAGAAGCCCATCTTGGACTCGTCGATCTTGCCCTTGCTCTGCTCCTTGATGGCCGCGATGTCCCAGCCACCGGTGACGTACATGCCGACCTTGCCGGCGGCGAAGCGCTGGGCGATGTCGACGGAGTTCTGGGTCAGGCGGCCCTTGCCGGAGACGCCGTCCTTGGCGACCAGGTCCGTGTAGAACTGGAAGCCCTCCTTGAAGCCGGGCTCGGTGAGCTTGCCCACCCACTTGCCGGCCTCGAAGGAGGCGAAGTCGCCGCCCGCCGACCAGACGAAGGGGGACAGGGACATGTTCGCGTCGGACCCGCCGTTGAAGGCGAAGCCGTCGACGTCCTTCCCCTGCTTGTCGACGATCGTCTTGGCCGCGGTGACCAGTTCGTCCCAGGTCTTGGGCGCCTGGATGCCGAGCTTGTCGAACCAGTCCTTGCGGTAGAGGACGGCCCGGGTGCCACCGCCCCACGGAGCCGCGTAGACCTTGCCGTCGATCGTCTCGTAGCTCCACAGGTTCTGCGGGATCTGCTGGAGCTCGCTGTCGCCCTTGACGACGTCGGTGATGTCCGACAGCGCGTCCTGCGCGACCCAGGCCGCGACCTGGTCGTTGCCGAACTCGGTGACGTCCGGGCCCTCGCCGCCGGCGAGCGCCGCGGTCCACTTCTTCTGCGCGTCGGGCCAGGGGATCCACTGCACCTTGGCGTCGGCGCCGGTGACCTCCTTGAACTTCGCGTTGAGGTCATTCATGTACTTGTCGGCCACGTCCGTGGGCGCGCCGAGCCGCCAGACCGTGAGGGTCTGACCAGCGAACTTGGGACCCGAGGCCGCCGGCGTGCCGGTCGGCTCGGTCGTTCCGGAGTCACTGCCGCATGCGGCGAGACCCAGGGCCAGTGCGGCGGTGACGCTTGTCGCGACCGCGATCTTCACGATCTTCACGATGGGTTTCTCCCTTCCCGGCTTCACGTCGGGGGTGCGCCCATGCGGGGTGTCGGCGGGCCTCCACCTGCTGGATGACGCATTCCGTCCGGTCGGCTCTCGTGGCATCCCGGATGCTGATCGCTTGCCTCCGGGGTGGCTGCCGCTAAACTAACAAGAAAGTTTCTTTAAAAAAACCCGTGTTAGCGGATCGTGACGAGAGGGAGCCAGCCAGTGCCTCTACGACCGGGAACACCTCGGCTGCTCCGTCAGATCAACGACCGGGCGGCGCTGGAACTGCTGCTGTCCCGCGGCCCGCTGACCAGGGCGGAACTGGGAGAGCTCACCGGCCTGTCGAAGGTGACCTCCGGTCAGCTGCTGTCCCGCCTCGAGACGCGCGGCCTGGTGACCACGGCGGGGGAGCGGCCGGGAGGGCGCGGCCCCAACGCCGCCCTGTACGGCGTGAACCCCTCGAGCGCCTACGTGGCGGGTCTGGAGGTGCTGCCGGACAGCGTCACCGCCGGCGTGGCCGACATCACCGGGAAGGTCGTCGCCGAGGTCACCGTCGACCCGACCGACGCGGGGGACCCGGTCCGGACGGTGTACGGCGCGGTCATGCGGGCCTGTGAGACCGCGCACGTCCCGCTGACCCGGCTGCGCAGCTTCGTCATCGGTACCCGCGGCGTCGTGGATCCCGTGAGCGGCGACATCCGCTACTCCTTCGACCTGCCCGCATGGCACGTCGGCGTGCTCGCCGGGCTGCGCACCCTGCTGGGCGGGTCCGTGATCATCGAGAACGACGTCAACCTGGCCGCCCTGGCCGAGCAGGAGCACGGCGCCGCCCGGGGCGTCGCCGACTTCGCCATCCTGTGGGCCGGGATCGGCCAGGGGCTCGGCGTCATGCTCGGCGGCCGGCTGCACCGGGGCATCACCGGGGGCGCCGGCGAGATCGGCTGGCTGCCCGTCCCCGGGGAGCCGCTCCCGACCGACGTGACCGAGCCGCAGTCGGGCTCCTTCCAGCGCCTGGTCGGCGGGGAGGCCCTCACCGGCCTCGCACAGGCCCACGGCCTGTCCTCCGGAGCCGACGTCGCGGACCTGGTCCGTACGGCTCTCGCCACCGGCAACGACGCCTTCCTCGACGATCTGGCCGATCGCCTGGCCGTCGGGGTCGCCGCCGTGTCCGTCGTGCTCGATCCTGGTCTCGTCGTGCTGAGCGGAGACGTCGGCCGGGCCGGAGGGCGGGAGCTCGCGGCCCGGGTCGAGGAGTCCGTCGCCCGGGTGTGCCCCAGCCGGCCGACGGTCGCGGTGACGCAGGTCGAGGGCAATCCCGTCCTGCGCGGCGCGATGGTCGCGGCCCTGGCGCGAGCCAGGGAGGAGGTCTTCTCCGACACCGTCTGACGGTAGGTTGCTCCTCATGCCTGACTCATCGCACGGTCCCGCGCGGGCGGCGGACGCCCCTGGAATCACCCTGATCTCGGACACCCGGGTGACGTCGATACCGGTACGCGAATGCGGAGAGCCACTGGCCGACGTCCGCGGGCGGCTGCGGGTCGATCCACGCCTCGCCGACCCCGAGGGCGCCTACGCCCACCTGAGGCAGGGCGTGCTGACCAGGCTCGAGGACGCGCAGAGCAGGCTTCCCGGCGGATTCCACATCGTGGTGGTCGAGGGATATCGGCCGGTCTCCCTGCAGCGGCGGTACTTCGAGGACTACAAGGCCGAATTGCGCATGACTTTTCCGGATATGTCGGAAGAGGCGTTGCATGTCGCGGCGAGCCGGTACGTCTCCCCGATCGAGGTGGCCCCCCACACGGCGGGCGCGGCCGTCGACCTCACCATGTGCGACGACGACGGGGTGGAGCTCGACATGGGCACGGCCGTCAACGCCAACCCGGAGCAGAGCGACGGCGCCTGCTACACCGCGGCCACGGGCATCGGCCCGGACGCCCGGCAGAACCGCAAGGTCCTCGGGGTGGCGCTGGAGGCGGCCGGGCTCGTGAACTATCCGACCGAGTGGTGGCACTGGTCGTACGGCGACCGCTACTGGGCCATGACCCGGCACGCCGGCGCAGCCCTCTACGGTCCTGTGATCCTCTGAGGGCCGTCCGTCTCCATGGCGGCGGCGCGGCCCGGTGAGATCGCCGGCGGCGTGACCGTCCGGTCACGCCGCGGCGGAGGTCGAAGGGGAGGTCGAAGCGGGGGTCAGCGCCGGCGGGCGAGGACGGAGATGCCGATCGCCAGCACCGTCCACCTGGCCGGCAGCGGAGCCACCATCATGACCCCGCCGATGATCGTCAGGATCGAGCCGAGTCTGCCCGCGCCGGCTCGTTTCAGGGCGATGCCGAGCAGAACGCCACCCAGGGCCAGCACCAGGAACGACGCGATGTAGCCGGCCTGGACGGTGTCGATGCCGTTGACGGCGAGCTCGGGCGCCGAACGCGCCAGGCCGGGGAGGGCGAACAGCTGCGTCCACTGCCCACCGGCGTTCAGGGCCGTGCCGGTCGCCGCCACGAACCACGCCAGCAGACCGAAGCCACGCCTCAGCTCGGGGAGGCGTACGGCGAGGCTCACCAGCCCGAACCCCATGAGGACGAGCGCCGCCAGTCCCGCGAGGGTCGAACCCAGAGCGGCCGGCGCGGTCGCCATCTTGAGCTCGTCGCCGCCGGTCATGGCGATCGCGACGGCCATCAGGACGACGCAGACGGCTGCCGCCGGGCCCGCCCAGAGCGACGCCGTACGCCAGCGGTCCTCCACCGATGTGACCTGCTGCGGTGTTGTCAGCGCGTCAGTCATCGCATGTCTCCCTTCCCGGACCCACGGCCCTGTGCCGCGGTCGTGGGTCGGAACGGTAGGAGCCGCGCCGAACGGCGGGCGTCCTGCACGGGAAGTGACCGCCTCCTCCGGGAGGAGGAGGTGGATCGGCCGTTCGGAGGCGGTGCCCGCGAAGGCGCGTGGTTAGCCTTGGCAATCATGGTCGACGACGCGTTAGGCCGCTCCCGCCGGTGGACGCGGCATGCCTACCCACTCGCCGGGTTCGCTCTCGGCGGGATCGGCGTGGTCCAGTTGATGGCCGAGTCGTCGGGCCACCGATGGCTGGGACCGGCCCTGGTCGCCGCATCGGTGAACGGGGGCTCGGTCGCGCTGCTGCGGCGCAGGCCGCTGATCGGCACGCTCGGCGTGAGCCTCGCCATCTCCGAAATGGCCGTGACGCTGGGCGTGCCGGTCTTCGCGACGTTCGCCGCGGCCGTCCTCGCCGCGCTCACGCTGGCCAGGTACGGCAGCGCCCGCACGGCCCTGGCCGGCTATCCCATGCTGGCCGCCGCGACCTCCGTGGTGGCCGTGCGCGAGGTCTCCGCGGGCACGGACAGCCTGTTCAACGTCGTCTACCCCATCGCGTACTTCGGCGGCGCCGGGCTGCTCGGCTGGCTGGCGCGGCAGCGGGCGGCCCAGGTGCGCGCGGCGGCCGAGCACGCGGCCGCGCTCGAACGCGAGCGGGTGCACCTCCGGGAGATCGCAGCGGCGCAGGAGCGCACCAGGATCGCCCGCGACCTGCACGACGTCATCTCCCACGGCGTGAGCCTCATGGTGGTGCAGGCCGAGGCGGCCGGAGAGGTCCTGGCCGCCAGTCCGGAGCGGGTGGGGCCGGCCCTCGACGCGATCGCGGTGACGGGCCGCGCGGCGATCGGCGACCTCGGCCGGATGCTCGGCGTCCTGCGGCAGGCCGGTGACGGTGCTGACCTCGCGACCCTGCTGGCGCCGGTGCGCGCGGCCGGCATCACGGTGGACCTGGCGCAGACCGGGACCCCTCCGGATGATGAGGCCATGCGAACGGTCGTGTACCGAATCGTCCAGGAGGCGTTGACCAACACGATGAAACACGCGCGAGCGGCCCATGCGGCCGTGCGGGTCGAGTACGAGGACCGGATCATCCGGGTCGAGGTCCTCGACGACGGGGTGGCCGGTGCGACGTCCGGCGGAAGCGGTTTGGGGCTGGTCGGAATGCGTGAGCGCGCACAGGCCCTCGGGGGCGACGTCGTGGCGGGACGCCGTACGGACGGGCCCGGCTTCCGGGTCTGCGCCCGCCTGCCCGTGCCGGGGAACGAGGGGGCCCGGCGGCCGTCCGGGCCCGGGGGCGCGGCCGGTGTGGTGGCGACGTGATCAGGGTGATCCTCGCCGACGACCAGGAGCTGGTCCGGGCCGGCCTCCGGATGATCCTCGAGGCACAGCCGGACATCGAGGTCGTCGCCGACACGGCGGACGGGGAGTCGGCCGTCAGGGAGACGCTGCACCACCGGCCGGACGTCGTGCTCCTGGACGTGCAGATGCCGGGAACCGGAGGTCTCGAGGCGGCACGGCGGATACTCGCCAGCCCGCGTCTGGACGCCAGGGTCGTCATGCTGACCACCTTCGACCTCGACGAATACCTGTACGCGGCGCTCAGCGCCGGTGCGAGCGGATTCCTGCTGAAGTCGTCGCCGCGCGCGCATCTCCTGCACGCGGTCCGCACGGCCGCGGCCGGCGAGGCCCTGCTGGACCCGTCGCTGACCAGGCGGCTGGTGGAGCGGTACGTCCGCCGTCCGCCGGTGGACGTCACCGGCGGGGTCCCCGCGCGGCTGGCCGCCCTCACCTCCCGCGAGCTCGACGTCTTCCGCGGGCTCGTCCGCGGACGGTCCAACGCCGAGATCGCGGCCGACCTCTTCCTCGCGGAGACGACCGTCAAGACGCATGTCGCGGCCGGGCTGCGCAAGCTGAACCTCCGCGACCGCGTGCAGGCGGTGATCCTCGGCTACGAGTCGGGCTTCGTCCAGCCGGGCGATCCCGCTCCCGACCCGTCATGAAGGGCCGGGTCAGCGGGCAGTGAAGGTCGCGGCGGGCCGCCACCGCAACGGCTGTCCGCTCGCCGCGGTGACGAGCAGCCCCGCGTGGGCGGTCAGGACCGCCGCTCCGGGGGCTTCGCCGAGGAACGACCACGCGGCGGGGGCGGGGAAAGGCAGCCGGGAGCGGAGCAGCTGGTCGGCCCCCAGGGAGTAGACCCGGCCGTTGCTCCCGCTCAGGCAGACGGCGCCGCCCGAGTCTCCGGCGTCGTGCCAGGCGGCCCGCGGGGACGCGGCGAGCTCGGCGAAGGTCACCGCCCACAGGCGGCCCGCCGAGGTGGCCGCGAAGAAGGTCCCGTCCTGGACGGCGAGGGCGATCGTGCCCTCGGGCGCCGCACCCAGATCGGTCCACTCGCCCCGGTTGCCGGCCCATCCCGCTGATCCGGCCGCGCCCGTCACCGCGCCCATCGCCGGGCCCGTCACCGCACCTGTCGCCGGGCCCGGCGACGCCTCGCGGTAGCGGAGCACGCCCTCGGCGGTCACACCGTACAGGCCGGTGCCGAAGCCGGAGCCGGCCTCACGCGGGGCGTCCAGGCACACGACGCCCCCCGCGCGGCCGATCGGCATCCACTGCAGGTTCTGACCGCACAACTCGCGGGTGAGCAGCTCGCCGTCGGCGCTCACGGCGTACAGCGCCGAGCCGCAGCCGGCCAGCGCGCGGACGTCCGCGACCGGGCCGATGACCTCCCAGCCGGGTTCGGGCGGCCGGGACAGCCGGTCGACGACGTTGCGCGTGATCCGCTCCACGACCGGGTCGTGGATGGTGTTGCCCCAGTTGACGGTGGCCGCGTTGAAGACCGTGCCGCGGCCGAGGGAGAACACGCCCATCGTGGCCCACCCACCCTGGCCGCCCGAGCTCCAGTGCCGCAGGTCGGCAGTCGCCAGCACGACGAACGTCGAGGGCGTGCCGTCCCGGCAGGTCACCCGGGGAACCCCCATCACCTCGGCGAACTCGGCCGCGTCGGTCTCGTAGCCGAGCGAGCCCTGCCCGAACTTGTCGCCGTCGGTCAGGCCCGTCCCCTCGAACACCCAGTGCGCGGCGAACCTCGCGGTGTACGACTCCTCCCGCATCAGCGTCATCGACCGGCCCCAGGTGCCCGCGCCGTTGCGGAAGCTGACCCCGGTCAGCGAGTTCTCCGGCCGGGAGACGGGCGCGCTCGACCACTCGACGGTCGTCAGGGCGGAGTCGTCCACAGGGTCGGTCAGCGGATCGCGATGGCACACCATGGTGCGGCCCTCCATGCGGATCTGCCACCAGCACGTGTTCCCCGAGAAGAAGGCGATGTTCCCGCCGCGCCTGGCGAACCCCTCACAGGCGTCGCGCATGCCCGCCGACCAGTACTCGTCGTGCCCGTTGACGATCAGCAGCCGGTACGCCTCGAGCAGGCCGGGCTCCAGATCGAGGCCGGAGCAGTACTCGACGGTGTATCCGGCCGGCGCGAGCCAGCGCAGCAGCCCGTCCTCCCACCCCTCGGGAGGCGGTCCGCCTCCAGGCCGGTCGAACGTCACGCGGGAGGCACGGTCGGGCTGCTCGGTCCAGTAGAGGCTCTCCCCGGGGACGCCGGCCCGGTTGTACGCCTGCCAGGTCGTGAACGGGAGGGACACCAGGATGGGCGAGGTCGCCCCGGGCGTGGCCTGCCGTACGACGAAGTAGACCTCGTCGTCGGGCGACGCGCCGACGCCGGGCAGGTCGCCCGTGGGCCTGGGGACGAGCACGTCAGGCTCCGGCGGCCCGGCGACGAATCGAGCCCGGTAGAGCGAACTCGGCCAGTCGGCGGGCACGCGCAACGTCCAGGACGGGCCGCGGACCGTGGCGGCCAGGACGAGCCGGTCGCTGGTCGCGTCGTGGACGGTCACGCCGACCGGCTCCGCGGTGTCCAGGCGGAAGCCCAGTTCCCCGCCCTGCGCGCAGGACGTGGCGGTGGCGTGCGCGCGGACCGTCACCGCAGGGCCGCCTCGACGAGCATCCTCTCCAGGCCGAGCAGGAACCGCTCGATGTCGGGCCGGGACAACCACCGGGTGTCGGCGGTGAGCGAGATCTGCGCCGCGCCGGCGAGATGCACGCAGAAACGGCAGTTCAGCTTGTCCTGGCTGAGCGGCCAGGACACGGAGGTCTCGGGCAGCGCCCGGCGGATCAGCTCCTCGTCGCGGTAGACCGCCTGCTCGGCGAAGCGCATGTCGTTGAAGCAGCAGTAGGGGTGGATCGGGGTGCCGCGTTCGCGGGCCGCCCCGGCCACGACCCGCTCACGGTCGGCCGGGTCGTGGTAGGCGCTGCGGTAGGCCCGCAGCACCGCGGGGCCCGAGGCGGCCAGCAGGTCGGTGAACCGGGCCTTGCCCGCTTCGAGGACGAACAGCCCCTCCTGCGACAGCGTGGTCACCGCCGTGCGCGTCGCGGCGCGGAAGCGGTTGCTGACGATGGGCAGCACGGTGACCGTCTCGTGTCCCGTGACCTCGGCGACCAGCGTCCCGACCGCGGTGAGCACCACGGTCGAGGTGCTCGTGCCGTGCCGTACGGCCAGGCGCTGGGCGGCCAGGTCGGCCGCCGGCGAAGTGAGCGTGGCCCGCCAGACGGGCGGATGCTCGGCGGCTCCCGAGAGGACGTGGAACATCGTGGGCGGCATCCTGAGGTGTTCGCGCTCCCAGAACGCCGCCGCGCTCGCAGCCTGCCGCCGGCCCGCGGGCGAGGTCTGCCATTCCGCGAGGTCGAACGGCTGCGGGGGAGGGCCGCCGCCCAGGCCTCCGCGCAGAAGGAGCAGTCGCAGGTCGCGGACGACCTCCTCCGCGCCGATCCCGTCGGCGGCCAGGTGGCAGAACGCGAGCACGATGTGCGTGACCTCGTCGCCGCTGGTCACGAGGGCGACCCGCAGCGGCCACTCGGCGGCGTAGTCGAAGACCGTCGCGGACAACTCGGCGAGGACGTCACGGGGGTCGGCGTCCGCCACGATCCGGAGGGGCAGTTCGCCGCTTTCGCGCAGGTCCTGTACCGGGCCGGGCCCGATCAGCGTCCGCAGCGCCTCGTGCCGCTCGACGAGCAGGCCGACGCTCCGGGCCACGTGGGCGATCGAGGCGGGCCGCACCCCCCGCGGCGTCTCGAGGATCCGCCCGAAGTTGAAGTAGCGGTCGTCGGGCGCGGTCCGCTGGATGGCGTCCCAGATGGCCCGCTGGCCCCAGGTCAGGGGCGCCGTGCCCCCGCGTGCCCCCGTGAACGTGATCATCGGGCCGCCGACACCCACGCGGCGAGGCCGTCGACGCTGTCGAGGAACGTGACGTCGTCGGCGAGGTCGATCTCGATGTCGTACTCGCGCTCGAGCGCGTCGATCAGGCGCATCTGGGCCAGTGAGGTGACGCCGAGGTAGGACAGGGGGACGGTGGCGCTCAATGCCTCGGCCGCCGTGATCTCCCCGTCGCACGCCTCCGACACCAGTTGCGCCAGTCGTTCCTTGAGCATTCCGCCTCCGCTCTCAGGGATCCGTTCTCAGCGGGTCCGTCCCCGGTCCCGGCGCCGGTGGCTCAGCGAGTTCGCCGGTTTCGCGGGACCATTGGTATTCGCCAGACCATGGGGGATCGGTCTCATCTTGGCGGTGTTCGCGCGGGAAGAAGACCGTTCCTGCGCATAAGGACGCGAATCTCTGAGATGGCATGCATTTCCGGGATGATCCCCCATGTGGTCGGATGAATGCAGACCAAATGGCCAGGCTGAAGGCCTTGTCGGTGACTAACTGAAAAGAAGGTTTGCAATTAGTGGACGGCCGTAAGTCTTGCACGGCTCCGTCGGAGTCTCAAGACCCGCTGGTCAATCCGTATTGGTCCGTATTGGTCCGCGGTGATGTCCGCGCGAAGTGTGGAATCGCTTGTCTCAAGTTGGTGCCCCATGTAAGACTGGCTCTCTGGGGAAACTGGAAACAACCTTTTCAGTAAGGCATGGTCTAGCGCGTCGGTCGTCCGTAATCATCCGAACCATTCGGGGGGCAGCCAATTGAGAAGCGTGCTCGAAACGCCCACCCTTCCCGACATTTTGGCCGCGCGGGCGGCTTCCGAACCGGAAACCGTCGCGATGATCGTGCACGGGTCCGGAGAACTGACCTTCGGGCAATGGCAGGCGCGGTCGAACGCCGTGGCCGATGACCTGCTGAACCGCGGCGTGCGCGGCGGCGACCGGGTCGCGATGGTGTTTCCCGGTTCCGGCTGGATCGACTACGCCGTGGCGTTCCTCGGGGTTCTGAAGGCCGGCGCGGTGGCCGTCCCGCTGTCGGACCGCATGCCCGCCGCGGAGATCGAGCAGATCGTGGAACACTGCTCGGCGTCCGTGACACTCACCGGCAGGGACGGCCCGCCGCCCGAGGGCTCGGCGTCGCCGCCGGAGGTGGCGCTCAGGCCCACCGACATGGCGCAGATCCTCTACACGTCCGGCACGACCGGCAAGGCCAAGGGCGTCGCGGCCACGCACGCCAACCTGGCCTTCGGCGCGCGGACCCAGCCGAGACGCCGGGCGTTCGCCCACTCCCGGCACCTGGTCCACGCGTTCCCGATCGGCACCAACGCCGGGCAGATGATGCTCGTCAACGCGCTGACCGCGCACCCCGCCGTCGTCACCCTGCCCCGGTTCACTCCGGGGCGGTTCGCCGGGCTCATCGAAAGGCACCGGGCCGGAACGGTCTTCCTCGTGCCGGCCATGGCCGTCGAGTTGCTGAACCTCCAGGAGGGCCCCGACCTGTCGAGCGTCCTGCTGCTCGGCTCGGCCGCCGCGCCCCTTCCACCGGCGGTCGCGTCCGGCCTCACCCGGATGTTCCCCAAGGCGACGATCACCAACTACTACACCTCGACCGAGGCGGCCCCCGCCCAGACGATCATGCTCTTCGACCCGGAGCGGCCCCGCTCCGTCGGCAGGTCGGCCGCGGGCGGAGACGTCCGCATCGCCTCGCCCGAAGGTGAGGACCTCCCGCCCGGCCAGACCGGCGAGGTGTGGATGCGCTCACCCGCCGCGCCCCGCGCCTACTACGACGACCCCGCGGCCAGCGGCGAGGTCTTCCGGGCCGGCTGGATCCGCATGGGAGACCTGGGGTATCTCGACGACGACGGCTATCTCTACCTGGTCGACCGCGACGGCGACGTCGTCAAGTCGGGTGCCTTCAAGGTCTCGACCCTGAAGGTCGAGAACGCACTGTACGAGCATCCCGCGGTGGTCGAGGCCGCGGCCTACGGCCTTCCCCACCACGTCCTCGGCACGGCCGTCGCCGCGGCCGTCGTCCTGCGGGCCGAGGTGTCCGACGCCGACATCCGGGCCTTCCTGCGCGACCGGCTGGCCCAGCACGAGATCCCCTCCGAGATCGCCAGGATGGAGTCGCTGCCACGCAATCGCGGGGGCAAGGTCGACAAGCGCGCACTGCGGGCACAGGCATGAGCGCCGACCTGAGGCAGGCCTCGTTCGCCCAGGTGGGGATGTGGCTCACCGAGCGGATGGGCCGGGCGGGATCCGCCTATCACATGCCGCTGCTGATCACCCTCGACGGGCCGCTGGACGCCTGCGCGCTGATCCAGGCGTGCGAGGCCCTGGTCCGGCGGCACCCGGTCCTCGCGACCGCGATCGAGGAGCGGGACGGCATACCGGTCGAGGTGCCGGCGGAGCGTCCCCAGGTCGTCGTCACGGCCGCGGAGGACCTCGCCCCGCTGGTGCGCGCCCAGACCCTGCGCCCCTTCGACGTCGAGAAGGGGCCGCTCGCCCGGTTCACGCTCGTCCGGTTGTCGTCCACCCGCCACGTGCTGGTGGTCGTGGCGCACCATCTGGTCTTCGACGGCGAGTCCAAGGACGTGCTCGTCCGCGACCTGGCCGCCTTCTACGACGGGCGGCCGCTCACCCGCCTCACGATGTCGTACGCGGACCACGCGGCGGCGGAACGGGAACGGGTCCAGGCTCTGCTCGGCGAGGCCGGCGACTACTGGCGCGGGCGATGGCGGGAGCCCGGCGAGGTCGTGCTG